>JBASRE010000011.1:0-145213 GCA_049273695.1 Pyrinomonadaceae bacterium
CCTTGACCGGCGACTACGGCTAAAGGTAAACGCGGAGAAAAGCGCGGTGGCGCGACCGTGGGAGCGAAAGTTCCTGGGCTACTCGCTGACGTCGAACCGTGAGCCACGTTTGAAAGTGGCGAAGGAATCGGTCAAACGTCTGAAAGGGAAGCTGCGGGAAATCTTTCGTCGCGGGCGAGGACGCAACCTGGGCAAGTTAATCGGCGATGAACTGACACCGTTGCTGCGTGGTTGGATGAACTACTTCCGCCTGGCAGAGGTGAAAGGAATCTTCGAAGAACTTGATAGCTGGATACGACGGAAGTTGCGTGGTCTTATCTGGCGACACTGGAAGCGCACCGTCACTCGCGCCAAGGGCTTGAGGCAGCGTGGTCTGGACGACCTCCGGGCCTGGGAATCAGCGACGAATGGGCGCGGGCCTTGGTGGAATGCCGGGGCCTCGCACATGCACGCCGCTTTCCCTAAATCCTACTTTGATCGCTGTGAACTCTTGTCGCTGCGGGATCAAAGGCTTCGTCTTCAGCGGACTTCATGAACCGCCGTATACGGAACCGTACGTACGGTGGTGTGGGAGGACGGCGGAGGTGACTCCGCCTCCTACCCGACGCCTTGGTACGCACGCCGCTTGCGTGCTGGCACTCCAGAGGAGTGCGAACCTTACTTCGAAGATGGTGCACCCAGGAGGACTCGAACCTCCGGCCTTCTGATTCGAAGTCAGACGCTCTATCCAACTGAGCTATGGGTGCGCATAAGAAAAACGGGCTTTGTACTTTGAGGTTTGTACTTTGATCCTTCGATAAAGTCACGCTCTAAGAACAAAGACGACCTTTGTACTTGGGACTTTGTACTTTGATCTCTCGATAAAGTCACGGCTCTAGACCAAAGTCAAAGTACTAAGTACAAAGTACAAACTTCACTTTATTTCTTTTCTGGTGGCGGGGTGTGCCCCGGCTGAAATTCCTGACGAATAAAGCGAACCATCTCATCAATCTGCCCACCTAGTTGGACTTTGAACGACGGCATGCCGTCGCCGCCTTCAATTATCTGACGGTGAAAATCCGAATCCGTATGACGCAACGCGTGTCCCGCGCGGAAGCTCGGAACTTTCAGTGTCTTGCCGTCTTCAAGTTTTACGGGTCCGCCTGCACCATCCACGCCGTGGCAGTTCTGACAATCCTTTGCGTAGACGCCGCGCACCTGAGCAAACGCGTCGGGCGTCGGCGTCGCCGTTGCCACAGGAGGCGCTTTCGTTTCGGTGTTAGTTGTCGTGGGCTGGTTGCACGCGCATATTGCCAGCGCGCAGACCGTTATCAGCAAGAAAGATCCGCGGAAACTCATTCTTTATCCCTCAGCAATTTTTTCCTGGAACGCGGGCAGTATAACACGCGCGTGACAGCGTGACGGATTGGCTCGCCTCGCATTGCAAAAGCCTTTGACTCGCAGCAGAATAGGTGCGTCCTTACTCAGGCGTTTTAGATTTCATTTTAAGACCGCACGCGATTCATCGCTTCAGTTTCCAATGAGCACCGAACGAGAGTCTCCAAACAACGGCCCGCGCGGCGCTTTGCGGCTCGCGCCCAACGTTGAAGAGTTAGAGGAGCACAAACGAAAGTGTCCACGACAGTTCGTGAACTTCACTTTTTATCGCGCATTGCCCGAATGGCGCATGCTTGCCGATGCCGACAAAGCAGATTGCAAACAGCGTTTCATAAACACGATCGATGATTTCCATCGCGATCTTTTAATCCACACTTATTCGACGGTCGGGTGGCGCGCCAATGCGGACTTCATGATTTGGCGCATCGGCTACAACCTCGAACCATTTCAGGATATGACGAGCGTGCTTAACGGTACGCCGATGGCGAAGTACCTGGAAGCAACTGAGTCTTTCCTTTCGATGACCAAGCGATCGATGTACATCGAAAAAGACTGCTCAGATCACGAAGAGGATCATACTCACGTCGTGCCGGGCCAGTCCGAATACCTGTTTGTTTGCCCGCTCCAGCGCACGCACGAATGGTACGCGCGGCCGCAAGAGCAGCGACACGAGATGATGGACGAGTATCAACGCATCGGGTCGAAGTATCGTTCAGTGAAGCTGCACACGACCTACTCGTTTGGTCTGGACGATCAGGAATTTGTGGTGGCCTTCGAAACTGATAATCCTTCAGACTTTCTCGACATGTTTCAGGAACTGCGCGAGACGAAAGCAAGCTGCTTCACGTTAAAGAGCACTCCGATGTTCACCTGCCGGCGCCGCAGTCTGGCTCAATGCCTGGACGCGCTTGGCTAATTTCAGCCGGGCTTTCTCAATCCTGCTTGATCAAGGAACGACAACTAAGAATCTGGCCGGCAGTGCTGATCGTGCTGATCTTCATTGCGGCGGCTGTCCAGCTGCGTTTGCAGGGCAGATCGTGGTGGTGTGAATGTCGGTCATTCTTCTGGACGTCCGATGCGTGGAGTTCGCTGACGTCGCAAACTTTTTTCGATCCATACAGCTTCACGCATTTGCTGCACGGCTTCATGCTGGCCGGCTTGCTCTTGCTGCTGTTTCGTTTTGTGGTGAAGAGAAAGGTGCCCACGAGTTGGCAGTTGGTCATCGCGCTGGTGCTCGAGGCGCTTTGGGAGATTCTCGAGAACACCAACGCCGTCATCGATCGTTACCGGGAAGCCACGGCGGCGCTCGGCTATCAGGGCGACACCGTAGTGAACTCGCTGGGCGACATGCTGTGTTGTGGTGTGGGTCTGCTGATTGCGCGCAAGCTGGGCTGGCTGCGATCGCTCCCGATATTCATTGCCACCGAGATCGTGCTTCTGTTTTGGATTCGCGATAGCTTGATTGTAGAGATCATCATGCTTATTCGGCCAATTGATTTCATTAAACAATGGCAATTAGGTCACTAAAGCAGACGCCGGGACACGGGGACGCGGGGACACGGGGACGCGGGGACACGGGGACGCGGGGACACGGAGAGAGAACAAGGCTGGGTCGTACGAACTTACTAGAAAGGGGCCTTCCACAATGCAAAACATCAGAAGTTACAAAGAACTACGGGTGTATCAAACGGCGATAGATGCTGCAATGCGAATCTTCGAGATCACAAAGCGCTTTCCGTCGGAAGAGCGATTCTCGATGGTCGATCAAATGCGTCGAGCGTCACGCTCAGTGTGTTCGAACATCGGCGAAGCCTGGCGCAAACGGCGCTACCCGGCGCACTTCGCAAGCAAGCTCAGTGATTCCGAAGGCGAAGCTGAGGAAACTCGCGTTTTTCTGGAACTCGCCTTTCGGTGTGGGTACATTCACCAAGAGGAAATGGAGCAGCTCGATACCACATACGACGGAATCCTCGCCCAGCTAGTCCACATGGTCGATCACAGCGAGCAATGGACAATACGAACAACATCTCGGGGAAGACGATGAGTCTGAACGCACGTTTGCCGGTAATCATAGGCATGGTCCTGGCTGTCTTTGTCTCCGCGTCTCCGTGTCTCCGCGTCTCCGCGTCTCATCCAGGAGCCCAACATCTCCCTGTCGCCCCCTCCGGTTTGGAATACTTGTGGTACGAGACCGAAAACATGCGCGGCATAAGCACCGACGCCCGGCATGAGCCGGTGCTGAACGCTTCATGGATGCAATTGCCCGCCGCGAAAAAACCGGGGTGGGGGATCAACGGACCGGGCGTTTCCGCCGAATGGTCGCAGGGCGGCGAAAGCGAATGGAACTCAGTCAACGCGAGCGCCGATGAGACGCGCGGAACGATTACGCAGGACATCGAAGTGCCGCGCGCGGGCGCATACAAACTGTGGGTGCGCTACGCTGATTGGGCGAACCGGACTGAGAGCTTCACGATCAAGATCACGCAATCCGGTCGGGATGTCTTTACTCACGAGTTCGGCGCGAAAGACGTAATCGATCCTCACGATGAGATCAAAATGTATTGGCAGTGGGCGTTTGCCTGGGATGGCGCAAACGCCACGCTCGCCAAGGGTCCGGCGCGTGTGTCGATCGAAATTCAGAAGACGGCTCAAGCGTCGCGGCAGCTTGACTGTTTCGTGCTCACAAACGATGGCGCTTACGTTCCGCAAGGGCGACAGAAGCCTGAATTTGCGGCGGCACGTTACCTGCGGGATTATGCGAAGACGCGTCCCCCGCTCGCGCCGCTAATCGACCAACCGGCGGCGACGAACCTGCCGCAATCGTGGAATCCGCCAAAAGTTGCCGGGCGAGATTTCGTGATGCCCTGGAACATCACAAAAGAGTTTTGGTCCCTTTACGACAAGCCCGCCGATCAACGTCCGCTCTATCCGTTCCACGCCGAGCCGATAGATGAATTCGTCAAAATGTATTCCGGCAAGCGTGACGTTCCGATCTTCGATTCAAAATTCGTGGTGCCGGTCATTTACATCAACCACGCGGCGGAGTTGCTTAAAGAAGGCAGCTCGTTTCGTCGATACCTGCAAGAGACACGTTCGCCGTTTGCGATTCTCATCAATTACGGGGAAGCGAACTTCGCTTCTGAAGCGGACGCGCAAGCGGCCTGGTCGGTATTGAACGGCGAGCTGCGCGATCAGTTTATCGGTTGGGTCTCGGGCGAGAGCATCGGCTACGTTTGGCACGATGCGCCGACGCATCTGAAGCTGACGCCTGACATGACGCGTGCACAGATACTTGACGGCTTGCGCGGCTTCTATAGCGACGCGCTGGCGCGCAAGTGGGGCGCCATTTTCAGGGGGCAGGCCGGCCCGATGTGGGACAAGCTGATTCCGGCGCAGTCAACGTCCAGCACTTCATTTGCGCACGCGCTCAGCCGTTGGGGGGTGAGGCTTTTAGGAATGGAGACGGCGGCCGTGCAACCGATGTTCGCGATGCGAATTGCTTTCACGCGTGGCGCAACGCGACAGTTCGGCGGCGCATTTCTTTACTATCACGCGCCAAACTTTGGCGACACGGCGACTACCTTTACAAAGGTGCAGAATTTCGGCGGGCCCGATCACTTCTTTCATTCGCGCTACGGCACGACGATGGGGCCATCGCTCTCCTGGTATCGAAAGAGTTACTACCTGTATTACATGTCCGGCGCGTCGGCGATTTATCTCGAACAAGGGGGCGATCAATTTTTCAAACCCGGCCCGGGCGAGCATCCGTTTCAATTGAATCCGCTTGGCCGCATTACGAACGAGTTCATTCGGTTTGCCGAGAAGCACACCGACCGCGGCGCGCCCTACACGCCCATCGCGTTTTTGCTCGATCCGGCGCACGGCTGGGACATGATCGATTACCCGCAGTGGGCATTCGGCGTTTCTCAAATCAATCGTAGTGATCACGCGTTACGCCAATTGTTTGGCGCCGCGTACTACCCGGGACTCGTGCGCGAAGGCGAACCGGCCAGCGGTGAGCGGCAGGCGTTTGTGCCGGGCATCTTCGGAAACATTTTCGACGTCCTGGTGGCGTCCGACACCCAGAAGGAGGCGATCGACAATTACCGCGCAGTTGTCGTTGGCGGTGAAGTGAACTGGACAAGAGCGTGGCCCGAGCGACTCGCTGACTATGTTCGGAAAGGCGGTGTCGTCGTTATCAACGCTGCGCAAGTCAAAGGTTTACCTGAGAGCCTTCTGGGCATTCGCATGAGCAATGCGACGGCTGAAGCTGATAACGCGAAGTGCGCCATCGACGCGCAGGAAAATCAGGATCTGAGTGGACAGATGTTTCGTTACGAACGATTCAACGCCACAACCGCCCAGGTGCTATTGACGGCGCCTAACGGCGATCCATTGGTGACATCGAACAAAATTGGTCGCGGTCGGGTTGTCTTCGTGGCTGTCCCCGACTTGCTCGGCGTAGACGAAAGAATGACGCCGTTCGCGGCGCATCTTCTCGCGCATCTCTTTTCCGAAGCGACGCCGGTGCGAGTCGACGGCGACGTCGAATACCTGGTCAACCGAAACGCTAACGGCTGGGTCGTGACAATCTTCAACGACAACGGTGTCTTCAAACCGCAACAGGGTCTGCCTCAGGTCGATCGATCGGCGGTTGCGAAGGTGACAGTGAGTCTGAGAAATCAAAAAATTATGACAGCGACTGAGTGGCTAACCGACTCGAAGCTTCCTTTGAACGGGGCGAACGTGCAGATCACAATTCCGGCTGGTGGTATCGCGATCGTCGAACTGAAGTGACTGTGGTACGCACGCCTCCGGCGTGCTCGTCTGTTCACCAATAGCACGCCAGAGCGTGTGTACCGCAACTATCCCCGCTAGACTATCGCGCTCAATTTTGCAGTAATAGTGAGGACCGACTCGGAGTCTCGAAATGCATTTTGATGCCGCAACAAATCCCGGCAAGGTGGCCCGACGTTTCTTGATCAGCGGCGAGGTGCAAGGCGTCGGCTATCGCTTCTTCGCGCAACGTGCGGCGGCCCGGCATCAGGTTGTTGGCTACGTGAAAAATCTTTCTGACGGGCGCGTGGAAGCTCTCGTCGAAGGTTCGCCGACACAAGTCGAAGCCTTCAAACACGACCTCGCAGCCGGCCCGCGTTTTGGTCGTGTTGAGGATGTCGAAGAATTGACCCTCGATCCGACGGGCGCTTATTCTGCGTTCCGCATCGAGCATTGATTTCAGGAATTCCGCATGAGCGACGCACCTACCCTGATTGTTGACCACGTTACGAAAAGGTTCGGCGACTTCACGGCCGTGGACGACCTCAGTCTGAAGGTCCATCGCGGCCGCGTCTTCGGACTGATCGGTCCGAACGGGGCGGGCAAGACGACGACCATTCGAATGATCGTGAACATCACGGTGCCCGATTCAGGTCGTGTCGCATTGTTTGGGCAGCCAATGTCCACCGCGTTGCAAGATCGCATTGGCTACCTGCCCGAGGAGCGCGGCCTTTACAAAAGGATGAAGGTTGGCGAGCAGCTTCGTTTCTTTGCCGAACTTAAGGATCTTCGCGGCAAGGAAGCCGACACGCGAATCGACCATTGGCTTGCGAAATTGCAGCTAAAAGATTGGAAAGAGAAGAGGACCAAAGAGCTTTCCAAGGGCATGCAGCAGAAAGTGCAGTTCATCACCGCCGTCATTCACGATCCAGATCTGCTAATTCTGGACGAGCCGTTTTCCGGGCTCGATCCGGTAAATGTCGAAATCATGAAGGACACGATCCTTGAGCTGAAGCAGGCGAACAAGACGATTATTCTTTCGACTCACCAGATGGAAATCGCGGAGAGGCTCTGCGACGACGTCTGCATGATCAATCGTTCGCGCAAAGTGCTCGACGGTACGCTGCGCGACATCCGGCGAAGCTTCTCGCGAAATGCAGTGGCTTTGCGGTTTGAAGGTGATGACGGGCTACTCAAAGACTCGGAACTGGTTGCGAACGTACTCCCGGTCGGCGACGAGGTTGAAGTACTGCTTGCACCCGGGGTCAGTCACCAAACTCTGCTAAAACGTCTAATCGACTCGCAAGTAGTCGTCACGAAATTTGAGTTGGTTGAGCCCCGGCTGCACGAGATCTTCATTGAAAAGGTGAAGGAAACCGCATGAGAAAATTCTTCGCCGTCGTCAAACGCGAATACATTCAGCGCGTTCGGACCAAGTTCTTCGTGGTCGCGACGATTCTCGGCCCGCTACTCATGGCGGGATTTGCAGTCGTGCCTGCCATGATGTTTGGAATCAGGTCCGGGGGCCCAACGCGTCTCGCGATTGTCGATCAAACTGGCAAGATCTACGAGCGGGTGGCTCGAGAACTGGCAATCGATCGGCGAGCGGCCAGCCCAACTCCCAGCCCCAAGCCGGAACAGCCACCCGGCCTCAATAACGATCCCAGGGAACGCGCGAAACAAAGCGGCGACACGATGCAGTCCCACTTCGCAGTGGAAGAAGTGAAGATGAATGGGCGTTCGCTGGAAGATGTTCGCAAGGAGTTAGACGCCAGAGTCAGCCGCAAAGAGCTCGAGGGGTACATCATTCTTCCGGCGGGTTTGCTTAAGGATGAACAGCCCGAATTCAGTGCCCGGAACACAGCCGACGTTTTCACCCAGTCGAGAGTTGAGAATTCAATCAGCCGGGCCCTGCGTTCGCAACGGATGGTCGAAAACGGCATCAATGAAGAGCAGATCGAAAGAATGTCCGAGCCGGTGAGTTTGAAAACAACCGGCATCGGCGGTAAAGAAGGCGCCGGCGAGTCAAGCTTTTTTCTGGTCTTCGGGTTGGGGCTTTTGATCTACATGAGCGTCCTGATGTACGGGCAATTCGTGCTGGGCGCGGTGATCGAAGAGAAAGAAACCAGGATTGCTGAAATTCTGTTTTCTTCGATGCGCTCATTCCCTTTGATGATGGGCAAACTCATAGGTGTCTCGCTGGTGGCTTTGACCCAACTGGGAATCTGGGCGATTGCTTTCCTTACCATCTCGGTGTGGCTGGCCGGCTCTTCGTTTACTTTGCCGCAGATTCCGCCACTGGTTTTTGTCTATTTCGTCCTTTATTTTCTGCTTGGCTATTTCATATACGCGACGATTTATGCGGTTGTCGGTGCGATGGTTACGACGACGCAGGAGGGCGGCCAGTTAGCCTTGCCAATTGTCCTTCTACTCGTCATGGGGTTCTATCTCTCGTTCAATGTTATTCGAAGTCCTAATTCACCCCTCGCCTTCTGGGCCTCAATGTTTCCTTTCTTCGCGCCGATTACGATGCTGGTGCGGATTGTGACTGAAACACCGCCGTTTTGGCAGATCTTGCTTTCGTTTGGAATTGGAATCGCCACCGTGGCGGGATTGATGTGGTTAGCGTCGCGGATTTATCGCGTGGGGATGTTGATGTACGGGAAGAAAGCAACCATTCCGGAAGTCTTGCGCTGGATACGACAGGCGTAGTCACGAAATAAGCCGCAGAGTTACGCACATAGAACAAGACCGCGGAACCGCAAGAGTCGATTAGTGTTTTTTTATCTGCGAGACCCCGCGTTCATCTGCGGCCAAATTGCCCGAGTAGCTGATGCCCATCGAGATCGAAAAGAAATATCGTTTGACCCCGGGCGAGCGTCGCGCGATCGAAAAGCGACTTCGCGGGTTGGGTTACAAACCTAAGAAGGTCGAGTTCGAAGAGAACACAATCTATCGCGGCGGCAACTTGGAATTTGGCAAGCGCGCCATGCGAATTCGCCGCGTGAATGGCGAAGCAGTTCTCACTTTCAAACAACGCATTCCCACGAACTCTCCCATCAAGCATCAGCAGGAAAACGAGACGCGCGTCAGCGACGCAGAAGCGACGCACGAGGTTTTGGTGGCGCTGGGCTTCGCGCCCGCCTTGATTTACGAAAAACGTCGCACGCGGTGGGATGTTGGCAAAGCGAAACTCGTGATTGATGAACTGCCGTTCGGATTGTTTATGGAGATCGAGGCGTCTGAGAGAGATATCAAGCGCGTGGAAAAGCTCATCGACGGCGGCAAGCTGCCGGCGGTTAATGAAACCTATCCGTCACTAACAGCCAATCTTGGAAAGAAGAACCGGAAGGGGATTATCGAAGCGAGGTTTGGTAAGGCAGGAGGCAAAAAGCAGAGAGCAGAAAGCAGAACAAAATCTGATGTCTGACCTCTGATGTCTTGCAGTTAGTAGTTTCGGTCGCGCACTTCCACTGTCTGAATCGAAAACACGACGCGCATCGTTCCGGCCCGGCGGTCTAAAGAAGACGGCACGAACACGGCGTTGTTTCTCAGCGCCGCCTGAAAGTCATCGAGCATCCGGCGGTCGCGCGGCGCGTGCATCACATCCGCAACGGAAGCCGTTCCGTTGCTGAACACGTCCGCGATCACGACCATGTCATCGGTGCTTTCACTTTGATGTAAGTGCGGGTTCGCCAGGTTCAACGTGGCGAGACCCCCGTTCGGATTCAAACTAGGCGACTCAGAATTGAACGGCGTGCGCAGCGCGGCGTAATTCGTCGGGGTAATGGGCCGATTAATATCGTACGGCCCGCTGCTGCTCACCGCATTGTATTGCTCGAATGCGGTCGCGGCTTCCTTCAGCGCCAGCATGTGTGGTCGCAGGGCGGCGAACACGGCCGCGAACAGAATAATTGACGCGACCGAGCTGAACGCATAGCGCATGGCTCGTGGCTGTAGCCAAACAGAAATGAAATCGACGAAGGCTTCGCCGAAAGGCGCGTTGCGACGCGCTCGTTGGACTGAAACTTCCGCGCGCACCGCATTCTGGATCACCGGAATTAAATCAGCCGGAACTGAAGGCCGCGACATCGTTCCCAGGCTGACCCGCACCGCACGAAACTGCGCGAGTTCGTCCCGGCAAACCGGACAGACTTCCAGATGCCGATCGCAGCGGGTGCGTTCGTCATCCGCTAGTCCGTCATCGCAGTAAAGCGAAAGCGATTCCTGAATCTCTTCACAGTTCATAACGTCATTTCGAATTTCGAAATGCGAATTGCGAAATGGCCCAATCTTCAAATCCGCAATTCGAAATTCGCAATCCGCAATTCTGTCGTGAATGGCTGGCCAACCCCGGCTGCTCTTCCCTGGAGCAACGCCGGCTCTGCAAAGTTGGCACTTAACGATTCAGCCATGCTCGAGTGAACCTTACGTGTTGTTGCTGACCACGTTTTCAAACTCACTCTCACACTTCCGAATTGGCCACCCTGCCGAGCCGTCACTTCGACCCTTTTGGCACCGAGTTCTCCGTGAAACCGGGGCGGGCCAACCATTCACTTTCGGTACGAACGCCTCTGGCGTGCAGCATGCCCGAGGCATGCGTACCGAGTTAGATTTACAAAGAACCTTCCAACTTGCGTCGCAGCTCCAAACGTCCTCGCGCCAGCCGCGACTTTACAGTCCCGATGTTGATTTGCAGTGCCGCCGCAATCTCTTCATACGTCAAGCCTTCGACATCTCTCAGCACCACGGCTTCCCGATAAGCGCTACGCAAACTCTGTAAAGCCTCGCGCAACTGATTCTCGCGTTCGTGCGCCAGCGTTTCCTGTTCAGGGTTGGAGGCGTTGACGTCTTCCAGGCGCGTGGCGATCGTCTGCTCGCGTTCGCCAATCGGCGCGTCCAACGAAACCGTCGCATCTCGTCGCCGCCTGCGCCACCATCGCCAACGATTTCGCGCCTGGTTGATTGCGATCCGGTACAGCCACGTTTTCAAATCCGCGTCACCCCGGAATTTCGCAATCGCCTGGAAAGCACGCAAAAACGTTTCCTGCGTCAGGTCCCGAGCTTCTTCTGCGTCACTGGTCAGGCGATAAAGCAGCGCGTAGATGTCGCCGGTTCTTTCCGCGACCAACTGTTCGAACGCTGCGGCCTCGCCGCGCTTCAATCTTTCAAGGAACAGGTCTTCCGGTTTTTCAAGGAACAGGTCTTCTGCAGTCGAACGGACACCGACTAAAGCTGCCGAGGCAACTTCGTTCAACTCCGCTTGGGTGCGAAGGGCGATTTGCTCCCCGTAGCTCACGCTAACCCCCCAACGGGTCCGTCTGGCGCGACAAGCTTGAAACCGTTCGACCGCGCTTGCTCGTGCCGACGTTCCCTTAGACCCCCTGTGCCGATGTTTTGTTCCCTGTCCGACATTACCGAAATCACTAACTTCTGCCGGTTACTCAGATGACGCGGACTGGACGAAAGTTGCGACCGCCGTCTGCTTGACATCCACCAGACCCGCCGTTAAATTCGCTGTTTCCGCGATCATACACCTTTTTGAACGCGCGTCACCGTGCGAACTTGCAAGAGGAAATTGCTTGGCTAAATACAAAAAAAAGCGCGCCCGCGAACTGAAGCACGATAAGTTTCGCGACACCACAATGTTGCTTGCCGACCGGCTGGCGACCCGGACGGCGGGCCGGGGCCGGCAGGTGCTCTATGTGCTGCTGGCGGTGGTCGTCGTAGCCGCGGCTGCGTACGGATTTTATAGTTGGCGGCAGAAACGGGCGGACGAAGCTGAAGCGGCCATGGGTCGCGCCATCGCGATCGCCCGGGCGGAAATCAACCCGGCACCGCTGCCGAATTCGAAAGACCCGGTTTTCAGTACTGAGCAGGAACGCGCCAAACGCGTAATCGAAGAATTTCAGAAAGTCGCAGCCAAGTACGGCGACCCCTATCGCAGCGAAGCACAACTGTTCATTGCCCGCAGCCTTCTGGTCACAGAGCCCGAGCGTGGCGTCGCCGAGCTGCAGAATCTGAGTGCCGGGAGCGGTGACGTCGCCGTGCTGGCAAAGTTCGCACTCGCGCAGAGAAAAGAATCCGACGGAAAGCTTGATGAAGCGGCCGCGATGTACGCCGACCTCGCGAGACAAAACGCGACGATCGTGACACCTGAGTCGGCGAACCTGCGCCTGGCGCTGCTTTACGATAAGCAAGGCAAGAAAAAGGAATCTGCCGATTTGCTCTTTAACATGATCTCCGCCGCGCGCAGCGCGAAAGACAAGGACGGCAAACCGATTCCCGAGTCGGCGGCCGCTCGCACAGCAGTCCGCGAACTCCTCCGAATTGATCCCGAGCGACACAAACAATTACCGGCCCCTCCGCCGATGGATCTTACCTTGTGACCCATCATCCATTTAGGCTTGACGTAGATTTGCGTCGGCATGGATCCATTTACCCACACACTGGTTGGACTGACCGCCGCGAAAGCGGGACTTAAGCGGCTGTCGCCGCTGGCGACGACTGTTTGCATGCTTGCTGCCAACAGTCCTGACTCGGATGTCGTCGTCGGCTTCGTCACTGACCGTTGGACCTACCTGCATCATCATCGGGGAATAACTCATTCAATCGTTGGTGTGATTGCGCTTGCGTTCATCGTGCCGGCGATCGTCTGGGTGGGCGAGCGCATCTGGGCTCGCCTCCGTGGCAACCAACCGCGAACGCGCTATCGCGGACTGCTGCTCGCTTCGCTGATTATGACGGCTACCCATCCGTTGATGGACTGGACGAATAACTACGGAGTCCGGCCGTTTCTCCCTTGGATTAATCGCTGGTTTTACGGCGACCTGGTGTTCATCGTCGATCCATACATTCTCTTGCTGATCGGCGGGGCAGCGTTTCTGGCAACGCGACGCGGTTGGCCGAAGATGGTTCTGTGGGCGCTGCTGGCGACGGCATTTGTTGCTCTAACTTTTCTGGTGGCTTCGCGTCCTGACCCGAGTCTTGCCGGCATCAACATCGCGCGCGTGGTGCTGTTGGTTGGTGTGCTCAGTTTAGTCGTGGTGCGCGTGCTTAAACTCAGTCGCGGCCGCGAGAGAATTATCGCCGGCGCCGCGCTGGCTGCAGTTGTCGTTTACTGGATTGCCTTAGGGTTCATGCATCGGTCTGCTTATCAACAGGCGAACGAGTTGGCGGTCCGCGCAACCGCCGGGCGTAATGAACGCGTTCAGCGGTTGGCGGCAATGCCGACGCTCGCTAATCCTCTGCGTTGGTCGTGCGTGGCCGAAACCGACCGGGCCATCTACCGCTTCTTTGTGAGCCTCGGTGCCTCTTCATCCAGCTCGCCAGCAATCGTTGACGGTTATCAGCAGAATTCACCAGACCCTTCACCGAGCCCGCCTCCAAGCGTGAACGGTTATGAACACAATTCTCCGGAATCGTTGTTCAAACGCTACGAAAAACCGACCGGCCGCGCGGCCGAGCTCTCCGCGGTGGCGGCCGAAGATCGACGCGCGAAGATTCTGCTCAACTTTGCGCGCTTTCCGATCGCGCGGGTGCCGGACGAGAACTGCGTCAGCCAGACCATCGTTCAAATCGCCGACCTGCGTTACACTGAGCCTGGCGTAACTCGGGGCACATTTTCTCTGAACGTGCCGGTAGAATGCGTGTCTAAGTAAAGGAAGGCTGTGGGGATAGGGTGTTGGGTTAGAGCCTATTTGACATTTGAGATTTGAAAGTTGGCATTTCGCTACACCCTTCACCCTAACCCCTTACGATGAACGAAGTAACCCAGAAACAACTGCTCGAAACCCTGCGCGATACGCCGTGCACTCGGGGTGCGGCGGCGAAGCGCGACGTGATGGCAAGCATTCGCGTCTCTCCCGCGGGTTACTTTGCGTTTGCCGCCCTGCTGACATTCGTCTCAGTCATTCTGCTGCGAACAAACAGAGATTTGGCCGCGCTGGTCGTGGTGGCCTCTGCGTGGATTGTGATCCCGGTAGTCGTGGCGACTGACCGGCTGTATTTCGACGGGTTTACCCTGTTTCGTTCAGGGCTGCTGCCGCTGTTTGAGCGCCTTGTGCGCGGCCGGCGACCGAAACTTACTGTGGATGAGGTCGAGCGCGTCGAAGTCGCCGCCGTGCGCACGCTGCGGCGCGGGGGCCGGGTTCGCTATCGTTACCGAATTGAGATTAGCGGCAAAGGCAGAAACTTTATTTTTGCGAGCGGCGGTCGAAAGTTTCGCCAGATGGTTAACGCGCTCTTTCCGCGCATTGCGGATGAGAAGCTGGACGCACGCGCGTGTGAACTGCGCGACTATTTGTGCGATCCGAAAGAACTTCTCGAGCAGGTGAATCGACTGGGGATTGCCGCACCGTCCGTGCTGGAAAACGCTGACGAAAACGCGCGGCATCGAATTGAGAACCGCGTCGCGACCCAGTCCGCGGCAATTGATGACGAAGCCGAACGCGGTCAAATGCTGCGCGCCATCGCTAACCGTCTGCGCATCGCGGGCCGTTTGCGTGAATCGGCTGAGGCGTTTCGGCGCGCCCTTCACCTGGCGCCGCATGATCCGAACCTGATTTACGAATTCGCACGGCTGCTGCGGTCACAAGCTTCCGCTTTTAGTGATGCGCGTTTGCTGGCACGTGCGGGCGCCGCGCTAAAGCTGTCGCTGCGGCGAGGTGCCGGTGACGCCCGTCTGGCCGAGCGCGTCGGTGAAAGCTTCGCAGAATTCGGTCAGCCGGCGCGTGCTGCTAAGGCGTTTCGTTCCGCGATTGAAATCGACACGGACGCATTTCGCGCTAATGTTGGATTGGCGGAGATTGCTCTCGGTGACGGGAAGCTGGCGCACGTCATTCATCATTACCGAGACGCGGCGCGTGTTGCGCCCGATGCCGCGACCAAACGGATGGCGCGCACAGAAGCCGACTACTATTCGCGTCTCAACGACGACGACGACTATTTGTCTTCTGAGTTGCGGCGGATGAATTGGCTTGAGAGCGCCGGCCGCGTTCAGCAGTTTTCCGCGCGGGTCAGCTTCGCTGCGTTGTTCGTGGCGCTGACCGGGTCATTTCTCGACCAGATCGTGGCCGGCGCCGGTTGGGCCCTGGCGTCGTCGTCGATCATCGGTTGGTCGGGCGCGTTGGTCGTGCGGAAATTTCTGGCGCGCCGGCGGGGACTCACCCTCACCTCCGAGTAGCGTCAAGGCGATTGTCCTACTTTTGAGCTCCGCGAGCCTTCGTAGATTTCTTCTCAGCTTTCGGCTTCACTGTGCGGTCGGCTTGCTCAGAGGCTGACGCGACGGCATCCAGTTTTCGCGGCGCCGGATTCAGCAACGCATCCCAGCGATACTGGGGCCGCTCAACCGGCTCGCTCAGCCGCTTGAATACCAACTTCGTCACTGCCTCTGCTACCCAGTTGTGATAGAACTCGCCGACTGATGCCAGCTCAGCGTCCGGCGCGGGATTCATGAAATCGATCGCGTACGGAATGCCGCCCTGGATCGCAAACTCCACCGTGTTGATGTCGTAGCCCAGCGCCGAGCAAAGCGTCCGGACGTCATGCGTCACGCGCGCATTGAGTTCCGGCGAAAGATAGTTCGGATCGTAGACATACTGCTCGCCGGAAAGGTAAGGCTTGCGCGGATCGTACGGCATGATCATCACGTCTTCCTGTCCGATACAGTAGCAGCGCACGAACTGATCGAAATCGACGGCCGCCTGCAGCGTCATGCACAGCGTGCCGGTCTGGTCGTATTCGTGAATCAGTTCCTCGATCGAGTTCACCTTCGAAACATTCTTCCAGCCGCCGCCATCGAAAGGTTTCATGAACGCGGGAAAACCGACGTAATCGATAATGGCTTGCCAGTCGAGTGGGAATTCCAGGTTGCGCAGACTCTCGCTGACGATGCCCGGAATGTAATCCTTCTGTGGCAGCAAAACCGTCTTCGGAACCGCCACGCCAAGTTTGGTCGCCAGCGAATAATTGAAGAACTTGTCGTCAGCCGACCACCAAAATGGGTTGTTGACGATGACCGTCCCTTCAAGCGCCAGACGCTTTAACGTGGCGCGATAGAACGGCACCTCGTGCGAAATGCGATCGATCACGAGATCATATGGCGGCGGATCGTCATGCCGGACGCCCCCGAGCACAAGGTACTCAGCCGTGACCTTGCCCTCGCCGCGCTCGTTGATGTTACGGATCAATGCTTCGGGAAACGTCTTTTCCCGTCCCACTAAAATGCCTACACGTTTCATGAAGTTCTCGACTCCAAACACGTGACGGCCCGCGTCTTACGCAGATCACGCTGCCATTCACGTCAAATTTTGATTTTTCGGAAGCGAAAACAACGTAACTTCAGGCGACCTTATTGTCAAACCTGGGACATCCACCCCGTTTGTCCCGCGCATCTATCCGTTTGGCTCGCATCCGTGTCGGTCGTTCGCTGTGCTACAATCCGCCCCGCCCAAAAGCTGAGCGGAGCCGGATCTAAGAGTTAGGGCCCAAAACTAAGGTATGAATCGCAAGAAGTTGCCTCAATCAATCATTTCAAGCGTTTTTGCCGCGCTGGCACTGGGCGCGATTTTTTTTGCGCCCGCCACCGCGATGGCGCAGAAAGAGTTTACGGCTGAACAAATCGCCGAAAGCGTCATTATCATTGCCGGCACACGGCCGGGCCTGCAGCAGGTTCGCAAAACCGGCCTGGAGAATGGGCGCATCTCGCGGATGACGTCGGAAGGCAGGCCTGAAGAGGTCCGATACCAGCGACGGTTCATCGCCGGCGACAAGTTCGAGAAGGACAAGATCCGGCTCGATCAGAAGACGGCGCAGACTGAGTTCACCCTGGTCAAGAACGGCGAGCGCATCTTTGGCATCATCAATGGATCGCCATTTACCCCGCGCGCGGAGACCACCGCCGAATTCCTGTCGCAGCAAGTACATAGCATCGAGGCGCTGCTGCGTTACAAAGAAAACGAATCGAAGTTGACGTCGGCCGGTAAAGACAAACAGCAGGGAATCGATCTCTACGTTCTTGACCTCACCGATAAAGCGAATAACAAGACGCGTTACTTCATTAGCGTCAAATCGCTGCGCGTGCTCTGGCTGGAGTACGAAGAGGCGCTGCCCGACCAGTCCACACCGGTCAAATTCATGAAACGCTTCTACGATTACCGGATCGCCCAGAGCACTTGGTTCCCCTATCGGACGGTCACCTACGTCGACGGCAAGCAGACAGTCGAGACGCGCGTGCTGACCATCACCTATGGCGTTAAGACGGATGATTCAGTCTTCCAGCATCCGGATGCCGCCAGCGGAATGGAGTAGTCTGTCTTCCAGGACTTACCAAAATCATTTTTCATTCGGCATTTGAGATTTGTCATTTGCTCTCTGAGCACTCTGAGGGTTCAGGCAAAGTGACCTGCCGCCGCATTCTTGAGGCCTCGTGTCTCCAAAATGTCGGTGTCAAGTGCCAAGGGTTTGGACGCCCTCGCACGTTTTAGCCAGCCGCTGTCGCGGACGGCATGTCGGGTCTTACCCGTCGAGCCTCGATGCAAATGCTCAATCAAAATAACAAATGTCAGATGTCAGATGTCAAATTTCAAATGCCAAATGGTTTTGAGCCTCTTAGACTTCCAAAATCCGCCCGTCTTCCCCATCTTTTGGAACTCCCGCCCGGCTACAGCGTGTCCACCAGTGAGCGTCGCAGGCAGCGGTGTATAATGTCTGCTCGCAAAAACCCGTAGGAATCCTGAGGTTTCGGGATTGCGGGTGGAAGCACCCGAAGAGCCTGCCTGCCCATGAGAGCGTTAAGTTCAGTTAAGCATTTTGATTTTGCCGCTGCGGCCTCCGCGCCGGCGTTGGTTGTGCAGCCCGCTACCGATCACGCTTTGCTGGAAGAAACGTTGGCCGGCGACGAAGATGCGTTCGCCGAGCTGGTTGGGCGTTATCGCAACCAGATTACGAGCTACATCTATCGGATGGTGAATGATTATGACACGGCGGTGGACTTGGCACAGGAGACATTCATCAGGGTCTATCGCGCCGCGGCCCGCTATCAAACGACGCATGCGTTCTCGACTTACATCTATCGGATCGCCACGAACGTGGCGATTAGCGAATTGCGCAAGCGGAAGCGGCGCAGGTTGGTTTCGCTCACCGGCCTCTTAACTTCGCCCGACGGCGAAGAGCTGATGGATTTTCAGCCTGTGGACGAAAAGCCTTTGCAGGACATTGCCCTCATCGACGCGGAGAAGCGAGCCGTGATCAAGCGGGCGATCAGCACTCTCCCGGACAGGTATCGCGCGCCGTTGGTGCTGCGCGATGTGGAAGGGAAGAGCTACGACGAAATCGCCGCGATTTTGCAAACCAGCGAGGGCACTGTGAAATCGCGGATCAATCGCGCGCGGAATTTCCTGCGCGACAAAATGCAGAACTATGTTCAGGTGGTGTAAACATGAGAAGCCTTGAATGCCGCTTTACGCGGCAACAGATTGACGAACTGGAATTGGGAGAGCGACCGAGCGAAAGGGCGGCCGCGCACTTGTCACTATGTGCCGGTTGTCGCGACTTTCGCGCCGAACGAAATGGGCTGCGACAGCTTGTCGGCAGTCTCGAGCCGGTGGTCGCGCCCGCAGATTTCGAAATGCGTCTACGCGCGCGGCTTGCCCGCGAGCAGTCGCCAAGCCGAGAACCGCTCTTCGCCCGCCTGATCCGAACGCCCGCGCTGGCGGCAGCCGCGCTTTTCGTCATGGTCGGTGGAACTCTGGTATGGGTCGCGCAGAGGGATATTGAGCCGTCCACGCAAGTTGCGACAGTGCAGCAACCTTCGCCGATCGCGACGGCGAGCAACTCCATCATTACTCCGTCCGCCCCACCCGATACGGCCGAAGCGAACCCGCCGATTGAGGAAGGCACTCAGACTGTTTCCAGCGGTACGCCTCGTAAGTACCGACCTGGTTCTCGTCCGCGGTCAGAGGATCACAGCGTGCTGCCCGCCGGAACTATCTACCAGGGCGATCAGGCTTATGTGAATGCTCCTTCGAAACCGGTCGAGTTTGCGGTTGAAGACGAACGCGGCACAAAACGGAAGATTTCTTTGCCTCCGGTTAGTTTTGGCTCGCAAAGTTTGGTGGGTAACCGCGTCCCGGTAAGTTACACAGGCAATAGTCGGGTTTGGTAGTACTGAAATGAGAAGTAGTCTGAAATCATTTGGGTTGTTCGTTCTGACGTGTGTCGCGACTTCGCTTTTGTGCGTGAGCGCAACAGCACAGCCAGCGCGGACGCCCGCCCCGGTCGCACCAATCAAGCCGGCACAAACTGCCGAACCGACTCAGCCGCAATCGCCCAAAGCGCAGAAAAGTGTTCGCAAGCCAACGCCGCGGCCTTCGCGTGTCACGATGGTTAAGGATCAGGAACCCGTCGCGCCGCAGGTGGTCACGATCATCCATCGCCTCAGCGGTGTGAAGTTGCTTCGTTATCTGCTGCGAAATGAACCCGGCTCGATCGCGACGATCACTCCAGCAGACGTGAACGCGGATGCGCATGCCAGCATCATCGCGGGCGTCGCGCTCGAGGACGGAAAAACTATCGTCGCGCGCCTGCCGCAAGTGGCCGCCGAAATGGAGATCCAGCGTTCCAGTCTGCTGGCGCCGCCGGATGAACCTGATGAATCCAGAGATGCCGCGCATCGCCGTTTGCCGCGTGCGCCGCGAATGCAGCCCGATCTGACAGTGATGACGCAGGACGGCAGGACTTTCCGCGCCCGCTACATCGGCGTGGATGGCTTAACCGGTTTATCGGTACTGCAACTCACTCAAGCAGCTACGACGGCAGAGAGCTCAGGCGGTGCACACAAGAAAGTTAGCGACGGCCAGAACGTGCAATTATTTGCTCCTGAGCGAGTGTCTACCGAGACGCCTTACACGATTCTCGTTCGCATCGGGAAGACGGAAGCAAAAATCGCCCAAGCCAAAGTGAAAGCGATGGCCGACTTGGAACGTTTGCAGCTTCGTGGCACTCACCTATCGCCAAATGTGATCGGCGGCGTCGCCTGCGATCAAGCGGGCAAGACGCTCGGTATTGTTGACGCAATCGAAGGTAACAACGCGCGGATATTGACAGCTGATGCGGTGCACGCGGCGACCAAACGCGTGCTCGAACGCCAGTCGAGCGTGCCGCGTCCCCTTTTGGGCATTCGTGGTGAAGAGGTTGGTGAGTCGTCGAAGAAATCCCTGATGGCCTTCGGCTGGAGCGAGCAAGAGCTTGAGGATCTAATCGAGAACGAAGTCGGCATCCTGTTGACTTGGGTGTTGCCCGGCACACCGGCGGCCTTTGCCAAACTGAAGGTTGGAGACGTGATCCTGCGCGTTAACGGAAACGACGTTAAGGGCGCGGAAGAGTTTTCGGAAATGCTGACCAAGGTCGGCAGCGGCGAAGAGGTGAAGTTCACCGTCGAACGACCGAAGTTGAAGCAGTCGTTTTCAATCGAAGTAAAGCTGGGCGGCGCGTTTCAACCGGTCTTCGACTGGCAGTTCGAGATGCCGAAGGTCCCGCGTTGGACCGGCGGCCTGAAGACGCTCGGGATTGAAGCGGTGACGCTCTCGGGCAAATATTATGCGCAATGGGGTGGTTCAGGTGCTTTGGTTGTCGGCGTAGAACCGGAAAGTGCTGCCGCGCGCGCCGGATTAAAGGAAGGCGATGTGATCGAAACGATCAATGGCCGCGTCGTCGGCCGTGGCACCTGGATGTTTACGCATCAGTTCAACAAGAAAGAGAAACAGGTCCTCTCAGTGCTGCGACACAAAGAAAAGAAGCAACTGGTGATCGAACCGGTTGATAATTAGTTTCAAGTCTCAAGTTTCGAGTCTCAGGTTTCATGTTCTAAGTTCAAGTCCCGACCAGGAACTTGAAACTTCGCAACTTGAAACCTGAAACTGTTTCTAATCTCCCGGTTTTCCCGGTAACAAACCATCACACGGCAGCGTCTGCGGGCCTTTGTCGTTGCAGACTGCGAACCGCGCACCGACACCCTGGTACATCGTCACGCCGGCGTACTCGCCTTTCGCATTCAGAATGTAAAAGTTAATCCCGAAGTTCGGCAGTCCGCGACTGTTCAGCAGCCGCTTCTCGATCGTATTTGCCTGGATTCGCTTCAACGCCGTCATGCCGGCATCTTTCGGATGCGCACCGCGGCGCATCTCTTCGACAATCAAATAGGAACACAGGTTGTACAGATTCGCTTCGCCACGCCCAGTCGATCCGGCGGCGCCCACACTGCCATCAACATATAGACCCGCTCCGAGAATCGGCGAGTCGCCGACGCGGCCGGGAATCTTCCACGCCAGACCGCTGGTCGTCGTGACGCCGCAAATTTCGCCCTTCGCGTTGATGCCGTCGCAATTGATCGTTCCGTGCAGGTTTTCTGCGCGCAAAAGGCCTTCAGCTAACATCTGTTCAGTCGCGCGGCGTCCGGCCTCGGCCCGCTTCTTCGGATCGAGATAGTGCAAAGGGTCGATGCGACGCTTCCACTCAAGCCATTTCGTGCGCGAGTTGGCCGTGTTCAAATCATCTTCGATCCTGAATCCCATGCCGCGCGCGAAGTCCTGCGCGCCTTTGCCGACAATTAAATGATGATCAGTCTGTTCACTGACGGCTTTCGCAACCAGCGAAGGCGTTCGGACGCCCTCCAAACAGGCGACTGCGCCGGCTTGTTTCCTCGGCCCGTGCATCACCGACGAGTCGAGCTGAACAACTCCATCAGCATTCGGCAGTCCGCCATAACCGACGCTGTCGTCCAGCGGATCCAACTCAACAATGTTCACCCCGGCGACGAGAGCATCGAGCACGTCTTCACCTTTCGTGATCATTGAGTAAGCTTTCTGCACGCACGTCACATCACCGCCATTCTTGAATCGGTTGCCGTTCGATGAAGCAACGACTAAAGGTTTGACCGCTGCCGGAATCAGCATGGTCGGCGCGTTAGCTTTCACCGCGCGTTCGGACGCTAGTGCAACGCCGGCCACGGCGCTGCTGATCATGAAATCACGACGTTTCATCGGAGGTAACCTCGAATTGTTTTATTGGGGCACGCGGGGGACAAGCTAAGACTAATCGCGGGTTCAGTCAACTTGAAATCGGAAGCGTTGTGAAGCTGAGGCCTTGGAGATTCGATCGATGATTGTGAGTTGCAGCACATACCTGCCGGGAGCAAGCCCCGCGAGCTTCAGCTCCGCGGCGTACTGAATTCGTGCCAGATCCGTCGCGCCATCAGTGCCTATCCGGTGTAGCGGGTCGGTTACTACCGGTTCGTCATCGCGAAACACCTGGATCTGCGCCGCCAGATCAGGTTGGCCCGGCGGGGTGCTGCCGGCGGGCGGCGGAATTCCATTACCACTCGTTGGACCCGGCCCACTCGCGGCGTTGTAGATAATCGTCACAAAGCGCAGATATGACGATGAAGCAAAACGGCGCGTGACATTGAGATTGACCTGAGCTGACAACGGGTCGGTGTTTGCTTCGGGCGCGTCGCTGGTGTTTGTCATCTGGGCCCTTCGCTCACCGACCAGCAGTGAACTCAACGCGAGCTTCTTGGTGGAGAAATCCGATATTTCAATCCAGTCCCAGACGCTGCCTATCGCACCTCCGTGTTCATCCGCCGCCACGATCCGCACCTGGTACAGACCGGGCTTCAAGGTCGAGTAGTGGGTATAAGTGAAGTTCGGCGGCACAGTGTCCTCGGCGGACTTAGCGCGCACGGTGAATCGCTTGTCGAAAGAATCCAGCACCTTGCCTTCGTCATTCAGAACCACGCCCCCAAGCAGAATGGCCCCGGTGGGAACTCCGGCCTTATTTTCAAGATGAAGCGATGCGGGATCCAGCCTGACGGAGGTGATCAGAATATCACCCTTCTGCGAGCTGTTAATGAAGTTTAGAGTTGCGGCAACGGGAAAGCCTGACTTCGGAATTGCGGCCTGCAGAACCTTGCGCACGTCGGCAGTTCTGCTGGTTTCACGCGGCGGGGCCGCCCCCTTCTTCGTGGCTGAGTCGCGCTCCTCGCCCACACTACTTCTTGATCGCACAGACAAATCAGGACGACCAATCACACTGAGCTCCATCCGTCGCTGTTTCGGATTGAGCTCCTCGTTCGGGTCTGGCCGCCACGCCAGCAGATAATAGACCGAGGCTTCGTTCAGCCCTTTGGTGACGCTCGCGGATAAAGCGTTGCTGTTGAAGAAAGCCCTCCCGCCCGTGTCGTTCGCCAACGCATTCAGTCCGTCTTGCGACGCGCCAAGTTCACCCATCGTCCCACGCGTCATGCGTCCGGAAGTATCAAAAATCACGGGGGTGCTCGCATCGGGTTGCCCGAGGGCCAGCCCGCGCGCATCGATCGAGTAGATTACGAACGCGGACGACGCGGCTGAAGCGGTTACCTTGCGCAGGCGCGCATACGAGTCGGAGTTTCTGGAATCGAGAAAAAAGCCGTCGGACAACAAGAACAACACCTTGCGGCCGGGCGCCGAACGAAAGTTTTCCATTACCCATTGAAGCGAAGTCAGAGTCGTGGTTGTGCCCATCGCGGCCATGCGCAGAATCGCAGACGCGCGCGCCCGCACCTCTTCTTCGGCTCGAGCGCGACCGAGCATGGGATTCTCTCGCAAGACCTGATCGACGAAGACGTCGAAGACATCGCGGTCGCGCAGATCGATTCGCAGCGCTTGAAACTCTGACATCGGCGGCGACTGATAGTCGCGCGATTTGAACGGCCGAGGACGCAGCCGGTCGACAGCCTTCAGCAGGGCAGGTTTGTTGTCGGTGAGCTGCTGGAGAAAACCGATTTGACCGCTCGCAGCGATTACCGCCACCTGATCGTTTTGCCCCATCTCGCGATCGATAAACTGGGCCAGCAGTTTTCGCGCTTGGTGCATGCTGCCTTCAGACAGGTGAAGATCGTCGAGAAAGAAAAACACCAGGCGTCCGCGATCCAGTGGCGCCGGCGCACCGGCTGTGGATGCCATGCCTCGCGCGGCCGCGAGCTGGGCCTCCTCGTTCGGGCTGCCGGCTTTGATGAGTTCAAAGAACGAGATCTCGCGGGGCTTACCGTCAACCTTGAGCACGAAATGTTCGCGCTTTAGCTCGTCAACAAATCTTCCCTGCTTATCGAAAACCATCACGTCCGTCTGCACGAGGGAAGTGTTGACCCTGACGACATCTGGATTTTGATTTTGCGGTTGTTGTGCAGTCGCGGAAATGGCCGACGCGCAGAATGCGATGAAGAAGATTGCGAGCTGTTTGAGCAAGTTTGGAACTCGCATGCTCCACAAGCCGGGGTTAGGTTTCCAGCGCTGGGGTTAGCAGGAAAAGATCGCCGGGATGATATCATGTCGCGCTTTACTTTGCGTTGCTTTTGCGGTCTCTGCGTCTTTGCGTGAATGCTTTTGCAAACCGGACCGTTCACCCAAAAGGCGAGGGCGCACAGAGCGAAGGTAACGACGACTTTGTTGGTAAATTAACGCTTATGGACGATCTGAGAAAACTAATTCGAGAAGTGCCTGACTTTCCCAAGCCGGGCATCAATTTTTACGACATCACGACGCTTCTGAAACATCCCGAAGGCTTGCGCAAGACAGTTGACGCGCTGTCGGCGGAATATGAGGGGACGAAGATCGACGCCGTGATTGGCATTGAGGCGCGCGGCTTTATCTTCGCGCCGGCGCTCGCCTATCACCTTGGCTCGGGTTTCGTGCCCGTGCGGAAACCAAAGAAGCTGCCGGCCGAACGCGCTTCCATCTCTTACGACCTCGAATACGGCCAGGACACTTTGGAAATCCACCGGGACGCGATTGGCAACGGGAGCCGCGTCATCATCGCCGATGACCTGCTGGCGACGGGCGGCACCGCGAAAGCGGTGTGCAATCTGGTTGAAGGACTAGGCGGAAAAGTTGAAGGGCTCGTGTTCGTCGTGGAGCTGGAGTTCTTACCCGGGCGGCAGAAACTTGAGGGCTACGACGTGAGGTCGCTGATCAAGTACCAGTCGTAGCGCAAACCTCGGCTCTTTGAAAAGAAGAATTCTTACCTGACCGCGAATCTTCACGTCGCACTTACAAAAGCGTCTGAATTCTCAGGCGCTTAACTCTTCGATTCTGCTACAAAGGAGGACACCGTGCTTTTAACTTATTTCGACCTTCCCAGGGTAGCCTCTGTTTTTAACGTTTACGCAACGCGAGTGGTCGGCTTAGGTCGGATCGAATGGAACATCGATGAAAACCTCTTAAAGACTATTGAGGAACAGAAGTCGGAGTTCGACGACCGAGTATTCATCCAGCCGGCTTGGGCCGGAAAAGAACTACACATTATTGGAACCGATAACGTCGCGCGCCATGAGATTCGACTTCAAATCGCCGGTGCAAAGGTCGCTCCTTCGCCTCGCCCGCCTGCCAGAGTACCGGCGAAGTTTCCAACAATCGTCAACATTGTGCGGGAGACACCCGACATAGCCTTCATACCCGCAAGTGGTTCAATCGTTCGACTTCATCACACCGGCAGTCAATCCTCACCTTCGGCGATCCACGTTAGAAAAGATGGTCGCCGAATCGGGACCATCAAAAGCGACGGGTCGGTTTCTGCTGAGCCGGAGATTTCGTTGGATGATCTCCTTGAGCTCCTGCAAGAGTTCAATCAAAACCCGACGGATGCGTTCGAACGTTACGGTAGAAAGACAGGCGCATGCGGCGTCTGCGACCGGCCACTGACGAACCCGGTGAGTATCAGACGTGGCATCGGGCCAATCTGTGCCCGCAAAATTGCAGCGGCGGCTGCCCTCGCAGCACTCGGCGCAATGAACTGACAACTGACAACTGACGTTGTACTATTTCGCGGTGTGCTCCCGTAGCTCAGTTGCATAGAGCGCTCGCCTCCTAAGCGAGAGGTCGCGCGTTGGAATCGCGCCGGGGGCACCATTCATTCAAACGATCCAGACAAACTGTTTAGCCTCATCTCGCGTCCAAGGCAATACGTGAGTTAACCTCGGTTTCTTAATCGACACGAGATTTCTATGCTTCGAAGTTTTATCCTGATAGCTGCCTTACTTCTGACCGTTCCCGCCAGGGCTCAACAGCTCCCGACTCCGCCTCCGCAACCCGACACGGGGCCGGGCGGAAAACGAAAGCCCCACGCAGCCGTGACTAAAAATCGATATGGTCAAGGCGGCGAAGAATATTGGATTTACGAACCTGATAGACCAAAGCCGCAGACCGCGCCGGTAGTTGTTTTCCTTCATGGCTGGGGCGGGACAAATCCACTCTACTACGGCGCGTGGATCGATCACCTTGTGAAACGCGGCAACATCGTTGTGTTCCCGCGTTATCAGTCCAGCATCCTGACCAGACGCGATGATTTCATTCCAAACACTCTTAATGCAGTCAAAGCAGCGATCGCACGGTTGCAAAGCGAGCCAGGTCACGTCAGGCCTGACTTGAATAGAGTCGCCGCCGTCGGACATTCACTGGGTGGTGTGCTGGCCGCGAGTCTGGCCGCGTTGGCCACCGAGACTAATCTTCCGCAGGTCCGCGCCGTGATGGCCGTCGAACCTGGTTTGACGCGCGCTCCGGTCAGTGTGCCGATCGCGGACTTGAGCAAGATTCCCAAAAGCACGCTCCTGCTTTCGATCGCGGGCGACCGCGACAGTCTGGTTGCCGATCATGACGCGAAGAGGATCTACTATGATTCGAAGCAAATCCCGGCCGGCAACAAGGATTTCATCTTGTTAGTCAGCGACGAACGAGGACGACCCGGTCTGATCGCAGGTCACCGCGCGCCTACAGCGCCTGATCCAGATTACGACAACGGTGAGGGCGACTTAACCGCAAGACGTTCTGGTCCCCCGGGTGGTTCGACGTCTGGTGCAGCACGAGTTGATTCACGAACTCCAACGACCGACGCCATCGACTACTATGGACTCTGGAAACTGTTCGACGCGTTGTGCGATGCCGCCTTCTCCGGAAAAAATCGTGAGTTTGCTCTTGGCAACACGCCGCAACAACGATTCATGGGTAAGTGGAGCGACGGCACGCCGGTGAAAGAGTTAGTGGTCACTGATAAGCCATAGTCCTAGGCGGAGAAATGATTAAGATTCTCTTATCCCTACTTCTGTTCTGCACGTGTGCCGCCGCGCAGGTCAAGTTTGAAGTGAAGAGCGCTTCAAAGCTCTACGACGTGCGGATCGAAGTAGAGAGTTGCGAGGACAAGATCTGCGAGGGCCAGGTGACGTACACGCTTTTCAAAAAGAACCACCTGAGTCCGTTTCAAGCCTTCAAGCTTCCCGATACCTCATTCATGCTTGGCGAAAACGATCAGCCGAGCGCGAACCTCACGCGCCTCGACCAACAAAGTGCGGTGAGCTTTCCCGATTACAACTTTGACGGAATTGAAGATCTCGCTTTGTGCGACGGACGGAACGGCGGTTACGGGGCGCCCTCGTATCAGATCTATTTGTTTTTGCCGCACGCCGGCCGATTTATCCTGAGTGAGGACTTTACCGAGCTTTCACAGGAAGGCCGCCTCGGGATGTTGGAACGCGATGCGCGGCGAAAACGTCTGCGCACTTCCAGCAAATCAGGATGTTGCCTGCACATGACCGAAGAGTTCGCTGTCGTTAACAACCGGCCGAAAAAGGTTCTGGAAATCGTCGAAGATGCCACGATAGCCGACGCGAAGCGTGTGAGGATTACAACCAAGAGACTTGTCGCCGGTCGCTGGCGAACGACAACTAAGTACGTTCCGCGAATCGCACAATAGTCGCGTGTCTACTGAGTTCGCTCTGATGTGTACTTTAATCCCTTAACCGAGTACAGGTGACAGTGGCTGCATTCAGCGCTCTTAGGGTCGAACAGCGTGAGGTTATACCCGCTCGGGTTCAAGGAACTTGTATATATCACTCCGTCGTATCCATTCATCTTTAATAACTCTGCTAGATATTGAGTCGGCACGTAGCTCAAGAACGGATCGTCTGGCGTTGTAGGCTCTGAGAACGCGGAATTGATGTCTCCCAAACTTGTTGTTCTTTCTCCTCCGGAGTGCAGGTCGTGGGGTTTCGCTCGTGATACTCGAAATCGTCGCCTGGCACGAGTATTATTCCTACCGGTTCGTCGCGTCTCGTATCAACTGCCCTCAACTCTCTAATGGTTTCGAAATGCCCCACGCTAATCTCCAAGCCAATCCAAGGACGTATTTCGGCGATGGTAGTTTCGATGTCGCTTGCCAAATACAGATACGGAATCCCGTGTGGATTCAGTCTTCCTTCTTTTGCAAATCTCGCTGGCGGCGCACCCATCTCCGCTTTGAATAGGGAGCGGGACCCTCGTTTCCAAATTCATCCTCAATCCAAGTGAGACCCTTTCTGGCGCGGAAAAACTTCGAACCCTGTGGGATCCTCGTGCGACGCTTTTTTGAGGTGTCAATCACGAGGTCGAGGAACGTCTTCCAATAATCGGTTAATGCAAAGCGATTGTTGTGACGCAGGTACTGGACAAATTTCTGCCAGTCGTCTGCTCGGCAAAAGCTCGACGTCAGTTCAGATTGATTCATCATTGAAGAGCCGTCTCTTCGGCTTAACTGTCAGTCATGCACAATTTCAGAAGCCAATTCGCGAAAAGCGCTTGTCGGTAAGCTCCTTATCAATCTTATGTGACCGATCGAAATATTGGGGATACTGGTCACAGAAGTAGTTATGGTAGCTGGCCACCCAATCATATTTGCTCTCTATGCGTTGGTCGGAGTGAAACTCGCGTAATCGTTCGATGACCCGCTCTTTGTGTTGGATAAGTTCGTCATAAAATGGTCCTACTTCGGGTTCCGCGACCAAAACAGTCTCCAGATAGTTGACAAACCATTTGCCATCGCAGTCCTGAAAGAGATCCCGATACTGCGGCGAGTGTTCACGTCCTGAATGATAGGACAAGTGTTTTCTTGCGGCAGTAGCCGCAGAATCCGTCAGAATAATCCTTGGGTTTGCAGCCTGAGCCTCATTCTCGTAGGCCTCCAGAAAAGCACTCCCAAGAACCACGACATCGTCAACATAAACGTCACCAACTGAGATTGCTCCACGTAGAAAGAATCCGCGATTGGCCATCCGAAACTGAAAATACGCAACACTCGAAAAGATGGAAACCAACTCTGATTCGGCATCGCCTCGCACAGGCCAACCAATAACGATATTGTCAGTGAACGCCTTAATTGCGTACCGATCTGTTTGGGGAAAAAATCACTGTCATCTGGCCAAAGCCACTCCTGCCCCTCCTCTAGCGCTTCGTGCAACTGCCTAAGAAAATTCACTTGTCTCCTACCTTGCTCCGCACGCCGCCACATCTCCTTGTAGCCGAGCACGTCCATGTAAACGCACGCTGACGGCAGGAAATCGAGCGGTTCGTCCTCTCGATGGTATGGATTTCGCGACTGTAGGTCGTCTGTCATCAAGTTAGTATTTACCGCTCAATGATCACAGAAGCTGCTTCACTGGGATACTTCTCAAACCGAATCATCTCTTCTCGTTCGTGAAGGCGCGCGCTGTCGTTAAATCCAAAAATGCGAGTCGTTACTTCACCTACCGTCGTCAGAGAGTGAATTGCGGCGCCTTCCAGACGAAAGTGTTCAGACCAAAGGTCTGCGCGCGGGTTAAAAAAGCGAGTGAACTCTCCGGCCGTTGATATTGACCCAACGTCACTTCCTTTCGCTCTGTTGCAGAGAGCACAAGCATAAGCAAGGTTGTCAGGCTCTGAAGAACCTCCGTGCTTTAGACTGATGATGTGATCAACTTCGCAGCCGTAGAAGGTATCTACCTCCGCGATGAGGCAGTATTCGCACAAGTGATTTGCGCGTTCAGCGGTTGTCTGACGCAGTTCGGCACTAATCCAGCTAGCCATTTGCCAGATAGTGATGGGCACGCGCCTTCGCGAGACGCATCAAGTGCTCAATTTGCAGGTAGTGATCCAGTTCGGATTTCTCGTCCTCTGGTAAGCCTTCTCTTTTCTCCCTGAAAATAAGCTCAGCCACGCGAGCTTTGGCTTCTTCAGAGGGACGGAAAGCAATCACATTCTGCGGGCTGGAGGACGCAATGAACTCGATCACTTCGTCGTAGGCCTTGGTTGCTTGCATGGCGAAAGTTTACTCCGAAACCTAATTCCTGTGAACTATCAATCACTCTCAAATGGTTCCGCGAGTCGCACAATAGTCGCGCCCAAGCCTCCTGCCTCCGGGGGCGCATCAGTCCAATCGAACACGAAATCAGTTCGCTCCAGCACACTCCGGACGATCTCTCGCTGCACGCCGATTCCTTTACCGTGAATGATGCGCACGACGGGAAAACCTTTCGCGTGAGCTTCGTGCAGGTATTCTTCAACGACGGCCTTCACCTGTCGTGGCGGAATCGTGTGCAGATCGAAGACGTCGGTGATCTCGATCACGACGGGTTCAGGGAATGGGTTGTAGTCTTCTTCGGTCATCGAAGTCCAAAGTCCAAAGTCCAAAGTCCAAAGCACGAAGGACAACTAAAGTCCAAAGCGCGAAGGACAACTGCGGCTGTTTTGCTTTTGCGCGGCGTCGCTCTATAATTTTCCTTGCGATTGCAAGCTATCAAATTCCCGCTGAGTTCGCTGACCTTGGTTGAGCAAATCCGAAAAGGAGATCTCCTTTGGCGATACGTCTGAGCCGGACTTTCGTCTTGCGAAAGCTCCATCAGTTAACCGGCATCATGCCGCTGGGCTTCTTTCTGCTGGAGCACTTCTACACGAATTCAAAGGCGCTTGGCGGCGCAGCCCCTTTCAACGAGGCGGTCAAAGATCTCCAAACCATTCCGTACATTCTTTTCGTAGAAATCTTCGGCATCTTCATTCCGCTGATTTATCACGCCGTGTACGGTTTGGTCATCACGGCGGAAGCGCGGCCAAACAATCTCGCGTACCCGTATCCGCGCAACTGGTTCTACACGGTCCAGCGCGTCACGGGCGTCATTCTATTCTTCTTTATCTTATTCCATGTTCTGAACTTTAGATTTGGAATGATTCCGGGTCTGAACACGGTTTCGGTGGCGCATCATCCTGAGCAGTCTTTCGACATCGTTTCGCGCGAGTTCCGCATGATTCCAATCTTTATCGTTTACATGGTCGGAATCACTGCGACGGTCTGGCATTTTGCGAACGGCATTTGGTTGTTCATGGTCGATTGGGGAATTACCATCGGCGAGCGCGCGCAGCGTCTGACCGGGTACGCGTGCATCGCATTTGGAGTTTTCCTGCTGCTGGTCGGTATCAACGCCGCCGTGGCGTTCATTCGACCGGGAGGATTGCTCGGCGGAATTATGTAGCGGTCAAGCCCAAAGATGGCTACTCAAATCAACATTGCAGTTGTCGGTGGCGGCCTCGCAGGGTTGGCCGCGGCGATGAAGATTGCCGAAGCGGGGCATAACGTCGAGTTGTTTTCCGTTGTGCCGGTAAAGCGTTCGCATTCCGTGTGTGCCCAGGGTGGCATCAACGGCGCCGTCAATACCAAAGGCGAAGGCGATTCGACGTGGGAACACTTCGACGACACGGTTTACGGCGGCGACTTTCTGGCGAATCAACCGCCGGCAAAAGCAATGTGTGAAATGGCGCCGTCGATCATTTACCTGTTCGATCGGATGGGCGTGCCGTTCTCGCGCACGAACGAAGGCCTGTTGGATTTTCGCCGCTTCGGAGGGACGAAGCATCACCGCACAGCCTTCGCGGGAGCTTCGACGGGTCAGCAGCTTCTCTACGCGCTCGATGAACAGGTCCGTCGCTACGAAGTCACCGGCAAAGTTAAGAAGTATGAAGGCTGGGAAATGATGTCGCTGGTGCTCGACGATCATCAGGTCTGTCGCGGACTGGTCGCGATGAATCTGCGCTCGCTCGAGCTGAAAGCATTTCCCGCGGACGCCGTCATCATCGCGACGGGCGGGCCGGGACTTATCTTCGGCAAATCGACGAACTCAATGGTCTGCACCGGCAGCGCGGTGGCGGCTTGCTATCAGCAGGGCGCGAAGTACGCGAACGGCGAATTCATTCAGGTGCATCCCACCTCGATCCCCGGCGAAGACAAGCTGCGGCTGATGAGCGAGTCCGCGCGCGGCGAAGGGGGCCGCGTCTGGGTGCCGCGGAACAAAGGCGACAATCGCTCGCCATCATCGATTCCTGAGAACGAGCGCTGGTATTTTCTCGAAGAGAAGTATCCGGCTTATGGCAACCTTGTGCCGCGCGACATCGCCACGCGCGAAATTTTCAAAATCTGTCTCGAAGGCTTCGGTGTCAGCGGCGAGAACCAGGTCTTTCTCGATGTAACGCACATTCCGGCTGAGACACTGGACAGAAAGCTTGGCGCGATTCTCGAAATCTACGAGATGTTCGTCGGTGACGATCCCAAGCATGTGCCGATGCGCATCTTTCCCGGCGTCCACTATTCGATGGGCGGGCTGTGGGTTGATTTCAAGCAACACACGAATATTCCTGGAGTGCTTGCGGCGGGCGAGTGCGACTACTCGATTCACGGGGCGAACCGTCTCGGAGCGAACTCACTGGTCAGTTGCGTGTACGGCGGTTTCGTCGCGGCGCCGGCGGCGCTCGAATGGGCGAAGAATGTCGAACGCAACGGCGCTAACGGGTCCCGGGTTTACGAACAAGAAACGAAACGCCAGCAGGAAATCAACGACGGGCTGATCAAGCAGAGCGGCAACGAGAATCAGTACAAGCTGCACGAAGAGATGGGCAAAGAGATGACTGACAACGTCACCGTCATTCGCTACAACGATCGTCTGAAAGCGACGGACGAGAAGTTGCTCGAATTGATGGATCGTTACAAGCGCATCTCGATCAACGATTCGAATCTTTGGGCGACAATGGCTTTGCCGCATGCGCGACATTTGGACAACATGCTCGAGCTGGCGCGCGTGATTACGCTGGGCGCCCTCAATCGGAACGAATCGCGCGGCGCGCATTACAAACCTGATTTTCCGGAACGCGACGATGCAAACTGGCTGAAGACGACAATCGCTGAATACTCCGGCGAAGGGCCGGTTTTCTCATACGATCAGGTGGACGTTTCACTGATTCAGCCGCGCAAGCGAGATTACTCGGCTGACAAGAAAGAAACTGCGGCGGCTTCGGGCTCGCCTCAGAAAGGCGGCGCTCCGCAGATTCCGAGCAGCGACATGCAGCAGAAGCCTGAGAATTTGAGCGGGCCCACGGGCGACGTCAGGGTGAGCTAGGAATTGATCCATTGACTCATTGACCCATTGATTCATTGGCGATTAAGCGAGCGATTCCGTCAATGAACCAATGAATCAATGGATCAATGGATCAATGGATCAATGATCCAATGAATCAATGAAAACAGTCGAGATTCATATCAAACGCCGCGACAATCCCGACGCGCCCACGCGTTGGGAAGAGTTCGAGATCCCTTACCGCAAGAACCTCAACGTCATCTCGTGCCTGATGGAGATTCGAAAAAATCCGGTCACCAGGCAGGGCAAGCAAACGACGCCGCCGTCGTGGGACATGAATTGTCTGGAACAGGTTTGCGGCATTTGCACGATGGTCATCAATGGCCGCGCGCGCCAGTCCTGCTCAGCGCTCGTCGATAACCTCGATCAACCAATCAAGCTCGAGCCGATGTCGAAATTTCCGAACGTGCGCGACCTGATCGTCGATCGCTCGCAGATGTTCGATCACCTGAAGCGCGTCCACGCCTGGGTCGAACTCGACGGCAGCCACGATCTCGGTCCCGGCCCGCGCATGGATCAGGAAGATGTGATGGAGCGCTACGCTTACTCGCGCTGCATGACCTGCGGTTGCTGCCTCGAAGCCTGTCCGCAGTACGACGGCGACAACTACATCGGCCCGCAGGCGATCGCGCAGGTACGCCTCTTCAACATGCACCCGAGCGGCGCGATGGATCGCGAAGAGCGTCTCGAAGCGTTGATGGGCGACGACGGCATCACGAACTGCGGCAACGCGCAGAACTGCGTGAAAGCCTGTCCCATGAATATCCCACTCACCCGCGCGATCTATGAAGAGAACCGCGAGACGGTCGTTCACGGATTGTTTGGTTGGCTGAAGAAATAATCTCTCCTATTACCTCTTGACGCTGCGTTGACGTTTCGCTATTAACGTCGAGCGCAACCTAAGAACTCGTCGAACTGGACCATTAATGCAAGCGTAGATGAAAGAGGTTCGTCTGCAGTCTCTTCACTATCTCTCGTGCTTCCGGTCAGCGCTGAGTTCGGTATCTAGCTTGCCGATGTGAGAACGCGCGTCGTGAATCATAACAAGCGCATGGTCAGAGCCGGCGGTGCGTGCGGCGTCCTGGGGATAGTTGTCTACCTGGCACTCGCAATATCTGACCCGTACGTCGGTCCCGAGACAAAGACGACGCAGGAATTTCTAGCCGCGTGGGGTACGCCCAAATACATTGCCATAAACATGGCGCTCCACTTCGCCTTTGCCGGCGCCGCGGTGTTGTGGCTGGTGTCGTTCGTCGGTCTTAAACGTCTGCTGGGCGCTGAAAGCCCGAGTGTAATAGTTCACGCGGGAACGCTTCTGGGGATCATCGCGTGTGCTGTGATGGCGCAGATGATGATCATTCAGGGAAGCGTCATGAGCAAAATGGGCCAGGCGTTTCTGTCGGCGACAAACGAAAGTGCGCGCGAGTCGACCGTCGCGTTGTATCGCGGCCTGCGGTCGATTGATTACGCGATGGACTTAACGTTTGATCTGTTCTTCTACACCGCATGGATTTTGCTCAGCCTCGCAATGTTGCGTCACCGAAACTTCGGTAAGCTGTTCGGCGGTATCGGATTAATTCTGTTTGGGCTGGCGGCGATCATGAACCTGCGTGCCGCACCAGATCCTCCTGCCTTCGATGTCGGACCTGTCGCCGCGCTTTGGCTGCTCGCGGTGTATGTGCAGATGTTGAGAGTCGCTAAATCCGTAACCACGTCGTCAAAGTCCGAGTTGGCCGTAGTGAAGTAATTACGGACTGAAATATTAATTACTAAGTCACCGAAAGCTAATACTCACACCCCACTGGGGTACTACTGACCTCCGTATTTTTTCATTGACAGCCCGACTTGCCTGAGATATTGTCCTGCCGCTTTCGACCAGGAGGATGCCCCAGTCCTCAACGGAAAGGCATTCCAGGTCGTCGCATTTGTAGTCAACCATCCCCCGAAAACCTACCTCGCCTAAACGGCGACCGCTGTCTGTGCGCAAGCACTTCCGGCGGCTGACACAGTTCGCGTCTCGAGACGCTTGACCTGTGCGATTCGCAAGGCTCTTTATTTGCCCAAACCCCTACCCTGGAGGTGTTCGAGTATGAGGAAACATGTGAGATGGATTGTCATGCTGACGGTTTCGTGTGCACTGGTGACTTCGACGCTCTTGCGAGTTAGCGACGCGAAACGCAACGATAATAAAGCGCAGGCGAATGACAAAACGCCCAGTCAAACCGCGACTCTTACAAAGAGTCACTTTCTACCGAGCGTCCCAAGTTCCACCGTCCAAAATTCAGATTCGCCCACCCCGATAGTTTCGCGCGCTGTGGCCTTCGGTGTGTCCGAGCCGGTGAGCGAAATGGAAGAAAAGAGCGAACTGTCGAACAGCATGAGACGTGGCAAAGTCGAGGCCAATCAAGAGAGGCCAGAGAAAAACACGAGTCCACCGTTGAGCGGACACGAGGACTTTGTCGCCCCTGTTTCTTCGCAGGCGCCGAGCGTCTCGCCGGCCATCCCTTCACCAGCCAGCAATTTTGAGGCTTTGAACAATTTCGATAATGCGACTCATCCGGCCATCCTCGGCTTTGTTAACCCTCCTGACACGGTCGGCGACGTCGGCCCGACGCAGTACGTCCAGGCCGTCAATCTGCTGTTCCGTGTTTATGACAAGTCCGGTGTTCCACAGACAGCCCCTCAGCCTATCAGCGCGCTGTTCGCTGCTCTCGGTCCGCCCTGTTCGAACAACGATGATGGCGATCCGATTGTGCTCTACGACTCGTTAGCTGATCGCTGGATCATCACACAGTTCATGGTTTCAGGAGCGACCCCGCTCTCGCAGTGTCTGGCCGTCTCGCAGACCGGCAACGCGGCGGGTGCCTACTTTACCTATCGTTTTGTCATGCCGAACGCCAAATTCAACGACTATCCGAAGTTTGGTGTCTGGCCGAACGGTTACTACTGGTCGAACAACCAGTTCAATCTGGCGGGCACGGCGTTCCTCGGCGTCGGTGTTTTTGCCCTGGATCGCGCCAAGGTCCTGGCCGGCGATCCGACTGCCAGTTATATCTTCTTCGACCTCGAGACAACCGTTCCCAACGCGCGCAGTATGTTGCCCTCGGACGCTGATGGCCTCACGCCGCCGCCGGCCGGAGCGCCGAATGTGTTTTCCTATTTCAATGCCAATGAGTTCGTAGGCGAAACAGACTCGCTGAGGCTCTATGAATTTAACGCGGACTTTGCCAATCCGCTGAGTTCTACTTTCACCCAGCGTCCGGAGAGTCCGGTTGCCGTGGCGGCATTCAATCCACTTAATCCGGCCGGACTGGACGATATCGAACAGCCGCCGCCATCTACGGCGACGAGCGCGCTCGATTCCATCAGCGACCGTCTCATGAACCGCCTGCAGTATCGAAACTTTGGCGCGTACGAGTCGCTGATCACCAACCACACTGTCAATGTCGGTACGGGAACAACGTTGGCGACCCACCAGGCAGGAGTTCGGTACTACGAACTGCGACGCACATTGCCGGCCGGCGCGTGGACCGTCAACGAGCAGGCAACGCATTCTCCCGACACAAATAACCGCTGGATGGGGAGTGCCGCGATGGATCACCAGGGCAATCTGGCAGTCGGCTACAGCGTTTCGAGCACCACTGTGTTTCCTTCGATCCGATACGCTGGTCGATTCGCCGGCGATGCGCCCGGCGGTCTTTTCCAGGGTGAGGCCTCGATCCAAGTCGGCGCGGGGGTGCAAACAAATACCGGCTCGCGCTGGGGTGACTACAGCTCGATGAACGTCGATCCGACGGATGACTGCACCTTCTGGTACACCACAGAATATTACGCGACGACCGACACCACGCCGGGTAACGCGCCCTTCGGCGCCAATTGGCAGACCCGCGTAGCCAGTTTCAAAGTCAACCCGACGTGCGTCGCGCCCCAACAGGGAACGTTGCAGGTCAACGTCACGAATTGTGCGACCGGCCTGCCGCTGTCCGGGGCACTCGTAAGCATCAATGGCAATCTTTACGGCGCAACTGGAGCCGGAGGATCGAATTCATCTCAACTGGCGCCAGGCACCTACAACGTCACCGCGAGCGCGACAAATTACCTGTTAGGGTCGGCCAGCGTGACAATTACCAACGGCAACACCACGGTCGTTAATCTTTGTGTCACGCCGATACCTGTCATTCAGACGGCGGGCTCAACGATCACGGCTGAGAGTTGCGCACCGGCTGACAACGCGATCAGCCCTGGTGAAACCGTCACGGTCGACTTCGGATTGAAGAATAGCGGCACCGCGGCGACTTCGAACCTGATCGCTACGCTTCAGGCGTCCGGCGGAGTCACCAGTCCCAGCGGTCCGCAGAATTACGGCTCGATTCCACCGGACAACACTACGGTCGTTTCGCGGCCCTTCACGTTCACCGTGGATAGTTCGGCGGCGTGCGGAGACACCATCACGGCTACTCTCACTTTGCAGGATGGGCCGAACAACCTTGGAACCGTGACTTATACGTTTAAGCTCGGTGCTCTGGGATTCGGGTCAACGACGGCAACTTACAGTAGCGGCAACATCTCAACCCCGATTGCAGATTTGAGTACGGTCGATATTCCGATCAACGTTTCTGACGTGGGCGCCGTGGCAGACGTCAACGTGAAAGTTCGTCTCAACCACACGTTTGACGGGGACCTTGAGTTGAGGCTCGTCGCGCCTGACGGCACTACCGTAATGCTGTCAGACAATCGGGGCGGTACCGGTGATAACTTCGGCACCGGCGCTAACGACTGCTCCGGAACGCCGACGGTGTTTGACGACTCGGCTTCAACGTCGATTGCGTCGGGGGTCGCGCCATTCTCGGGTTCGTTCAAGCCCGAGCAGCCTCTCTCAGGTTTAAATGGTAAAGACATTACCGGCACCTGGAAGCTGAGGGTCAGCGACACCGCGAATCTCGATACGGGTACCGTATTCTGTGTCCAACTCGAGATTAGCCGTCACGAATATCTCTGCTGTCCGTTTTCAGGCGGCACGCCGGGAATTATTCCGAAGCCGCCGGCAACGCTGGTCAGCGAATGCGGAACAAATGGCGCGCCCGATCCGGGCGAGGTCGTCACCATGAGTTTTCCGCTTGTAAATAACGGAACCGCGCCAACAACGGATCTCGTGGCGACGTTGCAGGCGTCCGGTGGAGTTACTCCGCTCAGCGGTCCGCAGAGTTACGGGGCCCTGAGTCCGATCGGCGGGGTCGCCGTGGCGCGCAACTTCACGTTTGCGGTGAGCAGCGCGATCGCTTGCGGCGGGACCTTCGTCGCGACGTTCGACTTAACTGACGGCCCGATGTTCCTCGGCACCGCGAGCTTTACCATAACCGCTGGCGGTACGGTAACGAACGTCAGCACGTTCTCGAATACCGGCGCCATCACGATTCCCGGCACGGGCACCGGAGCCACTACGGGAGCACCTGCCAATCCGTATCCATCGAACATCTCAGTATCGGGAATCGTGGGAACTGTGACGAAGGTCGTTGTCAAACTCAATGGCCTGAATCACACCTTCCCGAGCGACGTCGATATGTTGCTCGTGGGACCTGCAGGTCAGAAGTTCACAATCCTGTCGGATGTCATCGGCGGTACCGATGCGGTCAACATCAACTACACGCTCGACGACTCTGCCGCAGCGTTGGTGCCATCAACAGGCACTGCCGTCTCGGGGAGTTTCAGGCCGACGAACTACGGCACCGGCGATCTGTTCCCGGCGCCGGCCCCGGCTGCCCCCTATCAATTCCCAGCGACAGCGGGCAGTGCCACGTTTGCTTCGGTCTTTAACGGACAGAATCCAAACGGAACGTGGAGCCTCTACGTGGTTGACGACGCTGGCCTCGATACCGGCAGCATCACCGGAGGGTGGACTCTGGAAATCACAACCGAGGATCCTGTGTGCGAGACGTTTCCAGTGGTTGACATCACTGGCGTTTCGGTTGACAAGCCATCGCTCTGGCCGCCGAACCACAAGATGGAAGAGGTGATGGTCAATTACAGTGTTGCTTCATGCTCGTTCTGCACGTTGAGCGTAACGAGCAACGAGCCGGTCAATGGAACCGGAGACGGCGATTCGGCCCCCGATTGGGAGATCGTTGACAGCCACAAAGTACGTCTCAGAGCCGAACGCGCCAGCGCCGGCACGGGTCGTATTTATACGATTGCGATTACCTGCCAGAACGGCGTTAACACCGACGTTGAGACTGTGGTAGTCAAGGTGCCTCTCAGCCAGAAGAAGTGATTGGCCAACCCACGCCCGACTCTCGTCGTCGCGTGCTAAAGCAAAAGAGGCACTGGTTACCAGCCAGTGCCTCTCTTTTTCTTGCCGCTTGAGGTTCAGAGTACCGACTTCAGTCGGGCTTTGCTTGTACCGTTGCCGACGTATTTGTCGAGGTGAGGTGATATCGCGAGGTCACAGGCACTTGTGAATTCGTCCTGTCTTGCCCTGGGTGAGGGTAAAGGTGCCGAGGTTTTCTTTGTTGCGCGTCAGCTCGATACTCAGGGTCATGGTCTTCTCTTTGATTGAACCGCGATAGACGGCCGGTTGTTCGTTGTTTTCGCCCATGCGCTGCGGGCCGCCGCGTTCGCGCGCGAAGACTCCCTTGAGCTCGAGTTTTCCATCAGCGTCCGGAGCAATCTTCTCTGTGATGCGGCCGTGCGCACAGTCGAATTCGATCTCCGCGCCCTCATCGCTGACTTCCATCGCGATGCTTTGGCCGCCCCACGTTCCGCGCAGGTCGCGCTCCTGACTGGTCGTGTTTGCGTTCGTGTTCATGGTTGGGTTTGCGTTCGAATTAGTGTTCGAAGATCGGCACGATGAGCCTTGCCACAGAAAGAACGCGAGCGGCAGCGCGAAGAGAATGCCAATTGAGTTGTAGCGGTTCTTACTCATCACGTCATGACGCCTCGTCTTCAAAGCAGCCCTGCTAACGGTCGGGCTTCTGACACTCAAATTCCCAGGACGTCGACAAGTTCCTGCACGGACGCGGCGCTCTTCTGCAGAGCGATGCGTTCTTCGGCGGTTAACGTAATCTCGATCACTTGCTCGAGACCTTTCGCGCCCAGCTTGCACGGCACGCCCACGTACAGGCCGTTGACGCCATACTCGCCTTCGAGATAAGCCGCGCAGGGCAGGATCTTTTTCTTGTCTTTCAGAATTGATTCCGTCATTTCAACTGCGGCCGCCGACGGCGCGTAATATGCCGAACCGGTTTTCAGCAGCGCGACGATTTCCGCGCCACCGCCGGCAGTGCGCTTCACAATCGCGTCGATTTGTTCCTTCGGCAAGAGTTCCGTGATGGGAATTCCCGCGCAGGTCGAGTAACGCGGCAGCGGCACCATCGTGTCGCCGTGACCGCCGAGCACAAATGCGGTGACGTTCTCAACCGAAACATCCAGCGCTTCCGCGAGGAAGCAACGCATGCGTGCCGAGTCCAGGACGCCGGCCATTCCGATCACTCGATGTTTCGGAAAACCGGAACGGCGCAGCGCGACCTGACACATCGCATCCAGCGGGTTCGAGACGATTATGAGAATGGTGTTGGGCGAACGCTTTACGATTTCATCGCAGACCTTGCCCACAATGTCCGCATTCGTTTTCAAAAGATCGTCACGACTCATTCCCGGTTTACGGGCCAGACCGGCCGTGATGATGACGACGTCTGAATCACTCGTTTCGTCGTAGCCGTTGGCGCCGGTTAGCCGCACATCGAAGCCTTCGATCGGCGCCGCCTCAGCCAAATCCAGGGCCTTGCCCTGCGGCACGCCTTCCACGATGTCGACCAGCACCACGTCGCCAAGTTCCTTCGCCGCCAGCCAATGCGCCGCCGTCGCGCCGACGTTTCCGGCGCCAACTACTGTAATTTTCTTTCGAGTTCCCACGCTTAGTCCTTTCGAGTCGCAGAGACTCAGTTGGATTGCAGTTAGAGTGTTTGGAAAGCGCCGTTAGGCGCGCAATGTTTATAGTTCAATCGTTGCGACTTTTCAAAGTGGCTGGGAATGAACTTGCAATGCGACAGGGTTCTTATTCGCACCGTGGCTTTGGCCCGTTGGCCAGACGTGGCAACAAAGCCGAAAATCGTTTAAACGGTTTTCAGTCCTTAGCCAACGCTACTACGCCGCGCTAAAGCGGCGGCGTGAATGAGAAGTTTTGTCAAACTGGATCAGCTATTATGAATGGCTCGCTCGCTGATAACTTTCAACCGTGTCTGACGAAATAACAACGAAATCCGCTACTGAACTCGTCGCGTTGATTCGCACGCGCGCACTGTCACCCGTCGAAGTGGTGGAAGCTCACCTCCGCCGAATTGAGCGAGTGAATCCGTCGCTGAACGCGATCGTCACGATTGCTGAAGATGCGATCGATCGTGCGCGCGCTTGTGAGGCAGCGGTAATGAGCGGACATGACCCTGGCCCGCTGCTGGGTTTGCCCGTCACGGTTAAGGACACGATTGACACTGCGGGCCTGCGGACGACGAGCGGATCGCGAATTCGTGCGCATCACGTTCCCGAGCAGGACGCGGCTTCGGTTGCGCGGCTGAAAGCAGCGGGCGCGATCATCCTCGGCAAGACCAATGTGCCTGAGATGGCCGTTCCGTACGACTGCGACAATCCCGTTTTCGGCCGAGCGAATAATCCTCATGCACGCCATCGCACCTGCGGCGGATCAAGCGGGGGGGAAGCTGCGGCGATTGCGGCGTGTCTGTCGCCGGCCGGCTTGGGCAGCGATCTTTCCGGATCGATTCGCGTGCCGGCGCACTTTTGCGGCATCGCCGGATTGAAACCAACGGCAGGCCGCGTCGCGATGGACGGACACACGCCGGCAGCTCCTGGCGTGGTTGCGCTGGGCGCATCCATCGGGCCGATGGCGCGGCGAGTCGAGGATCTCGCACTGCTTTTCAAAGTGCTGGCAGAGCCGACGCAATTCGAGGCCGCGCAAAACGGGATCGACGTTGTGAATCCGGCGCCGCTGCGCGGTTCGCGCGTGGCCTGGTACACGGACGATGGCGTGAGCCCTGTGTCAGACGAGACTCGCGCAGCAGTTCAAAACGCTGTTAAGGCTCTGGCCGACGCGGGTCTTCAGTTGAATGAAAAAACTCCTCCCGGAATCTCAAAAGGCTCGCAGCTCTGGATCGAATTGTTTTCACGCGCGGCGAACAGCGAAATCGCTGCGCTGTACCAGGGCAGGGAAGTCGAGGCCGGATCGCAGGTAGCTGGTCTGCTGCGCGCGTTCAATCATGGGTCCGCTGAATTCGAAGCAAAGATCGAACGTGCCGAGGGGTTGGCGGAAGCCGTGCTCGAGCGCGAGCGTCTGCGCGAAGAGTTGCTGCAGTGGATGAAGGCGACGCCGCTTATGCTTGCGCCCGTGGGCGCGACGGCCGCGTTCGAGCATGGCGCTGAACGTGTGGAAGTCAGCGGCAAATCGATCAGCGTCTTTCGCGCGTTCAGTTACTCACAAACATTCAACGTGCTCGGATTGCCGAGCCTCGCTGTTCCGGCGGGACGCACCGCGAATGGATTACCAATCGGCGTGCAGGTCGTTGGCCGGCCATTCGAGGAGCGCACCGTGCTTTCAGCGGCTGCTATTATCGAATCCGCGCTCGGCGGTTGGCAGGAACCCGCGGGACTTTTCTTATAACTTTGCGAAGCTTTGCGTCTTTCCGCCTTTGCGTGAACTTGTTCGAACGTATCTTTTTCACGCTAAGACGCAAAGACGCAAAGGAACGCAAAGTAGTACGCAAGCTTTCTTTCACGGACCGCTTTCGTTATATTGGCGCGCGAATATTCCGTTCTCCGAGGTATCGATCATGCTCGCAAATCTGTTTCTGTTTCAGACCGAGGCGCTCGCCGGATTCGTAACGATATTTCTACTGCTTTTCCTCGGCATCTTTCTGCTGATTGTCGCCGTGAAAACAATCAAGATCGTGCCGCAGGCTACGGTGATGTTGATTGAACGGCTCGGGCGGTTCAGTCGCGTTGCGTCGAGCGGCCTGAACATTATCATTCCGTTTTTCGACAAGCCGCGCGCCGTTTACTGGACGAACACGCGCTCGGGGATGACTTCGATCGATTTGCGCGAGCAGTACATCGACTTGCCGCCGCAACCGGTGATCACGCGCGACAACGTGACGATACATGTCGATTCGGTCGTCTACTGGCAGATTATCGATCCGATCAAAGCGGTGTACGAGATGAACGACCTGGTCGGCGGCATCGTGCAGTTGACGATCACGGGCATGCGCGCGGTCATGGGCGAGATGGATCTGGATCACACGCTCTCTTCGCGTGATCAAATCAATTCGAAACTGCGTCTGATCCTGGACGAGGCGACCGACAAATGGGGAGTGAAAGTAACGCGCACGGACGTGAAGAACATCAATCCGCCGGAAGATGTGCGGGTCACGATGGAGAAACAGATGACCGCAGAACGCAACCGGCGCGCGTTGGTCTTGCAGGCAGAGGGTGAGCGCCAGGCAGCCATCACGCGGGCCGAAGGCGAGAAGCAGGCGGCGGTTACGCGTTCAGAGGGCGAGAAGCAGTCTCAAATTCTGCACGCGGAAGGTTTGGCGGAAGCACGTCTGCGACAGGCTGAAGCGGAAGCGCAGGCAATCGGCCAGGTGGCTGACGCGATGCACGAGCACGGCAACCCTGCGCAGTACCTGATCACAACGCGCTACATCGAAAGCCTGCGCGACATGACTAAGAGCAACAACGCGAAGGTGATTTTCATGCCGGTGGAAACGGCGAGCATGCTTTCCAGCGTGGGCACGATCAAAGAGATGTTGTCGGAAACCGGGTTGAAGGGTCCGGAAGACTCGCAGAAGCCGCCACCGCCACCGAGACAGTTGAGATAGTGGAGCTAAAAGCAATCCATTTCTGTAGTCCAGGCGTTTACGCATGGGAAAGAATCCATTTCTGTAGCCCGGCGTTCACGCCTGGGTAAACAAATCGAACGCGGAATAGAAGCCCCATTAATGGGGCTTCTTTGCTGTTTGGGAATTGCCGCTCCCAGCCGTAAACGGCTGGGCTAGAGAAAAGAGATACCTGCATCTTTGCCCTACAAGGCGCGCAGTGCGTCACCGAAAAACCTTTTCGCGCTACGCGCTCATGCTGGCAGGGATGCCCGCGCTCCGCACACCTGTAGATTTCAATCGGCACCACTTTCGGCGCTCTCGCATTCGGCGAGGACTTGCTCCGCGTCGGCGAGGCTCGGTGTCCCGAGCTTTTTGTATATCTCCACCGCGCGTCGAGCGTGCGGGACCGCTTCCTCCGCATTCGCCTGCCGCACGAGAGCTTTGGCAAGCCGGGTACAGTCCGCGGCGATCATTTCCAAGCGGCCGACTCTTTCCGACAAGGGGAGGGCTTCGCGGGCGAGCGCTTCCGCGCCCGGCCAGTCTTCGCGGTCCAGCGCCTGCGCTGCGAGATTGCCTGTGATGTAGGCGACGCCTTCGTGGTAATCGACCGCGCGGGCGATCCGCAGAGCCTCGCGGTAGTCGCGCTCGGCGGCGTCAAGGTTCCCAGACTCGCTCTCAGCTGAGGCGAGGTCGTTCAAGTCGATCGCGATATCCCTGCTCTCGGGTTGCAAGGTGCGGTCCATCGCCACGACATTACGATAGGCGTCAATGGCGGCGGGATAATCCCTCGCCAATTTGTATCCGAGTCCGCGTAACTGCATAGCTGCCGCACGCTGTCGGGTGCCAGCCTGGGCTTCGCGCCAGCGAGTCTCGGCCCGGTCGGCGCACACAAGCACTTCGGCCGATTGCCCGCGCAGACGGTGGATCCAGCCGGTTTGATAGGCCCGCCAGCCGGCGCTATCGAAATCCCCGGCGGCTACCGCGCGGCTTTCGCCATCATGCGCGAGGGCGAGACATTCATCCCAGCGACCGGTGAAATCCAGAAAGTTGTCGAGCGCTCCACACACGGTCTGGAGCCTTCCGTTATCTCCGGCGAGGAACCGCGGGAGGGCGGCGGCGACGGTGGGCCAGGCGGCGTCAAGCACGGGGAAGCGGTCGTGGTTGTCGTAGCCGTTCTCCACAATTAACGCGAAGGCGTGTTTTTCCAGCCGGTCGCCCGTCTCCCGCAACACCTCCGGCCTTTTCACCCGCAAGAAATCCGCGACCAGCGGTACCAGCGTGAAGGTCTTCAATTCGTCGCTCGGGACGACCAGCGAACGGTTGATGAGCGACTTGAGCGCGCGCTCGGTCTCTGCCTCGTCGCGTTCCGCGACGGAGGCGATGTGCTCCACGTTCGCGGGCAGTGTGAAGTAGGACAGTGCGCAGAGGGTGCGCGTCTCGGCCTCGCTGAAGTCCTCGACCAAGTCACCAAAAATGAATTCGAGTGGGTCATTGTCCTGCGGACAGGAGCGCAGGTAGAAAATGGCGTCGGTGAAGGTGACGCAGCTGCCGCGTCCGATCTGTCCCGCCGTCCATCGGAGTAGCAGCGGCTTGCCGGCCGTCTGGTGATAGAGGACGAGGCGCTCGGCTTCACTGGTCTTCGCGAGCGCGGGATTGGTCTCGGCGAGCTTGGCGAGAGTCGCCAGCGCGGCGTCTTCGCTGAGTTTTTCAAGGATCAATTCCTCGGCGCCGGAGCCGATGCGCCCGCGTGCAGTAAGAATAGCCTTGCAGCCGAGCGGCAGCTTTTTAACGAAGGTGAAAACGATGTCACGCTCTAACCTGAGTAGCGATTCGAGGTTATCGAGGATGAGCAACGTCTTCGTGCCGCGTAGCGCATCGAGCAACATTCGTGGGCGTTCGTTCTCGACTGCTTTAGCGATGTCGGCATGGCCAAGTTCTTTGGCGAGTTCGTTGAGCAGTTCGGCGAGGCCGCTAATCAGGAAGCCGGAAAGGTCGCGCACGCCGTCGTCATCAAGCTCGCGGGACTTCAGCGAGACGAACGCGATTTTCTCGAAATCATCAGCGGACGCATCGTAGGCCGCGCGAACAGCGAGCGAAGTCTTTCCCATGCCGCCCGGCCCATCGATGAGTGCGCCCCATGTGCGCGAAGCGGGGTCGAGCGCATCCGCGATCTTCTTCAATTCGTCCTCGCGGCCGAAGAAGGGTTGAAGCGACGGTAGATTGTGGGGGATGGAAGTCCGTGGCGTAGAGGTGGCGAGGACTTCTTCCGAGGGGTCGCGCTGTAAAAAATGGTGTAGGGCCTCGCTGATGAGCCGGCGCAACTCTTCCGCAGATTTGAACTCCTTGCGCACGCGACCGTCAGCGGCTTTTGTCTTGAACTCCGTAAGTCTTTTCTGCGCATCCTTGTCAGCCTCGACGTCTTCAAACGTGCACGGATGTTCTTTATGCGCAGTAAAGATGAGAATCTCGCGGAGCTTTCCTTCTGTCTTGCGCTCGATCGCACGGTCGAATTCCATTTCCGTTATGGAAATCTTCTTAGGGTTGTCGAAGTCCGGCACCCAGCCGTAACGCCACGCGTAAATGCCAAGATACAGGTCGGCCCGATCAACCATCTCCAGGGAAACCTTGATCCCAGAAGCATCGCGAGCGGGAAGATGCTCCATGCCGATAGGGAAAAAACCGGCAGCGATGCATGCTTCTTTGACGGCCGCGCGGTGCTCAGGAAGATCGAGCGCCGTGCTGCTAATCATCGCGGTGAGTTGGCCTGGTTTGTGATCGTGAGGCGGCATAAGCTGCGTGATCTAACCGAGCAGGAACAGTGCATTTCGGATGCGCCTCGAGATTCTGGCACCGGCCTCTATCAAATACAAGAGTTTGACTTACGACGGTAGAGGCTAATTTGGAGGTCTCATTCACACCGCGGCTTAAGCCCGGTGGCAAGTTGTTGTTATTCAAGTGGAAACCGTTTGAAACGGTTTCCTCTCACGGGCTTCGCCGACGGGATCGCCGCGCTAAAGCTGCGGCGAGAATGAGAGCTTCTCTAATACTGACAGTAGAAAAATGAGGCTTCCGCAGTTGGCAACTCACACATCTCCCATGTAAAATCCTTCGCTTAATTCGTGAACGAAATAGTTAACAGTGTGCCTGGCGAACTCACTCGCCCCGATGACCTCGAAGCGCGCATCTTTCGCGCGATGATCGGGGCTGTCGCGATTGCCGTGATCGTAAGCGCGCTTGTGGCGCCGTGGCGCGTGACCACCGGGCTTTTGCTGGGCGGAGTGCTGTCGCTGCTGAATCAACGTTGGCTGAGCGGCTCAGTCGCCGCGCTGCTGGACATGCAAAAACCGGGCGTTACAGCGCGGATGAGACTTTGGAAGCATGGCCTCCGCTATTTCGTGATTGCGGTGGCCGTGTTCGCCGGTTACCAGTTGAACTTGATCTCTCTGGCGGCGACGATCGCCGGTCTCTGTTCATTCGTGCCCGCTCTGTTTGTCGAAGCCGGCCGCCAGTTCTATTTCGCAATCATTCGTCGAGAGGAATCTTTTTGATGTTCTTTTTGCTGAGTGCCGATGAGGCGGCGAAGGCCGCCGAGCACGCGCCCGCTGCGCAGGAACAGGCGGTGCACCACGCGCCGATTCTGGTGAAGCTCGTCAATCATTATTTTGGCGAGTGGGCGCACCACCTTGAGATGAAGTACACGTACCCGGTTTGGAAGAAAGTGCTGGGTAAATTCGGCACGACGCCTGAAGCAGCGTTCGGCGCCTACACGCCTGAGAACGCGATCCCGTGGTACACGATCATGTTTGTCCTGGCGTGCATTCTCACCGTCACGTTGATTTGGATTTTGAAAGGCAAACTTTCCGAAGACGAACCGGGCGCCGGTCAGCAAACGCTGGAAGTCGGCGTGCTCGCCGTTCGCAGCATGCTTCAGGACATCGTCGGCCCGCACGGCTTGCAGTACTTTCCGGTCGTGATGACCTTTGCGCTGCTGATTCTGATCTCGAACTTGATGGGATTCTTTCCTCTGTTCATGAGTCCGACGGCGTCGACCAGCGTCACGTTTGCCCTCGGGCTAACATCGTTTCTTTATTACAACTACATCGGCATTAAAGAGAACGGCGTGTTCGGTCACTTGAAGCATTTGGCGGGACCGATTTGGTGGATCGCGCCGCTGATTTTCTCGATTGAGTTGATCAGTAACTTGATTCGTCCATTCACGCTCGGCATTCGTCTGTTTGCAAACATCTTTTCGGACGAGAAGGTGATGGAGACGTTCACGCATTTGTTTCCGCCTTACTCGAATTTCGTCTTACCGAACATCCTGATTTTGGTGCTGTTGCTGCCGCTCAGTTTGTTCGTCGCATTCATCCAGACGTTTGTGTTTGTGCTGCTTTCGCAGTTGTACATCAGCGAGGTCTCGCATCCACATGATGAGCACGGAGAACACGATCATGAGGGTGATGCTCCAGAGATGCTCGCGCCGGCTTTAACTTAACGAGCGTGGCACAGACTTCAGTCTGTGAGTTATCGGCGTAATCACAGACTAAAGTCTGTGCTACTGGCTTCATAAAAGCGCGATCGAGCGATGCGGCGCTGCGCCGCACACGTTGACGCGTTCGACAGATCGCGAATCGACAAGGACTAACAGCCACCTAATTCCATTTGTCATTGTCTGTATCGCTGGAGCGCCGTTGTAAGAGGGGCGGTGGATACCGGATGCGGGCGAAATCATTCCGGCAGAGGTTCGAGCGGTTCGCCAAGTTTGAGGAGATAACCATGAGAAAGTTTGGTTTGTTTTTGATGGCCACTGTCGCCGTGTTGATTGCGGCGACGTCGGTCTTCGCACAGCCGCAGACAGCTGAGGCGGCGGCGGCCAGTGCCAGCGGTGTTAAGGCAATCGCCGCGGGCGTCGGTTTCGCAATCGCCGTCGTCGGCGGTGCGTTAGGACAGTCGAGAATTGGCGCGGCGGCTTGTGAAGGCGCAGCGCGCAATCCCGGCGCGGCGGGCAAAATTCAGGTCATGATGATTCTCGGCCTCGCGCTGATTGAATCACTGGTGCTGTTTGCGCTGCTGATCGTGTTCGTTAAGGTCTAACGACCGAACGCGATCGATCGTAGAAGAGCGAGCGGAGCTTTTGTGGCCGCTCGCTTTTTGTTTTTTGTATGTCGGTACGCAGGTCTCAGGCGTGCTGTGACGGAAGCGTAATACGAATCCGCACGCGAGACGCGCGCGTACCCAAATGCATCTTTGCTGCTGCCGTGCGCATCTGTTACGCTACAAATTCTCTCCACCACAAAACAAATGAAAGTCTGTCCCGTCTGCGAACGAAAATTTCCCGACAAGATGACGCTCTGCTCGGCGGACGCGTCAGTGTTGAAGAGAGTGGACGATCCTCATCTCGGTCAAACGCTGGCGGGGAAATACAAAATTGAAAAGTTGATCAAGACGGGCGGCATGGGATCGGTTTACCGCGGCCGGCACGTGCTGATGGACAAGACCGTCGCGATCAAAGTCCTGCGCCCGTCGCTTGCCGGTGATGACGCCGTAGTCGCGCGTTTCTCGCGCGAAGCAAAGGCCGCCTCGAAGATTTCGCACCCACACGCAGTTAGCGTTACGGATTTTGGCGAGGCCGAAAATGGCGTGGTGTTCCTGGTGATGGAATACCTCGACGGCCGCACGCTCAAAGAAGCTATTGCCAAGGAAGGGCCGTTGTCGCTCGGGCGAGCCGTAGAAATCGTACGGCAGGTTGCCGGCGCCCTGGATGCGGCGCACGGCCAGGGCGTGATTCACCGCGATTTAAAGAGCGATAACATCATGCTCGTCAGTCACAACGGCGGCGAAGAGTGGGCCAAGGTGCTGGATTTTGGAATCGCGAAGATCCTGCAACCCGTCGGCAGCGCCGCGGACGCCGAGATCACTCAAGCGAATTTAGTTGTCGGAACCCCGCAGTACATGTCGCCTGAGCAGTGTTCGCAGTCAGGCGCGCTGGATGCCCGTTCCGACGTGTACTCGCTGGGAATTATTGTGCACGAGATGTTAACGGGCAAGCTTCCTTTCACCGGCGACTCGGCGACCGTCGTCATGATGAAGCAGGTGCAGGACGCGCCCCCTTCCGTGCTGGCGTCGCGATCGCACTTGCCGGCAGCTGTCGATCGAGTAATTAAGCGCGCTTTAGCAAAACAGCCAATCGACCGATTCCAATCAGCAGGGGAATTGTCGGCGGCGCTGGCAGAGGCGGCAAGCGCAGAAGCCGCGGAAGCGCCGGTTGTCGCCGCCGCGGCGGCAACTAACGCGAACACGCCGGTCTCGATAACCGCGGTAGACGATGTGGATGAAGAAACGATCGTGCGACCTCGGCATGAATTCGCCGCTGCTCAGTCAGCTGAGTTTGCCAGAGCGCCAAGCGCTGCACCGGCGGTCACGGTCGATCGTTTCAACCCCTGGCGCATCATTGTGCCGGCGGCGATCGCGCTGGTCGTTGTGTTCGCGGCAGTGTTCTTGCTCACTCGAGGCACCAGCCCGTCCGATCCAAATCAGCTACCTTTGAATGCTGATCCGAACAGTACGCCGGTTCAGCCGACCGGCACACCGACGGGACAAAGTGAGATGGACGTTCGACCGATCAGCGTTGCGACTCCGACGCCTGTGAGCACACCTGTTGAAACAGCTACCAAAGTTCCCGCTACGGTCACGGGAAATTTCGGCAGCAACGAAAACACCAACACCGGTCGCGGAAATCGCAACAGCAATCAACCAGCTCGGCCCACGCCGGAAGATGAACCGCCACCGCCGCCTCCAAGGCCCTCGCCGACCGTGCGCACAATTCCTACACCGGAAGCAGCAGCGTCGCCGAGACAGCCCTAACGACCGTGTGTCAGTACCCGGAGCGGTAGCGATTGGATCAGCCACCCAAATTGAAATTTGATCCGGTCGCTACCGCTCTCGGTACTGAACGTCTTGTTTGGATTGCTTCGTCGATCAAGGCGAGCAGTCTGTCAGATTCCTGGATCTGCATCTCGATCTCGACGACGTAGCAGGGAAGCGTGAAGCGCATCGAGGTGAGCTTGACCGCATCTTTTGCGGTCGTGATTACCGCCTGTGCGCCGGCCCTGGTGGCTCGTGGCGTGACACGGTCGATGTCTGTTTGCGAATACTTGTGATGATCACGAAAGACTTTGGTGTGTTGCAGGTCGAACCCTTGGTCGCGGAGTTGTCGGAAGAAAGCGTTTGGGTTACCGATGCCGCAGAAAGCGGCGACGGGTCGCTGCCGGAGAGTCTCTCTGTCGACTTCGCGTTCCGGAGATTCAAGCGGTGTGATTCGACTAATCACCGTCGTTGAGCGAAAGGTTGGCGCGTCCGTCGCTTGTTTGATTCGTTCTTGTAGGCCGGCTTCTATCGTGTCGCCGGCGCGCGTTACGACGACGCAGTCGGCACGGCCCAGGCTGTCGAGCGGTTCACGTAGAATTCCGGCTGGTAAGAGCCGGCCGTTTCCCCACGGATTCGTGGCGTCAAGAGTGACGATGTCCAAATCGCGCCCGATCCGCACGTGTTGAAATCCATCGTCGAGGAGCAGAACGTCAGGGTTCAGGTTCTCAATCGCCCAACGAGCGCCGGCGACGCGATTAGCATCGCAGACAACGGCCGCCTTACCCACCAGAGACCGCGCCAGCATCATCGCTTCATCACCTGACTGCTCGGTGTCAGCAACGATTCGCTCGCCGTCCGACACGACTACACGCTTCGAAGGATTTGCCCGGCGGTAACCGCGCGTCAAAACGCAGACTCGATGACCACGTTCTGCCAAGCGACCGGCAATCCACGCAACCAAAGGAGTCTTTCCCGTGCCGCCAGTCGTGATGTTGCCCACGCTAATCACCGGAACGCTGACGGTCTGCGTTTTAGAAATCCCTTTTCGATAGAGGGCAGAGCGAATGTTTACGGCTGCGCCGTATACGAGACTCAGAGGAGCGAGCGCAATGGTTGCGGCCCGTTTCATTTTGCGGTGGCGGCGTGAAGAGGCGAAAAGGGAACCGCTTCGCCGGATTCGGCCGAGGTTGCGGCGAGCAGATGGGATATGAGATCGATCGTGCGCTCAGTTGCACCTCGATTCCGGTCACAGACAGCCTTGGCTCGATGTGCGATCGAGCGCCGCCTCGGCTCATCGGATAACAGTTCACTGAACACTCGTGCGAGTTTGGCCGCTGGTTCGTCAGATTCACTCAGTTGAATTAAAGCCTCTTCGTCCAGCAAGGCTTGCGTGACGGCGGCGAAGTTCTGCATGTGCGGACCGGTGATCGTGCAGACGCCGTGCGCCCCAGGTTCGATGAGGCTGTGTCCGCCATGCTGAGCGATGCTGCCACCAACGAAGGCCACGTCGGCGAGTGGATACACCGCGCGTAATTCTCCGATCGAATCGAGAAGCACAACATCCGCGTCGGCATCCTCGGCTGAAGGTGTCGCGGAACGGCGGACTGAAGAGAATCCGGCGTTGGACAGCAAAGACGCGACTTCGTCGAAACGTTCGGGATGACGCGGGGCTATCAGCAGTCGCGCGCCGGAATGTGTTTGGCGAACACGCCTGAACGCATCGATCACAACTCCCTCTTCCGGGTCGTGTGTGCTGGCCGCGACAATCAGTGGCCGATCGTCGTTGAAAGCGAACCGGTTCCGAATCTCATTTGCCAGATCGAGATCAGACGTCGTGGACGCACTGTCGAATTTCAGATTGCCCGCGATGCTTATGCGATCTTTCAGCATCCCGAGTTGTTCGATTCGTGCGGCGTCGTTCTCGGTTTGCATCGACGCGAGCGTCAAATCATTCAGCACCCGGCGAATAAAAGGTCGCACAAGTTTGTAGCGACCAAATGACTTTTCGGAAATTCGTCCGTTCAGTAGGGCAACAGGAATTTCGCGCTTGCCGGCTTCGCGAAACATTCTCGGCCACAGCTCAGTTTCCATCACCAGTATGGCGGCCGGTTGAAGCTTGCTGAGGACCCGCCGGATTGTCCACGCCCAATCTATCGGAAAGTAAAAGACTGCGGCTGTCTGGTCGCGAAAAAGTTGGTGCGCAACCTGTTGGCCGGTGACGGTCGTGGTCGATATGACCAGGGCCAACTTCGGAAATCGATTGCTTAGTTCCCGAACCAGCGATTGTGCCGCTTGCGCTTCGCCGACTGAGACGCAGTGAAGCCAGATGACTGGTTTTCCATTTGAGTTGATGGCTGGAAGATTTCCGAGCCGTTGCCGCAGGCCTGTTACGTATTTGCCGCTGCGCAGGGCGTCGAGGGCAAACCGAGGGAGGAGAATTATGAAGCCAAGCGTTAGAAGCAGACTGTAAATGAAGTACATCGCGGCAGAGACGTAATCTGTGCGTATCTTAACAGTCAAAACGTGCCCGACTACAGACTGGGAGTCAATCGTTGTAGCGCAAGTTGTTAACTTGCGGGCTCGCAAATTAACAATTTGCGCTACTTCTACTTTGCGCGCTCGATGTAGCGGCCCTCGATGGGGTCGACGCGAATGCGATCACCTTCATTAACGAAGGGCGGCACCTGGATGGTGACGCCGTTTTCCAGCGTGGCGGGCTTATTGACGTTGGAAACGGTCGCGCCTTTCATCGAAGGCTCGGTTCGGGTGACGGCCAACTCCAGCGATGGCGGCAGGTCGATTCCGATTGGCGCGCCCTCGTAAAATTCCGCCTGAATCTTCAGTCCGGGACTAAGCCACTGCGCCGCATCGCCCAACTCGTCGTCACTCAAGGCAGTTTGGTCGTACGTCTCGGTGTTCATGAAGTGATGGTGCGAACCGTCGGAATACAGGTACTCCATTTCATGCTGTTCGAGCGAAGCCCGCTCGATCGTGTCGACCGAGCGAAACCGGTGCTCGAAAGACGAGCCGGTGCGGATGTCGCGCAGCTTGGTTTGAATCATCGCGCGCAGATTTCCGGGCGTGTGGTGCCGAAATTCCATGACTTTGCAAGGTTTCCCCTCGAAAAGGATGACCATACCGCGGCGGATCTGGGTTGCTGAAATTGCCATTACTGACTTCGAAAGCTCCTTAATTGGTTCGCGCGGCAGGTTGTGAACGATCCGCGCAGGTTTGTAAACCGTGTAGTCTAGCGAGGCGGTTGCAGGATTGTCCAGCGGGCATAAACAGAACGAGCAACCCTTGCGTGAGTAAGTCTGTTGACTGGCTCAAGCTCGGGTTGCTCGCTCTCAGGAGGAGCCCACCTACCTGTATTGAGTAAACGTGGCGGCCAGGAGAAAGTTCCGGAAAGAAAAGTTAAGAGATGTTAAGTGTTTCTCAGGCCGCTAAGCCGCGCGAGCTCTTAGTTCGTGCTGCTTGCGGACGACGCGGTCCAGCCATTCCTGTGAAGCCTGGTAGCGCGGGAAACGCTGCTCTTCCGAGCGAAATGCGGGCGTGTGATAGTAGCGGCGGCCGTTGATAAACTTGGCCGGATGCTTGATGTGCAGCATCTCGTGATAAAGGATGTACTCGACAAACCACTCCGGCACGTCGCGCGCGTCCAAAGCTTTGCTAATCGTGATGGTGTTGTGAACAGCGTCGTGATGCCCGAGGATCCGCTTTGCCCGCCGCTTCGACCATGTGAGAACCGGCTTTTCAATCTCGCCGTCGAAATACCGCCGGTTGATCCGCTCGAACAATTCAGTTAGGTCGTAAACTTTGCCGCGCGCGGAGGAAATTACTTTCCGGCCCCGCTTTTGCCGCGCGATATCTGAAGCTCGCAGAACGTTCGGGCTGTAGGCGTAGGCGCGATAGGTCTTTTCATGAGCCGGCGGCGCTTTACGTGAAAGTAAACGCGCGACGAGCAGAAAAGCGAGAGCGCGCATAACATCAGGTGGCGCAGACTCGAAGACATCCGAAAGCCGCACATAGACGCGACCGGAACGCACTCGAATAGTGTGATGAAGCCCCGCGTACGGATAAAAACGTACTTCGATGTCGGCGTTGTCGAGCCGAAAGCGGCGACCCTTTGGGTCGAGTTGACGAAGGGCCTCGCCAAAGACTCGCTGAAGCTGAAGGGTATTTTGGGCCATGTCCCGGAGTGCCTGACCGAGCCATCTTATGGGCCAGTTGAAACGGGCGTCAAACCCATCGCGAGAACGCGCCAAAACCTTCGAAAATACGCCGGTTGGCCAGACAGCTCGGTCAGTCTTTTCCGCATTGAGCGCGAGGCGCAAACTCAAGTCAAAGCAGCACAGTAACTTACGGTCGAAAGGGTGATTAACCGAACCGCTGCTGACCTGCGAGTGCCGTCTCGCGAAATCTTGAAATCAAAGGGTTTGCGGCACTTTTCGTTCTTGGCTATACTGACCCGACAGTTGTCTCTCACAGATGATCAGCCCGTCGGTGGGCTGCGTGACGGCGACGAAGAGCATGGTTAACAGAAGTTCAAAATCAGGGTCCTCGAGGCCGAGCGCGGAATCGCGTCGCCAGGCGGTGCTCGCCGCAATCATTCACGAACACCTGCGCACCGGAGACGCGATTGGATCGCACACTGTGGCGGAAAAGTTTGCGCACGCCGCTGGGTGGAGCTCCGCGACCATCCGCAACGTGATGGCTGAGCTGGATGAGTTTGGGTTACTTGAACAACCGCACACATCGGCTGGACGCATCCCGACAGATCGAGGGTACCGGTACTACGTCGACAACATCATCAGCGGCACGCGTCTGTCGAAATCTGATCTGAAAGCGATTGAGGACATCGGAACGGTCGAGAGACTAACTGCGCGGCCTGATCGGCTTATGGAGCGCGCGTCACATGTGCTTTCTGAGTTGTCCGAGAACGTAGGGATCGTCGTATGGCCATCCCTGGCTGAGAACGGACTGCAACACATTAGCTTCGTGAATCTTCCGGACAGCCGGATCCTGGTGGCGATTGTTTCAACGCCAAACGTCGTGCAGGACAAAGTCATTAGACTCGACGAAAAATTCACGCAGGACGAGTTGAATGGAATCGCGCGTTATCTCAACACCGAATTTCGCGGTAAGAACCTGCGTGCCATCCGCGCAGAAATGGTTCGTCGCATGAAAGAAGAGAGAGCTTTGTACGACGGGTTGCTGCGAAACGCTGTCTTGCTCTGCGAGCGAAGCATGGAAGGCGAAGACGGTAACGGTGGAGAGGTTTACATCGACGGCGCTTTTAATATTCTGACTAAACCTGAGTTCGCAAATCGCGAAGAGCTGCGCGAACTTTTGCGAACACTCGAAGAAAAATCACGGCTGGTGAAAATCCTTACGGAATGTCTTGCTAGCGATCCGATCCCTCGCAATGTGAAAGTGATTATCGGCAACGAGAACATCATGCCCTCAATGAAGAGCTGCGCAGTCATCACTGCATCGTACCGATTGGACGGCGAGATCTCAGGTACATTGGGAGTTGTTGGCCCCACGCGAATCGAGTATGGCCGCACAATGGCTGTGGTAAACTATCTTGCACGGTTTATCGAACGTGCACTGTCGAACGAAGCGGCGCCCTAAGGGTTCGGTCCGCATCGATTCCCTGGAAAACTAGAACGATCACGCGAAGATTAATGGCGTCAGACCGAAAATCGCAGGGCGGGAACCGCATTCCGATTCACTTCGAAGGCGAAGACGTGACCGAGGAAGAAATTGCCGAAGATGCCTTGACGGCTGTAGATGACGATCACGTGGAGTTCGAGTCACAAGCGACAAGCGACGCGGACGGCGGCCCGGCGGTGGCAGAGTTAGTGGCAACGCGCGCTGAGTTGAAGCGTCTGCAAAATGCGCTGGCTGAAGCGCAGGAAGTGGTAGTTCGACGACAGGCGGATTTCGAAAATTACCGCAAGCGCGTCGAGCGCGAGCGCGGTGAAACCCACAAACGCATCGTCGGTGACGTTGCGAAAAAGTTGTTGCCCGTCGTCGATAATCTTTCGCGAGCGCTGGATGCTGAACGTTCTGTTGAGACCAGCGAGTCGGCAGAGTTTCGTCATTTCCTGCACGGCGTTGAGTTAATCAACAAGCAACTTGCGGAGGTGCTGGAATCCTTCGGCGTCGAACCAATCGCCGCCGTTGGTGAACGCTTCGATCCTCACGTGCACGAGGCAGTAGTTACCGAACCCTCCGATAAGCACGAACCTGACACAGTGATTGAAGAACTCGCCCGCGGTTATCGAATCGGCGACCGCTTGCTGCGACCATCGATGGTCAAAGTCGCGGCACACAAAGACGGCTAAAACCCTTTTCCTATGGGGAAAATAATTGGCATCGATTTAGGAACGACCAATTGCTGCGTCGCCGTCCTGGAAGGCGGCACGGTGCAGATCGTTCCAAACAAGGAAGGCGGCCGGACTATGCCGAGCGTTGTCGGTTTCACCGACAAGAGCGAACGGCTGGTCGGACAAATCGCCAAACGCCAGGCCGTCACCAATTCAGCGAACACAGTCTATGCGGTCAAGCGACTTATTGGCCGGAAGTTCGACTCAGAAGAAGTGAAGCGGATGCGCGCCACCGTGCCGTTCGAGATTGTGAGTTCCCCGAACGGTGATGCGCGCGTGCAAGTCCAGGGTAAGGTCTACAGTCCGCCGGAACTTTCCGGAATAGTGCTGCAGCGTTTGAAGGCAGCCGCCGAAGACTTTTTGGGCGAAGCGGTCACCGACGCAATCATCACAGTTCCCGCGTACTTCGACGACACCCAGCGGCAGGCGACGAAAGACGCCGGTAAGATCGCGGGCCTGCTGGTCAACCGCATCATCAACGAGCCGACCGCGGCAGCACTCGCGTATGGCCTGGGTAAGTCCGAAGCCGAGAAGATCGCGGTCTATGACCTCGGCGGCGGCACCTTCGACATTTCGATCCTCGAAATGAACAACGGTGTGTTTGAGGTGCTTTCCACGGCCGGCAACACCTTCCTGGGCGGAGAAGATTTTGATGAGGCGATCATGAACTGGATGGCGGAACAGTTCATGGAAGACAGCGGCATAGATCTTCGGAAAGACCGTTTGGCGCTGCAGCGTCTGAAGGAAGCGGCCGAACGCGCCAAGTGCGAACTGTCGTCAGCTTCGGAAACAAGTTTCAATCTGCCGTTCATCGCGGCCGATGCAACCGGCCCCAAGCACCTGAACAAGATGCTGACGCGCAATCAGTTCGAGGAGCTGGTCGCCGGACTGGTTGAGCAGACCGTTGAGCCGTGCGAGCGCGCTTTGCGTGATGCAAAACTCGAAGCCGCGCAAATCGACAAAGTGATTCTGGTCGGCGGGCAGACGCGTTCGCAGATCGTCGAGCGTACCGTTGACAGGATTTTCGGAAAGAAGCCGTCCACAGAGATTAATCCTGACGAAGTGGTCGCGATGGGCGCGGCCATTCAGGGCGGCGTGCTGACCGGCGACGTGAAAGACATTGTGCTGCTGGACGTGTTGCCGTTGAGCCTTGGCCTGGAGACGCGGGGCGGGTTGTTCACGAGAATCATCGATCGCAATTCGACGATCCCGCTGCGCAACAGCCTGAACTTTACGACCGTCGTCGATAATCAATCGTCGGTAGAAATTCACGTGCTCCAGGGCGAGCGCGACGTCTCAACCGGTAACCGAAGTCTCGGCAAGTTTGAATTGGTTGGCATTCCGCCGGCGCCGCGCGGCGTGCCGCAGATCGAAGTTTCGTTCGAGGTCGATGCGAACGGAATCGTTTCAGTCTCGGCGGCTGACAAGGCGACCGGGCGCGAACAGCAGATGCGCATCACGCCGACTTCCGGTCTTTCTCAGGAAGAGATTGACCGAATCATCAAAGAAGCCGAGACGATGGCCGAAACCGACCGTTCCGCTCGAGACAAGATCGATCTGCAGAATAAGTTGGCGAGTCTCGTGCGGAATACACAGCGTTCTTTCCACGAGTTCGGGGGCCTGCTGGAACCGGAACAGCAGAAGGCGGGCGAGCGCATTTTGTCGGATGGCGAGGCCGGCGCCAGAGCCGAAGAGCTCGGGGAAATCCGAATGGCTCTCGATGCCGTTGAACGGCTGGGCCGACAGCTTACGACGGCGATGATGAAATCAGCGAGTGCGACCAAGAAGGACGATTGAGCAACTAGCGCACTTCGGATAGAATTTCTATGCGGTCAGTGGCTTTGCCGGTTTACCGGCACATCTGCTGGCCGCTCGTTTCGATAAATACGAATTTTTATGGCAAGCAAACGCGATTATTACGAGGTTCTGGGCGTCGGCCGCACCGTCACCGAGCAGGAGTTGAAGAGCGCTTACCGCCGGCTCGCGCACCAGCATCATCCAGACAAAAATCAGGGCGACTCACACGCCGAAGAAAAATTCAAAGAAGCGGCTGAGGCGTACGCCGTCCTGTCGGATCCAGAACAGCGCAACCGCTATGATCGTTTTGGTCACGCCGGCGTTTCGAGTTCGGCGGGCGCGGCATGGGGAGCACCCGGTTTCGGCGGCATCGAAGACATTCTCGGCGACTTGTTCGGTTTCGGAGACGTGTTCGGTGCGGCAGGCCGCGGCGGCGCGCGCCGCTCAACGCAGCAGCGCGGTGCTGATTTGCGCTACGACCTCGAGATTTCTTTAGAGCAGGCCGCAACCGGAATGACGGCGCAGCTTCGCATCCCGAAACTCGAAGCCTGCGAATCGTGCGCTGGCGCCGGCACGGCTCCGGGAACAAAACCGGAGACGTGCCAGACCTGCGGCGGTGCAGGGCAGGTCCGTTTTCAGCAGGGCTTCTTTTCCGTCTCGCGTACCTGCGGCAATTGTCGCGGCACAGGACAGATAATCACTTCGCCGTGCGATAAATGCCGGGGCCATGGACGTGTTGAGCGCGAGAAACAGATCGAGGTAAAGATTCCTGCCGGCGTCGAAACAGGTTCGCGACTGCGGCTGCAAAGTGAAGGCGAGTCAGGCGCGTATGGCGGTCCGGCAGGCGACCTGTACGTGGTCATTCATGTCGCTGAACACGAATTATTCGAGCGTCAGGGAAACAATCTTTACTCAGCCGTGCCGGTGACGTTCGCGCAGGCCGCCCTCGGAGCTGAAATCCAGGTCAAGACGCTGAACGGAGAAGACACGCTGAAGATTCCCGCCGGAACTCAGACAGGCACAGTGTTCCGCGTGCGCGGCCAGGGAATGCCCGTCCTGGGTGGTCGGGGCCGTGGCGATTTGTTCGTCTCAGTCTCAGTCGTGACGCCCACGATGTTAACGCGCGAGCAGCGCAAGCTTTTGGAACAGCTTGAGCGGGTCGAAACAAAGGATTTGGAAGACAAGAAGCTGTCCGAAAAGGTTCGAGATATCTTCGGCTGATCCGGCTTCCTGGCAGCCTGCGCGTTTAGTTTTATTCCTCTCTCCGCTGCGTGGAGAGGGGGTAAGGGAGAGGTTGGCAGGGCCGTAACCCCACCCCCACCCCGCCCCATTTATGGTGAGGGGAATAGCCGCAAAACGATTCGTTGTCGCCGTCTATTCTCCGAGAGGTAACGTATGAAATCTCCTTTCCAATTACGTAGTCTGATTTCGTTGCTCCTTCTGCTTGCGGCTTTCTCGGTCGCTGCGGCCCAGGACTACTCCGAGATGAAGCAGTGGGAGTCGTTCGACTTTGCCTCAAATCGGATCTCGGCGGCGGACGTCGCGAAGGTGAAAGTTAATAACCTGCAGCTGATGCGCGGCATTGTGTTCGGCAAGCACGGCCGCATTTTTAAAGACTGGGAAATCAAGACCTACCTGAAATCCCGCGACTGGTATAAGCCGAACCCGAATTTTACTAACGCAGCGCTGAACGATACTGAGCGCGACAACCTCGACGTTATCCGCTTCGCCGAAGCCGAACATCACGAGACTGTGCAGCCCGGCGACATGCGCCTTTATCAGGATCGTCTGTTGACAAGGGCGAAGCTGGGCACGCACACAAATGCGGAGTGGACGGTGTTGTCTGCCGAGATCGAAGCCATCCACGGAAAGCGTTTCGACGATCAGCCGTGGCTGCAGCAGTATTTTGAAGAAAGGTACTGGTACAAGGCGGCGAGTAATTACAAGCCGAAGCTTTCCGCGACTGAAGAGAAGAACCTGCGTTTGATCGACACGATTCGCCGGCAGCAAAGGCGTGTGGCGCTCGCGCCGGGCGACATGGAGTTGTTTGAGAACAAGCTGATCAGTGAGGCGATGCTGCGTGGATTAAGCCTGCACGAGCTGCGCTTGCTGCGCAACGAAATCTACGCGCGCCACGGTCGCGTGTTCAAGACGCTCTGGCTCCAGCAATACTTCGGCAGTCAGATGTGGTACGACCCGAAGGAAGACTTCAAGGACGAAGAAGTGTCGGGCCCGGACAAAACGAACGTTGAGACGATCGTCGCGTACGAAAACAAGCTGCACAATCAACTCAGCACCAAGCCCATCACGCGCGCGCTGCTGCAGGGACTGTTCATTGAAGATGTTCGCAAGATGCGCGACGAGATTTACGCTCGTCGCGGTAAGGTCTTCACCAATCGCTGGACGCAAAAGTATTTCGAGAGTCTGGATTGGTACAAGGCTGATCCGAGATTCAGCGACGCCTTGTTGACTCCGACCGAGAAAAGGAACGTGGCGACCATCGCCGCTTACGAGAAACGAGCCGTAAGCGCGATGAGCGTCATAGAAGGTTGATAAGGCTAACTTTGGGCGCCGCGTGCCGGCGCCGAGAAACAGTGGGCAGTGAGCAGTGGGCAATGAGCAGTGAGCAGTGAGCAGTAAGGATCCGTTTAGAGGCGGGCTACCGCCCCTTCCGGACGCGGCATAGCCGCAGCACGCCGGCCGGTTGTTATTGCGGCGCGGATTCGATCTTCTGGCGAGTGGTTAGTAGCTGCGACTGGAGTTCGAATTCATTGGCAGTCGTGACTCGATCATTCCGATAAACTTCTTTTCCCGCCACCATCGTCATTCGAACATCGCGTCCCGAAGAGGAAAAAATGAGCGCGTCCACCGGATTCGTGGGCGGTTGCTGATGCGCACCGTCGAGCGCCACCGCAATTAGATCAGCCTGCATACCTTCGGCCAGGGAGCCAATCTGACCATCAAGTCCCATGGCCCGCGCGCCGCCGAGCGTGGCGGCGAAGAGGGCTTCAGTGGCACAGACTTCAGTCTGTGGTGAACTTGAGTTGGAACACAGACTGAAGTCTGTGCCACGTGCGCGCGCCAGCAACGTCGCAAAGCGCGCTTCTTCGAGAATGTCGCAGTTGTTGTTGCTGGCAACTGAATCGCTCCCCAGACCAAGATTCAAGTTCGCAGTGAGAAACCTGGCGAAAGGTGCGCAACCATGCCGCAGCTTTGCATTCGACTTGGGACAATGAGCGACGCCCGCGCCGGCGCTGCGAATCGTTTCAATATCCGCGTCGTTTACAGTTATGCAATGGGCAAGCAACGGCCGCGTTTCCAACACGCCGTGTCGAGCCAAATACTCGATCGTCGATAATCCCTGACCTTGCCAATCAATGCCGCGCGCACGCAAACCTTCCGCGAACGGTCCCGTACCCTCAAACATGAACAATCTCTCCGCTTCAGATTCGGCTGCGTGCATCATCACCGGCAGCTCCTCGTCGAGAGCCAACTGCGCAATCAGTTCGAGCTGTGGCGCGCTGACGGTGTAGGGCGCATGCGGCGACACGCCTGCGCGTACTTTCGCTGATTCAAGAGCGCGCCTTTCGGCAAGTTGATCGCGCAGCTTCGCCACGTTTCCGTCCGCACGCTGCGGATCCGGCCCAAACGATTCCTGATACACGATTCCGCGCAGGCCGATTTCGCGCAGAGCCTTCATCGACTGCGCCGCTGCGGAACTTGAATCGCCCACGCAGGTTATTCCGGCGCGCGCCGCCTCGATCGCGCCGCAGGCGGCTGAAATAAGAAGGTCGTCGGTGGTCATCGACATACGCGCGACGGTCAACTTGCGCAGCCACGCGAAAAAGTCAGTCGCCTCGCTTTCCAAAAAGCCGCGCATGACCGTCAGCTCAAGATGCGAATGAGCGTTGACCAGTCCCGGCAAAAGAACGCTCGTGCCGAAGTCCGCGGCCACCGCATGAGGGAAACGCGTGATGACATCGTCCCGGGCGCCGACACCGGCGATGGTTTCGCCGTCAACGGCCACAGCTCCATTCTCAATCGGCGCTGACGCGATTGGCAGCACCCAGCGCGCTGAATAGATCGCAGTCATTCGGTTATTCGTGGCGCCACTCAGAGGGCGCCGCCAATCCTTTGGCGGATTTCACTTCGCGATAGCGACGGAGAATTGAGGTGACATACGCGCGCGTCGAGGAAATATCGATGCGCTCGATGAACTGTTGTTCGTTAAGCGGCGGCGAGCCCTCGGGCACGCGAGCCCATTCGACCACGCGGCTGTTCCCGGCATTGTACGCGGCGAGCATGCGCGCTTCTCCCCCCGGTATGTTTTTGTATTGCTCGCCGAATTTGCCGAGATACCAGGCGCCGATTTGCACGTTGCGTTCTGGCTGGGCCAATAAGGTCTCGGGATCGGCGGCGTTCGCCGGCGGCACCTCGGGCGCGCCGCTTCCGGCAACCCATTCGCGCGCCACCGTTGGCGTCACCTGCATCAGTCCAATCTCGCCTTTGTCGCCTCTCTTCCACTGACTGAAATACGTCTCTTCGTACATGATGCTCCACACGAGATCCGGATCGACCTTGTGTCGCACCGATTCGCTGGCAATTAACGAGTCGTATCGATGGATCCAGTACTGATCGAAAAGGTAAGCAGCCCCGGCCAGCAGAATTACTACGAAGAGAATGATGACGACGCGCTTCATTGAATCCGGGTGGTGAGACTCAAGCTAGTTGCGCCGCGAGAAATGTGACCAGAGATCGGCAGTGGCATACGCCTGATCGACGCCTTCGTAGTGCATTCGCATGGCGCGCGAATCGAGCACGTGTCCCTGCAACCAGACTTCGGCAGAGAGCGTCGCGCCAACTTCCAACGTGCCGCCGGTCAGGGCTCGCGCGTTCACCAGCACTTCGAGTTTCAGTCGATCGAGATGAACGTAGATCCAGTAAAGTTCAGTGCCCGAAAGAGGATTGATGAGCGGCTTGAAGGCGATGACGCGGCCGCGAAGGATCCAATCGTTCTCGTGCGCGGCGCGTGAAGGAGCGGCACGCTCGAGCGGCAGCCAGCGCGGATCCATCTCGCGCGAACAGACGCGCGCGCGATACGCCAGGCCGCACAGGCCGACATGCAGCTCCGGCGCACGAAATCCTGACACGCCGACTTCCGTCAGGTTCTGCAATTCGAAAAGGACTTCGGTCTCGGTGCCGTCGCAGTAACCGTGGATCACTGCCTCGCCGGCTTCGTCGTACTCAGTCAAAGCCCACGGCGCAATCCTTTGTGAGTAGCGCGCGCGAAATCCAGGACGGCAGTTCGCGTAAAAAACATCGCCAGTGCCTGATTCATATAGCACCGTCCAGACTTCGAGACCTTCGCCGAGCTTCCAGCAGCGGCCGTGAAGCACTCCGCCGCGACGCGAGAGCTGGCTCGCCTCGCCCTGGTTCTCGGCGCGTTCGGCGAGAAAGTTGATGGCCTTCTCGGTCGGTACTTCCAGGCCGATGGTTTCGAAAGTGGCGTCCATCGTCATCGCGCGGCCCGTTTCGGCGTGGGCAAAGTTTCGTTGTCGTGAGCTTCTTCGAGTGGTGCACGCTTCCTGAAGCCGCGAATGTTGCGCACGCTGCCAAGCTTCGGCTGAACTCCGGAGCGTACCATTTCGGTAAACAGATCGACGTCGTAATCAGCTTCGCGCGACATGGTCTCGCGAATGCGAATCAGGACGGTTAGGAATTTGGGTCGTCGGTACATGAAAGCAGAAAACAGATATCAGATATCAGAAATCAGATGTCAGAATCAAAACCTTAACTCGATCCTAGGCCGTCTTTCTTTCCGTAGCCTCAGAAACTAAAAACTCCGGCGTCACGATCATGGGAACAAAAAAACCGGCGGCTGTATTGAACAATCGAATGCGTGCTTGCCGCCGCACGTTCGCGAGATGGCCGAAGTTCCATGTAACTAGATAGTCGATTTTGTGAAACGAAGCAACCGCGACGTGCAAAGCATCGGCGATGTACTTGCGATGAAAGATTCCGCGCGACACGTAACCCTCGGCCAGAATCGCGCACTCTTCCGTCAGTTCAACCTGCTCGAGCCCGCGAATCAATTTCAGATATGCGGCGCGATGCGGCTCTTCAGTTCGCTCAAGCTCGCGCACGACAAGCTGCGAGATCACCGCGCGATACTGCGACAGCTCGTGCTCCCACCAACGAATCGTCAGGTCACGCCGAAACGGCTCGCCGTTGTCGAGGTAAGCTCCGATAACCGATGTTTCAAGATACGCGCTGGGTTTCATGGGCCGCTCGTTGCTTCCTGTGGCAGAGGTTCACCGGCAGGCCGGGGCGTATCGAGCGGCTCGAAGCGCACTATCGCGCGCTGAAAATCGAAGATGACGCGAAAGTGCCGGAGGAAGTTTCCGCCGAGGATACCGCTTTGCAGGAACCCCGCCGTTTCGTTGATTGGTTCGAGGTCGAGCACTGCCGCGTTGATCTTTTCGCGCGTGTAAGAGCCCAGGACTACTTTTGGCAGCAGCGCAATCTTGACGTTTTCGGCCACCCCGGCCGCGCCAAAAACGCGCATGCGTTCCTCCTGAATGAAAGCAATCGCATCGTCGAGTTCGGCGGCGCGTTCGGAAAGCACACTCACGGTTGCGCCGGTATCGATGATGAAATTCAGGGGCCTCTTAATTCCTTCAATTGTCACTTCGCCGCTGAGGAAGCCGCTCGCCGTGGTGCGTACCGGAATGTCAATACCGGGACGGGTGATGCCGGGCGTGATATCTCGCCATGTTTGCCTGTCAACCGCTGCCCCCAGGTCCGGAATTTTCCGCGGCCTCACCAGCGTCATCCGGCGATTTCCGTAATCCACGGCTGTCACCAGTCGGGCCAGCGCTGCAATTCCGAGGTAGCCGTCAACCGGTGTTTGCATGTCGTAAAACTGGCGGATGTAGACCGGAATGTTTTCGATCCGAATGTCGCCGATGTCCATCGAGTTGATGTACCCGTAGACAATTTCAAAACGTCCGCCGCCGCCCACCGCCCGGGCCAACCCGCCACGCGCCACAGGTTTTATGCCGAGCTTGCGCGCCGTCTCTTCTGAGATGACAGACATTCCTGAGCCCGTATCCAAAACGAATCGGAGCGGAATTTTCGATCCGTTGATTCGAAGTTTGACAATCGGCCGGTTGTCGAACGCTTCGAAAGGCAGCACGGTGCGATCACCGCTGACGTTGTACAGAGAGTTTTGTTGTCCGAGATAACGCAGAAAATCGATCAGCCCACGAATCCGCCCGCGACGCTCAGTGTCGGTGCGCGGAGCGATCAGCAGAAAGCGCTCGTATGCGTCGGCAGCTTCTTTGTAACGCTCGGAACGCGCGGCCGCCTGGCCGAGACTGAAAACATAGTCCGGTTCGTCCATGTCGATACTGGCGGCTCGCCGAAGTTTCACGAGCGCGTCGGCCGTTCGATTCTCGTAGAAGTCAACCATAGCCAAACCGGCGATGGCCATCGCCTCTTCAGGATCGAGTGTCAGCGCGGTGCGAAACTCTTCGATCGAAAGTCGAAAATCGCCCGAAGCCAAAATGGCCGCACCCAGCAGCGAATGGGCGCGAGCGGACAGCGGATCGAGGGCAATCACGCGCGCCGCATGATCAAATGAATCCTGCAAACGACGCTGCTTGAGCAAAGCCTTGCTCAGCCCGAGCCGTGCTTCAGCGTCGCGATCGTCTTTCTTCAGGATGTCGCGGAAGAGATGTTCAGCGCGTTCGAAATCTCCCGAGCGCAAAGACTTGTGGGCCTTCTGGCGATCTTTTTTGATGTCCGCGAAGGCGGGACCGGCAAGAATTAAGAAAAGCAGCAGTACGACGAAACGACGGACGAGCGAATGAAATAAAGTTGTTTGGGGGGTTGCGGTTAGTTCCATGATGGTTACTTCAGAACTTTTCCCGTTCTCATCGACCAGAGTACCAGATCTAACTCGTCAAAGTTGATGCCGACTTCGGCAGCGAAACTTTTCATCTGCTGCTCGGCTTCAAGATAGCGATTACGGGTCGTGGGCGGCTTCGGTGAATCGATGACGCCCAACTCTGACAGGCAGCGCACGATGTGCTTGTCCAGAATCCCGTAACCTTTGAAGCCAACATTACGCAAAAAGTGGCTTGCTTCTTTGTAGCCGAGTCCTTTAATGCCCGGCGTCCGCGCCAGCCAGTCGCGCCGATCGTGCGGGTCGCGAAACTCATTCAGACGATCACGCAGCCGCATAGATACAGTCTTGCGCAAATAATCACGCGTGAAAACTATGTGCGCGGCACGGACGTTGTGGAATCGATATGCCGGAGGTCTCTTGAGCGCACGCGTGATCGCCGCGCGACTGCCACCGCCGAGCAAGGGCCTGACCGCGTCCACAGCAGTTGCACCCATCGTGGCAGAAGAGCCGGCGGTGAAAATGCAGTAAACCATCTCTTCCCACAGGCGCGCATCCGAACGGCTTTGCCAGACAGAGTCGAACTCACGAAGCCGAGCACGAATTTCTTTGCGACGCGTGTGATGCGTAATGCGTAGTCGATCGATGGTGATAGGTTCCTGAACGCGCATGTGTCGTGCTCGCGAGAGACGGCGCAAAATCTGCCTGCGATTCTAGGAGCGGGAAAATTCGCTGTCAATAAATTGTGTCCATCGGTAGTTTCCCTTGCGTGGCTTTGCGCCTTGGCGCCTTTGCGTGAACCGACCGTCGTCAAAAGGGCAATTCACGCAAAGGCGCAAAGTCGCAAAGGATCGCAAAGGTAAAATGGGACGAATCGCGGATCGTGCATCCGCCAGCCAATCAGTGCGCATCAAAGGTTGACGCTTTCGTTCTCGGAAGCGCACGTGGTATTCGTGTTATGATCGGTGACGACAGCATGCGAGTTGATTCCCTCAAGCGGCGAACGCGAAATCGGAAGTGGTTGCGAACGGTGGCGACGCTTTTCGCGTTTGCTCTTTTCGCGTTCAGCGGGTCAATCGCTCAAGCTCAACCGTCCGCGCCGACACCCTCTGCCAATGGCGCTCGGCCGGGGCTCGATACGCGCGGCAACATGGACGTCCAGCACGCGCCGGCGAGCTCTTCCGTCGCGCCGACTGCGGCGGCAATCGCCCTGACGGAATCCCTAACGCCGATTCACGGCTACCAGGGTGTGCTGGCCGAGACCCTCGACGGAACCACGATTGCCGCTCAAGCAATCGAAAATAAATTTAATCCGGCATCCGCGATCAAACTGGGAACTGCTTTAGCAGCGCTGCGGAATTTCGGTCCGAATCATCGCTTTGTCACGTCGGTTTGGGCGGCCGGCACAATTGATCGTGCGACCGGAACGCTGAATGGCGATCTCGTGATTAGCGGCCGCGACCCGTCTTTCCGTTACGAACACGCGGTGATGCTGGCCCGGCAGTTAAACGAACTGGGAATCAAGACGGTCACGGGAAATCTGATTGTCGCGCCAAGCTTTACCATGAATTTTGACTGGTCGGCCAAACGATCAGGTGAAGAATTCGCCGACTCGATTGATTCGGCGACGCGTTCCGGCGCCGCGACACGGGCGTGGTTGGATGATCGATTACTGATCGGTGACAAGCAGAGCCTCAGCTCTGTGCCGAGTGTGGCGATCACCGGAGACATCGTCATTGGATCGGCTCCGCCGCAGGCGAAGCCGCTCGTCACGCGCAGATCCAGCAAGCTGGTCGACATTCTAAAAGCATTACTCTGCTACTCGAACAACTTCATGGCTGACCGCATTGGCGAGACCTTCGGCGGTCCTGAAGCGATGCGCACGCTTCTGATTGATTGGCTCAAGCTAAATCCGGATGAAGTGTGGTTGGCCACTGCGAGCGGCCTCGGCGTCAATCGCGTCACGCCGCGCGCAATGATGGCGATTCTGCGCGGCCTCCGCGACGAACTGCGAAAACACAATCTGAAGTTGTCTGACATCATGCCGGTGGCGGGAATCGACCCAGGCACGCTTGAAGACCGCTACACCGATGCGTTTACGCGCGGCAGTGTGGTTGCGAAAACCGGAACGCTAATCAGCACTGATGGCGGCGCCAGCTCGCTGGTCGGCCAAATGAATACAAAGAGCGGCCGTGTCGTTCTGTTCGTCATCATGAACCAGCGCGGCAGCGTCATACGCTTCCGCGACAATCAGGACGCGATCGTGGCCGCGATTCAAAACACACTCGGCGGCCCGGCGCCCTTCGCTTATCGTCCGGTGGGGCTTTCGATACGACTCGCGAACTCAAACTACGAAGCCGCAAAGGCAGCGGGTGAATACGAACCACACGAGCAGCAGTAGTCGAAGCAGTGGGCAGTGGGCAGTGAGCGGTGGGCAGTGAGCCAGTCAGTAGTCAGTAGTCAGTAGTCACAGTAGTCACAGTAGTCAGTGGTCAGTAGTCAGTAGTCAGTAGTCAGTAGTCAGTGGTCAGTAGTCAGTAGTCAGTAGTCAGTTGTCAGTTGTCAGTTGTCAGTAGTCACAGTAGTCACAGTAGTCAGTAGTCAGTAGGAGCTCAGTGCTCTAGCGGTGAGTGACTGACCCCCGAAGGTCTCCTGACGATAGATGATCGCAACCGACAACCGACAACCGACAACTGACAACTGACAACTGACAACTGACAACTGACAACTGACAACTGACAACTCACAACTGACTACCCACTGCTCACAGCCCACCGCTCACTGACAAAAGATGCCTGACATCCTTCTCGTCGAAGACAAAGAGAGCCTGCGACGCGTCCTGCGCATGACGCTGGAAAACGCGGGCTACTCCGTGACCGAGGCCGCGGATGCGCGCGCGGCCATCGACGAGATCGAACGCGTGCCTCATAAAATTGTCTTGACCGACCTGCGCATGCCGAAGGGCTCAGGCATCGACGTGCTGCACGCCTCAAAGAATGCCGACAGCGACGTGCCGGTGATCGTGATGACGGCGTACGGCTCGATCGATGAGGCCGTGCAGGCGATGAAAGACGGCGCGCACGACTTTCTGCAAAAGCCTGTCGATTCCAATCATTTGCTGCTCCTGGTTGAGCGGGCGCTCGAGCAATCGCGTTTGCGAACTGAGAACCTTCTGCTGCGTGAAGAGTGGTCCAAGCGTTATGGCTTTCCACGCATCATCGGCGAGTCGGAGGCGATTAAGCGCGCCGTCGGTGAGACGCAGCGCGTAGCGACTACTGACGCCACCGTTCTGTTGCTGGGTGAATCGGGCACGGGCAAAGAACTGTTCGCGCGCGCGGTTCACCATCTTTCCAATCGCCGCGACAAACCCTTCGTCGCGATCAACTGCGCGGCGATTCCCGAGACTCTCATCGAAAATGAACTATTCGGTCACGAACGGGGCGCGTTCACCGGCGCCGGCGAACGACGGCTTGGGAAATTCGAATTAGCGTCAGGCGGAACGGTTTTTCTCGATGAGATTGGCGAGCTGCCACTCGCGGTGCAGGGAAAACTTCTGCGCGCGATTGAAGAGAAGTCGGTCGATCGCATCGGTGGCAAGGCGCCGATTCCCGTTGATGTGCGCATCGTAGCCGCGACGAACAAAGATTTGCGCGCGGCGGTTGATCAAGGAGAGTTCCGCGGCGACCTGTTCTTTCGGCTCGCCGTTTTTCCGATCGATATTCCGCCCTTGCGCGATCGGGGCGAGGATATCGTTCTGCTCGCGCACCACTTTGCGGCACAGCTTGGGAAAGAGTTGCGCGGCAGGGAAGCAACGCTCGGCGACCGAAGTCTCGCCGCGTTGCGCGCGCATGGATGGCCCGGAAACGTGCGCGAACTCGAAAACGCGATTGAGCGAGCGTGCATTCTTGCGGATGGCGCCAGCCTTGAGCCGACTGATCTCGGATTCGGAAGCGAGCAATCATGGGATGTAAAAGCGCTCGGCTTCGACACCGCGGGAACTCTGGGCGAGGCGGCGGATCGCGCGGTGAGATTGGTTGAGCGACAGAAGATCAAAGAGACTCTTGCCGCTCACAATGAAAACAAGGCGGCCGCGGCCGAGGCGCTCGGGGTGAGTTACAAAACACTCTTGACGAAGATTAAGGAGTACAATCTCTGACGCACAATGAGTGACCCGCCGGAGCAAAGTCCAAAGCCCAAAGTCCAAGGTCCAAAGTCCGAAAACTCACCGGTGTTGGCAGACGAAAACGAAGGTCTCAAATCCGGTCGCAATGCTGCCGAAATCGCCGGCGCCACAATCGAACCGGTCGGCGAGAGCACGGGCCGTTTTCCGCGCGTGCCGGTCGCAAAAAGCGAGAGCACGGGAAAGTCAGCTCTCCTGGTGGGCGCAGGAATTCTGCTGAGTAGAATTCTGGGCGTCCTCCGCCAACGCGCATTCGCGCATTATCTAGGCACCTCTGATGCGGCCGGCGCTTTTGATGCGGCGTTTCGCATTCCTAACTTCTTACAAAACGTTTTTGGCGAGGGCGCCTTATCGGCTTCGTTTATACCGGTGTATGCGAAGCTACTGGCTAAAGGCGAGGACAAGGAAGCCGCCCGAGTCGCGAATGCAGTCCTCACTCTCCTGGCACTGATGACGTCGGTGATTGTGCTGATCGGCATTCTCACGACGCCCTACTGGATCATCCTGTTCACGAAGAGCTTTGATGAAAGCAGCCGCGAGTTAACCATTCGCCTTATCAGAATTCTGTTTCCCGGTGCGGGTTTGCTCGTTTTATCGGCCTGGTGCCTGGGAGTTCTGAACAGCCACCGGCGCTTTTTTCTCTCCTATACCGCGCCGGTCGCATGGAATCTGGCAATCATCGGCACGCTTATTTGGTTCGGAGGTCGCGAGGAACAATTTCGCCTGGCCGAGATCGTCGCGTGGGGCTCGGTGGTCGGAAGTGCACTTCAATTCGGAGTGCAATTGCCCACCGTTCTGAAATTGATTCGTCGCTTGCGGCCGGTTCTCGATATCGCAAGCGAAAACGTTCGCACGGTCCTGCGGAATTTCTTCCCGGTTTTTATCAGCCGCGGGGTGGTCCAGATTTCAGCCTTTGTAGACGCGATGTTGGCGGGCCTAATTAGTGAGCAGGCTGTTGCTTCGCTCACTTACGCGCAAAGCCTATACACACTGCCGATCAGCCTGTTTGGCATGTCGGTGTCGGCGGCAGAGTTGCCGGCGATGTCGAGTGCGTTGGGCACCGGCGACGAAATCGCTTCTGAGTTGCGAACACGACTCGATCAGGGTCTGCGGCGAATTGCACTCTTCATCGTGCCTTCGGTGATTGCGATCCTAATGCTCGGTGATGTGATGGTCGCCGTTCTTTACCAGACCGGCCAGTTCGGGACCGACGCAACTCGATACGTTTGGGCGATTCTGGCTGGCTCGACAATCGGGTTGTTGGCTTCGACGCTCGGGCGGCTTTATTCCTCGACCTACTATGCACTTCACGACACACGCACGCCCCTGCGATTTGCCATTCTGCGCGTAACTCTCGGAATGGCTCTCGGCTATGCAGTCGCGATTCACGTCCCACCATTTTTGGGCATCGATGCCAAATGGGGAGCCGCTGGACTCACTACTGCGTCCGGATTGGTCGGCTGGTTCGAATATGCTTTGCTTCGTCGAACTTTGAACCGAAGAATCGGCCGCACGGGACTGCCTGCTGCATACATGGTCAAGCTTTGGGTCTCGGCATTTGGTGGCGCGGCGCTCGCGTGGGGAATCAAGCTTCTCATCGGCACGCGGCACCCGGCTATTGTCGCGGCACTGGTGCTGATACCCTACGGCCTGACGTATTTTGGTCTGGCGCGGCTGTTGCGCGTTCCGGAAGCCGCGGCCGTCATTAATCGAGGTCTTCGCACCCTCCGTTTGAAGACGTAATCGGCAAATAAAAAGGCTCCACCGAAAGTCGAGCCTTGAAGTCACGCGCTGTCGCGGCAGTTAGAATTCCTCTGCCATGCCGTTGGTGTTATCGCCACGGAAGTCGCGCGCGGCATCGGCGACTAGAACGCCGCCGCGGCTGAGCAGTCCGTCTGCGACTAGCACGCCGTCGCCAACCAACACGCCATCTGCCAGGAGAACGCCATCGCCGATGAGGACGCCATCGCCGATCAGAACACCATCGCTGAGCAACACGCCGTCACTGAGTAGAACGCCGTTCGTCATAAGCACGAGGCCGTCACTCATCTTGAGACCTTTGCTGATCATGATGTGGTCGCTGAGCAGCACGCCGCTCGACAGCATGGTGTTGTCGCTCAACAGCACGCCATCAGAAAGCAGCACGCCATCGGACAACAAAACGCCTTGACCGTAAACGGCCTGGTACTGAGTGATCAGCGCCGTTCCGGTGGCCCAGTTGTGATTGAAGATGACACCCTGCGACCACTCGAAGGTCTCACCCGCGATGGTCGTCTTGGTGACCGGCGTCGCACTCGTCAAGAGCGGCGAACCGACGGCGGTGCTGCCGGAGAAATCCGTGCGCACCACATTTGCCAGCCGCACGGCGCCTTCGAGGTTAAGCTCACCCGCGCCCTGCTCCAGCATGTTAAAGCCCTTCAAAGACTGCGCCGTGTACATCAGAATCATCTTCACCATATTCGGTGTTAGACGCGGATTGGCTTCCAGCATCACGGCGACTGCGCCTGCGACGATCGGCGAAGAAACCGAGGTGCCGCTCAGACGCATGCTGCCTCTACCACTGCTCGACGACTTGCCGCAGCTTGAGACACAGAGCTCAGGATTCTCGGAGAGCTTGTTGTTGGGCGCCGAAGCGCCGATGATCTTGTTGCCGGGAGCAACCAGGTCAGGCTTGATCAAGTTGTCGTAGTGCTTAACGCCGCGCGCATCTTTCCAGAAGCTGCGGGTCGGACCTTTCGAGCTGAAAGACGCCATCACGTCGTCGCTGCGCCGGTCGGTGCCGAAAGTGTTCACCGCACCCACAGTGATTGCCGAAGGCTCGTTACCGGGCGAGTGAATGCGACCGTACAGTTTTGCGTGCTTCGCATCTTTGCCGTCGTTTCCGGCGGCGGCGACTACCACGATGCCCGCGTTCACCAGACGCCGAACCGCGCGACAGAGCGGGTCGTTCTTGTAGGAGTCGACCGCAACTCCGCCGAGGCTCAGGTTCACCACGCGGATGTTGTAGAGACTACGATTTTGTAATACGGCATCCAGCGCGTTAATCAACGCGGAGGACGAGCCAACGCCTTTTGAGTTCAGCACGCGGAAGTTGATCAGGTTCGCGCCGCTCGCGAGGCCGCCGTACGGACCGTTCTTCGCGGCGATCATCGAAGCGACGAAAGTGCCGTGGCCGTATTTGTCTTCCGTGGTTCCTTCGCCAGTGAAGTCACGGCTCAGAACGATGCGGCCACTCAGACTCTTTTGCTTCGTCGAAATGCCTGAATCCAAAACCGCGATGCCAATGCCGCTGCCGTCGAGGTTGGCATTGCGCGCCTCAGCCAGCATGGCCATTTCACCGGTGGTCGTTTCGACGTGACCCAGCCCCTTCAAGGGCCGATCGAGCGATACGTACTTCGCCCAATCACTGGACGCGATTTCCGGAACTGCGCTGGTCGGAATCTCAACCGCGATAGTCTTGAATCGAGCGATTTCGGTGCTGGCTGTGACACCCCACTCGGCCATCTTGGCGCGAAGCTCGGGGTTGTTCAGGTCGCTCACCTGAAGGATTACTTTGACGGTAGCCGGCGCGCCGGGAGCCTTAACGACTTCGCGCAACTCGTCAGAGACCTTTTCGCCGGTGAACTCTTCGGTGTCGCCGGTTTCAACGTTAGCGTCTTCGTTCCGCGCTTCGTTGGCAGCGGTCTCTTCGGTGACTTCGATTGCGGTAAACAGCGACGCCAACTTCTCATCGCCGGCTATCGCATCTTTGAATGTGCCCTGCGTCGAAGCGCCGATGCACTGGAACTTGTTGGCCGCGATCGCTTCGCTGACAAATTCGGAAACGGTCGCGTCAAACGCGGCTGACGTGCCCACGAGAGTGTGAAGGGGATCAATAACGACGATGACTTTGGTATCTGAATTTTCGATTTCGGAGAGAACTGCCGTAAGCGTGGTTTTCAGTTGTTCTGCATTTTTTGTGTCGTGGAAAAGCTTGTCCAGGTCGAGCTTCAACACGCGGCGGCCATTCAATTCTTCCGGCCCTTGTCCACGAACAATCTGACGGGCCACTCCGGCGATGACGACGTTACGCTCTGCCTGCGAGTCGGTCAGCAGGACGGGGTTGTTTTGCTCGGCCAGAATCGCCAGCGCGCGGCTGGTCTCTTTAGCCTGGTCGGTAAACGAATCGAATTTGCCCTGTTGGGCGGCGGCGGTAATGTCCCGGGTGTAACGCGCGAGGGCGGTTGGAGCAGCCGGCCCGTTAACCTGCGCCTGGGCTTTATCGCTGACCAGGATTCCCAGCAGGAGGGAAACGGCAATGGTCGCCGCTGTCAGCGACCGCCAGGTTATCGGGGATGTTGTCTGTCTCATTTTCGAGGCTCTCTCCGCTTTTTTCGTCGTCTACCGTGCGGAATGCAGAATTTCCGCACCAGGCTGTAAACCAAGGCGTGTGCCATGACCGAAAGTGTGTTTTTGGGCGGTTTTTGCGGAATTCGGACTTTTCGCGGGTCGGTCAATTCGGTCAGCGTGAAGGCTTTTTTTCAGTCTGACCGACCGATTCAGCAAGAAAATCGCGCTTGACCGAAATAATTCTGGAGAAAATTGGGCATTGTTTCTTTAGTCAGACATCCCGGAAAGACGGATCGGTTGGTGCAGCGGCAAGCGGCGGGGAAACCCTGGCCGCTCGTTTTGTTTTTGGAGTGGTTTGGCTCCCTCTCCCTTTGGGAGAGGGCTGGGGTGAGGGAGCGACGCTTTAGCGGTTAGAGAAAAGAAAGAAAGTATTTTTTGTTTTTCGCGCTAGAACCCTCACCCTAACCCTCGCCCAAAGGGAGAGGGAACAAAGCCAATCCAAAACGCCGTCAATGAGCCGAGACCAGCCGCTAATTGACCCTCCTCTAACCTTCTCCTTATCATCGCCGCGTGCAGCCCGTTCTTACTTCAGCGCAGATGCGCGAAATTGACCGCGCGACGACCGAGCGTTACGGCATACCTTCGCTCGTGTTGATGGAGAACGCCGCCGCCGCGACCGCGCGAGTCATCGCCTCGGCGTCACCCGAGATCGCTAACAGTTCAGTCCTGGTGTTGTGTGGCCGAGGCAACAACGGCGGCGACGGGGCGGCTACCGCGAGGTTGCTGGCGCACGCCGGCGCGAACGTAACTGCGGTTTTGTTCGGCAACATCGCGGACACTAAAGGCGACGCGCGCACGAACTTCGAAGCGTTGGCGAGCCTGGCCCAAGACAGTTCGGCCAAAGGCACAGCCCGTTTGATCGAATGCGGTGACGATGATCTTTGCCGACGCGTGCTGCATGAGAATTTGACTGTGTCGCCGGATGTGATTGTTGATGCCCTGTTCGGTACAGGATTGAAGCGGCCGTTGCAAAGCGTTCATCTTGAGGCCGCGCGTCTGGTCAATGCGCAGCGCGATCTGCTGAGCACCAATCAGCTGGTCGTCTCGATCGATGTGCCTTCCGGATTGGACGCAGATTCAGCAGAACCTATTGGGGAAGCAATCCACGCCGATGTCACCGTCACAATGACGGCTCCAAAGGTTGCCAACGTTGTGCCGCCCGCGTCGAACTTCAACGGCCGTCTGATTGTCGCGGATATCGGATCGCCCTCTGAGTTGATTTCAGAAGCGCGTACGGAGTTATTCCTGACCGACGAATCTGTCGTGCGGCCCTGGCTTTTCGCAACGCGCTTCACCCCAGATTCCTATAAGAACACCCACGGTCACGCAATCGTTGTTGCCGGGTCGCGAGGTTATACCGGCGCCGCGGTGTTGTGTGCGAATGCGGCAATGCGTTCCGGCGCCGGGCTTGTGACAGTGGCGACGCCCGCGTCGGCCCAGACAATCGTCGCGACACAGGTCATGCCGGAAGTCATGACTACCGCGCTGGCTGAAACCGATCGCGGCGTCGTCAGCGATGAAGCCTTCGACTTCTTTTCCAAGTTCAGCGAGAAAGCCGACGTGATTGCGATCGGGCCAGGTCTTTCATCCGAAGATGAACGGACGAGAAAGTTCGTCCGTCAAGTTGTTGAATATAGACGCGTGCCGGTCGTCATCGATGCTGATGGATTGAATTGTCTCTCTCCGTGGCCTGCCGAGCTGCGCGGTTCATCGGAAATGCCGATTGTGTTAACGCCGCATCCCGGCGAGATGCTTCGGCTGATGGGTACTTCCGACAAGGCCGCATTGAACGATCGAATCGCGGCGGCACGTAAGTTCGCGACTCAACACGACGTGATCCTGCTGCTAAAAGGCGGCCGGTCACTGGTCGCTGCACCCGACGGCCGCGTCTTCCTCAACTCAACCGGCAACGCCGGTTTGGGGACGGCCGGCGCGGGCGACACTCTGACCGGCGTCATCACAGGATTCCTGGCGCAGGCGAAGAGTAGCGAGAGAGTAACTGCGCTCAATACAGTCATCGCCGCGCTCTACGTCAGCGGCCTCGCCGGCGATTTAGCGGCGCGCGAACTCGGCATGCGTTGCATGGTCGCATCGGATATTCGTGAGCACCTGAGCGCTGCTATCTGTTCGATCGATCCGCGGGGAGAACAACCGAGATGACGGCCGCGACTCAATCGATTCCAACCGGCGAGTACGTTTCAAACAACGAACAGGAGACCTTTGACCTCGGCGTGCGCATCGGTCAACAGCTCGTCGGCGGAGAGATTCTCTTGCTGAACGGCTCGCTGGGCGCAGGGAAAACTGTTTTCGTCAAAGGCATTGCGCACGCGCTTGACGTTGATGAGGACGACGTCAGCAGCCCTTCGTTCACCCTTGTCAATCCGTACCAGGGGCGACTACTTCTTTATCACATCGATCTCTACCGCCTCGATGAAGGCGCTTCTGCGGCCCACGCGGTCGATCTCGATGAACTGCTTTCCGATGAACGCGCGGTGACAATCATCGAATGGGCTGAACGAATGGGCAGATATCCATTACCTCCTTCTGCCTGGAACGTCTCAATCACTGGTGACGGGGACGCGCCGCGTAAGATTTCGATAAATGAACTAGAATAGGAATCAAGGAGAATCTAATAATGCAGTATCCAGAAGAATTCATTAAGCCATTCCGCGAAGAACTGACGCGGCTTGGCGTCGAAGAGTTGCGCACGTCCGAAGCGGTTGATGCCGCAGTCCAGCAATCGGCCGGTACGCTGATGATTGTGGTTAACTCGATTTGCGGATGTGCCGCGGGCAAGGCGCGCCCCGGTGTTGCGCAGGCGTTGAAGCACGAAGTTAAGCCCGATCGAGTGGCAACAGTTTTCGCCGGTGGAGACGTGGAAGCTACGGCGAGAGCGCGCAGCTACTTCACGGGTTATGCGCCCTCGTCCCCGTCGATTGGAATTCTGAAAGACGGTAAGTTGGTTTACATGATGGAGCGTTGGCAAATCGAAGGAAAGGGCCCGGCCGACATCTCTTCAGATTTGATCAAAGCCTTCGAGCAACACTGCGGAGACCCAGCGAAGTCTTCCGTAGCAAGCCTTTAATCTTCGCTTATTGGTCAAGACGTGAGGCCGAGTGTCTTACTTTGCGTGTTCTTTTGCGGCTTGGCGCCTTAGCGTGAAACGACTTCCTTTCCACGCGGACAATTCACGCAAAGACGCAAAGCCCGCAAAGGAACGCAAAGAAAGAATCGGACACTATCTGAACCGATTCTGCGGTTTTTCATGCGCCAATAGTGGCAAGACCCTTGTGCTATGATCGCGCCGATGGCGCTTAGATCTTCCATCTCCCTCAACACACGCATACTGGATTTGCCGCCAAACATTGCGCGGCTTGGTTCGGAAGGAGCGCGGAAACTTGCGCTCGGTCTGGCGGAACTTTCCCGCGCAAAAGACATCAACTCAGTCACCGTCGAAGATCTTCTGCTCTACCTGCCGACGCGTCATGAAGATCGTTCGCGCATGCTCGAGATTCGTGAGCTGCAGAACGATCAGGAAGCGTCACTCAACCTGACAGTCCGGATAGCGAAACCGCGTTACATTGGCCGGTCTCGTTTCATTTTCTCGGTTTCCGCAAGTGATCAGAACAATACCGGGCCTCAGGTCTTGATCGAATGGTTTATCTCCGGCCCACGGGCCAAGCAGATTGTCGAGTTCTACACGAAGAGATTCGTCCGCGGAACGCGCTTCATCGCATTCGGAAAATGGCAGCTTGATAAACTCGGAACTTTTTGTCTGAAAGTAAACAAGCCCGATGAGCTTGAGGTTATTTCAAGTGATGAAGGAGACGGCGACCCGTTACTCTCGGCAATTCATGTTGGGCGTTGCGTTCCCGTTTACCGAAGAATCGGCGACATCCGTCCCAAGCAGTTGCGCGAACTTCTTCATCGCGTGCTTGCCGATCTTCGCGACGACGTCATCAAAGAAAATCTGCCCGGCGATTTACGCCAGCGACAGAAGCTGATCGGACGCGCCCAGGCTTTGCGGCAGATTCATTTTCCGCCTGCGGAAGCATCGCTTGATGAATACGAGCGCGCGCGCAGCCCGGCCCACCACCGCCTGATATTCGAGGAGCTGTTCTGGCTTTCACTTGCGTTGTCGGTAAAACGGGGACATCGAACAAAAGAAAGCAAAGCCGCGAAGATCAAAATCGACGACGCAATCAAACGTCGCATCAAGTCGGTCCTACCCTTCACTCTCACCGAAGCACAACGGAAAGTCGTCAAAGAAATCTTCCGCGACATGAAATCCGACGCGCCGATGAACCGTCTGCTGCAAGGCGACGTCGGCAGCGGTAAAACAATCGTCGCGCTGATTTCGATGCTGACAGCGATGGAGAATGGCTATCAGACCGCGCTCATGGTGCCGACTGAAATACTCGCCGAACAACACGCGCGAAACATCAAACGCATCCTGGCGAAGTCGCCCTACCGGATCGAAGTCCTGGTTGGCTCACTAAAAACCGGCGATAAACGCGGGCTGCACGCCGCCATTGCGGCCGGCGAAGTTCATGCGTGCATTGGCACGCACGCGCTGATTCAGGAAAACGTCCGGTTCAAGAACTTCGGGCTGGCGGTGATTGACGAGCAGCATCGCTTCGGGGTTATGCAACGCGCCGAACTTCGCGAGCGTGGCTTGAACCCCGACGTGCTTGTCATGACGGCGACGCCGATTCCGCGTTCGCTGGCGATGACTGTGTACGGCGATCTAGATGTTTCGATCATCGATGAAATGCCCCCCGGGCGAACGCCGATTGTGACCAAAGTGTTTGCGGACAATGCCGACGACCGAAAAGATGTGAAGCGACTGTTGACGCAGGAGCTACGCGCGGGCCGGCAGGTCTACGTCGTTTATCCACTCGTCGAGGAATCAGAGAAGCTCGACCTGCGCGACGCGACGCGACGCTACGAATACCTGCGCGATCAGGTCTTTCCAAAATTCTCGGTTGGTTTGCTGCACGGCCGAATGAAGGCGGAAGAAAAAGAGAAGGTGATGCGCGGCTTTGGTAGTGGCGAGATTCAGATTCTGGTTTCGACGACGGTCATCGAAGTCGGCGTCGATGTGCCGAACGCATCAGTGATGGTGATCGAGCATGCGGAGCGGTTCGGCTTGTCGCAACTTCATCAATTGCGCGGTCGCGTCGGTCGTGGAGCGGAACAGAGTTACTGCGTGCTACTGGCTTCAGACAAACGGACCGACGTCGCGCGTGAGCGGCTGGGCATCATGGAAGAGACTAACGACGGGTTCAAGATCGCCGAGAAGGATTTAGAAATTCGCGGCCCCGGCGAAATCATGGGCACGCGCCAGGCGGGCCTGCCTGAGTTCCACATCGCGAACCTGGTGCGCGACCTCGACATTCTACAAGCCGCGCGTAAAGAAGCTGACTATTACGTGAACCAACGCGCCTCTTCACGCGAAGCTCTGGAGTTGATGAAGCGAGTTCAGGAAGATGCGCGCTTGAAGCTGGCAGCGGTGGGCTAGAAGCTATCCACAGATTTTACAGATTCCAAAAACAGTCAGCAGGAGGCAGACGGCAGGAGGTAGAGGAACTAAGGCCAAAGACCAAAGTTCCAAGTCCCAAGTTTTAATCTGGGTAATCTGCGTCATCTATCGATAACTGTTCATGCGAATCATTGCCGGTAAATTCCGAGGTCGCCAGTTGAAGAGTCCGCCGTCTGCGCAGACGCGGCCGACGTCGGATCGTTTGCGCGAGACTCTGTTCAATGTATTGGCTCCACGAATTGAAGGGGCGCGGTTTCTTGACCTGTGCGCGGGCACCGGCGCCGTTGGAATTGAAGCGCTATCACGAGAAGCCGAACACGTGACGTTCGTCGATCAGTCGCGAAAGATGTGCTCTTTAATTGAAGCGAACACGAGCGCGCTTGGAATCGACGAGAAGGAGTTCGAAATTGTAAATGCGGATGCGTCCGAGTATTTGCGGCGCCACGCGAAAAAGGAACGAGTGCCGTTCGGCCTTATCTTTTTCGATCCGCCTTATGCATCAGATTACAGTCTAGTGAACTTAATTTCGGATACGGGGGGCCAACTGTTGACTGACGATGGTGTTTTGATTGTCGAACATCACAAGAAAAAAGCCTTGCCGCACGAATTTGGTTCGCTGAAGTGTTACCGCGTGTTGAAGCAGGGCGATTCCGTCTTGAGTTTTTATCGATTGGTCAGTGGTCAGTAGTCAGTTGTCAGTCGTCTGCCTGAAGCAGTATCGTGACGATTCGGTACAGCAACTAACAACTAACGACTGACCGACTGACAACTGACGACTGACAACTGACTACGGACCACTGACCACCAAGATGCTTGTTCTCGGAATTGAAACTTCCTGCGATGAAACTGCGGCGGCGGTAATCCGCGACGGCCACGAGATCGTTTCATCCGTCATTGCCTCGCAAATCAAAACTCACGAACGGTTTGGCGGAGTCGTGCCGGAACTGGCTTCACGCGAACACCTCGACAAGATTGTGCCGATTGTCGAAGAGGCGTTGTCGCGCGCGAACGTCACGCGACAAGAGCTCGACGGAATCGCCGTGACGAACGGGCCGGGGTTGATTGGATCGCTGCTCGTCGGTGTCTCGTACGCGAAGGCGATGGCTTACGCGCTAAACAAACCGCTGGTTGGCGTGAATCACATCGAAGGTCACATCTACTCGGTCTGTTTCGAAAATCCGCCGGTGGAACATCCCGCGCTGGCGCTGATCGTTTCCGGTGGGCACACGAATGTTTTCTTCGTGCCCGAACCCGGTAAATACAAAGTCGTCGGGCGCACACGCGACGACGCTGCCGGCGAAGCGTTCGACAAGGTGGCGAAGCTGCTCGGCCTCGGTTATCCCGGCGGGCCGATCATCGAACGGCTCGCGAGAGAAGGGAATCCGAAAGCGGTGAAGTTCGCGATTCCGCGGATGGGCGACAATCGTCCGGATTTCAGCTTCAGCGGATTGAAGACGGCCGTGCAAAAGTACGTGCGTGAATCAGGTCTGCAACCAGTGAGCAACGGCGGCGAGCCTTCCCAGGGAATCAAAGATCTAGCTGCGAGTTTTCAAAACACGGTGATTCGTTCATTGGTTTCGACGATGGAGAGAGTCGCGGAAGAGTATCGGCCCAAAACTTTGATCGTTGCTGGTGGCGTGGCGTGCAATCGTGCTTTGCGCAAAGCGTGTAGTGAAGCAGCGGGCCGATTGGGAGTGCCCGTCTACTTTCCTTCGCCGCACCTTTCGACCGACAACGCGGCGATGATCGCAGCGGCCGGGACGGTCAAACTGCAATCAGGCGAACGCGCCGGGTGGGATTTGAATGCCGACGTGATGATGCGGCTTCAGAATATCGAAGTGGAAGATGCTGAGTTAAGGAAACGAGTCAGGTATCGATTGTAAGTGTCAGTGGTCAGTGGTCAATTTACATTCGTTCGGTTCGGGACGTATCGTTATTACTTCAACTGACAACTGACTACGGACCACTGACTACGGACCACTGACGGGCTTACGGTCGGGTTTCTGACACAGTCGCTCCGACGCGAATTGTTCCTTCCGTCAAAATCTGCGCGCGCAATCCGGCGCGATGAACCAATCCCGGCAGGACCTGTTTGACGGTGAGCTTTTGCAGATGCGCGCACGGCTCGCACAGCATGATGCCGCGCGCTTTCACTTCGCCGACCCAGAATTCCTTTCCGACCAGATGATTCAGCGGCACGCCGCGGGTGACCACATTGCGGCGGCTGTCGCCCAAACCGAAATCGACGTCGAGTTCGCTCTTAAAGGCTTCAATTGCTTCGGCCTCTACCAGCGTCAATTCACGTTTAACTTCCGGCGCGCGGCCCTTGTTGTCGAAATACCTGTCGCCTTCCAGTCCGCGACCGGGAATGGCGCGCACTTCATCGACCGACTGCATGGGCGCTTCAGCTACGGGCGTGATGTTGATTGAGATGACTTTACCTTCGAACATATTCAACTCCTGTGGAGTGCGCCGGCAGAGCGTAGCGTCGACGGCGCTTTGGATTCTGTTCCCTCTCCCTTTTGGGAGAGGGTTAGGGTGAGGGTCCTAGCGGAAGAAAAAGATATTTTTCTTCTTAGTCTGCCGCGCTAAGCTTCGCACCCTCACCCCCACCCTCTCCCAAAGGGAGAGGGAGTTGCTACGGCCAATCCGGTGCGCATGCCTCTGGCATGCTGCACGCCGGAGGCGTGCGTACCTAGATCGACGCCGCAATGGCTTCGTCAAAAATCTCCAGCGCCACGTCAACGTGTTCCTTCGTTAAGATCAACGGCGGCGACCAGCGTATCGTGTTGGCTCCGCAGCCCAGCAGAATCAATCCACGTTCGAACACGGCCATTTCAACCCGATCACGAAGTTCCGGATCAGGTGTGCGGCTGGTCTTGTCTTTCACGAACTCGACACCGAGCATGAAGCCCTTGCCGCGCACGTCACCGATGCACTCGTGCTTTGCCATCAGCTTTTTCAGACCGCGTTTCAGGTAGTCGCCGACTTCCGCGGCGTTCGCGACCAGCTCACGCTCAAGCAATTCAATCGTCTTCATCGCTGCCGCAATCGCGACCGGATTTCCGCCGAACGTTGATGCATGCGCGCCCTTTTTCCAATCCATCAAGTCCGCGCGCGCGACGCACGCGCCGAGCGGCAACCCGGAAGCAATGCCTTTCGCGATGCAGATGACATCAGGCTTCACTTCGTCGTGCTCGCAAGCGAACATCTTGCCGGTGCGACCCATGCCGCTTTGCACCTCGTCAAAAACCAGCAGGATTCCGTGTTCATCGCAAATCCGACGCAGGCCTTTCAGAAAACCTTTCGGCGCAGGCACGTAGCCGCCTTCACCCTGAATCGGCTCGACGACAATTGCGGCTACTTCTTCAGGCGGCGTCGTCGTTTTGAACAGACGGTTTTCGATCCAGTTGAGTGCGCCCTGGGCCGCGCCGCCGTTCCCGCAATCTTCAGCGCTGAACGGATTGCGATAGTCGTTCGGATAAGGCACGTGCACGACGTCCAGCGCTTGCCGTTTGAAACCTGAACGCTGCGCCGCCTTTGACGAAGTAAGCGACAGCGAGCCCAACGTTCGTCCGTGAAAGCTGCCAAAAAACGCGATGAATTTCTCGCGTCCGGTCGCATGCATTGCGAGCTTCAAAGCGGTTTCGACCGCCTCAGTTCCGCTGTTGGCAAAATGCGTGCGCGTAGGACTAGGCACCGGCGTGATTGCGTCCAGCGCTTCCGCTAAGTCCGGCATCAATCGGTAGTAATAATCGGTGCCGCAGATGTGGATCAGTTGCGCCGCTTGATCCTGAATGGCTTTGACGACTTCAGGATGGCAGTGGCCGGTTGAGCACACCGCCACGCCGGCGTTGCAATCGAGAAAAACGTTGCCGTCAACGTCTTCGACCCACACACCCTGGGCGCGTTCGGCGACGAGTTTGAAGTCAGGACGCGGATAAGCGGGATTCACGTATCGCGCATCGGCGGCGATAATCTTTCGCCCCTTCGGACCTGGCAGCTCAGTTTTGATTTCAGGTCGTTTTACAGCTAATGCGGTTTCCATCATCTCTTTACTCCTTGAAAGGAAAGCCTCGGTTTGACACTTTTTGGGAAGTGCCGTTTCGAACGAGATGTGATGGAAGAGTACTAGTCCGCGAAGAGGTTGACGCGGTCGTCGAGAGGTCTCAGATGAATCGAACCTTGAAACATTTTTGGTGGCGGGATGATATCACCGACCGGCGAACGAACGCCAGAGGTAGGTGTCCGACTGTGCGTCACAGCGTGGCACAGACTTCAGTCTGTGTTTCCACCGAATGAATTCACAGACTGAAGTCTGTGCCGCCTGCCTTACGCCGAATACCAGAGCACCGCGAAGAAGTGACAGGTGGTGCCCGCAATCACAAAAAGGTGCCAGGCGAAGTGGCTATAGCGAATTGAATGCATTCTGAAGCAGATCGTGCCGGCCGTGTAAGCAAGACCGCCCGCCAGTATCCAAATCAGTGCCGCCCACGGCATGGTGAAAAGAATGTGCGGCGCGGCAATCACCGCGAGCCAGCCCATCAAAAGGTAAAGCGGAACAGTCAGCCAACGGTGCTGCGTACCGAAGAGGACTTTCATCGTTAAGCCAAAAACTGCCAGCGACCACACGAGTCCAAACAAGGTCCAGCCCCAGGGTCCGCGCATCACTCCCAGCGTGAATGGCGTGTACGTGCCGGCTATCAAGATGAAGATAGCGCCGTGATCGAGTACGCGAAAAACGCGCTTGGCGCGATCGTAGGGAATTGCGTGATAGAGCGTCGAAGCGAGGTAAAGCAGCATCATCGAAGTCGCGAACACGCTGACGCCGACAATGTTCCAGATGCTTCCCGCGCGCGCGGCGGTAAGGATCAGGAACGGCGCCGCGGCCATCGCGAGCAGCAGACCAATTCCATGGCTGATGCTGTTGGCGATCTCTTCGCTGACTGTCTGGCACCGTTCGGTAACGGCCGCAACCTCGGTCATGCGCCGATTGTAAACGAGGCGCCCAGAAATCGCCACGGCTTTTCTTTGGAGTGCGCTGGCTTGGCGGCGCTTTGTCGTAGCGCAGAAAGCGGCTGGCGGACGAGAACCGAAAGCGGCGTCTAGAGTACCCCACGCGAGATGCTCGCGCGGGGACCTCGCCCGCCGCCGCACTCCCAACTACTTCCTCTTCAGAATCTTTGCCGTGAACGAACCTTTGATCGCGTTGTCGCCGGCCGTCACATCGATGTCGCCGGAGAATGAATCGTCGGTGACCGAGGTGAGGGTGACTTGTCCGCTCAGACTGCTTCGGTCGAACCAGGTTTTCGTGTCGGCGTTACCTTTGCGCGTGACGATGCCGACCGTTTCGACTTTCATGTACTTGTCGGCTTTAGCGGAGTAGGTGCCGGCTTTTAGCGCCGCCGGGTCCTTCGTGCCTTCTTCGCCGACCAGACTGAAGACGACGCGCATCTGGTCTTCCGACGCCAGAGGCTTCTCGAGCGTCATCCCGAAATTAGCCGAGTCGAGATCGTAATCCGCCGTAAAGACGTTGTAGACCACGGCCGTCGTGATTTTCTGATTGATGTCGGTGAATGACTTGGTGACCGCAAACGCGTAACCCGATTTGACGGCGAGATCCTTTTCGCCGGCGGCCGGTGACTTAACGTGCAGACTCTTGCCTCCGCTGCCTTTGCTGCAACCAGAGAGCGACAGAGCGGCGATGCTGACTGCGATTAAAATCGAAATGAAGTAACTGCGTGAAGACTGTTGGGGCATGATTCTTTCTCCCAAAGAAGCTGGATAGAGCGAAAGGGCGCAGGTGAGGCGTTTGCGCAGGCGCTTTGTACGGGAAAAGCGGTGCAGAGTCAATGCCGCCGGAAATCAACGGATAGCGGTTGCCACGTGGGCGAAGTGCCGACGACTCCTTTGTTGATGTTCACAACTTCGAGTCGTTCCGGCGTGACTTTGATCAGCAGATAACTCTTGTCGCGATCGGGATAGAAAGCTTTCCAGTCGTCTTTCCAGCGTCGCGCCTTTTCCGTCTTTTCGGTTACGAGTCGTGCGATTCCGTAAATCGTGACGTAAGCCGCACTCTCTCGGTCGAAATAGTAAAGCGTCACTTTTGGGTTGCGGCGGATTTCCGTGGCTTTGCGACTGCGGGGATTCGTGGCGAGCCAGACGGTCATGTCGGCTTCGGGAGCGAAAGCGTCCATTGTTCGCGCGTGAGACCGGCCGTTGCGTCCAGTTGTGATCAAAGCGCAGTAGCGCGTGGTGGTCATGATTTCGCGCGCCGCGGAAATCAGCGCGTCGCGCGAGAAGGTTGATTGTTGCGCGAAGGCCGGCAGCGTAAAGAAGAGCAGAAACAGAACTGCTGCCGCGGTGAGTTTTCGTTTTGAGTTTTCGTTGGACATGAGTCGCTGCCACTACCTTTTCGGCTTCGCCGCTTGATGTGCGGAAGGCCTTTGGCCTTCCGACAACGGTCCTTCCAAATCGGGCTATGCCCTGATTTGGGCGGAGCCCAAACTAACTACAGAGCTTACCGGAAGCGCAAAGCGCTTCCGCACATCAGTCGGCATAGCCGAACCGACGCTGACTTTCCGCCGGAGGATGGATCGGCCTCAGTACGCTCTCGTTTTGGAATGAGATCCGAATCGATTCCTTCGGTGGTGGCTCAGGCCAAATCGGTAAACGCCGCCCGATCGAGTGACGCAACACCTGCGACCGAAAATACTTTTCGTGATCCCACTCGACCTCCGCCATCTCGAGCAAGCAATCGATCAGCTCGGTTTGACCGGAGTCACGCGCGTAACGCGCCGCAGTTTCGTACTCGACAATGTTTCGGCTCTCGAGTTTGCCCGCGCCGTACATCGGTGCGAGCCACCCCGAAACGTGACACAGAAATCCCAGCGTGCGGCCGATGACTGTCGCTCGTGTCTCGCGGGTTTTGTTCGGCCCGCTGCCGAGGGCAGTTAACATTTCGCCGACGAGCTTGCGGTGCCGCCATTCATCTTCTTCAATGGTGCGAATTGATTCGCGTTCATCGGCGGCCCTGACGGAATGCCAATGGCCGCGATAGGCGTACGCTGCGGCCAACTCGCCCGAATACGCGAGCTGGAGAATGGCGATGAGCTTTTGACGGTTATCGTCTGACTTAGACATGCGCGAAATCAATTCTTCGTTAGGCTTTGCGATCCTTTGCGACTTTGCGCCTTTGCGTGAAGTCAGCTTTCAAAAGTAGTTGGTTCACGCAAAGGCGCCAAGCCCGCAAAGAAACGCAAAGTAAGACATTCCCGAAATCACTTTCTGCGCACCGGATGAGCTTCGGTGTTGAAGATGACTTTATCAAAGTTCAAGGTCGTCCGCGGCTCGAACAGCAGATAGAAATACTTGAACGTCTCAGCGAAAAGAAAACTCTGCATGGAATCGTTTTTCTCTTTCGTGACGACGCTTTTGAGCGCGGCGTACGCTTCGTCTGTGCGGCAGTGCTTCACGAAATCCTGCCACATTTTCTCGCCCATTCGCAGATAAGCCGGGTCGCGCGTGAAGTGAAAAAGAAAGTAGGTTGATTCGACGATCTCTGGCCGCAGAGGGTAACCGGGGCTGACGACTTCGTTTTTCATATAGTCGAAACGTTCCGGCTCGATGCCGTGTTTGTTCCACATCTTGAACGAAGACTCTTGAAGCCGCCGAGCGCGATCCAAATCGCCTGACAAAGCCAACACCGCCGGAAAGAACGCGTCGAGCGCGCCATAAGTCGTCGCAGTGCTCTTGCCGGTTGTCATGTCGGCGTGGCCGTACCAAAGCTCTCTGCGCGCGGGTGAACGGTCGGGCTCAACCATGATCTCACTCGCCAAATACTTATTGATGGCCGCTATACTTTCGTTCCACATCCGCCGGCAGTCTCTGTCGTTGAAAAGGATCGCGCACTTTAAAAGATATTCGTAGTAGCTGTCGATCGCGCCGCTGATGTGACTGCCGGTGTTCGTCCATTGTCCCGTCTCGACATTGACCCACGTCCCCACCAGGCCAATCGACGAGCGCCGATTGTAGGTCTCAACCAGCGCGCGCTTGGCTTTGTCGAAGTAGACGCGTTTGCCGGTGTGCTTGGCGAGCGTGCCGAATTCAATCAGGAGCGTTCCAGTTTCGGCGGGATTGGAAACTTCTCCGCGCACTTTGCCGGTCCTGAGATTGACGTAGCGATACGGCAGGCCCGTGGGCGACTCAAAAACCGGCAGCAGCCGATTTCCCAAGTCGTCCGCCAGCGTCAACAGACGCTTGTCGCCGGTCATCTCATAACCGGTGAGCAATCCACCCAAAAGGCGAATCGTGATCTCGAAGTTTTGAACGTAGATGTCTTTGTCGAACGACAGATGAGTAGCGATGTATTCGCGGGTCGTCTTCGCCTCGTCGTTCAAGCCCATCAGGATCATCGTGTCGAGCGAGTCGACCGGCGTCATCAAAAGCGACGTGTCGTACCAGTCGCGACAAGTCTTGCTGATCGGCTTCAGCTCGTCGTGTCCCCAGCAATGTTTCTTGTAACCGTTCCAGGCGTGCAGGAACTCTGTGCGGACTTGAGCGGCAAGCGCGCGTCGATTCGTTCGGCTCTGTGCTGCGACGAACGATGCGGACGCAAGCGCAATCAGCACGATGGCGGCTAACTTTTTCATGCGGTCATCTCAGTGATGATAATTGGCGAGGTCAGAGTTTTGTGTACGGGACATTTGTGGGCAATCTCCTGAAGCCGCGCCCGTTGTTCTTCAGTCAAGTTTCCTTCGACAGTCACGCTTCGCTCAATTTGATGAACGAAGCCTTCGGGCTTCTCTTCACATTCCGCGCAGTCCTTGCCGTGAATTCTTTTTTGCCGAAGACGCACCGTCACGCGTTCGACCGGCCAGGCTTTGCGGCGCGCGTAGAGGGTTACGGTCATCGAAATGCAAGTGCCGAGGGCGCCCAGCAGAAGTGTATACGGATCGGGGCCCGCATCTTCACCTCCCGCCGCGACCGGCTCGTCCGTAATTAACGAATGTGCGGCGGCAGTCACTTCATTTCGCAAATTGCCCTGAGATGTAACGGTGACTTCACTCATTGGTTCTCCTGTCAGACATGCTTCTCATTTCGTGCGCACGCCTCCGGCGTGCTTTGTTTTGCGTGATAGCACGGCTGAGGCGTCCGTACCGACCAGAAAATGCCAGCACAGCTTCATTCGGCGCGCACGCATACCTGCGTCGCGGGAAACGGCGTCTCTTTCGGTGACCGCGAAATCCACACCACGGCCGTGTAAATTCCCGGCTCTTTTCGACTCAGCAGGATCGGAGCCTGAAATCTGCCGCGACCTTGCACCTCGATCGATCCCTTCGAACCGTCTTCGTAAAAGTAAGTTGAACCGAGTTTTGGCAGCAACGTTTCCCGCTCATCGGGCAAACCGTACGGGCGCGGGACACGAAGCCAGTCCCGGTCCGGCGGCGAGGGAAGCGGTTCGTAAAAGACATCAATGCTCTCGAGCGAATAAGTCGGTTCCAGAAGCCGTCCGCTCAAAAGAATCCGGTCACGAGGTGAAGCGGTCACGGCGTAGGGATCGATCGCGACGTATCGCGCGACGTACAACTCGCATAGCCGTACGCAGAAACCGTAATCCGCGTAGCCGAAGCCGACGTGGGTGTGTATTGGATTGAGAATCGTTTTGCGATGTCCGTCAGCAGGCGCGACTTCGTCGTGCATAGACCTGTGCATCTGCATCAAGTGAATTGGGACTTCGGCCGAAGCTATGGGCGTGGTGGTGTTAATCGCGCCCCCGTTTTCCTGAATTGCTTCAACGCCGCCCGCAAAGGAATAGCGGTGATACGGCTTTCGGCCGTCAAGGCCCCAGTGGCTGAGGAAGTTGTTGCGAGCCATCTCAGTTGCGTGCTTCTCCGCGACCGTGCAAGCGAGCCGATCGAGTTTCAGCGGACTCACGCGCGCCTCAGCACGCTCAATATTCACCTGGTTCAGCAAATGATTAGCCATTGCCGGAAACTCCGGCGCCGCGATTGTGGACCCAATGACGCTGCGCGGCATTGCTGCGCTCAAACGCAAAGCGACAGCTGATACGGCTGCTCCTCTTAAAAATGCGCGGCGGTCCATTTCAGTTGTCCGACATCTCCCCTCCCCGCGCGGGGGGAGGGGACGGGGGTGGGGTTGCGAGTCGCGCCAACCTCTCCCCTAGCCCCTCTCCGCTTGCGGAGAGGGGAACAGAAAACCATTGAAGACGCGACTAAAGTCTACTGCTCTATCGGCATCAACTTGAGCACCATCCGCGGTCACGCGCGGTTGCGAGCCGGTCGGCGGCTCGGTAAACTCATTCGGTTTTACAAACTCAAATTTGAGCACAGCGATGGTGACGGTTCGGCTGGACCGAACTGCCGGAATCTTGATGCGATGAAGATACACGAGTACCAGGGCAAAGAGTTACTAAAAAAATTTGGTGTGCCGGTGCCGCGCGGCATTGTCGCGCGCACGGCTGATGAATCATTCGCGGCGGCGCAGGAACTGGCTACGCCGCTCGTCGTCGTGAAGGCCCAGATTCATGCGGGCGGCCGGGGGAAGGGCGGCGGCGTGAAGCTGGCGAAGACTCCTGAGGAAGCACGCGACATCGCGCAAAAAATGCTCGGCATGAAGTTGGTCACACACCAGACCGGACCGGAAGGCCGAGAAGTGGGCGTGCTTCTGATCGAAGAAGGTTTGCCGATCGATCGAGAGTTCTATCTCGGAATTGTTTTGGATCGCGCGACCGGCCGGCCCGTCTTCATGGCCTCAGCCGCAGGCGGTATGGACATCGAAGAAGTCGCGGCGAACACGCCTGAGAAGATTTTTAAGGAGACGATCGATCCGTCGGTCGGCTTTCGACCGTTTCAAGCCAGGAAACTGGCGTTCGCGCTCGGCTTGCCCGCCGAATTGGTTTCGCCGGCCGCGAAGTTCATGCAGTCGCTCTACACCGCTTCCGAAGCGATGGATGCATCACTCCTCGAAATCAATCCGTTTCTGCTGACGAAAGATAATCGGCTGATCGCGCTCGACGCGAAGGTGAACTTCGACGATAACGCGATGTTCCGTCATCCGGATTACAAAGAGCTGCGCGACTTGAATGAAGAGGAGCCGCTGGAGATTGAAGCCTCGAAATTCGATCTGAACTACATCAAGCTCGACGGCAACATCGGCTGCATGGTTAACGGCGCGGGCCTGGCGATGGCTACGATGGACATTATTAAACTCGCGGGCGGCGAGCCGGCAAACTTTCTCGACGTCGGCGGCGGCGCTTCGCAGGAACGCGTCGAAGCGGCTTTCAAGATTCTGCTCGCCGACGAACACGTGCGCGCCGTGCTTGTAAACATCTTCGGCGGCATTGTGCGCTGCGATATGGTGGCGCGCGGCGTAGTTGGCGCCGCGAAGAGTTTGGACTTGAAGATCCCTGTCGTCGTACGGCTTGAAGGAACAAACGTCGAAGAAGGCCAACGGGTAATTCGCGAGTCAGGAATGAACTTCATCGTGGCGAATGGAATGAAAGACGCGGCGGAGAAGGTTGTAGCGTTAGCGGCGTAACTTGAAATTATGCCGATCATCAGCAGATTCTTCGGCATTGTCGTTTTCATGAATTACAATGATCACCTGCCGCCGCACTTTCATGCGCGGTATCAGGATCGAGAGGTCACGGTGGATATTAAAACCGGGCTAGTGCAGGGGAAGATGTCTCGCCGGGAATTGCGAATGATTCTCGAGTGGTCCGAAAAACACGCTGACGAATTGTTGCAGAACTGGGATCGTGCCCGCGAGCGTAAGCCGCTGGCGCCCGTGCCACCGTTAGATTAGTTTTTATGTTCCTTCACGTTACAAGCGTCGAGAATGTTAGGCCGTTCGCATTGAAGCTGCAATTTAGCGACGGCACGGTAAAGCTGGTTGACCTGAGGAACGAGCTTTATGGCGAAGTTTTCCAACCGCTGCAAGACCCGAGTGTTTTCAAGCAGGTTAAGCTAAACACGGAAACTGGAACGATCGAGTGGCCTAACGGCGCTGACTTTGCTCCTGAGTTTCTGTACGAGATTGGGAAGGAAATCAAGCAAGTTGCTTGATATTTCAGCCGATCTCAGCAAAGCCGATAAACCTGAACCGCTCTGAAGTCCAAGATGACAAAGACAACCATCGCGTGCGCTCAAATCGACTGCGTGTTGGGCGAGCCGGCAACGAATCGAGACAAGATCATCGCGTCGATCCGCGCGGCCGCCGAGCGCAAAGCCCAACTTGTCATCTTTCCGGAATGCGCGCTCACAGGCTACGCATTCGATTCACTCGAAGAGGCTATTCCGTTCGCCGAAAAAACCGACGCGCCTTCATCACAAGCCATCGCTGAGGCTTGCCGGGAAACGGGAACCTCCGCAATCGTCGGTTTCATCGAAGCCGATGGCGACAAGTTCTACAACGCGGCGCTGCTGGCTGGGCCTGACGGCGTGGTGGGAAGTTATCGCAAAGTGCACCTGCCGTTCATCGGCATCGATCGATTTCTTACTCCCGGTGATCGGCCGTTTCAGGTTTTCGATCTACCGTTCGGCAGGGTCGGAATCAACATTTGCTACGACATAAGCTTTCCTGAGTCGGCACGCGTCCTGAAACTTTTGGGCGCTGAGTTGATCGCGCTTATCACGAACTGGCCGACGGCCGCATGGCGCTCGCCCGCGTTTGTAGCGAATACCAGAGCACTTGAGAATCACGTGTTCTATGCCGCCGCCGATCGTGTCGGGACTGAGCGTGGCTGGCAGTTTATCGGCCGCAGCAAAGTCATCGATTGTAACGGCGATACGCTCGCTGAAGCAGACCATGACCGTGAAGAGTTGCTGGTCGCATCGGTTGAGCTGCAGGAAGCTAACAATAACCACATCGTGAATGTCGCCGGAGCGTATGAACTGGATCGCATGAAGGATCGCCGACCTGATCTGTATGCTCAGATCACTGAGGGCGTTCAGCCGGCAGTGAAAGCCCAGGCAGCTACGGCGGATTACGATTGATTAAATATGAAGCCCCGGCAGGGGCTGAATGTTTCTAGAACCGGCACCAGAACGGAGAATGCTGAGAATTGGAGATGTAGCGAACATCTCTACTTCTCAGCGGATCCCTTGGTTTAACTTGGTTCTATAAACATCTCGCTCCTAAATGGAGCGAAGACATAGGCCCTGTTGGACTGATTTCTCCAGGATGACGCGTCGCAAACTATTCCGCATCATTTTTCATGTTTGCCGGTTTGGGCTGGCGGCGCTTTTTCTTTTTACGGCCGGCGCGAAGCTTTGGATTATCACCGAGTTCGTCGGGAAAGTCGCTGAGCTGCTCAGCTCAATGAAGTTCAATTACGAACGTTGGCAGTGGCCGGCGACGATCGCGGTGATCGTGCTTGAAATTGTCATCGCCGCGTTGTTGATTGTGCCTAAGACAGTTCGATTGGGAGCCCTGGCGGCGGGACTTCTACTTGTCGGTTTCAGCGCGTTCGCCCTCTACTACACGTACGGCTTACAGGGAGAAGCCCTCGAGTGCGGTTGTTTTGGCAACATCATCGGCAGCCAGTTGGGAGTGAAGACTGCGCTGCGGAATCTTGGGTTCCTGGTTCCGGCGTTGATTGTTTTCTTCGGCGCACCGAAGATTTGGCCACAAAAAGGTACAGAGAGCACAAAAGAAGAATTGGCTGGTTCGCCCACAGCCGATTAGCCTGCCAGATTTCTTTTGTGCTTTTTGTGCCTGTTAGTGGCCGGATTGTATTACCGCCTCAGCCTCGCAATTTCATAACGAGTGTTATCGATTCGCTCTTGCACGTCCGGATGATCGGAAAGCAGGCTGGTGATCAGATCCGGCGTTTGTCCCCTGACTCGTTGCAGCTTTTGAAACATGGTGACCATGCCCTGCGGATCGAAGCCCGCTTTCGCCATGCCGCGCACGCCGAGATAATCCGCCTCTCGTTCTTCGTCGCGCGAGTGAATAGTTAGAACGCCTTCGCTGAGCATTTGAGTGAGGCTGACACCCAGGTCTCTGCCGATGTCCCCGGCCACGCCGGTCAACTCGCCGACTGATTTCGCGAGCGCGTTGTACTCCTGCCGCTTCTTCAAAGTCTTCAAACTGTGCCGCGCGGCGATGTGACCAACCTCGTGCCCCAGCACCGAAGCGAGTTCGTTGTCGTTCGCGATCTTTAGCAGACCGGTTGTGATGTAGATATGTCCGCCCGGTAGTGACAAGCCGTTGATTTCGCGGCTCTCGATCACGTGGAATTTATAAAGCAGGTTCGGCCGCACACTGGCGCGCGCGACACGTTGGCCAACCCTTTCGACGCGATCAAGACCGACGTCGGTCAGACGGAACTTCTTCGTCGCCTGTCGATGCAGTTGCGTGCCGAGCTTGATTTCGTCGCGCTCGTTCAGCAATCCCGCGTTTGTGTGACGCACGTTACGGAAATTCAGATAGGGATCGCCGTATTGCGCGGCCGGTGCGGAGACGATCGGGCTGTTTACAAACTGAGGCGCCGAATTAGTTTGTGAGGCAACTGCGAGAAATATCATTGCGATCGACAAGATGACGCTGGTTGTTCTTTTCATGGTTTCCTTCCTGAACTTTGTCGCGCCATCATAAGCGAGCGGCGCATCGGTGAAAAGACTTTAATTCCTCTCATTCACGCCGTGGCTTTGGCCCGGGCGACGGGCAACACTCGTGTGCACAGGAAACCGTTTAAAACGGTTTCCGGGTTCCGGCTGCGCCTTTGCCACCGGGCTGAAGCCGCGGTGTTAATGAGAATCTTCGCGAGTGCTTCTTTCAAAATTCGTTATCAGCTACTATCGCCAGCAATGCTAACACTTTCATTTTGGGGCGCGGCCGGGACAGTTACCGGCTCGAAGTACCTGATCGAATCGGATCGCGGACGTGTGCTGATTGATTGCGGACTGTTCCAGGGCGGGCGCGAGTTGCGCGAACGCAATTGGCAAGAGCCGCCATTTAATGCTGCTTCAGTTGACGCGGTATTGCTGACGCACGCGCACATCGATCACACCGGTTACCTGCCGGGCTTGGTGCGTCATGGCTTTCGCGGACCCGTTTATTGCTCGCGCGGAACCGCCGATCTGGCCAGAATACTTTTGCCTGACTCCGCGCGTTTGCAGGAAGAAGAAGCCGACTATCGCAATCGACACAAGATCACGAAACACACGCCGGCGCTGCCACTCTACACCGAACAGGACGCGCGCGAGGCGCTCAAGCTGCTTGAGGTAGTGTCAAACGACGGGGCGCCGGTCCGCGTCGCGAAGGACATTCACGCCGAGTTTCGTATCGCCGGTCACATACTCGGTTCAAGTCAGGTGCTCGTTAGAGTCGCGAACGGAGGCGAGGAGCGTCGCGTGCTTTTCTCTGGCGACCTCGGCAAATATGACCAGCCGATCATTCGCGATCCTGAGCCGCCGCCGGCCTGTGACTATGTCGTCGTTGAATCTACTTACGGCGATCGCGCGCACGCCATTGAACATCCGAAGGACGCTCTTGAGCGCATCATCAACGCGGCGGCGGCGCACAACGGGCCGGTGCTAATCCCTTCGTTCGCGGTGGGTCGCGCGCAGGAGATCGTCTATTTCATTCGCGAGTTAGAGAACGAAAATCGAATTCCCGTGTTGCCCGTGTGCGTTGATTCGCCGATGGCGGACGCGACCACGCGCGCGTACGCCGCACGCACCGAAGAACACGACGAAGAGTACGCGCTTGCGCTGAAGACTGATCCGACGCCGCTGCAGACGCGAAACATGCTCGCCTGCAAAACACGAGATGAATCAAAACGCATCAACAACATGGAAGGCTCGAAAGTCGTCGTTGCGGCGTCCGGCATGATGAATGGCGGTCGCGTTTTGCATCATGCGTTGCGGATTCTGCCGGATCCAAATGCGACTGTCGTGTTCGTTGGTTATCAGGCGGCCGGCACTCTGGGCCGTCGCGTCGCTGACGGTGAAAAGCAGGTGAAGGTTCTGGGTCAATGGATCGCCGTGCGCGCTCAGATTGAAAAGATCGGAGGCTTCTCAGCGCACGCGGACTGGAAAGAAGTTCTGCGTTGGTTTGACGGCATGCCTGCGCCCAAGAAAGTGTTCCTCACGCACGGCGAACCGGACGCGGCGGCAGCGATGGGCGCTCGCATTCGCGAACGATTCGGCTGGAACACTGAAGTACCGCAGTACGGCGATAAGGTTGAGCTCGTGTGAGTGAGTGGTGTCCTGTCTTGCCTTTGCGATCCTTTGCGACTTTGCGTGAGATTGCCTCTTTGACGACGATCTCAGGTGGCACAGACTTCAGTCTGTGAATTCGTTCGGTGGAAACACAGACTGAAGTCTGTGCCACGCTATTCCGCAAAGTAGGACACTCCCCTTGAGCGCGTTCGTTTTGGTGAGTGAATGTTGAGTTGTTATATACTGCGCGCTCGCTTTCGAACTTAAGTTTTTCTGATATCTGACCTCTGACATCTGATCTCTGTCTTAAAATGAGCGTACTTGTCGATAAATCAACGCGCCTGGTCGTGCAAGGCATCACCGGCAAAGAAGGAACGTTCCACACCAAACAGATGGTTGAGTATGGAACGAACGTCGTCGCCGGCGTGACGCCCGGCAAAGGCGGAACGAAGCACGAAGACATTCCCGTTTTCAACACTGTCGCCGATTCGGTAAACGAAGCGGGCGCGAATGCTTCAGTAATTTATGTCCCGCCGGCGTTTGCGGCTGACGCGATCATGGAGGCGGCCGACGCGGGCATTCCGGTAGTGGTCTGCATTACCGAAGGCATTCCGACTCTCGACATGGTGAAGCTCAGGGAGTACCTGCGCGACAAACAGACGCGGCTGATTGGCCCGAACTGTCCAGGAATTATTTCGCCGGGCAAATGCAAAATTGGAATCATGCCCGGTCACATTCATCGTGAAGGACGTGTCGGCGTTGTCTCGCGTTCCGGAACTTTGACCTACGAAGCCGTGGGGCAACTCACTTCGCTCGGTTTGGGACAATCGACGGCCATCGGCATCGGGGGCGATCCGATTGTGGGCACCACTCATGTCGATGCGCTGAAGCTTTTTCAGGAAGACGAAGAGACTGACGGCATCGTGATGATTGGCGAGATCGGTGGTTCCGCCGAAGAAGAGGCCGCTGCCTTCGCGAAAGAACACGTCACGAAACCCGTCGTAGCGTTCATCGCCGGCCAGACCGCGCCGCCGGGACGCCGCATGGGCCACGCCGGCGCAATCATCGCCGGCGGGAAGGGCACTGCGGCCGAGAAGATGGCGGCGCTCGAAGATGCCGGCATTCATGTCGTTAAATCACCGGCAGACATTGGCGCCGCGATGATGGAAGCGCTCGGCGTTTCGGTTGGTTTCTAGATACTTGATCCCGCTTTTCACCACCGAACACGTCACACACGTGTTGTATTTCAGCCATTAGGAATTAAGCAATTCTCAATTTGCAGTCAGTAGGAGAGCAATGGGAGATCACTCAAGCAACTTAACATTCGCAATCATCAAACCCGACGCAGTTGCGGCCGGCAACACCGGAAAGATTATCGATCGGATCATCGGCGGTGGCTTTCGCGTCCGGGGAATGAAACTGATTCACCAGACACGCAAGCAGGCTGAAGGCTTCTACGAAGTCCATCGCGGCAAGCCGTTCTACGATGGCCTGACGGAATTCATGTCGAGCGGCCCTTGTGTCGTGATGGTTTTGGAGAAGGAAGGCGCGGTGAAAGCCTGGCGCGATTTGATGGGCGCAACCGATCCCGCGAAGGCTGACGATGGAACCATTCGCAAAGAATTCGGATCGTCAGTCGGCGAGAACGCCACGCATGGTTCCGACTCGGACGAGAATGCAACGATCGAGATTGCCTACTTTTTCAGTCGCCTGGAAGTCGTCTGAAATCTGTCAGTTGTCAGTAGTCCGTCGTCAGTTGCACAGAGTGCAAGCTGTCTTACCGGTTTCAACTGACCACTGACCACTGACCACTGACAACTGATTATGAAACGCTGCCCTAATTGCAACCGCACATTCGATGAAGAGTGGCTGGCTTTTTGTACGGACGATGGAGGCACGCTGATTGAAATAACATCCGCGCCGCTTCCGAACGAGCCGCCGCCAACGGTCTTTATTCCGCCCGCCGCCACTACAGATCCTGGCGCGCCGCAGCCGTTTGATTTGCCGGGCAGTTATAACCCGCCGCAACCAGTTGCACCCGCGTGGCGTCCGCCGCCGCCGCCACCCATGCGACAGGGAACCGGTCAAGAAGCAGGGTTTGGCCGTGGCGTCATTGATCCTGGGCATCTTCAGTATCACTATCGGATGGTGCTGCAGCATGGGAATGCTTTCAGCGCCGATTGGGATCGTCCTGGGAATTATCTCGCTGGTGCAGATCAAGAATGACCCCGCCACGAATGGCGGTAAGCCTTTGTCGATCATTGGAATCTGCCTGAGCGGTTTTTATATTGTGATCTGGTTCCTGATTTTCATGCTCTACGGAATGGCAATCTTTATGGGAAGCCTGAACCAATAGCCCGGCAGTGACCGGCCGACGACATGAAGCGTTGCCCCTCGTGCAATCTAACGTTTGAAGAAGACTGGCTCAGTTTCTGCACGCAAGACGGAACGACCCTGGTCGATGATGCAGTAACTCCTGTTAGGCCCTTGCCGACGATCATGGAGCCGGCCCAGCCTGTCGCCCCGGCATGGAATACACCTTCAGCTGAGCTGCCTCCGTCTTCTCCAGAATGGCGACCGCCGCAACGTGCCATCCCGGAGTGGCGACCTCCTCCACCCCCGCAGGTTCAAGCTCAAAGCAAGAGCCTGGCGATGGCGTCAATGATTCTCGGCATTATCAGTATCACTATAGGTTGGCTATGTTTCGGACCGCTCCTCGCAATTGCTGCAATTGTTACGGGCGCCATAGCGCTGTCTCAGATCAAGAAAACGCCTGAACGTGTCGGCGGAAAGCAGATGGCTTTGATTGGCGTGGTTACTGGCAGCCTGGCTGTTCTCGGCATCATGATCTTTTACGTCTTTGTGCTCGTTGCAGGCAATCTTTAAAGGAATCGGCTATGAAGCGTTGTCCTACATGCAAACGCGAGTTTGAGGATTCGATTACTTACTGCCTGGATGATGGCAGTCCGTTGGTGAGTCAATCACCGCCGGATACAGATGAGACATTAGTAAGTCCATCGATACGTGGTCGCGACATTCCGACGACCCAGTACGGCCAGCTTGGCGGCAAAGCGACCGTGAGTGGTTCGGTTGCGGATTTGCCGGCGTTGCCGTCGTACGCCGCGACTCCGGCGAAGCGGCGCGTATGGCCGTGGGTCGTGGCTGGGCTCGCGATCCTGTTCCTTTTCGGAATTGTGATCGCGGCGGTCATTGCGATTCCCAAAATCGTCAATCGGCCAAATCCGAGCGTGACGACAGAATCGCCGTCATCTTCCGTACCCAACGCACAGGCGCCGTCTGAGTCGAGTTCTTCGAGCGAAGCCCCGACCGACGAGAAAGTCGTATTGTCACAGTTGAACGAGCTCGAAAAGCAGTGGACGGTTGCGAACCTCGAGGCCGACAAGAATAGGCTCAACCAGATTCTTGCCGACGAGTATCGCGGAGGTAATCCTTCCCACACCAAGCAGCAGTACCTCGACGAGATTAAGCCGGATTTAACCGTGAAGTCGTGGGAATTCCAGGACCTGCGTCTTGACCTGGACGGCGACCGCGCACGGCTCGATGGCTACTTACGGCAGGAGACCACTCGCGGCACGGAAGTCTACAGCTTCACGGACGAATTCGTTTGGCGGGAAGGTCGCTGGCAGGCTACGGCGTCGCGCACCACTCGTGTAAGATGAAGCGAAACATTTCGAAATTCGAATTGCGAATTGCGAATTTCAGATGGACAAAGTTGAACTCGAAAAACGAACGAAGCAGTTTGCGATCCGAATAATCAAGTTCGCCGCCACATTGCCGTACGGAAAGATTGGCGATGTGATTAGATATCAACTTGTAAAAGCTGGAACATCTGTTGGTGCCAACTATCGCGAGGCCAACCGAGCGGAATCACGAAACGATTTCATTGATAAAATCGGGATAGTTGAAAAGGAAGCTTCAGAGAGTCAATATTGGCTTGAAATTTGTGATGAAGCGAACCTTGGTGACGCAACGCAGCGCCGGTGGCTGCTCGCCGAGTCCGGAGAACTGCTCGCTATCTTCACCAGTTCGGGAAGAACGGCGAAAGCAGCAAGGGCTTGATATTTCGCAATCCGAAATTCTTATGTCTCTAATCACCGAAGTAATCCAGTCGACTAAAGCGATCATTCAGGGGATGGCCGTGACGTTGTCCTACATTCCCAAACGAAAGCAGACGGTCGAATATCCGGACGAGCCGATTACAGTGCAGCCGCGTTATCGCGGCCAGCATCTTCTGCATGTGGATGAGCTGGGCCGCGAAAAATGCGTCGCATGCTTTCTGTGCGCCGCCGCATGCCCGTCCGAATGCATTTACATCGAAGCTGATGACGATCCGCGGGCAGCGGAAGCGCGCATCGGCGTCGACGAGCGCTACGCCAAGGTTTACAACATTGATTACGGCCGTTGCATCTTTTGCGGTTTCTGCGTTGAGGCGTGTCCGAAAGACGCGATCACGCACGGCTACAACTTCGAGCTTTCCGTTTATAACCGCGCCGACCTGCTGAAGACCAAAGACGACCTCCTGATCACCAAGCAGGTACAGTCAAAGAATTATCGCGTGGCGTTTTCTGATGAGGATGTGGATTCGGAGTACAAGGAAGTCTAACTCGCTTATTCCCACATGAGCGCAAGGGCATATCGGATCGAGTACAGCCATTCGGCAATCAGAGGCCTCGACAACTTGCCATCGAAAATTCGAAACCAAGTTCTGAAAAAAATTGAGAGGCTGCAGAGCGGACTGTCTGGAAACATCAAACGGTTGACGAACAATGATTACACGTACAGATTGAGGATGGGTGATTACCGAATCTTGTTCGATGTCGAAGGTGAACTTATAATCATCCGGCGAGTTGGGCATCGAAAAGAGATCTATGACTAAAGCTGTGGACAAGAAAGTAGAACGCACCATTGCGCGAAAGCGGCGAGAGCTGGTCGCGATTCGAACCGAGATTGAGGATCTCCTTGATTATCTCGTGGTTTTGGAAGCTCGGGTACGTGATGCCGGCAAACCGCGACTATCGCACGACGAAATCAAGAAGCGTTACGCCTCTTCCGCGACCAAGCCCAGCCGAGTTCGAAACGGTCGCAAGGCCGCTTAACTGCCGCGCCGGCAGTCCTTCCTGACGCATGCTCCGCGAATTTCACTATCGCTGGGAGTTCGACCTGCAGTCGTCGCCGGAAAAACTCTGGCCTTTGGTGGCCGATACGAATCGGTTCAATCGCGATACGGGTGTGCCCGCGGTCAAGAACGTCGGAGAGGGCGGCGAGAACGGAAGAAGACTGCGATTGACCAGCCTTGGAATTCCAATCGAATGGGAAGAGCAACCGTTCGAATGGGTGCGGCCGCAGCGCTTTGGCGTTGTCCGTCGCTACAGCAAAGGGCCGATGGAAGAATTGCGGGTGCTTGCTGAGTTGGAGCCCCGTAACGGTGGGACAAAATTAGTTTACGAACTCTGGGCCAAGCCGAAGAACCTCCTGGGCGCCATCGCCATTCCACTTCAAATCGGAATCATCAGCGCACGCAACTTCGCGCGCACCTTTCGCGAGTATGACAAGACCGCGCAGGCCGTACGTTCGCACGCGATTGAGTCGACTGCCGAAGTTGAATTCAGTCCGGGCGGGCGCGCGCGACTAACCGCGCTCGGCGAGAGACTGTTGAGCGAAGGCATCGACGAACAGGCTGTCGCAGTGCTTGTCGATCATGTGGAGAACGCAGATGAATTCGCGCTGTCACGCATCCGGCCATATCAACTCGCCGACGAGAGCGGCAAGCCGCGTCGCCAGATGCTCGAGGCGTGTTTGCAGGCCACGCGCGCGGGGATGCTCGATTTGCAATGGAACCTCATCTGCCCAATGTGTCGCGGGGGCGAAGCGAAAGATTCGCTTGCGGAGCTCACTTCAAAGGTGCACTGCGACGGGTGCAACATCGATTTCAACGTGAACTTTGAACAGTCGATCGAGCTGACTTTCCGTCCGAATCCTTCGATCAGACAAATCAACGTCGAAACATTTTGCGTCGGTGGGCCGCAGGTCACGCCCCACATCGTCGCGCAGCAATTTCTCAAACCGCAGTCGCGTCGCTCGATAGACATTCAGCTCGAGGAGGGTCGCTATCGCCTGCGCACCAGCGGCCTGCCGGGTTGGCAACACGTGGCAGTGACGGACAAAGGAGTGTGCGGAGCATCGCTGCGCGCGTCACCGGAGGGTTGGACGAACGGCGAAGTCGAGTTATCGAAAAGTTGCAGCCTCGAGCTTGCGAACGCTCTGGACGATGAACAGCTTTTCGTGTTGGAGCGGACCGCGTGGTCGGATGAAGCAGCGACCGCCGCTGAGGTGACGGCGCTGCAAACATTTCGCGATCTGTTCGCGCGCGAAGCGCTCAGGCCGGGCGAACAAATTTCAGTCGGAACGCTGACGGTTTTGTTCACGGATCTGAAAAACTCGACTCAATTGTATCGGGAGATCGGCGACGCGACGGCATTCGGCCGCGTGATGAATCACTTCGATGTGTTAAAGCAGGCGATCGCTTCTGAGGATGGCGCCCTCGTCAAAACGATCGGTGATGCCGTAATGGCGGTGTTTCGACGACCGGCAAATGCTCTGCGCGCTATGATCGAGGCGCAACAGAAATTAGCTGCGCCGCCTGACGGGATGCTGCCGTTGACTTTGAAGGGCGGGCTGCATACCGGGCCGTGTATCGCCGTAACGTTGAACGACCGGCTCGATTATTTTGGTTCGACAGTGAACCTTGCCGCGCGCCTGGAAGGCCAATCGAATGGCCATGACGTGGTCATCTCGAATATTGTGTACACGGACCCGGAAATCAGCGAGATGTTGCTCGACCCCATGAACCAACTCGTGGCACAGCCTTTGGAGATGACGTTGAAGGGGTTCTCTGAAGAACGTTTTGAATTGTGGCGGGTGAGTCGCGGTGGCGAGCAGCATGTCAGTACCGCGAGCGGTAGCGACCGGATCGGAGAACAACGTTGAGTTTGGATCCCGTCGCTAACGCTCCGGGTACTGACACGACCCCTATGCTAATCGAAACTCACGAAGTCACGCGGCTCTATCAGATGGGCGCGAACGAAGTCGTTGCCTTGGATCGCGTGACGATGGGAATTGAGGAAGGCGAGTTCGTCGCCATCCGGGGCACGTCGGGTTCGGGCAAGTCCACGCTGCTGAATCTGCTGGGCGGGCTCGACCGGCCAACGAGTGGCGAGGTCTTGTTCGATTCAAAGCCGCTTGGGCCGCTGTCGAAAAAACAGATGGCGCGTTACCGGCGCTTCTCGGTCGGGATGATCTTTCAAAACTTTAATTTGATTCCGACGATGACCGCGGCTGAGAACGTGTGGCTGGCGTTGGCGTTCGGCGGAGTCCGCGGTGGTGAACGACGGAAGCGAGCGGCGGAACTGTTGGAACGCGTCGGATTGGCGGATCGGATGGAGCATCGGCCGGCGGAACTCTCAGGCGGCGAACAGCAGCGCGTGGCGATTGCTCGCGCGCTGGCAAATCGGCCACGCCTTCTGCTTGCGGATGAGCCGACCGGAAATCTAGACTCGACACGCGCGCACGAACTGCTTTCTCTGTTGCGTGAAATGGTGGCGACCGACCGGCTTACCGTTTTGCTGGTGACGCACGATCACGAACTGGCCAGCAGCTTTGCGGATCGAATAGTCATGATGAAGGACGGGAAAATTGCTAATTGATCCATTGATTCATTGATCCATTGATCCATTGATCCATCGGATCATTGATTCATTGATTGCAATGACGACTCGATCAATGACTCAATGATCCGATGGATCAATGACTCAATGAGCCAATGGATCAATGAGCCAATGAGCCAATTGCCAAATGGTTCAATGAGGTAATCCGATGCCAACAGCAACCCCCCAACCAATGACCGTCGAAGCCATCCGTTCGGTGACTCTGTTTGCGTCGCTGCACGACGAAGAGGCCGCGGAGTTGGTTACCCTGCTTCAGAGTCGTCCGGTTCCGGCCGGCACGATACTGTTTCACGCAGGTGAAGACGGCGATGCGATGTACCTGATCCAGAGTGGTCGCGTGCGCATCGCGGTTGACGATGCCGAGGGCCAGCAAATCGTTTTGGCCGAGCTCGCGCAGGGCGATTTCTTTGGCGAGATGTCGCTCATCGATGGCAAGCAACGCTCCGCCGATGCTCATGTGATCGAAGATGCGCAGTTGTCAGTCCTGTCCCGAGAGAATTTTCTGCGCTACATCAATACGCACCCGGGGGTCGCGCTTGAGATGCTCAGCGCCGTCTTCCAACGTCTGCGGCACACCGATCGGATGTTGCAGCAACGCGTTTCGCGCAACGTTAACGAAGAACAGGCAAAGCGGATGACTTTGGCGGATCGCGCCGCAGATCTCCTGGCCGAGTTCGGCGGTAGCTGGAAGTTCATCGGCGTCTCGCTGTTTCTGATTATCTTTTGGATCGCGCTGAATTCTTACTTTCTAATCCGCGGCTTCGACGCAAAGCCTTACGCGATGCTTAATCTGGTGCTGGCAGTGATTGCGGGCTTGCAGGCGCCAATCATCATGATGTCGCAGAACCGGCAAGGGTCGAAGGATCGCCTGCGCGCCGATTTGGACTATCAGGTGAATCTGAAAAATGAACTTGCGTTATCTGAAGTCTTGAGAAGACTCGACGTGCTCGAGAGCGAGCGTCTGCCGCTTTTGTTCGCGGAACAGAATGAGCGGCTGGGAGAGGTTAAGACTCCCACTTCGGTGAGGTCTACTAATGCCGGTTAAGCTCGGCGATTCTCACCTACTCGTTTAGAGGGGGCTACTGCCCGCCCCGTATTGTTTTTAAATCGTTGGCGGGCGGTAGCCCGCCTCTAAACGAACAATAAGATTTCACACACATGATCCAGGCAATCCTATTCGACTTTAACGGCGTGATCATCGATGACGAGCGCATTCACTTGCGCGCGTATCGGGAAGTGCTGCAAGCGCACGACGTCGAAATTAAAGAGGAAGACTACTTTCAATGTCTCGGTATGGATGACGTCGCGTTCACGCGTGCCGCGTTCGCGCGTGTCGGCCGCGAAGTTGACGATGAGACGACGCGCGCCATTATCGATCGAGAGCACGAACTGCACCGTTCGATCATTGAAGCCGAAGTTCCTTTCGCCGCCGGCATTGCCACCTTCATCAAAGAAGCCGCACGAAAGTTTCAGCTTGGAATAGTCAGCATGGCTGAGTTAGCTGAGATCGAACACGTGCTCGGCCCGGCAAATTTGCTTCAGCACTTTTCGGTGATCGTGACTGCTCAACCGGGTTTGAATCATAAGCCGGCGCCGGATTGCTATCTGCGCGGGCTCGAGTTGCTGAACGCGAAACGCCGGACCGATAGACAACTGCCACTGCTGCCGAAGGAATGCTTAGTTATTGAAGACGCGCCGCCGGGAGTCCAAGCCGGACGCGGGGCCGGCATGCGAACGCTGGGCGTGACGAACACAGTTGCCGAGGCGTTGCTCCGCGCGGCCGGCGCCGACGTCGTAACGGCTAGTCTCGCCGACTGGAACACAGATGCGGTGCAGCACGTTTTTGACGGTTCTCATTCGTGATCGTGCGCCATTTGGCGCAGCTCAAGACCCCCAATGGACTAAACACAGTCCGAAATTGCTGGTGCCCGTGGCGCGAAATAGTACGATTAGGTTGCGCCCGCTTTCTGACTCTGTTCTAGCCCACCTATCTCACTCCAAATAAACGACTATTCAGCCGCGCTTGGGCCCCTAAACAGAACCCTCGGAATACAAGTTGCTGAACAAATCAGTGCCGTTGCTGTCGGTCGGTTTGTGATCTGGACACCCAAGCAGCTTCAAACGCGGCATTCAAACTATGCAAGCAATCAGAAACGTTTCTTTGAAGGATCGACTAACAGCGGCCGAGCCTGCGCGGCCAAAGCTGAGTCTCGCGCCTTTGCCTGAGCAGCGATTGCTGAATCGCGAGCTGAGCCTGATCGAGTTCTTTCGTCAGGTGTTGGAGGAAGCTCGCGACCAGCGAAATCCGCTGCTGGAGCGACTTCGTTTCCTGACCATCTTTTCAAGCATCGTCGACGAATTTTTCATGGTGCGCGTGTCGGGCCTGAAAGAAGAGGTCGAGCACGGCTATGTTCATCCGTCGCCGGACGGGTTAACGGCCGCCGAGCAGTTGGAAGAAATTCGGAACCGGCTTGAACCCATGTTCGCCACGCAGATGCAGGGCCTCCACGAAGAGATTTTGCCGCTGCTCGAGCAGCAGGGAATTGTGGTCGCCACTTACGATTCGCTGTCCAGAGTTGAGCACGAGCGCGCGAACGAGTATTTCGCGCAGCACGTGTTCCCGGTGCTGACGCCGCTCGCAGTCGATCCGGCGCACCCGTTTCCCTACATTTCGGGGCTCAGTCTGAATTTCGGAATCATGGTCAAGGCGGCCGACTCAGACGACGAAAAAGGATCGTTCGTGCGGCTGAAGGTGCCGCCGCTGCTTCCGGGTTTGATTCAACTGTTCGACGAACCCAAATTCATACGGCTGAGTGACGTCATCGCGGCAAACCTTGGTTCGCTGTTTCCCGGCATGACCGTGGTCAACGCGCATACGTTTCGCGTGACGCGTGATGCCGACATCGACATTCGCGAAGATGAAGCCGAGGACCTGCTCCGCGCTTTGCAGAAGGGACTGCGCAAGCGCCGTTTTGGTTCACCTGTGCGCCTGGAGATCGAAGCCGGTATGCCAAACGAGATGGCGGCTTACCTGATGGAGTCGATTGGCGTCGAGCCCCACGACGTTTACATCGTCGACGGGCCACTGAACATCCAGGACTACACCACGCTTTGTGACCTCGATGGCCCGGCCCTGAAATATCCGCCGTTGCGCACGATGATTCCTGCGCCGCTCAAAGAGCAGAAGTCCATCTTTGACGCAATCAAACGTCGGGATGTGATGCTGCATCACCCGTACACAGACTATTCGGTCGTGATCGATTTCCTGCGGGCTGCCGCACTCGATCCCAATGTCGTAGCCATCAAAATCTGTCTGTATCGCACCGGGGCCCAATCGGAAATTGCGGAAGTGCTGCGGCAAGCCGGCGAGATGGGCAAACAAGTCACCGTGCTGATCGAATTGCAAGCTCGTTTCGATGAAGAGAACAACATCGAATGGGCGCAGCGGCTTGAGCGCGCCGGCGTGCACGTCGTCTACGGACTCATCGGATTAAAGACGCACTGTAAGCTGAGTTTGGTCGTGCGTCGCGAGGGTGAGACGTTGCGACGATACATGCACATCGCGACCGGGAACTACAATCCGACGTCGTCATCGACCTACACCGATTTTGGCATCTTCACCGCGGACGAAGAGCTGGGCCGGGACGCGACTGAGTTCTTTAACTATCTGACCGGTTATTCCAGCCAGAAGGAATATCGAAAGCTTCTGGTGTCGCCGGTGAATCTGCGCGAGAACCTGAACAAACTTATCGAGCGTGAGACAGCTCATGCAAAAGCGGGCCGTCCCGGCCGGATCGTCGCGAAGCTGAATCGTATCGCCGACGCGCACCTCATCGAGCGGTTGTACGAAGCATCTGAGGCCGGCGTCTCGATCGATCTAATCGTTCGCGGCATCTGCATGTTGCGTCCCGGCGTGCCGGGCTTGTCGGAAAATATTCGCGTGCGCAGTGTCGTCGGCCGCTTTCTCGAGCATAGTCGCTTGATGTATTTCCTCAACGGCGGAAACGAAGAGATTTATCTCGGCAGTGCAGACTGGATGGTGCGCAATCTGGACCGCCGGGTCGAGGTAGTTACGCCCGTCGAAGATCCAGGCTTCAAGAAGTATTTGAAGGAAGACGTCCTGCAGGCTTACCTGCGCGACAACGTGAACGCGCGCGAGCTGCAGCCTGATGGTTCGTACGTGCGGATTCCGCCGGCTGGCGGTGTCGAGCCATTCGACAGCCAGATGTACTTCGAAGGTTTTGACCTGAACAGTTAGGTACGCACGCCTCTGGTGCAAGCACGCGAGGACGGGTTCGTACAGCGCAGCTTGGCACTCGGCCTTCATTTATGAAACCATGCCCGGCTAAACACCAACATCTTTCGGAAGGGAATTAAAATGTTTTCAAAAGAGATTCGACGGACGTTCGTGCTCGTGATCAGCCTGATGATCCTGAGTTCGTCCAGCGCATTCGCGCAAAGCAAATCCGATAAGCCCGACAAGAAGGACAAACAAATTCCCGCGAACGCAACGCGCGTTCTGTGGAGCGATCCGGGCGACATATCTTCGCGCGACCTGTTTCTTGGGCCCGGCGGCGCGGCGATGAAACCCGATCTGTCGCGGGTTACTTTCGTAAAAGTTGAGACCGGCGGCTTTTCGACAAAGTATCGCGTGAAAGATGGAGCAGGTCGGACTTGGGTGGTGAAGGTTGGTCAGGAAGCGCGGCCTGAGACTGCAGCCGTTCGTTTGGCTTGGGCTGCCGGTTACGCGACTGAGGTGAATTACCTCTATCCCTGTGTGACCATCGTGGGCGCGCCCAAACCACACAAAAAAGAATATGAATGCGCGAACAATGGCCACGCTAATGTTCGATTTGAAGCCCGGCCTGAGAATGTGAAGCGCCTCGAGGAGTGGGCATGGAAGAGCAACCCCTTCTCCGGTAAGAAGGAGTTGAAGGGCTTGATTGTCTTAATGGCGCTCCTGAATAACTGGGACCTCAAAGACAGCAACAACAAGATTCTGCTTGTTAACAATGGCGGCGGCCAGCCGGAGCTTCGTTACATCATCAGTGATTTGGGCGCGACCTTTGGCAAAACGGGCGGCTTCCTCAGCCGCAGCCGCAACGAGCCTGAAGACTACGTTAAGGCCAAATTCGTTGAAGGAGTCAATGGCCGCGAAGTGAAGCTGGCCTACAGCGGGAAAGAGCAAGTGCTGATGCAAGGCATAACCGTCGACGACGCCCGTTGGATCGGCAGCCTGCTGTCACGGTTGAGCGACAGCCAGTTGGCGGATGCTTTTCGCGCCGGCAATTTCTCATCGGAAGAAATTCAAATGCTGGTGACGGCGACGCGCGCGCGAATCAATCAACTCGTTAATCTCCCGGGTTAGGGTCTGAGTCCCGTAGGGACGTAATGTTTATAGCGTCAGTTTATTAAAGTCTAGCAAGCTCCAGAGGAGCGAAAGTTTGCCGAGAACGGCAAACATCCGCGTCCTCTGGAGCTGAACTGCACCGTTGCAGCCTGGAGCTATAAACATTTTGCCGCTCTGCGGCCGGTGACAACCACGCATCCCGATACTGGCCCCCAGGTTTCCCTCGTAACAAGTAATGAACCCGTCAAGAGTTGCAGGCTAGTCCTGTGAGTTCGCAGTCTTGATCGTTTCGGGAGGACTAATTAATGCGCTGGAGAGATCGCAGAGAAAGCACCAACATCGAGGATCGCCGCGGAATGTCAGGCGGGGGCAAGTTGGCCCTCGGCGGCCTGGGTGGATGCGGCACCATTGTCGTGCTCTTGCTGGCGCTGCTATTTGGCGCCGATCCGCGTCAGCTACTCGAGCAGTTACCCGCCACTGGTGGCGGCGGTGCTCCGGCTACGCGACCGACGAATCCTCAGGAAGAGGAACTCAGGAAATTTGTCGGGGTCGTCCTGGCGGAAACCGAAGACGCTTGGACGGATGTTTTTCAGAAGATCGGCAGGACGTATCGCAAACCGACGCTCGTGCTTTTCACGGATCGTGTCGAATCTGCTTGCGGTGTCGCGGGCGCTGCCGTGGGACCATTCTACTGTCCCGGTGACGAGAAGCTTTACATCGACCTTTCGTTCTTCCAGGAGCTGCGAACAAAACTGGGCGCGCCGGGAGACTTTGCCATCGCGTATGTTGTGGCCCATGAGGTCGGGCATCATGTACAGAACCTGCTCGGCACGATGAATGAAGTGAACACGGCACGCCGTCGGCTGAGCGAAGAGCAGGCGAATCAACTTTCGGTGCGGGTTGAGTTGCAGGCAGATTTTTATGCCGGCGTGTGGGCCCACTACGCGCGCAATCAAGGCATCGTTGAGCCCGGTGACATTGAAGAAGCTTTAGGCGCGGCCAGCGCGGTGGGCGACGATCGGCTGCAACAACGGGGGCAGGGCTACGTGGTTCCCGACTCGTTCACGCACGGAACGTCTGCACAGCGAGCGCAATGGTTTCGCAAGGGCTTCGAGACCGGTGATGTGCGGCAGGGCGACACGTTTAGTTCAGGCGGGTTTTAGATCTCTTCACATCGAACGTATTACCGCTATATAAAGTGTAGGTTGTTTAGAGGCGGGCTACTGCCCGCCCCTGGGAGCGCGGGCATCCTGCCCGCATCCGGCGGGCGGTAGCCCGCCTCTAAACGATCTTTTCCTCGCTGAGCCTTGAATCCCGCTGTATACTCCCGCCGAATTTTCTTATCAGCTTCCTCAATCATGGCTGAGCAACTTCGAGTAATGATTAGCAGCACGGCTCGCGACCTGCCCGAGCATCGCAAGCAAATCGTTGAAGCATGTCTTCGTCAGGGAATGTTTCCACTGCGAATGGAAGATCTGCCGGCGAATAGCGACGAGGCAGCCAAGGCGTCACTCAAGATGGTGGAAGATGCAGACGTTTACATCGGGGTGTTTGCGAACAGATACGGCTACATTCCGAAAGCGAATAATCCGGATCAAGTATCGGTGACCGAGATGGAATACAACCGCGCTGTCCAGCGAAAGATCGAGCGTTTCGTTTTCGTCATGGACAAATCTCATCCGATTACTGTCGATGATGTTGACATCGAAAACGCGTTGAAGTTGAAAGCCTTCAAGGATCGAGTTCAAACTGAAAACATCGTCAGATTTTTCAAGTCACCTGACGATCTGCGCGCAGAGGCGATTAATAGTCTTTCGCAACTTCGTCAGCCCGACCTCACCTCGTTCCATTACGTCAGCGACATTCCTGCACCCCCAGAAGTCTTCATCGCGCACCCTTACACTTTGTTGCAGACGCATCGTCTCGTCGGCCGACAACCCGAACTTAACTTGCTAACCGACTGGGTCGCCAAGCCAGACTCGGAGGTTAACCGGGCGCGCATTCTGAACGTCGTCGCCGTCGGCGGCCTCGGCAAAAGCGCGTTGACGTGGAAATGGTTCAACGACGTCGCGCCGCAAGAAGTAAAGCCGCTGGCGGGGCGCATGTGGTGGAGCTTCTATGAGTCCGACGCCACCTTCGAGAACTTCGTCACCCGCGCGCTCGCCTACGTCACTCGCCGCCCGCTCGCCGAAGTTCGACAAACGCCAGCGCCCGAACGCGAGACGCAACTCCTCGCCGCCCTCGACCGCGAGCCGTTCCTCCTCGTCCTCGACGGCTTGGAGCGCATCCTCATTGCCTACGCCCGCATGGATGCAGCACACCTCAGCGATGACGATTACGATAAGCAGACTGCGAACTTCGTCGCCAACGCCGCGGGCCTGCCCGCGAGCGCCGCGCAATCCTTCACGGGCGAGCACCGCCTGCGCAAGACCGCCGACCCGCGCGCCGGCTCGTTCCTACGCAAACTGGCGAACCTGCGGGCCTCGCGCATTCTCGTGAGCACGCGCCTCTATCCCGCCGATTTGCAAACGGTGACGGGCGAGCCGCTGCCCGGTTGCTACGCGATCTTCTTACAAGGGCTCGCCGATGACGATGCGCTCGAACTGTGGCGTGCGTTCGGCGCAACGGGCGCGCGCGATTCGTTGTTACCGCTTTTCCAACGGGCGGATAATCACCCGCTATTGATTCAGGCGTTGGCGAGCGAGGTGGCGCGCTACCGGCCTGAGCCCGGTGACTTCGACGCGTGGCGACGCGACCATCCCGATTTCGATCCCTTCAGCCTGCCGCTCGTGCAGGTGAAGTCGCACGTGCTTGATTTCGCTCTGCGCGGATTGGACGATCAGGCGCAGCAAGTGTTGCGCACCATCGCTGCATTCAGAATGCCCGCGCGCTACGACACGCTGGCCGCGTTGTTGATAGGCGAAGGGAAGCCGTGCGCCGACGAGCGTGAGTTGGACGCGGTGCTGACCGAGTTGGAAGACCGGGGACTGGTCGGCTGGGACAAGCGCGCCAACCGCTACGACCTGCATCCGCTCGTGCGCGGCGTCGTGTGGAGCGGCCTGACCGATGACGCCCGGCGCGGCGTCTATACAAGCCTGCACGCACACTTTGAAGCAGTGCCGAAGATCGACGATGCTCTGAGAGTCAACAGCCTCGAAGACCTCACGCCCGCCATCGAACTTTACAACACGCTGATCGGACTGAGGCGTTATGATGATGCCTATATAGTTTTTCAAGACCGATTGAGTCATGCGATGTATTATCGGTTAAGCGCCAGCCGCGAGCAGGTTGAACTGCTCGAGATGCTCTTTCCGGATGGGTTGGAACAACTGCCGCGTTTGAACCGCGGGTATCAAGCCTACATACTCACTTCCCTTGCGCACGCGTATGAGAAAATGGGCCAACCAGCACGTGCCGCCTCGCTGTTTCGCCGTGATAACAACATCCACTTGGCGAGGGGCGAGTATCACCGACTCAAAACGTGCTTCGGCAATTTATCAGCCGCGTTAAGAAAGCTGGGTGCCTCGTTCCAGTCCGAAATTGCTGCACGCCAAGCTTTGCTTATCTCCCGAGAAGCCCACGACGGCACAAGCGAGGGTCTCAACTTGTATCGGTTAGGCCTAATGCTTGTGGCGCGCGGGATTGAGGACGAATCGGAGTCTGCTCTGCAGCGATCATGCCGAATCTTTACGGCGCGCTCTAATGACAAGCGTGAAGGCAATGTTCATTCTTGTCTTGCGCAAATGGCTCTTCGTTCTGGCCGGTTTGCGGCTGCCCAAAGTTTCGCGAGTCGTGCCTGGCAACTAGCTCATGTTGAGAGAAACGAAGCCGACTTCATCCGTGCAGCGTGGCTCCAGGGCGAAGCAGCATTGGGCTTAAATGATTTCGCCACTGCTTACGAGCGGCTTCACCATGCGCTCACCCGCGCGCGGATGGTGAACTTTGTTCAGGAAGAATTGCCCGCGCTCGTGGCGCTGGCGGAGTTGCGACGTCGCCAAGGTGATATGAAAGCGGCGCGTGAATTACTGGATGATGTGTGGGAATTAGCCGAGCGCGGGCCTTATCCGCTGTTTCATGCCGATGCTCTTAACGTGTTGGCTCAGATCGAGCGCGACGAAGGCAACAATGCCGCGGCGATCGAAGCGGCGACGAAGGCCTATCGGCTCGCGTGGTGTGATGGGCCGCCCTTCGCTTATCACTGGGGGTTGGAAAAAGCGAAGCAACATCTGAAAGAGCTCGGCGCGCCTGAGCCGGAGATGCCGCCGTTCGATGAATCAAAGTTTGAGCCGATGCCGGAAGTTGAGATTAATCCGAAGGATGAGTTCTATGTCGATGAGAAGTCGGTGAGTTGACGGGCTCGGCTCGCTGACCACTGTAAGTTCTATGAGCTTCATAGCGTCCTCTCTCATTCAAACCTCGCTTCAGCGAAGTTCCGCGACTCAAGCATGTCGACAGAGCCGTTTCAACGGCTTACTGAAAACCGTTGAAAACGGTTGGTCAAAATTTTCGACCGTGTTCCGCCTCGCTAAAGCGAGGCGTGAATGAGATGTCACGCTCTGCCTTACGGTAGGGCCACCGCCGAATTGTCCGTTTGCGAAACGAAAATGGCCGCGCGATTTGCACGGCCATTTTATTCCCACCACTGCCACTCGTTTACCTAACCCGTCTCTGTCGCGTCGTCGCAATCCCTGCGTCAGACAAACGCGCTAGCTGATTGATTCGCTGTCGCATCGACCGCACGTATGCTTCCCGAGTGTTTGGATCGTATGCGGCGGCGCGGAAGGCGTCGCGCAGTTGTTCATCTGAAAGTTGCGCGAGCTTCTGGCCGATCCAGGCGGCGTCCTGCGCCGGCACTTTGCTCATCTGGCCGCTCGCGCGGCGCTGGCCGAAGAAGTACTTGGGATTGAAGATTGTCAGCAAGCCGACGCCTCTCGGCTTGATGTCGTAATCGAACTTCGCATTTCCTTTGTTATCAACCTTCTTAACCAAACGCGCGCGCGTATAGTCCTGCACGTTGTTCTTCGATCGAGGACGGCCACCGATCGCGCCGACCGCTCCCAGCGTGGCACCCAAATCGCTGACCAGGTATCGCGCTTCAACTCGATTCGTCTTCGGGTCTTTCACGTAGAGAACGCCGTTGTTCTTTCTCACGTCCCAGTTGTTCAGCAGCACCATCATCGTCTTCAGACCATTCAATTCGCGCGTGCCCTTGAACGGGTTCTTGGACCAGTCCCAGTGCTTGCCGCGATCGACATTCTCGCGCCGCGATTCAAAGCGCGCGCCCCGCACCGATTGGCCGTTCACGAAATTCTGTCCGCGAGATAGTTTCTTCAGACCATCGATCTGCGCGCGATCGAGATAGTAAGTTTCTTCGGCGTTGTAACCAGCGGCCCAAACCAAACGGTTCGCCACGGTTTCGGATTGCGCTTCGGGGCCGAGCTTTACTTTCCATTTCACGCCGCGCGCGTCCACGACTTCGAACTTAGGTGACTTTCCGCTTTTGTCCTCTTTCACAAAGCGGAACGGCGGTACCGGCGCAAGCGCCTTCGATCCCGCTCCGTAATACAAATCGCGTTTGCGCATGTCTCCGGGATTGCGCCACAGCACTGGCGTGCCCTTGTCCTTCTTCTTCTTATCCTTGTTTTGCTTCTCAGCCTTGTCATTATCTTTCTCGAGTTTGACGAATGAATAAACTTCAAGCGACGCAACGACGATCAGAAAACAAGCAATTAACGCGAGTGCGCGGTTCTTCCCAAGGGAATGCATAGTGTGGCCTCGATTCAGGAGAGTGTAGACGGTGACCTCAGCCGGCGCGGCTGTGACGCGGGGAATTCGCTGGGACGAACAGCAAATGCTGTGCTGAGGAAGGAGCGAGCAGTCTTCGCAACACAAGCTTCACAGTCTCGCAAGACTGGAAGGATTAAGACCCTTAAAAGCACGAAAGCCGTCCATGACGGACGGCTCTCATGATGTTGGACAGAGGGCTGTCGGAGCTTATTTGGATCCTTGTGCCGCAGCCTGTGTAGCAATTTCGGACTGAATCCGCTGCGCGTAATTCTCAACGAAACGCTTCTGGCCGCTATGGCCGTTCGAAGTGTAGAAGTCGAAGTTCTGCATTTCGGCGTACACCTGATTGAAGTTCCACTGATAGTTGTTGAAGCGATAGACCGCGCCCATCACGCCCGTGCGGTGACGCCCGCCGGCACAGTGCACGTAGAATTTTCCGGTCGCGGGATCATTCACGAGCTTCAGGAACTGAGCAATCTGCTCGTCGCTGGGATCCTTCTTGTCGGGAATCGCAATGTTGACATACGTCATGCCAAGCGCTTCGACGTAGCCTTTTTCCTGCGGCGTGTTGTCCGTCAAATCAATGATTGTTTGAATGCCTAAGTCCTTGAGGGTTTGAAAATCTTTCTGCTTCGGCCGAGCGCCGCGATAAAAGCGTTCGTCCATCTGACCGAAGTTGCTAATCTTAATGTGTGAAAAAGCTCCGTCTGAATTGCCTTTTGAAATAGCCACCGTGGCGATGGCCGCGAGCAACGCAATGGCCGCCGTAATTCTGGTCAAAGTATGTCTGGGTGTTTTCATTTCGTAATCTCCAATTTAAGGGATTTCCACGACCAAGGAGTTATGCCGAGGACAAAGTTAAGATTCATGGAACCGGTTCATAGTTGCATGCAGATTTCGGTAAGCATGCAGCCATCCTGACTGCCGCGCGCGTATCGTTTCGTGTCGGTCAAAAATAAGTTAATCTCAATCGCGTATTTCGCCGGATCACAACATGGGTTTCTTCGACATCCTTCGGTTGGCGCTTCGCAATCTTCGTGAAGCAAAGCTGCGCGCCACGCTCACTTCGATGGGCGTGATCATCGGCGTCGCAGTGATCGTCACGATGGTTGCGTTCGGGCTCGGCTTGCAGCGCAACATGCTCTCGCGGTTTCGCGCGCTTGATCTCTTCAACGAAATTCGCGTGATGGGAAAGAGCGTTTTCACGATGGCGATGAGTGTCGATCCGAAATTGGGTCGAGATGCACGGCCGGGCGATCGACGCGGCCCGTCGTTTCGACCAAATCAGGAACCCACGCGAATCCTGGACGACGCCGCGATCGCCGAGATTCAAAAAATTCCGGGCGTCGCCTATGTCGAACCCGACATTAACTTCACCGTGTACGTTCGTTGCAACGGCCAGGTTTCTCCCGCACAGGTTGCCGGCACTTCGGTGCCGAATGCCGCCTCGCGCTTCCGAACTTTTGCGGCCGGCAAAATGATCAGCAGCCCGGACGCGAACGAAATCGTGATCGACGATGTGAGGGTGGAAACGTGCGGCTATGCCAAACCTGAAGATGCGATCGGTCAGACGATTGAGTTTTTATCAACGCGTAGCGAATCATCCGACTCATCCGACGATAATTCGTCCGCTAATAAGACTGATGAGGGCGATGAGGGAGGATTCAGCTTTTTCGGGCTGCCGCTGGAGGAAGGGGAGGGGGCGCCGGCGAATTCAATCGTCGCGAGGCGGCTCACCATCGCGGGCGTGCTCGGCCGGGAGAAGCGTGAGGGCGCAGCACAAGGTGGGGCCGGCGGATTGATGCTGAACGCGGGCATGTATGTGCCGCTGCCGATCGCGCGGGACTGGTCGGCAAACCACCGTGACCCGATGCGCGAAACGGCGCTGGCCCTGGTGCGACAGAGTGGACAACTTAGCGAGACTCAAAGCGAAGGCTATGGCTCGGCGGTAGTGCGGGTCAATGATCCAGTCGCGCTGACTGAAGTTCGCAAACAGATTCACGATAAGGGGTTTGGAAGTTTCTCGATTGTCGACCAACTCGATCAAATTCGCACGGTGTTCCTGATCATCGATTCAGTGCTGGGACTGCTCGGCGGGATTTCGCTGCTGGTGGCAAGTTTCGGCATCGCGAACACGATGATCATGTCGATTCTCGAGCGCACGCGCGAGATCGGTATCATGAAAGCCATCGGCGCCGAAGATCGCGAGATCAAACTTATCTTCTTTTTCGAAGCTGCTGTGATCGGATTGACGGGAGGAGTGATCGGGGTGCTGGCCGCGTGGGCGATCGAAGCCATCGCGAATCGCTTAGCCTATCGCTTCGTGCTCAAGCCGCAAGGCGCTTCGTTCGTCGATTTCTTTTCAATGCCACCCTACCTCTGGATTGGCGCGATTCTGTTTGCGTTACTGGTTTCGATTCTCGCGGCGTTGTACCCGGCGGCGCGGGCGGCGCGAATCGATCCGGTGCGAGCGCTCAGACATGATTAAAGGTTCGACGAAAGTAACATCGCCAGGAAAGCGATAAGCAAAAAGGCGAGTTGAAAAATCAGAATCCCCGTCGCCACCATTCCGCAAATCCGGCCCGCGTTAGTTAAATCCCTCCCGGATGGATCCATTTGACCAAAATCCATCTCTCTCAAGTCGTCGGTACCCATTCTCCACGCCGCAATGCCAAGGAGTTGGCACGCTACGAGGCCGAGGATTCCATAAACCAGGACGGTTGAACCACGATGAGGTCGCATGCCGTTCCTAATAGAGCGGAGCGCTTAGTTTGTCAACGATTTTCCGCAGGAGTTACAAAACTTCGCCGTCGAATCTTTTTGCATCGCGTTGCAGTGCGGACAAGAGAGTCCGACGCGGAGGTTGGCGCCGCATCCGGAGCAATAGGCCGAGCCCGCTGTCGCGGCGGCGCCGCAGGTTCCGCAACGGCCGGGCATGGGTGGCACATAGCCGCCGGCTTTGCGGGTGATGTGCGCCTCAATTTTCTTCCACGCGTCTTCCGTGAGTTTGTATTGCCAGTAGGCTCCGAGCGCGGGCAGCGCCAGCAACAGACCGGCGGACAGTGCGAGCGCGACGGCGGCAACCGCCGCTTTGTCGAACCACTTTTGCATTCCGATCTCGACGCGTGTGCCGCCGCTCTCAGGTGTGACCTTGATGGTGAGCGCCGCTGACAGTCCGGTGATGTCGCGCAAGGTGCTGGACTTGCGCGCTTGCAGGATGGCGGTCGAAGAGACCTGCATCGTCTGCAGATCAAAATTTTCGTCAAACAGGTCGCGCAGCTCGGTCATCAACTTGATCGTGTCGGCTTCGACCCCGGGATAGTAGCGGCTTTCCATTTGTTGATCTCCTCGACCAGTTTACGTGAAGCTGTCAGCGATAGTTCAAGAAATTACGCTTTTGCGCTGACTATCAGACAAGCTGTCTCCGTGCATCTCAGTGTCTTTGTGGTTATCACTTTTCAAAAAGATTCACCACAGAGACACAGAGAATCCACACAGAGATACACAGAACACAGGGCGTGGTCGAGTGTGCCCTCACGGATTGTTCTTTTTCTTCTTATCAGCCGAAGGCGGTGGAAGTTGATTGCCGACTTCAATAATCTGCTCGGCGTGTTGCAGAACGCGTTCGATTGCCGAGAGTTCGTCGGCATCTTTAGTTTGACTGGCCATCGACTTTACTTGCGTCACATAGCCGTTTGTAGCCGCGGTCAGCTTTCGTAGTGAGCGCGAGATCAGCGGACTCTTTTCGTCACGGCGACTGACATCGTCGATGTTGGTGATGGCTTCATCGAGGATCGAAGCGATGTCGCCCAACAATTGCGAGCGCGAACCTTTTGGCAGGTCGCCCCATTCAGGTTCTTCTCTGTCGACCTTCTTTGTCTTCGCTTGTTCGAGGCCGTTGATGATCGCGAATCGCCGATCCATCGCTTTGATGAAGACATCGATTCGCTTGTCGAGTTGCTGATGAAACCGGATTAGATCGGTTTCCTGATCCGTCAGGTGGTCGCGGGGCTGGGCGGTTGCGATCGCCGCAAACGAAAGCGATACGACGGCGAGAAGAATTAACCGGCCAGGGATTCGCGGGGGTAGAAACATGAAGAGATTACGGGCGCTTGTTGTCCTGTGGAGTAGCCTTGTTGGCGTCCGCTTTCCTTTCCGGATCTTCGCGCAGCACCGTGTTGCCGTAGAAAGACTCCAGCGCCTCAGTGCGCGTGTTGCGCGCGAACTCTTCTGCAGCTTTCAGGTGGATCGCGTAATCCGACGGCGTGTCGCGGCGCATGACCGCCAAACGCGGGATTTGCGCGCGCAGAGCGATGTCGAGCCGGCGGTAAAGATCGCGGGTGCTGCTTTTCTCGCGTGGCATGCTGCCGATGAATCGCATCGCGTCTTCAATCAATCCCAGATAGGTGCCGATGGCTTCGGACGCTTTCTCGAACTCCTTGTGTGACGTCAATGCTTCTATGTTCGTCAAGCGAGCTTCAGCCAATTCAATGGTGAGTTTGACGCGTCCCTTGGCGTCCCGGGTGGTCGTGAGTTGCGATCGGTCGTCGCGAGCGACGAAGCGCATCGGCGGCGGAGTCGGCAGTTGCGGCGTCAGGGGCTGTGCGAAAACTTCGATTGAGAGCAGAGGACTGGCGAGTGCAACGAACAAAACTGAGAAGGTTTTGGCGAATGTGGTTCGCATTCGTTCTCGCTGGGATTTGCTGTCCTACCCGACCTTGCGTTTTCCCTGGCCTCGCTTGATCTGCTCGCGCAGAACGGGGAGCCGCAAGTTGACTTTGTCGATTTCGAGCTGGTTGTTGGTTGCGTCGGCGCGCGCGAGAAACTTCTCGTAGGCGGCGAGCGCGTCTGGGTACTGTTGGAGATTATCATGCGCCGTCGCCAGGAAAAAGTAAGTTGGCGCCAGTTCCGGTCGCGCCGCTGCAATCCATTCATACTCTGTAATGGCGGCGCGGAAATCCTTCAGCTCGTACAACGCGAGCGCCAGGTTGGCGTGCGCGACATACTCATCCGGTGTGCGAGCGATAACTTCGCGCAGGATCGGCACCGCCTCAGCGAAGCGGCGACCCTGAATCAGGGCCGCGGCATAGCCGATCGCAAACTTGTGATTAGCCGGCTCGATTTTCAGCGCGCGATAGTAATAGTCCTGCGATTTCAACGGATCGACGCGCCGGTAAATCGCTCCTAGTCGCGCGAGCAGCGCAGCATTTTTCGGATCGCGCTCAAGCAATTGTTCAAGCGCCGCGCGCTGTTCAGCCGTCGAACCATCGCCGCCGGCAATCTCAGCTCGTAGCGCGACCACCTCGGGAATCTGTCGATCTTTTTCCGGCAGCGCGTCGAGTATGCGCAAAGCGTCATCACGCGCGCCGGCACGGTCATAAAATTGCGCCAGCTCAAAAGAGCCTGCGACATCTCTGCCATGGCTCGCCTGATCGAAAACGCGAATGTCGTCAAGCGCACCTGCTTTGTCGCCTACGTCGAGTCGCAGTTTTGCTCGATCATGACGCGCGCCCAGATCGTTTGAATCAATTATCAAAGCCTTGTCGAGGCTGGCGAGCGCGGCCATCTTGTCACCCGCACTTGATTCGATGAACGAACGCCGGCGCCAGGTTGACGAATTCGCCTCCTTTGAAGCGGTCGCACGCTTGATCAATGCGAGAGCTTCGTTGAGGTCGCCCGCACGCGCGCGCAAGTGGGCCAGAGCTTCGAGTGCTTCGACGTTTTGGCTTTCCAGTTCCACCGCCCGCCGCAGAATCGGTTCACCATTTCGATCGTCGTTGAAATAAGAGGACAAGAGCGAACCGAATCGTGCGTGTGCGAACCCCCAATCGGGTCGCAACTCAACCGCGCGATTGAAACCGGTCAGCGCTTCGTCCTTGCGGTTCGTGGAGAGCAGAGCCAGGGCGCGTTGAAACTCGGCTTCGGGAAATTCGGGCTTCAGCCGAATCGCTGCGTCGTAAAACTCAATCGCCGTTTTGTAATCGTTTTTGCCGTGCGCGTCCTGAGCGCGCTCGAACAGTTTGATGGGATCGTCTTCCTGATTGAGAGTCTGACCGTGCGTTTGAGGGACAGCGGCGAAGAAGAGCATCAAGAGCACTCCCCATCTCCACTTAGTTAACTGCCGCGCTTTCATCAGGTGGTTACTGCCGACTGGTCGTGAGCTTCGATGTTAGCACGCCCGTGAGCGTTGCGTCGCCGCCCGAAAACGTCCGGTTGCGCCGCCTTATTCCATGCGTTAACATCCGCAAATCAGAAATCCCTCAAACGTTTTGCACAGCTTTTAAGCGGAGCACTGTCATGAGTACTGCACTTGTCGATGACATCAAAGAGATAAAAGAAACCAACCCATTTGAATCGATGATGTCGCGATTCGATCGGGCGGCGCAGTTACTGAATTTGGATTCCGACCTTTACGCCGTCATGCGCGTTCCGAACCGCGAGCTGAAGGTCTACATTCCGACGCGCATGGACTCAGGGCGCATCCAGGTGTTCGAAGGCTTTCGCGTGCAGCATAACTTTGCGCGCGGCCCGGCGAAAGGCGGCATTCGGTATGCGCCGGACGTGAACCTGGATGAAGTGCGCGCGCTCGCGGCGTGGATGACCTGGAAGTGCGCGGTGGTAAACGTTCCTTTCGGCGGCGCGAAGGGCGGCATCATCTGCGATCCAAGTTTAATGTCGCAGGGTGAGCTTGAGCGCATGACGCGACGTTACGCGGCAGAGCTGCTTGATTTCATCGGACCAGAAAAAGATGTGCCGGCGCCGGACATGAATACGAATGAACAGACCATGGCGTGGATCATGGACACGTATTCGATGCACGCGCGTCACACCGTTAACGCGGTGGTGACTGGTAAGCCGATCGATCTCGGAGGATCGCGCGGCCGTCGGGAAGCCACCGGCCGTGGCATTCTGATCGTGGTTCAGGAAGCGTGCAAGCGTTTCCAGATGGAGCCGAATGACACTCGGGTCGTAGTTCAGGGGAGCGGCAACGTCGGCGGCATCGGGGCGTTGCTCATGCACGAAGCTGGATTCAAAGTCGTCGCCATCTCAGATGTTCGCGGCGGCATTTACAATCCGGACGGCCTCGACATGGCGGCCGCGATGAAGCACCTACAAAACACAAAATCGTTCGAAGGATTTTCGGGCGCGCAACACGTCAGCAATTCTGAACTTCTGGAATTGGACTGTGACGTGCTGGTGCCGGCGGCTACGGAAAACCAAATTACCTCTCAGAACGCCGAACGGCTGAAATGCAAGATCCTCGCCGAGGGGGCGAACGGGCCAACGACGGCCGGCGCTGATGAGATACTTTATCGGAAGGGCATCTTTGTGATCCCGGACATCCTGGCTAACGCCGGCGGAGTAACCGTCTCGTATTTTGAGTGGGTGCAGGACCGCATGGGCTATTTCTGGCGCGAAGACGTTGTCAACGAGCGGCTGCGAGACACGATGGTAGCCAGCTTCAATGATCTTTGCCGTTATGCGGATGCCCACTCAGTTGACACGCGAACGGCGGCGTACATGTTGGCGATTGATCGGGTCGCCTACGACACGCGAATGCGCGGAATTTACGCTTAGAATGTCCTTGTTGGCATGTCGGACGGGTGGGGCGCGCGCGCTGCCGGTCGGATTTGCCGGGAAGCCGTTTCCAGTTCTGACACGTCAACGGATTTCGCGTGTCATACGTGACTGAAAAAACATATTCAAACTGGCGCTAAGTCGTGAAAAACTCTTGATTTCGGAGGATGGCAGTGATAGTCTTCGCCTCGGATTTCAAGAGATGGTGACGGGTCCAGATCGTTTCAAACGGCTGGCGGGTGCGCGTTCCACGAAATCTTAGTTGACACTGGCGCATAGTTTCCTTATAAGTAGCGCTAGATATCCGGCTTTAAAGGTTCAGGAGAGGTGCGACAATCTGGTGGTTCGACGCCTCTTCAGTAAACACCCTCAGCGCAATTTACCGTGTTTGATGGGAATTAGTTTTAGCTAACGTTCTCGCTGACGCTGCAGTTCGAGCGTCCTTATCCCCTGGAGTTAACTGGCGACGCATGCTTCGAGCATTTCACAAAAGACTTAAAGAGGCGGCCGCCAAGTTCGCTCTCAATGGGGATTCGGCCCCGAGAAAACTTTCACAATACCGCAGGAGGAACGCGATGAGACTCGCGAATAGAGTGCTCCTTTGTGCGCTCGCAATTTTTATTTTGGCATCCGTGGCGTCTGCGCAGACGCTCAGAAATGAAAACGATCCCAGAAACCTCTCGCCGTCGGTTGGAACCGGCGGACCTGAGGGTGGGCCCACGGGACTGTTTACTATTTACGACGGTCAGACGTTGCGTCGCGGCGAGTTTACGTTAAGCATCGCCTACAGCAACTACGATCGCGATCCAGGTGATGTGGACATCGCAGATGTGCCCATCAGCTTTAACGTTGGTGTCAACGACCATCTGGAATTGTTTTTCAAGACGACCGCATATCGCGGCATCAAGGTAAACAACCCGCGTAACCTGTCGAGCTTCTATCTGCCGAACTCGCAGTTGAAATTCCCGCAGTTGGGAAGCGGCGCCGCGATCGTGCTGGCGCCCAATGTTACGGGTCCGGCAACCAGCATCACGGGAACAGCGGTCTTTCGTCCGGCGTTTAATCAGCCGTTCGTTCAGTTTCCGTTCGTGGGCGGATCCGCCGGAGGCTTCGGCCAAGGTCCGGGTACGTCACCGCCGGGTAATTTTGGCTGTCCGGGCTGTGTTTTCACACTGGGCGTGAGTCCTCAAGGGAATAGCGGTAGCTTTAGTTCCGCGGACAACTTCCCGGGAATCGGTTCGCCGGTAGGTGGCATCCTTCCCGGAATCGTTTTGCATACCCAGACGCTTCCCGCGACATTGTTAACTCTTCCAATCACGGTTCCGGTGAACTACACGGTCGCGCCAGCCTACCTGCCTGATGCGCCGTTCGTGAATCGTCTGTACGGCGAGTCAAGCTTCAATAATCTGGTGTTCGGCGCCAAGTGGCGCTTTACCGGTCCAAACAATCCGCTGGGCGTCGGTATCATCCCGTTCTATCGATGGTGGATGGACAAGGGCGATGACTTCGCCGGCTTCAATCAAATGCAGCGCGGAGCAGGTCCCGGTGGAGACATCGGTGACTTTGGCTTGATCCTCTTCGTCGATGGGCGTCTCAGCCGCTCGGTCAACGTGTCGGCTAACCTCGGCTATATTCTAAACAGCAATCCGAAAGGTACGTTCGGAGGAGCTGAGGTAACAATGCTCGATCGTCCGGACGAGATTATCGCCGGCGTCGGCTTTGATTTCCCGATTAACAAGTACTTCCAGCCAGTGCTGGAACTGCGCTCAACGCAATATGCCGGTGGCCGTACGCCGAACGCGTTTGAGAACAGCCCGGTCGATGCGCTGGCCGGCGTCAAGATTTATCCGCGACGCTGGTTTGGGTTCGGCTTGGCGTACCGCATGCACCTCAATCAACAAGATCGTTCTGCTTTCGAGGGCCAGGATTTCAACCGGAACATCCGTCAAATCACGAACGTCGATCCGATCGGCGCGCAGCCAATCACCGTTGTTCCGAGCACCAGTCGGCCCGCAACGGTTGGCAGTTTCCCGGCTGGCTTTACGCCGTCGGATGATGCGAATGGCTTCATCGCACAATTCTGGATTGGCCATCGTAACGCCCGCGAACCGGACATCCTGCCGAACCAGGCGCCGGTTATCAGCTCGTTTGCGGCATCGACGTCATCGATCACCGTGCCTTGCCCGCCGGGGTACAAATCCAGGTCGGGATCCTGTCCGACTACTCAGGCCACTTCGGTTGGTCTGACGACAAGTGCTACGGATCCGGACGGCGACACGCTGCTTTACACTTATAGTGTGACTGGCGGCCGTATCACCGGTGAGGGTGCGAACGCGACTTGGGATCTAAGCGGTCTGTCTCCGGGAACGTACACGGCGTCAGTAGAAGTTGATGATGGCTGCGGTTGCGTCAGCTTCTCTTCGACGACTGTGACTATTGCGAACTGTGCGGACTGCGAGCCTGAGTTGGTTTGTCCGACGCTTGGCGTGACCTGCCCAGGTGACGTTGAGGAAGGCTATCCAGCCACGTTTACTGCGAACTTCTCGCAGGGAACGCCGACTGTGTCTGAAACCTACAACTGGACAGTTTCAGCCGGAACGATCACCAGTGGTCAGGGCACCAGCTCGATCACGGTTGATACGACAGGCGTCGCTGGTGGCTCAGTCACCGCGACCGTCGAAGTCGGTGGCGTGGATCCGAGTTGCAACCGCACGGCATCCTGTACTGTACAAGTACGGCCGAAGCCGGGCGTACCGCGCAAGTTCGACGAGTACGGCAACATTCGTTTCAACGACGAGAAGGCCAGACTCGACAACTACGCGATTCAGTTGCAGAACAATCCAACTGACCGCGCAACAATCATTGGCTACGGCTCGTGCGAAGGCGAAGGCCTGGCCCGCGCCAATCGCGCCAAGGATTACCTGGTCAACACCCGTGGCGTCGATGCGGGCCGCATCGATACGGTCGACGGTGGATGCCGCTCTGAGCTGAAGGTTGAGCTCTGGCTGGTACCGGCCGGCGCGACTGCACCTGCGGCAGACATGAGCGGCGCAGTTTCACCTTGTCCGGAATGCCGGCGACCGAGACCTCGTCGCCGCGGACGTGGTGATGAGTAACTTGAACGTGCGCTGTTCCGAGTAATCGGAGCCGCGACCTTCTTCCGAACATGGGCGGTGCTTCCGAAAGGACGCATCGCCCATTTCGTTTTTCCCGCAATCTCTCCACGCCTGAAACGGGAAAGGCATCGAAATCGCGCCTCCAAGTATCGAAAAGAGTTCCGCAAACGGTTATAATGCGGACGACCGACGCCCCGCAGTACCGATTATTTTGGACTTACGAGCGAAAGAGAAACGACCTTCATGAAAAGAATTACTTTCAGTCTTATTCTGGCCAGCCTCGCAGTTGGTTTTATTGCTTACTCGTCTTCACGTTCGGTGCAGGCGGCAAAGGCCCCCAGCGAGGGCGTGCCTTACACAACCGATTGGCGCATCACCGGTCCCAGCGGCGGTGATGTGCGCGCTTTGGTGATCGATCCGAATGATCCGACGCGTTTTTACTTCGGCACGCTGGATGGGCAAATTTACTCGTCCGTGGACGGCGCCCGGACCTGGCGGCTGCTCGCGAATTTCATTCGCCCTCAGCTCTTTGTCGATAACATCGTCATCGATCCGCGCGATTCGAAGGTTATCTACGTCGCCACGCACCGCCATAAAGAGCCCGGTGGCTTCTACAAATCAACTGATGGCGGTGTGACCTGGAAGCAGTCGGATGAGCTCAAGAACCAGGCGATTCACTCATTATCTCAATCACGCCGAAATCGTGACCTCCTTTTGGCCGGGACGAACACGGGTGTGTGGCGATCGATGGACGCCGGCAGGAGCTGGAGGCAACTTCCGACAACCGGCATGACCAACATCAACATTGAATCGCTGGCCATCGATCCGCGGGACGACAATGTCGTCTATGCCGGCTCGTGGCATCTGCCGTTCAAGACCACGGACGGCGGCCAAACATGGCGCGTGACGAACAACGGCATCATTGACGATTCCGACGTGTTCGCGATCGACATCAACGAACGCGATGCGAATCACATTATCGCGTCCGCGTGCAGCGGCATCTACGAAACCAAGAACGCGGGGGACTCGTGGAAGAAGATTCAAGGCATTCCGTCACAGTCGCGCCGGACGCGCGCGATTTTGCAGCATCCGACTATCCCGGGCCTCGTCTTTGCCGGCACTACTGAAGGTTTCTGGCGCTCGGCTAAAGGCGGCGAGAACAATTCGTGGATGGTCACGACGTCGCGGCAGTTGGAGATAAACTCAATCGCGGTCCACCCGGACAAACCGAATGACATTTACATCGCCACGAACAACTATGGGGTGATGGTGTCACGCGACGGCGGAAAGACTTTCGTCCCGACCAACTCTGGATTCAGCGGTCGCTTTGTGAACACCATCATTCATGATCGCGAGCAGCCGAACCGGGTCTATGCGACGACCATTAACACGACGACCGGCGGCGGATTTTTCTTCGTTAGTAACGATGGCGGTGCGACGTGGCAGCCGTCGATGCGGAACATGCCGCCGCGTTTGATTGGTTATGCAATCCTTCAGGACGAGCGCGATGCGAACACGATTTACCTGGGGACCAATCTCGGCGTCTATCGCTCGCTGGATCGCGGCGCAACCTGGTCCACGGTTGTGGGAAAGAAACCAGCGGCGCCGAAGAAGCGTGTAGCTCCGCGCACGGCCGCTCGCCGACCGGCGCCAACGCGCAACACCGCGGTGCGCACTCAACCACCGGCAAGCACACCCGGCGAACGAATCGTGGCCACTCCTCCGCAGGTTGCTAGTGATGTCGTGCGTAAGGCGCAGGAAGCGCTGGATCGCGCGGGTTATCAGGTGGGCGTCGCCGACGGACAGATGGGCCAACGCACAATTGCCGCGATCAAACGGTTCCAGGCGGACAGATACCTGCCGGTGACCGGCAAGCTCGATCAAACGACGATTGCCGCGCTGGGCGTCGGCAGTGTCGCTTCTAACCTTTCGGCGCACGTCATCACCCTGACTGAACCGGTTAACTCTCTGGTTTCCTTCTCAGACGGTTCCGGGAAATTGGGGATGCTGGCCGCAACCAATGGCGGCCTGTACCGCACGTTTGACCCGACGCAAGGCTGGGATCGCGTGAACTATGGCCGCGGTTACGACGCACGGACCAGCGCAATCTCAGCGAGCGCTCAAAATCCGCGCCTGGTCTTCGTGGGCACGACAAGTTCCGGTGTGCTCGCCTCGCGCGATGGCGGCGAAACCTGGCAACAGGTCGCGGGCGTCCCGACCAACTCGCCTATCAATATCATCGTTCAGGATCCGTTCCGCTCGACCCACATCTACGTCGGCACGAAGACCGCTTTCTACCTGTCACATGATGGCGGCCAAAACTGGTCACGCCGTGGCGGCGATCTTCCGTTCGGAGACTTCTCGAGCATCCTGATTAATCCACGCAACACGAATGAAATCTTCGCCGGGAACGCCTATCAGAATGGCGCCACGGGTGGCGGCGTCTATCGCTCGGCGAATGCCGGTCAGACCTGGACGCGCATCGACCTGCGTGAACTGCGCCTGCCGAGCATTCGTATTTGGGCGCTGGCTTTGGATCCGCGCGACCAAAGCACTCTATTCGTCGGTTCGCATTCTGCGGGTGTTTATGTGGTCTCGCGCGGCGCTGAAGCCTCGGTTAACTCGCTCCGTTAGACTTTCCCAAAACCTTTTCGGCAGAAACGAATTTTCCGTCGCCTTGACACTCAGTCGGGGCGACGTGTAAATTCCGAACATCCGGTCACGCGATCGGTGATAGTCGGACCAATGCGGGAGACTACGGGCACGACGGAAATCGAAACTGAAACCTCCTTTCCAACTCTTAACGCTCGCCTCTCAAAATTTCCAAGCCGACTAATCACCAACTGAAGCGCCGCTAAAAACAATAGTGGCTCTCGCGCTGTGCGCCGGGGCGTTACAACGCCTGACAAAGCGTTAAGCAGGAGTGTTCATGTCCACTGACGAAACCAACGGGGTTCGCGAAAGCGAAACCACCACCAACAATTCTTCTTCTGACAACAACTCGGCGACCGCCGTCGCCCCCGCGCCAGCTGCTCAACTGAGTAGCGAGCCTGTGAATAGCGAGCTTGAAGCTGCCGTTCCGCAGGAGCAACGTGACGAGGACGAGCGCCTCAAGTCCACCGAAGACTTTGGCCATCTGCTCGATCAATTTGAGCAGGAACAGTCCGCCCTTCAGGAGGGCGAAGTCGTGCGCGGCACCGTCGTCGGCGTGACTGAGCGCGGCGTCTTGATCGACTTTGGTTACAAGTCGGAGGGCATCGTTAACCCCAGTGAGTTCATGGAAAACGGCGAGTTGGCCGTGAAACGCGGTGACGAAGTGGACGTGCTGGTCAAAGCCATGGAGACCAGCGAAGGCTTCCCGGTGCTGTCGCGTGCCGACGCCGTGCGACTCCGCGCCTGGGACGATGTCGAGAAGGCCTTTAACGAAGGCGTGCCTATCAAAGGTCGGGTAATGGATCGTATCAAGGGCGGTCTGCGCGTGGACATCGATGGAATTCAGGCATTCCTGCCGGGCTCGCAGGTGGACACGCGTCCAGTTCGGAATCTTGATTCGCTGCGCGGAAAAGAAATCGAAGCCAAGATCATCAAGCTCAACCGCAAACGATCAAACGTCGTCCTCTCGCGCAAGGCCGTTCTCGAAGAGCGCAACGCGGATCGTAAGGGCGAGACACTCGGGCAGATTGAAGAAGACATCATCGTTGAGGGCCAGATAAAGAACCTGACGGACTATGGTGCTTTTGTCGACCTCGGCGGCATCGATGGCCTGCTGCACGTGACTGACATGTCCTGGGGTCGTCTGCAGAACCCGGCTGAGATGTTCAAGGTCGGCGACACGGTGCAGGTTAAAGTTTTAAGGTTTGATCGTGATCGGGAACGCGTCTCGCTCGGCTTCAAACAGCTTTTGCCCGATCCGTGGGAGACGATCGAAGAGCGCTTTCCACCCAACACTCGCATGAATGGCAAAGTCGCGAGCGTGACCGATTACGGCGCGTTCATTGAACTTGAACCCGGCGTCGAAGGTCTGGTCCACGTGTCTGAGATGAGCTGGTCCAAACGCGTGAAGCATCCCAGCAAACTGGTCGGCCCCGGTGATGCGGTGGAAGTTGAAGTACTCAGCGTGGATCCGAAAGCGCGCCGCATCAGCCTCGGTATGAAGCAGGTGCAGGACAATCCCTGGCGCACCCTCGGCGAACGATACCAGGTTGGTGACCGCGTCCACGGCAAGGTTCGCAACCTTACCGACTTCGGAGCATTTATTGAAATCGAAGACGGGGTTGATGGGCTGGTTCACGTTTCGGACATTTCCTGGTCACGCCGCATCAAGCATCCGGGTGAACTCTTAAAGAAGGGACAGGCCGTGGACGCCGTAATTACGGGTATCGATCCTGAGAATCGCCGGATGTCTCTTTCGATCAAAGAGCTGGAGCCAAATGCCTGGAATGATTTTGTTGCCTCGCACAAACCGGGTGACGTCGTTAAAGGGAAGATTGCGCGGTACGCCAGTTTCGGCGCGTTTGTCGAACTTGGTGACAATCTCGAAGGCCTGTGTCACATCTCAGAATTGTCCGACGAGCGCGTCAACAAACCGGAAGACGCGGTCCAGCTGGGGCAAGAGATGGAGTTCAAGGTTCTCAGGATTGACGCGGAGAATCGAAAGATTGGCTTGTCGGCGCGCGCTGCGTCCCACGACGACCCGATCGTCGAGACGAAGATCTACACTTCAGAGGCCAAGGGTGGCATGGCGTCGCTCGCTGAACTGGCGGATTTTGGCATCACCAGCAAATCGACGACTGAGTCTGAGGAGTCTTAGAAAAACGGTTGGACACACGCATCTCCCCATTTGCCGTAAGGTGTTGCCCCATAAGTCTTTCGGCCTTGCTCCAAGCCCGCTCGTTTGATAAGGTACTCCACCGCCGGATAACTCATCTCTTGAAGAACCTGTGGTGTACGAGGTGATTACATGACCAAGGCCGATCTTGTCGATGATGTAGCAAACGCCGCCGAACTGACGAAGAAAGATGCCGAGCGTTTGGTTGAACTGGTCTTCGACAGCATCATTCAAAGCCTGAACAAGGGCGAGAAGATCGAGTTGCGCGGATTTGGCAGCTTTCGCGTACGCGGCCGCGGCGCGCGTCGCGGGCGCAACCCGAAGACGGGCGAGCCGGTAAACATCCCAGCCAAGCGTGTTCCTTACTTCAAGGCCGGCAAGGAACTCAAAGAACTAATCAATCAAGCCTCAGGTGCTCCGGTTGTCACTGGGAGCGACAACGCCATCGGTTAACCGCCGGCCCGAAACATTGTGGAAAGGCTCTGGAGTCCCTGGCGGCACGAATACATCGTCACAGCCGGATCCAAAATGTCTGAAGGCAGTTGCATCTTCTGCGAAGCTTTCCAGAGCCCGGCCAACGATGAAAAGAATTTCGTGCTGCATCGCGCCGCGCACAACTTCGTAATTCTCAACCTGTATCCCTACATCAGCGGCCATCTCATGATCGCGCCGAACGCGCACCTTGGCGAATTCGGATCAGCCCCGAAGCAAACAACTGACCAGATGATGGACTTGGCTAAACGCTGCCAGACGGCGCTGCGTGAACTTTATGATCCGGATGGGTTCAACCTTGGCATGAATCTGGGACGCGCGGCGGGCGCCGGCGTCGCCGATCATTTTCATTTGCACATCATGCCGCGCTGGAACGGCGATACAAATTTCATGTCAACGGTCGGCGATACGCGCGTGCTGTCCGAAGATTTGCCGACGACCTACCGCAAGCTGCTTTCAAAGTTTTGAGCGGACTCAGCAGAACCACTCGTGGCTGCTTCGATGCGGTCCAGTAGTAGCGGCAGTGTCGCTCGCTTGGTCGCAGCGATCGCCAGACTCTCACTCCCCGTTTCGGTTTGAACTTCCCGCTGCATCGCGGCGAGGTCCGCGCGCTCAACTAAGTCCGTTTTGTTAAAGACCAGCAGGCGCGGGATTTCTTGCAGTTCGAGCTCCGCTAACGTTCGGTTTACCGATTCAACTTGCTGCTGCCACCGTGGATTTGCAGCGTCCACGAGATGAATCAGCAGGGAACTGCCGGCGATCTCTTCAATTGTTGACCGAAACGCGGCCAGCAGATCCGGCGGCAGATCGCGGATGAAACCCACCGTATCGTTGATGATGACTTCCTTCTCGCGGGGAAGTCGCAAACGGCGTGATGTCGGATCGAGGGTCGCGAACATCCGCTTTTCGGCGAGTACGTGGCTCGAAGTCAGCAGATTGAGTAGCGTTGACTTGCCGGCGTTGGTGTAACCAACGATGGAAACAATCGGCACCGCGTGACGCAGCCGCTCTTTCCTTCGTTGCGCGCGATGGCCGCGTTGCGACGCGAGTTCCTTTTCCAGCCGATTGATTCGATCGCGCACGCGCCGGCGATCGGTTTCGAGCTTTGTTTCACCCGGTCCGCGTCCGCCGATGCCGCCTGCCAAACGCGAAAATGCCGAGTCCTGGCCGACAACCAGGCGCGGCAAAATGTATTTGAGTTGCGCCAGTTCAACCTGAATCTTTCCTTCGCGCGACTGGGCGCGTTGCGCAAAGATGTCCAGAATTAACTGTGAGCGGTCGATAACTTTTAGATCCGTGGCTTCGGAAATAGAACGCACCTGCGCGGGCTGTAACTCGCGATCGAATATCAAAGCGTCCGCGCCAAGTTGCATCGCGCTAATCAGCAACTCATCCAGCTTTCCTTTGCCCATCACCGTTCGCGGATCGATGGCCTGGCGGCGTTGAATCACTTCGTCCAGAACGACGACCCCCGCCGAAACCGCCAGTTCGCGCAGTTCGGCCATGGAGTCCTCGGCTTGGCTGATCGATCCGGTTGTGACGTTGACGAGAATCACCGCGTCGCCGGCGCCCGTTCGTTTTACGGTCCGGCGATTACGCGCCAATTCAGCTTCGAGGGCTTCCATCAACTCGAGGAAATGGACGTTGAGTTGACTCGGGAGCGCGGGCTCGAGGAATCCGAATTGATCGCCCTTCCCGTTTTCTTCCGCCGGCCGCGACGGCAGGATGTGGGCCGCACGCACAACGCCGGGCAGGCCGGTGCGTTGGTCAACATCGATCGCGGCCATCAAATCCAGTCGCAGCAGCGCCAGGTCTGTCAGGTCATCGCGCGTCAGTTCTTCGCCACGCAGATGCGTGTGTACGCAACGCAGTCCGCGAAAACGATCACCGGCCACGCGCACACGCTTGAAGTCCGGCAATTCGATCCGGCGAGCGTCGCCCACCGTCACATATTCAATGTAGCCCTTGCGGTCGATGAGCACGCCTATCTGGCGATTCGTCTCGTGCGATAACTCGCTCAGTTGCCGTGCAAACTCCGGCGTCACAACTTGGTCGGGGCTGATGCGGCGCTGGTAAAGCTTCTCAATGCGCCGCAACTGGTTCGGTTTCAGGCCGTGGGTGTTTCCGTGAAGGTTCCTCATTTGCGAACTGTCTCATTCTAACCCACGCCCCGCCGATTCGAAGCGCAGTTCGACAACGATGGCCCGCGTCGCTACCATGACGTTTTCCATAATGAGTAAAGACACAGCAATCAGACGAATCGTGCCCGCTGCGGCAATTCCCGGTGGCGAGATCGCAGTCGAGTTCGACCTTCAGGATCACACAGCTCCACGGGTGTTGGTCGACGGCGCGGCGGCACATGTCGTTGCAGATTCAAACCAAAGGGTGTTGGCGCTGGTGCCGAGTATTCAGGGCGGTGAAGCACAAGTCACGCTTTCGTTCGATGAGGGCGAGCCGTCGATCATTGCGCCCTCTCGTCTTGTGGTCGGCACGAGGCTCACGGGCGACATTCATGCCGTCGCAAATCCGGCAGTCGATCCTGCGGACGGCACTCTCTACGTGACTCGTTCCGGATCTCGCGGTGAGCACGTCCCGGTCTCGATTTATCGAATCAACTCTGAAGATGAGTTGGAAGAGTTCTCGGGCGATATCACAAATCCGACCGGCATCGCTTTCGATCACCGCGGGCAGATGTTCGTCACCGGCCGCTTAGACGGCACAGTCTATCGCGTCTCGCCGGTGAAAGAGTGCTCAGTCTTTGCGAGCAACCTGGGAATTGCGACGGGTTTGGCTTTCAATCAGGACGGCGACATGTTCGTCGGCGATCGCAGCGGCACGATTTTCAAGATCAATGGGATCGGCGAGGCCTCGCCGTGGGCTGAACACGAGCCTTCCGTCTCGGCTTATCATCTGGCGTTTGGACCCGACGATGCGCTTTACGTTGCGGGGCCGACCGTCTCGAGCTTTGACGCAATCACGCGTTTCGACAAGTTTGGTGCGGCGGAAGTTTTCTACCGGGGCCTCGGACGACCGCAGGGACTGGCGTTCGACGCGAAAGGCAATCTGTACGTCGCCGCGTCGCTGGGCGGCCGGCGCGGAGTGGTGAAGATTTCACCGGACGGCGAGAACGCGGAGCTGCTTGTGGCAGGAATGAATGTTGTCGGGCTCGCATTCTCGCGTCACGGGGCGATGATCGTTGCCACGAACGACAGTGTTTTCAGCTTGAGCCTTGGGATCGACGGACTCTTGCTGTCGCAGGATTGGGCTTTGACTCGCGAGACACCTTGATCGCGCCCGGCGACTCTATCGCTTCGGTTGATACTTCTCCCGCAAAGCCACCGTCTCCAACATGTCCAGAACCAAAGCGCGCATCTGGGCATCCGGCCCGCTTGCCATAATCTGTTGAAGTGTAACGCGCGCCGCCTTGTAGTCCTGACGTCGCAAATAAACTTGTGCGAGCACGTAAGAGAACTCGTGCCTCCCGGGAGAGAGAGCAAGGGCACGTTGCAACAACGTCTCTGCCTCATCGAGTCGCGTGTTGGTCATTAGATAAACGAAAGCCAACAGCCGGTAGGACTCGGGAAAATCCGGGGAAATCTCAATAACCTTTTTAAGTGCGGTCTGCATTTGCGCAGCCTCTTCCGGGCCGTACCGGGAGACCATCTGCTGGTCGTCCATTCGCTCACTGCTCAACGCGTAAGCGTAATAGTACTGAGCCAGGTAATTCTGTGGATCGCTCTTGATAGCGCGCCGCAGGTGTTCTTTTGCAGCCGCGAAGTCACGCCGGTTGGCGCACAGCAAGCCCAGCGACGCGTTTGCCATCGAAAGGTCCGGCTCAAGGGCCAGCGCCCGTAGCAGGTGATTCTCCGCCTCGTCGCCTCGTTCGTGATGCAGCAGCAAATCACCCAGGTAGGCAAGTGCCTGCGCTTCCGTGATTTGCACGCCCTTCAACTCGACGTCAGAGTCGGCTGATTCGCGGTAGGGAAGTACCAGAGCCTGGTATTTGTCCTGTCGCACATACTCTCTTAGTTCCTTCTCAAGGACTGCGTAGTCGCTTTCGAAGGCCTTCTGAAAACTTTGCGCGAGGGGAGTACCAGTGGCCAGCAGTTCGAGGAAGCGCACTAGTTGTGGTTGGCGTTTCCCTCCTTGCCCATGGATCAGATGGTGAATCAGCGCCCACGACTGGGCGTAAAACATGCTGCTCTTTTCCCGCTCGTTGTAATGAGAAGAGTCCCGATCGACGCCGAACAGCGTTTCGAGCGGAAGCAGTTTGTTCCGCCGCAGATTAAGGATGTGGCGCAGAATCGGTTTGCCAAACATGACCGCCTTACCACCCACGCTTTTCTCCGGAGGGAATTCCAAGGTGCTGAAGTATTCCGCCAGCCCTTCATTGAACCAGACAGGTGAAGTGCGCACTCTGTTGTCGACCAGTAGATGTACCGATTCGTGGAAGATCAATTCATATGGGTTGAACTGGCGACGTTCGGTCGTGAGGCTGATGTAGTTCATGTCGAAACCGGGCTGAAAATAGGCCGCGATATCGGCGCGCCGACCTTTGAACATGGGCTTGTAAGGACCAAAGGAGCTGTCGCTCTTAAAGACGATCACGGTAGTTGGGACAGGGGAGTTCAAGGCCGCGCCTTTAAACTGCTTGATAAAGACATCGCGGAATCGTTCGAGCTGAACCGCGGTTGTGCGAAGGTCGCCCTCGCTCGCGTTTCCGATGACCAGGTAATTCTTTGAACGGATGCTGGTCCACGTATCCTTCGCGGTGACAGTGCTGACAAACGGAGCCGTGAGCAGACAGAAGAAGATAAGGAGCAGGGAAAAGAAGGCGTTCATAAACCCTCTCGCGAAAAGGCCGGTAACGAGCCGGAATGTTAGCACACTAGATTGCGTGGTTTTTCGCTCTTTGAAATATTGTTCGACATCCAGATTGAAAATACCGCAACCTGGGAATCTCTCAGTCAGGGTGGTTCACCCCCGCTGCCTCATTACCAAATTCAGCGGGGGCAAGCCCACCTTCCACCTAAGAGGTTTCTGCGGGGTCTCAAACCCATAAATTGCTTCTTTGGGGCACCTCTATCGATAAAACAGTTAGCACCTCGCTTTGACGCGCGAAACACCGTGATGTTACTTTCGCGGACGAACTTCAATTTATCATTCGGTTTGTTTCGAGGCGGGCGTCGCCCTCCTCAGCCCGGGGCAACGCACTCGTCTAAACAATGGGAAACATTGACGGCAACGTAATCGGACAGTTTCTCCTGTTCATGGTGGCGCTGATCTTCTCGCTGTCGGTTCACGAGTCGGCGCACGCGTGGATGTCGAACCGTTTTGGCGACGATCTCGCTCGGTTGCAGGGTCGCATCAGTCTCAATCCCGTCGCGCACGTCGATCCGATCGGTACGCTACTTTTCCCGGCTATTGCATATTTTACCGGCGCGCCATTAATTGGTTGGGCTAAGCCCACGCCGGTGAATCCCTTGCGTTGGCGCAACAAGCGCGTGGCAAATTTTTGGGTGTCCGCGGCGGGCGTGATCAGCAATTTCATCATCGCGATTGTAGTCGGTGTGATTATTCGCATCCTCGGCGCGGCGAACGTGATTATGGTTTCTCAACAGGGAATCGGCCCGGGCTCAGAATCCATAATCGCCGAAGGCGCGGTTAAACTTTTGGTGACGTTCTTCACGCTTAACGTCGCGCTGGGCATTTTCAATCTCATTCCAATTCCGCCGCTCGATGGCAGCAAGATTCTCCAAAGTATCTTGCCGGAAAGTTTTGACTCGGCATTCGAGACGCTTGAGCGGTTCGGATTTCTGTTGCTGATCTTCGCAATGTTTACCGGGGTGTTTGCGGTGATTTTCGGTGTCGTGATGCCGATTGCCGGAAGTATCCTGCTCATCGGCGCATAGAGAAATGAAACGAATCTTCAGCGGCGCACAACCCACCGGTAACGTTCATCTGGGGAATTACCTTGGCGCTTTGCGCAATTGGGTGGCGCTGCAGCATGAGTACGAAAGCTTCTTCTGCATCGTAAACCTCCACGCCGTCACAGTCGCGCAGGATCCCAAAGTTCTAATTGAGAAAACGCGCGACCTCGCCCGAATCTATCTGGCCGTGGGGATCGATCCCGACGTTTCTACCATCTTCGTCCAGTCGGATGTGACGGAGCATGCGGAACTCACCTGGCTGCTCAACTGCGTCACGCGCATGTCTGAACTGGAACGGATGACGCAATTCAAAGACAAGGCGCGAAAGCAGCAGGAAAATGTCGGCGTCGGATTGTTTGACTACCCCGTGCTGATGGCCGCGGACATTCTGCTGTACCAAACGGATCTTGTTCCGGTCGGCGAAGACCAGAAGCAACACCTCGAGCTGACACGAGACATTGCCATTCGTTTCAATCGGGATTATGGCGAGATATTTCGCGTGCCCGATCCGTTCATTCCGAAGGTCGGCGCGCGAATTATGTCACTCGCCGATCCGACAAAGAAGATGTCCAAGTCTGACGAGGAAAGCGAAGCCGGGTGCGTCATGCTGTTGGATTCTGATGACGCGGTACAGCGCAAGTTCAAACGCGCGGTCACCGACTCAGGCACTGAGATTCGTTTCGATCCAAATCGACCGGCCATCAACAATCTGCTGACGATTTACCATCTCCTGACAGGGAAGAGTAATCAGGAAATCGAAGATCACTTTAGCGGCAAAGGTTATGCGAGCTTGAAGCAGGAGCTGGCTGACGTCACGATCGAGTTTCTGAAGCCAATTCAGGAGCGCGTGAAAGCGATCGATGATGGTAAACTGAACGCGATTCTGGAACGGGGAGCGACCCGCGCGCAGGAGATTGCGCGCACGACACTGTCCGACGCCAAGAGGAGAATGGGACTGGTCGGCGCTCGACAATGACGCCTTTCATTCACACACGGCTTAGCCGGGTGAAAGAAAGGTCGCCTTGTAGATTTACCGTTTCGACGGTTTCGACCTTGCCCGGCCCTCGAAACGAAACGGTTCGAAACCCAAGCCGAGGCGCCGGTGCACCTGGTTGAAACCAGGTGAGAATTTGAAAGCGAATGGAAGAGTCGTCGTCAACTAACATCCCAGCGCCGGCTGACGCCAAGTCCGCGCCGGAAACTCCGTCTACCATCAGTGTCGCGGGTGCCGCGCCGGCCATCGCCCCTGACCGCGAAAACGATCAACTAAGAATCACCCTCGGTGAATTTGAAGGGCCGCTCGACCTGCTGCTGTATCTAATCCGCCAGGAACAGGTCAACATCTACGACATTCCGATCGCACGAATTACGGATGAATACCTGCGTTATCTGAACCTAATGCAGGAGTTGGATCTCACGATCGCCGGCGATTTTCTGGTGATGGCCGCGCAGTTGATCGAGGTGAAGTCGCGCATGCTGCTCCCGCGTGATCCACTCGCGGCAGAAGAAGAGATCGAAGACCCGCGAGCGGATCTCGTTAATCGGCTTCTCGAGCACGAGAAATTCAAGTCAGCAGCGCAGATGCTTTGGTCGCGGGCAACAGTCGAGCAGGCTGTGTTTACGCGTGCGGAGATCGAGACGGACAAGAACAATCCTGAAGTTGCCGTGGGGCTGTTCGATCTGCTGACGGTGTTTCAGAAGATTCTGGCGCGGCACAAAGAAGAAGTGATGATGGAGATTGAGCGCGAGGAAGTGTCGATGGCCGAGATGATCGACCGCCTCCGCAACATGGTTCGATCGGCCGGCGAGCTGAACCTCCTGAAGTTTTTCGAGCGCGCGCAATCGCGTCGCGAGCTCGTTGTGGCGTTCCTTTCAGTGTTGGAACTGGTCCGCCTTGCCGAAATTTCTTTAGTTCAGCGCGAAACGTTCGGCGACATCACCGCGCGCCCGGTCAGTCCGGCTTAAAGCAGCTATGAGTGAAGCTAAAGCAGCAGTGGAAATCGAGATCGAAGTCGAACCCGTCGAAGCGGACGAGATCGAAGGCACACGCGAGATTTCAGCGACGGAGTTGAAGTCGATCGCTGAGGCTTTGATTTTCGTGGCCGACGAGCCGCTCGACGCGAAAATGATTGCGCGAGTGCTGCGCGTCGAGCAATCAACGATCGAAGAAGCTATTCAATCGCTGGTCGAAGAGTATGCGAGCCGAAGCGGCGGGCTGCAATTGCGCGAAATCGCCGGCGGCTGGCAGATCTCGACTCAGCCGGAACATCACGAACATGTTCGCGCCTATTTGAAATCAAAACCCAGCGCGAAATTGTCGTTGGCCTCATTGGAAACGCTGGCCGTGATCGCTTACAAACAACCGGTCACGGTGCCTGAGATTCTCGAGATTCGCGGCGTACAGTCGCCCTCGGCGATCAAGACTCTGCTAGACAAGCGTTTGATTGTCGCGAAAGGCCGCAAGGAAACCGTCGGCCGGCCCATGATGTACGGCACTTCGAAAGAGTTTCTCATTCAGTTTGGTCTCAAAGACTTGTCCGAGTTGCCGAGCATTGAAGATTTCCAGGACCTCGCCGGCGCCGCCGATTCATAAGGAACATTGTGGTAGAAGCCAATCAAATAATGGATCTGACCTCGCAAATAGTGCGAAGTTTCAAACCCGAAAAGATCACATTGTTTGGCTCGCACGCTTACGGTCAGCCAGATTCAGATTCGGATGTAGACATTTTGGTCGTGTTGCCCTTCAACGGTAAGCCAGTGCGTAAAGCGATCGAAATTCGCAACAGAGTCAACGCGCGGCTGCCCTTGGATCTGCTCGTGCGAACGCCCGAACAGGTTGCTGCACGACTCTCACAGAACGATTGGTTCATTCGCGAGATATTTGAAAAAGGCAAAGTTTTGTATGAAGCCAATCACAAATGAGTGGGTGGTGAAGGCCGAGGCAGATTTTGCTCCGGCTCGACGGGAATTAGCCGTCACCGAGAATCCCAATTACGACGCCGTCTGTTTTCATGCGCAACAATGCGCTGAAAAGTACTTGAAAGCCTTTTTACAAGAATCTGATGTTCCCTTTCCGAAGATTCACGATCTCGCCGACCTCCTGAAACTGGCACTTTCAGTCGAACCGACGTGGACTAGCCTGCTACCGGATCTGAATGCTTTAAGCGCGTTCGCCGTGGAATACCGATATCCCGGCGACGCCGCAGATGATCAAGAGGCGAAGGAAGCTTTTGAAAAGTGTGAGTCCGTTCGGCAAACCTTTCGCAAGGCGCTCAAGTTGTAGCGTGGTCCGCCTCTGCAGATTTCCCGATGCAAATCAGGTTACAAAAGTTAATTGCCGCCGCCGGCATCGCGTCACGGCGCCACGCCGAAGAACTAATCAAGGCCGGCAAAGTTGCGGTTAACGGCGCAGTCGTTACTGAACTCGGCACGAAAGCCAACCCTGAAACCGATCACATCAAAGTAAACGGCCGCCTGATCAATCGGCTGCTGAAACCGCAGGAGAAGGTTTACGTGCTGCTCTACAAACCGAAAGGGTATTTGAGCAGCTTGTCGGATCCGAAAGGCCGGCCGCTGGTCACGCAACTGGTTCCGGCAGCGCTCGGCCGGCTGCACCCGGTGGGACGCCTCGACTTTAATACCGAAGGTTTACTGCTGCTGACCAACGATGGTGACTTCACAAATCATGTGACGTCGGCGCGCAATGGCATCCCAAAGGTGTATCGAGTCAAGGTCAAAGGGATCCCGACGGAGAACGCGATTGAAAGATTGCGGCGTGGGGTGCGGCTCGACGATGGCGTTCGTACCGCGCCGGCGGAAATTCTTCCGTTGGAACAAACCGGAGTGAATGCCTGGTTCGAAATGACGTTGCACGAAGGTCGCAATCAGCAGATTCGCCGCATGTTCGACGCCATCGGTCACTCGGTGTTGAAGCTGTCGCGCGAGCGCATCGGTCCGCTCAGTGATTCAAGAATGAAACCCGGTGACTGGCGGCTCCTCCTGCCCGTTGAAGTCAAAAGGTTCTACCGTCCCGCGCGCGAACCTGCACGTCAAACTAAACGCCCACGCCGCAGACTGCGAGTTTCTTCGCGTTAGGTTACAATGCAAAGTTGCATTAAAGCTGCGACAGGCGTCTGATGCCTGTCGTTTGAGTGTAAGGCTCTTTCACTGTAATGGAATTCGAACTTACTGAAGAACAACAACAAATGAAGATGAGCGTGCGCGAGTTCGCCGAGAGCGAGATTGCGCCGCATGTTATGGAATGGGACGAGACGCAGCACTTTCCCATTGAACTAAAACCGAAGTTGGCCGAATTGGGGTTGCTCGGCGTGCTGTTTCCCGAAGAATACGGCGGCGCGGGACTCGGTTACGTTGAATACGCGACGGTGATTGAGGAATTGTCGCGGGTTGATGGCTCGGTCGGAATTTCTGTCGCCGCGCACACGTCGCTTTGTTCAAATCACATTTTTCAGTACGGCACTGAAGCGCAGAAACAGAAGTATCTGGTGCCGCTCGCCACTGGCGAACACATCGGCGCGTGGGGATTGACGGAACCGGGCGCCGGATCGGACGCATCAGGCACGCGCACGACGGCTGTGCGGCAAGATGGCGGCTGGCTAATCAACGGCGCAAAAAACTTCATCACGCATGCCATTCACGGGGATACGTGCGTGGCCTTCGCCTCGAGCGATCGCGCGAAGCGCAGCAAGGGCATCACCGGATTTATTTTTGAGAAAGGCATGAAGGGCTTCTCGCCTTCGAAGAAAGAGAACAAGCTCGGTCTGCGCGCTTCAGAAACAGCGAGCGTCCTATTCGAAGACTGTTTTGTATCGGATGATAATCGCATCGGCGAGGAAGGCATGGGCTTTGTTAACGCCATGGAGATTCTCGACGGTGGACGCATTTCGATTGCGGCCCTCGCCGTCGGTATCGCCCAGGGCGCGTACGAATCGGCGGTGCGCTATTCGGGCGAGCGGCAGCAGTTCGGCAAACCGATTCGTGAGTTTCAGGCAATTCAGTTCAAGCTTGCGGACATGGCGACGCAAATTGACGCCGCGCGGCTGTTGATGTATCGCGCTGCGTGGATGAAAGATCAGGGGAAGAAAACAACCAGAGAGTCATCAATGGCCAAGCTGTACTCGTCCGAAATCAGCGTTCGTGTTTGCGAAGAAGCGATTCAGATCCATGGCGGCTATGGCTACACGAAGGACTATCCGGCGGAGAAGTACTGGCGGGATTCGAAGCTCTGCACGATCGGTGAAGGCACGTCAGAGATTCAACGGATGATCATTGCGCGCGAGATTCTGAAACAAGCCTGACGTTTAATGAGCAGTTTCATCGATCGAATTATCTCCGGAGAGCTGACGGCGGTCGCGCGCGCGATCTCGCGAGTAGAGGACGGCGCCGCATCAGCATCCGAATTGATGAAGGATGTGTTCGCGCGGTCGGGCAAAGCACTCGTAATTGGAATAACGGGCGCGCCGGGCGCAGGAAAGTCAACGATCGTTGACAAGCTCGCCGCTTACTATCGCAAGCAGGGCGAGCGCGTCGGCATCATCGCTGTCGATCCGTCTAGTCCGTTTTCCGGCGGCGCGATTCTCGGTGATCGCATTCGGATGCAGACGTTGTCGCTCGACAAGAACGTCTTCATTCGATCCATGGCGACGCGCGGAAATCTCGGGGGGTTGGCGCGCGGGACGGTGGATGCAGTCGCGATTCTTGATGCTGCGGGCTACCAAAAGATTCTTGTCGAAACCGTCGGCGTCGGTCAGGACGAAGTTGAAATCATAAAGACGGCCGACGTTTGCGTAGTCGTCCTGGTTCCCGGTATGGGCGACGACGTGCAGGCTTTGAAGGCCGGCATCATGGAAATTGGCGACGTGCTGGTGCTGAACAAAGCTGACCGCGAAGGCATTCTGCGTGCGGAGAAAGAGTTGCAGGCTTTGCTTTCGCTGGCCGATCGAGATGACGCCTGGCAACCGACCATCGTCAAAACCGTCGCGACGGAAAACAAGGGGATTGAAGAGCTTGCTGCGGCGATCAAACACTGTCGCGAGTTTCAGGAGTCGCGTCCCGAGACGAGTGAGCGTCGCCTCGCCATTGCGCGCTGGCGGATTCTTGAGTTGTTGCGTGAGCAACTTGTGAACGAAGCGCTGGGTGGGAACGGCGCCGCGGACATGCTCGAACGGCTGGCTGCGGAAGTGGCCTCAAAGCAACGCGATCCTTATTCGGCGGTCGAGGAACTTATAGGAATGTCAGTAGTCAGTAGTCAGTAGTCAGTAGTCAGGTTGTCAGTTGTCAGTGGTCAGTTGTTCGTTGCTAGCTGTTTCACACATAACCGAACTAACGACTGACCACTGACAACTGACCATCTCATGAAGATTCATCACATCGGAATCGCCACCCGCGGAATTGATGATGCTTCCGGCGTCTGGCGAGATTTGCTGGGTTTGCGTGCTGACCACACCGAGGAAGTGGCCGGACAAAAAGTCCGCGTCTGCATGCTGCCGGTCGGGGAATCGCGGTTTGAGTTGCTGGAGCCCATGTCGGCGGACTCACCGATATCGAAATTTCTCGAAAAACGTGGGGGCGGCATCCATCATGTCGCCGTGAGCGTCGAAGATATTCAAGCGACTCTGGCGGACTTGAAGTCGAAAGGTACAAAACTAATCGACGAAGAGCCGCGGATTGGCGCGGGCGGTTGCCTTGTAGCCTTCATTCATCCATCATCCACGGGCGGCGTTTTGCTGGAACTGGTACAGGATCCACAGTTGTAGCGCAAGTTGTTAACTTGCGTTCTAAGATGCCGACGCAAGTTAACAAC
>JBASRE010000029.1:0-147608 GCA_049273695.1 Pyrinomonadaceae bacterium
CCTTGACCGGCGACTACGGCTAAAGGTAAACGCGGAGAAAAGCGCGGTGGCGCGACCGTGGGAGCGAAAGTTCCTGGGCTACTCGCTGACGTCGAACCGTGAGCCACGTTTGAAAGTGGCGAAGGAAAGTTCATGCCCGCTGCACCACGCGGGATGCCCGCGCGGAGACCCCGCCCCGCAGGCGGTTCCGGACGTGCTGTTGCGGCCGTAAAACAGAGTCTTGCGGCTAAAACCCACTGCGTGTTAAGCTTCGCGCATGACTAATAAGACCCGAGTCAACACCGCCGAATTGGGCAGTGCGATCCGGCGCCGTCGCGAACAGCACGGACTCAGCCTGCGCGATGTCGCTGATGAAACGGGGGTGTCGGCTTCTACTTTGTCGCGGATTGAAAACGGCACGGGCAAGCCCGACGCCGACAACATCGCCCGACTCGCCGCGTGGCTCGACATGCCAATTGAACGCGTCATGCATCACGGCCATCGTGCCGCGAACGATCCGAACCCTGTGGTCTACTATCCGCACGAATCGACGCCTGAGATCGTCGAAGCGCACCTGCGCGCCGATCGGCAACTGACACCGCAAACGGCAAAAGCTCTTTCGGAGTTGTTCCGCGTCGCCTACGCGCAGTTCAGTCAGACCGAAGGTAAACCGGCGCGTAAACGCGGCTAGTCGAATCTCCTCTGCTTGGCAAAGCTCCCGCCGACGCGGCACAATCACGTCGCTTTGTCGCCAGACCCCAGACTCCAGCCCATCGATTTCGATCGACGCATGATGCAGCGCGCCCTCGAGCTCGCCGCGCAAGGAACCGGACTCGTCAGTCCGGGACCGCTAGTTGGTTGCGTCATCGTCGATGATCGTCAACAGATCATCGGCGCAGGCTTCTACGCCTACGACGATATCAAACATGCTGAGACGATCGCGCTTGAACAGGCTGGTGAGCGCGCACGTGGGGCGACGGCTTACATCTCTTTAGAGCCGCACGCTCATCAGGGCCGCACGCCGCCTTGTACCGATGCTTTGATCAAAGCCGGCATCAGGCGAGTCGTCGCGCCGATCGAGGATCCGAATCCGAAAGTTTCAGGCCGTGGCTTTGCTCATTTGCGCGAAGCCAATATCGACGTCAGTACCGGGCTGCTGGCCGAGGAAGCCACGCGGCTGAACGAAGCCTATATTCATTTCATGCGCACCGGTCGTCCGTTCGTGCATCTCAAAATGGCCGTGACACTGGATGGAAAAGTCGCGACCGTCACGGGCGATTCGCGCTGGATTACCGGCGAGGTTGCGCGGGCGCGCGTACACGAGCTGCGTCATCAGTCCGACGCGATCATGGTCGGGGGACGGACCGCGCGCGCGGACGATCCGTTGCTCACGGATCGTTCCGGGAAGAAAAGGCGACGACCGATCGTCCGTATAGTGGTCGAGCAATTCCTGCGGGTCTCTCCCGAATCACGGCTGGCGCAGACGAGTGATGAGGCGCCTGTGATTATCTTCGCAGGCGGCGATGCCGACGGTAATTCGATTGAAGCTTTGCGATCACGTCGGGTTGAAGTCGTTCACCAGGGTTCGGCATTGGATCTGGGAAGCATACTTGCGGAACTGGGCGCGCGAGCGATTCAAAGCGTACTGGTTGAGGGCGGGCCGTCACTCGCGGCGTTACTTCTTGAAGCCAATCTCGTCAATAAAGTTACGTTCTTCGTGGCGCCGATGTTGATCGGAGGTCAGGACGCGCCGTCGGCACTTGCTGGCGCCGGAGCAGAGAGAATTGCGGACGCGGTACGCCTGCAAGACATTGAAGTTCGTCCACATGGCGCCGATGTCGAAATCACCGGTTATCCCACTGAAAGCAAGAATGAAGAATGAAGGCGGGGAATGAAAGGATGAAGGATGAAGGCGGAAGGATGAAAGAAGAAGCATCCGAACCGGGCCCAGGCAAGATCACGAACACCGAGGTTCATCCTTCATCCTTCATCCCTCATCCTTTTCCAAAACGCCGTTTCGGACAAAACTTCCTCGTTGATAAGAATGTGGTCAGCCGCATCGTCGACGCAGTTCAAGCGAAATCCGACGAAACGATAATCGAGATCGGTCCCGGTCGAGGCGCTCTGACCGCGCGTTTACTCGAAACCGGCGCTCGCGTTATCGCAATCGAATTTGATCGAGCTCTGATTCCGCAGCTCCGTGAGCAGTTTGCGGGCTATGCGAATTTCACTCTGATCGAAGCAGACGCGCTGACTGTGGATTTCTGCGGGCTTGTCCAACCCGCACCCGCGGCTCGTGTAGTCGCGAACCTTCCCTACAACATTGGGACGGCGATTCTCCAGCGTCTAATCGAGCAACGCGCCTGCCTCACTGAAATGTTTCTGATGCTCCAACGCGAAGTTGCCGATCGCATCACCGCGACAACCGATTCACCCGAGCGCGGCTATCTTTCCGTTTTTGTCGAAGCGTATTGCGAGGCGGAAAAATTCTTCGATGTGCCGGCACGCGCTTTTCGTCCTGTTCCGAAAGTAGTGAGCACGGTGGTGCGTCTGCGGGTTCGCGAACGGATCGCCGCAGACGTCAAGGATGAATCGTTATTGTGGCAAGTGGTAAGCGCCGGGTTCGCGCATCCGCGCAAGACGATTCTCAATAATCTGCGCGAGGCGCCTGGGCCGATTCAGGAGCTACTTACGAAACGCGGTGGCGCGAGCATCGTTTTGTGCGACGCCGGAATTCCTCCTCTGCGCCGTGCGGAAACTCTGTCTGTGGAGGAGTGGGCGGCGCTTGTGAATGCGATCATTCAACCAGGTGAATGTAAATAGGAGAAGCATTTCAGAATGATCCGATTCCGTTTAGAGGCGGGCTACTGTTCGCCAGCTCGCGGAACCGAGCTGGCCCAATTTTGCGATCGACGATGCGAAGTTGGGGCTGTCCGGGTTTATGTCGAGCGTCCGCGTTCTGGGAATAACGACCAAGTCCATATCCTCCATCGGTATCGCCCCGAGCAAGACCTGATCGCCCATTACTAATGCGCCAGCAAAGCCAACGCGATTCTTAAAGCGCAATTCAATCGGCCCGACGTAAGGCACGCACGTTCTCGAGCCATTAGCCAGCGTCACTTCTTTTGTATCGATTGGCTCCAGCTCGAGTTGAAGTTGCACATGTTCGGGAATGCAAAGATGTGTTCCTCCTGAATCCACGAGAGCTTCGACTTCGAGCGGAGCGAGATCCGGCAGCCTTGGGTTTTTGAGGGTTACATGGCCGTTAACGAGTCCCATTCTGGCAACAACATACCACGCGACGCGGCGAAGACGCATTGCTATAAAACTTGCTTCAACAAATCAGTGTAGATGCCAGGATCGCTGTCAGGAAGCACAACGGCTCCGACGGCATCCTGGTAAAAATTAATCGGACCCGCATGACCGATGATTCCGTAAACGTAACCCAATTCTCGCAGGCCCCACAGCGCGGCAACCAATAAAGCTTGGCCAACACCGCGGCCGCGTTCGCTCGCACCCACGCCCGTCGGTCCGAAGAACGCCTTGCGCGTGCATTCGTATCCAGCAAAACCAATCACGGCCGCCTCGCGCGTTGCGATGTAAACCGTCACCGGTTTGTGCGCGAAGCCGACTGACACTTCATCAGCCCAGCCCACTGAAAAATTCTGTTCGATGAATTGACGAACTGGGGTGAGCTCGAACGGCTGTGCACGACGAATGTTTACGCCGGCTGCGCTCATCTCATCGAATAAGGGCTGAAGCGGCGGCAGCTTCAGCAGATTAACCAACATGTCGGGCATGCTATTAGCGCGCGAGCTTTAAGAATTCTTCAATCTGAATATCGGCGTCGCCGAGAGCGCCTTTTAAAGTGTAGCGATCCAGTTCGTGGTGAAAAGGAAAAACAATGATGCGGCCGTCTGGATGTTTCATTTTCACATGACTGCCTTTGCGATGAACTTCAACAAAGCCGAGCCGGATGAGAGCAGCGAGGACTTGTTTGCCTGAAAGGACGGGGAGCTTCACATTGTTAATTCAACTAACTCTTGATCCTGGGCGAGTTCTTTTGGTTCCGGCTCAAGATAGACGTCGATAGCTTCGCGGATGTTCTGAAGCGCTTCTTCCTTCGTCTTGCCCTGAGACCAGCAGCTTTTCAGCGAGGGAACGTGGGCGACAAAGTAGCCATCCTCGCCTGGTTCAACGATGACCTTGATGTTCACGATTTAAGAATACACCTTTGAAGTCTCTCGCAGAAAGGGTCACAATCAACCCTCATGCTATACTCGTTTCACCCCGTCCAGAGAGTCGAGCAAAATCCAATAAGTGTCTAACGTCCTAGAAATCATTCCCCTCGGCGGTATCGGCGAGTTCGGGATGAACTGTACTCTGCTGCGCTACGGTGACGAGATGCTTGTGCTCGACGCCGGCATGGGCTTTCCCGAAGAGAGCGTCTATGGCGTCGATATCTGCATTCCCGACTTTGAAATCCTCGAGCAGTACCGGCAGGAGATCACTGCCATCATCCTCACGCACGGACACGAAGATCACCTCGGCGCGCTGCCTTATGTCCTGAAGAAGATCAACGTTCCGGTTTACGCTTCGCACTTCACACTCGGCTTAGCCGAAAGTAAGTTGCACGAGCACGGCCTTCTCAATGACGTGCTGCTGCATCGCGTTGAACCACGCGACGTGGTGACGATCGGATCGTTCACGATCGAATTCATACGAGCTTCGCATTCGCTCATCGACTGTTTTCATCTCGCGATCAAGACACCAGTCGGCACCATCATTCACACGGGCGATTACAAAGTTGACGAGACGCCGGTAATCGGCGAACCGATAGACTTAAGAACCCTCCGTCGATACGGTCAGGAAGGCGTGCTGGCGCTGCTTTCCGATTCGACGAACGCGACAGTGCCCGGCCGAACTCCTTCAGAACGCGCGGTTATTCCGGCCTTTGAAGAGATTTTCGCCGAGGCCCATGGCCGCATCATTGTTGCCGCCTTCGCCTCTTCCATTCATCGGCTTCAGATCGTGTTCGATGTGGCGCAGCAGTTCGATCGAAAGGTATGCGTGCTTGGTCGCTCGATGCAGAAGAACGTCGAGATCGCCGAGCGGCTGGGCTACCTGGACCTTCACGACGGCATGCTCATCAGCCTCAACGACGCTAAGAATCTTCCTGACAACGAGATTGTCTTGCTCGTGACCGGCTCGCAGGCGGAACCCCGCGCGGCGCTCTATCAAATGGCGACGCAGCTTTACAAAGGCATCACCATTGAAGAGGGAGACACGGTGGTGCTTTCGGCGCGCATCATTCCCGGAAACGAACGCGCGATTTCGAAATTGATCGGCCACATCTACAAGCGGGGCGCGAACATCATTGAAGAGAAGCGGCGTCTGATTCACGTCAGCGGTCACGCTTCGCAGGACGACATCCGCATCATGACTGAAGCAGTGCGGCCGAAATTCGTCGTGCCGATTCACGGTGAATATCGCATGCTGTTTCGCCACAAAGAGTTCGTCAAGAACCACCTCGGCTATGCCGAAGAGAACATCGTGCTGATTGAAAATGGCGATGTGCTCGAGCTGGATGGCGAGCGCGCGGTAATCACTGACAAGAAAGAGATCCGGCGGACATTCATTGATGATTCGGGCTTTGAAGAAATTGAATACGATACGGTGCGAGAACGGAAGAAGCTGGCCTACGAAGGCATGATTACGCTCGTCCTTATCATCAATCGCGAGACCGGAGAATTGCAGTCGCCGCCGCAGATCGTCGCGCAAGGCGTGCGCGGTTTCGAATCGTCGAACGGAATGACCGAAGATGCGCAGCGCGTGGTGGCAGCGGCGCTGGCCGGCGCGTCGAAACAAACTTTTCAGGACGAGTCGCTTTTGAAAGAGCACGTGCGGCTGGAATTGAAGCGCTTCATTCAGAAGGAAACGGGCGCGAAGCCTGTCATCATTCCCGTCATCCAGCAGGTCTAGCTCCCAGTTTCGAGTTTCGAGTTTCGAGTTTCGAGTTCCGAGTTCCGAGTTTCGAGTTTCGAGTTCCGAGTTCCGAGTCCGAGGATTTCGCGCTCCGTCAGGAGCGCTATGTTTATAGAACCCGTTGCATTCCAAATTCCTTTCGCGTGAGCGACTTTTGTCGCTCACGCGGAATTCTTTAGAGCAGTATCGCGTGTGCTATAAACATTTCGTCCCTCCGGGACTTCACACCGATGTCATTCTGGTCCGACAAAGTCGTTCTCATTACCGGCGCCTCGTCGGGCATCGGACGCGGTCTCGCGCTCGAGCTTGCCCGACGCGGCGCGAAGCTCGGTTTGGTCGCGCGTCGCAAAGCCATTCTCGACGAAATCGTAATTGAGATAGCGACGGGCAAGAACAGCGAACAATCCGCGAACGTGCTTGCCATTCCGGCAGACGTTCAGGATGCCGAATCGATGCGTGCTGCCGCCGCGCGATTGGAGTCCGAATTCGGTCGTGTCGACGTGCTAATTGCGAACGCAGGCATTGGCGCCTCAAACGATGCCGCCGAGTTGGACGCCGCCATACTCGCCGAGGTGATTAACGTCAATGTTCTCGGCGCTGCGAACAGTGTTGCTGCGGTTGTTCCCGGAATGGTTAAGCGTGGGAGCGGCCATTTAGTTGTGATTTCGAGTTTGGCGGCGTATCGCGGATTACCGAAGTCAGCCGCGTATTGCGCGAGCAAAGCGGCCGTTTCCTCAATGTTTGAAAGTTTGCGTTTGGATCTGAAACCGCACCGGATCGACGTGACGATCATTCATCCGGGATTTATCAAGACACCGCTGACCGCGGGGCGCAAGGCGAAGCTCCCCTGGCTTCAGGAACTCGACCCCGCCGTAAAGAAGATCGTGACGGCGATCGAAAAACGCAAAAAGTCCTACGCCTTTCCGTGGCAGCTCGCGACCATTGTTCGCGCGGGTTTGATCATGCCTAATGCGATGTACGATTGGATCTCGCGGAGAAACTCTTTCCGAGAGTAAGGCAATCGCTGGCTATTTAATCTTTCGATTTAATCTTTCGATCCTCGCTCTTGGTCTCTGCCATCGCTTCCGGCTCCAGCTCTTCAGCGCTCCGGTTCAACCGAATAAAGACTCCCCAACTAGCGAGCAGCACGCCGGCGGCAATTCCAACCATCGCGGCTTGCGGTAACCGTGAGGGATCGTCATGGGCGAGTTTAAACACGGATACCAACGATTCAATAGAAAGCGCCACGACCACGACTACCAGAAATCGCGAAACGAAGCGTCGCGCGCGGGTGGGACCGCTGGCCTGTACCTTCCGTTGCACCTCCTCTTCAATGATTGTTTGGCCGAGTTCGAGCGCGACCACCGCGATGGTCAACAATGCGATGCTCTCAAGGATAGAATTAAACCGGTCGCGCAGCGGCAAAACGGCCCCCGGGTTGACTCCATGCCATAGTTCCAGCGCAGCAAAGAAAATTAAGGCCAGGGCGCAACAGACGAATAGGACAATAATGCCCGAGTAGCCAACAGTAAATATTTTTCGGATGACCTCCACTGCGAAAAGCCTCCTATGTATTTGATGAATTGTCTGCTGCTATGCTGCGTCATCACACTCAACATACAACTGACGGCAAAGTTAGTTTATACTCTGCCCGCTCGCATGGCACATCCAGCTCTTCAAATCCAGATTAGTCAGATCCAAAGCTCAAACCAGACATGACCTTGTTCCAGGCGATCCTCCTCGGCATTGTCCAGGGCTTAACTGAATTCATACCCATCAGCTCGACGGCGCATCTGGTGCTGGCGATGCGTGCGATGGATTTGGCTCTGACGCCGGAACAAGCAACGGCGTCGATGGCTGTGATTCAACTCGGCACGTTGCTGGCGGTGCTGGTTTATTTTGCCGGGGACATCTGGAGAATCACGCGCGCCTTCATTCACGATCATCTGGTGATCTTGAAAGACGGCCGCCGCGATCAGTTCAATCGCGAGAATGAACATGCGCGGCTCTCGACCGATGCGTGGCTCGGTTGGCTGATCATCATCGGCACAATTCCCGTCGTCATTGTCGGCCTCGCTTTTAAGAAACAGATCGAAGGTTCGTTTACAAAGAATCTTTGGATCATCGCGACGATGATGATTGTCGTCGCGCTGCTATTGATCGTGGCTGAGGTGGTTGGCAAAAGAAAAAAACGACTTCAAGACCTCGGTCTGGGTGATGCGATTGCCGTCGGACTCGCTCAATGCCTCGCCTTGATTCCCGGATCGAGCCGCTCGGGTTCGACGATGATGGCGGGCCTGTTTGTCGGGCAAACACGCGAGACGGCCGCGCGCTTTTCCTTCCTCCTTTCTATTCCGGCAATCGCCGCCAGCGGCTTATTGGAATTGTTTGAGGCGATACACAAGCTGCCGCCGGGAAGCCTGACTAATCTCGCCGTCGGCACGGTGGTAAGCGCGATTGTCGGTTATCTTTCAATTTGGCTTCTGCTTCGCTTTCTGCGTACGCACTCGACCGGCGTCTTCATCGGGTATCGCATTCTGGTTGGTGGAGCGATCCTGATCATGTTACTGACGGGTCGATTGACGGGCCTTTAACTCCCTCTCCCTCTGGTCAAGGGCATTGTCCTGATTGCCTTTGCGTCCCTTTGCGTCTTGGCGCCTTTGCGTGAACCTGCATCCTTCGCAAGGAGGAACTCACGCAAAGGCGCAAAGCTCGCTAAGAAACTCGCCAAGAAAACGTAAACCAGGACACTCCCAGCGGGAGAGGGAACAGTGGCTCTTATTCATTACAACAAGTAAACTCCCGCCATGACTCCCGCGCGCGCGATTGATAAGCGACCGAAGAAGTGGATTCTGCGCTCGCGCGAGGCGACTGAAGTTCGCGAATTCGCAAGGGAAATAGGCGTCTCGCCGATAGTCGCCGGGTTGCTCTTGTCGCGCGGTTACGGAAACTTAAAAGCCGCGGAACGTTTCTTAAAACCCACTCTCGAACAGCTTCACGATCCGATGCTCATGCGCGGCATGACTGAAGCCGTCGCGCGCGTGCTTCACGCAATCGATCAGCAAGAGCCAATTCTGATTTACGGCGATTACGACGTTGACGGCACAACGGGCACGGCCGTGTTGCTGCGCGCGTTGCGGATGTTAGGAGCGACGTGCGGCTATCACGTGCCGCATCGCTTTACAGAGGGTTATGGCATTCAACAACCGGCTTTGGAAAAGGCCGCGAGCGAAGGATACAAGCTGGTGATCAGCGTGGATTGTGGCATTCGCGCGCATGAACCACTCGTGTGGGCCCGCGCGAATGGGCTCGACGTCATCATCACCGATCATCATCTGCCCGACGAAGACGAAGGCGCGCCGCCCGCGTTCGCGGTGCTCAACCCGAATCAGCACGGCTGTGATTATCCGGACAAGAACCTGGCCGGTGTTGGCGTCGCTTTCAAACTGGTGCACGCGTTGTTTCGCGAGCGCGGTCGCGAATCAGTTGTGCCGGGCTTCCTGAAGATGGTCGCGATCGGCACAGTTGCCGACGTCGCGAAACTCATCGGCGAGAATCGCGCGATTGTGGCGCTCGGCCTTTCGGATTTGCCGAAAGCTGTGAACGCCGGCTTGCGCGCGCTGATCGACATTGCCGGTTGCGGCGATGGCGCAGAAGTGAACGCGTACGACCTTGGCTTTCGCATCGGCCCGCGCATTAATGCCGCCGGTCGCATGGATGCGGCGAGCGCCGTCGTCGATCTGTTCAATGCAACAGATCGAGAGGAAGCGCGGCGACTAGCCGAACATCTCGACACGCGCAACCGCGAGCGAATGGAGATGCAGCGCGAGATTTTCAATCGCGCGGTTGAAGAGTTTGAGACCGGCGCCGATCGTGCAACGCAGACGCACGTGGCGGTGATTGCCGGTGACGCGTGGCATCGCGGCGTCATTGGTCTGGCGGCCTCGAAAATCGCCGAGCGATTGAATCGCCCGTGCGTCGTTATTTCGTTCGAGGACGATATGGGCCACGGATCCGCGCGCAGCATCGAAGCCTACCACCTGTTCAATGGCCTGACGGCTTGCGGCGATTTATTTGAGAAATTCGGTGGGCATTCGCACGCGGCCGGGCTTTCGATTCGTCGCGAATGTGTGGCGGAATTTCGGCGTCGCTTGAATGAACATGCGGCGGCGTGTTTGACTGAAGATGATTTGACGCCGGCGATAACCATTGATGCGGAAGTAGGCGCGAACGATTTGACCTTCGCTCTGTCGCAGGATTTGCGGCAGATGGAGCCGTTTGGCGCCGGAAATCCGCGCCCGGTGTTTTTGACCCGGGGGCTGCGCGTCCTTGGCGATCCAAAGGTAATAAAGGAGCAGCATTTGAAGTTCCGCGTCGCCGGCGAGAACAATCGGCCCCTGGAAGCAATCTGGTGGCGCGGTCTGGAAGAATCGGCAGCAACGCCACAGCCCGGTCAGCGCATCGATCTTGCTTACGAGTTCGAAGCGCAGTCGTGGATGGGCGATATCAGGCTGCAATTGAATGTGCGCGACATGAGGGCAAGTGAATCGTAAATGGTAAATCGTAAATAGAAAGTTTAGAGGCGGGCTACCGGCCGCCGCTTTAGGAACCACGCGCCGGCGGGCAGTAGCCCGCCTCTAAACAATCGGATCGATCTCCTTGGAAGTTGTAACCCGCAAAAGACGAATTAGTGCCGTTGACCTGCGTGCGCGCGTGCCGGCCATCGCCCGCGCGCTGGCGCTGTTTCTGTTAGTCGCGGGGTCTATTTTCGTCGGCGTGTCTTACTACAAGATGCGCAACAACACTCCGTTTCGCTTGCGATCGGAAGCTCCCGCCCTTTCAAAGGAGATCACCGGCATCATCAATGGTTACGAGCAGCACATCACCAAAGACAACCGGCTCTATCTTTGGCTGCGGGCGGCGCGCGACGTGACGTACGCCGATGGTCATCATGAACTGGAACAGGTCAATCTCCAGGTCTTTCCCGCGAACAGCGCCAAGCCGGATCTCATCACTGCCGACCGAGCGCTCTACGATCAAGCGAACGAATTGCTTCAGTTCAACGGCAACGTTCAGATTGAAACGCATGAGGCTCTCAAGGTTAAGACGGACGCGTTGCTCTATCATCAGAAACAAGAGATGGGCGAAACGTCTTCGCCGATTACTTTCGAGCGTGAGAATATTTCGGGTAAATCAACGGGCGCGGTCGTCGACGATAAGAACAAACGCCTCGAATTGAAGAATGATGTCGAGATCACCGTCGCACCGGAAGCTGCGAACAATGCGAATTTAAAAGGCGCGCGCGCAAAGCCGGTGACGATCCGTTCAAAGCAAGCCGTTTTCGAGCAGGCGTCGCTGCGTCTGACTTTCTCAGGCGGCGCCACGGCCGAGCAGGAACAGGACATCATGAGCGGCGAAACGTTGACCGCCAATCTCAACGCACAGAAAAAGCTTCAGAAGCTCGAGATGCGCGGCAACTCGTACTTGCGTTCGATGACTGAAGGACACGCCGCAGAAGCTCGAGCGATCGACATCGATTTTTATCTTGACGCGAACCAGCAATTGCAGCGCGCTTACGCGGTCCGTGATATTCGCGCGCAAACGCTGAATGCGGATTCCGATGTACAGCTTTCGGGCGCGAACGTTTTGGACATCAACTTTCAGGCCGAGGGCGACCGCAGCGTCATAAAAGAGATGAAGAGCGAGGGCCGCTCGGTCGTGAATCTGTCGGCGCCAAAGACGCGCGCAAACGATCCGCGCGCCGCGAGTAAGCGTTTGACCGCGGACTCGATCAAGTTGATCTGGCGACTGAAAGGCAAAGATCTGGAAAAGGCCGAAGCGGCCGGCAATGCCGAGCTTTACGTCGAACCGGTGCAAAAAACCGGGACCGCCGACGCGAAAACTTTGACGGCGACTCGGTTCGACTGTGATTTCTTTGAGGTTGGCAACATTATGCGAAACTGCGTTGCGACCGGCGGATCGAAAGCTGTCATACAGCCATTTCAACCCAGTGACAAACGCGGCACGCGAACTATAACGTCGCAAAAGATGAATGCTGAGTTCGTGCGCGAAACACAGGACATTGCGAAGGTCGATGCAAGCGGCGAGTCAAAATTTAATGAGTTGGATCGCAACGGAACTGCGGACGCCGCATCGTACACGGCGGCGGATGAAACGATCCGTTTGCGCGGCGGCGAACCCACGGTTTGGGATTCGCGCGCGCGCACGAAAGCCGCCGAGATCGATTCGAATAACTCGACCCGCGTTTCTTACTGCCGCGGAAAAGTTCAGACGACCTACTACAGTCAGGAACAAACAAACGGCGCCGCGCCCTTCCGCAAGGTGAAGAGTCCCGTGTATTTGCTCGGCGATCGGGCCGAGGTCATTCATGATTCCGGCAACGCGACTTACACGGGCAACGGGCGCATGTGGCAGGACGATAACTTCATCCGCGGCGATGTCATCAATTTGTATCGCGAGCAGAAGCAAATGGATGCGCGCGGGCATGTCCAAACTGCTCTCTATCAGGCTAAACAGAAAACCGGTAGCACGATCAATGTGGTGCCGGTGTTAGTGACGTCGGAGTACATGCGTTACTCGGATACAGAGCGGGTGGTGCACTACGAAACCAACGTCGATATCAAGCAGGGAACCGATCGCATGACGGCGGGCGTCGCCGACGTTTATCTGCAAAAGGAAGTTAACGAACTTGAGAAGGTGATCGCGCAACGCAACGTCGTGCTGATTCAACCGGGTAAGCGAGGCACAGGCGATTGGTGTCAATACACGGCCGTGGATGAAGTTGCAGTCCTGAAGGGCAATCCGGCCCACGTCGAAGATGCCGAACAGGGGACAACCGACGGCAATCGTTTGACGATGTATCGCCGCGAGAACCGCGTTGTCGTTGACGATCCGCGCGGCTCGCAAGCGCCGGGGCGTGTGCGCTCGACGCATCCGATTAAGAAAAGCCCGTAACCACCACAGAAGTCGTTTTAGAGGCGGGCTACCGCCCGCCAAATGTGGGGCAGTAGCCCCACTCTAAACGATTTGGTTTTTTGTGAAGCCAATTACACAACCTGATTCGCTCGGCCACTGGGGTCCTTACGGCGGTCGGTTCGTGCCTGAAACATTGATGGCGCCGTTGGAAGAACTAACGGCGGCGTATGAGTCGGCGCGCGCGGATGAGAATTTTCAAAGCGAGCTCAACGCGCTGTTACGCGACTACGCAGGGCGGCCTACTCCACTTTTCTTCGCGCGACGCTTGACTGAGCTTTGCGGCGGCGCGCGCATTTATCTCAAGCGCGAAGATCTGCTTCACACCGGCGCTCACAAAATTAACAACACTCTGGGCCAGATTCTGTTGGCGCGGCGCATGGGCAAACGCCGCATCATCGCGGAGACTGGCGCGGGCCAGCACGGCGTGGCGACCGCGACGGTCTGTGCGTTGTTCGGGCTGCAATGCGTCGTTTACATGGGCGCCGAAGACATGAAACGCCAGGCGTTGAACGTTTTCCGGATGGAGCTTTTGGGCGCCGAAGTTCGTGAAGTCAAAGCCGGCGCGTGCACTTTGAAAGACGCCATCAACGAAGCTCTGCGCGACTGGGTGACGAACGTCTCTGATAGCTATTATCTGCTCGGCAGCGCGCTCGGGCCGCATCCGTATCCGCTGATGGTGCGCGATTTTCAAACCGTGATTGGTCGCGAAACGCGTGCACAGGTTCTGGAGAAGGAAGGACGCCTGCCTGATTGTCTTGTTGCGTGCGTGGGTGGCGGATCAAATTCCATCGGCCTGTTTCATCCGTTCTTGTCTGACGAATCGGTGCGGATGATTGGCGTCGAGGCCGGCGGCATGGGGCGCGAGCTCGGCCAACACGCGGCGCGATTCAATGCGAATGGCGGTGGTCGTCCGGGAGTCCTACAGGGCACAATGAGTTACGTTTTGCAGGATGAGCGGGGACAAATCGCGACGACGCATTCAATCTCGGCGGGACTCGATTACCCATCGATTGGGCCGGAGCACGCGTATCTTCATGATCAGCATCGTGTCGAATACACTTCGGTGACTGACGACGAAGCGCTGAAGGCGTTCAAAACGTTATCGCGTTTGGAAGGAATCATTCCGGCGCTGGAATCGGCGCACGCAGTCGCGCACGCGATGAAAGTCGCGGGTGAATTGAAACCCGAAGAAATTCTGATTGTGAATCTTTCCGGTCGCGGTGATAAAGACGTCGACAGTGTCCGCGATAGAGTAGATCGGCCTCAGTCCCGCTAGGGACGAAATGTCTATAGTACGAAGCCGTCTTATTTAGTCAGCCCCGTTAGGGGCGGAATATGCCGCTCCTACGGAGCTGTGTTGGTGTATCAAACGGGAGCTATAAACCTCAGGCTCCTACGGAGCCATGAATGTCACGGATCGCTGCCACATTTGAAGCTCTCAAACGCAGCGACAAGAAGGGCTTCATTCCTTTCATCACTGCCGGCGACCCTGATCTCGCCACCACGCATGACCTGATTCTCGAACTGGCACGCGTTGGCGCAAGCGTTATCGAACTCGGCGTCCCTTTCAGCGATCCGATGGCTGACGGGCCCGTGATTCAAAGAGCTTCTGAGCGCGCCTTGCGACATGGATTTGGTTTGACAGAAATCCTGGAGGTTGTTCGGGCCGTTCGCAGTGAGACCAACGTTCCGATCGTTCTTTTCAGCTATTTCAATCCGCTTTTGCAATTCGGCCTGGAGAAGCTCGCTCGTGAAGCTGAACACGCGGAAATCGACGGCATTCTGGTGACCGATCTGATTCCCGAAGAAGCCGGCCGTTTCTCGGCGATGCTGCGCGCTCATGAGATTGATCTGATCTTTCTGGCCGCGCCGCCTTCGACTGATGCTCGTCTGCAGATGATTGCTGAACGTGCGACCGGGTTCGTCTACGCGGTTTCGCGCGCAGGAGTTACGGGCACTCGCGAAAAAATGAGCGCGGAGGCTGAGAAATTAGTGACTCGCCTGCGTGGATTTTCTAACCTGCCGCTCGCCGTGGGCTTCGGCATTTCAAGTCGCGAACATGTTGAGGATGTTTGGCGTTATGCGGACGCCGCGGTCGTTGGGTCAGCACTCGTGGAGATGATTGAGGAGAATGCCGGCGAAGCGGATCTGGTTCCGAAAGTTGGCAAATTTTTGGCATCTCTAATTTCGGATTAGTTCTCGACGGATGCCATTGACTGGAGTATTCTGCCGCCGCATTTGGATTCTTGATAATTCGACGCGCGCTCTCACTCCCCATCGGGATGCGCAGAGAGGGCTGCCGAGACGCGCAGTCTGAAACCTCCACCCTCCCGAAAAATGGCGTGTTGCACGTGTGAAACTCTGTTCCATTCTCGCTTGAGTTGTGTTATGGTGACCGGGTCAGAGCGACTTCGGTCGATAACACATGCCGTTTGAGAAGAGGAGCAGAAGAAAGAGATGCCCACAATGTCAGAAGACAGAATTGCAGATCGCAGTCGCGCCATTGAAGCCGCGCTGCTCAACATCGAAAAGCGTTTTGGCAAAGGATCGATCATGCGTCTAGGCGAGCGTGACGTTTCCGACGTGCCGGCAATTTCCACGACATCGCTGTCGCTGGATGCGGCCATTGGTATCGGCGGCGTTCCGCGCGGTCGCATCGTCGAGATTTACGGTCCGGAAAGTTCCGGCAAATCCACGCTGGCAATGCATATCGTGGCGCAGGCGCAACTGGCCGGAGGCGTCGCCGCTTACATTGACGCTGAACACGCGATGGACGCCTTGTACGCGGAGAAACTCGGCGTGAATGTCGATGATATGCTGATTTCACAGCCGGATTCAGGTGAGCAGGCCCTGGAAATCGCCGAAGCGCTCGTGCGATCGAATGGCGTCGATGTGATCGTCGTGGATTCCGTCGCCGCGCTCGTACCACGTGCGGAGCTCGACGGCGAGATGGGTGATTCGCTTCCTGGTCTACAGGCGCGCTTGATGTCTCAGGCATTGCGCAAGCTGACCGCGATCGTCGCCCAGTCAAACACCTGCTTCATCTTCATCAATCAGATTCGTGAAAAGATCGGCGTGATGTTCGGCAGCCCCGAAACGACTACCGGCGGACGTGCGCTGAAATTCTATTCGTCTCTGCGTCTGGATATTCGTCGCATTGGCGCCATCAAAGACGGCGACCGCGTGGTCGGCAACCGTACCAAGGTCAAAGTCGCAAAAAACAAAGTCGCGCCGCCATTCCGCGAATGCGAATTCGACATCATGTACGGCGAAGGCATTTCGCGCGAAGGCGATTTGCTCGATCTGGCCACTGCGAATCGTGTGGTTGAAAAAAGTGGCGCGTGGTTCTCTTACAAAGGCGACCGCCTGGGCCAGGGTCGTGAAAATTCTAAACAGACTCTGAAAGATCATCCCGAGCTGTTAAGGAAGATTGAAACGGACGTGAAGCGCGCCTTGGGATTGCCGGTCCGCGAGGAACCGGCCGCGACGAACGGCGGCGAGCAAAAGAAAGCCGCGGCCGCCGGCGAGAAGAAGTAGCCGTGGCCACTGGGAACGGAATGCAAATTTCAGAAGCAGATGCCAACTTGAAGTTGCGACATTGGTTGGAAAACGGTTCGAATCTGATCGTGCAGATAACCTTCGGAGAGCTGGCTTGTTTGACGCGGGCAAAGGTTGGAAATGCGCTTGGTGATCGACTCACATTGACGCTTGCCAAAGGACACATCACGACTCCCTCATTGTCCGGCGCGACGTTTGAAGATGAAAGCATCGAGGCGAATTCGCTCACAATTACATTTCCTGGTGGTGGGTCTTGTTCTTTAGAGGCGAGTGAAATCTCGGTCGTGGACACAACCGAGTAAGGCGGCTGCTTCCGACGCGGATGAAAGGTTAGATTGAAGCGGTGTCTGCATCTTGACGAGTGAGGGCCACACTCAGTTCCTTTCGTTAATGACTACTGAACAGCTGATTGCTCACGCCATGGCCCTTCCGCCTGCAGAGCGAGTCTCACTCGCGCAAGCGTTGTGGGAGAGCGTTGACGCTGGATTGCCGGATACTCATGAACGTGGGGCCGTTAATGAGGCTATCCAGCGTGATCGAGAGCTCGCGTCAGGCAAAGTAACTGGCCACACTCATGAAGAGGTAATGGAGGCAGCGCGCCAAGCGCTTAACGACAGCCGCGTAGCGGCGTGATGTCTATAGAAGTGTTGTTGATGGGATGTTTTACGACTTGAGCGAATCCCGAGCTCCGGGATTCGCTCAATTCGTTTTCATTAGTGTCCACCGTTGTTCTATAAACATTTAGCGCCTACGGCGCTTTCTTTTTGTGGGATAATCCGCGCGGCGATTTCATGAGCAACTCAATTCTGATCAAGAACGGCACGATTGTGACGATGGATTCCGATAGTTCCATCATGCGCGGCGATCTGTTGATTCGTGATGGACGCATTTTGGCCGTTGGAAACCAGAGTGAAGCCAGCGCTGATGAAGTTGTCGATGCCGCCGGCTGCGCAGTCTTGCCCGGGTTTATTCAGACGCATATTCATCTTTGTCAGACTCTCTTTCGCGGATCGGCTGACGATTTGTCGCTCATCGATTGGCTGAAGAAACGAATTTGGCCGATGGAAGCGGCGCACACGCGGGAATCAATTCGCGCATCGGCGCGTTTGGGAATTGCCGAACTGCTCAAAGGCGGAACAACGTGCGCGCTGACCATGGAAACAGTAAGCCACACCGAAGAAGTCTTTCGCGTTGTCGAAGAAACGGGATTTAGGGCGACCATCGGCAAGTGCATGATGGACAAGGGCGAGGACATTCCGTCCTCTCTGGCTGAAAGAACTCAAGACTCTATCAACGAATCGCTCGAGCTGATCGAGCAGTGGCACGGTAAGGCTGACGGTCGCATTCGCGTTTGTTTCGCGCCGCGATTCGCAATCAGTTGCACGCGCGATTTGCTTGCCGAAGTGGCAAAGCTTGCCCGTGAGCGAGGCGTGATGATTCACACGCACGCATCCGAAAACATGGCCGAATGCGAGATGGTCGAGAGTGAAACTGGTTTGCGGAATATCGTTTATCTGGATTCGCTAGGTGTTTCAGGCCGGCATGTTTTGTTGGCGCATTGCGTCCACGTCAGTGATCGTGAATTCGAAACGCTGCAAAAAACGCAAACGAACGTCGCGCACTGTCCATCATCGAACTTGAAGCTTGGTTCCGGAGTTGCGCCGGTTACGGCGATGCTCGAACGCGGAATTTCAGTCTCGCTCGGAGCTGACGGCGCGCCCTGCAACAACCGCCTCGATATGTTTACCGAGATGCGAACCGCGGCGCTGCTGCAAAAAGTCCTACACGGACCCGAAGTGCTGCCGGCCGGTCGTGCGCTGCAAATGGCAACGATCGACGGCGCCCGGGCACTGGGTTTGGCGGACGAAATCGGTAGGATCGAAGCCGGCAAACGCGCTGACGTGATTGTGGTTGATCTGAATCGACTTCATGCCGCGCCCGAAACTGACGTCGTTTCATCAATAGTTTATTCAGCGCAGTCGAGCGACGTGCGGACCACGATTATTGACGGCCGCATTGTCATGCACGAAGGCAAGTTGAAGACAATGAATGAAGCTGATGTGATCGCGGATGCGAACCGCGAAGCGAAAACGTTGTCAGAGCGCGCAGAAACAGCCTGAATGTTTAGAGGCGGGCTACTGCCCGCCCGGTCGATCGGCGAGATGGCGGGCGGTAGCCCGCCTCTAAACGACCTAAATGGATTCTGAATCGATCACAATTCCCGCGTGCGCGAAAATCAATTGGAGCTTGCGCGTTCGCGGCAAGCGCGCTGACGGTTACCATGAAATTGACACGGTTCTTCAGACCGTCAGCCTTCACGACACCATAACTTTCGAAGAGACGAACGACGACGTTATACGGTTGTGGTGCGACGATCGTGCGGTTCCTGTTGATGAAACCAATCTCGTCTGGCGCGCAGCCGCAGCGCTGCGCAAACGCTATTCGATCAAACGGGGTGTCAAGATTCGTCTGGAGAAACGCATTCCTGCAGAAGCTGGTCTGGGTGGAGGATCTTCTGACGCGGCCGCGACGCTAATCGCTTTGGCGCGCGTGTGGGAAATCGAAGAGTCAGCAGAAGGTCTTCTGGAAGTAGCGGAAAGCCTCGGTTCGGACGTGCCATTCTTTCTGTACGGGGGCACTGCGCGCGCGACGGGTCGCGGAAATATGATTGAATCGCTCGAAAACTCACCGCAAAAGCATCTTCTCGTCATCAAACCGAACGCGAGTATTTCTACTGCAAAAGCGTACAGTACGCTGAATCGGGCAGCCTTGACATCCTCGGACTCGAAACCTATTCTGTTTCGTTCGCAGGCGAGCGACTCTTCCGCTTCAATCGATTTGAATTCGCTGCACAACGATTTCGAGCCGATGGTTTTTCAGCTTGAACCGGAGATCGAACGTGCGAAAATCGCCTTGCTGAAAACAGGAGCAAGCGCAGCAATGCTCAGTGGCAGCGGCTCGGCGGTATTCGGGATTTTTGAAAATCAGGACGCTCAGGAGCGCGCCATTCAGGCGATCGAACTCGAAACTGGTTGGCGCGCGTTTCCTTGTAAGACGGTTGGGCGCAGCCAATATCGACGCGCGTTGGGACAGGCGGGCCGATTGTTCGGCGAGAATGCTGGGGCGTAGCCAAGTGGTAAGGCACCGGTCTTTGGAATCGGCATTCGTAGGTTCGAATCCTTCCGCCCCAGCCAATTTTTCACGTAGCACAGACCTCAGTCTGTGAATCAAGCGTGAGGATTAGAACTCACAGACTGAAGTCTGTGCCACTAGTTAATGAGCACCACCGGCGGCATAAAAGTCTTTTCCGGTAATGCGAATCGCGCGCTGGCAAAAGAGATTTGCCACGAGCTGCACTGCGATTTGGGGCGCGCCCAGACGGCGCGCTTTTCGGACGGCGAGTTCAATTTTCAGATTGAAGAAAACGTTCGCGGCGCGGACGTTTTTATTGTGCAGCCGACGTGTCCGCCGACCGACTCGCACTTGATGGAATTGCTGGTGATGCTTGATGCGTTCAAGCGTTCATCGGCGGAACGTTTGACAGCCGTGGTTCCGTACTACGGTTACGCGCGCTCCGACAAGAAGGATCGGCCGCGCGTGCCCATCGCGGCAAAGATGGTTGCGAACTTGATTCGCACTGCGGGCGCCGATCGCGTTTTAACGATCGATTTGCACGCCGCGCAGATCCAGGGGTTCTTTGATATTCCGGTTGATCACTTGTACTCGGCGCCGGTGATGATTCGGCACTACCAGGAGAATCCGATGCCGAATCTAACCGTCGTCGCACCGGATACGGGCGGGGCCGAACGGGCTCGCGCTTACGCGAAGCGGCTGGATGCGGAACTGGCTCTGTGCGATAAGCGCCGGGACAAGCCGAACGAGGCCGAAATCATGAACGTCGTCGGCGACGTGCAGGGTCGTAACTGCTTGATTGTGGATGACATGTGCGACACCGGCGGTTCGATCACAAAGGTCGCGAAAGCGTTGAAGAAAGCGGGCGCAGAACGCGTCCACGCATGCTTCACGCATCCGGTGCTTTCGGGCCGCGCGGCCATGCACCTGGAAGCGTCGGACATCGAGCAGATTGTAGTTACGAACACAATTCCGCTAAACTCTAAGGCAGCCGAGCTCAAGAACATTACGGTTCTTAGTATTGCGCCTCTTTTGGCGAAGGCAATTAAGTCGATCCATGAAGAGACTTCGGTTTCTTCGCTCTTCGTATGAAGGGCAAAAACTGAAAAGCTTTTAGCCGTCAGCTCTCAGCTTTCAGTAAAACAACTTGAGACAGTCGTGAGCGGAACAATCGCTTGTTTCGTGTTCTTGCTTGCTGACAGCTGAACGCTGTAAACAGACAGCTATTTTTTTGGAGAGCAATCATGGCAGAGAAGAAAGACATTGTAATCAAAGCGCAGGCGCGCGAAGGACGTGGGAAGAATGATTCGCGCCGTGCGCGTCGCAACGGACAAGTCCCCGTCGTCATTTACGGGGGCGAGGGCGAAAGCGTTGCGGCGTTGGCGCAGCTAAGCGAACTGGCCGCGATCCTTCGCTCGGACACGGGGCGCAACACGATCTTCACGGTGGATGTCGAGGGCGTGGGTGCGAGCGAAGTCATGTTCGCGGATCGCCAGATTGATCCGGTGCGCATGCGTCTGATTCATGCGGATTTTAAACGGCTGGTCAAGGGCGAGAAGATCGAAGCGACGGTCCCGTTGCGACTGGTGGGTGAGCCGATTGGCGTGCGCGAGCAGTCGGGCGTGCTCGAACAGATCGTGCGCAACATCGACATTCGTTGCGAGCCGCGCGAGATTCCTGAACACATCGATGTCGACGTGACGAACCTGGGCGTGCACGACGTGCTGCACGTTTCCGACATTCCAGTGGCTGCCGGTATCGAAATTCTGGAATCTGCTGACACAGTCATTGCGACTATCGGACTCGTGAAGGAAGAAGTCGTTGAGGTTGCGCCGGTGGAAGGCGAGACGCCGGCCGAACCCGAAGTCATCGGCAAGGGCAAGAAGGAAGACGAAGGCGAGGAAGAAGCCAAGTAAAAAGGCAGAAGGAAAAAGGCACTCGCGGAACCGATTTTTGCCTTTTACCTTTTCACTTTTGCCTTATGTATTTAATCGTTGGATTAGGAAACCCGGGCGAAGAGTACAAGTGGACGCGCCACAACCTGGGTTTCATGTTGATTGACAAGTTGGCTGCGAAAGCAGATGTGACCGTCAAGCGGCGCGAGTGTCGATCCCTGATTGGGTCGGCGGTGATTGAGGGTGAGCGTAGCCGGCTGGTGAAGCCGCAAACGTTCATGAACTTGAGCGGCGAAGCGGTCGCATGTTTGCTCGCGAAAGAAAATGTTGACGATGCGTCGCGGGACTTAATCGTCATCAGTGATGATCTGGCTTTGCCGTTCGGCACAATTCGCTTGCGCGAGCGCGGTAGCGCCGGCGGGCACAACGGACTGAAGTCGATTATCAGTACGATTGGAACAAGCGAGTTCATCCGGCTGCGGATTGGAATCCAGCCGGATCATCCGATTAGTGATTCGAAAGCTTTCGTGCTCGAGGATTTTCGAAAACCGCAGCGGACTGAAGTTGAGAAGATTTTGGACCAGGCCGCTGAAGCCGTGCATTCGGTTTTGCGGGATGGCATCAGGAAAGCGATGTCGCTTTTTAACTAGTGAATGGTAAATCGTAAATGGTGAATGGATGTGTGAATTAGGTTCGTCGTTCAATTCACCCTTTACCATTCACGATTTACCAGCTTTGGAGGATTAGCGTGGCAGAACAAAGAAGTTACGAAATAGTTTTTATCATTAACCCTGACGCGGAAGATGCTGAAGTAATGCGGCTGACTGAAGCCGCGCAGAAGATCATCACCGACCAGGGCGGCAACATCGTCAAGACCGAGATGATGGGCAAACGCCGTCTCGCTTACGAGATCAATCATCAGCGCGACGGAGTTTATGTGTTGCTTGAGGTTGAAGGTTCGGGCCGCGAAATCGCCGAGTTTGAGCGCCGTATGCGCGTCAACGATCGCGTCCTGCGTTATATGACCGTGCGCGTTGACGAATATCGGCGCCGCGCTCAGAAATTGAAAGACCGTCGCGCGCGCAAGGCCGAGCGACGTCCGACGGGCGGCAAAGCTAAGGCGGAAGTAGCCGCCAACGATGACGACGCAGAGTCGGGAGTCGAAGCGGCCGCATAGAATTACTAATGTCAGAAACCCGATCGCTCGGGATAGCGGGCGGGCATTCGAAGCGAACTTAAGGAACGAAGCTATGTCATCAAATTTTGAAGAGCGCGACAGCCCGTTTGGTTTTGAACGGGAATACGAGCGAGCCGGCATGCCCGGCCGTGGTCCACGCCGCATGCAGCGGCGAAAGATTTGCCGGTTTTGCATCGACAAGGTCGATTACATCGACTTCAAGGATGTGAAGCTCTTGCAGTCCTACACGCCAGAACGCGGCAAGATTCTGCCCCGGCGAATTTCCGGCGTGTGCGCGACGCACCAGCGCATGCTGGCCGAAGCCATCAAGCGCGCGCGCAACATTGCGCTGCTGCCGTACGCGGCTGATTAATGTGTTTTGTGGCACAGACTTCAGTCTGTGAGTCCGATTGGGAAATCACAGACTGAACTCTGTGCCACTTCGACTAGGAGTTTTCATGGGAAACAAACAAGTTCTATTACGCGAAGATATCGATAACCTCGGGGCGCGCGGCGAAATCGTGCGTGTCAAAGCCGGCTATGCGCGCAACTATCTGCTGCCGCGGAATCTCGCGGTCGAAGCGACTGCCAGTAACGTCAAGCAAATTGAAGGCGAACGCGCGGCACTTTTGAAGCGCGAAGCCAAAGACCGCTCGTCGGCTGAGGGGCAGGCCGATCAGTTGCGCAACCTGGCGCTCAAGTTCGAACGCAAAGTTGGAGAAGCAGGCGTTCTATACGGCTCAGTCACTTCGATGGACATTGCGCACTCGCTGGAAGAGCAGGGTTATAAAATCGATCGTCGCAAGATCGCCCTGCGTGAACCGCTCAAGCGGTTTGGCAACTACACGGTTCCGGTTCGCCTGCATCGTGAAGTCACGGTGGAACTGCCCGTCAGTGTGGTCGGCGAGGGCGGCGTCGAGGTTAACGTTGAGGCACTACAGGCCGAAGCGGAGAGCACGGGCGGCGTAGCTCCGGAAACTGGGAACGAATCTGCGAACGACCCTGCGAACGAATCTGCGAACGAAGACGCTAGCTGATCCGCGTCCGGCATTCCCTCACAGGTAATTAGAGCTCTGCGCGAAATGTGCAGAGCTCTTCTTGCTTTTTGAGCACCAGCCTTGTCTCTCTCTCCAAATCCTGTTACACAGTGAGGCCGGCAGTCGACTCGGGCTTTGTCCAGATCGATTCTGAGGCTTCGCGTGTTTTCAAGAGACTTCATTCCGAGAGTCCTTTACGGCCTACTGGCCGTGACCTTTGCGTCTGTGCCGGCGCCGGCCCAGGAACCAAGTGCGAATGAAATAATGGCCAGGGTGGCCTCGACTTATGCGTCATGTCGCAGCTATTACGATGAAGGATCGATCAAATCGGGATCCAAGGGACTTGCCAATGGATATTTTCGCACCACGTTTGTCAGGCCAAATCACCTCGCGTTCGAGTTATGGCTCAATCGTGAAGATAAGGAGAACGAACGAGGCTGGGTGGTGTGGAAAAATGGGGACCAGGTCACCAGTTTGCTACCCAGAAATATTGGACCCGGCTTAGGCCCGCGTCGCGAAGTGCCGCTGGATATGGCCCTTGAGCGACTCGCATTTCCTTCTGCGGGTAGTTCGCTGGCGATCGCGCCGCTACTGTCTCCTGACTTGTTCCGTACATCTGATCTGATCGCCGCGATGTCAGACGTCCGGCTGACTGGAAAGGAAAAGATCGACGGCCGCGAAACATTTCGACTCGAAGGAAAGTTGTGGCGACAGCAACCGATCAAACTCTGGATTGATAAGACGCAGTACGTGATTGTCAAAACTTCCCGCAAGCTGCTTTTCGGAGGTTCCGAAATCGAGTCAACCGTTCTCTTCAAACCGAAACTTAATACCGATATTCCGCCGGAGTTTTTGCAGCCGAAAATACCGGACTGGCGCGAGGGGTTTGCTCCCCTCCTGCCTAAGAGTTCGGCGAGCTCATCGCATTCGCTTCGGCCGGAACTGAAGCACCGCCGACAAAAATTCGGGTCGAGTCTCGCGTTAAGCCCAGACGAACGCGCCCGCCGTTCTGAGAAACGGGCCGCTGACGAAGACGATGTGGTTCGTGTTGATACGGATTTAGTGGTGGCGGCGGTGCTGGTTCTGGACGGCGAGGGCAAGACTGTCGCCGGCTTGAGCAAGGAAGACTTCGTCGTCAAAGAAGACAACAGTTTGCAGGAGGTTGCCAGCGTCTCTTTGGGTGACAGCAAAGACGTGCCGCGATCGATTGTGCTCATCATTGACTACAGCGGCAGTCAATTGCCCTACATCCAGACCAGTATCGATGCCGCTAAGATGCTGGTTGATAAGCTGAATCCGAAAGATCGCATGGCGGTAGTCACGGATGACGTGAACCTGCTCGTTGATTTCACCAGCGACAAAGACTTGCTCAAGAAGCGTTTAGAAAGTCTCCGGCAGAGCGTATTGACTGGCACGGTCGGGGCGAGCAACCAGTACGACGCGTTGCTGGCGGCGATGACTGAGCTCTTCAGTTCTGAGGACACTCGGCCGATTATTATTTTTCAAACAGACGGCGATGAACTCGAAGCACTCAAGGGCGGCTCGCCTCAGCCCTATAATGCTTTTTCCCTTCCGCGAAAATTTGGCCTCGAAGATATTTTGACGGCTACTGAAAGGTCCCGCGTCGCGGTCTATTCGGTGATTTCGGGCGTCCGATTTTTCGGCGTACCTGAATCTGAGTTGCTCAAGCGTGCTCAGGTCGATTGGTCGAACCGCGCAAACGCGCAAATGCAACGGAACTCAAGCAATACGACCCCCAGTATCGATTCGACGAAGTTGCCGGATGAGGTTCTCCAACAACACGCGAACATTTGGGTGCGGCGGCACACGGCGCTGGCAGCAGTGGCGAAATTTACCGGAGCATGGACGGAGTTTTTGGAAGAACCGAGCGAGGCCGACGAAATCTACAACCGCATCCTGACGGATATTGATCGTCGTTACGTGATTGGTTATTACCCGACCAACCGTGCGCGCGACGGCGGGCGCAGAAAAGTCCAGATCGAGATTCGCAACCATCCTGAATATGTCGTTTGGGGGCAAAAGACTTACTTTGCGCGCGAAGAGCGGTGACGAGATCAAGGAACTACGAAAGGCGGGAGGAGGTAAGGTATGAGCGTTCATCGAATGATGCCGAATCCGCTGAAGCATTTCGCGATCGAGTACAGCATTGAGCATAACGAAATCCATCGAAGCACTCTCGATCACGCCATTGAGAACAATTTGAAATGCTTGAGGAGAGGTTGGCATTCCGAGTACATGCTTGTCGGATTGCTCCCTTCGCTGAGAGCCGCTGATTGGTATCGCGAGCAGTTCAACCTCACCATCGCACCGCAAGCACAACAGGCGCGCGCGAACAATGACTGGCAGATGATCCCAAGCTTGCTCGAAGGCCTATTACAGCAAGCACTGGACAGAGATGCGGCAGAGGTAGAAAATTCTTCATGTTAAACTTTGACCTGCCCTCCTGATCGCGAGTAATCTTCGCGTTCCCGCTAGCACTCTTTATCATGTCCACAGCAATGCCATTGCGCGCGCCGCTCGAGCGGCCGCTGCCGAGTAGTCCCGAAAGCGAACGCGCGATTCTCGGATCCATCCTTCTAGACAACGCGTTAATTGCCCAAGCAGTTGAACTTGTCAGGCCAGAGGATTTTTATGTGCCCTCGCATAAGCGTGTTTTTCAAGCGATGATTTTCCTGTTCGAGCATGCATCTGAGATCAACCCTGTCTTAATTGCCGAGGACCTCAAGCGCGACCAATCTCTTGAACCAATGGGTGGCATGATATTTCTCTCACAACTATCCTTCGGTCTACCTCACGTTACTAACATTGTTAACTACGCGAAAGTTGTACGCGGAAAATCTCTCCTTCGTCAGCTGGTTCGGACCGCGGAAAAGATCACAGTCGAGGCACTTGCCGAAGAGGATGAACCACAGAATGTTCTGGACAATGCCGAGCACGCCATCTTCGCGCTGGCTGACGAACGGATCCGGCAGGGTTTTGAGCACATCAAACATCCGGCTGAACGCGTACTCGAAAAGGCCGAGTCCGTCGAACACCGCGATCTGGTTGTCACCGGCGTCCCGACCGGGTTTCGCGGGCTTGATGCGCTGACTTCCGGCCTGCAAAAACAGGATCTGGTGGTGATCGCCGCGCGACCTTCGATGGGTAAGACGAGCCTCGCTCTCGCGCTGGCGCAGCATGCGGCTATCGAAAGCAACGCCGTCGTCGGCATATTCAGTTTGGAAATGTCCGCTGAAGCTTTGGCGATGCGCATGTTGTGTTCTGAGGCCAACGTCGATGCGCAGAAGTTCCGCAGCGGCTTTCTTTCGAATGAAGAGTGGGCGCGACTTGGAAAAGCGCTCGGCAAGTTGGCGGATGCGCGCATCTTCATCGATGACACGCCGGCGATATCAGTGCTCGAGATGCGTGCGAAAGCACGGCGTCTGGCGACCGAGCAAAAGCAGCTCGACTTGATCATGGTCGACTATCTGCAGTTGATGTCGGGTTCGACGCGGCGGGTTGAATCTCGGCAGCAGGAGGTTTCGCAAATCTCGCGCGAGTTGAAAGCGCTGGCGAAGGAACTCAACGTCCCTTTGATCGCGCTGTCGCAGCTTTCGCGTGCGCCTGAGAACCGGACAGATCATCGTCCGCAACTCGCTGACCTCCGCGAGTCGGGCGCCATCGAACAGGATGCTGACGTCGTCGCGTTCATCTACCGCGAAGAGGTTTACAACCGCACCGATGAGAACAAGAATATCGCCGAGCTACATGTTGCCAAGCAGCGCAACGGTCCCACCGACACAGTCTATCTCGCCTTCCTAAATCAATTCGCGAAGTTCACGGACCTTGAACGTGAAGCACTCGGCCAGTACCTCAGTCGCTTTGATCGCTCAAAAGGCTCGCCCCGAATCGGTCGCGGCGGCGGCGAGTTCTGACGTTGATTCATTGATTCATTTACTCATTGACTCAATAATTCAATTCGATGAATCAATGGAACGATGGATCAATGAATCAATCGTCCGGTCGTCCAACCTGGGCCGAGATCGATCTCGATGCGCTCGCACACAACTTTCGTGTGATTCGTGAGCGCGTTGGTCCCCACGTCAAGATTCTCGCCGCAGTCAAAGCAAACGCCTACGGTCATGGCGCAGTTGAATGCTCAACGCGCCTGGAACGAGAAGGCGTGGATTGGTTCGGTGTCGCTCTGCCGGAGGAGGGGATCGAGCTTCGCACTGAGGGAATCACAAAGCCGATCCTGTGCATGGGCGGCATTTGGGCCGGTCAGGAAAACGCGTGCATTCAGCAGGCTCTCACGCCGGTTGTTTACCGGCTCGACGTGGTCGAAGCATTGGATCGTGCCGCGAAGGCTGCGGGAACAGCTGTCGATGTGCACGTGAAAATCGATACGGGCATGGGACGGCTTGGCGTGCGGGCCGACGATGTTCCGGATTTTTGCGCCGCGTTGAAGCGATTCGCAAACATTCGCGTTGACGGGCTCATGACTCACTTGGCTTCGGCTGATGATGAAGAGCAGACCGACTTCACGGCCGCGCAGCTTCAACGATTCGAACGAGCCGTTGCGGCGTTTCGCGATCAAGGCTTCGAGCCGACTCACATTCATGCGGCCAATTCAGCTGGCCTGTTCACCTTCGCTGAATCGCGAGCCAACATGGTTCGCCCCGGCGGCACGCTTTATGGCTTTACCCGCGATGTGCTGCCGGCAAATATCGAAGAGCCGAAGCTGCGGCCGGTGATGTCTTTGCATTCAAGAATTATGCTTTTGAAGCGCGTGCCGAAAGGCGAGAAGCTTGGCTACGGCGGCACATTTGAAACAACGCGAGATTCCTTGATCGCTACAATTCCGATCGGATATGACGACGGCTATCGGCGTGCATTCTCAAATAAGGGGCGGGTGATTGTGCGCGGACAGTTCGTGCCGGTAGTCGGTCGCGTCTCGATGGACTTGACGATCATCGACGTGACGGATGTGGCGGATGTGGCGCTTGACGATCGAGTAACCTTGCTGGGCCGCGACGGTGATTGCTCAATCACAGCCGAAGACCTCGGCGAGCTTGCCGGAACGATCTCGTACGAAATCACGTGCGGCATCAGTAACCGCGTGCCCCGCATTTATCGCGGCTGAACGCCCAGGCTGAAACATTTCCTGGCAGCTCGGCATACGGATTAGAGACAGCAGGAAGACGTACGAGAGATTCGCCGGCAACTTGAAGAATTTGGGACGGCGACTCTGAGAGAATAGTTCGCCGGGAAACTGTTGACTCCGAATGTGAACTTCGATATTTGTTCGCCGCCAAAAGAAAAAGGTACAAGTTTTCTTAGAATGAAGACTCGATGAATTTTTCACTAATCAAAGGCCGAAAAGTTATTAACGGCTGAGAAAGAGGAATGAGATTTTATGGCAAAGCGAAAAACCACTTCCACGAGAGCTAAGCTTGATTCCAGGTTATCTTATACTTTAAGCCTGCCGAACAGGACCCTCGAGAAATTAAAAAGAGGGGAGCTGGACCAGGTCAAGAAGACGTCCGCAGCACCGGAAAAAGGAGATGATAGGAAAAGACCGGAGCCATTTGCACCGATATTTCACGGCATAGAACTGCCGCAATTAAACGAAGAAGGAGTAAAACATCCTTTTAATAAGGCGTATTGTTCCGCTTTCATTAAGTTTTTAGGCAGTCGAAAAGATCTTGAAGATCTGAAATTAGTAGTGAGAGCGCAGGCCGGAGATATCTTTACGGTCTATATACCTCTGGATATTATTCCCAGCCTTGAAAAGCTAAACAGCGTAATATTCATCGAATTGGCAAAGCCCTTGTTTCCGACACTGGACGAGGCGATTCCGCAAACTCAAATAGATGCGCTGCACGGTGCGGCGACTTCGGTTACGGGCGCTGGCGTGATCGTCGGGGTACTGGATTCCGGTATAGATTTTTATCATCCAAATTTCAGAATCGACGACGGATTCGGTTTGGATGGATTAGGCAGAACACGAATTTCGAGATTGTGGGTTCAAAACCTCACCCCGGGCGCCGGGGAATCGAGTCCCGCGGTCTTCACCTACGGCGTGGAATACACTCGGGCCGTCATAAATAATGAATTGAACCGGGCGGCCGGAACGGATCCTTATGTGAGGGTGCGGCATAATGCCCAGGCTATTGCGGCTAATGTCCGCGAGGATTTATGCGATGGCACGGAAGCATTCACCGCTCACGGAACTCACGTCGCGGGCATCGCGGCGGGCAATGGGCGTGCGGCGGACGACTGCGGCGCGGCAAGCACATATACCGGGGCCGCTCCAAACGCGGATATTATTTTTGTAAAAAATAGAAACGTCTCCGACGTGGCAAGAGTAAGTGATTCGACCTTCATTGCCGACGGGTGCAGCTACATTTATGACCAGGCAGATGCGTCGGGACAGGCATGTGTTATTAACATCAGCCAAAGCGACGATCAGGGCCCTCATGACGGAAGCCTTTTAAGCCAGGAGTTTTTGGACAATCTTATTAACCAGCCGGGCAGAGTATTGGTCTTGTCGGCCGGAAACTCGAATAGTGCTAATTCGCATGCAAGCGGCATCGTAACCTCTGGAGCTACCGAAAATGTAACTTTAGCCTATGCCGACGCCGCCGAGGTCATTGACGTTATTGAAATATGGTATGACGGATCGGATAGGTTTAACGTAAACGTCACGGCTCCCGATGGCACTACTACCGGTGCGGTCGTTCCCGGAACTTCCGTTACCGAGGTAATGGCCAACGGTAAGAATCTGGTTGTTGATTCGAGGTTGAACGACCCGAGAAACGGCGACAACGTTGTCAGCATCATCATAAACGCCGACAGTACCGATAATATTCCGATAGGCGATTGGACGATTGCAATCACCGGAACGACGGTAATTAACGGCAGATTCAGGATGTGGGTGGACAGGAACAACCGGCAGCAATCGGATTTTCGGGCCCCTCACCGTACCGCTAATGAAATGACTATCGCCGACGTGGCGACCACGAAGAGAGCTATCGCCATCGGAAACCATCAAAAAAATAATTCAATACACGGAACCAGCGCTTGCGGGCCGACCCGGGACGGGAGAACAAAACCTGAGATCGCGGCGATAGGCTCGGCGGTGATGTCGGCCAAGTCACGGGACATGACATTGGCGGACCCCGGGTTTTTTTATATCAATATGAGCGGGACAAGCATGGCGGCTCCCCTGGCCGCCGGCTGTGCGGCGTTATTATTCGAATGCCGCGGAGCGGGCCTTTCATGGTTCGATATCAAACAGATCTTGGCAGATACGGCTGATACCACGGGGCTGGCCGTGCCGCACAACGCTTTTGGGTTTGGCAGGCTGCGCATGGATGCTGCTTGCGGTGAGTCGCTCGCCGACGTCGATGTGTGGCTGCGTGAATATGTCGGCGATACGGGCGATGAACCGGCGGCGTTTGTTTCATGGGCGTCTCCGGATATCGAACCCCTCGATAGCGCGCACGACCCGGTCGCCAATCCTTTTTTCGATATTGTGGGCGGGGTCCAGGTAGATAATTTTATTCGGGTGACTGTAAATAACCGGGGAAGCAAGACGGCAAGAAATACCGAAGTTTATCTATACTGGGCCGATCCCGGGACCGCTCTTCATTTTCCCGATGATTGGAATAGTACGGGAATTTTTACGCCTGTCGGTGCACCGCCGCAGTGGGTCAACGAAGGAAACAAGATCGTTATTCCTTCGATCCCCGCTGGAGGAAATGCAGCGGTAGAATTTCGCTGGCTTCCCCCGCTGCCGGGCAGTAACCTGCGGGGAGACGACCACTTTTGCTTATTGGCCAGAGCAGAAAATGAGGCCGATGGAAGCATGCTCACCACGGTTGACGGTTGGGGCATCTTTGCTGCCGACAATAACATCGCCATTCGCAATGTGCATGTTCAAAATATCGATGATCCAGGAGACGCCGATTTCCTATTTTATGCGGGCGGAACCGGCGGGGACGACGCCTTGATGATAGAAACGAATATTCCGGAACCCGTCTATAAGATAGAAATTCCGGCTATTGCTATCCCGTTCCGCTCAATAAAGTTTATAGAAAAACTCAAATGCGTTTATCCGCGTTTCTCTAAAGATAAGAATTGTTACGCGGAGTATTTCCTGGACAAAATAACAATTTCGAAGCCCGAGAGCGTAAAGATGCTTACCGATGTCGACGGTGCAGCCTCGGTTTCTTTTGACCGGAACACGGCAACGATAAAAGTCGAAGGCAATCGAAAGCTTCATATCGAAAATCTCAGGGTAGAACCCGGTGAGAAAATGCCGGTCAAGATCAGTGTTGTTAAGAGAAACCTGGAAAAACCTCCTTATAGGCTCACCGTAACTCAGCTTTCCGATGGCCGAAGGATTGGGGGGGTGGTGCTTGAATTGCAAAAACTGAAGAAAAAGAAGAGATACCAGTAGTTCTTTTACCGGCTCTTTCGCTCATATCCGTCGTGGCAAGCGTCGCCGCCGGCGATAACGTGACGCTGCTCGGAACCGACGGTGATTGCTCAATCACAGCCGAAGACCTCGGCGAGCTTGCCGGAACGATCTCGTATGAAATCACGTGCGGCATCAGCTCCAGAGTTCCGCGAATATTCAATTCGGCGGAGTTGCGAACCAACTGAAACCGTCGCCAGTGCGAATGATCGTGGAGCATTCACTTGCGATAATTCCTGCCGCGCTAATCTGTTTTTGCGGTCACCGCTTTCGTCACGTCAAGCACGTATACATTCTGGTTCGTGGTCAGCACGAACAACCGAGTCCCATCCGCGCTGAACCGCAGCAGCGAGATACCGCTTGAGAACACCAGCTCGTCACGCTTTTCCATTGTATTGAGATCGTAAATTGCCAATTTGCCGATTTCGTTTTCAACGCAGAGCAGGTTAGTGGCGAGAGCGATCGTCGCGTAGCCGCCGAAAACCCTCCCTTTCAGATCGCCCGATTTCAGCGAGTAAATTAAAACTCGATTTTGTGTATCACTGACGACCACCCAGTCTCCCGCGGCAAACACGTGCGAGAGTCGAAAGGATCCTTTACCGGTTTCAATCAATAATTTGCCCAGGCTGTTGCCGTTCGCGGCGTCCAGTATGTTGACGAAGTAGTCGCCTTCCTGCTCCTTCATCGAGGACTGGCGTTGAGTTAGCGTAGCGTCGGCCTTGATTTCAGCGCGCGCAGTTTCTGTTTTCACATTCCAGACCAGCGCGGCGGTACCGTGAATCGGGGCGATCCAAACCCGCGGAGCTTCTTTCGGGTAAGCTTTCGTCCAAAGCGATCGCATCGTGGACACGTCCAGGAATTCGATGATGACGTTCCTGCGATAATCAATGTTGGCGATGGCGTTCTCTTCCTCAGCGTCGGGATCGCCTGTTTTCTTTTCGCTCGCTTTGGCTGACTTAATCGTGAATAGGTATTTGCCGAATTGGTGGGCCGTTTGATTCTCGATTTTCGGGCCGGGGACAACTTCGCCCGTGCTGAGGTTAAACTTTGCAACGTTTCGCTCGGCTTCCAGGTACTTAGGAAACTCCGCAAAGAAGAAGCCACCGTCGTCGAGGTAGGCGCCGCGAAAGCCGCGAAGCGCCAAGGCTGCCTGTCCTTTGCTCAATTCCCATACGCCGCCCCGCGATCTCGTAGACAGTGCCAGCCAACGCATGTCGCGGGACACTTCTCCGACACGAAGACGGCCCAGTGTGACACTTGGTAAGACGCTGGTGGCGACCACCTCGTTCTTATCGAATGTGTACATGCCGAGCTGGCCGTTGCGCATTTCAGCCACAAACCACGGCTCGAAAATGTCGAGGGCGGCCCGCTCGTTTACTTTGGTAATCGTGCGGGACTTGATATCCATCACTCCCAACGCGTAGTCCTTGATGGGCCGAATCAGTAAGTAATCGCCGCGCGTCGGAGCAGTCATGCGGGGCCGCCACAGTTCAAGTTCTGTTAGCACTTCGCCGGTGGGAAACCGCACAACTGCCGACTTTTTAACATTCTCGCGATTCACGCCCGCCAGCCGATCACCTGAAAGGAAAACGAACCCACCGGCAATCAGTCTCTTCACCGCATCGGGAACCGGGACTTTGGTAAGCGTGCCGGTGTCAATTGCTTCGGCAACGTCTCCTGTCGTTGTGCGACCCAAAGAGAGACGACCGTGATAGCCCGCCGCAAAGTATTTTCCATCAGGGGAAAACTTTGTATGAATGAGAGAAATGTTCAAGTCGCCATCGTCGTCTCCGCGGCCATACAGCGTCTGGAGGATCCAGACATGCGTCCAATAATCCGGCGCATAAAACTCCTTCTTGCGCCAAACGACCTGCTCGTTCGACGTGTTGATCAACATAAGCTCGAACTCTGGACTCAAGCACGAAAGCAAACGGCCGTCCGGCGACAATTCCGTCTGCAAACAGCCTTTCCGAATTACGAGTTCTTTTGCCTCGAGTTGCTTCTGCTCAGTGACGTTCCAACGCTCGACGCGAAGATTGTCCGTGTGGAAGACAATCTCTTGCGAGTCAGGCGTAAACTTCGCGTAGTACGTGTCATCAGTGGTTTCGATCCGAAATAACGGCTCGAAGGGTTCACGTGAAAGCACGTTGATTCCGGCGTCATCCTGCGCTAACAAGTAGCGGCCGTCGGGGCTAAAACGCAGGTGAAGAATTTCGCTTTGCAACGGCGGATTCAGTTGTTGTTTCGCTATTACACCGTGCAGCTCTTCTTTTCTTCCCAAACCGCTGTAGCTGATTACCTGCGACTGCCATTGCTTGAACTGTTCCGGCTGGCCCGCCACCAGGCGTTGCCGGCATACTGCGGGGATCGTTTCTGTGACTTTCAGCATCTCGCGCAGACGTTTTTCTTCAGGGCGCGTTGTGCCAAAAAGGTCTGAGACCCAATTTCCTTTCTTGCCCTTTGTCTCGGTGATGCGATCCCAGAAGCGAGCCATGGCGGCGGCTTCGTATCCGGCGGTCACCAGCGCAAATAAGCCGGCCTGATCAGCGACGATTTGACCCTTCTCCCGATCACGGACTTTGAACGCGTCAGGCTTGCGCCCGAGGTTTTCAATGAGTTGATTGTATTTTTCAAAGATGTCGCGGCGATCGCCGACCTGCGTGACGCCGAGAACTTCCTTGAACTTGCGCGTAACATCAATCGCGGAATGACGGGCCACTAAGTGCCCGAGCTCATGCGCCATCACGCTCGCAAGTTCGTCTTCGGTTTGCGCGGCGGCGACCAATTTCCTCGAGATGTAAACTCGTCCACCCGGAATGACGAACGCATTTGCGTCCGGAAGATCGACGAGAAAAAAATGAAACTTGAGCGAGTTCAAGGGCAGGTTCTTGACCAGTCGCTGTCCGATTCGCGTGACATAATCAGTAACGACCGGATCTTCGATGACGCGATAGTTGCGCTGAATATGCTCAGCCACGGCGTCGCCCAAATATACTTCCTGTTCCTGGGTGAAGATGTTCGGCTCTGCCGCCGACGGCAAAATCACTGGTGGAGCACAATCTTGCCGTTGAGCAAGTGCCTTTGAGCAAAGTAAGCTGACCGACAGTAGAAGAAGGACCGCAAGCGTGGGTCGTGATCTCATGAGAGTTCCTGTCAAAAGGGGTTCCGGTAAAGCGACAAAATATCATTCTCTGTTTAGCCGGAAAAGGCTGAAGATGAAATGCGGGACTCGTTCGCGCTTTTCCAGGTGAGAACTTGAACATCTACTGGGAGGACGTTTGGAAATGTCTAGCAGGTTTACGATCAAGATTGAGAAACAGGAAAGCGTTACCGCGCTCTTGTATCCCGCAACGAAGCCGAAGCGTGCGGGGGTAACGATAATTCTCGGTCACGGCGCAGGCGCGAATCAGTTGAGCGGATTCATGCGTCTGTTCGCCGCCGGTTTAGCGGAACGCGGAGTAGACGTCGTGACTTTTAACTTCCTCTACACCGAACAAGGTCGCAAAATTCCTGATCCCGCGCCGCGACTGGAAGGCTGTTATCGCGCGGTCATCGATGCCGCGCTCAAGCACAAAAAGTTGAAAGGCAATCGGCTGGTGATTGGCGGCAAATCAATGGGCGGACGGATCGCGTCTCAAGTCGCCGCTCAGAACGGCGAAAACATCGCCGGCCTCGTTTTCCTCGGCTATCCGCTGCACCCGCCAGGACGGCCGGACAAAATGCGTTCGGAACATCTGCCGAAGATAAAAGCGCCGATGCTGTTCGTGCAGGGCTCGCGCGACGCGTTCGGAACAAAGCAAGAGATTGCGGACATCATAAAGAAACTCAAACTGCCTGCCGATCTCTTTGCCATCGAAGGCGGCGACCACTCTCTCAAGGTGCCAAAGGCGGCCGGTGTTTCTCAGCAGGAAGTGTACGACGGCGCGATGAATCACATTGCGGACTGGCTAAAAAGCACGCTCACTTAATTGGCTATGACGGCGAGCTCCGCAAACCCAGCTCTCTGTTGACATTTCACGGCGTCGCTAATATCTTGCCCGCGCTTTCGCAATTAGCATCCAGGTTACTAAGCTCAAGGCGCTTGAGCTTCTTCAAGCCAATTCTCACGGAGGTTTCCCATGGCCGATCTTCCAACCCCCAATCTTGACTACAAAAAAGAGGTTCGTTTTGCCGTAGTGATGTATGGCGGAGTCTCGCTGGCGATTTATATCAACGGAATTGCCCAGGAATTACTCCGGCTGGTGCGGTCTACGTCGGAGGTGTCCGAAGTGGAGGGCGAGCGTAAGGCGCTTTCCTCAGAACCGATAACTGACAACGATCCGCACAAGGAAAAGAAGTTAAGCGGCACGGAACGAGTCTACCGGAAACTGAGTTACTTATTAGCGGACGGTACGCTGCTGGAGAAATACAAGAGCTCAATACTTGACGGGGGTATTCAAACCGAGGGCGTTGGCCCCAAGTCCGATTACATGGACAAGTATTTGGTGAGCAAAACACCTGGCCGTGATGCACCGCCACCCATCCCGGTCGGGTTTGTCGTCGACATATTGTCAGGAACTTCGGCGGGCGGCATCAATGCGATCTTCCTGGCGAAGGCCCTGGCGAATAATCAATCGATCGAGCGACTCAAGCAATTGTGGGTACAAGAAGGCGACATCGAGTTGCTCATTAACGACAAAAAATCAGTAGCCGGCCTGCCGTTGAATAATCAGGACCGCCCCCAGTCACTGCTCAACAGCCGCAGAATGTATCTCAAACTGCTGGATGCATTTCATCAAATGGATGAACAGACACCAAGGGATGATAAGTACGACTCGCCTTGTGTGGATGAGCTGGACTTGTTTGTGACTGCCACTGATATCCAGGGCCTGCCTCTGTCTATCCGGCTGTCCGACATGAAGGTCCTCGAGCGCCGCCATCGCCACGTATTTCGTTTTAAGTATGCAAAAGAAAAATCAGTGTTTGGTGCGGACTGTAATGATTTGAAGCGGGGCCATAACCCTTTTCTGGCGTTTGCGGCGCGCTGTACTTCTTCGTTTCCGTTCGCTTTTGAGCCGATGAAACTGGAAGACATCGACGAGGTGGTCGATAACTTTAAAGGCTATGACGACTCGCGATCTGACAGCCCGACATGGGAGAGGTTCTTCACTTCGTATGTCGATCCTGATACGGGGAAGCCTATTGCCGATACCAAAACGCGCGCGTTCGGGGACGGCGGTTACCTGGACAATAAGCCGTTTTCTTATCCGACCGAAACGCTGAGCAGGCGCGGCGGGAACGTACCCATAGATCGAAAGCTCGTTTACATTGAACCCTCTCCGGAACCGCTAAATAGTCGCGAGAAGAACAAAACTCCGAATGCTCTGGGAAACGCCAAGGCCGCACTGCTCGACCTGCCCGGCTACGAAACGATTCGTCAGGACATAGAACGGGTTAACGAGCGGAATAGACTAATCAACCGCGTCAACCGAATAGGCGATGCAATCGAACGTGATTTGGGCCAATTCGACAAAGAGGAGTGGAACCAGATCAGGCCAGTGCTCAATGAGGGTGAGTGGGCAAGCCTGGACCTCGCCGGCATGATTAGGAGGTTTGGCGTTTACTACATTCCTTACCGGCGTCTGCGGATCGCGTCAGCGACTGATGAACTCGCAAAGCTGGTGTCGCGCGCGACCAACGTGGACGAAAATTCCGCGCATTTCGCCGCCGTACGAATGCTAGTTCGTGCGTGGCGCGAAATTAATTACCCGGATTACCACGAACAGGCCGTCAAGACCTCAAAGCCGAAGCAAACAGCAAACCAGTTCCTCATGGATTTCGATTTCAAGTACTGGTTGCGCCGGCTGACTTTCATTCGCTCGAAGATCGACGATCTGCTGAGACTGGAAACAGCGAGCGCAGCCAGCGGCCCGGCCGCGAGCTCTCAAAGCAGCAGCTCCCAAGCCGTCATCCGCGCCCTCGGTAGTCTGAAATATCACAAGCTCGATTACCAAACGCTCTCAGCCGAGGAGCGCGTTGAGCTGAACGCGATCGTGGCGTATTTGAAATGCGAATTCAGCGAACTCTATCGAGATTTGCGCGTTGCCGGCCGGGTGATGCACGGCTCCGCGGCCAGCGCCCACGATCCGAACACCTTCGCGGCGAAACTTCAGAAGATCAAGATTGAACCAAAACTGCTGGATTACATTCTGGATGTCCACACTTCAGACAGTGATCTGGATTTGGGCAAGCTAAACGAAGACGAATGTGCCGAGCGGGCAAAGAACCTCTTGCTCGGGAAGACTGGGAAAGAAGATATTCCAAATCCGGCGGCGGCTATCGAAGAGGCAGCCGAGGCTTTGAGTGCCGAGTTGCACGCCCGCGTGGTTGATCCCATTTGGACCCGTGGCCGCGCCCTGCTGAAAACCGACACGCTGGAGAAAGACGGGAAGACCGTCACGCCCAACCCTCTTCCTGAACCAAAGAAGGGGTGTGCTTTACCAGCGGAGATTTCGTTAAAGCACGCCGATAGCATCCGCGAGTATTTGTGGCGCTACTTCAGTCAGTTCGATGATTACGATCAAGTTCGATTTCCGATCCTCTACGGCAGCGACGTCGGCGAGTCCGACCTGGTTGAGATTTTCCGGATCAGTCCGCAAGACGCCCCAAGCCTGATTCGTGAAAGCTCTGACCGCCGCCGGAAACTCGCGGGCATTTCTCTATTTCACTTCGGAGCATTTCTCGATCGCATGTGGCGCGAAAACGACATCATGTGGGGACGCCTGGACGGCGCAGAGCGGCTGATCACGGCGCTGATGCCGGATCCCGAGCACAAGACGGTCAGAGACAAATTAATCAGCGACGCGCATATAGCCATTCTCCAGGAAGAGATGCCGCCGGCAGCGCGGAAGGAGCTAAGCAGGTTGCTGACTGAAGCTTTGATTAGCGCCAGTTCCGGCGAACCGTTTGAAGAGGCGTTAGTCAAAGTGATGGGGCCTTTAAATAGTGACAAGGTTCAGAAGCGACTGGCCGCCGCGATGCGGACGTGCCTCCAAAACGATGAACTCTTGAACTTCGTCAAGGACCATTACGAAGTGAATCGCGACCTTGAACCAAAGCCGTTGTTGCGGTCAATTGCCCGCGCGACGCAGGTGACGGGAAAAATCTTTGATGACGTCGCGCAGGAAAGTCATGTTGATAGTAAGTCGATTCAATGGATCGCGCGGGCGGGCAAAATCTTTGCGGGACTGGTCGAGGTCGCCGTGCCGGAAAGCACAGCCGCGCGGCTCTTCCGTCACTGGCTGAAGCTTCTCTACGCGTTTGAGATCGTCATGCTGGTTCTGGCGACGTTCGTTCTTTCCACGCCGGGCGTGGCGACCTTTGCGTGGAACTTACTCGCGCTGACATTGGCGACGCATTTCGCCGTCTTTCTTTTGCGCGATTTGATGCGCGGCAAAAACCGATGGCTGGGAGTCGGCGCGGCGGTGGTTTTTGCCGCGATCGTGTTCTTCGCCTTTGTTGGTGTCGATGAAGTGGCCAACACGGGGTTCCGGAAAAAAATCTCACACAAAATCTACAAGTTGACGAACGGGAGAATCGGTGGGCCGCCCGCGGCACCCGAGCCGATTCCTGTTTTATTAGTTGACCAGCCCGTGGTGACGAAGCCCTTCGAGCCATCCTCGACTTCGCCAAATTCGTCGCCTGCTGCCGGCCCAACCGCGACGCCTTCGCCGACGAGTCCAGCACGCAGTCCGTAGGTCACCCCAACGACGAATTTTTGTCGCTCCAACTTCGTCAAGATCCGTTGGGAGTGCCCTAGTCTGAAAGAGTGGCACGGGCGTCCCGCCGTGAAATCACGCGCAAGATGCGCGTGCCACCTCAACCAGGACACTACCGTTGGTTCTGCTTGACGCCCTCCGCTGACGCGGCAATGATGATGTTTATTTAGAAAAGAGGTGCGGCATTGCTTCAGTATCGTTTCATTCAACTCGACGTGTTTACGGATCAGCCGTTCACCGGCAATGCATTGGCGGTATTCCCTGAAGGTGAAGGATTGACGGACGAGCAGATGCAGCAGATCGCGCGGGAAATGAATCTCTCGGAAACCGTGTTCGTGCTGCCGTCAGAAAAGGAAGGCGTGTTGCGAAAACTGCGCATCTTTACGCCGACGAGTGAACTGCCATTTGCCGGCCATCCGATCGCCGGCACGTGGAATTGTCTGGCGCGCGAAGGGGTCGTCCCCGTTCCCGAAGGCGGCAGCGGTGTGGTGCAAATTAAACATGAAGTTGGCATCGGCGTGTTGCCGGTTGAGATCGAATTCAAGGACGGCGAGCCCACGCGCGTGGTGATGACGCAGGGCAAATTCGAAATCAAAGCCGAGATCGATGACTGGCAGGATCAGGCGGACATCGCGCGCGGACTTGGGTTGTCGCGAGAGGATTTGGACGAGACTCTGCCGATCCAAGCATGCTCAACCGGCAATACGATGTTGATGGCGCCGATCCGTTCGCTGGCCGACCTCGGTCGATGTCGCCCGAACATTCCTCTTTTGGAAGAAGTTTACGCGCGCTACGACTTTGCCAGTTCAGGCGCGACCGGCTGCTACGCGTTTGCGCGCGAAACACTCGAAGTCGGCGAAGCTCGGGCCCACGCGCGCTTCTTCGTCGGCCAGAACATCGGCGAGGATCCGGCGACTGGCAGCGCCGCCGGGCCGTTGGGCGGCTATCTGGTTCATCACGATGCGACGGGCGTCGAACCAATTGATGACGTTTACAAGTTTGTGATCGAACAAGGCGACTTTATCAAGCGTCCAAGCCGCATTGGTTTGGAAGTGAGAGGCGCGCCGGGAAAAGTAGATGAAGTGCGCGTCGGCGGCCCGTCGGTGGTGGTGGCGAAGGGCGTGGTCGAGTTCTGAAAGCTGTCCAAAGTCCAACGTCCAAAGTCCAAAGTTCGTGTGCACAAGCAGACATTGGACATTGGACATTGGACTTTGGACTTTGGACAATTCAATCCAGTCACAAGAACAATGCCCGACCTTCTCGATCTCCTAATCATCGGCGCCGGCCCGGCAGGCTTGTCTGCCGCGGACGCTGCGGCGCGCGAAGGTTTGTCCTATCTCGTCATCGAGCGGGGAACCATCGCGAACACCATTCGGCAGTACCCGGTCGGCCGTGCGATGTTCTCGACGCCGAACGAACTTGAGATGCGGGAAGGCTCGCTGCAACCAATTCGTGAGAAGCCGACGCGGGAAGAGTTGCTTTCGCACTACATCCATTTCGTGCTCGACAACGATTTGCGCATCAACACAGCTGAAGAAGTCGTCGATATCGAGCGCGAAATTTCGGAAGGCTTCGTGGTGCGAACGCACTCCCGCAATCTTCAATCGGGTCAGCAGGACAACACTTATCACGCGCGCACAATTCTGTTCGCCATCGGCGCCATGGAACATCCGCGGCGGCTGAACGTCCGGGGCGAAGACTTGCCCAAGGTCCACCATCGTTTCGTCGAGCCCTATCCCTACGTTCGTCGCGAAGTATTGGTTGTCGGCGGCGGCAACAGCGCAGCCGAAGCCGCTTTGTTCTTATCGGAAGAAGGCGCGCGGACGACGATGGCAATTTGGCGCGAAGATTGGGAGAACCGCGATCCGAAAGCCGGCGCGATGAAACATTGGGTGCGCTCGCCGCTGGAACGCGAAATCAGCGAAGGCCGTTTGCGGGTCGTTCTTTACAAACAGATCGATGAAATAACTTATCACTCTGTGCGACTGACGACAGATACGGGTGAAGCGACGTCGATCCCGAACGACGTTGTATTCGTGCTCGTGGGCAGCGACGCCGATCTCACTCTACTCAAGAAACTCGGGGTCCAGACTGAGCCGGGAAAACTCACTGAAGTTCCGGTTTACGATCCGGAAACGTTCGAAACAAACGTGCCGGGCCTCTATGTCGCCGGTCATTTCACGCACGCGCGACACATTAAAGCCGCCATCGACATCCCACGAAAAATCATTCCGCTTATCGCGCAGAGCTTGCGAGCCGGCGCCGCCGTGTGATAAACGCGCACCGCTAACTTCTTTAAAAGGAGGATCTCAATGGTCCGTTCAATCATTGCTGTAATCGTCAGCTACATCGCCATGTTTGTCCTGAACTTGTTGGGCTTCGTCGGTCTTTACGCCATCGTCGGCCCAAATCACGCATTCAAGCCGCGCTTGTACGTCGCCTCGAACCGCTGGATCCTGATGGGAGTGGCGGTCATGTTCGTGTCAGGCATCATCGCCGGGCTCATCTGTGCCGCGATTGCGCGAGGACGTAAAGCGACCCTGGCTTTGGCGGGGCTAATCTTGGTCGTCGGGTTGTTGCTGGCGATTCCGGCGGTAATGAAAAGCAGGGCAAACGCCGATATGGTTCGCGTGGGCGATGTTCCCTCGATGGAGGCTATGGAAAAGGCGTCGTGGCCGGTGTGGGCTCCATTCGTATTTCCGTTTGTCAGCGCAGTGGGCGCGGTAGTCGGTGGGAAGTTAAAGAAGCAGAATTAGCTGTCTGAAGCCGCGCGTAAGCACAGGCAACTTGTGAGATCTTAAATTTTGACTGAGATCTGAGATCTCAACCCCTCCCTAACGGTTGGGCTTCTGATAAACGCTTTTAGAAAGAAAAACGTATGGCCAGATCAATCATCGCAGTGATCGTTAGTTACGTGTTGATGTTTGTGCTCGTGTCTCTGTCGTTTTTTGCGATGTATTCGGTCCTCGGTGCGGACCAGTCGTTTAAGCCGCGCAGTTGGGACGCGTCGATTCGATGGCTTGCCATCGCGCTGGTTCTGAGTTTTGTAATAGCCGTTATCGCGGGTTTCGTTTGCGCTCTTATTGCGGGTGGTGGCAAGGCGCCGTTGGTTTTGGCCATCGTGGTGTTCGCGCTGGGCCTGGTGTTTGCGGTTCCGTCTTTCGTCGCTAACCGGACTGACCAGGGAGTTCGCGACTACGCGCCGCCGCTGGTTGAAGCGATGCAAAAAGCAAAACAGCCAAACTGGGTTCCGCTGGCGCTTCCGGTGATTGGCGCGGTTGGCGTCTTGATTGGCGGGAAGTTGAAGAAGCGGAATTAGTAAAGAGAGATCGTGGCCCAGACTTCAGTCTGTGGTCCCACGTCTTGCATCACAGACTGAAGTCTGTGCCACTAAACAAAAAGGCGAGCCTGAGCTCGCCTTTTGATTTTATGGTGCGGATGAGAGGACTTGAACCTCCACGATGTCACCATCACAGGCTTCTGAGACCTGCGCGTCTGCCAGTTCCGCCACATCCGCGAACGGAAGTTGATCTTACGAACGCGTCTCGGGAAGTGTCAAGCAGACTCAATTCGCCGGTTATCGATTCCAGCGTGTGGTCCGTCGCGCGCGACGGCTAAGCAGCACGTCCCGACGATCAAAGTCGCCATCACCGTCACGGTCGACGCGATTCCGTCTTAGGAATACATCATTGCGATCGAAGTCGCCATCACCATCACGATCCACACGTCGGTTGCGCCGAAAGCGATTATCGTCGTCTCGGTCACGCCACCGGCGATTGCGATGGATGTTGCTGCTTCGGTTTGGCCCACGACCGTCCCAGCGGCCATCACGGGCATCGTGACCATTCACGAACTTCTCAATCTTCTTGTCGCGACCGCGGCCACGTCCACGCCCTTGCGCGAAAGTAAGGACGGGCATCGCTACCAGCAGAATTAATGCTAACAAAGTCGCTTTTACGAATTTGCTTCCCTTAGTTAATTTCATTTATCAGTTCCTCCGAAATTGAAGTCTTCAGTATGTTGCGAGTTGGTTGTCGCGCGGGGTACACGGTTATTGAAGTCAACCACCGTGCCGCGAGAGACTGCGACCCATTTGCGCGAGTTGCGGGGATTTCATTGATTTAAGCCGCACGATATCGTAACGCTCGCGGCCGATATCGAACGTCAATGTGAAGGCTGCCGTGTTTGCCGGTCGCTGAAAACGGTTGTTATAGTGCGCTTAAGGCATGAATAAAATGAGTTCGGTGGATTCGACTGAGGATGGGTTGCGCCGGCGCTTGCTTGGCATCCAGATGCGCATTGAAGCTGCGGCAAAACGGAGCGGGAGACCGCGTGAGGCGATCAAATTTATCGCGGTGAGCAAGACCCATCCTGCTGATGTCCTGCGCGCGGCGATCGAACTCGGCCTGACGGATCTCGGCGAGAACCGTGTGCAGGAAGCCGAGCCGAAAATCAACAAGTTGGGACGTGAAGCGGCGACGTGGCACTTGATCGGGCATCTGCAGTCGAACAAAGCGCGGCGTGCGGTACAACTCTTTGACATGATTCATTCGATCGATTCTGTGGCTCTCGTGGAAAAGCTCGATCGTGCGTGCGCCGATTTACAGCGTGAAGAATTGCCGGTCCTGATTCAAGTCGATCTCGGACACGAGACGACGAAGTCCGGCGCAGACGAAACAGAACTGCCGGGACTGATCGGCGCGGTGACCAGCAGCGAACGTCTCAAGCTAACCGGATTTATGACTTTGCCGCCCTTCTTCGAAGATGCGGAATTGACGCGGCCGTTCTTTGCAAAGCTTCGCCGGTTGCGCGATGAATATCAGGAACGCGGCGTGTTCGGCCGCGCGCAAGGCGAGCTGTCAATGGGCATGACGAACGATTTCGAAGTGGCAATTGAAGAAGGCGCGACGATGGTGCGCATCGGCACGGCAATCTTTGGCGCTCGCGCAACCGCATAACATGCTAATCCTGAAGACACTGTATCTGTTCATCACGTGGGGCGTGATGGCCGTAGCGATCGCGGCGATTGCGCTGATCATTTTGCGATCGATCTATAACTATGCCGACGTAAACCCATTTCGGCGCTCAGCGATTTCTTTAAAGCGGGCGACGGATCCGATGATTCTGCCGATTCGCCGCCTGCTCATCGCGTTCAGGCTCGAGCCAAAAGTAGCGCCCTTCATCGCCGTCCTCTTGATCATCCTCATTGGCTATTTTGTGGTGCAAGTGGCGAGTAGCGTGCTCAACACGATCGCGGGAATTCTCTACGCCGTGACCAGTGGCGTTCCCGGTTTTCCAATCGCAATTGTGGGCTATCTTGTCTTCGGATTGTTGGGGCTTTACACGCTGGCGATTTTCGTGCGGATCTTTCTTTCCTATGGCGGGCTCGGCTACGGAAATCGATGGATGCGTTTTCTTATTCGTATCACTGAGCCGTTGATGGCCCCGCTCCGTCGTAACATCCGCCCCATCGGCATGTTTGATATTTCACCCATCATCGCCTTTCTAATCCTCTGGGTTTTGCAGGCCATCGTGGCGGCCACGCTGTTGAAGGGCTGGCCGGTTCAGTTCTTCTAGTGAATGGTGAATCGTAAATAGGAAATAGAAATATTGTATTAGGTTGCTTTCATTCAGTGGACAGATATGCCAACGCTAATGCTCGAGACTGAAATTGCCGCGCCGATCGAATTGTGTTTCGATCTCGCCCGGGATGTTGAAACCCATCTTGCGACTGCTGCGCATACTCAAGAACGGATCGTAGGTGGAAAGTCCTGCGGTTTATTGGAGCTGGGTGATGAACTTACGTTCGAAGCTGTGCACCTTGGTGTTAGACAGAAACTTAGTTCGCGAGTAGTTGAATGTGATCGTCCTTATCGGTTTATCGACCAGATGATTAGCGGGCCTTTAGATCTCTGCGGCACATTCATGAGTTTGTGCCTTCAGGTAGCGGTACTTTGATGCGCGATATCCTGGAATGGGAGTCACCATTTGGCTTGTTGGGAGGCGTCGTTGACAAGTTGGTGATAGAAAGACACCTGCGTGACTTCCTGTTGCAGAGGAATAAGGAACTAAAGAGGATCGCGGAGGCAGAACCAGAGATCCAGCATTTCATCGGCCGATGATCGGCGCCATTTCTCCCTCGATTTACTATTCTCGATTCGGGCCTTAATATTTCCGCGCCGGTGATTCGTTATTCCCAGCACGGCCGCACCCTCACTTTTGCGGTGCGAGTTGCGTCACGAGCTTCCCGCAGCGAAATTAGCGGTGAGCAAGATGGCGCGTTACGGGTTAGAATAGCCGCGCCACCGGTAGACGGCGCGGCCAATCACGAATTGACCAGGGTAATCGCCAGAGCATTACAGGTGCCGCAGAATGCCGTCGAGATAATTGCCGGCACAAGGTCAAAAAACAAGACTGTTAGAGTTCAGGGCGTGGACGCCGCCACGCTCGAACGTTTGATTCAGTCGCAGTAACAGTTCTCGGGATGGAGCTCACTTCAATCTCCCGTTATCGCATCCTCCAGAAGCTCGGCGCGGGCGGCATGGGCGAAGTCTATCTCGCCGAAGACACCAAGCTCGGCCGCAAAGTCGCGCTCAAGCTCTTATCCGAAGAGCTGACTCACAATCGTGATCGCCTGAGCCGTTTCGATCAGGAAGCCTACGCCGCGTCCGCGCTAAATCATCCGAACATCCTGACAATTTACGAGATGGGTGATGAGGGCGGCCGTCACTACATCGCCACCGAATACATCGACGGGATCACTCTGCGCAAGCGTCTGAGCGGGCAGCCGATGGATCTCACCGAGATTCTCGACATCGCGATCCAAATTACCGGCGCGTTGGAGGAAGCGCACGCCGCGGGAATCATTCACCGCGACATCAAGCCTGAGAACGTGATGATTCGCAAGAACGGTCACGTGAAGGTGTTGGATTTCGGTTTGGCAAAGCTGCTGGACCGCTCAGCCGAAGGCGAAGGGACAGACACGGAAGCCGTCACGCGCGCGTTTGTACAAACTGACGCGGGTGTTGTGATGGGAACCTCGCTGTACATGTCACCCGAGCAAGCGCGCGGCAAAGGGGTCGATGCGCGCAGCGACATTTGGAGTCTCGGCGTGATCCTTTACGAGATGGCGGCCGGCCGCGCCCCCTTCACTGGCGAAACCAAAACAGACGTCATTGTAGCGATTGCCAAAAGTGAACCGCCGCCGCTGGCGCGCTTCGCGCCCGGACTTCCGCCTGAGTTTGAGTGGGTGGTAATGAAAGCGCTCCGCAAGAGTGCCGACGAGCGGTACCAGACGATTAAGGAACTCGAGTCCGATCTCAAGAAGCTGAAACAGAAAGTCGTCTTTCAAACAGAGTTGGAACGCTCTATGGGTCCGGAGCGCCTCACCGGCGCGATCACGACCTTCGCCGATACAGACGTGCCGCACCATTCGTCGCATTTGAGTTTTCAAACGTCGCTCCCGGCGGCGATGCACTCCACCAGCACGGTTGCCAGCGCCGCGCAAACGCGGGCATCGAGCGTGGAGTACATCCTGGAAGGCATCAAGCGTCACAAACTTACCGCCGCGGTCGTAGCTGTCGCGTTGGTGTTGCTGGTGGGGGGCATTTGGTTTCTGGGTTTCCGCCGGCCAACTACCGCGTTGACTGACAAAGACACAATTCTGCTGGCCGACTTTGTGAATACAACGGGCGACCCGGTTTTTGATCAAACGCTGAGGCAGGCCCTGGCCGCGCACCTTCGACAATCGCCCTTCCTCGATATCCTGTCTGAGGATCGCGTGCGTGAACAACTGAGGTTCATGGCGAAACCACCGGACGAGCCGGTGACGCGCGAAATCGCGCTGGAAATCTGTGAGCGTCAGAAGATTAAGGCGATGCTAATCGGAACCATCTCCGGCGTGGGGAATCGCTATGTGATTTTGCTCGAGGCGGTAAATGCCACCACGGGCGACACGATCGCAACCGATCAGGCTGAAGCCGACAACAAAGAGCAGGTACTGAAAAAGCTCGGCCAGGCGGCCTCGAGTCTGCGCGAACAACTCGGCGAATCGTTGGCGACAATTCAGGGCTTCAACGCTCCTATCGAACAGGTGACCACCGAAAATCTCGAGGCGCTCCGTTATTACTCGCTCGGTTTGCAGCAGCATTCCAGTGGGCATTACCGTGAAGCGATTCCTTTCTATCGAAAAGCGATTGGAATCGATCAGCGTTTTGCGATTGCTCACGCCCGCTTGGCTACTTGCTACAACAACTTGAGGGAGTACGAAGCAGCGCGAGCCGCTGCAGAGAAGGCCTACGAATATCGCGATCGAGCGAGCGAGCGCGAAAAACTCTTTGTCGAATGGAACTACTTTGGGGCTGTAACGGGCGAGATCGATGACGCGGCCACCACTTTAGAGGTCTGGAAGACGACCTACCCGCGCGACTGGGAGCCACATAACCTCCTCGCCGTGCGTTATACCCTCACTGGCCCACTTGAAAGAGCTGTGACAGAAGCAAGTGAAGCGGCGCGACTGAATGAGAGTGAAGCGAAAGCACACGCCAACCTCGGAATTGCCTTTCTTGGTCTTAATAAATTTGACGAAGCGAAGAAAGTTTTGGAAAACGCGATGAGGAAGGGAATGGAAACGGAATCCATGCATACGCGACTATTCCAAATAGCCTTTGTCAAAGGCGACGCCGCCGGCAGGCAGCAGCAACTCGACTGGGCGGGAGGTAAGGCGCCGCTGCTGTCATACACGTGGCAGGCGCAAGCCGCAGCATTTTACGGACAGGTCGCGAAAGCGAATCAGTTCGGCGACCAGGTTATCGAATCCGCGGAACGGAACGACTGGAAGGATACTGCGGCTCAACTGGTTGCGCAGAAAGCAATCCGGGCCGCGACGTTTCGCGATTGTTCACCAGTCAGCGCGCTGACGACAAAGGCGTTGTCGTTCTCGCGAGACTTGTCGGCATTGCACCAATCGGCACATGCGCTCGCCGCTTGCGGACAGAATGCGGCGGCGGAGTCCTTAGTGAAGGATATGCAGAACCGGTTTGCCAAAGACACACTGCTCAACACCGTCTCGGTCCCTTTAATTCGAGCTCAGCTTGCGCTGGCTCGGGGCGACTCGGCCCAGGCCATTCAGTTGCTCGAATCCGCGCGCAACTACGAAGTATACGGCGATTACTGGCCGCAATATGTTCGTGCGCAGGCCTACCTCAAGCAGAGGAGCGGCGCGCAAGCGGTTGCTGAGTTTCGTTATATTCTCGATCGGCGCGGATGGTATCCAATGTCGCCGATTTGGCCACTCGCGCATCTGGGATTGGCCCGCGCTTATGCTCTTGTTGGCGATAACGGAAACGCCCGCAAGACTTACCAGGACTTTTTCGACCTCTGGAAAAATGCTGATGCGACGGTGCCTTTTGTCGCCGAAGCGCGTCAGGAATACGACAAGCTGAAATAGTCCGACTGCTACCTCGACGCGCGGCTCGCGTGATATAGTCTGCCCTCAATCAAACCAACTCAATAAGGATCTCTTTCCATGTCGGGACATTCGAAGTGGCATTCGATTAAGCACAAGAAAGGCGCGGCAGATGCCAAGCGCGGCAAACTCTTCACGAAGTTCATCAAGGAACTGACCGTCGCGGCGCGCACCGGCGGCGGCGATCCGGACGCAAACGCGCGCTTGCGCAAAGCGATTTCCGACGCGAAAGCCGGCAACATGCCGAACGATACGATCGACCGCGCGATTCGCCGCGGCACGGGTGAAGAAGAAGGCGTCAACTACGACGAGATAACTTACGAGGGCTATGGTCCCGGCGGCGTCGCGCTGCTAATCGAGGCAATGACCGACAATCGCAATCGCACGGTGGCGGAAATCCGTCACATTTTTTCGAAGAACGGCGGCAACCTGGGTGAGTCAGGTTCAGTCGGTTGGATGTTCGAAAAAAAGGGCTACCTGGTGGTTGATAAAACCGCAAAGGCCGAAGATGAACTGTTCGATCTTGCGATCGAGGCCGGCGCTGAAGACATCCGCGATGATGAAGACAACTGGGAAATCATCACCGCGCCCGACAATTTCGAAGCAGTGCAAAACGCAATCAAGTCAGCGGGAATTACTCCGCAAGTAGCCGAAGTCGAGATGCTTCCGCAGAACTACATCAAGCTTGAAGGTGCGCAAGCAAATCAGATGGTGAAGCTGATGGAATCACTCGAAGATCACGACGACGTGCAGAAGGTGTCAGCGAACTTTGATATGAGCGCAGCTGACATGGCGGCGGCGTAGGTTGCCAGATTTTTGCGAGCAACGAGGTTCAGAATTTATGTTACGCTCGCGGTCAACGATGGCCGATTCGAACAACGACGAGTTAATTGCCTTCATCGCCGGCAGGTTTGAGGGGATGGCTGACCGCCTCAATACGATTGAGCAGCAAATGGCGACTAAGGAAGATGTCGCTCGGCTCGAGGGCCGTTTCATTGAAAGATTCGCCAGTCTTGACGGTCGCGTCGACGTCATCGAGGAGGGCATGGCCACCAAAGATGATTTGGCCCGCGTCGATGGTCGCCTTAGCGAAAGGATTGAGGTCGCGACGACCTCAATTCGTGGCGACATTGAACAGATTCATCTGCGGCTCGACTCGATGGAACATCGCATCTCTTCCAGGGACGAGCATTTCGACGCTGAAATCTCCCGCTTGCGCAGCGCGGTCTACGTCCTCGGGAAAGATCGTCCCGATGTTCTGCGACTTCTCGGCCACCAAACCTCCTAGTTACGAAAACTAATGACAGCGTGATCTATGCCGTGATAACGTCGCGGCGTGCGTGTTCTCGGAATCGATCCCGGCAGTCAGATAACCGGATGGGGCGTCGTTGAAGGTGACGCGAACGGTCGCAGCTATCGCTTGATCGAGTTCGGGGTGGTGCGACTCAATACCGCCGCGACTTTTTCTTCACGACTTCTTAAAATCAGTCGCGCACTCGACGAAGTCATCTCGCGGCTGAAGCCGGACGCCTGCGCCATCGAGGAAGCCTTCCTCGCAACCAACCCGAAAGTTACTTTGAAGTTAGGACAGGTGCGTGGCGTCGCTTTGCTGGCTGCCGAGAGTGCCGCGTTGGAGATTGGTGAGTATTCACCGCGTTCGATCAAGCAAACTGTTGCGGGTTACGGAAATGCCGAGAAGCGACAGGTCCAGGAGATGGTGCGGCTGCTATTGTCTCTGCCCACAGTGCCCGAGCCGCTCGACGCCGCGGACGCCCTCGCGGTGGCCATTTGCCATTTCCATCATGCAGGTTTGAACAGCCGCCTCCTCGCAGTCGAGAGCGACCTCAACGCGAGCGCCGCCGCCGCTTTCCGTCGGCGTGCCGCTCGCTGAGTGCGAAGGCGATTATGCAGCCAGTTTTCCCGTCGGCGCGTAGTATTCCAACAGCGCATCCAACCGGTCGAAATCGATGGGCTTTATCAAGAAGTCATCGCAGCCTTCCGCGATCGCGCTGGTGCGATACTTCTCCGGATCCTGGCCGGTAACGATCACGATTGGCACCGTCTCAAGTTTTGGATTTTGCCGCAGACGGTGAATCACGCCCAGGCCATTCAGCCGCGGCAATTGCAGATCGAGCAGAATCAGATCCAGCTCTTCCGTCTCCGCAACTTCGACCGCCTGCTTGCCGTCCCAGGCCTCGACGACGCGATAACCTTTGCGCGTCAAGACCGTCCTAAGCAGAAACGAGGTTTCGTCATTGTCTTCAACGACGAGTACGGTCGGCCGATGCTGCGCCAAAACTGCCGGCAACCACGCGTGCTCAAACGTAAAGCGATTCGGCGTCGGCGGTTCAAATGGGGAGACTGCCGAACTCGCGCGACGCGGGCCGCCCAACGAGCCGGTATTGATCGGATATTCGAATTTGGAATTCATGTCGTGATGAGCGTCGCCATAGCCCGTGCTTAACCTCTCACGCAAGCCGCTGCGACTGCTACCTCCCCTCAACCCGAATTTGGCCTCGCATTCTATTCCTGACAGCCGGATTTGATGTTGCGGAAAACTTAAAGACTTCTACACGAGAATGTGTCGCGCGTTTTTTGTGCGGAAAAAGGCGGTTGGGAAGATGGCGGAGGGGACAGGACTCGAACCTGCAAGCCCTTGCGGGCGGCGGTTTTCAAGACCGCTGCATTACCAATTATGCTACCCCTCCGTGGCCGTAAAACTATACCGTAGGGTCAACAGAAAGCAGAAGGCAAAAGGCAAAAGGCAAAAGGCGGAAGGCGGCGGGCGGTAGAAGGCGGAAGGCAGGAAGCAGGAAGCAGACGGCAGGATGTAGGATGCAGGGTGGACTTACTCATTACTCATTACTCATTACTCATGACTCATCACTCATCACTCATTACTCATTACTCATTACTCATTACTCATTACTCATTACTCATGACTCACTTGATAATTGACACTGTTACTGCCCTGTAGTAGTTTGCGGTTACGCACTTATGCGACAAATTGCTTTCGCAATTCATTCCTCTCAAACCTCTGCCAGAACGTTCACCAGTAAGGAGATCGTCGTAGTCATTTGAAGCAAATCGAGCTTCCACCCAGAGGCCTGGAAACGCTCTTCGGCGTCCACGACCAGAATATTAAGTACCTCGAGTCTCTGCTCGACGTTCAGATTAACGGGCGTGGCCACAACGTCACCGTTGACGGCGATCCGAAGGACGTCGAAACCGTCGAACACATCTTGCAGGATTTCGCCGCGCTCTTTGCCGAGGGCCGGCAATTCACCGACAAAGAGTTGCGCGAGGCGTTTGCGCAGATCGCCGAGGATCGCGCTTACAGCCTGCACGATTACTTCACGCGTTCGCGATTCAGCCCGGCGGGCAAGAAGCAGGTCGCGCCCAAGTCGGCAATGCAACGCCGCTACGTCGAGGCCATTCAGAAAGATGACATCGTGTTCGGTATCGGCCCGGCCGGCACCGGCAAAACTTATCTCGGCGTTGCGATGGCGGTGCAGGCGCTGATGCAGAAGCAAGTCAACCGCATTGTGCTGGCGCGACCGGCGGTCGAAGCGGGAGAGAAACTTGGATTCCTGCCCGGCGATTTGCAGGAAAAAGTTGATCCATACCTGCGACCGTTGTACGACGCGCTGTTCGACCTGGTGGATTACGAGCGTGTGACGCGGCTCCTGGAAAAGCGTGTGATCGAAATCGCGCCCCTTGCCTTCATGCGCGGCCGCACGTTGTCTGATGCGTTTGTGATTCTGGACGAAGCCCAGAACACAACCAGCGAACAGATGAAAATGTTTCTCACGCGCATCGGCTTTGGCTCGAAGGCGGTAATCACGGGCGACGTCACGCAAATCGATCTGCCGACGGGTAAGCGGAGCGGGCTGGTGGAAGCGGAACGTGTGCTCGCCAACATCACCGGCATCGAGTTTATCTACTTCAGCGACAAAGACGTCGTGCGTCACAAGCTCGTGCAAATGATTATCAAAGCGTACGAGACGCACACCAAGAAGATTGAGATGTGATCGAAATCATCAATCGTCAGCGGCGTCACAAGGTACAGGCGAAGCGTTGGCGCGAATTCGCCGTGGGAGCTTTAAATGTAATCGGCGCCGGCAATCGCGACGCTGCGATTGTCTTTGTTTCCGATGCAGCGATTCGAAAACTGAATCAGCAGTTTCGCGGTAAGGACGCGGCGACGGACGTGCTTTCCTTTCCGTCGCAGCCTGAATCTTTTGAGGCCGGCGCCGAAACGAGCCTCGGCGAAATCGTGATTTCGCTCGACCGCGCCCATGCCCAGGCGAAGGAAAACGGATTGACTCTGGTTAACGAAGTCGAACAGCTAATCCTGCACGGTTTACTTCATCTCTGCGGACACGATCATGAGACGGACGGCGGTGAGATGAACCGACTGGAGCTTAAATTACGAAAGAAGTTGGGAATTTGAGAGACCTATTTGGCAGTCTTATTCTCACCTCGCTTCAGCGAGGTGCTGACTGGCGGGCCGCTGCGCCTGGCCGTTTTACGGCTTACCGAAAACCGTTGAAACGGTTAACCAATAGTTTTCGGGCATCGACTCACCTCGCTGAAGCGAGGTGTGACTGAGAATCGGAAGACCTTTGTCTATTCACGATTCACTCGTTATCATTTACGCGCCTCTATGGAAATTGCTTTAGCCGTCAGCGTTCTCCTGCTGCTGGCGCTGACATTTCTCGCTACGGTGGACATGGCTTTCGGCCAGTTGAGCGACGTCGGATTGCGTCGGCTCGCGGCCGAAGCTGAAGAACATCCGAAAGCGCGCTACGCTCCGCTGCTCAACGAGATTCTCGAGAATCGTTCGCGCTTTAGTTTCACTCTGTCAGCCGCGATTCAGATCCTGCTGGTCGCCTTCACGGTCCTGGTCACCTTCGTATCTTTGCGCTGGTTTTCACGCGCGGCGGTCGGCCTGATCGTGTCACTTGCCGTGACGCTGGTCCTCGCGGGAATCTTTCGCCAATTTATTCCGCGCCTGATCTCCCTGCGTAATCCCGAGTCGAGGCTGCTGAGCCTGCTGCCGTGGATCGCGCCGTTTTATCGTGCGCTGAGTTTCGCGGCTGAACCGTGGCATGGCTCGTTCGATCGAATGCGCAAGGATGATGTGGAAGAGGACGTTTCGGAAGAGGATGAAGAAGACAACGGCGACGACATCGAAGCTTTGATCGACGTCGGCGAAGCGGAAGGCATCATCGAAGAGGAAGAGCGCGAACTGATTCAATCGGCGATCGAATTCGGCGACACGCGCGTGGGCGAGGTGATGACCCCGCGCACAGACATTGTCGCGCTGCCAAACGACGCGACCGTGCGTCAGGCGCGCGATTTGATCATCGAATCGCGTCACTCGCGCCTGCCTGTCTATCGCGAACAGATCGACAATATTGAAGGCATCGTTTACGTCCGTGACTTATTGCCGCTGCTGTCTCTCGGCAAATCGGATTCGCCGATCACACCCTTTATTCGGCCCGTATTCTTTGTCCCTGAGACCAAGCCGGTCGACAAGCAGCTGCAGGAAATGCAGAAGGCACGCACGTACATGTCGATCGTTATCGACGAATACGGCGGGGTCGCGGGTCTCGTGACCGTCGAAGACATCCTCGAAGAAATCGTGGGCGAGATCGAGGACGAAGACATCAGCGGTCAGGAGTTGGAAGAGATTGTTCCCGCGGGCGACGGGGTGTTCGAGGTGCTGGGCAGCACAGAGATTGGAAAGATCGAGCGGCTGTTCGACATGGAGATTGAAGCGGACGACTTCACGACGATTGCGGGTTTAGTGATGGCCGAGAAGGGAAGCGTGCCGCGGGTGGGTGAACACCTGACGCTTCGCGGTCTCGAAATCGAAGTGCTCGACGCTGATGAGAAACGGATCGGGCGACTGAGGTTGAAGCAAGCGCCTGAGCCATCGGCCGCCGCGACTGGTTGATACGTTCCGGACAACCACGCGTTAGCAGTGTCTTACTTTGCGTGTCGTTGCGCCTTGGCGCCTTTGCGTGAACCAGACGTTTTGCAAGGGGTAGTTCACGCAAAGACGCAAAGTCGCAAAGGATCGCAAAGACAAAACAGGACGCCACCCACGTGTTTTTTACGTTGACAACAATTCACTCCTCGCCGACTATCGTTCTTCGCGGTTAATTCACTCCTCAACTGAGAAGCGTTGGCAAAGAAGCAAAGTAAATTTCTGCGTGGGCGACGGATCGATCCGAAGCCCATCACGCGCACGACAAAGCTGGTCGATCTGGTCGATAACGCGTTCGTCGCTTACAACGCGGCGCGTCTGCGCGAAGCGTGCGGGTTGTTCGCGGAGAAGATGCTCGAGCCCGACGTCACTGTCGGTGTGACGCTGACGGGCGCTCTAACACCGGCGGGCCTCGGCATGTCGGCCCTGATTCCGCTGATCAAAGCAGGCTTTATCGACTGGATCATCTCAACCGGCGCCAACTTTTATCACGACACGCACTTTGGTCTCGGCCTCTCGATGCACGAAGGCAGCGCGCAGACGTCGGACGTCGTTCTGCGAGAAGAAGAAGTGGTCAGGATCTACGACATCTTCTTTGATTACTCAGTTCTGCTCGACACCGACGCGTTCTTTCGCCGGATGATCGAAGCGGACGAATTTCAAAAGCCGATGTCCACCGCCGAGTTTCACTATCGCGCCGGCCGTTACGTGCTGGAGCGTGAAAGAAAACTCGGGATCGAGAACAAATCGTTACTGGCGGCGGCGCACGAACATGCGGTGCCGCTCTACACTTCATCTCCCGGCGATTCATCGATCGGCATGAACGTCGCGGCGAAGGCTTTACAAGGCAACAAGCTCGCTTTTGATCCGTCGCTGGACGTGAATGAAACCGCATCGATTGTGCTGGCGGCAAAGCGCGGATTGATTCGTGATCGTGTCAGTACCCGGAGCGGTAGCGATGGGAACAAAAGCTCAAGTAAGCGGAAATCCGGAGGCAAGTCGGCAATCTTCATTCTCGGCGGCGGCTCACCAAAGAATTTTGCCCTGCAAACCGAACCGCAAATCCAGGAAGTCCTGGGCATCGATGAGCGCGGCCATGATTATTTCCTGCAAGTCACCGACGCGCGCCCGGACACGGGCGGCCTTTCCGGTGCAACGCCGGGCGAAGCCGTCTCGTGGGGCAAAGTCGATCCCGACCGTTTGCCCGACGCGGTAGTTTGTTACCTTGATTCAACCGTGGCGCTTCCGATCATTACGGCGTACGCTCTGGCGAAGCACAAGCCGCGGCCGCCGCGACGCTTGTACGACCGCCGTGAAGAGTTCATGAATCTGTTGTTGAGGGAGTACGAACGATCGTCGAGGAGATGAATCAGCACACCCGCCGGAGCGAGTGGGTGAGAGCGACATGCGAAACAACGGACGCGTAAAGCTTTTGAACGAAATCGAAGCGGTGCCGAATCGCACCTACTACAACTGTTCAAGTTGCCCGGCGTACTGTTGCGCGATCTACGAGCGCGTGCAGGTGACGCCGCGGGACATTAAGCGGCTGGCGCGGCACTTCGCCGTCGATTACGCGACCGCGGAAAAACGCTTCACGACAACGTGGCAAGGCGAGCGCATCCTGCGCCGAAAGTCAGATCCAATCCTTGGAGAAGCTTGTAAGTTTCTCAATCTGGAAACGCGCCGCTGCACGATTTACGATGCGCGCCCGCTGACCTGTCGCGAGTTTCCCGCGCGCAAACGTTGCGCTTACTATGACCTGCTGACTTTCGAACGCAGCCAGCAGAACGACCGAACGGTCCTGCCGTTGGTGCAGATTACTTTTCGGGACGAAGACTGAGTCAGAATACCGATTTATCGGGATATCGTCGGGACGATCCAATGGAACAACTGCTCGCAAAACTGATCGGACGCGAAGTCGATGTTATTTGCTCAGGCACCTCAGCCCTGCGCGGCCAATGTGTGAAAGTGGAAAACGGCGTGCTGCAGCTGAAAAATGACGATGGCGAAATTTTTTATATCGCCGTCGATAAGATAGTTGCCGTCTGGGAGAAGAAAGATAAGAGCCGCCATCCAGGCTTCGTGTTCAAGAACTGAAAATGGCGCAGACTTCAGTCTGAGATGATGAGTACGAAGTTCACAGGCTGAAGTCTGTGCCACTCTAACAAGAAAAGCCGCCGCGATTCTCGCGACGGCTTTTCATTTCAAATCAATTTTTCCAGAGTTTTACCGCGGCGTTCCTTCGTCGCTAAGGTTAACGACTGCCGGTTTCGATTGACGCTTCATCGCGATTGGCTGCAGCCCTTCCAACGGCACGCGTCGAAAGCCATCAATTCGCGAAAGCCAATACTCGCTGAAGGGGGAATAGATCACACCGTTCCGGCGCGAGGCATGATAGAAACCTTTTTCGTCGGCGACGATGCCCACATGCGTCAGGCCACTGAAGAAAACCAGCGTGCCGGCTTTGAACTGTTCTTGCGCCGGCGGCGCTTCGAAGACTGCCCAATACGAGCGCGCCGGACCGCGCGTGAAGTTCACGCCGATGTCGTTAAATGTACGCCACACCAGACCGGAACAGTCGAACGTGTTCGGCCCGGTCGTGTTAAAGCGATATGGCGCTCCCAGGTGAGATTCAATCGCGCCGAACAATTGCGTCTGAAAGCGGAGCTCCGCTGAAGTGTTCTTTGACGGCGCCGGCGCTCGTTCGTCGATGAGCTCGGGTTCTGTCGCTGCTTCCGGAAGCGGATTATGAATCTCCAGCGCGTAGCGCGGGCGATCATCGGGACTCTTTTTCTGGGCAACGGCAGTGACGGAAAGAGACAGCGCGAAGGCGGCGGTCAACAGGCAGGGGAACAGTTTTCTAAAATTCAAGGGGAAGTAGTCGTCTCCTTATTCAACTTTAGGGGCCTTGCTTGCTCGATGCGTGAGGCGCGGAGCAAAGGCTAGTCTAACTGTCCTACCTAAAGTCGTACAAGACCCAATGTGACAGGTTTGTGAACGAAATGAGTTCACTTAAGAAACGATCGGCGGGTGTCGCTCATGCGTCAGGTTTGTGAGTCCAGGAATTTGAGAATGCTTTCCGCTGATCGATTTGAGGCTCCGGGCTCGCCAAGCTTCGCTGAAACCTGCTGCAGCTCATTCCGAATTGTTTGGTTGCGCTGAGGCTCTAGCAAGGCGAGCAGTTCACGCCCCAATTCTTCGCCGTTCAATTCGTTCTGCATCAGTTCTGTCACGACTTTACGTCCCGCGACCAGGTTCACCAATCCGTAGTTGTCCACCTGAATGAGCCGGCCAAGCACGTGCCAGTTGATTGGTGATTCTTTGTAAACGATGACCATCGGCGTGCCGAGCAGCGCCGCTTCTAACGTCGCCGTGCCGCTGGCGATTGCCGCTGCATCCGATGCGGCCAACGCTTCACGTGTTTCGTGGTGAATAACACGCAACGTCCCGGGCAATGAGCCAGCTTGCCTTTGCGAAATGATCTGTTGCGCCTCTGTCAGGTCGCGATTCGGAGCAATCACGAGAACGAACTGAATGTCTGGTCGAGTTTTTGAAATCCCCGCTCCCGCATCAAGCATTGGTGGCAGGATGCGTACAAGCTCTTTATGACGGCTGCCGGGCAGGAAGGTGATGATCGGCTGCGCAGGATCAAGTTTATGACGACGACAAAATTCCTCGCGATCGAAGTTCGGGCTCACGTTGCCGACAAGCGGATGGCCGACGTACTCAACCTGATTCATGCCACGCGCGGCGTACCACTCTTTTTCGAACGGCAGAATTGAGAGCAGCAGATCGACGTCGCGCCGGATGCTGTGTGCGCGATATGAACGCCAGGCCCAAACCTGAGGACTCACGTAATAAATGACACGAAAGCCGCGCCGGCGTAGCCATCGGGCCAGCCGCAGATTGAACTCTGGCCAGTCGATTAAAACTACTGCGTCGGGCCGGCGCTCGATCGCGGCCCGTTTCAGATCGCTGAACGCGCGCAGAAATTTTGGCAGCACACTGCCGACTTCCCAAAGGCCCATGATCGACAGAGTGTCTGTATCAACGATCGAGTCAACGCCAGCCGCGCGCATCTGTGCGCCGGTGGCGCCGAAGAATTCGAAGTTTGTCTGTGACGCCGCTTCGCGCAGGGCGCGCACCAATGATGCGCCGTGGGCATCGCCGGAAGCTTCGCCGGCGACAAGCATCAGGCGGAGCGACGTAGGACCAATTTGAGATTTGGCATTTGACATTTGTCATGTGGCCATTAATGGCGAGCGTGCCGCGCAGTTAAAGAAGGTTCCGCTCATCGCCATCGAAAGGCGCATCGACGTTGCAAATGACCAAATGAAAAATCTCAAATGCCAAATGTCAAATGATCATTTACCACCGGCGGCAACTAGCTTGTTTGGCATCGCGCGCGCATGTTAGCATCGGCGCGCTTGCTTAGTGAAAACAGCGCGCCGGCTGCGAGTTCATCGCTTCGCAGTAGGCGCGATTGACTATTTGCAGTGCGCTCCGCGAAGTTTTCCCTCTCCCGCTGGGAGAGGGCAGGGTGAGGGGCGAAGCTAGCGCGGCCGTAAAGAAAGAACGAAAAATCTCTTTTCATCGTTTGTGGTCCGGTCAGGTGAGAACAAAAATCCAAGAGACGAACGGTGCGCTAAGCCCTCACGCCGACCCTCTCCCCAAGCGAGAGGGTGAATCCAATACATTCAATCCGGCGGTGCGATCCCGAAACGCGCGGACCTTACTTTTCATTTTCTGTGTAACGCTCGTACTACTCGTCGCTTCTGGCACACGCGCGCAACAACCCAATCCCGTCGATCGCAAAGTCGAGAACCCGATTACCGACACGCCGAACGTAAATCCTCTGCAACAGGATCAGCCGATTCGGCCGACAGTCACCACTCAGCAGCCAGGCGCGCAGAGCTCGGAATCGCTCACCGTCACTTGTAACCGGGAAAGTATTTCAGGTACGACAGAAAATCGCGTATCGATTTGCGAAGGCAACGTTGACGCGCGCATCGGCACGTATCGCTTGCAAGCCGATAAAGTAACCGTGTATGACGCGACGAACAAGGTTGTCGCTGAAGGCAACGTGGTTTTCGATCAAGGCGATCAGCAGCGCATCACCGGCAGTCACGCGGAATGGAATTACCGCACGAAGACAGGATTCTTCGTCAACTCGACCGGCTACACGAACCAGACGCAAGACGGCACGCGTATGTACTTCACGGCCGATCGTGTCGAGAAGGTCAACCTGACTACAATCGTCGTCATCAACGGCGAGATCACCGCCTGCGACGAAGAAGTTCCAAAGTGGAGCTTTCGCGCAAAGAGAGCCACGATCAAGACCGGCGACCGAGTGCGGATTAAGTCGGCGTCGTTTCGCATCAAGCGCCTGCCGGTGATCTTCATGCCGTACGTGTCGATTTCAATCAAGCACCGCGATCGATCTTCCGGATTCTTAACCCCAACCTTCAGCGCGTCGGGGGAAAAGGGCTTTCGCATTTCTGAGGCTTACTACCTGACGCTCGGCCGGTCGGCTGATTTCACTTTGCGCGGAGATTTGTATTCGAAGCGCGGGTACGGAATCGGCGGCGACTTGCGGACGCGCGCCAACTCGCGCTCGTTCCTCAACCTCGGATTTTTCATCGTCAAAGATCGCGTGCTCGGGCCGAAAGAAGACGCGGAGCATCCGGATGAAGGCGGCTCGAGCTTCTACGTCGACGCGGTGCATTACTTTCCAAACGGCTTCCTGGCGGCGGCCGACGTGAACATCACTTCGAACCTGGCGTTCCGGCAAAGGTTCTCGGACACGATTCAGAAAGCGATTTCACCGGAAGAGCGTTCGCAGGTTTTCATCAACAAGAACTACAACGCGTACAGTCTGAACTTTCGGATGAATTCGCAGGCGACCACGCTTGAGAATTCCCAGATTCGTCTTCGCCAATTGCCCAGTCTCAGCTTCGATCGCCGTCCATCGATTGTGCGCTGGCTGAAGGAACTTCCGGTTTATCTGTCGTGGGAGAGTGCCGTCGAAGGCGTCAGCCGCAAAGAAACCGCGGCAGACCTTCTCCTTTTCCGGAGCGAAGTGGGCCGCGACCCAATCTTCACGCCGTCGATTGTGCAGCGTTTTGATTTTCACCCCGTCGTTTCGCTGCCGCTGACGTTTGCCGGCTGGTCAGTGACCGCGACGGCCGGCGTGCGCGCCACTTACTATTCCAATTCATTCGACCCGGCGACGCAGCTCGTGACGCCTCGCGACATCGTGCGCGGCTACGGCGAGTTTGAATTAGATGTGCGGCCGCCCGCGCTCGCGCGCAACTTCCGCCGCGGTGACGGCTCGGTTCGTTTTCGTCACGTGATCGAGCCGTACATTACTTATCGCCGCATCGCGGGCATCGATGACTTTCACCGGATCATTCGTTTCGACTATGTCGATGCGATCGCAAACACGAACGAGATTGAGTTCGGTTTAACGAATCGTTTTTTCACGCGTCGCTCGACGGAAAGTGTCGGGCCGACAGCCGCGCGACTCGCGCGCGAGAAGAAAGACTCGCTGGCGACCCAGCCGTACGAAGCGCTGACCATCACCTTGCGCGGCAAGTATTTCTTCGATCGGTTTTTTGGCGGAGCAATGATTCCCGGACAGCGCAATCAGTTCTATCCGATCGACACATTCTCGGCTTTTAGCTATGGCGCGGTACCGCGTCGCTTCTCGCCCCTGAACATCGACGTGCGTTATCGGCCGACGCAGCACACGTTCGCGGACTTTCGCAGCGACATCGACACGCGCGGCGGCGGCCTGCGCGCGATGGCGGCGACGGTGGGGTTCAATCGCGCGGCGATCATCGAAGCGTTTTCAACTTTCTACTACACCCGTGCGGTTGAGCTGGTGCCGTCGCTCAGGCAGTTCGCGAATCCGCAGGGCGCGGAACCGGGAACATTGCGCGGTTCGCAATGGAGCCCATCAGTTTTTTTTGGTGACCGTGAAAACGGATTATTCGGCGGTCTCTCACTGTTCTTCGATTTTCAGAAGCATCCGTTCGCCGGCGAGCGCGCGCTGGTCAGCTCGACCGCGACGCTGGGTTATACGTGGAAGTGCTGCGCCGTCACCGTGCAGTACTACACCTTCAATCTTGCCTTGCGGAGCGAGAACCGCACGGTGTTCGCTTTTCGTCTCAACGGCCTCGGCACTTTCGGCACCGAGCAGATTGGCCAGGGATTCAGATAAATCCGGTAAACCGCCGCGGTTTTTCGCGCATCCGACACGTGAGCGTACGAATCGAGGGTCGCTTGCTGTCACGCGGCCTAACCATTACAATGGCGCACTCTGACCGTTAATGCACCGCGGTTTCTAATTTTGGCTCAATCCCCGGTGAGCAACTGATTGTTTTGTTGGAATCTTCATGCTGAGACTTCTATTTGCCATTTTGTGTGCCGCAGCAGCGTGCATGCTCGTTGCCGGCGCGCTTTCTTCGGCCCAGACAACAGCTACCACTCCCGACGCATTTCTCGCGCAGGTTACCGACACGACGCGTGATTCGTTCGCGAGCGACATTTCGGCCAACGGACGATTTGTCGTGTTCGAATCAGACGGCGACGCGGCGACCCTCAAGCCAGGGCAAAGTGTGACCACGAAGAGCCCGGCTAACACCGACGGGAACAGCGAGATTTTTCTGTACGACTACGCCCAGCGGCGAATTTTCCAACTGACCAACACGAGAAATGTGCCGAATCCCGCGGGCAGTCCGTCGCCTTCGCCCAGTCCGAGTCCAAGCCCGTCAGTCAGCCCCTCGCCGACTGCGAGTCCGACGCCGACTCCGATCGACTTCACCCAAACCAAAATTGAGATCACAAACCGGCACCCGATGATTAGTGCTGAGCCGGTGCTCTCAGCAGGTAACCGAACGTATACGATCGTGTTCAGCTCGAACGCCCCCGTGACGCCCGCTTTGTTTGACGGCGCGGATCCGGGAGCACCGACGAACACCGACATGAATACCGAGATCTGGACTTACCAGTTCACCGTTCCTGACGCCGTGAATTTGGCTGAAGGTGCGGACCTGGCATTTCAGGACCTGAGCACAGGAACGTTCACTCGCGTTACGAACACGCCCGCCAGTCGCGCACCGCTGCCGGGCTCGAGCACGCAAGCCCCTTTCTACGCCGACGATAACCGCGAGGCCACGATCAGCGACGCGGGCGACGTGATTGCGTTCGTTTCGACGCGCAATCTTGTGCCCCCCGGCAATGTCGACACGGGGCAAATCGCGAATCCTGAAATTTTTCTCTTCAACCGCGGCTCAGGCATCTTCACGCAAGCCACGAGTACGATAACGACCAATAACGTGTTTCCCATCTATAGCGGGAACCCGAACATTGCGGGTAGTGGCGGCGCTTTTACGCTCGCGTTTTCATCGAACGCCAACTTGACGGCAAACAATGACGATGGCGGCGGAAATGGTAACAGTGAGATCTATGTCGCCACTTATAACGGCGCGGCGATCGTGAACGGAAGTGTGCGTCAGGTGACAAAGACAAAAAACAACACGACCACACAGGCGAGTGCGGTTGTGTTTACGGCCGGTAGACGCTTGAGTCGCGACGGGCGATGGATTGTATTCGCGTCGCTGGCAGAAGATCCCAAGGCGAATAGTGCGACCAACAAAGACTTCTTCGCGGCTTTCGTCTATGACAGCCTGAGCGATACGTTTGCGCAGCTCGGACCACGCTCTGCGTCAGCACTCGAGGTTACCGTCACCCACTTCCCGGGATTCACCGACTATACCGGCACGAGTCCGGGAACAGTCCTGTTCACTTCAGCGCTGAACTTCAAAAGCGATGGCACGTTCCCGGCAGCCGCTGAGGACTCCACCGGAATGAACCCGCAGCGCGTGTCGCAACTTTTTGGCACGTCGCTGCCGGCGCAGACAGCGGGTCCGTTCACGCGATTAACCAACATCCAGGGAACTAATGTGTTCGCGGCGTTGAACTCTTTGCCGAGCAACTCACGCCGTCGAATCGCCTTCACCTACGGTGGCGCGGAACTGGGCGGCGGCAACCCAGGGGGCTCAGGCGAGGTTTTCTACAACTTGATTCCAGTCGCGACCACGGATTCAACGGCGACGATTTCAGTATTCACGGGCGCGAGTCTGGCTCCTGTCGCTTCTCCATCGCCGACTGCCAGCCCCAGCGGTAGTCCTTCGCCTTCGCCTTCGCCGAGTCCCAGCCCCAGCGCAAGTCCCGCGGCCGGACCATTGGTTGCGCCGGGATTGGCCGCAGGCGAGTTGGCCCGGATCACCTCGAGCGCCAGCCTCGCGCCTTCGGCGGGTGCAACCGGGAACGCATCCGTGACAAGTTTTGCGCCGGCCTTGCCGGTCGAGCTTAAAGGCGTGTCGGTTTCAATCAGGGGCGCTGCGGCCGGACTGTATTCAGTGAGTTCGACCGCGATTTCGTTCGTGGTGCCGCGCGGTCTTCCCACCGGAATCTATCCACTCGTTATCAACAACAATGGCACGGTGATTCGCGGCAACATTGCGGTCGTCGCGGCGCAGCCTGATATTTTCACGGATACGAACGGGCCCGGTGGCAATGCCATGGTTTGCAACGCTACGGCTGAAGATAATCCCATTACGTTGGGAGCGTGCATAGTACAAGCGAACTACAGCGTCACGTCTGACAACGGCAGTGGTACCCAGGTTCCAACGATACTTCGCTTCTCAGTAACCGGAGTCCGCGGCACAGTCGCTAGTTTTGGGAGCGTGATCCTCGGAACAACACCTATCGTCGCCAATAAAATCACTACTGCTGATCAACCAGGATTCGACTTCGTGTATGTTACGTTGCCGTCAACAGTTGACCGCGGCGATTTACCCGTAGTCGTTCGCGTCGGGGCAGCCACCAGCCGGCCTACGCCTGGCGACACGCCGCCGCGTATCACGATCAATCCGTAGCTACAGATTGCAGGCACTCTCGCGAAGAGCTGATTTAGGATCGTCCATTCCCAACTCGGACGCCGCCTTGAACAGATCGGATTGAATCACGTTCAACTCGAGGACCGTTCGAATTGGCAGCGAAAGACTGGAACGAGGACGACGAAGTTGACCGTCAAAAACGCCGCCCACCCAAACAACCAAATATTTCGAGGGCGATGAAGTCGCCTCATCGAGCGATTGCCGAAGCGATCCGACACGGCCAGCTACGCTTTTCAGTTTTCTGTTAAGAGAGAATCACTGAGGCCCCAATCCTAGTTCCGAATTGCCCTCGCCCGAGGAGCATAATCCATCGGAGTATCGCGCTCCCCAACGCACTCGCGATTTACATCACTGAGCAAAAAAAGTTGTTGACTTTTGCAACGAGCAGCACTATCGTGCGCGCCGTTCGTGCGCGAGGCTGAATTCCCGAGCCTGCAAGAGTCGCACTCTCGCCGAGTCCAGCCTACTCAATCTTCCGACCCGGAGGATTTTTCAACCAACCAGCAGGATTGCGTTTGCATACTGCCTACCGAAAGAGGACTCACGTGATGACCAATCTCAGATCGTTATCCGATTTGTTTAGGGCCGCGAGAAAACTAGCGGCTGTGTGCGCGTTTGCCACTGCGATGGCGGGGGTTGCAGTTAGTCAGACGAATACGTTTCCCGCCGACGGAAACGTTGGGGTCGGCACCACTGCGCCTACCCAATCAAAAGTCGTTACATCAGTGCCTAACGGTGGTGCTGATTTTTCCAGCAAGTCCTATGGAGCCATCATAACCGGCGCTGGATCCAACCGATTGAACAGCATTCTCGCCGGTTATGACTCAACCACCATTCATGGTGTCGATATCTCCATGGTCTATGAGGGCGGTCCCTACAGGATGGTGTTTTCGGTCAATGACGATGGATCGGGTAATCCGAATCAGATTATGAGCTTGCGGGGCAATGGCAACGTTGGCATCGGCACAGCCGCACCAGGTTTTCCTCTGGAGGTTTCAAAGTCTCAGGCGGCGCCGACATACTTTCAGGTTACGAACTCTAATACGAGCGCCGGCAACGGGGCCGCGATGCGCATGTTCACTTCAGGCAACAATGCGCTCACGTTAAGTGCAACTGGCAACGCGGGCGCAGGAGGCTACGCCGCGATTACCCAGGAAGCAAATCTGCCTTTGCTCTTTCAGACTAACCTCACGGAACGAATGAGAATTACTGGCGGCGGCAATGTCGGTATTGGAACGGCGAGTCCGGATACCTGGGCAAAGCTTCATGTCTTTAACGCGGCCGGCGCCGGAATTGATGTGCAATCGGCCAGCGCAGCGAGTTGGTCACGCCTGCGGCTCGTTACCGCGACGCGCACGTACGGTTGGTTTGCCGGAGATTCTACTCAAGGTGATGCTCCCAACAAGATAGGTCTTTACGACTACACGGCGGGTGCCTTCCGAATGATGTTTGACAGTTCCGGTAACGTGGGCGTCGGCACCTCAAACCCTGGTTTCAAGTTCGACGTGCAAAACGGTCAGATCAACGCATCGGGCGGCTTGTGCATGGCCGGCGACTGCAAGACCGCGTGGTCGCAGGTAGGCGGCAGCTCACAATGGACCGGCACGAGTTCGATCTACTACAACGGTGGCAATGTCGGCATCGGTACTACAACCCCATCTGATCCGCTACAAATAGACGGACCTGGCGGTTGGGCTCTTAAGTTGAGATATCCGGGTAACGGTCTTTATTTGCGCATGTCCGCAAATCAGGTCTCGGCTTACAACTCATCCGGGGTTGGGAGTGATCTTTACCTCAATGTCGACGGTGGGAAAGTTGGCATTGGCACGAGCACGCCCGCAAGCAACCTCCAAATCGGAACCCAGGCGTCTGTTAGTTCCGCTACCCCGACTACGTTGTCGCTCGGGAGAAGCCACAGCAACGCGGCAGGGACAAACTTAAAGCTAAAGCTGTATGACGACGGAGTTGCCGCCAATACCTACGGCCTCGGTGTGTCCTCGGGCAGTATGGATTTCGGGGTTCACTCGACCGCCAGCTACAAATGGTACGCCGGCGGCGTGAACAAGATGACCCTCACAAACAACGGAGATCTCTCGGTTAGTGGAAGCATTGCCGCTAAGTACCAGGACCTCGCGGAATGGGTGCCGTCGGCTGAACAACTTTCTGCCGGCACAGTCGTAGTTCTCGATCAAACCAAATCCAATCAAGTCGTTTCGTCAACCACCGGCTATGACACGCGCGTCGCGGGAGTGATTTCGGCTCAACCCGGCATCACTCTAGGTGAAGGCGGTGAAGGCAAAGTGCTCGTCGCCACCACCGGCCGCGTGCGTGTGAAAGTTGATGCTTCACGCGGAGCGATTCAGATCGGCGATCTCCTCGTGACGAGTGACGTTCCTGGCGTCGCGATGAAATCCGAGGCTGTGAATCTCGGCGGCGTTCAGATTCATCGTCCCGGCACCATCATCGGCAAAGCGCTCGAACCGCTCGCGAAAGGTTCGGGTGAGATTTTGGTGCTGTTGAGTCTGCAGTAACTGCCTGACTTCCCGGAAAGAGGGAGCAATGAAAAACAAGAAACGAACAACCATCATTGCGTTTGCACTATTGCTGATAGGCGCGGCCGCGGCCCTGGCTTACATTGCGGACCGTCGCAGAGTCGTCGCTGATCCGGGCCGGAAACCGCCAGGCTCACAAGCAACGTCTTCGCGTCAGCCCGCAGGCTCCGCGTCCCATCGGATGAGAAACCTCTCGCTGCAACCCGAGGCAGTCGCGGTCGCCCGCCGGCTCGGCAAACGTTTCGATCCGCGCAAGCGCGTTCAATCATCGGTGGTGGGCACCGTAACGATTGGCGGTGAAAAACGGACAGTCCGCACGGTCCGGACGCAAACAGACAATGGCGAGCTGATCGAAATCAATCTCGCGGGCAAGGGCGGCGCGCTGACGTGGGACAGCAGTCGCGGCGTTGTATCAGGTGGGGCGCGCGCCCACGGAGTGGAACGCGATTTGGTCGAACGGCTCGTCTTTGATAGCCCCGACCAGTTCGTGTTGGCCCAACTTCGAGGCGCCAGTTACTTCACCGTCGCGCGCAACGTGCGGCCGAAGGACGCAGGCGAAAACTACCGCGGTGCGCTTTGGAATATCGTCCGCATCACTGATCCCGAAGAAGACAGATCGAAAGGACCCCAAAGCCTTTGGCGGCTCTACTACATCGATACCGCCACGGGACTAATCCATCGGATCGAATCGGAACTAAACGGTCGTCGCATCATCGCCGAATTGTCGGAATGGAGAGAGCAGGACGGCCAGCAGATAGCAACGAAGATCGTTTGGCAACAGGACGGTCAGACGATGATGGAGTACCGCATGACCTCGTTCGCGCACGTGGACAAAGAGGTGGAATGATGAGCATACGCCCCTACAAAACATTAGCGGGACTTTTGGTAATGGTCACGTTGGTGATCCTGTGGCCTCAAACGACGTTCGCCCAAACAGCGGCGCGGCCGGATCGCGGCCTCGTGCCGGGCGCGTCGTACTCGGTGTCTGACACTGAGACGATCAGTCTTACGAACGGCAACCTTAATCTGGCGATTCCGCTCGCCTCGTTGCCGCCGATTGCCGGCGGGAAACTTAGTTTTTCGCTGAGCGCTATCTACAACAGCAAGCTTTGGAACATTACGAGGGTCCAGAACCAGTTACCACCGATTTCCAACTGCGGAAGCTGGGTGGTTGACACGCCACAAATCGGCGATGCCGGCGGATGGCGAATTGGTGGAGGCTATCAGATTCAAATTCGGGACGCGCGCGACGATTTTAGTTATTACATACCGAATCCCTACCCTCCCGAAGATCCTTGCTTCGGCAACCTTCAGGATCAAGTGTTACTTCAGAACCGGTATTATCGCGTCGTTTTGATCGGGCCTGATGGTGCTGAGCACGAGATGAGGCCAATCGACCACACGAACACCGCATATTCCGGTTACGGTTCGTCTTTTCTTTTCAACCACTATACCGCCACGCCCGATAGCGGAGGCGGCTCGATGCGTTACTACTCGGCAGACGGTTCTTACCTGTGGGCCGTGGTTAACCCGTCGAGTAATCCCGTTCGCTGGACTGTCTATCTCAACGACGGCACCAAAGTCACGCAATACAGCGACGGCATTCAAAGAATCTCTGACACGAACGGCAACAGCATAAAGATTTTTAGTGACGCCGCAGGTGGCCATATCCAGGACGAACAAACCGGCCGCGAAATCAGGGTGACCTATGACCCGGGCGCCAATGGCGGATGGGGACAAGCCCAGATCATCTATCCGACCGTAACCGGCATCGAGCAAACCGTCGCCATCAATTACGGAACCACGCGCGTTGAAGGATTAGTTTATCCGGTCCAGGACTGGAGCCCGTTTGGGGGCGAGACAGGCGGCGGTATGGTGTGTCAGAAACACGCCGCCTTGTTCAGCGACCTTTACGTAATTCGCTCCATCGTTTTCCCGGCCACTGAGCCGGGCGTGCCCGCGAGGCGTTTCGAGTTTAATTACAACTCTGACCAGAAGGAGACGGTCACCCATCAGGTTTGGTGGGCTTGCATGCAACCGCAAGAGACATACACGCGGCAAGTCTCGAAAGGCCTGGGCGGTTTGAGTGAAATGATTACGCCCACCGGCGCAAGCGTTAAATACACCTACAGCCGTGACGAAAACTATATCTACTTATTCAATGCTGACGACATCCCGCGCGAAACCGTGCGAAAGAAGACCGTCACGCATGACGGAACCAGTGAAGAGTGGAATTACGACATCTTCGAGTTCAACGCTTGTGGTGGAACAGTTACGGGCCCCGACGGTTCCGTCACCACCGAGAGTTGTGAACCGCGCGACTCTGGTTACGGAAACTACTCGATGTCCAATCCGAAGGGTGGCTTGGTCTTCCGAACCAGAAACTCAGACAAAATACTCGTGGAACGTCATTGGACGCTGATGAAGTTCAACGGCGGAAACGGAATGGCCACCGGCGGCTACGGCGAAATACCTTTCAACCCCGTCGTGGACGCCGAATACACGACGCTGCTCGAGGGTAATCCAGCTCAAGCGGTAAAGATGTCCGCCAAGACATTTCAGTATGACTTCAACGGCAACCTAATCTCGCAAACTGAATACGATTGGTTCGATCCAACGGGAATCCCGCGTGATGCGGCCGGTGTCCCGACGGGCGTGCCCGCGGGCGCGACTGTATTAAGAGTTACTAACAACGCGTACTACAACGACTCGACGTCTGCTTATTCAACTAACGTCTATGCCAAGCGGGCTTGGGGCGCCACGCCGCTCATTCTCAATGCGCCTCAGCAAAGCAGCGTCGGCCCGGCGATTACGCAAATGAGTTACGACGGGCAACCCTACGGCTCGCCGCCAACCGCGGGCAATCTCACCCGAAAGAGCGCCTGGAACAACATCGCCAATCAGTGGATTGACGTGGAAAAGACTTACGGCCTGTACGGCAACCTAGCCTCGATCACTGACGGACGCGGCAACTTCACGCAATTGTTCTACGACGACGCGACGCACGCGCGCCCGACTCGCGTCATCGTCGATCCCGAGAACGGCACCGGGACTCAAACCACGTTCACGGCATACGACTACCACACCGGACTGGTGACCAGCACCACGGACGCGAACAACCACACCTCGACAATCAACTACATCAATCATTTACTGGGAACGATAGATCCATTTGGGAGGCCGGGCGTGGCCAGCGGGCCGGTGGTGAATGTGGGCGGTGTCAACCAACGCCGCCAAACCAAAACAATTTACGAGGACAACGCGCGCACCGTTACCGTGCTGTCGGACTTGAGATCCGAAGGCGACGGCCTGGTGAAATCACAAACAATATCAGACATGTTGGGGAGGCCCACTGAAACCCGACAATACGAAAACGCGTCACAGTTCATCGCGGTGCGCAAGTCGTATGACATTCCAAATCGTTTGTCACGGACGTCAAATCCATTTCGTGCCGGAGAAGCAGTGGTGTGGACCACCACCGTGAAGGACGTGCTGGGCCGAGTGATTTCTGTAACGACCCCCGATAACGCTGTAGTCGCCACGGCTTACTACGGCGAGCGCATCCTGATTACCGACCAGGCCGGAAAACAACGGATCAGCAGCACCAATGCGATGGGAAAACCTAAAGATATGTGGGAAGTTACCGCTCCGGATGCGGCGACCGAAAGCATCTCTTTTACAAATCACCCGGAAATAGTCGCCGGCTATCGCACCAGCTACGGTTACGACGCGCTCGGTAGTCTGATTGCGGTCAATCACGGCGGGCAGACGCGTACGTTCGTTTACGATTCGCTGAAGCGGCTTGTCTCAACTACTAATCCTGAAAGTGGCACAGTCTGTTACGGCGCGGTGGTGAATGAGCAGTGCCAGTATAACGGTTACGACAATACCGGAAATCTGACCAAGAAGACGGACGCGCGGGGCGTGGTCACAAATTATGCTTACGACGCGCTGAATCGAGTAACCAGTCGCAGCTATCAGAATGATCCCACCAACACGCCCACGGTGACCTACACCTACGACACGGCTACGAACGGGAAGGAGCGTCTGGCGTCGGTCAGCTCAAGCCTCTCGACCTACAGTTATAGCGGCTATGACGCGATGGGGCGCGGGCTTGGGGCGACGCAAACGATTGGCGGGCAGAGCTACGTCTTAAGTTACACGTACGAACTTGCCGGGCACGTTAAGACCGTCACGTATCCTTCGGGCCGCAGCGTCACGAACGGCTATGACGATGCCGGGCGCTTGAACAGTTTCACCGGCTATCTTGGCGATGGGACGCAGCGGACGTACGCCAGCGGCATCAGTTACTCATCTTTTGGCGGGCCGCAGCAGGAGCAACTCGGCACTAACACGCCGCTTTACCACAAGCGGCATTACAACGTGCGCGGGCAACTCTACGATGTCCGCGTGAGTACGTTGGCATGGGCTCAGGACGAGTTTAATTGGAACCGCGGCGCAGTTGTTTTGTATTACGGCGGCGCGCCGTGGGGACAGAGCAGCACTACGAACAACGGCAACCTGACGATGCAGCAACACTGGGCGCCACTGAATGAAGCCTTGTCTAACTATGTCTACACGCAGCAAAGCTACACGTACGATTCGCTGAATCGGTTGACTTCGGTGAGCGAACTGCATGGCGGCCCGTCGGGACAAAGCGGAATCGACTATGTGCAGGCTTACGATTACGATCGCTTTGGGAATCGCAGAATCAGTCTCGGCGGGACAAGCGGTGGCGTTAATAACCTGCAGACCTGGATTGACCCGAACAATAATCGGCTCTATGCGCCGAGCGATCAAAACATAACCGATCCGGAACAGCGTTTAGTTCGGTACGATGCGGCTGGAAATCAAAAAGCCGATTACTACAGTCCAAATTGGAACGGCACCCGGACCTTTGACGCTGAGAATCGGATGAAGTCGGCGACGACTACCGCCAATGTCACGAGCACTTATGTCTACGACGGCGAAGGCCGGCGCATCAAGCGAATCGTGAGTGGGATTGAGACCTGGCAGGTGTTCGGCCTCGGTGGCGAGTTGATGGCGGAGTATGCGCAGAACGGCCCTCCCACGAATCCGCAGAAAGAATATGGGTATCGAAACGGCGAGCTGTTGATTACCGCGACCATGACCAGCGGCTGGGGCACGCCGCCGCCGCTGACTGATAATCCGTTGGTAGTAAATCAAACGGAGGTCAAAGCTCAGCACATCACTGAGTTGCGCAATGCCATCAACTCAGTGCGCTCGCATTTGAGCCAGTCGGCTTACTCGTGGCAATACTCGGCGACGACCAGCGATTACATCAACGCCAATCCGATTCTGGAGATGCGGACCGCTTTGGATCAAGCTCTTGGCGCCGGAAGTTACGCTACCGGACTGGCCCAGGGTCAGCCGGTAAGAGCGGTCCATATTCAGGAACTGCGCGACCGAGTTTTAGCGGCGTGGCAAAGTGGCGGCGGCGTAAATATTCGCTGGATGGTCAGCGATCATCTCGGCACGCCGCGGATGATCTTCGATCAGAGTGGTTCGCTGGCGAATGTATCGAGGCATGACTACCTACCGTTCGGCGAAGAGTTGTATGCCGCCACCGGTGGGCGCACAACGTCGCTGGGCTACAGCGTCAACGATGGCGTGAGACAGAAGTTCACTTCAAAAGAAAGAGATGCCGAAACGGACTTGGATTACTTCGTGGCGCGATACTATGGCAGCATCACCGGGAGATTTATTTCTCCCGATCCGCTGCTTGCTTCAGGCAGCGTAGATGACCCACAAAGTTGGAATCGGTACGCATACACACAAAACAATCCCTTAAGAAGGATTGATCCAACCGGTTTATGGGATTGGGATGTTTCGGCGGGCGGCAGTTACACGGACGACCAACTCAGGGCAAGACAGAACGACAAATCCCTGAAGGACAAAGATCGCAAAGCGGCGAAGCGGGCGCTTGAGTTTAGGCAACGTTTTCGCGCCGCTAGAACGGCAGCGCAGAATGCCGCTAAGAATAGTCAGCTCACCCAAAAGCAGCAGCAACAGGTCAGTGAATCTGTTGCCTCCTACGGTGAAGAGAACGATGGCAACGGCGTTAAAGTGGGCGTGCGGGATAGTGCAGCGGGCAGTGCCGCGATCACGCGGCTCAATGAGGATGACACGATTACCGTGACGTTTAATAACAATCTCCAGGGAGACAAGCTGACGGCGGTTTTCGCGCACGAGGGGCGACATGTGGGTGATGCCCAGAACTGGGTCCAGGACTACCATTGCGCCTTCTGTCCATCGAACTTGAATCATTACGAACGGGAGACCCGAGCATGGAACGTGAGTTCGTATATTGCGCAGGCGCTAAATATGGGTTCACTCGCACCTGGGGGCGCCGAAAGCGACTACGAGGTTTGGAATAAAGGTTGGAAAGCAGCCGATCGCGAAACCAAGCGATCGCGCGGAGTGGAAAGAATTGTTACCCGTCTGATGTCACTCAAGTCAACTGATACTGACCGATATTCATCAGAACATCCGCATATGCCGCCACAGTGAGGAGCAGACTTAATGAAATGGCGATTCTCGATTTTTGGAGCAACAACTCTCTTGTTGGGGTTGTGCTCAAGCGGCTTCGGAGTACAGAAGGCCAATCGAACGGATCCGCCACTTGTGCCCTTTTGTTCCTTAGTTGCGGACCCGCGAGCATACGAAGGCAAAGAAGTGAAGGTCCGCGCATCGTATCGTTACGGATTTGAGTGGCAGGAAATATTCTGTCAGCCATGTCGGAATGTGGGGAAAACCTGGCTTGAACTTAACGAGGATCGCGAGCCGTATTACAAGGCAGCCCTGAAGAAGTTTCCCAAACACCAGGGCACAGTGAATGCCGTTTTTACTGGCACGTTCCACAGTTCGAAGGGCGCTTACGGCGATGGCGGATACCGTTTCGAGTTCATCGTGACAGCTATCAGCGATCCTGAGGTGGTATCCAGGGAAGGATCCGATCCAGCCTATCTGCCTGCGAACTCGCGTAGAAAAGTGTGCGGTGTCTCAAGCGCGGCTCGCCACCTTCTGCCAGTTCGCGGAAAGAGTACGCGTGGCGAATCAACTGTAGGCCAGGACGCGGGCGCCAACACAACTCGTAAAATTGTCAGGAAGAATGGCTGGACCGTGCCAGGTCGCGGCGATATGTCGACTCTTGTGGGATGCCCTCAATGCTCCCCGCCGATGATATTTGATTAGACCGCCAGTTTGGCAACGTATCAGTGATCTCCTCTCACGCGATCCGATCCCTCAAATCGATAATGTCCTATCTCACCCCGGCAGCGTTACAAGGGCAGCGGATAGTCATTCAGACCATCGAGAGGAGAGTGCCGTAGTGGGTCTTATTAAGGACTTAGAAGATAGCTTGTTCGACAGCGTTGCCGGGAAGATCGAAAGGTATGGCTTCGACAAGCGAGCTAAAGCATATTACGCCTTCTATAAGAAGACCCCTTCCGGTCGTCTCGCTTTTGCTCTGGCGTTTATCAGGCACTCCGCAGATGTTGACGTGACTGTGAACGTGGCTATCAGGTTCGATGAGTTGGAAGACTTAGTTAATGAACACGAAGATCATTTGAAGGACAAGCAAAAGCAAAACACCTTCAGTCTCGGCGCGGAGCTGGGCAACATCAGCGGAGTTGGGCAAAAACGGTGGACTCTCGCCAGCCTTGATGATGTCGAAGGCGTTGCCGACTCGATCATGAATGCCTTTGCCTCTATCGGCATCCCGTACCTGGAAGAATACTCAGATATGGAGACCGCGCTCGCAGCACTAAGCGGCGATGACAAAGCGGCGTGGCTTCATTCGCCGTTGCACGACGCGCGGGCGAGGAGGGCAATAGGGTTGGCTTTCCTGCTGGGTGATCGGGAGAAGTTCTCTGAGATCGCCGCCGCTAAAACAGAGTTCTTAACTGCGCGAAACGACTTCGGCTTAGAATCTTTCATGCGATTACGAGAGGCTTTGGATCGTCTTCTAAGTGCCAGACCTCAAGCCACTAGTCAAAGCAACTGAAAGAGTCAGTGCCTCGAACACTCGCCGCAGAAAAGCACCGAATTTAGTCAGGCCCTTCGTAAACGCTGGAAGTCCTTCGGCCAGCTTCAGCTTGACCTTTTGACCTCAGAACCAACCAGCCTGGGTGCGACTCAAAATCAATGGGAATTGAAGCGATCAAGGTTCACGCGAGCAACACTAAAGAGAAGTGGGTCTGGTTTTCGTTGTTCGTGTAGGTTCCCTTTTACTTGCCGAGTGACCGCCCTTGCTGGCGCAGACGCTGTGGCTTAATCTCATCAACAAATGACCGCGGCGCTTCGCGTTGAAAATATCTCAAAGCAGTATCGCATCTATGCGAAGCCGGGCGACCGCCTGAAAGAATCGTTGACGCGCGGGCGCATGAAACGGCACCGCGAGTTCTGGGCGCTCAAAGACGTCTCGTTCGAAATCGAGAAGGGGACTACGACCGGCATCATCGGTCCCAACGGCAGCGGCAAATCCACCCTGCTGCAAATCATCACCGGCACGCTTGAACCGACGCATGGCAGCGTCTGGTACGACGGACGAATCTCGGCGCTGCTGGAGCTTGGGGCCGGCTTCAATCCCGAATTTACCGGCATTGAAAATGTCTTCATGAACGCGTCGCTGATGGGATTCTCGCGCGCGCAGACCGAAGCGCTGTTGCCGGAGATCGAGCGCTTTGCGGAAATCGGCGACTTCATTCATCAGCCTGTCAAAACCTATTCGAGCGGCATGTACGTGCGGCTGGCGTTTTCGATTGCCATAAGCGCTGCGCCGGACATTCTAATCATCGATGAAGCTTTAGCCGTGGGCGATGCGATTTTTCAGCATCGCTGCATCCGCCGCATAAAAGAGATGCAGGAGAGCGGCGTGACGATCTTTTTCGTGTCGCACGACCCAGCCGCGATTCGCTATCTGTGTACCCGCGCCATCTTGCTGAGTGGCGGAAGTTCCATTGCTGACGGAAATCCGGTTGACGTCATGAATCGCTATCAAAAGCTGATCATGGAGCGCGAAGAGGCATTCGACGCCAACCTTTCGGGAGCCGACGAATCGTTGCCGCACGATGCGACAAGGGAACGACAGGCCCTGACCTACACCTACCGCCACGGCGATCGGAGCGCAGAGTTCCTTTCGATTGATCTGCTGGGCGCGCAGGGATCCGGTCGCGACGTGGTTGAATCCGGCGAGTCTGTTACCGTGCGCATGCGCGTGCTCTTTAACACCGCGGTCGAGAATCCGATATTCGGTTTTGTCATTCGCAGCCGCTACGGCGTGCAGGTTTACGGAACCAACACCGAAGAACAGAAGATACAGCTCGGCCAAGTCGCCGAAGGTGAAATAGTCGAAGTCACATTTCGCTTTGATTGCTGGCTCGGCACAGAGTTGTACTCGATCTCCTCTGCGGTTCACAGCAGTACGATTTTGGACGATGGAGTCTGTTACGATTGGCTCGATGGCGCGGCCTTCTTCCGCGTAACCAGTCCAATCTTGATCGAAGGCCTGGTTAATCTGAACGCGAGCGCCACCGCGCGGCGGATCCGCCAGTCGGTTGCGGTCGCATAACACCGGCACAGTAAAACGATGGGAACGAAGGTTGACGATCTGGTCCGCCAAATTCGCACTGAAGCGAGTGCGCAAGGCGCCGGCGCGCCCGACAAGTTAGGCTCGCCCGGCAGCGCGAATGGTGACTTGGAGCGACTGCGCGCGGGAGTGGTTAACGCTCGCCGGGCGCAGGACCGGCTACCGCCTGTCACTACCTATCGTCGCGGCTTAATCTCGCGGTTGGAACTCTGGGTAAAACGAAAGCTCAAGACCGCAACGCGCTGGTTCACCTGGGAGCAGACGAATTTCAACGCAGCTACGGTAACTTCGCTGGAAAGCACCGCGAAGCTGCTGGCACAACTTGAGGCCGGGCTTTCCGATTTGCGTTCGCGCATTCGGGGTGGCGAGTTGGCGCAACCCGACGCGTCGATCGCCGCGGTTGACGCACGTTTGGCTAAGCTTGAAAGCAGCGTGCAGTCTTTGTTGACCCAAATCCAGTCTGAACGGGCCGAGCAAACTCGAGCGATAGATTTGTTGATCGAGGAGCAGCGTGTCTGCTTTAGGCAACTGGCGCTCGAGATTTCCGAAACTGCCGTCGTCTCAGATCGGGGAAAGCGCAACCTGCAAAGACAGCTCGACGAGCTGACGCGTCAACTCGCCGAGTCGAATGAAAAGGAAAAGGCGGCGACCGAGGGTCGATAGTCGTGGAAGCTCGGAAGACAGAAGACAACCTGCTGAAACTCGCGGGCATTCGCGACGTCGCGGATTTCTATCAAACGCGCTTTCTTACCGGCGGGGTTCTGCACGCAACCTACTTCGACGCTTTGTCGCGCTTTGACATAAACCTCGCGCGCACGATGTGGGTCTACGATAACGTGCGGCGCGGCTCGTCAATTCTGGATCTCGGATGCGGCGAAGGCATTCTGGCCGTGCTGAAGCGCAAAGAGGCGACCCTCGTCGGGGTTGATCTGTCACCCGAATTGTTGGGGCTGGCGCGGCGCAACGGTTATGACGAAGTTTACTGCGCCGATCTGACTTCACTCCCGTTTGACGACGCGACGTTTGATTACGTTGTTAGCCTCGACGTTCTCGGTCACGTTTCATTTTCCGAAAAACCTGCGGTGCTCAAAGAGATTAAGCGCGTTCTGAAGCCGGATGGCGTGACCATGCACGGAATCGAGTCTCTCGATCGCGATCTTCATCAGGATTACGATTCGATGAGTCAAGAGAAGCTCTCGAAGTTCGTGGCCATTGATGGACACATCGGCCTTGAAGACGATGATGAAATCGCGGATCGGTTTCGCGCGGTTTTCCAGAATGTCGAAGCTCGTTCGCGTTACGCGCTGTGCCTGAGCGTTGCGGAATTCCTCAAGCAAACCGACGAATACGGCGTTCCTTACGAAAGCGACTTCATTGAATATCTTCGCGGACTGTCGTTCGACGAGCGGCGCGCATTTGATATGGCCATGGGCTACGTCTTCGCAAAAATTTCCGACCTTGATGTGCGTCTGCCGAAGAGTGGCCTCTACATGTTGTTGAAGGCGTCTGACGCGCCGCTCGGTTCCTTCTACAACGCTCATCGCGATCGACGAGCTATTCTTGGATCTGAGACCGGGACGGAAGCGGAAAAAATTTGGCTCGATCGTGACTCGCGGGCGTCATTCGACGCTGGGTGGTATCCGGCAAATTATCTGCCGCCGGTGGCGCGTTGGATGGGTCGCCGGGCAGGCGTTCGATTCGAAGCGCCGCCGATTTCGGTCATCACCCTCGACTTAACCACCCACATTCCCGATTTGAAAACAAAGCCACTGAATCTGGAAGTGACTTTGAATGGATATCGCGTGGCGGCCTTTTCGCTGATTGAATACGGTTGGCTGGAGCTGTCGATTGAAGTGCCGCCCGTGCGCGAAAGTAAAGGCAATGGCATCTTCGAGTTTGAGATTCGCGCCGATCGAACCTGGCAACCTAGCGCAATTAGTCAGACCAGTAAGGATGATCGCAAGTTGTCAATTGCGGTGTGCAATTTCCAGGCTTACGCCACCGCAAACGTAACATGACTCGCGAACAGCGCAGTCATCAGCGCAAGCAGCAACGTAAAGACAAAGCCTATCGCTTGATCGAGTCGTTGTCGCGTTTCGCCGACATAAGCCAGGGCAATGAACACTGGGAAGAACACCGAAACGTATCGGGTGACCGAGAGCAACGTCAACGTTGAAAGAGGCGTAAGAATCGAAAGCAACAGGTAAACCGCCAGGGCCCACGCGCGCTGCTTTCCCAGCAGGTAGACGGCAATCAGCGATAGCACGCCGGCGGCGAAATTCAGCAGCAGGAAGTTCCACGGCACGGCAATCTGGGATGGTGTCATCAAGTATTCAATTAGCGGCATTAGAAAAAAGCCAAAGCGCTTGCCCCACGAAGCCTGTGCCGCCATAAACGCGAGGGGAGTGCCGGTCATCCACCAACAGAACGCCATGTACGAGACCAGCCCCAGCGGAATCAGAAGTAATGCCAATCCATGCCGCAGGGCAATCTTGAACCCATGTCTTTGCCAGTAGAGGATGAGGAGAGCAGGTAGCAGGAGAATGCCATTCGACCGGCAAACTGTGCACAGCGCGCCCATTATTCCGGCCAGCCACCAACGCTCGCGCGCGGCAGCATAGAACGAAGCAACGGTCAGAAACAGGAACAATGATTCGGTCATGGGCACCGAGAAGAAGTAGCTGGTGGGGAATATCGCCAGATAAAAAAGGGCGCGATCGGCCACGCTTACTTTGTAGCCCAGGGCAATTACCAGTTTGTGAAGAATGATTAGCGCAAACAGGAACAGCACGTTCGACAGCACTGTGCCGAGGATTATTAAGTCATTGGAGATCCAGGAAAGCGACCGCAATAAAAGCGGAAACAGGGGAAAGAACGCATAAAAATGGCTGGCTCGTTTCGTAATGTCGAACTTATGTTTTTCGTAACCGTGAGTCGCCAGCGACGTGTAGATGTTGATGTCGCCTTTGGCCAGTGTTTGTCTTAACGTGCGACCGATGGTGCGGTCCTTTAAGTTAATGGTCGCTTCCTGCACCGCGAGTGGGTATTTCGGCGCGTGCTCGCTGGTGATAGTTTCCGTCGTGAACTGGCCGACCAGGATTAGAATTAAGAAGATCAGACTGCGTGTTAGAGTGAAGACGAAGATTGCCTGGCGCACACTTCGGTCACGCAAACGGCCAACAACCCAACTGCCTATTCTTCGAACTGCTTGTTTGACGTTTGCCATTTAGTTATCGTGGCGGAAGACAGCTCGGACGCGGTGAGTCTAACAGATTGGCGGGTAGCGACGACCGACTAATTCGACCCTTCTCGTTCAATGACTAATTCAAAAGTTGAGGCCAGGATCGTTCGGTACAAATTGCCGCTCGTCGCGCTGGCGATCTTCGCGGCTTCCCGCATGGTCATGCTCATCGCGATGGCTTTTGCCAACCGGATGATTCCAATCGAACCGACCGCTCAAACGTGGGAGGCGACGAGTAGATGGTTCCGCTTTCTACTTCGCTATGACTCCGGCTGGTACCTGCACATCGCAACGCATGGTTATTCCTGGAATGGCAACGGTATGGAACAGCAGACTGTCGCTTTTTATCCGCTGTATCCACTTTTGATTAAGGCGTTGACGTTTCTCGGGTTCAGTCACGCAGCGAGCGCGGTCATTGTTCCAAGCGTGGCAATCATCATCGGGATAGTCGTGTTCACAAAGTTGGTTGCCGAATGGTATGACGATGAAACTGCTCTCTATTCGGTGGCTTTCCTGAGCTTCTTTCCAGGGTCGCTCTTTTTTTCGGCGGCTTACACGGAATCGTTGACCTTCCTCTTTGTTGTTTGCTTCTTTTTGTTTCTGCTGCGCAAGCGATTTCTGGTGGCCGCCTGTTTCGCCGGTCTGTGCTTTGCAACCCGCTCGACTGGTTTGGTGTTGCTGCCGCCTCTGGCGTGGGAAATCATCCGGTGCTATTGGCCCGACAATCGCCGGCGGCTGTTGTTGGAGGGCGCGCTGTCTATGCTGATTGCGTCTTCCGGTCTGTGGCTGTACATGATCTATTTGTGGGCGGTGTTTCGCGCGCCCTTCGCCTTTATGACCGCATTAGCTGCGTGGAATGAAAGTCACCTGGGAAGTCCCTTGCTGCTTCAGCCGGTCTACAGGGCGGTCATCGATCTTCGTTATCAGCTTCAACACTTCATCGCTGATCCGAATGCTTTGTCGTTCGTGCTGTTTTTAGTTTTTGTAGCGTTGGTTGTCATCTTCCGAAAAAGAATGGCCGTGTCGCTGCTGCTTTATTCGGCCGGCGCGCTCTTGCTCCCATATTTTACGCGTACTGCAGGAGCAGGTTTTGCATCATTCACCCGATATGTAATGCTGGCGTTTCCTGTTTTTATTATCGCCGCGACTTTTTCAAAGCGAAGGGTCTGGATCGGGCTGGCCATCTGCGGCATTTCCGGCGCGCTGCTTTTTTGGTACACGGCCCTGTTCGCAAAGTGGTACTGGGTCGGTTGAAATCTGAGGATGTAGGTCCGGAGTGCGAGCACGTCATATCAATCCGGGCCGCACCTATGCGAAAAGGAAAAAAGAATTCGATGACCGTGACGAACGCAAGCTTTCAAAACCGAACGCGTACGCTCCAGGCGATTGCCGGTGGTGTGCTCCTGACCCTTTTGCTCTTCAACGGATGTCGCAACGAATCCGTGAACACAACGCGCGAACCCGAACTCAACCAGCCGGCGCCCGTGCAGATTCTGCCGCAGGAAGCCGAAATGTTAGAGGCGGCCGGAAAGGGCAACACCGCGCGCGTGCGTGAGTTGCTCGACAGTGGAGTCAAAGCCAATATGCGCGGGCCGGACCGGAATACGCCGCTGATGGAGGCTGCGTATGGCGGGCACGCGGAAACCGTCAAGCTGCTGCTGGAGCGCGGCGCTGACCCGAGCGTCAAGAAACGTGATGGGGCGACGGCGTGGACGCTGACCTCGAATAGTCAGGTGCTTGATGTATTCAAGAATGTCGAAGCCCTGGTGACCGCGGCCGGAGAAGGTAATCGAACCGCGGTGGAAGACCTGATGCGAAAGGGAACGCCGGTCAACGCGCTAAATCGATCGGGGGAAGCAGCACTGCATACGGCTTCGTGGCACGGTAAGACTGAGATCGTGAAATTGCTGCTCGACAACGGCGCAAATCCTGAGTTGAAAAAAGCAGATGGCGCCACGCCGTTGAGCCTGGCTTCCGGGCAGAATCATTCGCAAATAGTGACGCTGCTCAATGAAGCGCTCAGCAAACTGCCGGCAGCCACGCAAACACCGACAAATTCCCCGACGGCTGCGAGCCCTTCGCCGAAATAGGCAGGTATCCAGGCTAATCCGACTTTCGGAAAAGATAGATTGAGTTTCCGAAAACCCTTTCCGGTGTGAGAGTTCGATAACGCGCAAAATAGTTTACCCGCTGATCTTCCGTCAGCTGCTCCCCCTGGTCGTTGTGCAGATCGCCCGGCACGGTTGAGCCGTTAAGATAACTCGCTCCAATGGCGACATAACGCGTGCGCGCTGACTGCATGTCCGGCGGCGGATAAGCAGAGACGTTAAGACTGTGAAGTTGCGGCGTCATCCATCCGGCCGATAACGCGGCGCTCACTGTCGTCTCGCCCCGTTCGTGAAGATAACGCGCGAGCGCGCCGATATCCTGTCCCCACTCGACATTCGAATCGGACAGCACCTGCCAATTCGACCTTCCCAAAGTAAGCTGGTTTGTGAAGCTGACGTAATGAGGATATGTGCGCGCGGCTTGGAAGATCATAGAGCCGAACAATATCGCGACCAGTAATGCTTTAGCGCGAATGCGCCTGGTACTAACGAATCGATCAAGGCAGACTCCACCGAGGATGAAGAGAAAGGGAAAGAGGGGGAGGATATGACGAATGCCGATGTTGATGCGGCTGGTCATGGCGATCGCGAGATACAACGCGACCGCGAGCAAAACAGGAATGAGAGATCTTTCGCGCTTCGCCACTGACACCCACACGGCCCAACCTACGCTCGCCACTGTTAACACGAGAAACGGCAACGACGTCTTTAACGCGAAGGCGACGGGAAAGTAGTACCACCAACCCGACGACCCATAGCTCCCGAGCAAAGACGTTTGATGTCCTTGTTGGTTATGAACGAATACGGTGAAGACGCCAAAGAGATAATAAGTTGGAATTAACTTTGAAAGCGGACTGAACAGACTGAGTATCCACCCGTTACCCACCGTCCCCGCGTGCGCGAGCAGCCAATTCGAATCCTGTGGCTGCAGTCGCGGATGTCGAAAGAAATAGCCGGCGTTGACTACCACAAAAGCAGAAAGCACTGCCAGCACAGGCGCCAGGGCCCGCTGCAGTTTTGATCTTTGAACGACGCCACGCTTGAGCGAGCAATACACCAGCGCGCCGAGAAAAATTGGCGTGACTATGATCAGAGAAAACTTCGTCAACAGCGCTACGCCCGTGACTACGCCGAGCCACGCTGCGCGCGCGACCGTCGGCTGGAGCCAGTACCTTTGCAGCATCAGCAGAAAGAGAAGAGAGGCGAAAGCGGCGGCCATGTCCGTGTGTACGATCCATCCGTGGGCAAGCATCGTCGGCTCGAGAATGAAGAGCGCGACTGAGAACGTGGCGGCGCGCGCGTTGAAAAAACCCTTCGCGTAAACAAAGATGAGAACTCCCAGCGCAATCGTGAGCACAACCATCGGTAAGCGCGACCAGAAAGTGATCTGCCACCATCGATGACGATTCAATTCCCAAAATTTTCCCGAGTAGCTGGTCGTAAACACGGCAAAATCCAGATTGTCTCGTTCGACTGTGCGATAGAACCGCACACGGAGCAGCGCCAGAGGCAAGGCCGACCAGATCTTCGCCAACGGCGGATGCTCGGGATTTAGAGTGACGTTTCGCTCGACAAGATATCGATGACCTGACGGAATGTGCACCAGTTCATCATTAGTTAAAGAACGAAGCGCCGCGTTTGAAAGTAGATTCACGCCCATTAGCGCGAGCATGAAACCGCAAAGCACTTTGTAGCGTCGTTTCCCCCTCTCCGCATGCGGAGAGGGGGTCAGGGGGAGAGGTTGGCGACGAGCCGCAACCCCACCCTCAATCCCTCCCCACTCGTGGGGAGGGAAGCCTTCCGAACGCGGCGGGCGCGAGACCCGGCCCCGTTTCTTTACTGCCTGCACAATACCGGCGAGTCGTTCCATCATTTGGGTCGCGTCGTTTCCGTATGACTCGATTCCGGTAAGCGCTTGCTGTTGCTCATCGTTCAAGTTTATGCTTCGGCGACTTTTCGACAGCCAGCTCCGACTTTTACACGAGTTGAACTTCCGAGTCTTGCTTTCCCGCCTAAAAGACTTCAATGCGCGACGGCTCGCGCGACCCGTGATCAGCGAAGTGCTCGTTTTCCTCGCCTTCGTGTTGGTGACCGCGCTCGTGACGTGGCCCTGCGTCCTTCATCTTCGCGACGCCGTCGCCGATGAAGGGGACCCTTATGCCATCGCGTATTTTCTTTGGTGGGACTATCACCAAACTTTCCATGCGCCTTTTCAGCTGTTCGATGCCTCGGTCTTGTTTCCTTACCAGTCGACGCTGGCGTTCGGAGAATACAATTACGGCGTCAGTCTAGTCTTTTTCCCGCTCTTTTTCCTGGGTATGCGTCCGCTAACTGTATACAGCGTCGCTACCTTTCTGAGCTTTCCTCTGACCGGTTATGGCATGTTTCGCTTGGCGCGGACGCTGTCCGGATCGCGTGCCCTGGCCTGGATCGCCGGTATCGTTCTCACCTTTCTGCCATTCCGATTCAATCACCTGTCGCATTTGCACCTGCTTTTTTTTGTTTGGGCACTGTTGCTGTTCGAGGCGTTGGTGCTGTTCACCAGACAGCGCACTTGGCCACATGCGGTCTGGCTGGGCTTCGCTTTCCTGATGCATGGACTGACAAGCATGACGTGGCTGCTTCTAACCGCTATTCCCCTGGCGGTGTCGGCGGGATTGTTACTCGACCGCGAACGCGCCTGGCGCGACCGACGCTTTTGGATTAGGGCGGGTGTAACGCTGGGCATCGCCACATTGTTGTTGCTCCCTTTTCTGTGGCCCGTCAGACGCGCGGCGATCGAACACGGCTTTTCGAGAACACCTCAAGAGGTCAGCCAGTATTCGGCGCGATTCATGAACTGGTTGGCCGCGGAAGAGCGCAATCAGGTGTGGCGCGGGTTGGGGGCCGCGGCGGTTAACAACGAGATGGTCCTGTTTCCCGGTTTGCTGGCGCCATTGCTCGCCCTGGCCGCCTTACTTTTGCCGCCGAGGCGCCCCGACGAACCGCGCGCGCGTGACGAATTGCCGTGGTCGAAACGCATCATTGTTGCTCTCCTCGATGGCGCGGCCATCATTGCGGGTGTGATCGCGCTGCTAAGTCTTGGCTACGATGTTCTCAAGCTGAGCTTGTTTGGTCAGACGATTCTTAGCATGACCGGCCCACAGAAGGCGCTGGCAGTGGGGATGTTTGCGCTTTTGGTTCGTTGCGTAATCGCGTATCCGGAAGTCATTCGCGGCGCGATGCGCGGTGAACGGAACCTGCGTGAAAGCTTTCGCTCGCCAAAACGTTCCGAACTGTTTGGACACGCAATCGTCTGGGCGGTGCTTGGGTTCGCCGGATCGTTCGGTCTCAACTTTTTCTTTCACAAGTTTCTTTACGAATACGCGCCACTGTTTCGTGGTATGCGAACCGCGACGCGATGGGCGATGATTTGTTATGTTGGCCTGGCATTGCTGGCCGCTTTGGGGACGTGCCGCATCCTGAAGAGAATTGGTAACTGGCATCCGCGTCTGACGCCGGTAGTTTATGTCTGTATTGTGGCCGCATTGCTCTTCGAGCTTCACGTCGCGCCGCTAAAAATGGTTCGCGGCGCCGTCGATCCGGACGCGATCACGATAGATTTGAAGAGTCGCAAAATGGCCGGCGGGGTTCTTGAACTGCCAATCGGAGAGCGAGATCACATTTACATGTTGCGCGCGGCCGATCACCGGCAGCGTATCGTTAATGGCCGGTATAGCTTCGTGCCGCCGCTGCAACTTGAAATCGAAGGGCTGACGAAAACACGACCAGTGCCGGATCGTCTGCTGAAGGTCGTGGAAGGACTTCCGGTGTCGTTCATCACGCTTCATCGCGGATTAGTTGCACCTGAAGATCTTCCCTGGCTTGACGAGTTCATCGCGCGCGCGATCGCGTCGGGACGGCTCCGGCTTATTAAGAGATCTCCGGCCGCGGCCGCTGAAGGAGTAAATCAGCAGGTTGATCTTTACGCGGTCGTCAGGAATGAGCCGCACGCCCAATCCGAGATGGCCAACACGCCGGCGAATTAATGGCCGGTAGCTTCAAAACATCGTGAACACCACCAAATCGTATCTGGTAGCAGTTCTCCTCTGCGTAGTTCTTTTGACGTTGACGATGAAATTGTGGAGAGCCGATTTCCACGTACCGTTTAGCTATGGCCTGGACTCGTTGTTTTACTCGACCGTCATTAAAGGAACGATCGAGAACGGATGGTATTTACAAAACAATTCACTGGGTGCGCCCGGCACGGCTAATCTGCATGACTTTCCTATACCGGACGCCTTCAATTTTCTGCTCATCAAGCTGCTGTCGCTGATTCGTTCGGACTACGCCTGGGTACTGAACGTGTTCTTTCTGCTTTCGTTTCCGTTGACGACGCTGACCTCGATGTTCGTTTTCCGGCAGCTCAGGCTGTGGAATCCCGGCTCGATAGTCTTTAGTCTTCTGTACACGTTTACGCCTTTCCATTTTTTTCCCGGCATCGCACATCTTTTTGTCGCGACCTACTATGTTGTGCCGCTGGCCGCGTGCGTGGCGTTGTGGGTTTGTTCAGGTGAACTGCTAACTGCCTGCTCCAGCGGCCCGACTGAAACGCTGCGCGTCAATTTCCGTTCGCGCAAGTTCGTCATTAGCCTTATCGCCTGCGTGCTGGTCTCTTCAGTTGGGTACGGGTATTACGCTTTCTTCGCGTGCTTTTTTATTCTCATTGGAGGAATTACAGCGGCGGTCGCCTATCGCAACCTGCGCTACTGCTTGCCGGCGATCATCTTCATCGGCGTCATCAGCGCGGGGCTTTTGGCTAATCTCACCCCTAATCTGATTTACCTGTACCGTCATGGCAATCCGCAGGTTGCGCAGCGAGGTTTACGAGACACTGAAACTTACGGGCTGAAGATTGCACCAATGCTGCTCCCGATCAGGGATCACCGGATACCGTCGCTCGCGAAGTTGACTGAGGGTTACAGTACTCAAGCGCCGTCCGTGGCGAGCGAGATGGCGCCGCTCGGACTGTTTGGAAGCGTGGGATTTCTGGTGCTGTTGGGGTGGCTCGTTTTTTTCAAGGATGCCGGTCCGCGCTTTGCCGGAACCCGCGGTCTGTTAAATAGGTTGAGCGTGATGAGCGCAGCCGGAGTCTTGCTCGGCGTGGTGGGTGGCTTCTCGTCAATTTTTGCGCTGGTCGTTTCGGCTCAGATTAGAAGCTACCATCGCATCAGTGTGTATCTGGCGTTCTTTTGCCTGCTGGCAGTCGCGTTGATCGTCGAAGAGTATTTCCGCCGCCGCCGTCATTCAATTCCCGCATTCGCACGTTACGCCGCGTTGGCACTCATCCTCGTGCTTGGCATTTTGGATCAGACGAGCGAAAGATTGGTTCCGGCTTATGAGCGAAATAAGGTGGAGTTCATCAATGACGACAAGTTTGTTCGCCACATCGAGCAACTGCTGCCCGCGCGAGCGATGGTTTTTCAGTTGCCGTACGTTCAGTTCCCAGAGGGCACGCCGGCGCATCTTTTGACGGACTATGAGATGTCGCGTGGGTATCTGCATTCGCGCAACCTGCATTGGAGCTATGGCGCCATGAAAAGGCGAGAGGGAGATCAATGGCTTGCGCACACAACAAGCAAGCCTCTGCCGGAGATGTTGGAAGCAATTGTGTTCGCAGGGTTCCAGGGAATTTACATCGACCGGCTTGGTTATCCAGACTCAGCGATTGAGAATCAATTGCACGGCATTCTGAAGCAGCCGCCCTTATTGAGCCACAACCAGAGACTTGCGTTCTTCAATCTCACTGAATTCAGCAACCGGGTTCAGCAACAATACTCGCCGTCGGAATGGTCGCAGAAACGTGAGGATGTCCTCTATCCGGTTGTGCTCACCTGGGGTGACGGTTGCTGGGACAGGGAGGGCACCGAAGATAACAATTGGCATTGGTGCTCGAATACCGGCGAGCTCAAGATTGCTAACTATTCCCAACGACCGCGAAGGTTAGAATTAGAGATGGAGTTCATTTCGGGGCACCCTGGTCAAATCCGAATTCAGGGTGCGGAATTGTCGGACGCGTTTCTAATAAATGATAAGGGCCAGAAGTTTACCGCGACGGTCACAGTTCCCCCGGGCGGTTCCACGATCTCGTTTGCCTCAGATGCTCAACGTGGCGTAGCGCCCGGAGATGGTCGAAATCTGGTTTTCAGAGTGGTGAATTTTCGCTGGAAGGTGCTTTGAAATTGGGCATCGCCTCGGGCCTCGGTGGCGTCAAAATGCTCGGTTTCAGTTTTAATCAAAGTCTTTGCGCAAAGGCGGAGAATCACCTGAAAAATCGAGTTCCAAGTCATTGACAACCAATGTGGCAAACCGATACTCTAAAGCCCTGGTTGCCCCGATAGTAAGCTTCCAAGACCATTACCTCAGCTCGGGCGTCTAAGGGACGTGATTTTTCTGAGGAGCAACAGTTAAATGCGAAAATATTTATTGACCCTCTTAGTGTTAGCCATTAGTGCCGGTAGCGTGGCGGCGCAAAGCCCGCCAACGTTGAGAATCGTGACAGAGACGCCAGGACTTCCATCTGAGCTTTTCTATGGCGACGTAAAGGTGAAACCGGCCAGGCTGCGTCCGGGAACGAATACCCTTATCACCATCGATGACTCGGATTTCTTTGTGCAGCAGCACTACATCGATTTCCTGCGCCGTTTTCCGGATGCCGGCGGCTTCGCGCACTGGAACGGCGAAATCACCGGGTGCAGTAATGCGGGCAACCGCCTTCCCGGCGAGAGTGAGGCGCAGTGCGTCGATCGTAAGCGCACTAACACCTCCGGCGCGTTTTACCTGTCGAATGAGTTTCAGAACTCGGCCAACTACCTGATTCGGATTAACTGGGGCGCCCTCGGTAGGAATCGCGCTGTCGGCACGAAATGCATTACCGGCCAGCATGCTGCTTTGGACGCCGTCTGCCGCCCGCTTTATGCGACATACATTGCCGACATGGGCGCGTTGACGCAGGGCATCGTCGTGAACAATGCGTTGGTGCCGGCGCAGATGACCGCCAACCGGATCGCTTTCGCGAACCAGTTCGTGACGCGTTCTGACTTTCTGGCTGAGTATCCAGCGAACATGCCGGCCGATCAATTCGTCGAGAAGTTAGCCACTTTCACCGGCGTTGCGCTCAGCGGCGGTGACAGAACGGCGCTCATCAACGAATACAACGCGCCGGGTTCCTCATGCAATGTAGGTGGAACCGGCGGTTTTAACAGCGGCCGCTCTTGCGTGCTGTATAAGATTGTTGACGGCACCACGACACACAATACGACTGCCGATCCCGTCTTCCACACGAGTTATGGACAGGCGTACTACAACAAGGAATTCAATCCGGCGTTCGTGTTCATTCAGTACGTTGGTTACCTGAGGCGCAATCCTGACCAGGGTGGTTATGACCACTGGTTCGGAAAGCTCACTTTCTTCGGAAACTTTGTGGACGCCGAGATGGTGAGGTCGTTTATCGTCTCAGACGAATATCGCAATCGATTCTGAGCCACACTTTAAACCCAATGACGACGGCCAACCTGCAACGGTTGGCCGTTGTTTTTTGTGCCAACTCACTGGCTGCGCCGACCGAACCAACTGTAGTAAAGTGTCGTCGTTCACTGTCCCTGATCACGCCTGAATGGAATCATCAGCCGTCAAAGTAAAGCACCCTGATCTCGACGCGCGTGAGCTGTCGATTGAAATGAGGACCGCGACGGAACTCTCCCGCGTCGATGCCGGCGGCACACCTGGCTCGCTTGAGATATCTCCTGACTTACCCCTGACACGACGCTCGCCGACGGAACTGCCGGTTGTTCCCGCCTTAGCCTTGCGACCTGCTTTTGAGCCAAGCGATGACGACCATTATGAAGTTGGCAGCTTCATGCAGCTTTATGACGTCGATTTCGTCGAAGCGATCTACCGCGCAATCCTCAAGCGGGAACCCGACCCGGCCGGAGTGGGGTTTTATCTTGAAAGTTTGCGCTCAGGAAAGCTCGAAAGGGTTGACGTCATTGTCGCCCTGCTCGATTCCGCTGAAGGTAAACGACACAACGTTCGCGTCAGCGGCTTGACGCTACCGCGATTGATGCGACGGATGTCGACCCTTCCGCTGATCGGATATCCGGTTCGCCTGGCGTTGGATTTGCTGCGATTGCCGGTCTTGATCCGCAGGTTGCACCATTCGATCGCTTCGACGGCTCAACTGTCGCAGGCGCGCAATCAACAACTGGTCGAGCACCTCAACAAAAGTCACCAGCTCACGAGGGAATACCTTGACGGTCTTTCCGCAAGCGTGGATCAACTTGGCGAATCTTCTGAGGCACTTTCTGAGAGGCTCGTGGCTAACGGCGTCGAACAAAGAGCGCGAGCAGATGACCTCAATTCCCGGCTGACTTTGGTTACAGAGGCGTCGCAAGCGCACACCCAGAGACACGACGCGTTGAGCACACAAGTTTCCGCGCTCTCAGATGAATTGAATGCGCGGGTCGTTTCGATGATGAGCGCTTCTGAAACACAAGTGCACGAAACGACCGCGCGGATTCAGGAGATTCGTGACCGCCATGCTGATTTGACCCGCTATTCTGAGACGGAAATTGCCAAGCTGCTGACTCACGCCCAGCAACTTCGCCGGGAATTGGCTTTACAGCGAGCCATGCTCGCCATGCTTGAGGAATCCAACCAGCCGTTAACGAAGCGAGATGAGATAGCCGCGTCCAGCACTGAGGCCCACCGTTCACTCGACGCCGTTTACGTTGAGCTTGAAGATCGATTTCGCGGCAGCCGTGACGAGGTCAAGAGCTCGCAGACGTTTTACTTGCCGTCAGTGCAGTCGGCCCCGAATGCAGACCGGCCCGTCGTTGATCTGGGCAGCGGCAGAGGCGAATGGCTCGAGTTAATGCGCGAAGCGGGCGTGGTCGCTATTGGCGTCGAGACGAACCGGGTGATGATTGACCTTTGCCGCGAGCGCGGGCTCGAGGTCATTGAACAAGATGCGCTCTCCTATTTGCGAGGGCTGCCCGATGACAGTCTGCGCGCCGTTACCGGCTTTCACATCATCGAACATCTGCCGCCTGAAACACTGATGCTGCTCCTCGATCAAATCATGAGAACTCTGCGGGCCGGCGGCTTTGTAGCTTTCGAAACCCCCAATCCCGACAATCTCTTCGTCAGCGGAAACTACTTCTATTTCGATCCCAGTCATCATCATCCGTTGCCGAGCAAGCTGGTCAGACTCTTCCTTGAGTCGCGTGGTTTCCGGGACGTGGCTGTGACACCGCTTCACCCGTGCGCCGAAGGTCGTTTTGTGGAGAACGACGACGTTAGCAAACGGCTGAACGAATTGTTTTACGGGCCGATGGATTACGCGATCGTGGGGTGGAAACTCGATCGATGAGGATCGTTATTACCACCGTCCATGTGCCCTTTATTCGGGGCGGCGCCGAACTGCACGCGGAAGGTTTGAAACAGGCGTTGGTCGCCGTGGGCCACGAGGTCGAGATCGTCGCGGTCCCCTTCAAGTGGTACCCGCCGCAGCGCGTTCTGGATCATATGCTGGCTTGTCGTCTGCTTGATTTGACGGAAGTCGCGGGGACCCCGGTTGACTTGATGATCGGGCTGAGATTTCCCGCGTACCTGATTCCTCATCCCAATAAGGTCCTCTGGATTCTGCACCAGCACCGCAGCGCGTACGAACTCTGGGACCATCCTTCGTTGAGCGATTTGATTTATTACCCGGATGGGTTGGTAGTTCGGGACGCGATCCGGCGAGCTGATCGAAACTTGATTGCCGAAGCAAAAGCTGTTTTCGCGAATTCAAAGAACGTAGCGAGCCGGTTGAAAGAGTTTTGCGGGATCTCAGCGAAGCCGCTGTATCATCCGCCGCCGAACGCCGAGAAGTTTTACAGCGCGCCGGCTGAAGACTATTTTCTTTTTCCCAGCCGCGTCTGCGTTCCGAAGCGCCAGGAACTGGTGATCAAAACGTTAACCCAGACGCGAAATCCGGTGCGCGTGCGGTTTGTCGGAGCGCCGGACCGCCCCGGCTATCTCGACGAATTGAAGATGCTCGCGCGTCGCTTGAAGGTAGCTGACCGCGTTGAATGGCTTGAGAATCTCTCAAACGATGAATTGATCGATCAGTATGCGCGATGTCTCGGCGTGATTTATCCACCGATCGACGAGGACTACGGCTACGTAACGTTGGAAGCAATGCTCGCGTCAAAGCCCGTGATCACCTGCGCTGATTCGGGCGGCCCCTTGGAATTTGTGGTGAATCAAGAAACGGGCCACGTAGTCGAGCCAGGCGAGAGCGCCATCGCTGCGGCGCTGGATACGTTGTGGGAAAATCGTGAGACCGCTCGTCGTTGGGGTGAGGCGGGATTCGCCCATTACAAACAGATCAATCCGTCCTGGGCACAAGTCGTGAAGCAACTGACCGCATGAAACTGAATTGGTTCTCTCCGTTACCGCCGGCGAAGTCCGGAATCGCCGTCGATTTCTTTCGCACGATCCTGCCGGCGCTCGTCAGCAGAGCCGACGTCACGCTGTGGACTGATCAAAGCGAGTGGGCGAGCTCTCTTGAGAAGCACGCGCGGGTCCGAACATTCCGGCTTAACGAAATGCCCTGGGTCGAGCTGAATCGTGCCGACGTAACTTTCTTCAATCTCGGCAATAACCATCTTTTCCACGGAACGATTTGGGAAGTCTCTCGGCGTCTTGCCGGCGTGACTATCCTTCACGATCTTCGGCTGGACGAATTCTTCTTAAACTGGCGACCCAATGATTTGTCTTTCGGAAACCGCGCGGTGGGAACTGCGGAGCAACCCACGGATCTCGCGTTCGCGCTTGAAAATTCGCTCGGCGTCGTAGTCCACACGTCGGACGCGTACGATCGCCTGAACGCGCTGAACCGGTGGATCGTCGCGCACATTCCGCTGGCGTTTTCGCTTCCGCAAAGTGCGCACGGGTCGCGACCCACTCGCGCTCCAACCGCGCCTTATCGTTTGATTCTGTTCGGTTTCATTCATCAAAACCGGCGGTTGCCGGCACTGCTCGAGGCGCTCGGTACCTTGCCGGAAAAGGACCAATTCAAACTCGATATCTATGGCGAGCTTTGGAGCCCCGAACTCGTTGAGCGCGCGATCGCAGATTTCGGCTTAAAGAAACACGTTCGCATTAGAGGATTCGTTTCCGAAGACGCGCTGGACGCGGCCTTGGCTTCCGCTGATATTGCCATAAACCTGCGCTACCCGAGCGCCGAAGCCTCCGGGAGTCAGCTTCGAATTTGGTCGCATGAATTGCCTTCAATCGTTACGCGCGCAGGTTGGTTCGCCGAATTACCCGACACGGCCGTCCTTCATGTGTCACCAGACAATGAAGTCGAGGATATTCAAAAGCACCTCCGTGTCTTTGTCGCAGACCCGGCGCAGTTTCAGCAGATGGGCCGCGAAGGCAAACGGTTCTTGTACCCGACGCATGCGCCCGAGACGTATGTCGAGGCGTTGCTGAATTTGGCGCGCCAGGTGATTGAGTTTCGGCCCCGCAGTGCCGCACATTACCTCGCGCGCACCACGGGCGAACGCTTGAGCCCGTGGATCGATTCGATTACTTCTGACGAACCGCTACGCCGCGTTGCCGAAGAGATGCTGGCGTTGACGCGGTAGACCGCCGCGGCTCGTGCGCGCGTGTACAGATGCAGTTTCTACCAATCAGTTTTGAACAAGAAGCGTAGATAGTGTTTGTTCCGCGTCACGACGGCGAATATTCCAACACGGGACAAGCTTTGTGTCCGTGTCTCTCGGACCATAGATTTGTTTGAGTGTCTGTGTTAATAACGTCGCGATCATCCGCCTGCTGGTTTAAGGAGTTGCCAACGTGCGACGCCGGCGAACAGTTTCTTTCGTGCTTGCGATAAGCGTCGCCGCCGGCATTCTGCCGACGCGCCCCATTGCGCCCGAAGTCGCCGCTGAAGTCATTCAGAGCGTGAAAGTGGGCGGCGTCAAAGCGTTCGTCACTCGTATTCGAGATGGCGTCACCATGTGCCGGTCCGCAACGCCGGCCGAGCTGCCGACAACCGTTCCCGGCGCCGACAACCGCGGCGTGTCCGTCACGGAACTTCTGCCGCCCGAGCTGGCAAAGCCTCGCACCCAAAACGCCGTAGACGGTTTGACGATTCAGCTCAATGCGCTGTCGCAGTTGCAATCGGATTCAAACCGCAACACGGTGATCGCAGCCTTCCAGCGAGCCGCAGGCGTCTGGACGGCGCGAATCAAAACTCCCATCACGATCAGAGTGAACATCGACTACGGCTTTGATCGTCCTAACGGTAGCGAGTTTCCGGAAGAAGTGGTTGGGTCAACGAGTTCTAGTACGGTTTTGGTTGACTACCCCACGGCGCGCGCGAATTTGATTGGTAGTTCGTCCAGCGCAACCGAATCCGCCATTTACAGTTCGCTGCCGTCATCGAGTGTTCCCGTGAATACCGGCAACGGGTCCGCGATCGAAGTGGCGCGATCGCTCGGCCAGGCGCTCGGCTTTATGCCGCTCGATCCGAACACGGCGGTCGCGACGATCTCTTTCAACAAGAACATGCCTTTCGATTTCAATCCCGACAACGGAATCAGCTTTGAGCGGCTGGATTTCGTCGGCACCGCAGCGCACGAGATCGGCCACGCGCTCGGATTCATTTCGAATGCGGGAGACGGCGCGACCGCGTCGCTGACGACCTGGGACCTGTTCCGCTTTCGCTCGGGAACTACGCCGAATACGTTCAAGACGGCGCAACGCATCATGTCGATTGGCGGCACTCAGGTTTATTACACGACGCAAACGTTTCAAGTTGAGGGACTGAACACCACCCAGGTTTCGTTGTCGACCGGCGGACCCGACGGCGAGGGCGGCGACGGCAATCAGTCCAGCCACTGGAAAGCAGACGAGATAACCGGCCGCTACATCGGCGTCATGGATCCGACGATCAGCCTCGGCGAGCGGTCGGTGACGACTAGCAATGATTTCTCAGCGCTGGAAACCTTTGGATGGAATCTGGTCGGCAGCATGCCGCCGCCCGCGCCTTTGCCGGCGGCGTACAACGACGATTTTGGCGCGTCGCACGTGTTGATTGGCTGCAGCGGAACCCTCACGGGAACAAATCTCAACTCGACGCGCGAAACCGGCGAACCCAATCACTTGTCGACGACCAATGGCAATGCCGGCCGGCATTCGATCTGGTATCAATGGCAGGCCCCGTCGAGTGGCAGCGTCACTTTTACGACGGCGGGCAGCGCTTACGACACGGTGCTGGGAGTTTACACAGGCACAAGTGTGAACGCGCTGACAATCATTACGCAGAATGATGACATTCCGGATGTGCCGGGACAACCGCACCAGGTTACCAGCTCAGTCAGTTTTTCCGTCGTTGCGGGAAACTCGTATCGAATAGCAGTCGATGGCTTCAACAATAGCGGCGACGGTGGTGACATGGGACCGTTCAAACTAAACTGGTTCCAAAGCAGCTGCGATGAGCCAGCCCGATTCCTTATCCCTGAGGGCGGCAACCCCAACGTTATCGCGGCGTTCGATGCGGTGACCTTCGTTCAGGCGCCGTTTCGCGTCTACAATCCAAATAACTTTTCCTCCGACCAGCGGACCACCATCATGTTCTTGATCAATGGACTGGGATTCACATCAGCCGATTCCCAAGGCTCCGCGATACAGGTTGAGGCTGGAAATCGGAGCCTTTTTGTGCAAAGCATTGGAGCATTGACCGCCCCCGGCCTGAGCGCAACGTACGTGATAGTTTCTTTACCGACGGATATGCCAGCGGGAGACTTCCCATTAAATGTAAGAGTGCGCAACGTCCCGTGCAGCAACAGTCCGCTCATAAGCATTGCGGGCCCTTGAGATTTTCTTGGCCTTGCATCTATGCGGACTGGCGCTGAGGCAACTTTGCAGGCGCTCCGGGCGACTAAGTGTGCTGCCTCGACGCTGTTTTCCCGCCCCCAATTTTTGTGATGCGTAAAGAGGAGCCCGTTTGTTATTCTGGAAAGGCCCAGTCAGTGCTCGCCTCATCACCGACCGATTGAGCTGAACAGGGGTCACAGATCCACGCAACTAGTTTCAGACCGGAAAAGCGCCATGAAAGAAAAATCTTCAAAGCACAATGCTGCCAACCGTCGCCGCCGTCTGCTGGTTTTCGCTGCAGTCGCCATCGTTGTCGCCGCCACCGCGATTACCGTCATTTCGCGCCAGAAGGGAAGAACACCTCAGGCTGCGAATCGCGAAGCAGAGAAGGCCGCCGCGACCAGTACGCGCACATTTGTAACGCGCCGTGTTGGCAATCAGGACATTCACATCGATACGCAAGGCGGCGAGATTAAGCCGCTCACGGCGGAAGAAGCACAGAAGTTAGCGAACGGTTTGGCGCCGATGCTGGACGACTCGGCTGACGGTCTGGTGCAGGTGAAGCACGCGGACGGATCAGTTTCGATGGACCTGCAGGGCCGCTTTCAAAACGTGACGGTCGCGCGTGTCACCGCCGATGGAACGATCGAACAGTCGTGTGTCGATAACGCGCGCGCTGCTGCGAAATTCTTCCGCATCGATCCCAAGCTGATTGAGAACGCTCCCACCGCCCGCAAGCGGGTCAAGAGGAATTAGAAATGCAGAGTCTGGTCAAGAAACTGCCGGCGTTCGGGCTGGCGCTGATTCTCACTCTTGTCGCCGCGGCGGAGGCCTCCGCCCAGGCGAACATTGTCATTCTCAATGGTGACGCGGCGGGCGTTGGATTTAACGACCCGACTGCGGTGGCTCCGGTCGGCGGAAATAGCGGCACTACCTTGGGGCAGCAACGAATGATCGCCGCCCAGGCGGCCGCGAACATTTGGGGCGCGAGCCTCGTCAGCGGCCCGACGATTACAATTCGCGGGGTCTGGTCGACCACTCTGGCGTGTACCTCCACCTCAGGCACTTTGGCTTCAGCGGGAAACAACAGCAATATCTTTAGAAACTTTTCCGGAGCTGAGCCCGGTTTCTGGTATGGCAACGCGCTCGCGAACGCGCTTTCAAATCTAGACCGCAATGGTCCGACGACGCACGAGATAAACGCGAATTTCAATCTGAACCTCGGCACGCCTGGTTGCTTCGACAATGCGTTTTGGTATTACGGGCTGGACAATAATCATGGCCCGAACGGCATCGACCTCGTCAACGTGATGCTGCATGAGTTCGGGCACGGTCTGGGCTTCCAGACGTTCACAAACAAAGCTACAGGTGAACAAGTCGGCGATGACACCAACGGCCGGTTCCCAAGCATCTACGATCGATATTTGTTCGATAACACAGCCGGCAAGTCCTGGCCGCAGATGACGAATGCTGAGCGCGCAGCTTCCGCCATCAACACGGGGAACTTGGTGTGGGTGGGTCCGCAGGTCCTGGCCGATGTGCCGAATGTGGTCTCCGGGACGCCTCGGCTCAGGGTCAACTCTCCGGCTGGAATCGCAGGAAACTATCCGGTCGGAACGGCGAGCTTCGGTCCGGGATTGTCTCCCGCGGGAACGACGGCAGACGTGGCGCCGACGATTCCGGCCGACGGTTGCTCCGCAATCACTAACTCAGTCTCAGGGAAGATTGCACTCATCGATCGCGGCAACTGTAACTTTACGGTCAAGACGAAGAACGCTCAGAACGCGGGCGCCTCGGCGGTTGTCATCGTCGACAATGTATCGGCCCCGACGCCGCCGGGAATGGGTGGTACCGACAACACAATCCTGATTCCCGCCGTCTCTATAACTCAGGCGAATGGCAATACGATCAAGGCCCAATTGACCGCCGGCGTGAATGCTACGTTGCTGGCTGATGCATCGACGCTGGCAGGAACTGACGCGAATCGCAGGCCTTTAATGTATGCCCCGAACCCACTCGAAGGGGGCTCATCAGTATCTCACTGGGATTTAAGTTTGCTCCCTAATCAAGTGATGGAACCAAACGTCGCGGGTGATTTACTGCACGTAGTCGTACCGCCAAGGGACCTGACTTACTCATTGTTCAGGGACCTGGGGTGGAACACCGGTGCGCCCGCGCCGCCAATGATTCTGCTCGAAGAAGGCACGATAGAAATAGGCGCGGTGCTCGATTCGGTAACACGCGAGCGAGGACCGTTCACCGTCCTGACGTCTCACAACTTTAGCTCCGATGGCCGGCGGCGACTGATCCTCTTTACAAGTGATCTGGGATTGGCGCAGGGGAATACGACGGGGTTATCGGTAGAAGCAAGTGGAATTTCTTTGCCGGTTGAGAATGCCGGCCCGTTTTCCGATGTGGGTGGGACGTCTTACGTGATCGTCAGGTTACTCGACCTGCCGCCGAACACTTACGCGTTGACCGTCAGGCTGAACAATCGCAGCAGCACGAACGCGCCCACGATTCGCATCATTCCTTAAAACGAATCGAGAAACTCCGTTGGAGATGGGTTTAGAGGCGGGCTACTGCCCGCCGCATTGTGTCGGCAGAGGCGGGCGGTAGCCCGCCTCTAAACTACTTGATAGCTATTAATCGACGATGGTGATGCTCGTGACGTTGCTCGTCTGTCCGCGGCTGGTGACAGTGAAAGCCAGGCTGCCTCTCAGTTGCGGATTGTTGTTAAGCGCTCCCAGCGAGACAACCACATACGACCCGCTCAATCCCGGAAACGCAAACGGACCGACATTCTCAACCACGAGTTGCAGCCCGCCGGCACTTACCGACACATCACTCGCGCTCGGATTTTGCTGTGAAATCAGACCCAGGTCTGAAGTGAAGAGAATAAGACGCGTTATGTGATCAGAACTGAAGTTGAACGGATCGGTGATGCTGAAGGCCGTGTTACCTGCGTTTGAAGTTCGGGCAAAGGTCACTGAGTTCAGCGCGGCGCCGGTGCCAACTGCGTCCGTGACTTGCGCAGTCAACAGCAAAGGCTCGGACGTAAGCGTGATCGTATAACCGCCCGAGTCTCCGCTTGCGAACGACGTGGCGATGATTATGTACGTGCCGGTCTGGGGCAAAGTCAGAAGCCCAGGCGTACCAGAGTTACACGGACTCGTACAAGGTATGCGCGAATCCGTTTCAACGCCGAGCACTATGTCGTCGTTTTCAGCAAGTGGAGGATTCACACTTCCATTCGGCCCAATCAAATATAGATACGTATCCAGTCCATTGGGCGGAGGCGCCGTGGCATTCATATCAATCCGAATCTTTTGCCCCGCCATGCCGTTGAACTTGTACCGGTCCATGAAAGCGTTGGTTCGGCCTGCTAGTCCGGTCGGGCAGTCAGGCGACGAGAGATCGCCGTTTAAGGTTTGGAAGGGAAGTATCGGCGTGGCCGTGGCCGGATCAATTAGATAGTTGGGGTTGCCGGCCTGGTTGACGATGAGTAATTGCCCGCCAATGCTGGCCTCGCCGGTTCTATCACCGCAGATACTGTTTGAGGTGACTGAGTAAGTCACGGTCCCGCTGCCTGTGCCACTCGCGCCACCCGTCACGGTCAACCAGCTTTCGCCCTCTGCCACTGCCCAATTACATCCCGGTTGAGTCGTGATGTTTACACTGTTGCCGCCGGCGCCCGCGGCAAGATTTTGCGTCGTTTGCGAGAGCGAATAAGTGCATCCAGGCTGAGTCAAACTCGTCAGACAAGCGCTCTCTGCGATCGCATGGTCGGTAATCTCATCGCGCGAGAACTGGCAGAAGTTTTGGCTGGCCGAAATACTCGGGTTCATGATTGAACTGGTACAGTCGCCGCCTTGCGCCGTAGTTACGTGGTTCGCATTCAGATTGTGACCGATTTCGTGAGCAGTCAGTCCTGCCAGATTCGCATTGACGTTTTCCAGATGCTGCGAAATGCCGTAAGCGAAACCGGACGAATTGCAATCCACGCCTGGTCTAAAGGCGATGCCGATTGTAGAACCGGCAAAGTCCCGGCCCATGAAAAGGTGTGCCGCGTCGCGCCCGGCTGCTTCAGGGGGCGCGTTTGCACTGTACTGAGAGGCAAAATTGCTGAGCGCGGTTGACCCGGCAATCGACGTCTCAGGCGGGACGGGCGACTGATATGGATCGTTCACGGTGGTCCACACGCGCGTGTTCAGCACCATGAACCTCAAACCCATCTGCACGTTATAGATCCCGTCCACCTGACTCATGATGGAGACGATTTTGTTTACCACAGCCTGTTGAGGATTGGCCTGCGCCTGAAATTCGTTTTTGGTGAAGTATTCAAAGTCTGCTTCGGTGGCGATGTCGATCTGCAAAGTCGGACCGAAAACGGGTTCCGGCTGCGGACTTTTCGCGGATGACTTGTTGCTGACATTAGCTGAATGTTGCTCAACCATCTCCTTCATGGTCATGCCGCACTCGCCGGCGGATTGCTTCACATCTGATGCCGCATAGAAAACGAAATCTGTTTTAGAAGCGCTTGCCGAAAAACGTTTGCTGGGTTCAAGGAAGAAAAGCTCGCGCGGCGTGACGATCAGCCCTTCGACGGTTCCTTCGTCGATCGTCAAGCGTGCCTGTGCCCCCGGTAAACCCTGCACGGTGCCTTTGTACGTGCGCACCGGTGCGCGTTCCAGCACGGTCACGCCATTGTCGCCCACCGCCTCCGCGCGATAGCCCGGCGTGCGTATGTCGTACGGCTCCAGCGTCATTTCAAATGTGCCGCGTGAGGTGGTGAGGGTCAGCGAACGCGTCTGCTTTACTTGTCTCGTGACCTGACCGGGGTCGAGACTCAGCCGATCGTGTTGCCGGAAAACCTTTTCCAGATCCCGCCGCTGCGTTTCCGGGCCTTGACTCGAAACCCCGCCGGAACTGAACGCGAGGGCGGCGACAATTAGTGCGATTACCAGTGCGGCAAAAGCCGCTCGATGGCGCGTGTGCGGTTGAGATTTAGCTGCTGAAGTCATTGCAAGAAATTACGAAGGACCGACGGTCGATATTATAAAAGCATAAGCCGTTACGCGGCGAGTCGAGGCGAAACGCGGGGAGATCAGTTAAGGCGTAATACTCAGAATCGTGGCGTTGCTGGTCGCGCTTCCCATCTTCACAGTCAACGTCAAATTGTTCGGACCCGGCGATGGATTCAACGTCTGCAACTCGCCCGGCAGTCTCACGATAATGAACGACGCACTCAGCCCGGCAACGCCGGTGATCGGGCCGACGTTTTCTATCGGAAGTGTTCCATAACCGGCAATGCTTACGGTTAGAATGCCGGTCGCTAAATCAGCCTGAGTCATTCCCAGATTCGAAGTGATCAAAATAACTCGCGTCGCACGGTCGCTCGGCGTCAGGTTCCATTCGTTCGTAAGTTTGAATGGCCCCTTGACGAAGGTCACTGAATCGATCGCGACGGCAAAGCTTCCATTGCCTTCTTCAGTGAAGACGAGCGGCGCGTCCGGCGTGATTGTGCCCTGCGTTGAGCTGGGACTGCCGACGTTGTATCCGCTGCCGCTGGTAACGGTGAGCGTAACGTTTTCATCTCCTTCGAGCGTTGCATCGGGTGTTGGATCGAGCGTTACCGCCGCCGAGCTGCTGCCGGCGGACAGCGTCACGGTTCCAGCTGATGAATCGAAGGTCGTGGCTCCCGTCTGACTGTAGTCGGTGTTCAAGGTTGCGGTGCCGGCCACCGAGAAGTTCACCGTCAACGCCCCTGTCGTCACGCCTGTACGGGTAAATGTGTAAACCAGATTTGGTGTGTCGCTCTCAGTCACAGATGTCGGCGACAATGTCACGATCACGTCCGTGTCATCGTTAGTGATCGTACCCGTGGCCGCGCCTGGACTGCCGATCGTGTAGCTCGCGTCGGCGGTCAACGTGAGAATGACAGTTTCGTCGGGTTCCACGGTTGAGTCGCTCGCCGGATCGACCGTCACGGTTGCCGTGTTATTGCCATTCGCGAAGGTGACTGAGCCGGTTGGCGGTGTAAAAGTAGTCGCACCCGTCTGCGCGTAATCACTGGCGTCGGCGGTTCCGCCTACCGAGAAGTTTACCGTCAGCGCCCCTGTCGTTACACCTGTGCGGGTAAACGTGTAAACCAGATTCGGCGTGTCGCTCTCAGTAACGGATAATGGCGACACCGTCACGCTCACGTCCGTGTCGTCGTTAGTAATCGTGCCGGTAGCGGCACTTGGACTGCCGACTATGTAACCAGAGCCGCCACTAACCGTAAGGCTGACAGTTTCGTCGAGTTCGACGGTTGAGTCGGTGCTCGGGTTGACCGTAACCGTTGCGGTAGAGCTGCCGTTCGCAAAGGTGACGGTGCCCGTTGGTGGTGTGAAAGTAGTCGCACCCGTCTGCGAATAGTCAGTAGTGGCGTCGGCGGTTCCGCCGACCGAGAAGTTTACCGCCAGGCTGCCGATGGTTGAGTTTCGCGTAAAGGTGAAATCGAGGTTCGTCGCGCCGTCTTCATTTGCTGATGATGGCGTCACAGCGACACTGACATTGGTCACGTCATCGTTATTGATCGTGCCGGTTGCCGAGGTGGGCGTACCGATGTTGTAGCCGGCACCCGCGGTGGTCGTCAGTATCACTGTCTCGTTTGGTTCGACCGCAAAGTCTGTCGTCGGATCGACAACTACCGTGGCACTTGGCTGATTCGCCGGGATCGTGACACTTCCGCTTTGCGAGATGCCGTAGTCGCTGCTGTCCGCTGTGCCGGTCGTCGAGAAACTCACCACCAGGGGGCTGCCGGTCGTGATCGAGCGGGTGAAAGTGTAGGTCAGCGAGCCGACCGCATCTTCGTTCATCGCCGAAGGCGACACGGAAACGTTCACGGTCGGCAAACATGCGGTCGGGGGACCGCTCGGCGGTGTCAGTAGGAACGCATGCGTCTCGCCGTTAGACTTCAGGCCGTAGCCTACGATTTGGCCGCTGCTGTTGATTGAACGAGCGTCGCTAAGCCTGGTCCAGTCTGACGGGTTAGATACGAGTGACAACAGATCCTTCATCTCGTTTGAATCCCCGTTGCCGTCGCCGTCGCCATTCAAATCCTGCCAAACGAATGCACGCCCATCGGACCCGTTATTATAGGAAGTGCCTACGACTTGAACCGAGCCGTTAACGATCGCCACGTTGTAAGCGGTGCTTCTCGTAGTTGCGGGCAACGTCCCCAAATCTTTCAGCCCGCCTCCATCAGTCCAAATGAACGCATGCAAAGTCGGATTTGCATTTGAATCCGTGGCGGCTGCGCCAACGACATGATCCAATTCTGAGACCGCGTAAGCCACGCTCCTACTCCCCACGGCAAACACAGGAATGTCGACAAAAATGCCGTTGCGTAGGATGAAGCCGCGGAGCGTATCACTATCTTCACCAACAATAGCTCCCGCGTTGTTGATAGCGTACGGCTTGATAGAACCGTGCGCCGGTGAACCGCTGATAATCTGAAAGTTAGGATTTTGGTTGGGATCCCAGGTAAACCCCTCGAAGCCTCCGGTACCGCCGCTACCGCCGTCGGATTGAACCCAGCCGACGATCCTGCCGCTATCGTTGACGTCCTCGGCTGAGCCTACTCTGCCAATTGGCAGGATTTCGTCCATTTCACCGCTGTCGCTAATGTTGTTGCCGTTGTCGTCGTGCCAGATAAAGGCGCGATTAGTGGATCCGTTGGTCGGTGAATAGCCAACAACCTGGCCGGAATTGTTTAAGCTGGTTGCGATGCCGTCGGTGGACAGTACGCCCAGGTCTGTCAACGGATCGATAGCTGAGGGTTTGAAGAAGGGCCGTTTCGAGCTGCTGGCATTCGTCGCATAACCGGCGATTTGGCCGCAGGAGTTAATCGCGAAAGCTTTCGATTCCAGCCCGCCCAGTCCAGGACTGCCGAGGTCGGTGATTGTATAGGTCGTAGGTGGACTTTGCGCTAGGGGGCGCGGCATGGGCGCGATCGACACCACGGCCACCGCGGTCAGCGACACGAGGGCTACTAGCCACGATTTAACACAACGAGGAAACGGTAATTTCACAACAACTAAAGCCGGGTCAAAACAGGAAAGCAAAGGCCAGCTCGATCAATCAGACGACCGCTGATGCGACGCTGAACCGGAGAGCATTTGCGTAAGAAACTTTAGCGGTCGGTCACGGACAAGTCAACCGTTGGATCAAGCGGGTTGAATCTCATTAACACCTCGCTTTAGCGAGGTGCACACGCCCGACCGACTTCTGATTCAGCCGTTTCAACGGCTTGGATGAAAAGCCGTTAAAACGGCTACGGAATCCCCACGCTGACGAAACAGCGCGCTCAAGCGCGGTGTGAATGAGACACAGGTACTTCATATCTTTGGGAGCAGCCCTTCGTAAACCTTTAGAGTTAATTTCGCCGTCTCTTCCCAAGTGAACCGCGCTGCATGTTCGATGCCGGATCGGGGCGGCCGGTTGCGCTCATTTGGGTTCTCAAGCAGCGTGGCGATGACCTTCGCCAACGCGCGCTCGTCAGTGGGTTCGAACAGATGAGCATGGGCGCCGAGATTTTCGACATGCGCCGCGATGCGACTGGCGATGACGGGGGCCCCGCAAGCCAGGGCTTCGAGCGGCGGGAGGCCGAATCCTTCGTACAACGACGGAGAGACAAACGCTGTGCAAGACGAATAAAGCGCGCGCAGATCTTCGTCGCCGACGTAGCCGGTCACGCGCAGCCGTTCGCCAAAGTTCGCATCAGCGACCGCACGATCGAATTCACCGGTCAGCCATCCCTTTGGTCCCGCGATCACCAGCTGCGGCTGGTGCTCAGTGTTTCGCAGCAACTCAGCGAAGGCGCGCACCAGCGTGATGAGATTCTTACGAGGCTCAATCGTTCCCACAAACAGGATGAAGTTATCGGCGATGCCCAGCCGTCGTTTGACCTCCAACGTTTCACTTGCGGGCATCGGCTGAAAAGTCTTGCGCGGCGCCGCAGGTGTGACGGCGACGATGTCCGGATTTATTTGGAATCGCTCGATCACTTCGCGCTTCACGGCTGCGGTCGGTGTGATGATGCGCGCCGCAGAGCGCATCATGATTCGCAATCGCCGGCGCCCGCGGGTCGCTAATCGTCTCTCGTGCGTCTCGGGGTGGCTGAAGATCGAAAGGTCATGCACGGTTAGAACGTTTCGTTCGCGATTGCGAAGCGGAACTTCGTAATTCGTTCCGTGGAACAAATCGAGCTCGGCGCGCCGCACGTAAGCCGGCAGACCGATCGCCCACCAACGGCGTGTGAAGACATTCGTCTTGACGCTGACGGCCCGCAGATTCGGAATTTGGTTGATGTGCTCCAACACCTCGGGTGGGTAGGCGGCCGGTGCAATCAGGTCGAAGGAATGCTGCGGTGCGAGCCGCGCCAACTCAAGCGCCAGCTCAAACGTGTAGCGTGCGACGCCCGTTTTCGGCCAAACCAGAGGGTATCCGTCCAATCCAATCCGCATACATGGGTCGCGCCAGTTGCCAGCTTGCGCAGGGAATTTCTGGCCCCGAGACAATACCATTGCCGGCGCAAGATTTCCGCAGACCTGCCGGGCTTGACGTGATAAGATGCCCGGGCTCCCCGGCGTTGACCTGCCTCGCTCTATCAGCAATCAGATGATCCGCAAAGCACCCGGCATCGTCATCCTCCTGGTCGCAGTCATCGCGGCGCTGGTTCCTTCTGCGGCGTCCTCTTCATTTGAATCCCTGGAAGCTTCGCGCGAATCTTTAGAAGCTTCGCGGCCCGGCTCGCATCGTTGGGTGCGCAGCCCGCTCATTGTCTCGTTTTCCAATTCGTTGAATGTGCCGTCCTCGAACATCAAGTCGGGCAGCGACGTCGTGGGCGCCCTGCGGCGAGCGCTGCAAAGCTGGACTGCGGTTGCCGACGTGCAATTCTTCGAAGCGGCCTCGAATGCCGAAACGATCAGTCCTCCGTCCGAAGGCGACGGAGTCAATCTGATTTCCAATTCGAACGCGAACGCCTCACTGTTTGCATCGTCAGATGCGCCCGCACGGACGCGCGTGTTTCATGATTCAGGAGGCGCGATCGTTGAAGCCGACATCGCTTTAAATCCGACAACGCTGTTTTCGACTGACGGAACCGTTGGCACTTACGATTTGGAATCGACGTTCGTGCATGAGATTGGACACTTGCTTGGCCTTGAACACTCAGCGGTCATCGGCGCGACCATGCAGCCGCGCCAGGCAAAGAACGGCACCTATGATCGGCCGGCGTTCAGCCAGCGCACATTGTCGGACGACGACGTAACGCAAGCACGCGCTCTCTATGGCCCGACGGGCGCATCGATTGCCGGACGAGTGATGACGAACACGTCGGGGCGCAGTCGCGTAATCTTCGGCGCGCACTTCTTCGCAGAAGATGTCGCCAGCGGCCGCGTCGTGGCGAGCAGCGTGAGCTCGGCTTCAGGTCAGTATCGGATCGCCGGTTTGCGCGCCGGCGTTTACCGCGTCTTCGCTCAGCCGCTTGTAGGACCGGTCGCGGCGATGGACATAGGAGCGAGCGGCAGAACTTTTGGTTTGACCGACACCACGCCGGCGTTTCGCAGTTTTGTCGCGAGTAACTCGACGCCGTCCCAGTCGCTTAACGTCAGCTCTAATGTAAATCTGAAGTTAGGCTTTTTAGTTTTTTCCGCGGCGCCGGCGTTGACGCCGCGACTGATCGGAATGAACAGCGAATTGTCCACGGCGCCTTTGCCCCTGCGACCCGGTGAGACATTCACGATTTACGTCGCGGGCGAAGGGATCGACGATATTTCACTCGAAGGAATTTCGTTCAGTTCGTCTCTTATCCGCATTATTCCTGAGTCGTTGCGCGAGATTGCCTTCGACGTCTCATATCCCGTGATTGCGTTTGACGCTACTGTCGATGGCCGTATTCAGCCGGGCGACTACACGATTCGCCTGCAATCGCGCCGCGGGGAACTCGCCTTTCTGCCCGGCGCGGTCACCATCGAGGGGCCCTGATCGCGTTTCGAGGGCGCGATTTTCCAGCCAAGGGGCTTGCCTTTAGAACTGCGCCAGCGTTAACATTCCCGCCGTCGAAACGACAAACGTTCATAAAGCACTCGCCCGGCTAAGGCAGGCGATTACGGCAGCGGCTTTTTCTGGTAGCTTAATATCCGAAAGACCTTAGACGCGGAGGTTTCCTTATGGTTGATCTTCTCCTGTCAGTGGTAGGTCTGGGCTCGCTGGGTGGCGCGATTTTCACGTTCTACAAATTCGTCACCGACACAACGCCCAGCGGTGGCAAGATGATGGGTTGGGCATCGCTGGCGTTAGCGATCGTTTTCTGCGCCTGCGCCCTTTTGCTCTTCCTGCGCCACGTGAATAAGGAAGAAGAGATTCACATCACCCAGTAAGAGCTTGCAAGAATTAAGTGACCCCTCGAGAGTCCCGGCCGGCGGGGATTATCACGAACATTCGGCAGCGAATGGTTGGTGTGGATTTCGACGAACCTTAGGGTTCGCGCGGCGAACGCCGGTTCCAGGAATAAAGACGACCGTTTGCGAACGCAGCAACCGCTCGGCGCAAGCGGTCGTTTTGTGAAGAGTTGGCTGAAGAGCTATCAGCTGACAGCTATCAGCCAATTTCGAGAGGACGATACCTATGCTGACACCTTTGGCGTTTCTGATGTTTCAAGAAGGGATGCGGGCCACGCGGCCGACGTACTTCGCCCCGGTGTTCGTGGGCTTGTTGGTAGCCGGCGGCATCGCCTGGTTGATTGCCTCGGTGCTTGGCTTCGCCCGGGCGCGTGCGTTCGGCGCCTCGACGCGTTGGTTCAGCTTTGCCGCCGTCTCTCTTCTGCTGTATCACATCTATTGGGTCATCGTGGGGTTCGTTGCGATTCTTGGCGCGCAGCAGAATGACTTCGATTCGGTGCTGGTGGCCGGCGCGTTTCTAAATGTCTTTGTGTTGGTGGGCGCCATCTGCGCGATTATGGGATTCGTCCGGCTTACGAATCCACGGTGAGGTACGCGCGCCTCCGGCGCGCAGCACGCCAGCGGCGTGCGTACCCATAAAGTGCAGCACGCCAGGAGGCGTGCGTACCCATAAAGTGCAGCACGCCAGGAGACGTGCGTACCGAATTTGATGATTAAGCGATTATTTGTCGCCGCGTCTGCTTTGCTTGCAGTCGCGGCGATTGTGTTTGTGTTTTCAAGTTGGCGCGGCGGAACAGGTTCCGCGCCCCGCGGATTTGTGCGCGCAAACGGCGTCCGTTTCGTAGTCGATGGCAAGCCGTTCCGTTTCGTCGGCGCGAACGTCGATGTGATGTTTCAACAGCAGACGCGCGCGGCCATGCCTGAGATGCTGCGGGTGTCGGCGTCCTCAGGAATGAAGGTTGTGCGTATCTGGGCCTCAGGCGAAGGCGGCCTGGAAGATGTTCAGCCGGCCAACAACTGGCGGCGCGATCGCTGGTTTCGGCGCACCCCAACCGAGTGGAACGAAGCTGAGTTTGTTTTTCTCGACAGGACGATTGCTGAGGCGGCCCGCCACGGTTTGAAAGTGCAGATTTGCCTGGCGAACTGGTGGCGCGACACTGGTGGTGTGACTCAGTATCTGCGCTGGGCCGGAATCAACGGCGCCGATGATGACAACTATCCTTATGGCATCAACGACGAAAAGGCGATGTTGTTCTACACGAACGAAACCACCAGGCGCCTTTACCGCGAACACGTCGAGAAAATCGTCGGCCGCCGCAACACTGTGACCGGAGTCATGTACCGCGACGACCCCAACATTTTTGGTTACGAGTTGATGAACGAAGCGCGCTGTCTGACCGGTCGCTGGGACGAGCGGCGGGCATGGATTACCGAGATGAGCGCGTATGTGAAGTCACTCGATCCAAATCACGTCTTGGCTCCGGGCGTGTGGGGCTATCGCACCGCGGCCGAACGCCGCGAGTGGTTGAAGGATCACGCGGTGGCAAATATCGATTACGTCGACGTTCATAACTATCCCCGCGATGACGACGACAGTTTTGTCGATTCACCAAAGGCGCTCGGTGAATTCATCGCTAACCGGGTCTCTGCGGCTGCGATGCTCCAGAAGCCTCTGGTGTTCGGCGAATTCGGTGTACCGCACGACGGCTTTAAAGGCGCGTCACTACTCGAATGGTACCGGGCGTTTTTCGAGTACACCGCACGCGACGGCGCCAGTGGCGCGATGTTCTGGATTCTCACGCCGGAACCGACGCGTGGTTACGGCGTGACGTACACCACGAGTCGAGATGCGGCATTGCTCGCGGAGATTCGCGGCGCGTCGCACGCGTTTTCCTCACTGATGAACGCGACGCCGCCACCGGGTCTGCTCGACGCCGGCAAGCACCTCGTGCCGCGGCAATTTGCCTTCGTGCGCAACCAAGCAGACGAAAGCGTTCGGCCGCAGATCATTTACGAGCAGGATGGACGCGTGCTCTACAAGTTTGCGCCTGAGACGGTCGTCGGCGGACGGTTCGAAAAGCTTGGCGGTGGGCCGGGTTACATCTGGGGTGGAGGCGTTGGCTATTTCGAATTCATGGTGCCGGCTCGCGAGACCCGCCGGCGCGTTGGCGAGATCGTTGTACGCGCGCACATTCAACCAGTAATGCCGACCGACGCGAAGACTGATTGGATTCGCACTCGCGTCACTTTGTTTGTGAACGGAACGAAGATCGACTCTCGACTGATCACGTGGGAAGACACAGCCGCGCCCCAGATTCAGGAATGGAAGATTGATTCGTTGAGCCCGCGCCTGCGTGCCGCTCGCGGCCTGCCCTTTACCGTTCGATTCGAAGTGACGCCCGAGGCGGATTGGCTTTACGGCGTGAACATCTCGAACTGGCCCGAGGGTTACGACTCGAAAGGCGCAGCGCCGGTTGAAGTTGAACTGCGATAAGCAGTGCGGTGAATTACCTGACGCTCGGCTTTGCACGCAGCGCTAACAACAGGCCGTCGCGCAATTGGTCGGCGGCTGAAATGCCGGCCGCCTTGGTCGTCATCTTAATCGAAGCAGTTCCCACTTCTTCGCGCGTCCTCGTGCCGCCCCCACCAACCGGCTGATAGTAAGTCTTATCGTTCACGAGACGTTTGCCAGTCTTAGGCTCAAATACGTAAGAGAGAACCTCGAGATTTCTCGAATTGAGAATCAGTGTCGAGTTTTGGACTACATCTATTTCAAAACGCACCAGTGCCACGTAGGAAGTTTCGTCTTGTCGCGCCCGCTTGGCGGCTTCATCTGTCCCTAAGTCGCCAATCTCAGTGAATGAGATGTCGCTAAACTCTCGCAGCCGTTCCAGGCAACTTTCATAAATCTCACGCTCAGTCGGCAGTCTCTTTTTGGTGTGGTTCGTGCCAATCATTAACTGAAGCTTGATTGACGGTTTGCCATCATCAGGCGGCGTCGGCTGGGCCGGTTGCGGAGTAGGCATTGGCACCGGCTTCGAACCGCGCCTGCCGGACTGTCCGCGCAATTCAACACCGCCGATGACTATCGCGATCAGCAGCAATGCGGCCAGACGGGGGAGCACAATTTGATTTGGCCGGGTAATTCGCATCGCTAACCTTCAGGGCACGAACGCTTATCCTTCGGCGTATCGACGCGCGTTACGCGTCCCTCGACCTTCGGCGCAATCGGACGGACGGATGTGATGGCCTTCTGCAAAATGTCTGCTTCGTTCGGCGCTTGGTCGGCCCCGACCACAACCTTTGCGTCACGGAACATTGTGTAGCCGTCGCCTGCATCCTTAATTACATAATTGGTCGCCGCCAGGGTGTACTTTTGCCGATCGATCAACGGGCGGCCATTCACGGTCACGTTCGTCACGCGTTCTCCCGCTTTGCGCGTGGCGTCATAAGAAAAACGAATGCCGGATACCTGCGGAAAGCGGCCGGGCTGGGATTCGACGCCGATTGATCCCACGCCGTGTTCGAGCGCTGCTCGCAGAGTGGCTCCGGTCAACTCAATCTTCAGGACTTTGTTATTGAAAGGAAGAATTGAAAGCACGTCGCGCTTGGTTAACACTCCCGGCTGGATCAGCGCATCAGCGCGAATGGATCCGCCGTTGACGAGCGCTACGTCCGCGCCGGTCGCCTGGCGATAAGCGTCAGCGATGAAGTTGCCCATGTTCGTTTCGCGCGTGCGGACATTCTCACTCTTCATGTCCAACGGGACATCGGTGCGGCCAACGGGTTGCTCTAAACTCTTCAAGAGCGCGCCATACTTCTCGTTGAGCGGCGCGAAGCCAGGATCGTCTTCATACTCGCTGGTGACCGGAATGACTTTCCAATCTATGCTCTCCAGCTTGCCGGTCTTTTTATCAATATTAAGATCGATGCGCCCCATCTCGCGCGCGTCCGCGGTCATCTTGAAGATGGGCGCGCGACCGGCCATCGACTCGAGCAAAGTGTGTTCGTGCCCGCCGATGATCACATCGACACCTGAACAGCGAGCAAGTTGTTTATCTTCAGCCATGGAAAGATGCGTCAGCGCGACGATGACCTGTGCGCCCGCCGCGCGAATCTTGGGAATGACTCGACCCGCCGTCTCGCAGGGGTCGAGGATGTCCACATTCGGGCCAGGCCGGGAAGTTGAAGTAGTCTCGGGCAACAGAATTCCGAACATGCCAATCTTCACGCCGTCGAATTCGCGCACGATGAACTCAGGTGTTTCGCCAAAAAGCTTTCCAGTTTTCTTGTCGATCACATTTGCCGCCAGCCATTTGAATTTCGATTCGCCCATCCGCTGAAGCAGAACTTCGGGGCCGAAATCAAACTCGTGATTCCCGAGCGTGGCGTAATCCAAACCGGCCGCGTTCCAGGCTTCAATCATCTGTCGGCCCTGGAGCATCACATTGTTTACGCGAGTGTTCGATTCGAGAGAAGGCGAAATCGTGTCGCCCGCCATCAGGAACAAGGTGTGCGGCGACTCGGCCAGAATCTTTTTCCGCAAAGTTGAAACGCGTGCGAGGCCACCGCGCGTACCGCCGTCAACGGGCGCGAATTGATAGACATCGTTGACCTGGAGCAGCGTTACGCGGACCGGACATTCTGTTTGTGTCTGCGCAGCAACGTAATCAAAGCGATATGCTGCAAGGGCAAATGCAAGCGAGATTAGTAAGCAGAGCGCGACTCTGCGTCGGCGAAGCTGAGTGGGAACGTGGGTTGAGTTCATCGGTAGAGCCTTCCGTTTGAAGCTGTTTGAAAACGCGTTGGATTATACTTGAGGCGAAGTGAGTGGGATACATTCAGTCATCAAAATCGCACCTCGCCTCAGCGAGGTGATGTGGGGCGCACAAAGTTACGAACCTTTCTAACGGTTCCGCAAATCCGTTGAAACGGCTGAGGAGCAGGACGACTCTCCCCAGACACCTCGCGGAAGCGAGGTGTGAATGAGAATCCTAATGTTTGCTGACGAAACAGTCTTCATCACCGGCTTTCCCGGTTTCATTGCGGGACGTTTGGTTGAGCGGCTGGCGCGTGAAGGGGCTCGTTTCACTTTGCTGGTGCAGCCGGCCCTGTTGAAGCGTGCTTACGAGGACGTCGCGCAGATCGTCGCGGAAACGGGCGCGCCGGCGGAGAAGTTTTCAATCGTCGAAGGTGACATAACGAAAGCGGACTTAGGTCTGACGCAGACGGATTTGGAACGCGCCCGCGCGGAAACTGACACCGTGTTCCATCTGGCGGCGGCTTACGATTTGGCAGTCGCACGTGAAGTGGGAGAGCTCGTCAATGTTCAGGGCACGCGCAATGTGAACGAGTTCGCGAAATCAATTGCGAACCTGCGGCGCTATCACTATGTCTCGACCTGCTACGTCGCCGGCCGGCGCTCGGGATTAATTCGGGAAGACGAGCTCGAGCACGCCGCAGGCTTTCGCAATCACTATGAAGGGTCAAAGTACCTGGCGGAGGTTTCCGTCGCAGCGTTGAAATCGGAATTGCCGGTCACGATTCACCGGCCGGCAGTCGTCGTCGGCGATTCGCGCACGGGTGAGACTGCGAAGTACGACGGCATTTATTATCTGATTCACTATTTGCGCCAATGGCCGGGCGGATTGGCGCTGCTGAACATCGGCAACAGCAAAGTGAGTCTGAACCTTGTGCCCATCGACTATGTAATTGAAGCGATGGTTGCGCTCGCAAAAGATGAACGCGCGATCGGGACCACCGTACAAATCGCCGATCCGACGCCCCTCACGACTGAGCAGTTATTTGACGAGATTGCGAAAACGGTCGGCGGGCGCGAATCGTGGATGACGGTTCCGCGACGCATCGTCTATCCCGTGCTGATGGCGCCGGGCGCGCCAAAGATTACCGGCCTGCCGCATTCAGCCGTGCCCTACTTCTTTCTTGAACAGACATACGACACGAGTCGAGTTAGAGAGTTGCTTGAACCGCACAGTATTAACTGTCCAGCGTTTCCTGATTACGTGGCCGCGTTAGTGAAGTTTGTGGAGAAGCAGCCGGCTTTGTGACAACAAACCATTTTCCATTTGTGATTTGACATTTTTCATTTGCCATCGTTTTCAACGCAGACATGTTCCTCCAACCCATTTCTTTTTCGGTTGCGAGCAATCCTGGTCGGTCCCCAATAAGATAAAAAATGGAAAATGGAAAATGGAAAATGGAAAATGATCAGGGTGCCAGCCGTTCAATTAGCCAACTACCATCCTGCTGCAAGTTGTACCGCAGCCGATCGTGCAGGCGATTTTCGCGGCCTTGCCAGAACTCGATGACGTCAGGTTTGACTCGGTAGCCGCCCCAATGCGGCGGGCGCGGGACGTTGTCGGCAAACTTCCAATTAAACTCTTCGAACTGTTTTTCTAATTGTTCGCGGCTTTCGACGGGCTGGCTTTGGTCGGAAGCCCAGGCGCCCAGCTTGCTGCCGAGTGGCCGCGAATGGAAGTACTCATCTGACTCAGCTTCGGAAACCTTCTCGACAGCGCCCTCAATTCGTACCTGCCGCCACAGCTGAGACCAATAGAACAGCAGACACGCGCGCGGGTTTTCGGCTAACTCCTGACCTTTGCGGCTTTCGTAATTCGTGTAGAAGACGAAACCCTGCTCGTCGAAACTCTTTAGCAGAACGATACGCGCGGAGGGGCTACCATACTTGTCGGTAGTCGCGAGCGTCATTGATGTCGCGTCCTGTTCGGACATGCCAGTCGCGTTTGCGTCGGCGAACCAGAGTTCGAATTGACGAATGGGATTGGCATCCACCGTAGTCTTGGTTAGGGCGACTGGGGTCATTTCGAGGTTTGATCGGAATAGTTTGGCACACGTTCAAGGCCGCTTTGCTCGACTTCGGCAGGGGCGGCAAAATTGTTCGGCGATATTAAAACACATGCCGCCAGACTGTCTTAAACGCCAATCTGAAAGCCCAAAACTCGGCTGCCGATAAACGTATGGCAAAGTCGCCGAACATTATTGACACGATAATCTTCCGCGCATAAGCTGCAGCCGATTATTACACAAGCCACGCGCGTGGTTTCCGTGGATTCGCAATGGCTGCATCAACTGAATTACTTCCCGAAAGGAAACGACCATGACTCGCACCGTGAGTTGGGCTACTTCTAATCTCCGCTTCCTTTTAGTTGCCCTTCTTTCCGTCATACTAGTTGGCGGCTGGTTTTTATCGAGCCGCGTTCCGGTCACCTCCGGCTTCAACGCCGATGCCACTCAAGCCATCACCGGGCTTCAGCAACACAGCTCGTTCCATTACGAGATGGTGCGAGTGCTCGCCGTGCTTGCCGGCTTTAACAAGAATGAGGCCGAGCAAATCGCAGTGGCCGGCGAGGCCGTTGACCTGGGCACCTTTACCGGATACAAGCTCGCGAATGGGGCAAAGTCGCTCACTATCAGAAACACGAACCGCTTTGGTCCCAACGGTCGCTTCTATCACTTCGCGCGGCGCTCGTCGCAATATGAACAGGCCGCATCCCCTGGTTCAGTTAGCAACACGTGTGGTTACTTCAAAGGCGGCGCTCGAAATAATCCCAACACCGCGCCATGCACTCTCAAGGGACCTGAACTCGATCAGATCAAGAACTGGGCATTTGATCTTCAGGGTCACAAGCCAACCGCGGGCCAAAGGCCTAAGGACGGTTTAGGCAGGGACATCCAACCCAAGACTTTGGTCGCGCTCGGAATCTACCTGCATGCCATCGGAGATACGTACTCGCATGAACAATGCATGGTGGTGCAGTCGTTTCGCTTTCACAAGCCAGCGCCCGCTTCGTGCAACGCCGCCTGGCACACGGATTATCCGCGAGGAGATTTCGGTCAGGGACTGCCGTTTACAGAACCAGCGGCCGAAGAAGTCTGGCGCGCGTTGCGTCAATACAAGGGCGCGGACGGTTCGACCCCCCCGAGGTTCATCGAAGATTTCATCAAAACCAATAATGCCTGTGGTCGAGTTAAGCTGGCGGTTGATACTTTTAACAGTCTGACGGGGGATTCGACCACGCAAATCAAATGTGCGCCCCAGGCGTCTGCAACATCAAAGAGACGCGGCTAGGGAAATCCAAGACCACTCCAGCAGCCCACCATTCGCAATGCAATCCCGCCCGCGTGTCGATAGGCGCGCATTGTCAGGTATTATCTGACTTCAATTCATGTCTCCTTCGCAGAAAAAAGATCTACCGCTGGTCGCGATTGTCGGCCGGCCGAACGTCGGCAAGTCGACTCTGTTCAATCGATTGATCGGCGAGCGGCGCGCAATAGTCGGCGACGAGCCGGGCATCACGCGCGATCGCATTTACGGTGAAGCCAATTGGAAGGGAAAGAGCTTTTCGCTGGTCGACACCGGCGGAATCGTGCCCGATGACGAGGCAGTAATTCCCGCGAACATTTTCAAGCAAGCGGGAGTAGCCATCAACCAGGCCGCCGCGTTGGTGTGGGTAGTCGATGCACGGAAGGGCGTGACGCCGTTGGATGAAGAGCTGGCGTTGTTGCTGCGCGAAACCGGAAAGCCGGTGCTGCTCGCCGCTAACAAAGTTGACTCAGCGCGTCTGGAAGATGAAGCGAGCGATTTTCATCGTTTTGGATTCGAGCAGGTGCTTCCGGTTTCGGCCGAACACGGAAATGGCCTCGGCGAGCTGCTGAACGTGCTGGTGGAAACTGTTGAGAAGTCAGAATCCCGAGTCGTCGGGATAGCGGGCGGGCCCGAAACCCTTTCACGCCAAGACGCAAAGACGCAAAGCGACGCAAAGACTGAAGCGCGTGAAATCCGGCTCGCCATTATCGGCCGTCCAAATGTTGGCAAGTCGTCTGTACTCAATCGGCTGCTCGGTGAGGAGCGAGCAATCGTCTCGCCCGTTGCGGGCACGACGCGCGACAGCGTTGATACTCTGCTCAAGACTGACGAGCAGACTTTCCGCATCATCGACACGGCCGGCATTCGTCGCAAAGGAAAAACGACCGCGATGGCTGAGAAGCTTTCCGTCGTGATGGCTCGGAAAAGTTTGGAGCGCGCGGATGTTGCCATTGTGCTGCTCGATGCGGAAGAAGGCGTAACGGCGCTGGATTCGGCGATTGCCGGCTATGCGCTCGAGCAGGGTTGTTCAATTATTCTCGTTTTGAATAAATGGGACCTGCTGGAGGGAAAGGACACTGCCAGCGGCACGAAGTTCGAACAAAAGGTCCGCCAAGAGATGAAGTTTCTGAGTTGGGCGCCCGTGATTACAACCTCTGCTTTAACGGGCCAGCGCGTGCAGAAGCTCCTGCCACTCGCAATTCGTGCGAATGCTGTTCGCAGTGTGCGCATTCCCACATCGCGTCTGAACGATTTCTTCGAACGTGAAGTGCGCCAACGCTCGGGGGTGACGCCGGCGAAAACGTTTCGGGGCTCGCGTCTGCACGTGCAGTACATCACGCAAATCGGCGTACGTCCGCCTACCTTCGTCGTCTTCACTTCGGGCGGCAAAGCAGGTCTGCACTTTTCCTTTCTGCGGCACCTTGAGAACCGTATGCGTGATGAGTTCGACTTTTATGCGACTCCAATCCGCATCATTGAAAGGCACAAGTCAAAAACGAGACGCTGAGCACTAGAGGCTAGAGGCTGGAGATTAGAGACTTGGTTCGAAATTACATCCCACAACATATGCCGAAGGAGGACTCTCATGAATACAACCTTCAAAAGCTACCGTGATCTTGACGTGTGGCAGAGATCAATGCGACTTGCCAAGCGAATCTATCAGGTCACCCAGAAGTTTCCAGGCGATGAGAGGATTTGGATTGACGAATCAACTTCGTCGAGCTGCGGTCTCAGTGCCTTCAAATCTCGCAGGGCCATGCCCGTTTCGGAGCAGGTGAGTTCAGCAGGTTCATCTCAATTACGATGGGCTCAATAGCGGAAATCGAAACGCAGATTCTTTTAAGTAACGACTTGGGCTACATAACATCTGAAGTCACCCAAGAAGTTCTGGGAGAGTTGGATGCAATCGGAAGGATGCTCAGAGGGCTTGCGAAAGCGATCCAGAGACGCCGAGATGTCTAGCCTCAAGCCTCTAGTCTCTAGCCTCGCTTTCGACCTTCAAGCCCGCGAAGGTGAGGCGCGCGCGGGAATTCTCACTACGCGGCGCGGCGAAATCGAGACGCCAGTCTTCATGCCGGTGGGGACTGCCGGCACGGTGAAGGGGATTCGCTTCGAAGAACTGGAAGCTGCCGACCTCGATGCGGGGATAATCCTAGGCAATACGTATCACCTTTGGCTGCGGCCCGGCATTGAAGTGATCAAAGCCTGCGGCGGGCTGCACAACTTCATCGGCTGGGAGCGCGCGCTGCTCACCGACTCTGGCGGCTTTCAAGTTTGGAGTCTCACAGATATTCGCAAAGTCACCGAAGAGGGAACTGAGTTTCGCTCTCACATCGACGGCGCGCTTTGTTTTCTCTCGCCCGAAATCTCGATGGAAGTGCAAACCGCGTTGGGCGCCGAGATCGCCATGGCGTTCGATGAGTGTCCACCGGGACAGATCGATCAGGATGCGGCCCGACGCAGCATGGAGCTGACGTTGCGTTGGGCGAAGAGATCGAAGGAAGCGCATGTAACGCAAGTTGTTAACGTGCGCTCGCCGGAGTCGGAATCGACGGACGCGCAAGTTAACAACTTGCGGTACAGACAAGCACTCTTCGGCATCGTTCAGGGCGCGTCTCATCTGGATCTGCGACGCGAAAGCCTGGAACGGACAGTTGAAATCGGATTCGACGGCTATGCGATAGGCGGTCTGAGTGTCGGGGAAGAAAAGCCGGTGATGCTCGACATCATTGAAGACATCGCGCCGCGCATGCCGGCCGGCCAGCCGAGATACTTGATGGGTGTCGGCACGCCGGAAGACTTGATTGAATCGGTCGCACGGGGAATCGATATGTTTGACTGCGTGCTCCCGACGCGCAACGGCCGGACGGGCCAGGCCTTCACCTCGCGGGGGAAACTGAACATCAAAAACGCTCGATTCGCGGCCGACAAAAGACCTCTGGACGAGGCCTGTGCGTGTTCAGTCTGTCGGCGCCATTCGCGCGCTTTCATTCGACATCTGTACCTCGCGGGCGAGATGCTCGCAAGCATCCTTCTGACGCATCACAATCTGGCGTTCTTCCTTGACACTATGAGACACGTCAGGCAAGCTATCCGGTCTGGCCAATTCGCGAAATTTCGGCAAGAGTTCACTGAGCAGCTCAGCTCTGGTTTGGAATAGCGCGTGTCGGAACCCGGAGCAATAACGACGGGATCAGAAGGGTTCATAACCAACAAATATGTTGCTTCTATTACTTCAAGGCGCGGGCGGCTTCGGATTTCTCATTCCGATGCTGCTGGTGTTTGGTGTCTTCTATCTACTCTTGATTCGGCCGCAGCAAAAGAAACAGCGTCAACTGCAAGCCCAAATCGCAGACCTAAAAGCCGGTGACAAGATCGTCACCACCGGCGGCGTCATCGGCACCATCACGGCCGTCAAAGACACCAGCTTCCTGGTGCGCAGCGCTGACAAAACGATCCTCGAGATTGCGCGCTCGGCTGTCGCCGGAGTGGACAGCGAAGAGAAGAAGTAACACGCCGCAGTTCCCATGAAGAAAAAGAACGTCATCCAGCGCACGATCATCATCGCCATCGTAACGATCGTCGGCTTTTATCTGGTCATCGGTCCGCGTGGACGGCGGCCGCGATTGAACGACTTCACGTGGTCAGGCGTAAAAACGAATCTCAGGAATAATATTCGGCTCGGCCTGGACTTGAAGGGCGGCTCGCACCTGGTGATGCGCGTCCGCGTCGATAAGTATTTAGCGAAGTTGACTGAGGACAACTCCGCCGCGGCGCGGAAAGCTGCTGAAGACGCCGGATTTCAAATCAAGGAAGCACGTGCTGAAACGGCCGGCGATTACCGATTCGTTCTCGACGCGGTGGACGCGACAAAGCTAAACGACATTCAGAATGCCGTAAAGACCAAAGTTGACGTCACTGACTGGTCTGCGGCCGTTAGCGGCAGCACAGTTTCGTGGACGCTGTCGCAGACGGCGCAACGTGTGTTGTCAGAACAGGCAACCGAGCAAGCAAAGCGAATCATTGAAGGGCGTTTAGACCAGTTCGGAGTCTCTGAGCCGCTAGTGCAACGACACGGCTCGCAGAGTTCTTATCGCATTCTCGTGCAGATGCCCGGCATTCAGGAGCCCGAACGCGTCAAGCAGTTGATGAAAGCTGAATCGCGACTTGAACTTGTGCACGTGATCAGTCCGCCGGCGCCGTCCGGGTTGCAGTCCTATGCGAATGAAGCGGACGCGCTCGCATCACTGGGCTCTGGGAACATTCCGCAAAACCGAAAGATCTTGCCGTACTCGGAACGTGACGAGCCCACGGCTGCCGGGGACACGACGACTCAACCGCAAACTGAAAAACAGAAGCGCTGGGTCGTCGTCGAATATCCTCCGGTTATCGACGGCAGCGAGTTGAGAAACGCGAACGCGGTGCAAGCGAGCGGCGGTGTTAATGACTACCAAATTTCGTTTGCCTTGAAGCCTTCGGGCGCAGATAAGTTCAGCAAATGGACGGGCGCGAACATCAACGAGTACATGGGTATCGTGCTGAACAATGAAGTTAAATCAGCGCCATACATCAAGGGCCAGATTTACGATCAAGGTGAGATCACCGGAAAGTTCACGCAGCAATCGGCGGAGGATCTCGCGTTGACGTTGCGCTCAGGCGCGCTGCCGGCCCCAATCGAGTATCAGGAAGAACGCACGGTCGGCGCGAGCTTGGGCGATGACTCAATTCGGTCAGGCGTCAAGGCTTCGCTCTACGGCTTGCTGTTCGTCGTCGCTTTCATGCTTTTCTACTACCGGGGCTCAGGCATCAACGCGGTGGTCGCCCTGTTGCTTAACATGATCTTAATGTTGGCGGGTGTGATTGTTTTTGGCGCGACGCTTACGCTACCCGGCATCGCCGGCATGATTCTGACAATCGGCATGGCCGTTGACTCGAACGTACTGATTTTCGAAAGGATTCGCGAAGAGTTGCGTGCGGGTAAGACGGTTGCGTCGGCCGTGGATCAGGGATTTGATCGCGCGATCGTGACGATTATCGACACGCACGTAACCACGGTCGTGTCGTCCTTGTTCCTGTTTGTTTTTGGTACCGGCCCGCTCCGCGGTTTTGCGGTGACTCTTATTCTCGGTCTGGTTATCAACCTGTTCTCGGCGGTTTACGTTTCGCGCACCATTTTCATGTGGCTGCTGCGGCGGAAGCGTCGCGCTCAGACACTGAGCGTTTAGTTCGCGAATATTGACGAATGTTTCAAATCTTCAAAGCAGTTAATTTTGATTGGCTGAAGTGGCGCCGCGTCTTTATTGGAATTTCCGTGCTGCTGATGGTTGCCGGTCTCGGCTCGGCGATTTTCCGCGAATGGAAGCATCCGAACGGAACGAACGCGTTTAACCTGGGCGTTGATTTTCGCGGCGGTACTGTAGTCACGGCGCGATTTAAGCAGGCGGCGGCGGCAGATCAGATCCGGGCCACCCTCGGCGCCCAGGGGCTTAGCGATGCGGTCATTCAACCGGTGGTTGATCGACCTGATACTTTTCTTATCAAACTTCCTCTGGCGGGGACGGGCACAAGCGAATCGGATTCAGAAGTCGAGTTGGGTCGACAGAAAGTCCGCGCGGCGCTCAACACATTCGGTCCGGAACGCACCCCTGCGTCTGCGCCTGACGTTAATTGGGCCTACGAGATCATCGGCACAGATGCTGTCGGAGCCGTCGCCGGTGCTGAGCTTAGAAACAAAGCCATCGCAGTTACTCTCGCGGCGCTGGTGGGGATGCTGGTTTACATCGCGTTCCGTTTCGAATGGACGTACGGGGCCGCGGCCGTGATCGCAGTTTTCCACGACGTGCTCGTGACGTTGGGTTTCTTTTCCATTTTCCAGTGGGAAGTGAACCTGACCGTTATCGCCGCGTTTCTAACCCTCGTTGGCGCCTCGGTTAACGACACCATCGTGGTGTTTGACCGCGTGCGCGAGAATCGCAAACTGCACCGGCGGGAATCGCTTTACAAGATCACCAACGACTCCATCAATCAGACACTATCGCGGACGGTCATCACCCAGGGCCTTATCGTTCTTTCAGTCCTCGCGATGGTGATTTTCGGAGGCGAGGTTCTGCGCGCTTTCTCACTTGCGCTGCTCATCGGAACCGTCGTCGGCACCTATTCTTCAATTGCGATCGCGAGCCCCATCATGGTTTGGTGGGAGCGGAAGATTGAAGCTGCTAATAAGCTTGCTACGACCACTAGTGCGCTTCCTGGGTTTCAACCCAAGCGCGCTGACGCTGGGCGCAAGAATGTCGGGAAGCCTTCACGCGCAGCGTAGCCGAATCGACGGGAACATAATCCGCCGGCCCGGTTTCTAATTCAGCGTGTTGTTGCAAGTGATGGGGCGTGAAGTGTCGCAAACACGCGAAAACACGGCGTTGTTTGCTCTTGACTTTGCGCGTATTCGCGGCATAGACTGCACCCGTTGCTGGCCAATTAAATACGTTTTTGATCGTGCCTTTGCGTCAGGTAGTTGCGGAAGCACGATGGTAGTACGTTAAGCGGCCAGTTTATTTGTCTCTCGAACTGGCCGCAACGCACGCGGCGGCTTCCTTTCTTTTCCGCGGTCAAAAGGAACTCGCTTACTTTGTGTTATTGATTTGCAATAGTTTCCTTTTTGAATCGCTGTCGAATAGATCTTGGATCTGACCCTTTTGGCACCACGTAGGGAGGACTGAAGATGTTCGAACATTTAGTCGAATCGGGTTCGCACTCGGAAGACATTAAACGCAAGGGTTCGTTTCTGCTGGGCTTCACGGCAATTTACGTCGTGCTGATCATCGCCGGATTGATTGCCGGTATTTTGTGGGCGCCAGCCTACATCGATCAGCAAACGTTAGAGCTGACAGCGTTGATTGCACCGGTCCCGGTGCAGCAACAGCAACAGGAGCAGAAGCAAGAGGCGAAGCCTGAGAAGATGGACGTCAGCAAGAACGTCGACGTTCGCAAAGAATTGATCGCCGACGTCTCGCGCGCCGACCTGGTACCGAAAGAAGTTTCTGCTAAGGCCAGCGACGTGCCGCCGGTCCGCAAGGGCGTGGTAACGATGCTTGGCAGTGGAAACACTAACGCCATTGCGCCGGTCGCGCCGGGTGCGGGTACCGGCAGCATTATCTCGTCCGGACCAACCAAGGTTGACGTTGCGGATGCGCCGCCGCCGCCGCCACCGAAACCAACACCGCCGAAAGCTCCGATCTCCGGTGGCGTGCTCAACGGTAAAGCAGTGCGTCTCGTGCAGCCGCCCTATCCGGCGATTGCCCGCAGCGCGCGTGCGGCCGGTCAGGTGAGGGTGCAGATCGTCATTGACGAAAACGGCAACGTGGTTTCCGCGGCGCCGGTTTCGGGCCACCCGCTTCTGCAAGGCGCGGCAGTCTCCGCGGCGCGGGCGTCGAAGTTTACGCCTACCAAGCTGTCGGGCATGCCCGTCAAAGTTTCCGGCGTCATCATCTATAACTTCGTGGCGCAGTAATAATCGCGGCCGCTGCCGGTTAACCCTGGCGGCGGCCACGACCTGCTGTAAAAAAAGATTCAGTTTGAACTTAATTTTCTTGGAGGATCTACCGTGACTATTCTAACAAGCATCCTCGGAACGAAAGCGCTCAGCTTCCTTTTCGTTCTTTGGCAAGCCACTCCGGCGGCGTCGCCGGCCTCAGTTGACCACTTCACGCTAACTGAAATGGTCAAGAACATGGGAGCGGTCGCGATCGTCGTCGTGGTCATTCTTTTGATTATGTCGGTGTATTCGATTGCCATCATGGTCGAGCGTTATCTGACCTACACGGCCGCGAAGAAGCAATCGCGGGAATTTGCTCCGCGTGTGGCCCAGGCGCTGAAGAATAACCGCATTGAAGAAGCCATCAATATCAGCGACAAGCATCGCAAGTCGCACCTGGCGATGGTCGTGAACAGCGGTTTGCAGGAGTTCCGGGCCCACGAGCAGTCGGCTGAGATTTCGGGCGACGAGATCGAGGCTTCGAAGCGCGCCTTGCAGCGGGCGATTGCCATCAAGACCGCCGAGTTCCGGCGTGGCTTGTCGGGCCTGGCGACCATCGGTTCGACGGCGCCGTTCGTCGGCCTGTTCGGCACGGTGTTCGGAATTATCAACGCGTTCCGCGGCATGAAGAACGCCGAATCGGCCGGTATCGCGGCCGTCGCGGGTGGAATTTCGGAAGCGTTGTTTACGACGGCGCTTGGTCTGGTAGTCGCGGTGCCGGCGGTGTGGTTGTTCAACTACTTCACCGGTAAGGTGGACGGTTTCGTGGTCGAGATGGACAACTCAGCTTCTGAGCTGGTTGACTATTTCATCAAGAACCGCACCAAGCAACTCAATCCGTAATTGAAGTTTGAAGGAAGCTGGTCAGCGCGGCATCGGTCGTGCTGGCCTTTGCGCCGCGCGACGTTCGCGGCGAAAGGAGATTTACCATGAGCATGCAGGCTGGAGGCGACAAAAGCGGATTTCAATCCGAGATTAACGTCACGCCGATGGTCGACATCATGTTGGTGCTTCTGATCATCTTCATGGTGGTGACGCCGTTCTTGCAACAGGGCATCACGGTCCCGATTCCGCGTGACCTGAAGAACCCTGACGAGGACCAGGCCATCAACAAAGAGACGTCCGTCATCGTGTCGGTGGTTTGCCGCCCGCCGGACAGTCCGCAGTGCACGCCGGAATCTACTGAAGTTTACCTGGGCAAGAAGAAGGTAAACATGGATGACCTGAAGACGCAGGTCGAGAAGGCGCTGCAGACCAAGAAAGAAGAAGACCGGATCGTTTACGTCAAGAGCGGCGTGAATGTGAGCTACGGCGAGGTAGTCAAGGTCATTAACGCGGTCCGCGAAAAAGGCATAGACAAGATCGGGCTGGTCGCGGACAAGAAGAAGAAAGGCGCGGCGACTTAGACGCCGGTTGAGGTAATTAGAGGGTAACGCTATGTCAATGCAAACTGCCAAGGGTCAAGCGGAACCATATATCAACGTAACGCCGCTGATCGACGTTCTGTTGGTGTTGCTGATCATCTTCATGGTCGTGACGCCGTTGAAGCCCAGCCGCTTCAAAGCTGACATTCCAACCCAACGGGATCCGAACGAGGATGTTAGCCAGTTAAAACCGAATCCGCTGACACTGGTCGTGACGATCGGTCAGGATTTGCAGCTCAAACTGAATCAGGACGTAATGGGTTCAGTAAATGATCCGAGCGCGCTTTCCGCGAAGCTGCAACAGACTTTTGACTTGCGCAAATCGATGCGCGCGTACAAAGTCGGCATGGAAACTTCGAACCTTCCCGAAGATCAGAAGATTGAAAAGACTGTATTTGTGAAAGCCCCGCGGTCCCTGAAGTACGGCGACGTGGTGAAGGTGATTGACGCGATTAAGGGCGCGGGCGCAAATCCAGTCGGCTTGCAGGTTGACGATTTACCATAATCACGCGACGTGACGTCCAGCGCCGTAATTTTCCACTCGCCTGGCTCGCTCGCACTCAAGCGCGGTCACGTTTGCACAAATGGAGCGAACTGAAATGAGATTGTCTCAATCCAGGATCTGCGCTACTGCGATCCTGGTTTTGCTCGTCAGCGTCGGATCGGGCTGCAACCTTATCGCCAAAGTTCGGGCCAAGAACGAACTGAACGAAGCGGCCAAGGCTTACAAAGAAGGCCACTTCGATCAGGCGGAACAACATGCCAAACGCGCGCTGGCGCTCGATCCCAGCAACAAGACTGCCCCGATCTTTATCGCGCGCATCATCCACCAACAGTACAAGCCGGGCGTCGATTCACCTGAGAACGTGCAGCGCGCCCGCGATGCGATCGAGGCTTACAAGCATCTGCTGCAAAACGATCCGAACAACGACGAGGCTTACAAGGCAATCTCTGTTTTGTATTCGGCGATTAAGGACGAGACAAACCTGCGCGACTGGATTCTGAAGCGCGCCAACGACACGACCCAGACAAACGAAAAACGGGCGGAAGCGTACGCGATTCTGGCCGGTAAGGATTGGGATTGCTCGTTCAAAATTACCGAGCTGCCGGACGTGAAAGTTATCGCGGAAGGCAAGTCCAACTATCAGAAGCCGAAAGACCCCAATGACTTCGACAAGATCCAAAAGTGCGTGACGCGGGGTCTGGAACAGGCTGAGACGGCCATCAAATACGATCCGAACAGCGAATCGGCCTGGTCTTACAAGACCAATCTGCTGATTGAAGCCGCTAAGATCGCCAAGATGAACAACGACTCGAACGCCGCGTCACAGTACGAACGTCAGGCTGAAAACGCGCAGAAACGTGCGTCGCAGCTCGCTGACGAAAGGCGAAAGAAGGAAGAAGCAGCCGAAGCGGCCGCGGCCTCGCCGACTCCATAGTCTCCATTTCAATCTGAAAACAAGAGGTGACGTAAGACTCGTTCGGGTCGAGCGTCACCTCTTGCTATAATGCATCGGGCGTCAGTAGTCCGCTGTCAGTTGTCAGTTGCCCTTTCTCTTAATCAACTGACCACTGACAACTGACGACTGACGTTTCGCTTTTTATGGTTCGCATCGAAGAAATCGTTGAGAAGGTACGGCGTAACCACCCGCAGGCGGATCTTAATCTGCTGCGGCGCGCCTATCTCTTCTCGGCCCGTGAGCACAAAGGTCAGAAGCGCGCCTCGGGCGAAGCCTACCTCGTCCATCCGCTGGAAGTCGCTAATATCCTCGCCGACATGCGCATGGATGTCGTGTCCGTCTCGACCGGTCTGCTGCACGACGTGGTGGAAGACACGCTCGCCGATCCGAAAACCATCCGCGACTATTTTGGTGAAGAAGTCGCTCATCTGGTTGAAGGCCTCACAAAAATTGCGCACATCAGCAGTGTCTCGCGGGAAGAGCAGCAGGCCGAGAACGTGCGGAAGATGCTGCTCGCGATGGTCGATGATGTGCGCGTGGTGCTGGTCAAACTTGCCGATCGCCTGCACAACATGCGGACGCTCGAGTTTCTCAGCCCAGAAAAACGCCGCCGCATCGCCCAGGAGACGATGGACATCTACGCGCCGATTGCGCATCGGCTCGGTATGGGTAAATTGCGCGGCGAGCTTGAGGATCTCGCGTTCCGTAATCTTCATCCGGAGGACTACCGGGAAATCACTGCGCAGTTAGAGAAAAGGCGCGCCGCTAACGAAGCGTTTCTGAACGATGTTACCGCGACGATCGAGCAGCAAATGCGCGAAGCGGACGTTCCCTTCGTGCGGATTGAAGGGCGCGTCAAACGTATTTACTCAATCTGGAAAAAGCTTCAGGCCCAGGCCATTGATTTGGATCAAGTCTACGATCTGGTGGCGGCGCGCGTGATTACGCCGAACGAAATTCGCCACTGCTATGCCGCGCTGGGCGTAATTCACCACTCGTGGAAACCGGTGCCGGGACGATTCAAGGATTGGATCGCGACGCCGCGCGACAATTTGTATCAGTCGTTGCACACGTCTGTCATCGGATCTAAAGTCCAGCCGTTCGAAGTACAGATTCGGACTGAACAGATGCACCTGGTGGCCGAGGAAGGCGTGGCCGCGCACTGGAAATACAAGGAAGGGAAGCGCGGCGCGCGTGACGATGACGAAGCCATGACCCTGCTGCGTTCGTTGATTGAGTGGACGCAGGAAGTAAAAGACTCGCGCGAATTCATGGACGCGCTGAAGCTGGACCTTTATCCGAAAGACGTCTATGCATTCACGCCGATGGGCAAAGTCATCCAGTTGCCGCGCGGCGCGACCACCCTCGATTTCGCGTACATGATTCACTCGGAGGTCGGAAACACTTGTACGGGGGCACGCATCAATACCCGGATGGTGCCACTGCGCACGCAAATTCAGAACGGCGACGTGGTTGAGATTCTTACGAGTCCTAACGCCCACCCGTCACGCGACTGGCTGAATTTCGTCGTCACTTCCCGCGCCCGTAACCGCGTCCGGCACTGGGTCGCGGATCAGCAACGCGCTGAGTCGATCGAAATCGGCCGCAAGCTGTTTGAAAAGGAAGCGAGTCGCTTCCAAATCCCCTTTAAGAAACTTTTGTCCGACAGTAATGGCGACCTGAAACGGATCGCGGGCGAATACGGTTACGGGCGCACGGACGATCTGCTGGCGGCGATGGGCTATGGCAAGATCGTGCCGCGGAACATCATTGCGAAGTATCTCGGGCCTGAAAAATTCGAGGCGCTGGCCCAACAGAAGGAATCGAAACTGCGAAGCGGCGTGCGCGCAGTGCGTCGGTTGCTCGGCGGCGATGGTGCGATCGTCGTGCGCGGTGTTGAGGATTTGATGGTAAACCGCGCCCGCTGTTGTAATCCGCTGCATGGCGAGGACATCGTCGGCTACATTACGCGCGGCAAAGGCGTGGCGGTGCACACCAAGCGCTGCAAGAACGTGCAACAACTCATGATTAACCCCGAACGAATCGTAAATGTTGAATGGGCCTCGCGGCCTGAGAAGACGGCCTATGCGGTGAAACTATTGGCGACGACAGAGAATCGGACCGGCATGATTGCCGGCATCACCGGCGCAATTTCGGACATGAGAACCGGCATCCGCGACGCCCGCGCATCCATTGGACCTGATCAGAAGGGCCGTATCGAAGTGACTGTCGAAGTGTTCGACGTGAAGCACCTGGATAAGGTCACAAGTTCAATCAAGAGCGTTCCCGGCGTGCTCGATGTCGAGCGTCTTCAGGGAGCGGTCTAACCATTACACCGGCGGTGAGGGTGCTATTGTAAACGCTCATGAATTCTGATATTTAGGCACCGCTCTAACATCCATTGCCACCTCAGCTCCCACACGAAAGGCTCTAAATGGCGACGATCCCCCAAATCTATGAAGAACGGGCTACTTACTCACGAGGCCAACTTGCCGAGCTCCGGAAGCGATTCGAACACTTAAGCGAGCTGCAGGCATTCCCAACATTAACGATCTTTGGCGCCGGCTCCTATGCACGACTCGAAGCAAGTCGGTACTCTGACATTGACGTGTTTTTCCTTAACTTGGGTGACAAAGGGAGCGTTTTAGAGCCGCGTACTAACTCGCTTCGGATTTTCGGCAAGGTGATTGAAGTCGCTGACGCGATGTCGTTTCCAAAGTTTTCAAACGACAGTCAGTATTTGGTAATTTTGCATACCGACGATATTACGTGTCATTTGGGCAGTCCGACCGACGATCATGAGAACTACTTTACCGCTAGAATGTTATTGCTGCTGGAAAGTTACTGCCTTTATGGGGATGACCAGTACAAATTAATACTGGAGACGATTATCGAGTCGTATTTCAATGACTTTCCCGACCATAAGCACACGTTTCAGCCAATTTTCTTACTTAACGACATTTGCCGATTCTGGAAAACACTCCTTCTCAATTACGAACATAAGCGCAACTTTGGACGCAGCGTGGAGGACGAGAAAATCAAAACGCGGCAGAAGGTTCGAAACTACAAACTGAAATATAGCCGGATGACGACTTGTTTTGCGTCGATTGCTGCGCTTGGGAGCCATAACGCACCAGTCTCCAAGGATCAAGTTCTTGAGTTGACGAAACTTACACCGCGAGAACGGCTCCAATCTGTTCCTTTGCGTGTTTCGGAAGCAGCCGAGGTCGTTGATGAGATTCTTGAGAGATATGCGAAGTTTTTGGAGTTGACGGGACTTGAAACTGAGGCTCTTGAGGAACGGTTTTCAGACAAAGAAAAGCGAACGGAAATGTTTAGCGAAGCCAACGCCTACGGCGACGCAATGTTTAAGCTGTTGCAGGTGATCGATCAAGCCGGCAAATCTGACTCGAGACGTAGTCTGCTACGCACATTGGTGATCTAATGGCTAGTGTGTCTGTCCTTTACATCGCGGATGAAATCGTCGGCCCGCATCTGGAATTGCTGCGGAACATCTGTGAGCCGACTTCGAGAGCCCGACCTCACCTCACAGTTAGGTATTTTGAGCGATTGCCCGTTCCTGCAGAGTATTTCAACATTGTGGTCACCCATGTGGATCTCATCGAGCCTGCGACGTTCGGGTTAGATCAAAACGAGTTGAACAAGAATCAAACGGTGTTCATACGCTGTAAGTGCGATGAGCTTGCGCCTCTCGAACACAAACCACACTTCCCAGCAAGCGAATTTCACATAACGATTTATGACGGCCATCGGCCGGAATTCGCGAAGCGATTACTCAAAGTCCTAGAAGGGTTTGACTGGCGATTTAGAGTCATGTTGCCCCCAAACTCGAAGCTAACCGACATTCCCGTTAAACCACGCGGAGCAAAACGCGTAAACACAACACGAGTTTACCGCCCAGAACTGCAGCGGATCTTTGCTGAGGCGACCTCACGGACTATGACTTGGGAAACCATCTCAAATGCCTCAGACGACCAAAAACTGAAATTAACGACAGCGATATGCCAACATTTATTTGAAGTCACAACTAAATTACGAAAGCACCAGAAAAGGAAAAGGGAACGCGGAGAGCGGGGCGGAACCAGGGATAGCCCTGCGAAACGTGCCAGTAAGAAAGCGACTGCTCGTTCGAGAACTCGATTATCTAAGAACTATGAGGAGGAAACTCATCTAACACCCCCTGAACTGGCCAGGGAAATCGCCGACTACGCCGTCAGCTTATTGGATGGCGATTCAAAGATAAACTTTGGCGATCCTGCTGTGGGTACGGGCACTTTTTTTTCGGCTCTTTTGCGAGTTGTACCGCGTGAGCGAATTACTTCGGCAATCGGAATTGACATTAGTCCTAGGCAAGTTGCTGCCACTCAGTGGAAATGGGCTCACAAAGGACTACGGGCACTAGTTGGCGATTATCTTCACATGGAACGGTTACCGCGACGCAACCTAATCCTTGCGAATCCCCCTTACCTTCGCCACCAAGAGATTCGGCCAAAATACAAGGAGAACCTACGTAACCGCGTGGCTGACAAATACCGTATTCCTTTGAGTGCCCGGTCAGGTTTGTATGTTTACTTTCTACTGCTGAGCCACGAATGGATGAAGCCCGACGCAATTGCGGCTTGGCTAATCCCCTCCGAGTTCATGCAAACAGAGTATGGGGCTGCCATACGACACTACTTAACTCACAAGGTAGAACTTGTGCGGATTCACCAGTTCGGACATGACGATCCGCAGTTCGAAAATGCGATGGTCCTGCCTTGTGTCGTGCTTTTTCGTAATCGTGCGCCTCATGGAGATGATCTCGCCGTTCTTAGTGATGGAGGAACGCTCAAGAGTCCCACGCGGAACAAATTAGTTCCGATAGAGGAACTGCGGGGTCAAACAAAGTGGACAATAAATAGCGGCCGATCGAAATACGCATCGAGCGAGTTTAAAATCGCAGATATCTTCAGTGTTAGGCGCGGCATTGCAACAGGCGCGAACGATTTTTTCGTACTGGAACGAACTAAGGCGGTGGCGCTCGGCATTCCACAGCGAGTTTTACGTCCTCTACTGCCGAAAGCTCGAACGCTCCCTAGTGATATTGTCGAGAGGGAACCCGATGGTTATCCACAGCTAAATATTCATCTCTGCCTTTTAGATTGCGACATGTCCGAAGAGCAGATCGAGAAGCGTCATCCACGGCTGTTCGCGTATCTTCTAACGGCGAAAAATCTAGGCATCCTTGGAAGATATTTAGTGAGGAACAGGCACCCTTGGTATAAGCAAGAGCAACGTGAGCCAGCGCCCTTTTTGTGCACGTATATGGGACGCAGTCATGGTAATCGTCCTCCAATTCGGTTCATTTGGAACAAGTCCGACGCTGTCGCTACTAACACGTATTTAATGTTGTATCCCCGAGCACCCTTAGCAGCTCTCCTTCGTGAAGAGCCAATGCTGCACAAAGACGTTTTTGTTCTACTGCAACAGACTGCTCGCGAAACTATGAGTGAACAATGGCGAGTTCACGCCGAGGGCCTCTATAAGATCGAGCCGGGAGAATTGTTAGAGGTCAGACTTCCAATTGCGCAAGGCTGGCTCAAGAAACTAATTGAAGAATCAACAGCGAAACCCGCTGAGCTGAGCTCCGCCGGAATCGATACTCAACACGAACGTCAAATGCCACTTGTAGCTGCCACTCGTCGCGACCTGTAGCTATCTACGTTCGCTTTATGTTGCCTTCCGTATCGTAAAACTCAATCTCTTCCGAATAGTCCCGCATCTGGCTTTCAACTTCGGCCGCATCGCCAACTACGACAATCACGGCACGGTCAGGCGTGACATGTTGCTGTGCGACGCGCTGAACTTCCTCGGCGGTTACGGCACTGACCTTATCGCGATACGTGTGCAGGTAATCGGAGGGCAAGTCATACATCCTTACTCCGGTAAGTTGATCGATCAGGCCATCCTGCGTCTCGATGCGAATCGGAAAAACGCCAGTGAGATAGGACTTCGCATTCCGCAGTTCTTCATCCGGCACGCGCTCGTTGCGAATGCGTTCGAGTTCAAGGAAGAACTCATGCAAAGACGCGCCCGTAACCGGCGTTCGCACTTCGGCGGAAACGCGGAAAGTACCGGCCAGACGTCGCGCGTCAACACTTGAATACGCGCCGTAGGTGTAGCCTTTTTCTTCGCGCAGGTTCATGAACAGGCGCGACGACGCGTTAGCGCCCAGCACCGTATGCATCACCAGCATGGGAAAGTAATCCGGACTAGTGCGCTTGATGCCGGCATTCGCAATGACGATGTTCGACTGGGCCGAACCCGGGCGATCTACCAAATACGCCTTCCGGGCAGAGAGCTGCGGCAAAGCGGGAACGTTTGATTGCGCCAGAGTTTCACGTTTCCACCCGCCAAATAGTTTTTCGATTTTCGCGACGATCTCATCGACTTCGATGTCGCCGACAATCAGCATCACCGCATTGTTCGGCACGAGTCGCGAGCGGTGAAAGTCAACGAACATGTCGCGGTTCATGGCATCCAGGGACGCAGAGCTCGGCGAAATGCGCGCGTAAGGATGATCGCCAAACATCACTTTCGCGGTCCGTTCAGATGCGAGGAAGTTTGGTTGAGCACGCTGTTGGATCAGCATCTGCTTCGTGTTCTCGCGCGCCAAATCGATTTCGTTTTGCGGGAAAGACGGACGCAGAGTTACGTCGGCCATCAACTCGAGGATCTCATCCACGTAAAGCGACAGTGCAGACGCTCCTACGGTCACAAAGTCCGAACCGGAGTTGACACTCAGGGTCGCCCCGAGTCGCTCAACTTCTTCGGCAATTTGCACGCTTGTCCGGCTCGTCGTTCCTTCGCTCATCAGGTGCGACATCATGTCGCTCAGGCCGGGGATCTCCGGCGGATCATTCGAGTCGCCGCCGACAAATGCCAAACGGAAGCTGACGATCGGCAGACGCGTGTCGCTCACGACGGCGACTCGGAGTTCGTTATCGAGCGTTAGTTCGACCGGCGCGGGAATGTTCAGTGGACGCGACTGGAGCGGCGGCGGACTGTTACGACGGAATGTTTCTGGAGACTGAGCGGTGTTAGGAATTTCGGAAGCAGTTTGCACGGAATAAACTCACGACTTCAATTGGATTTGATTACTAGAGAATCTTATCCAACCGCGCCGCGAGTTGTGTTGTCAAGTTGGCATTAGGATCCATGCCGCCCATTGAGGCCGCCACGTTTCCTTGTTTGTCGAGAATGACGACCGACGGCAACTGATCGACGCTCATCTTTCGTGAGGCGACGCCGTCGGGATCGCGCAGAATCGTGACTTTGTACTTGCGCGCGAGATCGCGCAGTTGGTCATCGGGAACGTAGTTCTTGGATTTGGGATTGTCCGAATCAACGCTCACCCAATAAACCGCGACGCCTTTTCCCGCATATTGATCCGCAAGCTTCTTCACGCCTTCCAGTTGTGTGCGCGTCAAGGGCAACCATGACGCGCCGAAGGCCAGGACCGCGACCTCGCCTCGCAAGCTCTGAGAGGTGACGGGCTCGCCGTCAATGGCGCGCATAGAAAACTCAACCCCGCCGCCCTGCGCGAAGGTTGCAGACGCGAAACTCAGCGCAAAAATAAACACCGCAATAGCGGTGGCCTTTCGGGTGATGGTTAACATCTTGTTTCCTCCGCCGTCGCCCGGGACGGCTGACAGGGACTTAGATGAGGCGTTTCGGTTTGCCGTTGGTCGGCTCATTAAGGTCTGTGATTTCCTCAGGCTTTCGGCCAAAAACGTCCTCCTGCAAGGCGGAGTAATCTTCCCACGTGTCCATGTCCCGCGCAACAAAGGGCGAATCGACGGGCAGCCGGAGCACCTCGGCTCGGTGTTTGTTGAAAAAACCGCGGAGGCCGGCGTCAGAATCAAGGCACTTCAGTTCGTCGCGATAGCTGAGGTCGATTAGGACTGGATGCCCACCCTTCCCCTGGAACTCAGGCTGGATGAGCCGGGCGCCGCCGCGCCATTTCTCGATCAACAGTCCGATCGTTTCCGGATGAATGGCGGGATGGTCGGCCGGCGTAATCAACACGACGCGCGCCATGTCCGTGAGGGCATCGACGCCGAGCACAATCGAAGCGCTCATTTCACTGTCGGGATTCGGATTGGTGGCGAACGCAACTGAAGCCGCACTTAGTTGCTCGCGTACCGCTTCAGCGCGATGTCCAAGAACGATGACGATCTCAGCGACTCCCGCGGCGCGAAGGTTGTTAACGCACGATTCAATTACAGTCTGGTTGCCAAAGGGCAGGAGCGGTTTGAATTTGCCCATCCGGCGCGAGCGGCCGGCGGCGAGAATGATGGCGGCGATTCGGACTTTGGACTTTGGATTGTGGTCTTTGATTTTGATTGACCAGTCTTCCATCTCTGCCGACCTAAGACCTAAGACCTAAGACCCTGGTCGCGCACATCATTGAGCGCGCGGATGGTGTACTGACGCGCCATCTGCTTGCGCCACTGATACACAAAGTCTGTGTTATCCAGCGGCCGCGCCTTTACATAAGCCGCTTCGGCGGCGGCTTCGATTTGATCGTCGCCGAAAGGGTTGCCGATTAGCGCTTGCGCAGATTCGTTGACTTGAACCGGCGACGGGGCGATTCCGCCGAGGACGATCTTTGCATCTTCAACGACCGGGTCGCGACCGCTCCCGGAACTGACACGAACATATGAAGCAACTCCCAACACCGGAAAATCAAATGCGCCTCGGCGACGCAGCTTCTGATACGACGCGCGCCAGCCATTCGTGGGCGGTAGATGGACATCGACGAGCAGCTCGTCTGGCCGCTTGTTCATGTAATCGATGCCGTCGTCTTTGTAAAACTCGGCGGCGTCTACGGTGCGCTCGCCTGCGGTCGAAACCAGACGGAACTTCGCGCCAATCGCGACCATCACCGGAACCAAATCAGATGACTGTACCGCCCAACATTTCGGGCTGCCGGGCGCCACCCAGCAAATGTCTCCGTCTTTCTTCAAACAAAAGTTGATCGCTTTGCGCCACTCGTAATTCTGATCGTAGTAATTGCAGCGCGTGTCGAGCAGCAGGTTGCCGCCAATCGTTCCCATGTTGCGGAGAATCGGCGTCGAGATGGTCCGCGCCGCTGAGGCAATTACCGGATAGTCACGTTTGATGATGGCATTCTCAACGATGTCGCTAAGCGTCACTGAGGCGCCAATCCTGATTCCGGATTTGCCCTCGCCCGATATCTGATTCAGTTCCGGCAGACGCATTACGGAAATTACAGTTTTCGGCATCTGCTGCCGCCGCTTCATGTTCGGATAGAGGTCGGTGCCGCCGGCCACGAACTGCGCCTCGGGCCCGGCATCGGCAAACACCTGTACCGCCTCCGCGACAGTATGCGGCGTGCGATAGACGAATTTGGGAAGGCGCATCATGGGACTAACTTAGAAAGAACGCGGCTCTGATTCCCTACGAGGGTGGCGAGACTTGCCAGTAATTATGAAGTCAGCGAGCCTTTGGTAATCGCTGTCTTCAGTTTCGGGCCTGTTATTTGTCAGTACGGCACCTACAACTTTCTTGATTTCCTCTAAAGGCCGACTTGCCAAAACTTCCATGAGTTTGCTTATAACATCGCGTCGGGAATTGCGTGACTTAAAGTCCTTCGTCAAACTCTCACCGAGGCACTTTATGTCGTTGACCTTGGGCAGCACCGAGCCCTCTCTTAACAAAGAATCAAATTCGGACAAGACTTCATATTTTTCAGGATCGTGTTGCTGCAGCATTATCACTGCTCGAGATCGCTGCTCGTGAATCGGCTTTTTTCTCTGGCGGGATTGCGTCCTGTGGTAATGAGGATTCATCCCTCTACCCAGTTGACGGAATAGCGATGAAGAACCACCTTGCTCCTCCAACATTTGAAGGACAGTTTCAATCTCGCGTTTCGAGTACTCTTTCCGGATTGCCGTAATACGCCGCGCAAGTGAGGATAATCTACCGTTCATTTCAGACCTATCCTTCCTAGGAACTCTTCGGCAACCTTGCCGAATTCGCCTTTGACGTAGTCTCTGGCATAACCAGTTCGAAATATCGGAGTGCTTGCTCTTGATCCTGTGGGGAATGAATCAGAGTGATGGGCGGCGTTTTCAAAGACTGGCCAGTGGTACTCGGTGGCGGCTCTCTTAACTTCCTTTATCGACGCCCTTTGTTCCGGGGGAGTCGCGACACGACGCTTGTCATTAAATATTATCCCGGCCATTTCGAGGGTTGAATGCTTGTTCCTCAAACGAAACTCTTCGAGCGATCGCTGAAGCAGTGGCAAACCAATTGTCGCCAAGAACTCAGGTTTTACAGGTACCACAATGTACCTACTTGAGCGGTAGGCAGCATTAGTGAGAATAGATTCAGTTGGCGCACAATCAATGACTATCAGATGAAAGTCTTGTTCTACTTCCGCGAGAAACTGAGGCAACAACTCAGACTTATCTGTGGGATTCTTTAGAGTCCACGCGAGTTCGAGTCTCGAAGGAACAAGCGAGAGCGAGCTGCCATCGTCCCACTCCCGCAAGGTGTGTACGATCTCACTCGGCACCAGTGACGTCGGAGATGGCTTAGCTGTCTTGGGCGGAGAAAACTGCTCGAAGACATCAACAATTGTCGGGCGTTGCGCATCCATGTATTCAAGGTAATCCTTCGCGCCCATCATGTACTGACTAAGATTGGACTGCGGATCCAGATCTACAGCCAACACCTTCAGATTGGCTTGCCACGCGGAATACCAAGCTAAATTAAAAGCGAGAGTTGTCTTGCCGACGCCGCCTTTCATGTTGATTAGGGAGACTATCGTTGCCATGTATTTCTCCTTGTGGTGAAGGGAGTTGATCGTCCGTGAAAACTCTACGCCTACGGCGTGAAACATAATAGCCCAGGTCAACGCCCTGGGTTAACGAGCCCCCAATATTATTACGCGCAACTCTGACAGGGTTGCGCGAAAACATTCGAAAACGAACGTTGCCCCACGGTGTCGCGCTTCGCCCTTACCCTGGGCTGTACTATCGAACGCCTTCAGCGTTCATTCATTTCAGTCGTCAGGTCTTCTGCTTGTCGAAAACAAAGCCTTAGCAACTGATCAGAAGTGAGAGTGACAAAGGCATACGCTCGTCCGGAATTGTCACTGAACTCAACTTCATAAGCGCCACTCTTCCAGAGATGGACTACTGTGCCCACTTCACCGCGAATCAGTCCATGCTCCGGCACATCCTGAAGGAGGGCGACTACATCATGCTCTTTGATCTCGTTCATCCTGGGAAAGTGTAAACACGTGGCTCTTTCATTTAGCTACATCCTTCCTCACATACAACAACAGATCGACACCCGGCCGCAGCGAAAAACTGCCCTGCGGGTTGCGATCCGGGAGAATGCGCGGATCGTTGAGCTTGCTCGAGTCGATCTGCTCATACTGATCGCCGTAGGTTGCCTTGATCTCTTCTTCCTGCCCGACTGAGCCGATGATGACTGGTTCAGTTGTCGGCACGACCTTCTGGTAATAGCCCACGCGCTTGTAATCGCGGAAATACCACGGCAGCGGCCAGTATTCAGGCGAGACGATCGCGACGCCGGTGTCGTGACCAGTCTTCATCTGCCTAGCGACCTGATCAATTTGATCAAGCATCACCAGCGTCTCTCGCCGCGTGTGCGCGTAGACATACACATACTGATCATCGTCGTAATAAACAAAGTTAAGTTGGTACATCTGGAAACTGCAAAACGCGACGATCAGAACCGCTGGGGCGAGAAAGAAAATCGGCTGATTGAACTCGCGCAGCTTCCGGTAAAAAACGTTGAGCGTGTAGCCGCTCGTCAATGCCAACGGGACAATGAAGTTCAGCGCAATCCATGGCGTCTTATAGCCAACCAGCGAATAGGCAGCGAGCAAGCCGAACGCCCACTGAGCCACAAACAGCGCAAATCGATTGTCAGCGCGCCACAGCGCAAGCAGTGCGCCGATGCCGCCCAGGACCAGGACGATGCTTTCTTTCTGAAGCAGCCAACGAGTGTACTGGTACCACGGATGTACATGCTCGTGCGTGCGTTTGCGCCACAGTGCCAGCGTCTGAAGCGAGTCGCTCACGCCTTTCGGATAGTTGCTGAAAAAGGACGAATAGAAGAGAACGTTGACGACTATGAAAACTGTGAAAGCGACGAGCGCCACCGTGGCTACTGAGATTGGCCCACCAAAGCGATCGAGGAACGGTTCGTCTCTTCCGGATTCGCGTACGTGTTGGGCAGTCATCTTCTTCCGGAGCCAGAAATAGACGTTCGTCGTGATAAGTGCGATTAAAAGCACAGGAGTGTTGATGATCCAGGTCTCTTTCGTTGCGGTCATCAACGCCGCGGATATGGCCGCGAGGATCAGGTAAACGCCCGCGCCGGTGTCGTAGTACTTCACCGCGGCGACGACGATGCCTAACATGAAGAACGCAAACAGTGACTCATGGATAAAGTAGCGCGATAGATAAACCGCTCCCGGTGAGATAGCAATCAAAGCTCCCGCAGACAAAGCGCCGATCGCACCCAGCCTTTTCCGCAGCAAGAAAGCCAGGCCGATCGTCCCCAGACCGAAAGCGGCGGTGACGAAACGAATGTTGAAGGTTGTCAGGCCGTAGGCATCGCGAGCTCCTACGCCGCCAAAGAACCGCGCGATCCAGGAGAAAATCGCCGAGAAATAGTAGAGCGTTGGCCCGTGATAGTTGTTCGGATCGTAGGTGTACGCGCCGTTGCGGACGAGGGACACGAGGAAATTGCCGTTGACGCCTTCGTCGTGATGCAGCGGCACGAGCGCCAAATGATAAAGACGCAAGAACGCGCCGACGACAAGAATAGCAGCGGCCGAAATTCGAAACGTGCGCTGCGAGATCTCTCCGGGCAGGCTAACGCTCGCGTTCGCCGCAGGCGCTTCATTCATCGGCGACTGCGGACGCTTCTTATGGCGTGATTTTGTAGAGGCGGTACTCACCAACGTTTACGGTTTGCGGATAGCGATCAAAGAAAGCAACGTTCGGCTTCACTACTGAATGTTCCTGTGGACCGATGACAACATAATCGACACGGTATTTCGCGAGCAAGGCGGCGGCTTCGGGCGCGCCGGCATATATCTGTTTGATCTCGTTCTCGCGCGGCCCGAAATCCAAACCGTGCGTCCAGATGTGGCCCGGATAACCCATGAGCGAACGACGGCCCGTCAGGAAGATGGGCGTGTTATGAATCGGCGCGTGCAGAATCGTCGCGCTCGGCGCCGTTGTTTCTTTGATGGATTCAGCGAATGCTACGCCGTTGCGATCGAATTCCTGATACTCGCCCTGGCGCGTGAGCAGCGGAAAAATATCCAAAGCGCCGGCGAGAATCAGAATAACAAAGAGACTGGCCGCCAGGACTTTTTGTCCGACGTGCTGTTCCCAAAGCCGGGCCAACAGCAAAGCCACGATCGGCGCCGAGACAATCCACCAATAGAAGATCATCTTGATGTTGTCCCAAACCCACGGCGCCAGCTTCACGAAATTCGGGATCAGGAAACAGAGCGTGAAGGGCACATAAAACAGCAGGAGCTTTCGCGGCACCAGATAATCATCAGGTTTCCAGACTAACGCGAGGATCAAGAGCGGAATGAACAAGCCCGTGTTCTTCAGCCAAAACCACGCCACGTATGGGGTTCGTTGAAGCCACTTCTTGATGGGCGGCACAGTCTCGATCGGTTGTGAGCCGACAGGCTTTGAACCGAACATCGTCTCCTGGTCGCTGTCCCAACCGAATTGCCACGCGATGAAGCTCTGGGTTTTGACGGCGCTGCCGCGGGTTGACCAAAAGATTTGCGGCAAGCCAACGACGAGCGCCATGACAAAAAAGCAGAGCCAAAGACGCAGGTGCTGTCGCGGCAGCAGAAACCAGAGGTTGGCCATAAGTCCGAGAACGAGGACGACGAACGCGATCTTGATCAGTGGCGAACCGGCCGCATCGTAACTTGCCGCCGCAAAAAAAATGATTCCGCCGAAGAGCGCGGCGGCCGCATAGGCAATCCATGCCCGCCGATAAATCCACGGCACCAGAAACCCTGCCACCAACATGATCGAGATGAAACTGTGCGCGTGAATCAGCGGCAGCAAGCCCGTGATGACGCCGGCGGCGAGCATGCGGCGAAGCGGCCAGGAGCGAAGGGCTAAGAGCAAAGAGCGCAGAGCAAAGGGCGAAGAGTCGTCTGATGACGTTTCAGCCTTTACCGAATCAGGCTTCCGCTTGGCGCTTTGCTCTTTGCCCTTAGCCTTATGCTTTTCGCCGCGCAGCGAAGTCCACCACAGCGTAAACACAATCACAGCCAACGGAATGCCGAGCAGAAATCCACGCTGGGTTACCAACAGACTTGTGATCGAGTTGCCCCAACGCCATGCCTTTTCGATCTCCGGAAGAATCGTGTACGAGTGCGGGATGTGTTTGAGCACCTGGAACACACCGCCCTCGATCTTCTTCACATCGTCCCAAAGCAGCGCCCAGCCAAAGCCACCGTTCAGCAGAATGAGCAGCGGCGTGATAATGGCAGCCGTGCGATTGCGAACCAGTCTTTGGCCGAACCGATGAAGGACGCCGACAAGCGCGACCGCGATTATGTAGTTCTCAATGAACATGGCGTTGCGCAGGCTGGCGCCGGCGCGCACGAACATGGCGGAGATAAAGTCGGTGATGAACGGGTACGTGAATCGAACCCCTGAGAATGTCGGATCTTCCGGCGGGAAATTCTGGCCGTAAGCGAAGCGCGTGATGACGCTGATGTGAAAAGGAAGATCGCCGTAGTTATTCAAGACTCCGGTGTACATGCCTTCGGCTTGTTCCAGCAGCGCGCGCTGAAAGATCAGCCACATGCTGACGGCGACGGCGGCGTAGAAAAGAAAGTAGATGAAGTGCCAGCGGTTCGGACGCGTGATCGCGCGGCTGATTCCTTCGATCGCCGCATCTACGTCGGCATTAACGCGCAATCGATAAGAGCCGCCAATCAGCAGCAGTAGTGGAGCAGCCGTGAGGGCGGCCGTGAGAGCTAACGTAATTCCGTAGAGTCCCAGACCTAAGGCAACGACGAAACCAATCAACCCCAGCAGCGCAAAGCCGATGCACGCGCCGGCGCACATACGCGAAGCGAGCGGCTCGTCCTCTTCGTACGTGTAAGTGAGAACGTAGCCGCTCGCGATGGCGATTAGTGATAGGAGGAGACTGACAATCACGGGCGCATTTTAACAGAGATAATGAAGAACGGTTTCTGTAGCCCAGGCGTTCACGCCTGGGAAAAGGAAGTGCGTAATGTTCTGTCCAGCCCATTCATGGGCTTCAAAACGAAAGCCTCCTGGAAGGAGGCTTATTCCGTATCGTTCCTCGGGGTCCCAGGCGTAAACGCCTGGGCTACGCAAAAACGCCGCGGCGCGGGAGGCGGAGCACTACACGCTCATGATCTCGCGCTCTTTTGATTTCGATAGTTCGTCAATTTTTCCGATGTGCGTGTCGGTGAGTTTCTGAATCTGTTCGAGGCCGTCGCGTTCCGTGTCTTCCGAAATCGTTTTGTCCTTCAACATCTTTTTGAGTTTGTCGTTTTCATCGCGGCGGATGTTGCGCACGGCCGTGCGATGCTCTTCGGCGATTTCGTGAATCTGTTTCGCGAGTTGCTTGCGGCGTTCTTCAGTCAGCGGCGGAATCGGAATCCGCACGAGCTTGCCGTCGTTCGATGGATTCAAACCGAGGTCGGCCGCGCGTATCGCTTTCTCAACCGCGACAACCTGGGTCGTGTCCCAGGGCTGCACTGTGAGCGTTTGCGGCTCAGGTGCATGCACGGACGCCATCTGATTAAGCGGCGTCGGCGTGCCGTAATAATCGACCATCACCGTGTCGAGCAGACTTACCGACGCCCGGCCGGTGCGCACAGTACCGAGCTTGCGCTTGAAATCATCAATCGCACTTTCCATGCGCGGTTTCGTTTCGCGAATGACGTCTTTGTCGTTCATCGGAGGTGAATAGTAAATGGTAAATAGTGAATAGACAACCGCCGTTCACGGGCCTCCATTCACAATTCAGATTTCACGATTTACGGCTTTTCGAGGCAGACGAGCGTGCCGACGCCCGGCTCATTCCGCACCACGCGAGCGATGTTGCCAGGCTTGCGCATGTTGAAAACGATGATAGGCAGATTGTTGTCACGGCACATCGAAATCGCTGAAGCGTCCATCACCTTCAGATGCTTTTCCAGCACTTCCTGAAAAGTGATGCAGTCAAAACGTGTGGCGCTTGAATCTTTCATGGGGTCGGCCGAATAGACGCCGTCGACTTTCGTGCCTTTCAGAATCGCGTCGGCCTTGATTTCGAGTGCGCGCAAGGCGGCCGCGGAATCGGTCGAGAAGAAAGGATTGCCGGTGCCGGCGGCGAGAATTACGATTCGTCCCTTTTCTAAATGACGAATGGCGCGGCGCCTAATGAAAGGCTCGGCGAGCTGTGGAATGTCGATCGCCGACAGCACGCGCGTTTGGATGCCGACGTTCTCAAGGGCGTCCTGAAGCACGACCGCATTCATCACGGTGGCGAGCATGCCGATGTAATCGGCCGAAGCCCGATCCATGTTCGCGGCGCTGGTCGAAACTCCGCGAAAGATGTTGCCACCGCCAACTACGATTGCGATTTGGGTGCCGATCGAGTGGGCCTGTTTGATTTCTTCGGCGACACTGCGCGCGACGTTTACGTCGATCCCGAAAGATTGTTCGCCCAGGAGAGCTTCACCGGAAAGCTTCAGCAGCACGCGATGAAAGGCGGGGGAAGTTTTGTCGGCAGCCATAGTGTGCGATTAGATCGAGTTCCGAGTTCCGGGTTTCGAGTTCGCGATGCGGAGTTGAGCTTCGAGTCTGAGAACAGTTTTGAAAGAGAACTCGAAACTGGAAACTCGAAACTCGGAACCCGAAACTGTTCTTAGTTACCGGCCAGCTTCGCGACCTCGTCGCCAAAGTCGTCGTCGCGCTTCGAGAGGCCTTCGCCCATCTTGTATCGCGCGAAGCGGCGGATCGTCACTTTCTCGCCTGTCTTCGCGACCTTTTCCGTTACGAGTTCGCCCACGGTCTTCGCCGGATCTTTAATGAACGGCTGATCAAGTAAAACGAATTCTTCGTAAAACTTATTCAAGCGACCTTCGACGATCTTATCGATTACCTGATCGGGTTTGTTAGCGTTCTTCGGATCATTCTTTGCTTGCGCGCGGGCAATCTCGCGTTCCTTATCAAGCGTGTCAGTGTTGACCTCGTCGCGCGAAACAAAACGTGGTTCGGCGGCGGCAACGTGCATCGCGATGTCTTTTACCAGTTGCTGGAACTCTTCGCCACGCGCGACGAAATCGGTTTCGCAGTTCACTTCTACCAGCACGCCGACCTTGCCGCCCATGTGAATATACGAGCCGACGACGCCTTCAGCGGCGACGCGACCTTCCTTCTTTTTCGCTGACGCGAGTCCGCGCTCGCGCAGGATTTCAATCGCGCGTTCTTCGTTGCCTTCGGCTTCGATCAGCGCCTTCTTGCACTCCATCATTCCCGCGCCGGTTTTTTCGCGCAGCGCTTTAATTGCGCCTGCGGTTACGTCTGCCATGATTGCTTGAGTCTCCCTAACTTGTGTAGCACAGACTTTAGTCTGTGATTCTCTCTCCTGTTAAGACACAGACTGAAGTCTGTGCCACTAATCATTAAAACGCGCAGCCCGGCGGATGTCCGTTGCCCGTGCTGCGCTCGCCGACGAATTAGAACTTGTTTGTTCTTAGCTTGCGGCGACGACCTCCGCGTTTTCAGGTTCTGAAGCTTCTTCGGCAGCCGGCTCGCTGGCTTGCATGGTTTCGGTCTGCACCGCTTCAGCCGGTTGTTCCGCGTCAGTCGATTCCGCCGGCTCTTCAACCGCTGCTTCGCCCTCGGCTGCCGCCTCGGCAGGTGGGACCGCCTGTTCGCCTTCCTCAGTTGCTTCCGCCGTAGCGCCGCCTTCAGTCAGCATCTGCTGGCCTTCCAGCACCGCGTCGGCAATGCGTGACGCGAAAAGTCGCACGGCTCGCAATGCGTCGTCGTTGCCCGGAATTACATAATCGATGCCTTCTGGTGAACAGTTTGTATCGACGACTGCAAAAACCGGAATGCCGAGCTTGTTTGCTTCTGCGACGGCAATCTCTTCCTTGCGAACATCGATAACGAAAACCGCATCCGGCAGACGCCCCATTCCTTTGATTCCGGAAAGGTTCTTCTCCAAACCCTCACGCTCGCGATCGAGTTTGATGCGCTCCTTCTTCGTCATCTTCTCGTAGCGACCATCGGTTTGCATCGCTTCGAGATCTTTTAGACGCTTGATCGACTTCTGCACCGTTTGGAAGTTCGTCAGCAGTCCGCCCAGCCAACGTTGATTGACGTAGTACTGGCCAGAGCGTTCGGCTTCTTCGCGAATTGCGTCCTGCGCCTGGCGTTTCGTGCCGACAAACAGAAGTGTCTTGCCGCGATCTTCAGCGACCATATTGCTGACGGCCTGCAGCGCTTCGCGAAACATCTTCTGCGTCTTTTGCAGATCGATAATGTAAATGCCATTGCGCTCGCCGAAAATGTATTCCTTCATTTTCGGGTTCCAACGGCGGACCTGGTGGCCGAAGTGAACGCCGGCCTCCAGCAATTCTTTCATCGTTACGGTTACCAAACTACTGTCTCCTTGTTAATTGGTTTATGTACTCGCCGCGACTGCGCCTTCGCGTTGAAAGCAACCAATCCAAATCGCGACAATGGATTATTAGAATTTCGAATTGCGAACTGCGGAATTGAAGCAAATTCGAAATCCGCAATCCGAAATTCGCAATCTCTATCTCTTCGAGAACTGGAAGCGCTTACGCGCGCCCTTCTGTCCGTACTTCTTCCGTTCTTTGATTCGCGGATCGCGCGTTATCAGGCCGGCCTGCTTCAAAGTCGGCCGCAGATCGCTGTTGTATTCGATCAGAGCGCGCGTGATGCCATGACGAATTGCGCCTGCTTGTCCCGCCGGCCCGCCGCCGGCCACATTTACCAGGATGTCGAACTTGGTCGCGGTCTCAGTCAGGTTCAGCGGCTGGCGAATAATCATCCGCAGCGTCTCATTCGGGAAATAACTGTCGAACGGTTTTCGATTGACCTGAACTGAGCCGTCGCCCGGCCGCAAATAAACTCGAGCGGTCGCTGTTTTGCGACGCCCGGTTCCGTAGTATTGAATCTCTGCCACTTTGTAAATCCTTTGTCTTATTTTTGAGAATTGCGGGAAGGGAAGTCGAGGGTCGCTGGTTGCTGCGCCGCGTGAGGATGCTCGGCGTCAGCATAGACTTTTAACTTCTTGGCCATTGCCCGTCCCAGTTTCGTTTTGGGGAGCATCCCTTTCACCGCGAGCTCGATCACGCGCTCGGGATGCTTGGCGAACATTTCGGTCACCGTTGTTTCGCGCAGGCCACCGGGATAAAGAGTGTGGCGGCGATAAACCTTCTGCGTCACTTTGGAACCGGTAAACATCGCCTTGCGCGCGTTAACGACGATCACGTGATCGCCCATGTCCAGAAACGGGGTCCATTGCGGATTGCGCTTGCCGGTAAGAATCGCTGCAACTTCCGAAGCGAGGTGTCCAACCGTTTTGCCCGCGGCGTCCACGACATGCCATTTTCGATTTTGAGCCAGACCAGCGCCGCTGGGAAAGTATGTTGACATAGATAAGTCCTTCTGTTTTTAGAGCCTAAAAGGCGAACGGTTAGAATAGAAAACGGCCTGTGCATTGTCAAGGCGCGGTTCGGTGGTTTACGCAGTAAATCCGCATCGTTCGCTTCACTTTTGAAACCCGGTGCTGCTAGTATCGTGCGCGTCGGTGAAAGTGGCGATCCCAACGTTTAGCCTGCCATCTTCACTTGTGCATTTGGGCCGGCGTAGCTCAGTTGGTAGAGCAACTGATTTGTAATCAGTAGGTCGGGGGTTCAAGTCCCTTCGCCGGCTCCAGACTCTTCAATTCGTTTCGGTTTCGAGGCGCATTCCAAGCGTTTTTCATCCCGTTGCGCGCTTGCAAATCGTTCCCCCGTCAGTTAGAGTTACGAGTTTGCGGCTGGGGCCGGAGTGCGCGCTGTAGAGGGCTGGGAAGGTTTCTCACCGGGTCCATTCGCGTTTAATCAACCGGACAGGCAGGGGTGGTCGAGTGGTTAAAGGCACCGGGCTGTAAACCCGGCGGGCTTCACTGCCCTACGTAGGTTCGAATCCTACCCCCTGCACCAGAGTAGATTTCGAATTTCGAATTGCGGATTTCGAATTTGGCAGAGGCATTTCGCAATTCGAATTTCGCCATTCGCAATCGAGTTGGGCGGGTGTAGCTCAGTTGGTAGAGCATCAGCCTTCCAAGCTGAGGGTCGCGAGTTCGAGTCTCGTCGCCCGCTCCAAAATGTAACGCAAATTGCTAATTTGCGTGCTGAGACTTGAACGAACGAACAGGTTAACAACTTGTTCTACATGGGCCCGCGTAGCTCAGGGGTAGAGCGCCTCCTTGGTAAGGAGGAGGTCATGAGTTCAAATCTCATCGCGGGCTCCAGAAAAGAATTAGTCCCAATGGTCTCATTGGTCCCATAAGTCCTATGGGACAGAGAGGACGAATGGGACGGATGGGACAGATACAAACAGATGAGCAAAGAGAAATTTGATCGCAGCAAGCCGCACGTGAACATCGGGA
>JBASRE010000006.1:0-116739 GCA_049273695.1 Pyrinomonadaceae bacterium
TGCATGAAAGTCGACGCCGCAATATACTCTGTAGTCCATAGCAGGTGTCTCCTTTCGGTTTTATGTCACCCGCCAGTCTAATCCACTGACGGAAAAACCAGGGGCACCTGCTTCATCCCATCAAAGAAAAAACCGCAAAGCCGGACACTATCCTTCCTCCCACCTTGACCGGCCATCGTGCACTTTTTAGAATGAACTTTCCCTCTAAAACCCGCGTACATGGATTATTAGCAGAAGGAGTGAATTTGTATGAGCACGTCTTATCAAGGACCATCAGATGGGTCAGAGCAAAGGAATGAATTAATCATGCACGAACCAGAAGCAGAACCAATTGACGAGAAATCGAACGCCGGCAACTCGATGCGCGACATGGCGGCGCGAATTCCCGAACAACTTTCGGCAATTGGCCGTGACATCAGCCGTACAATTGAAAAAGCCATCTCGGCCAAGGACGATTACATGTTGGCAGTGAAGGTTTCCGCGGATGCTTCGCACAAATTGGGTCAACTGGTGCAAGCAGGTGTTTTCGGTACGCGAGCTGAGGCCGCTTCGTTTTTGATCGACCAGGGGATCAAGACGCAAACAGATTTGTTCGAGCGCGTCGAACAGAAGCTTGCAGAGATTGAGCGTCTGCGCGCTGAGCTACGCGGCATGGTCGCGGAAAAGAAAACTGACGAAACGCCTGCGACATAGAAACTATTAACGACTGGAGCGCACGTGGCACAGACTTCAGTCTGTGAATTCAAGAGTGGGATTCACAGACTAAAGTCTGTGCCACTGCCTCGTCTTTGTTAATCCCTCACGCGACGCGGTACACTTCCCCGGTCATTCCACTTTCATTTTTGGTGAGCGGCTTCGCGTGCAAAATTCCTTTCACGTTCCACACACATCCATCGAACAATTCACGCTGGACAACGGCCTGCGCGTCGTCCTTAACCAGGACAAATCCGTACCGGTAGTTTCTATCAGCGTTTACTACGACGTTGGCTCGCGCAACGAACCTGAGGGACGTACCGGCTTTGCGCACTTGTTTGAGCACATGATGTTTCAGGGCTCTGAGAATGTGCCGAAGGCTGCGCACTTTCAATTCATCTCCAACGCCGGTGGCACGATGAACGGAACGACGTCCAGCGAACGCACGAATTATTTTGAGACACTGCCGGCCAGTGAGTTGCCGCTCGCGCTCTGGCTGGAAAGCGATCGCATGCGTTCGCTTAACGTGACGCAGGAGAACCTCGACAACCAGCGCGAAGCCGTAAAAGAAGAAAAGCGGTTGCGCTACGACAATCAGCCTTACGTAAATGGTTTTCTGCGCCTGTTTGAGATGAGTTTTAAGAACCCGGCGAACGCCCACTCGACGATTGGCTCGATGGAAGACCTCGATGCCGCGACCGTTGATGATGTGCGCGAGTTCTTTCGGGTTTACTATGCGCCAAACAATGCCGTGCTTTCGATCGCGGGCGATTTCGATCGTGCCGAAGCCACGGAGTTGATTCAAAAATACTTCACGACGATTCCGAGCCAGCCTCCTCCGCCGCCGGTCGATGTCAGCGAACCGGTCGAAGTCGCTGAACGCCTGGACACATTCGTCGATAAGCTCGCTCCGGTGCCCGCGTTCGCCCTTGGCTGGAAGATTCCGCCGCGCCGCACGCCCGCTTTTTACGCGCTGTCGCTGGCCAGTCATCTACTGTTCGAAGGAGAGAGCGCGCGGCTTTATCAGAAGCTCGTGAAAGGCGAAGAGTCAGTCGTTCAAATCCAGGGCGGCATCGACGAACGTCGAGGGCCGTCTGGTCTGTTCATCGTGGTGATTCCAAAACCGGATAGTGAAGGCGCCCAAATTCGCGACAGCATCTTCAAAGAGATCAAAGACCTGGCAAGCCGCGGCCCCGGCCAGGAAGAGATGGAGAAGCTGCGCAATAATCTTTTCAATGGCGCAGTGCGCAGCCGGCAGTCTTCACAGTTCCGTTCGCAACAGATCGCTGAGTTCACTCTCTACGACGGCGACCCCGAACTCTTTAATACTGAGTTGCAAAGTTATCTCGACGTGACTGCGGACCAAATCCGAGACGCCGTGGCGAGTAACCTGGATACCGATAATCGTGTGTTGCTCGATATCGTGCCGGCTGCTATTGAGGCGGCGCCCTCAGAGCCGCAACCGTCCGGCGAACCGAAACAACCCACGGCGCCACCTGCACAAGTTCCGCCTCCGCCGGCGCGCGAGCCTGTGCCCACCGGCCCGATCGCCGCGTCTGATGAAGCACCAGCGATGAAACAGTAGTGCTACTGACTGGAGCGCAAGCGTCTCGCTTGCAATCTTCCAAACTACCCGACGACGGCAAGCGAGACGCTTGCGCTCCAGTCATCGGCGAATCAAGTCGTACAACAAACGCACCGGCAAACCCATCACGTTGAAGTAGTCGCCTTTAATCCCTTCGATGAATCGCGCGCCTTTGCCTTGAATCGCGTAAGCGCCGGCTTTGTCCATCGGCTCACCGGTTTCTACGTACCAGTCAATTTCGGCGTTGCTCATCGGCGCGAATCGGACCTCAGTCAATTCGACGTCAACTTCCCGTGCTGATTCGGAGATTAACGCTACCCCAGTGAGCACTTGATGCCAGCGGCCTTTCAGCAGACGCAACATTCGCCTCGCGTCTTCCGCATTGGCGGGCTTTGCGAGAATGTGTTCATCAACGACCACCGTCGTGTCAGCGGCGACTAAGGGTCGATGCGAATGTACGTCACCCGCGGCTCTCGCCTTTTCGGCCGCAAGCCGCGCTACGTACTCGCGCGGGCTCTCGTCATCGCGCAGTGATTCGTCCACTTCGACCGCGCCGACCTCGAAAGGCCAGCCAATCATTTCCAGGATTTGAGAGCGTCGTGGACTTGATGAAGCCAACAAAAGCTTCGGCAATTGAACCGGTGACGGAGCTGGCGCGGTTGAATGCGCACTTAAATCAGAATCTTCCCGCGCGTTCGTTTGGTTGTTTCGCGAATCTTCCATTACACTCCGAGACTTGGTTTTTGGCTCGTCATTCTGAAAGTTTTTGGCCCGAAGTTCAAATGTCATCATGATTGATGCAGCACTTTTATTGCCGAAGATACTCGCGGGCGCCGGCGAGAACGCGGACCTTAATGAGATAGCCGCGAAGATCGCCTGGCGGAGAGTGTCCGGTGAAGGCCTGCGCGATCATGCCGTTCCATCTCGGCTTCAGGAGAAAGCTCTGACGGTGGCAGTCGCGGATGCGGTCTGGCAAAAGCAACTTAAGCCGATGTCTGCTGAGTTAATTTTCCGCATCAACAAGTTACTGCGGCGAAACGTCGTGGAAAGGATCGAGTTCCGCATCGATCCGCGCGCGCTCGCACGCTGCACGGCGAAGCGTTCTTCGCCGCGGGTGCGCGAGCCGCTGCCACCCACTGTTGTTTCCTCGGCGGCAGAAATCCAGGACTCGGAACTTCGCGAAAGATTCATGCGCGCTGCGGAAAACTGCATCTCGCGGCGCGACAACCTGGGGACAGGCAAATCCGCAATTCGAAATTCGCAATCCGAAATCTGATCATGCCTATTTCCGAATCTGACATCGAAAAGATTGCCCAGCTCGCGCATCTGGAAATCACTGATGACGAGTGCCGCACGTTTGCGCCGCAAATCGCGGAGATAGTCGCGTACGTTGAGCAACTCAACGAAATCGACACCAGTGGAATCGAGCCGGCGCTCGGCGGTCTGACGCCGGAAAGTGAACGCACCGAATCATCACGGCCCGACGAAGTGCAACCGTCGCTCGGGCAGAAACTCGCGCTCGATCAGGCGCCCGATCCTGCGTCGGGACACTTTCGGGTTCCGAAAGTAATCGGCTGATTACGCATTGCCGGCGTTCAAGCAACTGTGAAAACGATAGCAACACTTCGAGATGAGATCAGCAGCGGCAGCGGGACCGCCCGCGCCACCGTGGAGTCCGCGGTCTCGTCTGCCGAACGATTGAACGACGAACTCAACGCGTTTCTGGAAATCGATCGCGCCGGTGCGTTAACACGCGCGGACACGATTGACGAGAAAATCAAAGCGGGCGACGCGCCCGCCCTTGCGGGAATCCCCATCGCCATCAAAGACAACATCTGCGTGCGTGGACTGCAAACGTCCTGTGGCTCACGCATCCTCGGACCGTACAAGCCGCCCTATAACGCCACCGCGATCGAACGCCTGATCGAAGCGGGCGCGATAATTATCGGCAAGACGAACTGTGACGAGTTCGCCATGGGCTCTTCGAACGAAAACTCTGCCTTCGGCCCGGTGAAGAACCCCTGGGACACTTCGCGTGTGCCGGGCGGATCGTCCGGCGGCTCGGCTGCGGCCGTAGCGGCGGGAATTGTTCCGGTCGCGCTTGGCTCAGATACCGGTGGTTCAGTTCGCCAGCCGGCTTCGCTTTGCGGAGTCATTGGCGTCAAGCCGACTTACGGTCGAGTGTCGCGTTACGGTCTGGTGGCGTTCGGCTCTTCGTTGGATCAAATTGGAGTCTTCGCGCGCAGCGCGTCGGACGCCGCCGCGATTCTGCAGATTATCGCCGGGCGCGATCCGCACGACGCGACCACCGCCGATGTGCCGGTGCCGAACTACATCGGCGAAACCGAAAAGAATATTGAAGGGATGCGCTTGGGAGTTTCGCGCACGTTATTGGGCGAAGGTTTGGACGAAGAAGTGCGCGTGGCTATCGAAAAAGCGATCGCCGCGTATCGCGATCTTGGCGCAGAGATCGTTGACGTCGAATTGCCGCATGCGAAATACGCGATTGCGGTTTACTACATCATCGCGACGGCGGAAGCTTCGTCAAACCTCGCACGCTACGATGGCGTGCGCTACGGCTTCCGCGCTGAAGAAGCCCCGGCGTTGCGCGACATGTATCGGAAAACTCGCGAACAGGGGTTCGGAGAAGAAGTGAAGCGGCGGATCATGCTGGGAACTTACGTGCTCTCTGCCGGTTATTACGACGCTTACTATCTGAAAGCACAGAAGGTGCGTTCGATGATTAAGCAGGACTTCGCCACGGCTTTCGACAAATGCGATGCCGTCCTGACGCCGACGGCCCCGAGCCCCGCCTTTCGTTTCGGTGAGAAGGTCGACGATCCTCTCGCGATGTACCTGAATGATATTTACACAGTGACCGCTAATCTTGCGGGCATTCCGGGCATCAGCGTCCCGTGCGGTTTGTCATCTGAGGGACTCCCAATCGGGCTGCAACTACTCGGGCCGTACTGGGGTGAAGGAACGCTGTTCCGGCTCGCGCATGCGTATCAGAAAGCACACCCACTAAACGCGCAACCAAAGATCCACGCGTAATTTTGGAGTGCGCCGGCATCGACGGCGCTTTGGATCGCGTGGTTGAGTTTTCACGACTCTGAAAATCTCTTCCGGAACTCCACGCTGCGCTGTCGCAATTCCAACCAATTCTCGAACAGCGTCGGCGTCTGCAACCAAACCTTCAGCCACTCAGCTATTTCGGATTGCTCACCGCGAACCGTCTCGTTCAACTTGCGATTCTTTCCCATCGCCTCCGCTCGTTCGCGCGCGTCGGCGGCCAGTGTCCTCAACTCATGAAGTCCTGCGTCGTCTTCATCACGGTCAAACTCCTGCCTTAGCCTTTCCATCTTACTGATGAGCACGCCCGCGTCCTGGATATTCAGTCGTGCGCCGGATGAGAGCGGCTCGACTGCCGCGAACTTATCCATTCGGCTGTTCACAAGCGATTCGCGCCAGCGCACGTCAGACTCAATAATCTCCGGGTGTCGCAATTCGGCTCCTTCATCCGCCAAAAGTCTCGCAATCCCCGCCGGACTAATCGCCGGATTCTCAGAACCGTTGGCCAACTGTTGCTGAACGTTTTTGAGAAACTGCGCGTCAACCGGCGGCTGGCCGAGTTCCAGCCAGAACTTCACAATAACTTCGCGCGCGGCTTGCGCGGCGAGGGACTGCCCCGGGCGTTTTCGATGCGTAACTTCCATGACCGAGCCGGAAAGGCTAGAATTCGATGATTCGAAGCTTGCTCTAGCACCGCCGCCAGAGTCAATCGTGAACAACGCTATGCATCGTTCTATTCGCAATCGCCGAAGCCGACGGTTTCTCGTGGCTGCGGGTATCGCCATGCTCTTCGCCTCTGCGGCAATCAGCGCTCAAGAGCGGACGACTCTGCGCAAGGTTGAGATTCTCGGACTCCAGCGACGCTCGCCGGATCAAGTCATCGCCACGACCGGGCTGAAAGTCGGTGATCTGATCGAGGCCTCAATGATTGAGGCGGCCGCGGATAAGTTAATGCGCTCCGGTTGGTTTCAGACCGTCAACTACCGGGTGCGCAACGCCGACGGTGGTTCGACTGTCGTATTCGAGGTGATGGAGAAGGTTGCGGCAGTCAACGTTGCCGCTGCCGAAACTCTTGGTCGCGTGGTTTTGGATTGGCAACGCGGCGTTAACCAGCGAGGATTTATCTGTCGCTTTAGGTTTGCGGGTCGGCGGCCCTGCCCCGCAAACAAAGATCGATGAAGGCCTCGGCCGCATACGCAGAGCTTACGCCCACCGCGGTTACATTAATGCTGAGATCACCGACGTAACGCGAAATCTGGATGGCCGTCGTGCGAATTACCAGTTCACGATTCGCGAGGGCCAGCAGTATCGGATGGGTGTGTTAACTATTACGGGGCTGAATGGCGTAGACACGCGCTCGTTGAGGGGCAGGTGGACGCTTGCCGGCGGCGCAGTTTTCGACGACTGGTACTTGGATCGATTCAGAACGACAGTCCTGCACCCATTTGTCGTGGTCCGCACGCAACGCACCGGCATCCGGTCAAAATTTGAAATCAACACCAACCCGAACTCTCAGAAGCTCACTGTGGATGTCATCATCACGTTCAAATGATTTCCAACCTCACCGACGCGCCCGCCGATGAAGAACGTGCGCCGTCGCTGCTCGCCCAGGTAACTGCCAAATTTCAGGAGAAACCGTTCGTTCCGGCGCGCTTTTTTACGCAGGGCGACATGCAGACTCTGGCTGCATATTTCTGGCCCGGAAGATTTCGCCCGCGCGATGTCACCGAAGACGAAGAGCGTCTGTTCGAAGTCGAACCGGGCAGCCAGGTGCTGGCGCGTTGTCGCTGGCAACCCAATCGTGCGCAGCATCCAACAATGGTTTTGTGGCACGGGCTTGAAGGCTCATCCGCGTCCGCCTACATGCTGACGACAGCCGCAAAGATTTTCCAACGCGGCTTCAATGTCGTGCGCATGAACATTCGCAACTGCGGCGGGACAGAGCATCTGACGCCGACGCTTTACCACGGCGGATTAACTCACGACTTGCGTGCGGTCCTTGTTGAATTAATTAATCAGGACCGGCTGCCGCGAATTGTGATCGCCGGATTTTCGCTCGGCGGTAACCTGACTTTGAAGCTCGCGGGCGAATGGGCTGACGAGGCGCCGGACCAGCTCAAGGGTGTCGTCGCGATTTCACCCTCTGCTGATCTGCAAGCGAGCTCTGACCTTCTGCACCAGCCTCGGAACTTCGTCTATCACCGAAATTTTCTTTACTTCATGAAGCTTCGCATTGCGCTGAAACAGCGGCTCTATCCCGAACTCTACGATTCATCCGCTTTGGGGCGCATCAGTTCGCTGGTGCAATTCGACGATCAATATGTTGCGCCCGCGTTCGGCTTTGCTGATGCGCGCGACTACTACGCGAAGGCCAGCGCTCTTCCCCATCTCAGTCGCATTCGCGTGCCAACTTTGATCGTCCATGCGCAGGATGATCCCTTCATTCCTTACACGCCGCTGGAGAAGTTTCTGAATCCGCAGCCTCAGAGCGAGTCATCAAGTGTTGTGCTGACCACTGAGAACGAGAACGTCTTGCTGGTTGGGCCCGCGCGCGGCGGACATGTCGCGTTTGTCGGCGCGGACTCACTGGATGAAGATCGCTTCTGGGCCGAGAATCGCCTGGTCGATTTTTCAGAAATTGTGGTTGGGCGCTGAAAGTCGCCGCAGTCACTTATCGATCTTCTTCAGCAGCCGCTCGGCGTGATTGCGGGCAATCAGCGGGATGTGCGCGTCAGTCCGAATCTCTTTCAAAAGCGGGATGATTGCTTCGGATCTGGCAGCCCGCGGGGCAGAGCAGTAGGGTGACGCGACGCCCAACCTCTCCCTTAACTTTTCACCGCGCGCGGAAAGCGTGCAACGACGTCTCGATTGGAACTAAGCCACACATTCTTCTCGTCGCCCAGAATTGACCGATCAACCGTCGCGGCGTAGGCTAGCCTGCACCTATGGCGGGCTTCCTCAAAAACAGGCTGATCCTGCAGAGTGTAATCGGAAGCGCGATCTGGCAGGCTGTTTGGAGTGGAATATCGGCGATAATGGGCTTTACGGCCGCGCACTTCGCTTCTGTCCGTGGTCTCCCACCACACTGGGCAATACTCATCGGTGCTATTACGTTTTTCCTCTTAGCTTTGACCTACAATCTCGTCGTGAGGCGCGAGAGGATCATTAAGACTGCGACTGAAATCCCAAACCACAATAGTTCTCCAAACGCAGCGATCGAGCGCGTTGAGACTACAGGGCCACAGCACGTCTATGCGAACCTGAATGAGGCCATACCGGAAATCACCCAAGCATGTAAAGAAGCAGAAACGATAAGTATTCTGGCTAACAAAGGGATCGTTTTCGTTGGAACTGATGAGTCAATCGTTTCGACCGCCGAGATGCAATCCTTCAAGCGACTGCGAAAAATAAGGGTCATACTCATGAGTCCAAATTCACGGTGGATAACTAAGGGCTTCATTTCTTTTAGACAGCACGAATCATTCGCAACGTATGTTGGCGACCTTGAGGCCTCACATCGAATTGTTGAGAGTGCCGTAAGACGATTTGCTAATAAACTGCAAAGTTCGCGCACCGGCGTAAAATACTTTACGGGCGAACCTTGCTGGCGGATTGTAATGACGGAGAGAGTTGCGTTTGTTTCCAATTATGCCGACGACAGAAGTCCGCAAATTCGCGATATTCCAGTTGGTAGATTCGATAACGTATCGAGCTCTTTCTACAGCTCATTCAAACGTCATTTCGATAATGTGTGGCACAATGAATCAAACCCTGGCGAATTCATGCAATCGACGATCGACTTTTCCGTTTCGGCGGGCGGTATCGTATACGCAGATAACGGCGGAGAGAGAGTTGTACTCTTGCTACGAAGGCATGACGGTTCTTGGATTTTGCCAAAAGGCCACAAGAAAATTGAAGACAAGTCGCTAGAGGATGTTGCGCTCCGCGAAGTGTCTGAAGAGGCAGGCATTCCTGCAAGAGATCTGCGCGTAGAAGAACCACTGGAAACCTATATGGACACGACGCATGAACCAAAAGTAGTTCACCTCTTTGCCATACGCTACCTTGGACGAGAGTTACCGGTTGTCCAACTTGGCGCTGATCATGCGGAGGCTTGTTGGTGGCCCGTCTCTTCGAGTGGTTTCCCCGACATGCTCTACCCCTACCAAGCGACAACGCTCGCTGAGTTCACTCAAGCGTCGGAATCGAACGCAAAGAGTGGGGCCCCAATTAACAGGTAAGATTTCTCACTTATCGATCTTCTTCAGCAGCCGCTCGGCGTGATTGCGGGCAATCAGCGGGATATGCGCGTCAGTCCGAATCTCTTTCAAAAGCGGGATGAGTTGCTTCGGATCTGACAGGGCGTTGCGGTTGTACATGGATTCGAGTTGCTTCAGCAGGCCGGGCGTATTGAGCGGCTGGTTCTCGCGCGCGACCGTCATGTCGAAAACGAAAATGACCTGATCGGCGACGCGCCGATACTCCTGAGCCAGAGCCCACGCGCTCGCGTTGCCGCTCCAATTGAATTCGGCCGTGCGGGTACGGTCGAGCGCGGTCATGCCGAGTTTATACGTGCCGAGATGTGCGAAATCTTTCGCCGACTGGTAATTCTCGTTTGAGTCGAGAAAGCGCAGCTCCCGCCAAAGCTTTTCAATGCGCTCCAAGACTGGGGGCGTCAACTCGACGTTCTCGACGATGGGAGTTTCTTCCCCCTTGCGCCCAAAAGTAACTTTGCCGCGCCCCGTCCCGTCGTGCTCAACGACGATGTGATTGATTGTGAATTCACGGTGCGAGAATTCCCAGGTGTAACGAACTGAAGTCGGTTCTTTGCTATCGGGGACGATGGTCGAAGTCGAATTAGATTGCGGTCGATCGTTCCGCTTGCTTTCGGTCTGCGGGTAACTCATTACCGCGAACGCCAGCAGCAACGGCAAGATGAGCACTCCGCGAAACAGACGCATCTCTCTGTGTCTCTGTGCGATCTTCGTGTCTCTGTGGTGAATACTTCCCCGCGGTTTTTCACCACAGAGACACAGAGAGCCACAAAGACACTGAGAATTGACCATCATGAATGTCTGATTATGCTGGGAGAGAATAGGTCTTTACAACTCGCGGCAAAACGCTATTCGAAGCGCACGGAAACAAGCTTGGAAACTCCGACTTCTTCCATCGTCACTCCGTACAAAGCGCGCGCGGTTTCCATCGTGCGCTTGTTGTGGGTAATGACGATGAACTGCGTATTCGCGGACATAGAGACGACTTTGCCGGTGAAGCGGCCGATATTAGCTTCGTCGAGCGGCGCGTCAACTTCGTCCAGCAGGCAGAACGGCGACGGCCGATAGTGGAAAATGCCAAGCACGAGCGCGAGCGCCGCCATCGCTTTCTCGCCGCCCGAGAGCAGCAGAACGTTCTGGAGCCGCTTACCGGGCGGTTGCGCGATGATGTCGATGCCTGATTCGAGTTCGTCGTTCTCGTCGATCAGGCTCATCTCGCCGCGACCACCGCCAAACAATTCCTTAAACAGTTCGCTGAAGTTCTGATTGATCTGTTCGAACGCACCGCGGAAACGTTCACGCGAGCGACGCTTGATCTCGCGTAAGGCCTCTTCAGTCGAAGCAATTCCTTTTGTAATGTCATCACGCTGCGTGGTCAGGAACGCGAGCCGCTCTTCGTTTTCGGAAAGCTCTTCGAGCGCCATCATGTTGACGGCGCCGAAGCTTTCGAGCTTCTCGCGCAGCTCTTCGACCCGCGCGCGCGACGTCTCCAAAACAAATTCAGGATCCGGGATTAGCTCGCGCGCGATTTCTTCGAGGCTTTGGTTCAGCTCGTTAGCGCACGATTCGCGGACGAAGTTTACTCGCGCCAACGCTTCGGCGCGCTGCACCTCAATCGCCGCGCGGGCGTCGCGTGAGGCCGCGGCGTTACGATTCAGTTCGGCTAACTCAGCCGCCATCGCATCGGCGCGTTCCCGCGCCTCAGTCAAGCGCGCTGTCGCTTCGGCAATCAGCCCTTCCTCGCGCGCCTTCTCTTCGTCAATCGTCATGGCCAGCCGATCGATTTCAGCGATTGAACCGCGTAGCTGTTCGATCCGCGACCCGCCTTCCGTCAATTCCAGGTTGTGCCGCGCGATGCGCGCACTCACTTCTTCATGCTCAGTTTGCAGCCGGCGCAGATCTGACGATGTCGAACGGCGGCGTTCGGCAGCGGCCGCGGCTTCAGCGCGCTGATGGTTCAGCGTGGTGCTGTCTGTTTCGACTCCGGCGCGAATCTCAACCAACAGGTTCGTTGTTTCTGTGATTTTTTGACTTACCGCGATCCGCGCCGCTTCGGCGGCTTCGGCATCGCTGAGCGCCTTCGCGCGACTCGCTTCCAAATCCTGTCGCTCCTGCTCAAGCCGCGCCTGATCGTCGACAACCACACGCAGATGCCTGGCGGCGCGTTCAACGTCCTGGTGCAAAGTTCCGGAGGCTAACTCAAGCGCCATCGCCTCGCGCTCTTCGCGCGCAATCGAAGCGTTCAGCAGAACGACTGTCTCTTCCAGGCCGGTCATGCGCGAACGCGCTTCCCTGACCGACATCTCAGTGATTGCGAGTTCCGCTTCGAGTTCAACCACGCGGCCCTGCAATTCGCGCAACTCGCGTTTGAAGGTTAAGAGACCTGCGCCTTCTTCCAGCGCGCGTCCGTTACCGGCGTTGACGAACTGCCCGCCCGTCACCCAGTCACCATCGACTGTCACGTACATGTCGCCCGTCGCCAGCGACAGCGCGGTCGCGTCATCCAATGTCGGTACTACGCGCGCGTTCATCCGTTCAGGCAGCGCACGTTCGAGCAGACTAAGTAGTTCGCGGGGCGCATTCAGAATGTCGCCGATGCGCGGCCCGTCAATTCCCATCGGCACATAGTCACGTTGCGACGCAGCGCCGGTCGAGCTGGTTGTCGGCGTACCTGTAAAAGTTGCGATGGTGACTTCATCACTGCCACCGTGCAAACCCGTCACCAGAAATTGCGCGCGGCCAATGTGATTGGTCTTCAGCCACGCCGCGGCGCGGATTGCGTCATCGGGCGTTGGCACCAGAACCGACTGCAAAGATGAACCAAGCGCACCTTCGACGGCACGCTCCCACTGGGCCTCGACTTTGATTGAATCGGCCAACGTGCCGATCAAATGAAACTGTTCAGCTTCGTTCGCCGAGAACGCTTCCTGCACCGCCAATGAAAAATGAGCACGACGCTCGTCGAGATCTTTGAAGCTTTCGAGACGTGCCTGCGTGCGCGAGTAATCGTCACGCACGCGCGTCAGGTCGGCGTCGGTGTCCGATACACGTTCATGGCCTTCGACGACGGCTTTGAGGGCGCCCTGGCGTTCGGCCACGAGCCGTGCCAATTTCGCGCGCGCTTCAATGATTTGACCGTTGAGCTTCTCTGCTTCAATGGTCGCCGTTTGGTGAGACGCAGTCGCCCGTTCGCCTTCGCGCGCCAGACCCTCGGCCTGCTGCGCCAGCTTTTCAATTGACGATTCGATCTGTCGTCCGAGTTCGTGCAGCCGTTCGCCGGCGACCGTGTGCTTCAGCAGTTCCGGCCGGGCGTTCTCGATTTCTTCTTCGGCCCGAGCTACTTCGGCAAGTCTCGCGGCGTAAGTCTCTTCAGCGGTGCGCAGTAAAGACGAGGTCTGCTCGGTTTCGGCTGTCAGCGTTGCGTCCAGCGCTCCCAGTCGCTCGAGTTCGGATTCGACCAGCGTCAGCCGTTCCGTCAGCGCGGCGACTTCGGCTTCGATTTCCGTCCGGCGCTTCGAGAGCGTTTCGATCTGTTCTTCCTGATAGACCCGTTCGCGGATGCGTCGATCACGCTGCAACGCGCCTTCGGCTACGGCCGCGCGCACTTGCGCGAGTTCGTCTTCGAAGGTGCGCGCGTTTTGCGTCGCCGTGCGGCTCGCTTCTTCGCGCTCGGTTAAGGCCGCCGCCAGTTGCTGTTCTTCCTGCCCCGCAAGATCCAGTTCGGCCTGGGTTTGATCCAGAAGCGCCGCGAGGCTTTGTTCTTCGCCGACGTAAACACGGCGCAGAAGCTCGCGCAGTTCTTCGCGCAGAATTCGATAACGACGCGCCTTCGCCGCTTGCCGGCGCAGACTGTTCACCTGGCGCTCGATTTCCGAAATGATGTCCGCAACGCGGCTGAGATTTGAGCGCGCGCTTTCCAGACGTGCTTCGGCGGCCCGTTGCCGCACGCGAAACTTGGTGATGCCGGCCGCCTCTTCGATGATCGTGCGGCGATCCATCGGTTTGGCTGAGAGGATCTGACCGATGCGGCCCTGTTCGATGATGGCGTAGTGACCGCCCGCCAAGCCTGTGCCCGAGAACAAATCCTGAATGTCGCGCAGCCTGCAAGGCCGATCGTTAAGCAGGTATTCGCTTTCACCCGATCGGTAGAGACGCCGGGTTACGGAAACAGCTTCACCCGGAGCAAACTCCAAAGCGAGGTTTCGACGTTGGCGCCAGTGGCGGTGATGATGCCTGGCTTTTGGTTTGGCTTCGGTCGGAGCTTCGACATTCTCCGCTTGAACTTCTGATCCCGTCGCTACCGCTCCGGGTACTGACAGGCTTTCTGATCCCGTCGCTACCGCTCCGGGTACTGACACGGCTTCTTCGCCCTCTGGCGTCGCTTCGGCGGCAGGTGCACCCACCAATTCGGGAGCTTCAAAAATCTCATCATGCGAATCGATCTGCTCGAGCGTTGAATCGATGTCCTGGATGTCCGGCTCATCTTCGGTGGTTTCGTCACGCTGCAGGTGCAGCACGACTTCCGCCATGCCGCTGGGCTGTCGATTGCGCGAGCCCTGAAAGATGACATCTTTCATCTCGCCGCCGCGCAGATGCTTAACGCGCTGTTCGCCCAAAACCCAGGCGATCGCGTCGGCGACGTTGCTCTTGCCGCACCCGTTCGGCCCGACAACCGCAGTTATTCCCTCGCCGGTGAAGCGAAGGTCAGTATGGTCCGCAAAGGACTTGAATCCCGTGATTTCGAGGCGCTGAAGCTTGAACATCGGTGTCCGTCATTTGATGCGGGGGGTGACGGGCATCAAAGGGTCACTTTCGGGTGGCACTATAGAGAGATGCCGCCCACATGTCAACAATAACTTGAGCCGCTTGGGTTTAAGTCGCAGAGGTGCGCGAGGTTAGTTTTCCCGAGGCTGAGGTCGACCGGCCGAGCCGCGAGAAAAATAACACGGTTACTGAGCGGCGGCCTTCCGCTGAAGCATGTAGTTTATGCCCTGCCTCAGGCCTTCGGGGGTGGTGGCTTCGTAACGCAACATCTGACCGTCGATGAACACGGTCGGCGTGCCGGAAACCCCCACGCTCGAACCTCTCTGCATATCGGAAGCGATTCTTTGCGCCACCGCGGTGCTGTCCATGTCACGCGTGAACTGCTCGACATTCAGTCCGAGCTCGCGCGCGTAGCCGATAAACATTGGCCGTGCATCGGCCTGGTCCTTCCAAGCGTTCTGAGTCCCGTAGAGCCGGTCGTGCATCTGCGAAAACTTGCCCTGGTTCCCGGCAGCTTCGGCAGCTTGCGCAGCGGTCATCGCGTTTGGGTGAATCTTCGTCAGCGGAAAATGCCGGAACACGAAGCGCACCTGGTCGCCATACTCGTGCTCGATTTGCTTCAGCACCGGAAACAATATTCCGCACGGCGGACACTGATAGTCCCCGTATTCTTCGAGCACCACCGGCGAGCTTACTTTTACATTAGGTCTCGTTAACCCCGCGGGCGCATTTGGCGACGATTGCGGAGCCGGCGAAGAAGTGCTCGCGATGGTTTGGCTCTGCTGATTGTTGGTGGCGAAAGCGCCGGCATTTTTACCCCGCTGGCGAGAGAAGATCATGACCGCGACAACGCCGGCGATAAGGACTATAACGATAATGATGAAAGGCAATGCGCGTTTCATCAGGCGCTCTTCCTTTCCTCAATCTTCAACTCGGGATGTCGTTTGAGAAAACCGCCGCGCCGCATCTTGTACCTTCCGGGTTTGAGCATGTCATCGTCAGTCCACCCACGCTTCAAACCTGCTTGATAGTCTTCTTCGGTGACGATCAGCTCGACTTCATCGGCGAGTTTTCCGCGCTTCTTATCTTTCTTGTTCTTCATATGCTTTTCTTTCGCTTGGTGTCGGTAGACGCGCCGAAATAATTCTTATTACGTCGCGATGCCGCTCTGCGAAAACGGCGAATAGTATGCGCCGCGTAGAATATCCAATTATAGAAAACCGCGGCTCGGTGAACGAGTGTTCTGCGTCTTCCGCCTCAAGCGCATGCGGATCGTAAAACACCTCTGTCGCCTCGCCAAACGTTACTCCGTGCCTCTTAAGATTTTCAAGCGCCTTCTTATCATTCCATTCAAACCTCATCGGCGCCTCATTCGATCGCTACGAATGCACCGCGACGCGCGGCATCTCGCGGCCGTCTCCCCCTTCGGCAGGTGTCAAAACACGCAAAGGCTCAGGCCAGTCGGTGTTTGGAACTGAGGTTGGACCGAAGCGCCCGTCGCGGCCTCTTGATTTTTCGTGCAAAGCTTTCAAAACTTTTTCGGGTGTCAGCGGCACTTCATCGATTCGCACGCCGACGGCGTTGTAAACCGCGTTCGCGACCGCCGGAGGAACCGGCAACAAAGGCCCTTGGCCCACTTCCTTCGCACCGAACGGCCCATTCGGATCAGGATCTTCGATTAAGTAGGTCTTAACGTCGCACATCTCCATCGTCGTCGGACTCTTGTATTCAAGCATCGACGGGATCTTGTGCACGACGTTTCGATTCGCGCGATACGACATCTCTTCCATCAGAATTTCGCCCAGTCCCATATAGACGCTGCCCTCGACCTGGCCCATCACCAGCGCCGGGTTGATCGATTTGCCGATGTCGTGCGCGATCCAGATGCGTTCGACAATCACGATGCCGGTGGCGGGATCGACGTCCACTTCGGCAACGGCCGCGGAGTAGCTGTAAGCCGGCGAAGGCCCAACGCCCGCGCCTTTGTATTTTCCGGGCGAGCGCGGCGGCGAATAAGAACCAACCGTGCCAATCGTGCCGAACTTTGATTCGGCGAGCACGACGGCTTCGGCAAATGACACGCCAACCTCGGGATTCTCGACATCAAAGGCACGCCTTTCGGCGAACGAGATGTTTTCGATCGGCACCTTCAGCTTTTCGGCAACCGCCAGCGTTAGAAGTTCCCTTGCCCGTTCGGCGGCTTGAATCGCTGCGTTGCCGGTCATTAACGTCACGCGGCTGGAATAGCTGCCGAGATCAACCGGCGTCAGATCGGTGTCGGCGGTGACGACGCGAATATCGAACGGATCGATTCCGAGAATCTCGGCCACGATGTACGCAAGGATGGAATCAGAACCTTGTCCGATGTCGGTTGAGCCGCACATGACGCACACGCCGCCCTGGCGATCCAGACGCAGCTGCACACCAGATTGCGGCATGTTGTTCCAGTAAATCGGCAACCCAGCGCCACAGAGGTAAGACGAGCATGCGATGCCGATGCCTTTACCGTAAGGAAGCTTGCGGTCCGCAGCCGTCCCGGCTGCCTCGTGATCGTCAGCAGGCGGGACGCCTGCGTACCGATTCCACGAAAACCTCTTCTTCCAATCCGATCCTTCGACGACTTTGTCGATGCACGCGCCCAGGCCCATGCTGCCGATGCGCAAATAATTCGCGGTGAGTGAATTCGCCGGAGCGAGATGATTGCGACGAATCTCAACCGGGTCGAGATTCAATTGCTCGGCAATCTTGTCGAGGTGAACTTCCAGACCATAACGCGGCTGTGGAGTTCCATGTCCACGCTTCGGACCACACGGCGGTTTGTTTGTGAACACGCGCGCGCCCTGAAACTTGTAACGCGGCACCTCGTACGTCACGGTTTGCAGTGCGCCGGTGTAGAACGTGCTCGCTACTCCGTAGCTTCCGTACGCGCCGCCGTCGAGAAACGTTTTGAAATGCATCGCCGTGATCGCGCCGTCTTTCTTCACTCCGGTCTTAACGTGCATCAGCACCGGATGGCGTCCGCGATGGCAATAGAAGACTTCTTCACGTGTCAGAGTGCATTTCACCGGCCGGCCCGTGATCATTGCGAGCTTACTGACGACTACTTCGTGATTGAAAGGATCGCTCTTGCCGCCAAAACCCCCGCCATTTGGCGTGGCAATCACTCGAATGTGACTGGCGGGAAGCTCAAGCACCTTCGCCAGCGCGCGATGCACGTAGTGCGGCGTCTGCGTTGAACTCCACAGCGTCAGCTTCTGATCGGAATCAAAGTGAGCCACCGCGGCATGTTGCTCCATCGGCAGGTGCGTGTTGCCTTCGTAGAAGAAAGTGTCTTCGCGCACCAAATCTGCTTCGGCAAAGCCTTCGTCAACGTCACCGAATTCCAGGCTTACCTTCTTGTGCACGTTGCCGCCGTCTCCGTATTCGTGAATGCGAGGTTCATCGACCAGCAATCCTTCTTCAATCGACGTGATTGTTTGCAGCCGCTCGTATTCGACTTCGATAAGATTCATCGCGTCGAACGCGACGTCTTCATCAATCGCGGCCACGGCCGCCACCGGATCGCCCACGAATCGCACTTTGTCGATGCACAGCGCGTGTTCGTCCTGACTGACAGGCAGGATCCCATAAGAGATCGGAAGGTCTTTGCCGGTAATGATGGCGAAGACACCCGGCAGGGCCAGCGCCTTTGAAACATCGACGTTCTTGATCAGCGCGTGTGGCTCATGCGTGCGCAGAATCTTGCAGGCAAGCATCCGCGGCAAAATGATGTCGTCGGCAAACTTCGTCTGGCCGGTGCACTTCGCGCGCGCATCGACTTTGCGAAAGGGCTTGCCAACTACATTGAGTGGTTTCCCGTTGTTTGACTCGTTAGGCATTCGATCTCAGCTGCAGTGCAACTAACAACTCTCTCACAACCCATAAATTGCCTCTTTAGGCAGCTCCATCTCTTCACCGCGCATGCGCGCCGCTGCCAATTCGACCGCTTCGTAGATCTTGATGTAGCCCGTGCAGCGGCACAGGTTTCCTGACAGCGCTTCCTTGATTTCGTCGCGGCTCGGCTTTGAATTCTTATCGATCAGTTCTTTCGCAGCCAACATGAATCCGGGCGTGCAATAACCACACTGCGCCGCGCCTGTGTCCGCGAACGTGTCCTGAAGCGGATGAAGCTGACCATTTTCAGCCATGCCCTCGACCGTCGTGACCTCGCGACCTTCAGCATCGAGGCCCAGCATCAGACACGACACAATCGACTTGCCATCCACCAAAACCGTGCACGTACCACACTCACCTAATTCACAGCCATGCTTCGTTCCGGTTAACGCGAGATCTTCACGCAAAACTTCGAGGAGCGTCTTGTGCGGCGCGAAGGCAACTTCGGCTTGCTCGCCATTGAGCACGAAAGTGATGTGCGCCTTCTGTTTGATTCCGTTATTCATTAAACCCTAAACCGCGGCAGCATCTTGCTTTTCAGTCACGCCAAGCACCATGTTATCAATCAAACGCGTCTTGCCGATATAAACCGCGACCGACAGTAACGCCGGCCTCTCTTCAACCTGCACCAGGGGCTGAAATGTTTCCGCGTCATTCAAGCTGATGTAATCGACGCGCGCCAACGGTTCCGCGGCAATCGTTTCGCTTACAATTTCAACTAACCGCTCGGCGCTGCGCTCGCCGTCGCTGTACGCCCGCGATGCGCGCAAAAGACCCCGATGCAAGACGGTCGCGGCGCGCCTCTGTTCGTCGGTCAAATACGCGTTTCGGGACGACAGCGCCAGTCCGGATTCTTCGCGCACGATCGGCAGCACCACTACTTTCGTGTCGAAAGCAAGATCGCGAACCATGCGTTTGAGCACCGCCGCCTGTTGCGCGTCCTTCTGGCCAAAGAATGCTACGTCCGGCCGCACGATGTTCAGCAGAATAGCCACGACGGTCGCCACGCCGCGAAAGTGGCCCTGCCGCGAAGCGCCCTCGAGTTGCTCCGACAATCCTTCCACCGTAACGTAAGTCGAAAATTCCGGCGGATAGATGTCGCTCGCCGTAGGGGCGAAAAGATAATCCACGTGTTCGCCAGCCAACAAGGCGGCGTCGCGATCCAAATCGCGCGGATACTTCGTGAAATCTTCTGCCGGTCCAAACTGCGTCGGGTTAACAAAGATCGAGACCACCAGCGTATCGCATTGCGCGCGCGCCTCGCGCATCAGACTGAGATGCCCCTCGTGCAGCGCGCCCATCGTCGGCACAAAGCCAATGCTGCGGTTCGCGCGCTGAACTTCGCGCGCGATCAAGATCATACGCTCGCGGTTTTCGACTGTCTCCATAAAAGAAGGTCTTTGGCCTTAGGACTTTGGTCTTAGTTTTCAAAGACCAAAGATCAAAGACCGAAGACCACGATAGCATCCAATCTATTTGGACTTCTCCAGCTTGCCCGTTTCCAGCTTTAATTCTTCCGCGGCGGCCGCCGGCAATCCGTACGATTCACCTTCAGCAGGATAGTTGCCGTTGCGCACGTCTTCGGCCCAGCGCGTGACGGCGTCGGTAATCGTCTCGCGCAGGTTCGCGTATTCGCGCACGAAGCGCGGCAGTTTACCGAATGCCATGCCGAGCAAATCGTGAAAGACCAGCACCTGAATATCGCAATGCACACCGGCGCCAATGCCGATGGTCGGCACCTTTATGCTTTCAGTGATCATCTGCGCGATTTCGCGCGGGACTAACTCAAGCACAATCGAGAACGCACCTGCGTCTTCCAAAGCATAAGCGTCATCGAGCAGACGCTTCGCCGCATCGGCAGTCTTTCCCTGAACGCGGTAGGCGCCCAGCTGATTGATCGATTGCGGCGTCAAACCGATGTGACCCATCACCGCGATTTCTTCGTTGACGAGGCGCTTCACCAACTTGACGCGTTTCTGCCCGCCTTCAAGCTTTACCGCTTCAGCCTCGCCTTCTTTCACCAGACGCAAGGCCGCGCGCACAGTGTCGTTCGCGCCCGTGTGAAACGACCCGTATGGCATGTCGGCGACCAGCAGCGCCCGTTCGACACCGCGCCGCACCGCCTTCACATGAATCAAAATCTCGTCGAGCGTCACCGGCACTGTGTTGCCGTAGCCCAGCACGACATTGCCGAGACTGTCGCCGACCAGAACGATGTCGATACCCGCTTCATCAACAATGCGCGCGGTCGGATAGTCGTAAGCGGTAATGCAAACCAGTCTTTCGCCGCGTTCCTTGCTGGCCTTGAGCGAAGGCGCGCTGACCTTTTCGGGGCGTTCAGGTTTGAGATATGGCATCGATGGGCCTCTCGGAGTTGGCTGGAAACCGCTGGAATTATAGGTGAGGGGTTACGGTGTCGCAACCTGATTGCGCGCGGACCTGCGTTATAATCGCGCCTGCATGCCGATCAACCTTTCCGGAGTTTTGCTGCCGATCACGACGCCCTTCGTGGCGAATGAAGACATCGATATCACAGCTCTTAAGACGAACATTACACGCTGGAACACAACCGGCATCGCGGGCTACGTCGTGCTTGGTTCGACGGGCGAGCGCGTGAACCTGGATGAACGCGAATATCTTCAGGTAATCGAGACCGCTCGCGCGGCCGTGCCCGAAGCGATGACGTTTGTCGTCGGCGCCGGTCAACAGAGCACGCGCGGCACCATCGCAGAAATAGAGCGCGCCGCAAAAGCCGGTGCGGATGCAGTGTTAGTGATCACGCCCCATTACTACCGGCCCGCGATCACACAGCAGAGTCTGATCGAGCATTACACTGTAGTCGCTGATGCTGTGTCGGTTCCGGTGATTCTTTACAGCATGCCTGACTTGACCGGAATCAAGATCGAGCCTGAGACGACAGCGCACTTGAGCGAGCACGAGAACATTATCGGCCTGAAAGACAGCTCGAACGATGTGGCGAAAATGCGCGAGACAGTACAAAAGACGACGGAAGGTTTTGCGGTCACGGTTGGCAACGGAACTGTTTTCTCTGAAGCGTTGCAGGCCGGCGCCATCGGTGGAATTCTCGCGGTCGGTTGTGTCGTACCGGAACTTTGCCTGGAGATCTATCGCGCGGTCAAAGCTGGTGAGAACGATCGCGCCACTTCGTTGCAGGAAAAGCTAACGCCGCTCGCGCGCGCAGTCACGCGCACCTACGGCATCGGCGGATTGAAAGCGGCGATGGAGATGGCCGGTTATGTCGGCGGCGGCGTGCGCGCGCCATTGCAGCCTGCAAGTGAAGCAGCGCGCGCGAAGATAGAAGAGCTGATGCGAGCGGCCACGCTCGTGTCAGAACCGGAGGTGGAAGCGACAGGTCGGGGCTCAGCTGCTCCGTAGGAGCAGGATGTTTATAGCTTCTGTGAAAGCAGTCGTGACCCAGCTCCTTTAGGAGCGGAATACGCAGCGGACCATTTCGCTCCTACGGAGCTGTAAACGGGTTCTTGCCTATCCCCTATAAACATCCCGCTCCTAACGGAGTGAAGACGGACCGTCTGACACCTAGCACTCCACACATCCACCGCGTAAAATGCTCTGACCAAGGAGCATTCCCCGTTTGAGCACTGCTGAAACTGCCTGTCACGCTTCGCCGCAACAAGCCGGCTTGCGCGTTGAGACGCTCCCGTTCGACCAGATTCCACAACAATCCAAACTGTTTCTCGACTACTTAAGAGACCCGCTCGCACTTCGACATTTTTATCCGGAAGCAGTTCGCTCTTATGTCGATCTGCCCGCGCGCAAAGACCGCGTGCTTAGTTCGTATGTGACTGATCGGCAGCAATTGTGCGCCGCGCTCGAACGAATGAATCGCGGATGGGGAGCGAGCGAAGCGACGCTCAAAAACATTGGTTTGCTTGCGGAATTTGACTGTCTTGCGGTCGTGTCAGGCCAGCAAGCGGGTTTGTTTACCGGGCCGCTCTACACAATTTACAAAGCACTTTCGGCGGTGAAGCTCGCCGAATGCCTGACGCAACGCGGCGCGAAGGCCGTTCCCGTGTTTTGGATAGCGACCGAAGACCACGATTTTGCGGAAGTCGCCTGGGCTGAATTCATCAATCGTGATTGCGCGTTGGAAAAAACAGCCGTGCCGGCTGAGATCCACAATGAAGGCTCGCCGGTGGGTCTGGTGAAGCTTGATCAGTCGATTGAGAGTGTCATCGAAAATCTGCTGAAGACGCTACCGAACAGTGAGTTCACGGAAGATGTCGAGGCGCTTTTGCGCGACGCGTACGCTCCCGGCACTGCCTACGGCGATGCATTCGCGCGCATGGTGACGGCGTTGACGGCAAAGCATGGACTGATTGTTCTCGATCCGCTCGATGCGGAACTGAAGAAGCTTGCGGCGCCGCTTTACTCAGCGGCGGCCCGAATCGCGCCAGAGATTGCTGCGGCCATTGCGCAGCGCAGTCGCGAACTCGAAGAGGCCGGCTATCACGCGCAGGTAACTCCATCAGAAGATTCGTTTCCGCTTTTTCTCCACGACGAAACCGCGGCGCGTCACGCGCTGACGCGGACGCCAGGCGGCAAGTATCGAACGAAGGCCGACGGGCAGGAGCATTCCGCAGAAGAACTTGCCGAGTGGGCTTTGCGCGAACCTGATCGCTTCAGTCCAAACGTGACGCTGCGCTCAGTCGTGCAGGACTATCTGTTGCCGACGATTACTTACTACGGCGGCGCGGCTGAGATTGCTTACTTCGCGCAGACGTCTGAGGTTTATCGGCTGCTCGACCGGCCGGTGACCCCGATTTTGCATCGCGCGAGCATCACAATGGTGGAAAAACAAACGTGGCGCGCGCTCGAGCGTTACAACCTAACGCTGAAGGATTTCTTTGCCGGCTATGATCAGGTCGTCGCCAGCGTGGTTGAGAATTATTTGGGCAAAGAAACTTCGGAAGCTTTCGATCACACGACTGAAATGTTCAACCGCGAACTCGACGCGCTGCAAGACAGGTTACGCCACGTCGATCCAACGCTGGCGGATGCGCTCGACAAGGGGCGCGCCAAAATCAAATATCAACTCGATGGATTGCGAACGCGTTTTCAGCGTGCGCAGATCGGACGCGATGAGGCGCTGCGCCGGCAACTTGAGCGTGCCTTCGACCTGCTTTATCCCGAGAAGACCTTGCAGGAGCGACACATTAACATCGCGTCGTTGTTGGCCCGCCATGGACGTTACGTCGTAGATTGGATGTTCGACGCGATTGACCTGGGAGCCAATGAACACGAGATAGTGTACTTGTAAGATGTTAGATATTAGGTGCTAGATGTCGGCAACTGCTCAGATTCGAAGTCATCGCGATTTGATTGTATGGCAAAAGGCGATGGATTTAGTCGAAGCGGTCTACAAAGCAACTGCTTCGTTCCCGAAAGAAGAGACCTATGCTCTCACTAGTCAGATTCGCCGCGCAGTAGTATCGATTCCGGCAAACATTGCGGAAGGGCAAGGCCGGCGGTTAACCAAGGAGTATCTGTATTTCCTTGCCAATGCCCGAGGGTCGCTCTTAGAGCTCGATACACACCTTGAGATAGCGGTGCGGTTGAAATACCTGAGCCGTGAACCCTATTCCCAACTCCGAGATCAATTGAATGAAGTCGCGAAGATTCTCAATGGGTTAATGCGCGCAGTGGAGCAAAGTTCTAACATCTAGAATCTAACATCTAGAATCTAACATCTATCATCTTTCGCTTATGTCAAAAATCCGCGTACTCCCCGATCACCTTTCCAATTTGATTGCCGCCGGCGAAGTCGTCGAACGACCCGCTTCCGTCGCCAAAGAGCTTGTCGAAAACGCGATCGATGCGGGTGCGACGCGCGTCACGGTGGATGTGGAGGGCGGTGGCCGGCGCCTTTTGAAGATCACGGACGACGGCGAAGGAATGATGCGCGACGATGCCGTGCTGGCGTTCGAGCGTCACGCGACTTCAAAGATCAGCAAAGCTGAAGATCTGGCCGCCATCGGCACGCTGGGGTTTCGCGGTGAAGCGTTGGCGTCAATCGCCTCTGTCGCGCGCGTCGAGTTAGTCACGCGCACCGAAGACGTCTCCGCCGCAACGCGGGTCGTGATCGAAGGTGGCCGGATGCGCGATGTGAAAGACGCCGCTCATCCGCGCGGCACAACCATCCTCGTTCGCGATTTGTTTTTCAACACGCCGGCACGCCGAAAGTTTCTGCGCTCAGAGGCAACAGAGAGCTTTCATCTCACGAATCTGGTGACGCACTACGCGCTCGCCCACCCCGAAATCAGTTTCACTCTGACGAACAACGGGCGCGAAACAATTCGCGTGGCGCCCGCCAAGGACCTGCGCGAACGGGCCTACCAGATTTTTGGCGCGCAGTTTTTAGAGGGCCTGCTCGAAGTTAACAGCGGCGTGTCAGAACCCGGAGCGGTAGCGACGGGATCAGTGAGCGATGCAGCAGAAGCGCGCTTCTCCCCTTCGATTGCGAAGGTCGAGGGGTTCGTTTCCGCCCCGCGCGAGCGCCGCACTTCGCGCGACGCGCAGTTTCTTTTCGTCAATGGCCGGTTCGTGCGCGACCGTCTGATTGGCCGGGCCGTGTCGGAAGGTTACCGATCTATTCTGCCGCACGGTGTCTATCCGGTCGCGCTCCTGTTCATCGACGTGCCGCTCGAAGAAGTTGACGTCAACGTACATCCTGCGAAGACCGAAGTTCGTTTTCGACGCGCGGCCGCAGTGGCCGATTCCGTTCGCGCCGCCGTGCGTGCAGCGTTGGCGAGCGCGGGATATGCGCCCGCTGCTGAGACGCAAACGGAATTTCGACGCGATGAAGTCGGTAGCGATGCGGACGAAAACCGCATCACGCCAACGGACGTGGCCGAAACGGAAGTTCCATCACGCGTCGAACCATTCGCGCGATCAGCTTTCGCTTTGCGGCCCGAGCCACAGCAAGAACGCATCGGATTTGGCTTTGCTACCGCAGTGCAAGCGCAGTTGTCGGCGGAAGAGATTGCCGCGTCACCGGAAACCGGCCGCTCGGAACCTCTGCCGGTGGACTCGATGCCGGTGGCGAAAGCGATTTCCGATGAACAAGTTGAACCCGAAGTTTCGCCGGCCCTTCGACCTGCGCCTGCTTTGCCGCCGCTGGATTCGGCCACCAGGTTCGTCGGCGAGGTAACGGATTCGCTGTCACAAAACATTCGGCCGCTCGGGCAACTCGACGAAAGCTTCATCATCGCGACAGACGACGAAGGTCTGCTGCTAATCGATCAGCACGTCGCGCATGAACGCGTTCTGTTTGATAAGTACCGCGCGTTGGAAACGGCGCGCCAGGCTGAGTCTCAGCGAATGCTGATTCCCGAAACGTTCGATCTCACACCGGCGCAAGCCACCGCTTTTGACGCAATCGCGGAAGAGTTGGAGGGTTATGGTTTTGAGCTGATGAGATTGTCGGGCCGAACCGTCGCCATCAAAGCAACGCCGGCTGACTTGCCGGCGAGCGAAGCGCGCAATGTTTTGTCGGAAGTGCTCGACAGCATCGATCAGGAGAAGCGTGGGAAGTCGCGCGAGGTGCTACGCGATGAAATCGCTGCGTCGCTCGCGTGTCACTCGGCCATCAAGGTCAACATGCCGCTCGCGCCGGAAAAGATGCGCTGGTTAATCGATCGACTCCTGCTTACCTCTTCGCCGACGACCTGTCCGCACGGCCGGCCGGTGATTCTGCGGCTCGCGACCCAGGATATCTTGAAGGGCTTTCACAGGATTTAGTTTTCGGTTTTCAGTTTTTAGATGGGCTCGCGTTCATACAAAGATTTGGTTGTTTGGCAGAAAAGCATTGATCTCTGCAAGCTCGCCTACGCAACTTGCGAGTCGTTTTCCAAAAGCGAAGTGTACGGACTTGCCAGTCAGATGAAGCGCGCCGCGATCTCCGTGGCGTCGAATATAGCCGAAGGTCAAGCACGGCAGCATCTTGGCGAGTTTCGTCAATTCCTGGCGATGGCGAATGGCTCGCTGGCAGAACTCGATACTCAGAGAATCATCGCCGAGGAGCTTCGTTTGATCGATCACTCGCGAAGCGTTGAACTCGATGTTGCCATTACTGAAATTCGGAAAATGCTCTATGCACTGAGTTACAAAGCTCAATCGATCACTAAAAACTGAAAACCGACAACTGAAAACTACTAGTGCGCCCACGGATCGCTCTTCAGCGTCCACTCATCGCCCGGATGTTTCTCGCTTAGTTCCTTCGCCACTTCACCCAGTACTCCGTGATCGTTTGTCGCTTTATATTGTGAGACGGCGCGCCAGTACAAAGCTTCCGCGGCAACGGCCGTGTTGCCGAAACGATTTACCACCTCCGCATACAACTTCTGCGCGTCGCCGAACTTCTTGTGCATGAACGCCACTCGTGCGATGCCCATCTCAAGACGCGCGCGGAACCAATCTTTCGGCAGATAACCTTCGATGCGATACCGTTCGACACCTTTGGAATCCAGAATGAGAATCGTTGGTGTCCAAACCGCGTCGAAGCGTTTGAAGTACGCGGGATGTTCTTTTATGTGGGCCGCGAGTGGGACGAAGTTTTGATTGATGAAGTCGGCGGTTTCCTGATCCGAATAGGACTCGGCTTCCAGCCGAGCACATGCACCTCAAGCCGGCGCCGCTGAGAAATCAATTAAGAGTGGTTTGTTCTCAGTTTTCGCCTGCTCAAGAGCAGCATCAGCGTCTTTGATCCAGTTGACGAGCATCGTTCCCTCCTCCAGTGGTGAAAATTCCAACTTGTCAGGGGAATGAATTGATTATCGCGCCGATAGTTGGCTGAGGAAAGTCGGGGCGCACTTAGTACTGGTTCAGTTTGAGGAAGATCTCTCATTCTCGCCGTCGCTTTAGCGCGGCGATCAGGTTGGTGGGCGGCGCAGGGAAACCGTTTAAACGGTTTCCGTTGTATCGCCGCAAGTTTTCCACCGGGCTAAAGCCGCGGTGTGACTGTGAGTTTTAGGTGAACGAGTATCTGTACTCAAAACTGGTGGCTGTTTTGGCTCTGCTCACAGCGCGTCCAGTGTGCGGATGAAAAGGTCCACGTCCAGAAGATCCTTAAGTAAAGCATCGGGTTGGCACGCACGAAGTTCTTCATAGGAATGTATGCGGCCGGTCCCAACCCCGACGACGCGCGTGCCGAAATGACGGGCGCACGCAACATCGTTCGGCGTGTCGCCAATCACGATGAACTGTTCCGGCGACAGATTCGCTCCCAGCTGCTCATTAATTCTCTGTACAGCAAGCGCCGGAAGATCGCGGCGGTCGAATGATTCGTCGCCGAACGCGCCCGGCAACGTAAAGAATTCAGCGAGGCCGGTGATCTCAACTTTCAAACATGCGGCCGGCTCGATATTGCCGGTCAACATCCCCGACTGGTAGCGCGGATGATCATGCACAGCTTGAAGCGCTTCACGCGCGCCGGGCATGGCTTCGATAATGTGCGCGCCGTTGCCCACGGCGAGCTTCATCTGCTCGATGTAAGAGCGCATCAGATCGTCCTTCTTCGCACTGATCTGTTCACGCGTGATGCCCTCGCCGCGCAGAGCCTCTTCGATTATCTGCAAATCCGTCATCCCGGACACCATCATCTCGCCCAGCGAACCTGCGGTGCCGAAGACCGATTCGAGCATCGGGATGGTGTACTCCTTGAAGACACCATAATGCTTGCCGCGGACAAGCGTGCCGTCGAGATCCCAAAGCAGGATTCGCAGCTCTGAGGCATTCATGGACTCTAATTCAGAACTATTTATCATTTGAGATTTGACATATGACATTTGCTATTTGCGATTTGATAAGTAAGGACATTGGCTTCTGTGAACACATGCGAAGCAAATTACCAGATGCCAAATCTCAAATGCCAAATGTTAAATAGTCTTTCCTATCGTGCCCGACGAAAATCACTCAATCACCGCAAGGACGTCGCCGCCATTCACCGTCGCTCCTACTTCGACGTTCAACGTTACGACCGTTCCCGCTTTCGGCGCTTTCATTTCGTTCTGCATTTTCATGGCTTCGACGACAACGATGCCGGCTCCCGCTTCCACCGATGCGCCCTTCTCCACGAGCACGCGCACTACTTTCCCGGGCATTGGGGCGACGATCCGAGCCGCCCCGTCCGCTTCCGCATTCGCAGCAGCGGCGCTACGAAGCCGCTTCGGATCAATTAGCGTGACGGCGTACTGATCAGTGCCGACGAAAACATCAACGGGTTGTCCCGCTGACGAATGTCCCTCGATGCGGCAATCGAACACTTGACCGTCAGCCGTCAACAACGACACACCTGACGGCGACGGGTTTGCTTCGAGAAGGTATTCGCGGCCATCGACTTTAGCGAAGACCTGTCCGGCTTCGCGTCGAATCTCGACGTCAATTTCGACATCCTGGATAATCGCGCGGAGTTTCATTTCGCTGTCTTTAATAGTGAGTTCGCCAAAGCAGTCCGGCGGCCAGCGAACTTCCATTTGCTTTGCGATTCGTCATGATTCGTTGCCGGCGTGCGTTGCGTCTGCGCGTAAGAGAGAGCGGCGGCGATCACGGCGATGTCCTGCTCCACGCTGGAGGCATGCGCATCTTCCGAAAGATGCCCGCGCTCCCGCGCCCGGCGCTCGTTGAAGCGCGAAATGAAACCCGTGTCGAGGCGCGCCGCGATAAACTCATCGTCGCGCACGATCTCGCGAAAGAACGGCAACGTTGTCTTGATACCGCCCACCGCGTATTCGTCGAGCGCGCGTCGCATGCGATCGATCGCTTCATTGCGCGTGCGGCCCCAGGCGGCAAGCTTGGAAATCATCGGATCGTAATGGATGGAAACTTCGTCGCCTTCACTGACGCCGCTGTCGTCACGTATGCCCGGGCCCGCGGGCACGCGCAGAAAGGTAATTTTGCCGGGCGATGGAAAGAAGTTGTTCTCGGGATCTTCAGCGTAGACGCGGCATTCAATCGCATGGCCGTGCCACTGCACGTCTTCTTGTTTGAACGATAGTGGTTCGCCAGCGGCGACGTTGATTTGTTCTCGCACCAGGTCGAAACCGGTAACAAGTTCCGTGACTGGATGCTCGACCTGCAAGCGCGTATTCATCTCGAGGAAGTAAAACTCACTCGTCACGTCCGACAAGAGAAATTCAACTGTCCCGGCGCCAACATAGCTGACCGCCTTCGCGATTTTGATCGCCGCCTCGCCCATGCGTTGCCGCAGATCGGGATCATTGATTGGCGACGGGCATTCCTCAATCACCTTCTGATGGCGGCGTTGGATTGAACACTCGCGTTCACCGAGATGGACGCAGTTGCCGTGCGTGTCGGCGAAGACCTGAATCTCGATGTGGCGCGGTTTCTCGACAACCTTCTCGAGGTAAACGTCTGAATTGCCGAATGCCGATGCGGCCTCTGATTGCGCGGCTTCGAGGGCCGAACTCAATTCGCTCTCTGCGGCCACCTGCCGCATGCCTTTGCCGCCACCGCCCGCAGCGGCTTTCAGCATCACCGGATAACCGAACTTCGCGGCAACCTGCTCGGCCTCCTCATAATTCTGCAAAGCCTCAACCGTACCCGGCACGACGGGCGCGCCGGCTTGAATCGCCGCGCGACGCGCGCTGGTCTTCGAGCCCATCACCTCCATGGCAGTGGGCGTCGGGCCAATGAAGGTCAATCCGGCTTCGCTGACCGCGGACGCAAACTCGGCGTTCTCAGCCAAAAAACCGTAGCCGGGATGAATCGCTTCGGCGCCGGTTTCCTTAGCGGCCTCAATGATTGCCCGAATGTTCAGGTAGCTTTCGGTCGAAGGCGCGGGGCCGATGCAATGCGCCTCGTCAGACATGCGCACGTGCAGGGCGGCGGCGTCGGCTTCGGAAAACACCGCGACTGGCGAGATGTTCAGATCGCGGCAGGCGCGAATGATGCGCACGGCGATCTCACCACGATTAGCGATCAGGATTTTGCCAAACAACTTCCTACTTAGTCCTTTGTGCTTTGTGCTTTGTACTTTGGACTTTGTGCTTTGTAAGCAACCAACGTTCTTAGACACAAAGTACAAGTACTAAGCACAAAGCACAAAGTACGGAGAACCTCAGATCCAAGATTTCAAATTCAATATTCAGGAAGGCGATTAAGCCACGAACGAGTTGACTGGTCGTTTGGGATCGTAGCGCAAGTCAACCCGCGCGTCAGGAAAGTAATCATGTGCGCGGCGCAACTGATCGTCGTCCAGACGTTGCCACGCCTGGTAGTCGACGCCGCCGACTGTGTAGCCGTACGCCAGCATCGTGTTGCCCTCGTCGTCTTTGGTTACTTCGATCACGTTCGCTTCGCCGATGCGACCGAATTGCAGAAGGATTCTGCGACGAACGATTTCGGGATCTTCTTTTTTACGACGGAAGCGAGCCAGGAAGGACATGAGCTATGGCGCGCTCGTGCGGGAAGGCCGGTAGTCGCGAAGGTCCGGCAAAGTCAGGATCAAGCCATCGCGAACCACCAGATCATCTTCAGTGTTGAGTTTCTTATCTTTGCCGGGAAGGCGCAGGTCGTAATTCGTGAACGAGACGCCTTGTGCGTCAGCGGTAGTGTTCAGCGAAACAGTGCGCAACGCGCCGCCACGTGGAAGCGACTTGGTTTTTGGCGCGGCCGCGGCGGTCACCGACCTTGCTTCGTAACCACTTGCGTCAAAGTTACTGAGCGCTTCGGCGATCGAACCATCCGGATCGGGTAATGTGCGTAGCCGCTGCAGTTCGTCACGCGGCGGCAATGTTCCATGTCGCTCGCGATACTCCAGTAGCGCCCGATGCAGCGTGTAGCCGCGCGCGAGCTCGCCCGCTTCGATTCCCCATTGCCGGCGTCGCAGTCTTTCCGGAACAGTGACCCCGATCAACGTCGCCACCATCAGCGTCGTCAGAATCGCTGCGCTGAATCCGCCACGCGCGAGGCGTAGTCCGCCGAAGTCTCCCGGCGACTTTCTAATCGTTCTCAACGATCGCCCGGCGCCCCAAATTACGGCAAATGCTACCGGAACTGAAATCCACTTCAACTGCCACGCCGCCGTTTGGCCGGCTGCGACAATCGTCCCCAAGTCGAGCGCCGCGCCCTTGCTCACGATCCACACGACAGTCGTTGACGCCAAAAAGCCAACCAGCATCAAACCGCCGCCCATAGCCGCGAGAGCGGCTGGACCAAAGGACACGAGTTGATGTTCAGGTTTGGCGAGCGGCGGACCGACGGCGCGCGCGCCACAGGCCGGACAACCAAGACAAAGTTGTCCTTCAACGGAAGTTCCACATGCGGGGCAGATGATCAAGATTGCTTTTACCTTTAAGAAAATGCGCGGACTAACTTAGACCGAGACTGTAGGTTCGTCAAGAGTTATCTCACAAAAAACATTAAGACGCTAACTCTAACCGGTTTTTGCCGCCAAAGTCGCCTCTGGCCGTCGTTCGCCGGGGTGTTGTTCCCCGCCATTAGTGGGCGACAACTCACTCTGCGCCGCTTCACGTTTGGTGCGATTCAGTTCCATCCAGGTGTGATACATGCGGTGCGCAAACGTCCAGTACGAGCCAATTGCCAGGACCCATAAAACCGCCGGCATGCGGTTAAGAAAGAAGTTGGTCGAGCCCGGATGCGTCGTCAGCGCGCCGATGATGAACAGCACCACCCGCTCAGGACGGCGCAGAAAGCCAACATCGCATTTCGGGATCAAGCTTTCGGCGCGCGCACTCGCGTAGCTCACCATGATCGAGCCCATCAAGCCGGCGCCCGCGAGAAAGACATTGAGCGTTGAATGAAACTCGGTGTCCCGCGCGTAGAAAACCATCAGTCCGACAAACACCACCATGTCGGACAACCGATCAAGCGACGAATCAAGGAACCCACCAAACCGGGTTACTCGGCCGGACAAGCGCGCTACCTGCCCATCGAGCATGTCGAACAGGTTCGCGACGATCAGGATGATTCCGGCCCAGAAGAACTGGCCCCATCCAAACAGCAGCCCCGACCCGACATTGATGGCTACGCCGACGAACGTCAGAAAGTTCGGACTTATATGCCCGCGGGCAAGCCATCGCACCATCGCGTCGATAATGCGCTGACCTGCGCGTCCAATGCTGGCTCCAAACATACTTACGCTTTCTTAGGCTGCGTCACTAACTGTTGAGACCGATCCGCTGCCGAAGGGAACTTCAAACAGGATGATAGAAACGCACTCCAAGAGTGTCAAGAAAACGTCTATCTAATCGGGGTCACGCCAGAGGGCTGAAATATCTGCTTAGTAATCGTAATCGAATTCTGGATAACGGTCCGGGTCAACCTTCCGCGTTCGAGGCTTAACCGGTCGCTGAGGCTTCGATGTTTCGGCCGGGCCGAGAGTTTTCAGCTCAGGAGTAACCTTCGCCGGCGCTGATGACTCAGTCTTTGGTGTCGATTCCGGAGCCGACTTACGCGGCATGGCCTTGGGTGCGGCGCTGGGTTTGGACGTGTACCCGAGCCGATTGATCGTCGCAACATAACTTTGCGCGCCGTTCGCGTCGGCTCCGCCGGGCACCAGAAACAACTTGAAATTTCCCAGCGCCGGATGTTCGACGGTGTAAGTGCCCTGAGGAAAGTGAACATCGCCGCCGCGGAAGTGCAGCATAAATGATTCGCGTCCACCGGTGCGCGTCACCGTCGCAGGCAGCGTGTCCTGCACCTTTTCCAACATCACTTCGACGGTCCTAAATCCGTGCAGCCGAAAGATCGAATTGACGTATTGAGTGAAGGTGGCTTGCGTATAGTAAGACAGTGGATCCGTGGCACCGCCCTGAGCGAGGGCCTCTAAGGTTGATTTGCCGACAGTGGCAACCGCAATGGCAGCAATGGATGCTGCTTTAATAAAGATTCGTCGGGAAATTGGCATCGTTTGTACTGTCTCCAGGCCGGGCTGGCAGGCGCAGCGGCTGACTTGTGAACCCCTCGCGAGGACGCACAGTGTAGTACGTTTTGCGGAAGGGTTCAATGCTTAAGTGCTGGAAACTGAATTGATTAGGCGATGTCGCGAATAACCGTTGCCGCGGACGCGCTTAGCCAGAAATTACTCTATTCAGCCTTATTCTCGTCATGCAACGTCTTGAGGCTCTTGATCTCGAACGTGCGCGAGCCGGCGGGCGTCGTCACCGTAACCTCGTCGCCTTCCTCTTTGCCCATCAGGCTGCGACCCACGGGCGACACAGTTGATATAAAACCTGCCGTTGGATCGGATTCTTCCGGTGTAACCAGACGGTAAGTCACTTCTTCTTCGCGCTCGCCGTCATAGAGAACCACGACCGACCCGTAGCCCACTTTGTCATGTGAAACCTTTGACAGATCAATTGAAGCGACTTCACTCAGTCTTTGGCGAAGCTCACGGATGCGGGCCTTGACCATCGTCTGCCGTTGCAGGGCAGTTTGGTATTCAGAGTTCTCACGCAGGTCGCCAAACTCCCGCGCGCGTTTGATCTCCTTCGGCAGATGTACGCGCAACTCGCTTTCCAACTGGTCGAGCTCGCCCTGCAGTTTCTGTTTGACGTCGGTACTCACGTTCAGAATCCTGTTCAGCTTTTAAAAGCAAAACCACCTGCTGATGCAGGTGGCTCAAAGTTACTGCTGCCCTTCTTAAGCTTTGCTCTTGTCGTTCAACGCCTCTTCGATGGCCTGTCGCATAAGCGTCGGCGTGGACAAAGCGTTGAAACCGGAGAAGTGCTTCACGATTCTCCCATCACGCGAAATAACAAAACTCTGCGGAATGACGCTCTTGCCGTTCACACTCTGCACCAGCGGACCCGCTAACGCGCCATCGTCCCAAAGAATTTTGTAAGTCACATTCTGCGTCTTGATGAACTGTTTGACGTGTTCGGGATCATCTCGCTCATTGTAAGTCGTCGCCAGACCGAGCACTACCAAACCGCGCGACTTATATTCCTGATTGAGCTTCACGAGGTCCGGCATCTCCTGCCGGCAGGGGCCGCACCAGGTCGCCCAAATATTCACAACGACGACTTTGTTGTCGTAATCGGAAAGTTTAAGCGAACCGCCATCAAGCGTTTTCACCTTCGTGTCGCGAATTTCTTGTGACAGCACAACCGGACCAGCCGGAATGATTCTCGTCGTGGAACGCGGAGGATTGGTGCTAACGGCGGGACTCGATGAAGCCGCAGGGCCGCTCTTATTTGCTTTATCTCCGGAACTGCATCCAGCCAAACCAAAACCGGCAGACGCACAGATCAAAAAGACCGCGACCGCCGGCCAAAATCCTGTCCGCTGCGCGTGATTCACCGTTGATAACTTCAACTGTTCGGGCATTTCACCAACAACTCCTGACTCAACGGATTGCTTCGGTTGAAACTCGAAACGTCGCTATGCGCGTCAAGTCGTCGCCAATAATCGCATATTCACCGGGCACAAGCGAAGTCCGCGGCCGCAGCTCCATGAAAACTTCGTCGCCAAATTTTTCCAGCACGCGAATGGTCGGCTTAACGATCTGTCCCGAATCGATCGCGAATCCGGTCAGGCCTGATTGGGCTATAGCCGTTGCCCGACGCGCACCGCTTTTCGGGGTGAGCCAGACGATGAACGGGGGATGACTGCCCTGACGCTCGGTCGTGAACAGAAAGATGCGCGGTGTTGTCGAGAGGGTCTTTGACGAATGTTCCCCGGCTATTTCGATGTAGCTGGTCTTCGTGCTTTTCGCTTTCTCAGTCACTTTCAGCGGCGTTCGGGCCGTTTCGAATGCAAGTGGGGTTAAGGCGTTCCGTTCATCCATCGTGTAAATGAGTGTCCTGTCGGGTGGGGCGGGAGGCAGAAAATCCTGACCGCCGGCTGAAGGCGCAAATACCAGTAAAACGGCGGCGATCGCGGCGATTACCCTCAGTGGACAACTCATACGGTCATTTAATGTTGGCGAGCCGGCAAACGCAAGTTCGGTCTCGGCGACTCTAAAACTTGTGGCCGAGGGCGGGTCACAGTAGACTTTTCCGGCACGTACAGCGAAACATCGCCCGAAGCACTATGAAAAAAAACTCTAGCTCATTCGGTTCAGGTTTAGCCGCAGCGTTCCTGGCGCTGGCGGTGTCGGGGTTGCCGCTTTTCACGGGCTCGCTGGCGCAGGACATCACGGGCGGCTCAAGCGCCGAACTGGCCAGCGCCGCGGACGTTGAGTCACGGTCTGGCCGTGGCGTTTTCACCGCTCCGAAAACTGTCTCGCATCATGCGAAGCGCCCGGAAAAGAAAACGGTCGCCCGCACCACGAAAGTCAATAAGCCTCAACGTGACACCGCATCGACAACCCGAACTGATCGGACACGCACGGAAGGCACGCGAACGACCGGTCGCGAAACAACCTCCGGTGCCGGCGATCGCGGACTTGATTCGAAGCCGCTCGGTGACGCCGCGCGGCGCGTCGGCGGTCCCGACGAGCTGAACAATCAGGGTGACGATCTGTTCGATGCCGGTCAGTACGAGAAAGCGATCGACTTCTACACGCGCGCGCTTCGTCAAAAGCCGGACTTCCCCGAAGCTCATCTGAACCTGAGCGAAGCGTATTTCAACTTAGGTCGTTACGACGAAGCCATCGCTGCCGCTAACCAGGCGATTCAACAGCGGCCGGACTGGGCTGATGCTTATGTCGCGCTCGGCAATGCTTACTTGAAACTTGATCGTGACGCGGAAGCGGTCGCCCCCTTGAAGAAAGCGCTCGAACTAGCACCGCAGAATTCTCCGGCTCGCGACTCGTTAAGCCTCATTTATTACGACCAGGGCGTCGCGGCTTACAACGCGAACAAGTTCGATGAAGCGATCGCGGCGTACAAGCAAGCGATTACCGTCAAACCTGAATACGCCGAAGCGCACAACAATCTCGGCGACGCGTACCGGCGTCAGGACAAATTCACTGAGGCGGCCGACGCTTACAAGCTCGCCGTTCGTTACCGCGGGAACTTCACCGAGGCGTACAACAATCTTTCATGGATGTACGACAAGCTGGGCAAGTATCCCGAAGCGGCCGAGGCTTACCGGCAGGTCGTTCGGCTGAAGCCAGACGATGCCGAAGCGAACAACAACATGGGTTACGCGCTCGGCAAGAGCAAGCGTTGGAGTGAAGCGGAAGCCCCGCTGAAACGAGCGATTCAACTCAAGCCGGATTACGCTGAGGCGCACAGCAACCTCGGTTGGGTTTACAACAATCTGGGCAGATTCGCGGAAGCAGTCCCTCCATTGAAGAAGGCGATCGAGCTCGATCCGAAAATGCCTGAAGCCCATTTCAACCTGGGCCTCACGTTCAGCAAGTGGAAGCAAACGGACACTGCGATCGCAGAGAAGCAGAAGAATGACGCGGTTGCGGAATTCAAGTTGGCTACTGAGCTCAAGCCGGATTGGGCCGCCGCGCACAACAACCTGGGATTCGCGTACGGCAGTTTAGGCAAATGGAAAGAAGCGATCGCAGCGCATAAGGAAGCAATCCGTCTTAAGTCTGATTACGCCGGCGCTCATTTCAATCTCGGCGTGGCGTACTTCATGAGCGGCAAGAAAAAGGATGCCGAAGCTGAATACAAGATCCTAAAACCAATCAGCCTCGGACTGGCAAATCAACTTTACTTTGTGATTCACAAGAAGGCGCCGCCGAAGTAGGTACCGGGCTACGACAAGTTCCAGCGCACTGAAGTATTCCTCCCATGGGCCGGTGGTTACGAGGGACTGACGAGGATCACATCCCACGCCCATCGGCCAAGCTGCGCGCCGCGAGTGTCTCGGACTTTCGCGCGATAGCGGAACCAGTTGCCATGCTCATCGCGTCTTTTTGTTTCTTTGTAATCAAGATCGATTGCTGCTAATCCCAAATCGCGGAGCGCGTGAAGTTCACTCGGTTCGGAGATGCCGTTGTGATTCGTGTCTTGCCAAAGCCGAAGCCTGGAGAATATGGCGTCCTGTCGATTGATTCTGGCGTCCGCGTTTCCACCATTCGCCGTGTTGTCGAATTGAGCCAGGGCCAGAAATCCATTCTTGTCAGTGCCAGGAGGTGGTTGGGCTGTGGGGTATAATTGCCGAATAATTCGGTGCCATTATCGATCGTTCCATTACCGTTACGGTCTAAGACCAACCACGCGTCATCAGACGCAATTGCGGTCCAGGATAGGTGTTCGGCGGAGCCATCACTGTTCGTACTACGATAGCCAAGGTTCGCTTGTAATCGAAACAAATTATTGCGCTGAGTGTCAGTTGACTCAGCCACCATCTGATGAAGAAGGTTGCGCAGACGAAGGTTGGTACTGGAGTTTCACGAACAGCACTTGTCAGCAGGAACCACCACAGCCAGAGCCGTGCAATTTACTTCCCGAGCTTTGTGAGAATGGACAATGGAGCTTCGAGTTGTGCGGTTGCGTTGACTACCCCACGCCGATACTTGTGGATATCGGAGGAAACGGTTTTAGTCTAACTGACGCGGCTAGCGGTGTTGATTTCGACCTTATTAGCTTCCACCCTTTTGGGGCGTTGCTCAGACAACTGCATTCACAATCTGTTCTGCCTTGAAACCCGGTCGAACATGCGCCTCCAAAGACGCGTTGAAACGGTTGTCCATTGCATTGCGTATAAGTGAATCCGATCGCGCAATAATCGGGATGATTTTCAGCACGACAATTCCTCCATTTGTGACAATTAGCGATCGGTTCCGATGAGGCCGCCACCCAAAGAATTAACAACCACACGATCGAGAGGATTCTCTTCATCTTGCGCCTTGGGTTTGTAGCCGGTATTAACGGTTGGGTTCTGGTATTCGCTCGATGCTTAATTGATGCTGAAGTTGAGAGACACCACCTCGGAAGTTTATTACTTCCTGAGCGTTCTTTCGGTATGCTTCGGCCCCCGTTATCAGCTTCTCATTAAGTTGTAAGTCGCTGAGATTCGACGTTGATTGCATCACTAAAGTTTTGATTGCAGCCTGGGATTTACCGCGTTTTAAGTAATTCTTTCGCAGCCACGCCCGATATTTGGAAGCTCCATCACGAATGTCTTTTACTTCGCGAGAGCCATTAGAATTCGGGCCTAGCCACGCTCCATCATCAAATTCCACATAGTCAACGCTGATTGATAATTCGACGTTGGTCATCCCGTCTTGAACGAGCGCCTCGCGTCCAAAAGCTCGTTCTCCGGCTGGTAGAATGAACTTAGTAAAGTTTGAGGCGTGAAAGTCGCGATGAATGAGTGCGTCCATGGTAATGGAACCGTTTGTTTCGAGTTCTTTGGAGCCTAGCAGATACTGAAGGCTGTAGCGGAGCGAAATTGCAGTGACAGGAGTAATGGTGTTGTTCCTGACGACGCAGTTTAGGGCCTTGCCCTCAACCGGTTTAGGATAATCTTTCGTTTGGCATTGCAGACTGACGGGAATTACGCCATCGACGGGAGCAAGTTGTGTTATGTTCAATTCTACCGACTTTTCCCGTTGTTGTGTCTCAGCGCGTCTTGCACTTCCACTGAATTGCCAAACGCAGATGAAAATTACCGCGACGATGCAAAGGGTGAGTAACGAAGTTATCCGCGATGAGTAAGACATGTGATTCACCTCCGGTTCCAGCCCGACATTCGGCGTGTAATCAACGTAAATCTCAGGCTAGGAATGAGGCTGACTACCAGAGACATCCGATGATGTGGGCGGCAGGGAGCCGGTAATGGCACCGACTATACTCCGCACCAACCTGCTGTCAAGGCTTTTCTAAAGCTTTGCGGCTTATTGTGCAGGGTAGAATAGCGAAGTTGGCGAGGCCGAAGTTGTTGAAGTGATCACGCGCGGCGCGATCTTGTCATCCAGACCGTCCAACGTGCCGTTCACTTCTTGGAAAGATTCTCAAGCACTCAGCGGCGTCTGTTCACAACAAGACGATGTCGTCTTTCGGACGTCGCATTGGCACAGGTGCTGGTTCGGATGGGAGCGGCGCGATGTTGCGGTCGAAATCTCGCTCGTCCATCCCGATGGGTCGGGAGTCGGCGCGGACGTTAGGGCAAAAGTCGCAATAGTAACCCAGCTGCTGTTTGCGATCCTCGCAATCGTTGCAGTCGAGCACCTGACCGGTCTTCATCAGCGCGTCGAGCAAAGGCACGAGACGCCGGCCGCGCTCAGTTAGTTCGTATTCCACTCGACGCGGTAAGCCCCCGTAATTCACCCGCAGGATGATTTCGTCCTGCTCCATCTCTTTCAGGCGGCCCATCAACGTGCGGCTGCTGATCGGGTGCAGTTCTTCCAGCAATTCGGTTGTGCGTTTTGGCCGCGCGTAAAGCTCGCGTACAACCAGCAATGTCCATTTATCGCCGATTAGTTGCAGCGCGCCCGCGATTGGACAGCCATCGATCTTACGTCGTCGCACCGTTTTTCTCGCTTTCCGCGCAGAGCTTATCACATCGGCATGCGCGCCACTGTAGACTTTTCGCAGACGCGCATAACTCTTGAAATCACTAACGCTTTGTCCCACAATGCGAGTGTTCCAAAGTCGTTCCGACCTAACGTCACGAGTTCCGCAATTTAGCCGGGCGTCATCGCAACCAACATGATCGGCCAGACCATCTCGCACTATCGCGTCATCGAAAAGATCGGCGAAGGCGGCATGGGCGTAGTGTATGTGGCGGAAGACACCGTGCTCGGGCGGCGCGTTGCGATCAAGACCCTCACGATCAAACCCGGACAAAACGAGCAGCACTTTCGTACCAGATTTCTGCGCGAGGCGCGCGCCGTGTCGGCATTGTCACATCCGCATATCGCCACGATTCACGATTACGGCGAGACGAAAGAGGGCGAGCCCTACATCGTGATGGAACTGGTGAAGGGTCAAACACTGGCCGATTTATTGAAGGGAGATTCGCTTACGATCGGGCGCGCCCTGGGAATGATTCAACAGGTTGCCGCGGCCCTCGGCGAAGCGCATCGCAACGGCGTCGTCCATCGCGACATCAAGCCGTCAAACGTTGCGGTCGATCACCGCGGCGATGTGAAGGTCCTGGATTTTGGCCTGGCCAAGCAACTCAACATCGATTCGATGACGGAGACCGATCCGGAACGGCAGACTCTACTGACGTCGCAAACACAGGAGGGCGTCATCGTCGGCACGCCGCTTTACTTGTCGCCGGAACAGGCGCTTGGTTCAGGCATCGACGCCCGCAGCGACATCTTCGCGCTCGGCTCTCTACTCTACGAATGCGTCGCGGGACGCGCGCCATTTGACGGGGCGACGCGCATGGAAATCTGCACAAAGATAATCCGCGACGATCCGGTCCCGCCATCGACCATCAACAGCGACGTGTCTGAGGTAGTCGATCACATTGTGCTGAAGGCGCTCGCCAAAAAACCGATCGACCGTTATCAAACTGCCGACGAAATGGCCGAAGATTTGGCGGACGTTCGGTCCGGCTTTGCGGCCACCGCCGAGATGCGCGTCATCCCGCGACTGCCGTCGCACGCGAGCGGCGAACAACCCACCGGCGCCCTCGCGACACTGTCGGACATCTTTCGCAGGCCACGGATTTCGGTCGGGTACGTGATCGCCGGTGTCGTCGCCGTGGCGCTGCTGGGAATTCTCGGTTGGTGGCTGACTCGTCCCACCGTGCATCAGCCCAGGCCTGAAGCAAAACTTCTATACGATCGGGGCGTTAACGCCATACGCGAAGGCGCGTTCTTCAAGTCGAGCAAGTTACTGCAACAGGCCGTGGGGACTGATGAGCGTTTTGCGCTCGCTCACGCGCGGTTGGCGGAAGCGTGGACTGAATTGGATGTCCCGGACGACGCAAAAAACGAATTGCTCATCGCGCAGAATTTGGTTCCGAACCGCGCCGCGCTGGTGCCCGTGGACAGGTTGCGACTGGAAGCGATCTCGAACACTGTGACGCGCGATTTTCCGGCAGCCGTCGAAAACTATCGGCAGCTGGTATCGACTGTCCCGGCAAACGAGAAGGCTTTCGCGCTTGTCGATCTCGGACGCGCTCATGAAAAAGGCGAGCAACTCGAACAGGCAATAGACGCGTATCGGCAAGCCACGGAAATCGATCCGCACAACGCGGCGGCATTGCTCCGACTCGGAGTCGCGCTGGGCCGCGCGCAAAAATATCAAGAGGCCGAGAACGCGCTGAAGCAAGCCAATGACCGTTTCGACATTTCGAACGAGATCGAAGGCATGACCGAAGTGTTTCTTCAGCGCGGCAGCCTACTGCAACAGCAGGGAAAGAGTGCGGAAGCCGAAGCCGCGTTTGGAAAGGCGCTCGAACGCTCGACGAGTCTGGAGAACAATGATCAGCGCATCAGAACGCTCCAGCAGTTGAGCAATACCTTTATCCTCGCCGGCGACGCGACAAAGGCCCAGCAGTATTCGCAACAGGCGATGGAGTTAGCGCGCGCGAACCGGATGGAGAATCGCACGACGCTCGGCCTGCTCGAAATCGGGAAGGGGTATCTGATTCGCGGCAACTTTGCGGAAGCCGACAAGAATTTCAACGAAGCACTTCGGCTGGCGCAGCTTTTTAAAGGCCGATACGCCGAGGCGCGCGCACAATTGGCTCTCGGTGGCCTTCGCAGACAAGAGGACAATCCCGAAGCCGCGCTGATCTATCTTCAGAACGCACTAAAATTCTTTGAGCAGGGTCGTTACGGTAAGGAAACGTTCAGCGCCTATTTCAATCTCGGTTACGTGCAGATCGAGCTGGGCAAGTACGACGACGCCAAGCAAACATTTGAACGGTTGCTCAACGCGGCACAGGCCGTCGGCGATAATCAGTACATCGCGTACGGGCACAACGGGCTCGGTTATGTGCTGCTCGACAGCGAGAGGTTTCCCGAAGCGTGGAACCACTTTTATGAAGATTACAAGATCGAAAAATCGATCAACGCGAAGCTTGCGACGGGTTATGCGGCGGACTACCTCGGAACGACCGCGTGGCGCTTAGGTAGATTCCCGGACGCGCATGCGCACCTGGATGAAGCGCTCGCGATTGCGGAACCGCAGGGTCAGGAGGCGTACAAGGATCTCCTCGCCGACGCCACGGTCTCTGCGGCCGGGCTGGCTTTAAGCGAGGCGAAAGCCGCTGAGGCCGTAAGCAAAGCCCGCCGGGCCTTAGCCGTCGCAGGTTCTGAAATCAAAGTAAGCGCCGTTCGCTCACGCGCGACTCTGGGTCTGGCGCTGGCGCGTTCCGGACAGGCAGCGGCGGGCCGCAAAGAATGCGAGCAGGCAGTGCAAATGGCGCGCGCGCTGCACAACCCGCTCTGGTTGTCAGAAGCGTTATTGGCTTTCAGTGAAGCGTCGTTGGCGGCGGGTGATGCGCAGGGCGCGCTGACCAGTGCCACTGAAGCACAGTCGCGCTTTGCCGCTGCGAAGCAGAACGAATCTTTGTGGCGCGCTTACGCAGTCCAGGCGCGAGCGAAGGATAAACTGGGCGACAAAGAAGGGGCGCGCCAATCTGCACAACAGGCTGAATCGGTCCTGGCGACTTTGGAAGGCGTTTGGCGAACGGACAACTACAAGTCTTATCTGGCCAGGCCCGACATCATTGAACTCCGGCGGCAAATCGCGCTTCTTAATAGCGCTTGACGACTCACCAAAAAGAAATAGGGCCGAGACTGATGATGAATCGAGTCTCGGCCCTGAAACTTGTTACGGCCCTCCAACTGGTGGACCGATGGCCTTCTTTATGCTGAATTTCTTTGGCTTCTTCTTGCCGCCTTTTTTCTTGCTGCCACCCTTTTTAGCTTTTGAAGCTCCCTTGCCGGCCTTCTTCTTACCAGCTTTCTTTTTCGTGGCCATATTCATCTGCTCCTTGTGTGGAAAGTTGGGGACGGCGCAAGCCTATGCCAAACCCGTAAGGGTGTAAAGCTTTTTTTCCTGCAACTAAGAGCGCAGATTGATGTTATAGGTTTTGATCTTGGAGTTAAGCGTCGTGGGATTCATGCCGAGCAGACGCGCGGCGCGAGACTGGTGGCCGCCGGTTTGATCCAAAGCGCGGCGAATGAGATCGATTTCGAAGCGTCGCACTTCGTCGTAGAAATTTACTCCGCGTGTGACGTCGATTCCTGACGACGCGCCGACAGCTTCGCGCGCGACCGCGGCGGCAGCTTGCGGATCGGCAATTTCGCGGCGCAGGCATTCACGTGTGATTTCGTCTCCGGGAGCGATGACCACGGCGCGCTCGATTGCATTCTCGAGCTCGCGCACGTTACCGGGCCAGGAATAGTTCTCAAGCAGTGACAGCACCTCGGGATTGACGTGCTCCGACACCTGGCGGCCGTTCTCTTCGTTGTATTTGCGAACAAAATGTTGCGCCAAGGGCAGAATGTCTTCGTGCCGGTCGCGTAAAGGCGGCAGCTCAATCGGGACGACTGACAAGCGATAGTAAAGATCCTCGCGAAACACTCCCTGACGCACCGCCTCTTTCAAGTCGATATTGGTGGCGGCGATGATGCGCACATCGACGCGCCGCGGCGTCGTGTCACCCAGCGGCGTGAATTCCCTCTCCTGGATGACGCGTAACAGACGCACCTGAGTCTCGGGTGGGATGTCGCCAATCTCATCCAGAAAGATTGAGCCGCCGTCAGCGACCTCGAACAAACCTTTTTTCGCGGCAATCGCCCCGGTGAATGCGCCGCGGGTGTGACCAAACAACTCGGACTCGAGCAGCTCAGAAGGAATGTTCGAACTGTTCACCGTCACAAACGCCCGGCCCGCGCGCGGGCTGGCTTCGTGAATTGCCTTTGCGATCAGCTCTTTCCCGGTGCCGCTTTCGCCGGTAATGAGGACGGTCGAGCGCGCCGGTGCAACTTGCTCCACGACGCGAAAGACTTCCTGCATGATGTCTGAGCGGCCGATGATCGCACCGCGATCGACTTCGCGGCTCATCGCCTGTCGCAGAGAGCGGCGCTCTTCTTCTTTGCGGCGTCGTTTGATGCCGGCGGCCACCTGCGCCTTGATGTGTTCGTTCTGAAACGGCTTGCGAATGCAGCCGAACGCGCCCTTTTCCCACGCGGCAATTGCGGTGTCGAACGTCGCGTACGCGGTAATCATCAGCACGACCGCGTCGCCATCCAGCTTCAAAAACTCTTCCAGCGCGCGCAGTCCACCGATGCCCGGCATCGACACGTCCAACAGAACAACGTCGTAAGGCCGCTTCGTGTAGGTGTCCAGACCTTCTTCGCCCGTCTTCGACAAATCGACGCGATAGCCTTCGGCCGAGAGCAAAGTCTCGAGCACGTCGCGCATTATTTCTTCGTCGTCAACGACGAGGATTGAGCCTCTTTTAGCCATCACCGATCACGTTGCAAACTGGAATGTTTAGAGGCGGGCTACCGCCCGCCATTTCCCATACAGAACGACAGGCGGGCAGTAGCCCGCCTCGAAACGTTCGCGTGTTAATAGTACGCGCAAAGCCGAGATTATGACTGAAATCGATTTCAAAAGTAACTTGGGGACGAGATGAAGCGGTTATTGAACGGCGACTTTCATGCGGGCCCTTGGATCGGAGGTGTGGAGTGTGATGCGGAAGGTTGAACCCAGACCCGGGGTGCTCAAAACGGTGATGTGGCCCGAGTGTTCCTGCACAATTCCGTACGTGACGGCCAGTCCCAGGCCCGTGCCGCCGCCGACGCCCTTGGTGGTAAAGAATGGATCGTAAATCTTCGCGACGTGCTCGGGCGCAATCCCGACGCCGTTGTCGGCAACTTCGACGACGACCAGACCGTCTTCGCCGTTGCGCGTCTTTAGAGTGACCAAACCGTTACCATTCGAGATCGAGTCGCGCGCATTCAGGATTAAGTTGGTGAAGACCTGTTGCAGCTTACCTGAATTGCCGTGGACCTCCGGCAACTCTTCGCCGTAGTCGCGCACGATTTCAATCTGGCTGCGCCGTAGTTGCGGCTCGAGCAGTTGCAGCGTGTCGTCGAGCACCCGATGAATATTGAGCTGATTAAACTCTTCCGCACTGCCGGTGCGCGAAAAGTTCAGCAGGTTATTGACGATGTCCGTGGCGCGATCTGCTTGCCGGCGAACTTTTTCCAGGAGTGCGTGCTTCGGATCGCTTTCCGGCAGCATGCCCAGCAGCATTTGCGTGTAAGAAGACACGCCGGTCAAAGGCGTGTTCACCTCGTGGGCCACACCGGCCGCCAATAAGCCGATCGAAGAGAGTTTTTCGCGCTGCTGAAGTTGCTCTTCCAGTTGCAGACGCTGAGTTACGTCTTCGAGAACTACCAGCGCGCCAGTCTGCTCCTCGGTATCGGCGTACAGGGGCGCCAGCGCGATGTTAAGCACCGCCGCCCGGCCGGCGCGCGTGATCGTGTGCAATTTGTAAATTTGCCGCGTCTGACTAAGGTGCCAACCTTCCGGCCCCAGCACCTGTCGCAGCGTGTCGGCGAAATCTTCGGCAAAGAGATCCTCGACGTTCTTGCCATTGGCTTCTTCGCGCGACATCGAGAAGATTTCTTCCATCGCGGAATTCAGACGCGTGATGTTGCCGTTCAAATCTACCGCCAACAAGCCGACGTTGATCGATTCGACGATCGATTCGTTGAACTCTTTCAGCAGCTCGAGTTCGGCGGCGCGTCGTTTCTGCTCCTGATAAAGCAGGCTGTTCTCGATCGCGACCGCAATGTAGCCTGAGACGGTGCGCAGAATCTCCACGTCTTCTGACGAAAGCAGCGCGCCATCACTGGACCGTCCTAAGCCAATCACGGCCACCATCCGGCCACGCACCACGCACGGCAGGTAGTAATGCAGCGTGCGCCGCACAAAGCTGCCGCTTTCCGTCGGCAGCTCGAGGTCGTCTGCGCGCACCACGCCCGTCTCAGCCGAGCGGGCGCGAATCATTTCGCGAAAGTCAGGTGGCGCGCTTAGCTCTGAGAGCCCGGCGGTGCGTGCAACTCGATAACCGGATGAATCGGTCTCATCTTCGATAAAAATCGCGACGCGCTCGACGTTCATCACTTCGCGCAAGCGCGAAATTAGCGAGTCGAGCAGAGGATCGAGCGCCGTGCTGGCGGAAATCGTACGGCCAAAGTCGAGCAGGCTGTGACGCATGTCGTAACGGCGGCCGTAGAACAACCGGTCAACACGCTCCTGAAGAAAATTCTTGACCGGCGCGGCGATCATTACAATCGCGGCCATCAGCACGATCGACAGAACCAGTCGGAACGTGACTTCTCCGGACGACGCAACCCCTCCGGCTAATGCATACAGACCGGCAATGTAAACGACCGCCCCGACGGCGAGCGCAATTCCCAGCGTCGTCGCGGCGTAAACCACCGCGCGACGCACGACCAGCTCGACGTCCATCAAACGATAGCGAATGACCGAATAGCCGAACGACAACGGAATCAAGATCAGCGGGAGAACCGCGACGTCGGTTAACGGCCCTGCCGTGTCGGCGCCGGACACGTAACCGATTCCGTAAAGCAAGGTGAAGGGCACAATCGCCAGCGCCGATCCCCACACGACCCACTTCAATTGCTGGCGCGCGACTGTGTTCTTGCTGACGATGAAACGACGAATCAGGATGGCCGCGCTAATCACCAACGCGGCGACGAAATAAATGAAAGAAATTCGATAGTAGCGCCCGACGAATGCCGGCGAATAATCCAACACTTCGCTCAACGGCGGAGCGATCAGGACAAGCTGATCGCGCAGAAACATAATCGCGCCGACCGATGCCAAAATCATCGACGGCAGATACAGGTAGACGGCGCGCCAATGCTTCTCGTCAAACAAACGATGGCGCACGGGGTAAATTGCCGCGAAGTGCAGGAACAGCGGCGCGAACAGAATGAATGCCGCGTTGTCCAGGATCGCAATCGCCAGATCCAAATCGCGATAGCTCGAGATCGACACGTAGACGTGAAAGACAAACGCCGTGAGACAAAGCGTCGCAAAGTGCAAAACGAACGGCGCACGCGAGCCCTGCTTGAAAATTACGAACAGGCCAATGCAGAGATAGACTAATCCGATTAGGTTTACGTATAGGTCGCGGGCGGTTAACCGCTGGATCGATCCGAGGTTGTCGAGGTCGGCGTAATAGTAACGAATCTCAGCGGGAAACGATGGGCGCTCGATCAGGTAATGAATCTCTCCGCCGATATCCTTTGCGGTTTTCCGTTTCGCTTCTACACGCGCACGGTCGAGATACATCTGAACTTCCTTGGCTTGAGTAAGAAGCTCGCATTTAGGTCCCTGTGGGTCGGGGTCGGGCGGGCACGCCTGCCCATTTGGGCTTATCGCGATCAGCCGATCACCCGTAACGATTCCCCCCCGCGCGGCCGCCGACCCTGGCTCGACGGTTTTGGCAATCACACCTCCAGAAGTGTCCACCCAACTGACGCCGTCCGTTGGTGGTGCTTGATGACTGCCCCGCTGCGAAAAATTCAGTGCGCCGGCGGCCACAAGCAAAGCTGCGGCGCCCAACAGAAACAACGTTCGTCCTGTAAGTACTGAACCTTTCATCGAACTATTCGAAACGTGTGCTTGCGGTTAATGTATGCGACACACGAAATCGTTTATTTCAAAGCAACCGATGTTCCAGCTTGCCTTTCCCCTCGCCGGGAGGAACGGCGCTACCCCACTTCAAGCTGACACTCGCTTTTGGCTGGGTTCTCTAGCGGCCAAGCATTGAGCCTGAGCTCAGCCTTGCTCGCGCTGTACGATTTTTCGTATGCCTCCGAGATTTTGGAGAAACCGCGCGCCTCTGGGAACAGGGGCCGGACAAAGATAAGGAATAGAGGCGCGTCGTTCTCTGGTCTAGAAGCGGAGCGAAATTCCTCCGCGAACTGACCGCCCGTTCGGCGCGACCAGCAACAGGGTTTCGCCGTTGCTCGTCGTAGTCTGCACGTCCAGGAGATTGCGCGCATCGAGGACCGCCTGCGCCCGCAGCGGCAGACCAAAAGTAGGAAGGTCTTGCGTGACCTGAATACTCAACGAGGGATCGTAAACCGCGAGCTGGCCGGCGAATGGATCAATCGCAAATACCGTCGCCTCAGGCGAGAACCGGAAGACCGTCTGCACGTGAGTGCCCGTCGACCAATCACCGGCAATTTGCAGTGCGACCGTGTTGAAAAACGCGCCTTCGAAAAGTTGAGATGGATTGCGAATGCCGGCGGACGAAAGCCGCTGGCCCCGGCCGAATGAATAGCCGGCCGACGCATTCCAGACGTGGTTCAAACGGTTCGAGTAAACGACGCGCACGCCGCGAGCGGATCCTTCCTGATTTGCCACCCGGATCAGGGCCGCTGCGTTGTCTCCTGAAAAAGCGCTCGCCGGCATTGCCAACAAACCAACGCCGCGACCTGAAGTCATGTCTACAAAGGCGGTCGCTTCAACGTTCGAGCGATTGCTGAGTTCGCGTTCCAAACCGATTTCGAAGCGACGGCTGCGCGCCATCACGGCACGGCCACCAACGTAAGCAACCGGTTGCGTTGTGGGTCGTTTGAAAACTGCACTGCTGGATTCAAAAGTCGCGGCACTCTGAACATCGCCGCTGTCAGCCACGTTTGCGTAAGCCACTTTCACAGTGGTGCGCGCGGTGGCGTCGAATTGAACCGCCAGGCGCGGCGTGAACGACGCGTCATTTCCGGCGCCAAAGAAACGCGAATAATCCATCCCGAGCACGACCACGAAACCGTCGCGAACAATCCATTCGTCAACGGCACGAACCGACATCTGTCCGAGATTGCCCTGCGCGAACTTGTCGGCCATCGCGCCAAAGGTTTGCATCTTCGCGCCGCCTGCGGTGACTCCGAGACGATGTCGATCGTTCAAGCGCACCCGCGCAGCCGCTTCGAATCGCTGTGGGGCGTCGCCGGTGCCGGTTTGGCCGGCAAAGATGAAGTCGATGCTCTCAGAAGCCTGCAAGGCGACGGCAAAGTTCAGACCCTGGTAACTTGAACCAAGCGGGTTTGATGATCCCGCGAAATAGGTTTCGACCACGCCCTGCGGACGAATGCTGCTCTTGTCGCTTTCATCGACGGAAGCATTGATGACGCTGACGTCATCGTCTGTCGCCGCGTCAGATTCAACGGCTGCAACCGTCGCATCCGCCCCTTCGTTAGCCTGGAAGATCGAGCGCTGTGCCTGCGCCGAACGCAAACGCCACTTGGCGCTATCGCGATCGCTGCGCTGTTCGGGATAGGTGCGGCCTGCACCGACCGGCTCGAGATTGAAGCGATAAGCAATTTCGCTTGATGGAGCGACCGTGACTGACGAGAAAAGAACTTCGCTAAATCCTAATGCGACTGCTTTGAGAGAATAACGACCGGCGGGAATCTTAGCTGAGAAGCTGCCGTCGGCGGCGGTGCGGGCTTCGGTGACGACTTTTTTCGCGCCTTCGCGAATAATTTGAATCAGAGCGCCGGATAGCGGCAATCCGCGATGATCGCGAACGGTGCCGCTGACTGTTGCCAAGCCGCGGGGGCCTTTACCGTATGCAGACGAAGCATTCGTCATCAGCAGGACGGCAATCGCCACCAGCGGCGCACTAAATTTGAAGGCTTTTCTCATCGCGGCTGGACCTCCGATTCGCGCGGAACCACGTAACGATGACTGAATAAGACACGGCAACTGTACTGCCGAAAAAACTGGTTGACCGTTTGTACGATTCTCCGCTGCGTTCGTCAGATGCCTGAGCGGCAAAATTCTTGAAACCCGCTAATGGGCAAGGGAGACCTTCACCCCGCTTGAATGGCTGTAATTCTCAGCCACCGGAGGCGTGACTGTCAAGCAGAGTCTTCGTCTGGTCGCCCAGTTTTAGTTATAAAAGCCAGCGATTTTGCCGCCTTCTGTCCGCGTGTTAGGATGAAACACCCTGGCCCGTTACCACCGAAATCTTTTTCCGCCATCAATGATTGATCAAGTTAAGACAACCCGGCTTCCGAATGGTCTGACCATTCTGACCGAGCACATGCCGGGCCTGCGCTCTGTCACCTTTGGCATTTGGGTGCGGCGCGGTTCGCGACATGAATCGGCCCCACTCAACGGCATCTGCCACTTCATCGAGCATGCTTTGTTCAAGGGCACGCGCACCCGCTCCGCCCACGACATCGCCACTGAGTCGGACCGGCTGGGAGGCCACCTCGACGCTTACACATCCCACGAGATCACCGGGTTTTCCATGAAAGTGGTTGATACGGCGATGCCGGCTGCGTTCGATTTGCTGGCGGACATGCTGGCCAATCCCCGATTCGATGAAGACGATCTCAAACGCGAACAAAGCGTCATCATCGAAGAGATGAAGATGATCGAAGACACGCCGGACGAGCTTCTCGGCGAGCTGCTTAATGCGGCGTACTTCCCCGATCACTCTCTCGGACGACCGATCGAGGGCACGGTCGAGACAGTTTCGAACTTCGATCAGGAGAAGACTTCAGCCTTTCATGCGCGGAACTATGGGCCAGCAAATCTGGTGATCGCAGCCGCCGGCAACGTTAATCATCAACAGTTCGTGGATCTCGCACTCAAGTTTTTTGGCGGCAGCAATGGGCATGTTGAGACCGGTTTCAGCGCCGCCGCACCCGCCCCTTCGGCTCCGATTTTGATTGAACGAAAGAGCGAGCTGGAGCAGGCACACTTGATCGTGGCCACGCCCTGGCCGTCGGCCAAGAGCGAGGATCGCTATATCGCCAGCATGCTGGGAACGATTATCGGCGGCGGCACGTCCAGTCGCCTGTGGCAATCGATCCGTGAAGACCGCGGCTTGGCGTACGCGATTGGCGCCGGAGGAAACACTTTCACCGACGTGGGCATGTTCACAATTTATGCCGGCGTATCACCGGTACACATCGATCAGGTTTTGGATCTGTCTTTGAAGGAACTGCGTCGCGTCGTGCGCGAACCCGTGTCCCACGATGAGTTGAAACTCGCCAAGGATCAGGCGATCGCTTCAGTCCTGTTGAGCCTTGAATCGTCCAGCGCACGCGCCGGCGCTCTGGCGCGGCAGGAAATCGTTCACGGCCGAAGGATTCCTACCGAACACATCCTCCAGCGAATTGAATCGGTTACTCAGGAAGACACTCTGCGGCTGGCGCAAGAACATTTCACGACGCCCAAGCTGGCGCTGGGCGCGCTGGGAAACTTAAATGGCTTTGTTGTCGATCGGGCGCGATTGGAAATCTAATTAGCGAGGAGCAGCCACAGATAAACACGGATGACACAGATTTTATTTTTTATCTCTGGAGATCCGTGTACATCTGTGGCTTTATTTGTCCTCAGTAGCTAACTCTTCAAGTATAATCCCCTCGTAATGAAACTTTCGGTTCTTGGCAGCGGCTCGACAGGTAATGCGGTGCTGCTGGTTGCTAACGGCACGCGTGTGCTGGTCGATGCGGGCCTCAGTGCGCGCGAGATCGCGCGCCGCATGAGCCAACTTGGCGAAGATCCAAACTCGCTCGACGGCATTTTGATCACTCATGAGCACGGCGACCACGCAGGCGGGCTGCGCGTGCTGATGAAGGACCTCGACTGTCCCGTGTACATGTCGGCGAAGACGCACAACGCTTACATTTTGGATCGACGTAACGCGATGAATGAAGAACCGCGCCGCCGGGCTGACGCCTTGCGCGATCGCATGGTCGAGATCGATTCGGGTCAGGACTTTCGTATCGGCGCGATCGACTTTCATCCTTTTACAGTGCCGCACGACGCTGTCGATAACTTTGGCTTCACCGCCACGCACAACGGCGTGAAGGTCGCCACGCTGATGGATTTTGGTCATGTCACGACGTTGATTACGCAGCAACTGCGCGGGTGCGCCGCCATCGTCATCGAATCGAACCACAGCCGCGACATGCTGAAAACGGTTGAGAACTATCCCTGGGAATTGAAGCAAAGAATTCTTTCGCGGCTCGGCCACCTGTCGAATGAAGACGTTGCGGAATGGCTGGTGGGCGGCTTTGATGGACAGGCAAGTCATATCGTGCTCGCCCACATGTCGCAGCGCGCGAATAATCCTTATCTGGCGAAAATCACCGCGGAAACGGCTTTGTATGAGCGTTCGCCGCTGTTCCGAACCGACACCGAAATCATTCTATCTTTTCCGAAAGAGCCGACTGCTTGGATCGAAGTGTGAGAGCAAGGATGAAGGATGAAGGCGGAAGGATGAAGGCGCGCGGCCTGATCCTGACTTGCATCACAGCAGCCCTTTTTCTTTCAATCTCGTGCACTCGCGGCGAGCGGCGGTCGGGAATTCCAGCGGATGCGCAGACTGTGCTGGACACGGCGATCGAAGACATCAACGCCGGTGACTACGATAAGCTTTACAATGCGGCGGCGGATGAATGGCGCAGAGACACGACGCTGGAAGAGTCGAAGGCGACGTTTGAAAGGCTGCGAGAGAAACTCGGCCGCGCCACCGTTAGGTCTCTGCACACCGCGCGCGAAGAGCAAACGGGAACGGCGCCCGTTGCCGGTCACTCATTGATTACGATCTATCAAACGTCATTTGAGCGCGGCCATGCGATGGAAACTTTCACTCTGGTCGAGCGCGGCGGCAAATGGTACCTGGCGAAATATTTTGTGAGCTCGACGGCGCTGGGGTGAAGTTTCGAGTTCAGAGTTTCGAGTTCAACACAATTCCTAACTCGAAACTCGAAACTCGAAACCCGAAACTGATTATGATCGAACGCTACACCCTGCCCGAGATGGGCGCGCTCTGGTCTGAGCAGACCAGGTTCCAGAAGTGGCTGGACGTAGAGATCGCCGTGTGCGAAGTCCACGCCGAGATGGGCACGATTCCCCGTGACGCGCTGGAACAAATAAAAGCGCGCGCGAAATTCTCTGTCGAACGCATTAACGAAATCGAGAAGACTACCGACCACGACGTCATCGCGTTCACGACCAATCTGGCTGAATCGATTGGCGAGGCGGCACGGTTCGTACATTACGGACTGACTTCTTCAGATGTCGTCGATACCGCGAATGCGCTTCTGCTGCGCGATGCCTGTGACATTCTTTTGAAGAAAATCGATGCGCTGCTCGAAGTGCTGAGGCGCCGCGCTTTTGAATTCAAAAAGACACCGCAGATTGGTCGCACACACGGCATCCATGCTGAGCCAACCTCGTTCGGGATGACGTTCGCGCTTTGGTTCGACGAGATGCGCCGCAATCGTGAGCGTCTGACGCGCGTGCGAGAAGGGGTTGCCGTGGGAAAATTGAGCGGCGCCGTCGGCTCGTTCGCTCACCTCGGTCCCGAAGTCGAAGAAAAAGTTTGCGAGCGGCTCGGCTTGAAACCCGCACCCGTCTCGACGCAGATCGTCCAGCGCGATTCGTACGCGGAATACCTCTGCACGCTGGCCGTCATCGCTTCGTCGCTTGATAAGTTCGCGCTGCAGGTTCGGCACTGGCAGCGCACCGAAGTTCGCGAAGCGCAGGAGAAATTCAAGAAAGGCCAGAAAGGGTCGAGCGCGATGCCGCACAAGCGTAATCCGATCCTGTCCGAAAGAATTTGTGGAATGGCGCGCGTGGTGCGCGCGAACAGCATCGTTGGGCTTGAGAACGTCGCGCTGTGGCATGAACGCGATATCTCGCACTCCTCAGCCGAACGCGTCGTGCTCCCCGATTCCAGTATCGCCACGGATTACATTCTGCAGAAAGCGGCTTCACTGCTCGACGGTCTCGTTGTCTATCCGGAGCGCATGCTGGAAAACCTCAACGCGACGCGCGGGCTGGTCTTCAGCGGCCAACTGCTGCTGGCGCTGACGCAAGCGGGCACTGCTCGTGAAACGGCTTACGAATGGGTGCAGCGAAATGCGATGAAGTGCTGGGACGAGGGCGCAGATTTCCGCGAGCTGGTTTCAGCGGACAAAGACATCGCGGCTCACATCAGTCGCGATCAGATCGATTCGGTTTTCTCGCTGGAGAAATATCTGAAGAACGTCGATGAGGTTTTTGCGCGGGTGTTTGACGAGCGCGGTTCATAACCGCCTGCGGTAGCGGGCGGTTCACCTTAGAAGTTCCCGGCCTCAACAATCAGAGATCAACCGCCGCTACCGCAGGCGGTTATGACCCTCCTAAACTCCCGCCCACTTGGCGGCCAGGTTGCCGATGATCGGCAGCCGATACATCTGACCTTGATAAGCTTTGACCGCTGCCATGATCAGCCCGATTAAGAGTGCAATCAGAATTACCACTACAACCAGCCACCAAAGCAGCCCAATAATACTGCCAATGGCGCCACCCGCTTCGCCGCCTGCTGCGCTCGCAGCAATACCGATCGCCGCAAGGATAATTGAGATCACAATTACGGCAACCCATATAACGATGTAGGCCGCGAATATCAGGATCGCCTGCAGCGCATGAAACTTCACGAAGCGATTCTCTTTCTCCATGATCAAAGAGATGATCGCGATGATGCCGATCGGGTAACCGAGCGCGGCGGCGACATTTCCATCAAGTCCGAGGGCAGACTTACCTGTATCCATTTTGATTTCTCCTGTTCGACTAAGTTGTTAACAGTGCTATTTGTTCACGGTGTTCCAGGCCAGGTCGCCGATGAAGGGCAGCTTGTACCATTGACCGCCGTACGCTTTTATTCCGGCGAAGATCCATATGATGACGAAGATCAGCAGCAGGATCAGCCTGAGACCGAGGATGATGAAGAACGAGAGGATTCCCAGGTCGGCGGTCTCAAACGCAAACCGAAGAAACAGGCCGAGGATCCCGACGATGATACCAACGACAATTTGCGCAGCGACCAGAAACAGAGCTTGCAGCGCGTGGAATTTGACGAAGCGATTCTCTTTTTCGGTTACGAGGAAAACGATGCTGAGAATCACTCCCAGACAACAAAGAAAGTTGGCGATGTAACAGAGCATCGCCCCGACATTGGAATCCAGCCCGAGACTGGTTTTGCCGCCGGGTGCTCCTGACGGCGGGCCGCCCGCGTCGTATGGAGAAGACATTTAAGTATCCTTAATTCAAACGATCAAAGAATCAACGAGCGTGGTCGCGGCAAATACTATGATATCGGCTACCGTTTACGCAATGTTTGCCGTATTATCGTGCGTTCTTTGGTAGCCGGTACGCATGCTTCCAGCATGCTTTACCTAACGAGTTACCGAAGCACGCTGGAAGCGTGCGTACCATAATGAAAGCTAAAGTTTACGTCACTTTGAAGCCAAGCGTCCTGGACCCGCAAGGCAAAGCTATCAAGCATTCAGTCGAATTGCTCGGATACAACGGCATCGACGACATTCGGCAAGGCAAGTATTTCGAGATCGCGCTCGACAGCGGGTTGAATGAGGACAACGCGCGCACCGAAGCAACGCGCATGGCGCGCGAGATCTTGTCGAACCCGATTATCGAAGACTTTCGCGTAGAGATTGAGAATTGAGTTTGGAGTGCTTTGGAGTGCGCCGGCAGAGCGAAGCGGCGACGGCGCTTTAAATCCATTCACGCTAAAAATCGATCCAAGCGGTGTCGCGCTGCACTTGCCACCGCACTCCAAATTTTTGTCGCGGTGAAAATTAAATGAAATTCGGTGTCATAGTTTTTCCCGGCTCAAATTGCGATCACGACGCTTATCACGTCATTTCAAAACACGTCGGCCAGCCCGTCGATTTCATCTGGCATCGCGAGACTGACCTTTCTTCCTACGACGCGCTGATCATTCCCGGCGGCTTTTCTTACGGCGACTATCTGCGCGCCGGGGCGCTGGCGAGCTTCTCGCCGGTCATGGCCTCAGTAAAACAATTTGCGGCGCAAGACAAACTGGTGCTGGGAATCTGTAACGGCTTTCAGATTCTGTGCGAAGCGGGTCTACTGCCCGGCGCTTTGATTCGCAATCGCGAACTGCATTTTGTCTGCGAGCATGTGAACGTGCGCGTTGAAAGTACCGACACGCCGTTTACGCACGAGTTAAGGCGTGGGCAAGTCCTGAAGATGCCCGTGGCGCACGCCGAGGGCAACTACGTCTGCGACGACGCGACGTTTGAAGAATTGACGCGCGACAATCGAGTTATCTTTCGCTACAGCGATCGCGACGGGAGACTTTCGCAAGAAGCAAACATCAACGGCTCGCGTGATAACATTGCCGGCATCTGTAGTCGCGGACGAAATGTCATGGGCTTGATGCCGCATCCTGAGCGGGCGTGCGAAGACGCGCTCGGCTCGAGCGACGGGCGGGCAATTTTCCATTCGCTGGTCGGCGCCGTTACCGCGATCGCAGCTTAAGCAAACATTCCTTCGTGACCGCGAAGAAAGGGATCTTTTGAAATGAAACGTCATTCAGTTTGGCTCGCCTTAGGCCTACTACTTTTCGTGGCGCTGGCCTGTAATCTCTCAAAGAACAAGAACGGCAACACCAACGCCAACGTAAATAGCGGCTCGGACCGGCCCGCCAATGCCGAGATCTATACCGACGAAGTGTACGCCGCGAAATCAGAGGACGGCGCGGCAACATCAACTTTTGCGCCGTCGGACCGAACGGTGCACGTCGTCATCAATCTCAACAAAGCCAAAGCCGGCACTGACGTGAGGGTTATCTGGTTCGCAGATGAGGTCGAGGGCGCCACCAACAAAGAGCTGAAGACCCTCGAATACACGACCAAAGCATTCGACAAGAAGATTCCCGGTTACTTGCGCTGGTCGCAGGATTGGCCAAAGGGCCGTTACCGAGTCGCGGTCCACATCAACGGCAACCTTGACCGGACCATCTATTACGAGGTGCAGTAAGTCGCTCCGGCAATCGCGAGCGATGGCTTGATTCTCTTTTCTTGATTCTCTTTTAATGAAACGAGTCGTCCCTTTCGTACTTATTCTCGTGGTCCTAATCGGCGGATTGCTGGCCGTTTGGCGTCTATCACGGCCCGCGCCGCCGCCCGGCCCTTCGGGAGGACCGACACCGGCGCCAGGATCTCTGCCTGAAGGCGCAAAGCCGGCGCACATCCGCGGCAACCCGAATGCCGCCGTCACGCTCGAAGAGTTCGCCGATTTTGAGTGCGGCGCGTGCGGCGCCTACCATCACGAATTAAAAAAGATCGAAGCCGAATTCGGCGATCGACTCCGCGTCATCTTTCGCGAGAATCCTCTTTATCCAAACCACCAATATTCGATCATCGCGGCGCAGGCCGCTGAGGCCGCCGGCGTGCAAAGTGAAAACCATTTCTGGCTGATGCACGACAAGCTCTTCGAAAACCAAAAGTCGTGGATAGAAGCAAGAGACAAAGACGCCGCCGTGGCGATGTTTGTGGATTACGCGAAGCAGATCGGCCTCAATGCCGATCGTTTCATGCGTGACTTCAACGGCGAGGTGGTAGCTCAGCGACTGACTCAGGACGGCATCCGCGGTCGGGCCCTCGGCGTGAAAGGCACGCCCACCTTCTTCGTCAACGGCAAAGAAGCCAAAGGCGAGTCGTGGAAGCCTGACGGCTTGCGCGCGATGATCAACGAGGCGCTACGCGAAGCGGGCCAGTAGTCATCTGGAGTGCGCCGGCAGAACGAAGTGTCGACGGCGCTTTGGATCGAGCCCGAAGATTCATCCAAAGCGCTGTCGCGCTACGCTTGCCAGCGCACTCCAAATAGTTGAAGCCCTTTTCCCCAGACCACCTCTCCCAGAGGGAGAGGGAGCAAATCCATGAATCACAATCCAGCACCCGCCCCCTGGACGTACATAATCGCGGCAATTCTGGCGCTCGTCGGGTTGGGTGATTCCATTTATCTCACCGTCCAGCACATCACCGGCGAAAGCCTGCGCTGTACAATCATCTCAGGTTGTTCCGAAGTTCTCAGCAGCCCTTATGCTCAGATTGGCCCTGTTCCGTTGGCGGCGATTGGCGCCGCCGCTTATTTCACGGTGTTCAGTCTGGCAACGCTGGCCGCCTTCGGGTATCGGTTCGCGCTTCCCTTCCTGAAAATTGTCGTCGCGCTGATGTTTCTGACGACGCTCTGGCTGCTTTACCTGCAAGCCTTCGTCATCCGCCATTTCTGTCAATACTGCCTTTTATCGGCGGCGGTAACGACGGCCCTCATGGCCATCGTTTTTCTTCCGTCGTTGCTGAAAAGACGCGCGCGCGCTGCAAACTAACTGGCCGCTTGCCACGTCTAACTCACGCTGTTAATCTCTGAGGTTCAATTCATCTATCGAAAAGGAGTTTCGCATGAAGAAGCATTTCACGGTTTATCTCATTCTCGCTTCTCTTCTGGTTATTGTGCTCGCCGCCGTTTCCAGCATCGGCCGTCCGGTTGCCGACGTGCCGGCGCCGCCCGCGATTGGAACCGTCATTGACGATTTCAAACTGCCTGATGCGAGCGGCAAAGAACATTCGCTCAAGTCGCTCATGGGTGCCAAGGGCACAGTGATTCTGTTCGTCGCGACGAAATGTCCGGTGTCGAACAACTACAACGAGCGCATGGAGAAGCTGGCGCAGGATTACAAAGCCAAGGGCATCAACGTCATCGGCATCAATTCCAATAGCACGGAAGCCGCCGCCGAAGTTAAGGCGCATGCGGCTGAACGCGGCCTGACGTTTCCGATCCTGAAAGACGAAGCCAACAAGATTGCCGATCGCTGGGGTGCAACGCGCACGCCGGAAGCCTACGTGCTCGACGCTAACATGAAGCTCGTCTACCACGGCCGCATCGACAACTCGCAGAAGATTGAAGGCATCACTTCCAACGATCTGCGCGACGCGCTCGATGAACTGGCCGCTGGCAAAGCGATTACCAAGACGGGCGGCGCCGCGTTCGGATGCACGATTAAGCGAGTCGCGTAATCACTGGCACAGATAACGTCAACATGAGCGAGCGCACTAGGGGCGCTGGAGTAGCAATGCGTAGCTTAGGAATTCTCGGCAGCCTGGTTCTAATTGCCGCAAATTTGGCGTTTGGCGCGCTCGCTCAACAACCAATCCCAACATCACGACAATCCAACAAGAAGGCTGCGCCTTTTGTGATGGACGCAGACGACAAGACGGGTCCCTCTGAGATTCGCCAGATCGATCTCGAAGGTCTGAAGAAGCTTCTGCAACGCGATGCGAAAGACGCGCGGCCTTTACTCGTAAACTTTTGGGCCACCTGGTGCGATCCCTGCCGTGAAGAATTTCCCGACCTCGTAAAGATTGACGAAGACTACGGCGCCAAGAACCTGAACTTCGTGACGGTTTCGCTTGATGACGTTTCGGAGATCGGCACAGAGGTGCCGAAGTTCCTGAAATTGATGAAGGCAACGATGCCAACCGTGTTGCTGAACGTCAACGATCCCGAACCGGCGATTAAATCAGTGGACGCCGGGTGGGACGGCCAGTTGCCGGCGACGTTTCTTTACGACAAAGACGGCAAGGTCGTCTTCCGACATTTTGGCAAGATCAAGCCGGACGAATTGCGTGCGGCCATCGATAAACAAGTAGGCGTTAAGCAATAAGCAGAAATCAGCTCCGTCAGGAGCAGAATGTTTATAGAACGACGTTTGAACAATGACTTTTTACTCGGCGCGACATCGCTTCGATGTCGCGCCGAGTTTGTTAGGAACGCAAGCCTGATTCTATAAACATCACGCTCCTCCGGAGCTCAAGAATTAGGCTTTTCGATCATGGAACCGATAACCCCTGAAATTCTTTCCACGCACAATCTAAGTTCCGAAGAATTCACGCGCATAAAAGAACTGCTCGGACGCGAGCCAAACCTCGTGGAGCTCGGCGTCTTCTCTGTGATGTGGTCTGAGCACTGTTCGTACAAATCTTCGCGCATTCATCTCAAGCGGCTGCCGACGCAAGGCGAGCGCGTCATCGTGCCGCCCGGCGAAAACGCCGGCGTGGTGGATGTCGGCGATGGCTGGTGCGCCGCGTTCAAGATCGAATCGCACAACCACCCTTCGTTCATCGAGCCGTTTCAGGGGGCCGCCACGGGCGTAGGCGGAATCCTGCGCGACATCTTCACGATGGGCGCGCGGCCGATTGCCGCCCTAAACAGTCTGCGGTTTGGCTCGCTCGATGATCCGAAGAATGGTCAACGTAATCGATCGCTGCTCGCCGGCGTGGTGGCGGGCATCGCGCATTACGGCAACGCTTTCGGCGTGCCAACCATCGGCGGTGAAGTTGCTTTCGACGATGCTTACGCGCTGAATCCGCTCGTGAATGCGTTTGCGCTCGGCCTGGTGCGGAAAGATCAGATCTTCTTCGGCAAAGCCACCGGCGTCGGCAATCCGGTGCTGTATGTCGGCGCGAAAACCGGCCGCGATGGAATTCACGGCGCGACTATGGCTTCAGCCGAATTCGATGAAGAGGCTTTGGAAAAACGTCCGACTGTTCAGGTCGGCGATCCCTTTCTGGAAAAGCTCCTGCTCGAAGCTTGTCTCGAAGCAATGCGCAGCGGCGCGATTGCCGGCATTCAGGACATGGGCGCCGCGGGCCTGACTTGCTCGACATGCGAGATGGCCGCGCGCGCAGGTACGGGTATCGAGATAGATTTATCATTAGTACCGCAACGCGAAACGGGCATGACGGCTTACGAGATGCTGCTGTCCGAATCGCAGGAGCGCATGCTGATCGTTGCTCACAAAGGCCGTTCAAAAGAAGTGGTCGAGATTTTTGCGAAGTGGGACCTTGATGCGGTGGTCATCGGTCACGTGCACGACGATGGCCGCATGCGCGTCAAGCATGAGGGCGAAGTTGTCTGTGACGTGCCGGTGATGGCTTTGACGGATGAAGCGCCCATCTATGAACGCGCGATGCGCGCTCCAGTTTCGAGTTCTGAGTTTCGAGTTTCGAGTTCGCCAGATGCAGTTTCGAGTTCCGAGTTTCGAGTTTCGAGTTCGCAGACTGAAACGAGCGAAATCAGCCGCGCCGACTCTGCCGACAAACGCGCCAACTTAAATGAGACAAACTCGAAACTCGAAACTCGAAACTCGAAACTGGTTGAGGGTCGAAACTCGAAACTTCTTTACCTCCTTTCCTCGTCGAATCTTGCCTCTAAAGAATGGGTTTATCGCCAATACGATCACATGGTGCGGACCAACACCGTCGTTTTGCCGGGAGCCGATGCAGCCGTAGTGCGGATCAAAGAAACGCGCAAGGCGCTGGCGATTGCCCTCGACGGAAACGGCCGTTACTGCGCCGCGAATCCGCGTGAGGGTGCGAAGCTCGCGGTTGCCGAAGCCGCGCGCAACGTCGTGTGCGTTGGCGCAAAACCGATCGCGGTAACGAATTGTCTTAATTTCGCTTCGCCGGAACGGCCTGAAGTCATGTGGTCGTTTTCCGAAGTCATCGATGGAATTGCCGAAGCGTGTCGCGCCTTTAACACTCCGGTCGTGTCCGGCAACGTTTCGTTCTACAACGAGACTGAAGGTCGCGGCGTTTTGCCGACGCCGGTCATCGGGATGGTCGGGCTAATCGAAGACGTGAAACGTGTGATTCAGCCCGGCTTCAAGAAAGAAGGCGACGTTATCGCGCTGCTCGGGAAGACAGAAAACGAGGGTCAGGTTCCGGCGCTCGATCTGCAGCGCGAACTCGCTGTTCAAGCCGCTTGCCTGCGCGCCGCCGAAGCCGGCCTGCTCCGTTCCGCGCATGATTGTTCCGAGGGCGGATTAGCGGTTGCACTCGCCGAATCCTGCTTCTCTTCTCTGAATCGAGATGCAATTGGCGCTCAGATCAGTCTGGAGTCTGGAGCGCAAAGTCTGGAGTCAAAAAACAACTGTGCGCCTTCTGATTCGAAACTTCAGACTTCAGACTCCAGACTCCAGACTCCAGACTCACTACTCTTCAGCGAATCTCCTTCACGCATCATCATCAGCTTTGACGAATCAGCCCGCAGTGAAATTGAAGCAATCGCGACGGACGCCGGTGCTCCGATCACAATTCTGGGTACCGCCGGCGGAGATCGTTTGCGAATTAAGGTTGGCGAGCAGGAAGTCGTGAACTCGCGCGTGGCTGAGATGGAAGCCGTCTGGCGCTCCTCACTCAAGTTGAAACTGCAGGCGGAAGCGATGGCGGCGGGTGCTGAATAGAAATCAATTACCAGGCGTGATTGTATCTACCGCCGTACCGTCGCCCGGACGTTCGGGTTAGCTGCGCGACGCTGCGGATCATGGTAGTCAACTACTCAGTTGTATCCTTCCCTGATGGCTCCGACCAGGCGAGCGCGAGATCCAGCGTCCTCTTCCATCACCGGCGAGTCCTTCTTTTTGACCTCCACCTTATTACAATCGGTGTCGTCCGGCACCTCGAAGGAAGCCTGCCCGTACTCGTTCGTTGTGAATTCACGCGACGGTGTCGTCCCGTTGTTAGAGTAAGACCACTTGTACGTGGTGTTTGGATCGCGTCGTGTAAATCCGCAAAACTCGTCGCAGGCGGTAAGCAGAAAGGCGAGGATGCACAGCGCAACGTTAATCTTCTTCATACGCCACCCGCTTTCTCGATTTGATCCAGCAGCCGGTTGACGTTCTGTTCGTCGAAGAAGAGGTCGAGCGGCGATGAGAAGAGGTAGCCGTTGACGCCGTACGCGTGTCGACCGTCGGGGCTCGGGAACGGTCGGCCGAGTTCCTTCGCCCAGTATTTCTGCTGTACCTCCATGCTTTTGCGTAAGTTGGGCTGACCGTAATCCAGGCGGTCGTCGCTCACAAGTGAGTAGGCAAAGAGGAATGCTTGCAGCGGTGTGAAGCCAGCGGCGGTGTCGCTGCTCTCGCGTCCGTTGGCCGTGTCCCACAGGTTCCCGAACTGCTCGGGCACGGCCTCGGCTAAGCTCTGCGCTTTTCCACGGACGTTATATAGAACTTTCTCGCGGAACATGTCGGCCCATACGTCGCCGGCGGGCGTGTTGAGTTGATCCCGGATGACTTTCAATCGGCCTATGTTCTTTTCGGGCGGAATACCTATGGACACAAAGCCCTGGGGCAGCTTGAAGCTACGGTCAAAGTTTTCCGGCATGTCCGGAGCGTTAAACCCGCGCAGTGTCTCGTCCATCTGAGCAATTTCTTGATCGGTCAGGTACGAGAACCGATCCAACAGCGTCGCGGAGAGAGCGGCGCTGAAGGTTTCCAACGTCAGACGGCGGCCGTTGCCACTCTGAACCTTCGCTTCGAGAGCTGCCAGCCTCTCCTTCGTCGCTTCGCTGAGGCTGACGCCCGAACGTGTCTCGATGAACTTCGTTACGGAGTTAACCGCGACGCGAATCTGCGCGGGCGACGTGCCAGACGTCAACTTGACCTCGCTGCCGACCCCGTCGCGGACCCGCGCGTTATACTTGCGACGCGCCTCGGCTTTTTCCTGTTGCGATGACGGTGCGAGGGCACGCACGTATCTGGACTGACGCCACGCGCTCGTACCCAAGACGGCGGCGCAGGACAGCCCTAGCCCGACGAGCGTGTAGCCAATTCGCCTGAGCAATGCGGGATGTTTCAACGCGAGCCTAAGCTGTCGATTACCCAGGGGATACCGCCTTCCAATTTAAGATCGAAACGGTTGACGCGAAGCTGCCGTCAACGGCAAACAATCGGACAAGCTGAAGCTTATGCTACTGCTTAGCCAGAACCACCGGCGATTGTTCGGCGGCGCGAATCTTCTCAAAGAAAGTACGGACGGCGGCGTATTGCTCGACGGGAATGGTTCCCGCTTTTTGCACCAGCTTGCGCGTGAAGACCAGATGCCCGTCTTTGACTTCGTAATTCGTCGCATACGATCCGAAGGTCGTGTCCAGCTTCACTGCATCCGGTAACTCGTCCACCGCAAATCCTGCCGGCAGCTTCATGCTCAAAGTCTCGGAGTAGGCATTTGAAGTTAGCACCACCGGATGTTTCCGCTTCGCCTGGGTTAACGCCAGCGACTCGCGGCGCGAAACGATCGCGGGTTTGAAGATCAGCAGACGCTCCTGCATCACCTGGCCGTATGACGGAGCGGTAAAATTTATGTCCAGATTGAAGCGACCGGCCGCCGTATCGTCTCGCGGCTCGACTTTGTTCACCTTTGCCGCGGTGGCGCCGGCGCTAATCCATCCCTCGATTACTTTCTGATAATCGGCTCGTGAAGACTGGCGAAAGGCGCCCCGATAACCTGAGGCCCAGCGCCCGTTCGCTTTTTCCTTAATCGTCGCTTCCAATGAACCATCGGGCGACAGATTTGCTTCGATGTTCCTCTCGAGCAGATTGCTTTCGACTGGTGTTACGGGCATTCGCACCAACGAACCTGACTCGCCCGCCACGATCAATGCCCAACTTCCCTGTTCATGATCGGGAAGATCGCCGACCAGCGTAACTTCATCGGTAGCATCGAACACGAGCAGACGGCCGAGCGTGGGATGCGTCACCACCGTCGCCGTTTGTGTTTCATCGCTGACCTTGATGGCGATGATGCAATGATTGAATTGATTTGGCGACGCCCACTCGTCGCGCACGTATTCGGGATCGCCGGAATAAATGCCGACCGGATACGAAGTGATGTTCAGCACCTTCAACATCGCCCGCATCAGATTCGCTTTGTCTTTGCAATCGCCGTAGCCTTTTGCAAAGACCTCGGCCGCCGTGCGCGGGCGCATGCCGCCGCCTCGATTCACGCCAATTGCGATCGCGATGTAGCGGATGCTCTGCACGTATGAAGCGACGGCGCGAATTTTGTCGAACTCAGTCCGCGCGTCAGCAGTGAGCTGGCGAGTCTTTGCAGCGATTGCGTCGTTGGGCGCGGACTGGGGATCGTGCAGCTCGCTGAGCCAGTAAGAGACCTGGCCCCACGTCGTAAACGTTTTGAAGTTCGAAGAAGGCTTGTCAGCCGGCGGATAAAAACTGACCGCGATGCGCGGCGCCAGGCTGGAGACGCGCGGGCTGCTCGGCTCAGGAGCGATCGGCGACAGGTTGGTCAGCTCCCAGGTGTAGGTCGAGCCCGTGCCCACCGGTGTGATGGTAGCGTGATTGAACGTGACGCTCTTTGCCGCCCAGCCCGGCGGCAGGTTCAGCACATACCTGGATGACACCACCGGCAACCGATGCTGAAAAGTCCAAACCTCCTGCGAAAAGATCGAGCGCTCTTCCGTGGTCGATTGGTAACCGAACACCGCGCCCGCATCTGCATCATCGGAAGCATCGATTATTTTCAGACGCGATTCGTTGTAAATGTCGTTTGGATCTTCAACGGCATCGATCGTCTCGTCCTTGCCGTATTTCTTCAGCACGCCGTTGGGCCTGATGAGCCACGCCTTCAGTTCGCGCACTCTGCCGGCGTCGTTCTGATAAAACTCGGTGGCCTCTGCATACGCGCGCCCTTCGCGCGCCAGTAACCGAATTGCGTAGGTGGTCACTTTCGTGATGCGGCCGTCCTCGCTGACCGTGACGCGTTGTTCGTCCACCAAAACCACGGCGGGCACATCTTTTTCATAGGCCGGCACCGGTAGTTTTGCGGCCTGTTGCAGCCAGGGTGGCGCTTCATCAGCGGCACCGTGCGCGGTGGCCGCGAGGCTGACCAGCAGCATGAACAAAAGAAGAAGCTTAGAGCGCATCGTGTTTACCCTCACGCGATTTTTTAGTTCGCACCTATTTGCTTGAGCGTTAGCGTGTGGTCATTGCTCTTAGCCATCACGTCGAAGAGTTGTCTTATTGCGGGATAGCTGGCGACAGGAAAGAGAATGCTGCCGCCGCCGCCGAAAAAGAATTGACGCTCGTAGCGCAACATCCGGCCGTCAGTAGTGACGCCAATCTTAATTCGCTGCTCGGACAGTTGCTTGGTCATTTCCGGAGTAATCGGCTGCGGTGTATCGGCATTGTCGAGCGCGAAACCTTCCGGCAGATCGATTGTGATTAATTCGTGCTCGGCCCAGGGGTAGTTGAAATAAACATCGTGTTTGCGGCTGGCGCTGGTAAACAGCGAGCCGGCGCCGTGACTAAAATATCCCGGCTGGAAGAACATCCGCTTGCCGGTGCGCTGCGCGTAACCCGGCACGCGCACGTGATACGAGTAGGTGAAGGGCTTTACCGGATCGGTCACGTTTTCGACCTTGATGTCGGTGACCTCAGCGGTACTCATGCGCGCTTTGATCATGCGCCGCAGAATCTCTTCGCGTTCGGCCGGTGACTCATCGTCGTTGTATTCCTTCTTGTCGAAACCAAGATGCCCGGTGTACTCGACCCGAATGTCGCCTTCCAACGTACCGTCATCGAGCAGGCGCAACTTACCGGTCCGTTTCTCCAGTGACTTACCCGGCGCAGAGATCCCCGTTTGGAACCAGGAGGGCTCTTTGGCGTCGGTAATCAGCGCGTCCTGGCCTTCCTCCGGCCAGCCCAGCATGCCGAAACTCGTGTACATTTCTGCCGGACTGAAAAACTGCCAGCCCTCGCCGACCCGCACGGCGATGAACGATGAGGCGAGCAGGCGTTCACTCGCGACCGCGGGATCGAAGAAAAAGTCGGCGCGACTCCCTGAAACTGCCAGGCGTGCGTCAAATCCGGCGGCTTTGGCGAGGGCGCCAAACAAGTAGTCGATATTCGTGCCGGAGCCGCCGCCTTTCTTCAAAGTGTCTGCCGGTGTTTTGTTGCCCCGGAACTTTTTCTTTTCCTCGTCTGAAAGCCCTGAAGCATCGTCACTGATGTTCTTGATCTTCGTGCGACAGAAATCGTAGATGCGCTCTAGTTTTTGCTCGGGAGTCGAAGCGTCGCCAATGATTTGCGCTGCCGCGGTCTTGACCTCGTCATTGGCTTTCATCTCGTCCTTGGTCACTTCGAAGTAAGCGCGACCGATTTCTTTCCAATACTTGGCGACGTCTAACTTTGTCTCGCGGGTGTAGTTGAGAAAGACCCAGGCGCGAACCTGATCCTCCGGCGGCATGCGTGGTTCCTCGCGATAAGCCGGCATGTTGGTCTTGGTCAGCTTGAAGAAGTTGTCCTTGTCCTTCACGAACTTGGCTTCTTCCATGTGAAATGAGTTGTAGATCAGGCCCTGGTATGGCTTGAGGTAATAGGTGATTTCGCGCGCGGGGATTTCGCGTTGAAAATGCAACCGCAAACCGCTGGCACTGCCGCCGGGATAAACTTCTTGCCACCGATACTCGATGATGGCGCCGGCCTCGATGCCGGGAAGAGCGAACGACTTCGCCTTAACTTTCAGCCCGCTGGCTTTGACGATCGTTCGATCGTAAATGTCTTCCTTCTTCAAGACTACGATCGTTCCATCAGCCTTGATGACGCGGGCGGCGATATCTTTAATCTTCGCCGAACCGGAGTATGGCAAATCGACTTTACTTTGCGATTCTTTGCCGCGGTCCGTAAACACCTTGATGCGGACGTAGTTCTTCAGCGCGAGCTCTTCGACGCTGCTGTCGTCGATACGCACCTCCCAGAACAACACCTCAGCATCAGCGTCTTTCTCGACCACGCCGGTCTTCAAAGTAAGTTCAGCGGAATCGACGAGGCGCCATTCGTCGCCTGCGATACCCAGCACTGGGCTGACGCAGACTGAACACACGAATGCTAAAAGGAGAGCTAAGAAGTAGGGGGACTTCATATGTAGTACTAACCTCTCTAAAATTGGTACTTGGTTCGGGCTTTGGAAAACCTTAGTCAGGAACAAAAGTCTGACCAGCAATTGCTGGTCATATCAGTCGGGAAATGCAGCGCGGATTGTAACTTACGCCCGGTCAGGGGGCAAGCTTTTTTGCGAACTCTTCAGATGCTCGCCTCATCACGTTGGTTGGCTGTTTTAGTCTTCAGGGCGACCGACCACACCTCACTCACGCTCACATCATGTTCCGCAGCGCGAGCCACGCAATCCTCATGTTCTGGTGACGCTTTTACCGACCCATCCGGCAGCCGGGCCACTTTCATTCTGATGGCGCCGTAGATGGTCTGAACGGTTTCCACGTGCCGAGGCAGACTGTGGCGAGTGACCACCGTCTCGCGCACACCCAGAGTCGTGCTGTGACGCAGCAACATGTCACGGACTGGAGACGATTTTTCCGGCGGGCAGAGCACCTCGACAACGACTGCCGGCCGCCCCTTCTTCATCTGCACCGGCGTCAGCCACACGTCGAGCGCGCCCGCGTCGGCGAGATGTTTCATCAGCGGCTCGTACCACTGCGGATTCATGTCGTCGATGTTGCATGAAAGAACGACCAGCTGCTCGACGTGAAGTCCGGCTGCGTCGTCGACGCCTTCGCCAATTGTCAGCCGCAAAACGTTCGGGCGATCAGGCCAGTCGCGTTGACCCGCACCGTAGCCCACGCGTTCAACCCGCATCGCCGGCATCGTGCCGAATTGCTTCACCACCGTGCGCGCGAGCGTTGCACCGGTCGGCGTGACTGTTTCCCCTTCAATGTCTGCGCCGACAACGGGCACGTCGCGCAAGAGCAAAGCGACGGCCGGTGGAGGCACGGGAAGGATTCCGTGCTCGGTTTTGACTGTGCCGCGCGACCACGGCAGCGCGCTGCACTGAACTTCCGTAATGTTCAGCTCTTCGAATCCGACGAGCGCGCCGACGATGTCAACGATCGTGTCCACCGCGCCGACTTCGTGAAAGTGAATTCGATCTACGGGAACACCGTGCACCTGGCTTTCGGCTTCAGCGAGCAATTGCAGAGCTGATATTGCCACCTGCTGAATCGCGCCTGGTATTTCCGCCTGCATCACAATTGACGAAAGATCGCGCAGGCCTCGGTGCGGTTGATGCGGTGAAGAGAGAATATTTACCTGCGTCGCGGCGATGCCGCGCTTGCTGACGCGATCGACTTTTAGCTGGACGTCGCCGAGCTTTAGCTTCGAGATTAACTCGCGCAGGCTCTGCTCAGGCCAGCCCACATCGATCAATGCGCCGAGTAGCATGTCGCCGCTGATGCCGGCGGGACAGTCGAGATAAGCAATCCGGCTCATCCAGCGACGACCTCGTTTTCATTTTCCCTCTCCGCATGCGGAGAGGGGTTAGGGGAGAGGTTGCCGTGGCTCGACCCCACCCCTATCCCCTCGCCGCTTGCGGGAAAGGACTGATGCGAGGAGTCTCTTCTGACGCGTTTTTTCTCCAATGATCGAATCCGCGTCAGTAGACGATGCGCCGCTGTCGCCGCACCCAAACCATTGTCTATATTGACGACCGTTACTCCCGTCGCGCAGCTATTCAACATTCCCAGCAGCGCGGCGATCCCCTGGAAACTCGCGCCGTACCCGACACTGGTCGGCACAGCGATCACCGGACTGTCGATGAGACCGCCAACGACGCTGGGCAGCGCGCCCTCCATGCCGGCAACCACAATGACTACGTCGGCTTCCTGCAAATAGTTAGCGTGCTCGAGCAGGCGATGGATGCCAGCAACCCCGACGTCGTACAGCGTTTGGGTTGAGTCACCCAGGAACCGCAAAACTTCGGCAGCCTCTTCCGCGACCGGCACATCGGACGTGCCTGCCGCGATCACCAACGCTTGTCCTGCTTCCGATTTTGGAAAACTGTTGACGGCGAGGATGCGCGCTTTCGCCCGATACACAACGTCCGGCAGCACCGCCCGGACGGCTTCGAAGTGCGCCGTCGTAACGCGCGTCGCCAGCGCCCTGCCCGTCCGCTCAACCATCGCGCCCATGATCGCGGCGAGTTGTTCCGGCGACTTGCCTTCACCGTAAACAAACTCGGGCATGCTTTGCCGCAACGCGCGATGATGGTCCAGCCGCGCAAAGTCGCCGATCGGCTCGACCGGCTGCCAGCGCAGTTTTTCCAGCGCTTCGTCGGGCGACAATTTGCCGCTCGCGACCTCGGCCAGCAGATTCGAAACAGTATCTCTATCCATGCTTAACGAATCCTTCGTTCATGCTGCCGTGTCGCAGCCCTGCCGGGTCGATAGTCACGTGCGTATAGCCAACGGCGCGGACTGCGGCGACGATTTCTTCGCGCTGGGCAAGCGCGCGCGGAATCATCTGCTGTTCGACTTCGACGCGCGCGAGTTTGTCGTGATGACGGACTCGCAGATCGGTAAACCCAAGACGCCGCAAAGCCATCTCCGCGCGATCGACTTGAGACAAGATCTTTGGCGTGATCGTGATTCCGTATTCGACACGGCTCGAGAGACACGCCATCTGCGGCTTGTCCCAGTTGCTCAATCCCAGGTGACGGGCCAGCGAGCGAATCTCATCTTTACTGAGGCCCACTTCGCAGAGCGGACTGCGCACGCCCAGTTCGCGCCCGGCCTTGCGTCCCGGCCGAAAGTCGCTCGTGTCCTCAGCGTTAAAGCCATCAACCACAGTTTCGAATCCGTGCTGCCGCGCAACGTCAGTCAAAGCAGCGTAAACATGCTCTTTGCAAAAGTAACAACGGTTGATGGGATTCGCGGCGTAACGCGGATCTTCAACTTCGTTTGTGTCGACCTTGACGTGTGAAATTCCGATCTCAGCGAGAATGCAAAGTGCGTCACGCTGTTCCTGCTGCCCCAGACTAGACGAAATCGCAATTGCGGCGAGCACGTTGTCACGGCCCAGAACATTAACCGCCAATTGCGCTACGAGCGTGCTGTCCACCCCACCTGAGAACGCGACAAGGACGCGCTCGCAACCGGCGAGGATCTCTTTCAATCGCTCGAATTTGGTTTGTAGGTGGGCCGGCAGCGCTTCATTCTCGTGCCGCTTGGCAAGACTCAGATTGTTCATGATTCGTTCGGCCGCCAGTTTAGCATTAACCTCGCGCGTGTTCATTTCCGCTCGCTCCAGATGATATAATTCGCGCCACTCGCAATAATCCAAGTATTTCATGCGCGGCATGACGACGTAACTGGAGGAACAGGTATGGCCACAGAAATGAAACGATCCACGGGAACAATCGATCGGATTGAGGAACTGCTCGGGACTGATGCAAGAACGCTGCTCGACTTCAAATCGACGGTGATCCCAAAAGATCAGTTGCACCTGCCCGGACCGGATTACGTAGATCGCGTGGTGTCCGAAAGTGATCGTTCTCCCGCTGTGCTTCGTTCCTTGCAATCGTTACTCAGCAATGGCCGCCTCGCCAACACCGGTTACGTTTCGATTCTGCCGGTAGATCAAGGCATCGAGCACTCCGGGGGCGCTTCATTCGCGCCAAACCCGCAGTATTTCGATCCCGACAACATTGTGAAACTCGCCATCGAAGGCGGCTGCAATGCGGTCGCTTCAACCTATGGCGTACTCGGCAGCGTCGCCCGGAAATATGCGCACAAGATTCCATTTATCGTAAAGATCAATCACAACGAACTGCTCACGCTGCCAAACAAATTCGATCAGATTATGTTCGGCACGATCAAAGAGGCGCGCGATCTCGGCGCGGTCGCCGTGGGCGCGACGATCTATTTCGGTTCGGACGAATCGACGCGGCAAATCACCGAAGTCTCTCAGGCATTCGCGCAGGCACACGAACTGGGCATGGCGTGCATTCTCTGGTGCTACCTGCGCAACTCAAAATTCAAAACTCCTGAAGGCGACATGCACTCGGCCGCGGATCTTACCGGCCAGGCGAATCATCTGGGGGTAACGATTCAGGCCGACATCGTCAAGCAGAAGCTGCCCGAACGTAACGGCGGCTATCTGGCCGTCGAAAAAGAACTCGGCAAGTCGTACGGCAAGACCAGCAAGCTCGTTTACGAAAAACTCACCTCTGACAATCCAATCGATCTGGTTCGCTATCAGGTCGCTAACGGCTACATGGGCCGCGTCGGGCTGATCAATTCCGGCGGCGAATCAAAAGGTGAGAGCGACATGGCCGAAGCCGTGCGCACTGCGGTCATTAACAAACGCGGCGGCGGCATGGGCCTGATTTCCGGACGTAAAGCATTCCAACGTCCGATGAACGAAGGCGTCCAACTGCTGAACGCGATTCAGGACGTGTATCTCTCGAAAGAAATTACGATCGCCTAAACATCGGAGCAAAACAATCGCTTCGCATTGCGAAAGTGAGAGCGGGTACCTATAATCCGCTCGCTTTCCCCAAGCCGTCATGCCAACTTCAATTCGCTGGAAACACGATCGCCCGGTGCGGCGCGCAGTCAAAGCGCAACCGCGTCCGCTGAGTACGCTCAAGTCTGCGCTCGCGCAAGCAGCCAAACATGCGCTGACAGAGCCGTTTATGCTTTCGATCGAGCGGCAGGAAATTTCCCTGAAGCGATTGCCGCCAAAGCTGGACGGGCTCCGAATCGTTCATCTTTCTGATTTTCACTACGGACCGCTCGTCAATCCGAAGCATCTCGAGCGCGCCGTCCAAGCCGCCAACGACCTGCGGCCGGATGTAATTGCGCTAACCGGCGATTACATTTCGGTGGATCGAATGTATGCGGAGCCTTGCGCAGAAGTCGTGGGGAAACTGCGGGCGCGTTACGGCGTGTACGCAGTGCTGGGTAATCACGATCATTGGACCGACGCCACGTTGATAACGGATTTATTCCGCGCCGAAGGCGTTCGCGTTTTGATAAATGAAGGAACGCGTATGGACCTGCGCGGCGAGAGTTTTTGGCTGGCCGGCGTCGACGACACGATGGTGGGATTGGAAGATCTGTCGCTGGCTCTGGCCGGTTCAAGCGACGACGAATTCAAGCTGCTGCTGGCGCACAATCCAATCATTTTGCGAAGAGCCGCACGCGTTTCGGTCGACCTCGTGCTCAGTGGTCATACCCACGGCGGCCAGGTTACCTGGCGATCGGAAAAGAGCCGCTCAGGTCGCCCGCGACGTAGAATGCTGCGGGGGCTGGGTCGTCGCGGCAACACGCAAATTTACGTAACCCGAGGCTTGGGAACCGTCGTGCTGCCGATTCGCTACGGTTGCCCGCCTGAGGTTTCCGTCCTCGAGTTACGCAGCACTAGCTAGTTCAGGTCCGGAATACGATTCATGCTACGACCGCCGCCAATTCGCAATTCGCATTCTGAAATTTGAAATTCCACTGTGTCCTCACGCATCGTCACCGTACCGAATCTGCTGACCGTGTTCCGGATGGCATTGACTCCGGTCTTCGTATCGCTGCTCTTCTATCAAAAGTTCCTGCTGGCATTGGGGGCCTTCGTCCTCGCGGGGATAACTGACGGCCTGGATGGATTGCTCGCACGTCGATTTGACCAACAGTCGCCGCTGGGGCGGATTTTGGATCCGATCGCCGACAAACTGATGCTGGTCGCGTCGTTCATCGTTCTCTCGATGAAGGGCGTGTACCCCGCTCCTATTCCCAGTCACTTGCCCATTCCCTTTTGGGTCACGATCACTGTGATCAGCCGGGACGTCTTTATCCTGATTGGCGCCGCCGCCATCAACATGGTCACCGGATTTCGCTCGTTCGTGCCCTCGTTACTGGGAAAGATCAGCACTGTCGTCCAAATCGTGGCCGTGGCCATCGTTATGCTCTCCGCACAAACCCGCATCGGCACCGGCTACTATCTCCCGACGGTTTATGCCGCTGTGTTCGCGCTGGCCCTTCTGTCCGGTATCCACTACATCTTCTTCGTTTCGCGTCGGCTGAACGAGCGACCCTAGCCACCCGCGAATCCCGCACAATTGGCTTCTTTTCGGGCTTTCAGACCCGCGCATCGAACCCCTACTCAAGGTTGACAGCAACGGACTCAGATATTATATTGGGCGGGTATTTAACCCCGTCTCTTGGTGAGCGGAACCAATTTTTGGAGCGTTTAAGATGAGCAAGATCATAGGAATTGACTTAGGAACGACTAACTCGGTCGTCGCGGTCATGGAAGGCGGCGAGCCGACCGTTATCACTAACTCTGAGGGCGGTCGGACGACCCCTTCAGTCGTGGCGTTCGCCAAAGATGGCAACCGGCTGGTCGGCCAGGTCGCCAAGCGTCAAGCGGTAACCAACCCGGAAAACACGATTTATTCGATCAAAAGGTTCATGGGCCGGCGATTCAACGAAGTATCCGAAGAAATCAAGCAACATCCCTACAAAGTCCAGGGCACCGGGCCCGGCGGCGACGTGCGCATTGTGGCGGGCGCCAAGGAATGGAGCCCGCCCGAAATCTCCGCGATGATCCTTCAGAAAATGAAGCAATCTGCCGAAGACCATCTCGGCCACAAGGTCGAGAAGGCGGTCATTACGGTTCCGGCGTATTTCAACGACGCCCAGCGCCAGGCGACGAAGGATGCCGGCAAGATCGCCGGACTGGAAGTGATGCGCATCGTTAACGAGCCGACCGCCGCCGCGCTGGCCTACGGCCTCGACAAAAAGAAAGACGAAACCATCGCGGTGTTCGACTTTGGCGGTGGCACTTTCGACATTTCGATTCTCGAGGTTGGCGAAGGCGTCGTGGAAGTGAAATCCACGAACGGCGACACGCACCTGGGCGGCGACGACATTGATGAAGTGCTGGTCGATTGGATCATCGACGAGTTTAAGAAGGACCAGGGCATCGACTTGTCCAAAGACAAGATGGCTTTGCAACGTCTGAAAGAAACGGCCGAGAAGGCCAAGATCGAGCTGTCGAGCACAATGGAGACGGAAATTAATCTTCCGTTCATCACGGCCGATCAATCCGGACCGAAACACTTAGTGATGAAACTGACGCGGGCGCGGTTCGAGCAGCTCGGCGAACCTCTCTTCAAGCGTTTGATGGGTCCGGTTGAGCAGGCTTTGAAAGACGCCGGGGTCGATGCCAAGAAGATCGATGAAGTGGTTCTGGTCGGCGGCTCGACCCGCATACCGAAAGTCTCGGAGTTGGTGAAGGCCTTCTTCGGCAAAGAGCCCAATCGAAGTGTGAACCCCGATGAAGTGGTCGCCATAGGCGCAGCGGTGCAAGCCGGGGTCCTGTCGGGTGAGAAGACCGACATCCTGCTGCTCGACGTAACGCCGCTTAGCCTCGGCATCGAAACACTCGGCGGCGTTGCCACGAAACTCATTGAGCGCAACACGACAATTCCGACGCGCAAGTCGGAAATTTTCTCGACGGCTTCTGACAACCAGACGTCGGTCGAAGTTCACGTGTTGCAGGGCGAACGCCCGATGGCGACCGACAATCGCACGCTCGGCAAGTTCCATTTGGTCGGCATTCCACCGGCGCCGCGCGGCATGCCACAAATCGAAGTGGCCTTCGACATTGACGCGAACGGCATCGTGAACGTGTCAGCAAAAGACATGGGCACGGGCCGCGAGCAGAAGATCACGATCACTGCGTCCTCCGGTCTCGGCAAGGACGAAATCGACAAGATGATGCGTGACGCCGAATCACACTCGGCCGAGGACGCGACTAAGCGTGAAGAGATTGAAGCGCGAAATCGTCTCGATGGTCTGATTTATCAGATGGAGAAGACGCTGAACGAGAACCGCGAGAAAGTAAGCGCGGTCGCCGGCGATGTCGAAACAGCAATTGCCGATGCGAAGAAGGCAGTCGAAGAAGGCGGCGTTGAGCGGATGAATAATGCGTTCAATGCGCTGCAGACGGTCTCGCACAAAATGGCCGAAGCTCTTTATCAGCAGACGTCATCCACACCCGAAGGTGAAACGACTGAGCAGTCATCCGCCGCAGGCGCATCATCAACCGGTCAAACCGGCGGCGAAGACAATGTGATCGACGCGGAGTACGTGGACGTCGACGAAGATAAGAAGTAACTTCTGGAGTGCGCCGGCAGAGCGAACGCGGCGACGGCGCTTTGGATTTCGACAGAGACTTGGACTTGTCGAACTGAAACGCGGTTGCTGAAAGCTGAAGCCCGTCGTTAAGAGATCCAAAGCGCTGTCGCCGCTCTGCTTTGCCAGCGCACTCCAAATACAACTGTGGCCAAAGAGGATTATTACAAGACTCTGGGCGTCAAGCGCGACGCCAAGCCGGACGAAATCAAAAAGGCGTACCGGCGGCTGGCGCGCAAGTACCATCCTGACGTTAATCCGGGCGACAAGACCGCCGAAGATCGCTTCAAGCAGATGAGTGAGGCGTTTGACGTTCTCTCTGATCCAAAAAAGAGAACTGTTTACGATCGCTTCGGACAATACTCGGACAATCTGGCTGACGCGGCTGCGCGCGGCGCAAGTCCCGGCGCGGCCTACACGCGCGGCGGCGCACCTCCTTTTGACTTCTCCGGGTTTGACTGGGGTTCGACAACCAGCGGCGGAGGCGGCTCGGGCAGCAGCTTCCGCGACATCTTTGCGGATCTTTTCGGGGGCGCGAAAGCGGAACGCGAACCACCCCGGCCCCAGCCTCAGCGGGGCGCCGACATCGAGATGCCGCTCTCGCTCAGTTTTGAAGAAGCCATCACCGGCCTTACGACCAATCTTACCGTCAATCGATCGGACCAGTGTTCGCGCTGTCACGGCGCGGGTGACACGGGCGGCGCGGTAACGACTTGTACGACGTGCAAGGGCGCCGGGCAGGTCCAACGAGCCGGCGGCCGTCTGCGCTTCACGCAAGAGTGTCCGGATTGCGGTGGCACCGGAAAAGCTCGTCCGCCTTGCGGACTCTGCAAAGGCAGAGGCACTCTGCCCAAGACTGAAACGGTGAAAGTACGCATTCCCGCCGGCGTGGACACTGGTTCTCGCGTGCGCGTGCCCGGTAAAGGCGCAGGCGGTCGTCTGGGCGCACCGCCCGGCGATCTCTTCATCATCACGAACGTGGGCCGGCACCAACACTTCACCCGAAAGGGCGACAACATCTATGTGACGGTTCCGATTACGGTCCCGGAGGCCGCGCTCGGCGCAAAGATCGAAGTGCCAACCGTTTCCGGCAAGGGACAATTGCGAATTCCTCCGGGAACTCAGTCAGGCCAGAAGTTTCGCTTACGCGGAAAAGGCGCGCCGTCGCTGCGCGATCCGAACGCGCACGGCGACCAATTTATTGAAGTGCAGCTCGTGTTGCCGAAAGTGATTTCAGAAGAAACGAAAGAACTGCTGCGCAAGTACGCGCAGATGAATGGCGAAAACCCGAGAGTGACAATGGGATTAGAGTGAGATGTACTTTGTGCTTTGTACTTCGTTTTTTGATGTTTTGACGAGAGGTCCAATCGATTTGCTGAATGAGCATCAACTGGGAACAGAAATCCAAGTACAAAGCACAAAGAACAAAGAACAAAGAACGTCCTTAATGAAAAAGAGAGCCAAAACCTACACTATCAGCGCCGTGGCGGAGCAGTTCGATCTGCACCCGCAGACGCTGCGTCTGTACGAGCGTGAAGGGCTGCTGAAACCTTCGCGCTCTGAGGGGAACACGCGGCTCTACACCGACACGGATCTCGAACGGCTCGATGTAATTCTGTCTTTGACTCGCGATCTCGGGGTGAATCTCGCCGGCGTCGAAATCATTCTGAACATGCGCGAGAAGATGGATTCAATGCAACGCGAGTTCGAACGCTTCTTTGAATATCTGCAAAGTCACGCCGAAGAGTTCTCGCATTTCACTGAAGCGCCTCCACCGGAAGCCGGCGCTCTCGTCCCGATTAGCCGCATGAAACGTCCCGTACCAGCCAAGCGAACCGCCGCCCGACGTTAGATCCGATGTAGTGCGTATCTCAGCATGGCGAGCTAAATCCACTGGCCGCCACGAATGTGGAAATCTGCCCGCAACAATTTGCGCTGTCATGTTCAAGGCGTGATATAAGCGCCAGCCCTGAGGAACAGTAGTGCGGTCTTGCGACTGGTTAGCGCCGTTGTTTTCACTAACAAAGGAGTTCCCGATGCGCACCCCACGCACCTCCCGAAGGTTCGCCTCCCACACTGCGATCGCGGCGTTGTTCTTTTTCGCCGCGATCGCTTTTCCAGTAACTGCACAGAAGAAGCGCGTACCCCCGGGTGGCCACATTGCGGTCATCGCTGACGAACGACTCGCGGCTTTGCGCGTTGCGCCGAGCCTTTCCGCGCGTCTGATTCGCAGGCTTGGCCGGGGGAAATTCGTGTCGGTGCGCACAACGCGCCGTAACCATGAAGGGATTTCTTTCTCTCAGGTTGTGGTCACGCGCCGAACATCCGGCTGGGTGCAAAGCGAAGCGCTGGTGATGTCGGGTCGCACAGGCGACGATCGGCGGCTGGCTCACTTGATTGGCGGTACCGACGAATTCGATCGCATCGCACGAAGCCGCATCTTTCTGGATCACTTTCCACGTTCAGCTTTGCGACCGAGAGTTTTGCTCGCCCTCGGCGACGCTGCTGAAGAAGCCGCGGCGCAACTTTCGCGCGAGGCTACGCGACGATTTGAACGGCGCGAGATTCCCACGGACGGCGCACCGGAGCACTCGTACTACATGAATTACAACGGGCTCGATCGTTACAACCGCCAGGACGTCACCTTCACCTTCGAACCCGGGACAAAGCAGTTTCACTACGACGGCGCGGCCTGGCGTGAGATCGTGCGAAAATATCCGAACAGCCCCGAGGCGGCGGAAGCGAAGAAGCGAATTGAGAAGTTAACGGCGCACAGCCGGTAACAACGACGGCTGCGATCCTTGTTCTTGTAGGCGGATGAGAATAGTGTGAATGCAATGGGACTGACTCACGTCACTGTCAGATTGAAGAATTTCGCCGAACCAACCGGCGGGTATGAAGCGGACTTTCTGGTTGACACAGGGGCAACTGATTCGTTGGCGCCGGCCGCGGAGTTGCGCAAAGCCGGCATTCAACCGGTTGGCAAGACTGCGTATGAACTCGCCAACGGTCGATTGGAAGAATACGAATTTGGCCTCGCCGAAATCAGTTTCATGGGCGAGGTTACGGCTGGCCGCGTCATCTTCGGGCCTGACATTGTCGAGCCACTTTTAGGAGTGACGGCTTTGGAATCGGTTGGCATTACCATCGACCCAGCTACTCGAACGCTTAAGCGATTGCCCGCAATTCCCTTAAAGTGATCGTGTTTCGACCTACAATGCAGATCCAACCCGTCCTCCCATCAGTATCTAATGAATCCTTGAGCTAGACCCCCGCGAATGCTAAAGTCTGCCGCCTGAACCGCAAACGCGTTCATTCTTTCAGATCCGCAGACAGAGCGATGCATCGCACTTCGAAATTGGTTTCGCTAATCCTCGCCTCGCTGCTCTTCGTCTGCTTTGTTACATCTTCAACGGCGCAGGATCTGGACAACGTGACGATTTCCGGTCGCGTCATGGATCAGAATGGCGCGGTGATTCCCGGCGCTTCAGTGACGACGACGCTCGTCAAAACCAAAACGGAACGCACGGTCGTGGCGGATGACGACGGGCGTTACAAGATCATTCAGCTTGAGCCCGGTGTTTATACCGTCAAGGCGTCGTTCGCGAACTTTGCCACGGAAGAGAAAACCGAACTCACCACGGTGGCCGGGCAGAATGTGCAGCTCGATTTCACCCTGAAGCCGGCCGGCGTCACCGCCGAAACAGTGGTGGTCACGCAAGCGAGCGTCCCGGAAGTGGACACGTCGCGGACCGTGGTGGGTGGGACCATTACCACGCAGGAAGTTGAATCGCTGCCCAACACTTCACGCTCGCCACTGGATTTGATTTTCACTCTGGGTGGCGTCAGTGAAGAAGCGCTCTCGACGCGCGGCCTCGCCGAAGATCGCACCTTTGCACAATCCACGCCTGAGGAATCCGGCAACTTTTCTCTGTCCGGCGGGCCGGCTTACTCAAACAACATCACGATTGACGGTTTGGACAACAACGATGACCGCGCGGCGCGCGAACGATTGAGTCCATCGCTCGATGCCATCGAAGAGGTGCAGATCATCCGCAACCAATTTGCGGCCGAGTATGGGCGCGCGTCTGGCGGGCGCATCAACCTGCGCACGCGTGGCGGCTCGAACAAATTCCACGGACGCGCTTACGAGTTCTATCGGAACGACATCTTCAACGCGAATACTTTCAACAACAAGCGGCTCGGCTTCGTGCGGCCGCCGTACGAAGAACACAATCCGGGCGGGACGTTGAGCGGCCCCGTCGTGCTGCCCTTTATTAACGGCCGCAACCGCACCCACTTTTTCACCTCGTACGAATACAACACGATTCTCGATTCGACGACGATCGACACCCTCGTGCCCATCGATCAGAATCCGTTGTTCCCTTTGCCGCCGTCAACAAACCCAGGTTCAGGGCGAGCTGAAAATCCTTCTGCGCCCGCGTTAATTGCCGCGAATGGAATTGCGCCGTTCATCGAAGGCGTGAGCACGCCGCAGCGCACTCACATCTTCACCACGCGCCTGGACCACAAGTTCACCGACATGCACAACGGGCAGATTAATTTTCAACTTGGCCGGTCCAAGAATCTGCGTCAGTTCGGCGGCGGCAGTCGATTGGCTGAATCGTTGCAGGCGCGCACCCGAAATACCGATTCGATCGCCTACCTCGACAACTACGTCATCTCTTCTAAAGCGGTGGCACAGACGCGTGTGCAATGGTCCAGTCTCACGCCCGCACTGTCCGCCCAGGGCGGCGGCAGTCCCGTCGTGCTCATCGACATCAACGATTCGCAGAGTCTCGTGACGGGGACGCTAGTCGCCGGCAGCTCAACCACCGGCGCGACTGATCGAAGTGAGACTCGCTGGCAAGGCCAGGAGATTTTCGCTTATCTCGCCGGCAATCATTCGCTGAAGTTCGGCGGCGATGTGCAATGGATCAAATCCACTTTCATCGATCTGTCCGATGCGTCGGGCACCTTTGACTTTGATAGCTTCGGAGATTTTTTGGCGAACCGGCCCAGCCGCTTCCGGCAGAACTTTCTGACGACCTCGACGCAGAGAAACACTTACATCGGAGTTTTCGCGCAGGACGATTGGCGTCTGTTTCCAAATCTGCTGATTAGTTACGGGCTGCGTTGGGAGAACGAGAGCATCCTGCACGACCGGAACAACTTCGGACCTCGGTTCGCCTTCGCCTACGACCCGTTCAAGTCAGGCAAGACAGTGATTCGGGGCGGCGCGGGAATTTTTTACAACCGCGCACTGTTGCGAACGATTGATGATTTCACGTTGGGAGCGCAGCAACTGTTTCTCGACACGGACGACATTCCGGTCGCGCAACGTGCCGCGGTGCTGGCGCAGATTACTTTTCCGCAGCCGTTGACCGAGAGCTCACCGCTGGTCAAACAGTTCGGCAGCTTGAATTCGGGATTCTCGCGCCGTCTCGATCCGACTTTGCGCATTCCGGAGAGCTATCAGGCGAATGTCGGCATTGAGCGAGAGCTGCCGAAGCGTTGGGTGGCTGAAGCGAACTACACTTACAACCGCGGCATTCATCTGTGGCGTGAATTCAACGTTAACGCGCCGCGACTGCCGGCGGGATTCAACAGCTTCACGCAATATCTTTCGACGCGCGACTTTCCGAATTTCCTGAGCGGCCCCGGCGGCACCCGGCCAATTCTGAATACGACAACGGCCGGGGACATCGTCCGATTTGTTCTCAATCCACCTAATCCGTCAGATCCAAATGCGACGGTGCGAATTTTCGAACTAGGCGTGCCGATTTCGCTGATCAATCTCAATGCGTTCACTTCCACTACCCAGGTGAACGCGGCGCTCGGCGCATTGAATGCTCTGCGCCCTGACCCGGCGCGTACCGAAGTTGAGCAATTGATTTCCGTCGGCGACAGTTTTTATCACGGACTCACCCTTGAAGTGCGTAATCGGTGGCGGCAGAAAGCCAGCGGCGCGGGATTTTCTTTCCGGGCGGTTTACACACTTTCGTTTATGAAGGATGACGGCATCGTAAACACTTCGGATGCGCTGGTTCCGGGTGATTTCAATCGCGAATTCTCGCGCAGCTTGCTCGATCGGCGCCACCGTTTCGCCTTCTCAGGAACATTCGACACACCGCGATTCCTTGGTCATTTGCGAATCTCACCGATCGTGCGCCTCGCGTCCGGCGCGCCTTTCAATATCAGCCTCGGCGGAGTAGATCGAAACCTCGATGACGTCAGCAACGACCGTCCGAACTTCACCGGCGATGCGAGCCTGCTGCAATGGCGACGCCCTGGTGAACCAATCGATCCTTCGATCCTCAATTTCTTTTCGTTGCCGACGATCGGCCAATCAGGAAATCTGCCGCGGAATGCCGGCACTGGCCCCGGTCAATTTATTTTCGATTTGAATGTCTCGCGCGAGTTCCGTTTGAACGAGAAGATGCGGCTGCGTTGGAGCGTGGAATTCGACAACGTACTTAACGCTACGGTCTTCAGTTTCGGCAGCGAGTTCATCGACTTCAATGCCTTTGGTCCGACCGCGACCCCGGCACAGAGACAAGCCTTCCTCGATCAGTTCCTCGTTACCACGCGTACCATGCGACCGAGACAAATCCGCCTCGGGGTACGGTTCGATTTTTGATTTGAGCCTTCGCTCACCGTCGGGCTACTGCCCGGCTATTCAGACAGAGCTTAGCGACCGAGCAGGACACTCACACTGCGGCTTTCCTGATTGCTCGTGGCGAGATCCGGTTTACCGTCAGCGTCAGCGTTCAGATCCGCCACTACGAACCGCCAGACTCCCCGTCCGGCCAGCACGGGCGAACCCGGCGCAGCCCGAAAGCCGCCGCGGCCGTCGCCCAACATTACGTGAACACCGTCTCCAACCGCGGCCAAAGCATCCAGCCGGCCGTCGCGATTCGCGTCCGCGACCAGGAGCTGAAAGACATTGCGACCAAAGTCAAAGGGTGAAGCCGCGCCTTCGGAAAAACGGCCGGTACCATCACCGATCATGACAGTCAGCTTGCTTTGATCGTGATGACTCGCCACTGCATCTGCTTTGCCGTCGCCGTTCACATCGCCCAGCGCCGCGAACCACGGTTGGCCCGTGCGCACGGGAAGGTCGCTCCGTCGAAAGCCGCCACGGCCATCATTCAACAGCAGGGTTAATGCGAAACTCGCTCTGAGTTGCTGCGCGCGCTGAGGACCCGTCGCGGAAGCGGTGGCCAGGATATCCGGATGGCCGTCGTTATTAACATCTCCCAAAGCGAATGGATACGGGCTCGGCCCAACGCCGAAGGTTGCGGGAGCGCGGGTGAAGCCGCCGCGCCCGTCGCCGAAAGCTATTGACACATCATTGTCCGCATTGTTGGCGGTAATGAGATCGAGCCTGCGATCGCCGTTTACATCGCCCAATGCCAATCCATGCGTGTGTGGCTGCTGCCCTTCCTTCATCACGATCGGAGAATTCGGCGCGACGGCCAGACTGCCTTTGCCATCACCCAGGAAAAGCATCACGCCATAACTGTCGTGGCTGTCGATGGCGGCGTCCGGATTGCCGTCGCCATTCACATCGCCAAGCGCGATGTTGCCGGGTGCATCAGGAAGCGGAATCGGATTGGAAACGCGAAACGCTCCGCCTCCCGTGCCTACTAACACGGTCAACGTGCGAGTTTGTTCACATCCGACGATTAGGTCCGGCTTGCCGTCTCTGTTCAGATCGCCGACCGTGATAATGCCGGGCCCGCAGCTAAGGGCAATAGGAGAACCGCTCGCCGGCGCAAACATCGACTGTTGCGGGCTTCCGCCACCGCGGGCGCATCCAGTTGGGAGCAACATGAGCAGCAAAGTAGCCACGGTAACCATGCCGCGATTTTCTTGATTCTTCATGTTGCTCTCTCCTTAACGTGGGCCTGCCACACGATTGAGTATCTCCAAAAGAGGTGCTTCCGAATTCTCGCACCCGGAAGGACTTCGGCGCAGAGCCGTTTTACCTCAGGTACCGTTAGGTAAGAATCGTGCCGTCCGTGTTCGTCCCACGCTGCCTGCACCTCGGGCGAAGGCTTCAATCGGCCATTATGAAGCAGCCTTAGGACGCCACTCATACCGGCGGCCGCCATGTTTGTAAGTGAATCTGCAAAGCCATCGGGTTCGAAAAGATCGAGAACCAGGAGCACGCCACCCGGCGCCAACGCCCCTTTCGCCTTCCAGAGCACCTCTCGTAGCGACGTATGATGAAGCGTGGCAATCGAGGAAATGCAGTCGAAATGCCTGGCGGGGAAATCCCAGTTGTTAACGTCGGTTAGCTGAAAGCGAATATTCGAGATGTCTGACGATTGGGAACGTGCGACACGAATCATCTCCGGCGACAGATCAAGAGCCGTGACGTGTTCGGCCCGTTCGGCAAGCCGGCGAGCAAAGGCACCCGTTCCGCAACCAATCTCCAGGGCTTCACGGCAGTTCGCGGGAACGCGCCTGAGCAAGAAATTGTGGTAGTGGTTGTTGTGCGTCCAACCTTCGTCGTCGAGCAAAGCAAGTCGATCGAAGTCCTTCTCAACTACGCACATCCTGGTGGGAGTATAGCAGCCAGTCTGAGCGTCGGGCAGTTGCCGCCTAACTCCTCCTAACAACGAAAAAGCCCCTGCCGAAATCAGCAGAGGCTTTTCCTTTCGAATGTTCGAATATGCTATTTAAACTCGAGTACGAGGTTCTTTTCGCAAAAATCGAATTCTACCGGCTCGGACTCTTCACCGTCGGCGAAAACTGCTTTGAAGATCCATTCGCAGTTTCCATCGTCGGTCGATTTGTCCCACACAAGTTCTTCCGTGTCACCGGCATCAATGCCTGAGCCAATATCAAAATAGCCCCACTTCTTTCCGTCTTCAGACACAAGAATCTTCTTGATCTTCTGAGCGGTGTTGTTGTGGACTTTGAATTTATAATCCGCGACGTGAGCAAAACTTGTGTTAAAGCTCGCGAGCGTCAAGACCATTGCAAACACAACGGCCTTAGCTACTTTCGTATAAACGTACATTCATTTTCTCCAGTTGATTTTTTACTGCCGAGGGTTAAGCCGGCGGGTGCCGGTATAAAATATCCGGCCGGCCGATAATACGGAACGAAGTCAGGATTACCAAGCCGACAAAACTTTCGCCTCATCCCTATCCGCAGAATTCAGACGGTTAAGATCAATGGCTGGCTGGCTTACGCCAATACCTGCGTATGCTAAACTTCGCCGGGTTTTGTGGCCGCGAATCATGGCAAACGATCAAAAAGAAGCAGTGGGTGAAGTCGAGACCGCGTTGCTCGACGCTGATTTGTTTCTGAAGTATGGCTCGGCGGATCGAGCCATGAAGCGCTTGAAGACGGCGCTCGAACGCGCGCCTCGATCGATTAGTTTGCGCGAGCGGATGCGGGAAATCGCGGCGGCCCATAAGCATCCGGAAGAAGCTGCCCGTCACTGCCTGGCGCTGGCCAGCCTTTACATCGAACGCGACAATTTTGATGCTGCGCACGACCGTTTGTTGGAAGCGAAGCAGCTCGACAGCCGCATTTCGATTGCTTCAGGTCTGGAAGCTATTCGCCGGGCGCGCCATCCGGAAATAAAAACCGAAACCTCTGCGGCCCGGAGCACGCCGTTCACGCGAAAGACCAGCGTCACGTTTGCCGGCGATTTGTCTGTAATCAGTGTCTTTGATGCGATTCAGGCGATTGAGAATTCGCGACAGACGGGGGTGCTGACCCTGCAGAACAGCACGCAAACCGGGAAGGTTTTATTTAACGACGGGCAAATCGTCGGCGCCGAATGCGGCAAGCTCGTGGCGCACGAAGGCTTTCGACAGATTGTCGAAATCACCGGAGGCACATTCGACTTTGAGAAGTCCGTGGAGGCGCACCCGGTGACGATCGAAGCGGCGAGCAACACCAACTTGATTCTCGACAGCTTGCGTCAGATGGACGAAGACGCAGTGAACAGTGAGGTCGGTAGTCAGTAGTCAGTTGTCAGTTGTCAGTTGTCGATCGTGAGTTGTCAGTGTTCGGTTGTCCGTATCCGGTTGTCGGCGTCCGCGTCGGTAGTCAGGTCCGCAGCCCACTGCTCACCGCCCACTGTAGTACTTGGAGTGCGGTGTTCCCCGGGGTCCCCGGGGCGGCAGCCGCGCTGGGGTGGTCATTCTGACGGCGCACTCCAAATGAGACGCAGATTAACTCTCCTTGGATTACACAATCCGCAAAGCGTGTTTGGATGACCGAGATGACATCCAAGAACTGATCGCGGCGTCAGCGCGTGGCTTGAGCCGAACCGATTACTCAGACCAACAGATCGAATCAGCGATCAGCGACGTCTTCGGCGTGGACACGTCACTGATCGCCGACGGAACGTACTTTGTCGCAGAGCACGACCGCGAATTAGTCGGGTGCGGTGGCTGGAGCAAACGGAAGACGTTGTTTGGAGGCGACCAATTTGCGACACGTGATACGACGGAACTCGATCCCCGCTCCGAGCCGGCAAAGATCCGCGCGTTCTTTGTTCATCCGCAATGGGCGAGGAAAGGGATTGCGCAGGCCATTTTGTCGCGGTGCGAAGCTGAAGCGCGCGCGGCCGGGTTCCGCTCAGTCGAACTAATGGCGACGCTGCCCGGAGTTAAGTTTTACGCAGCCTGCGGATACGAGGGATCGGAACAGTTCGATTACGAGATGGCGAGTGGGGGCACGTTGCTGTTGGCGCCGATGAGAAAGAGTCTGAATTAAACCAGCAATCAATCCACGAGCAAACGAGTCTCGAGCGCCTCAGCTCGCTCGAACGCTGACAGCAGGCGTACGAACTGAAGGTAGTTACGACTACGCTCCTGCAAACGCGTCGCTTCCAATTCGCTGACTTCGTTGCGAAGAATCAGATCAAGAAAGTCGTAGTAGTCAGCCGTTGCCGTCGTCGGAAACTCGCGCGTGTAAGTCGTCACGTCTGCATCTTCCGAACGAAACCCGGCAAGTAAATCAAAAATATTGTCAGTCGTAAGCTGGCTACCGGCGCGCGCGAGCTTAATCGGTAATCGCAGTTCAAAGAACCGCAAGCCGGCTGCAGTCGTAACCCTCCGTAGTTCCTTGGTCGCTTCACCGTCAAAGGGTGACTCGGGATCGATCAGGATATGAAGCAGGCGTGGCCAGTCGGCCGTGTCGAGAGTGTCCAGTGCTAACTGCACGCGGTTGGCGATGAACTTCTCGAACTCAACATCAATCGGATAGTTGATCCGTCCCAGACAGCCGAGCGCTTCACCCTGACCGGCAACTTCCAGCGGCAGACTAGCCGGACAATCTGCACAGATAGCACTCTCGGTTTGCAGCCGATCGATCTCTGCGGCCGCATCCTGAATCCATTTCACCTTGTCATCAGTCGGAGCAGAGCGGTCGCCGGTCGTGATCGCAGCATGCAGGCTGCTCAAGCGGCCCCAATCGCGCAGGTGCTTTTCCGAGTAGCGAGCGCGCAAGATGCAGGGATACTGAACGGCGAATTCCAGCGACATGGGGTTAATTAGTGAGCGGTGGGCGGAAGCAGTCAGTTGTCAGTGGTCAGTAGTCAGTTGCAGTTCTCGACGTAAAGAAACGAGTTGACTCTGAGAAACAACTGACCACTGACTACTGACAACTGACACTCACCTATTGTGGTCGATGATTTCGACTATTGCTGAAAAAGGGACTTTGACGATTTGGCCGTCGGCGCGTTCAACTTTTACGCTGGGCGTCGTCAGGGCCTGAGTTGTCTTCATACTGCGGACAATCCCGCGCACGCGCGCGCCATCACGCGTAACGACTTCAATATTGCCTTTGCCATAGAGCGGCTGCAGAGCGGCGAGAGCTTTGGTCACTTCCATTGTTTTACGAGTACGTTTATTGAATACTACCCGTTCTGATTCGAATCCGGAAACGGCGTGTGTTTCGAAGGCTAAAGCACCTGAAAAATTTCGACGCAACCATTCGATCCAAGTAGTCGTATAATTTTGCGCGGTTCACTAAACCCAGGAATCAATGCAGCCTCAGAACAACTTGAACAATCCGTCAGGCGGGACGGGTGACACCGGAGGGATCGTCTGCTCCGAATGTGGTGCCCCCATGCCCCAGGGCATGCGGTTTTGTCGCGCCTGCGGACATCGCCTGGGCGAAGGTTCTGCGGAGTACACCGAAACTGTGCGCTTCCCACAGGGGACGGCGACGGGTCCGCAAGGAACCCCCTTCCCGCCGAATTACGCAGCGCCGCTCGCTCAATACCCAGGCGCGGCTGCCCCTTACAAGAAGAAGCGAAGGATTAGCGGCATGGCCTGGATCATCATCCTCATCGCCGCGATGTTCGTGTTGGGCGGCGTGTTGACCGCTGTGCGCAGGAGCGTCAGCCGTCCACCGTTTGCTCCGGCTGCGACGCAGCGTTCCTACTTCGGCGTCGATGGATTTTCAGATGCCGATGGCCGCGGCGTAACTTTCCGCAGCGTTGAACCACCTGGCTCGCCGGCAGACCTGGCAGGGTTGGTAGGTGGTGACATCATCACGAGTTTCGATGGCCAATCTGTCACTGATGAAGACGACATGATGAGGCTATTGGGCAGGACACCGATAGGCAAGACGGTTGAGGTTATCTATCTCCGTGATGGCGAGCTGAAGAAAACTTCGATGACGACGTTTTCTCGAGAAGGATCGAGTGGGCTTGAAGATGCATTCGAGAACCGTCCTCAGGGCTGGGGCCAATTTGGTTTTGACGACGGCGACTCTGAGGCCGTGGCGATACCCGGAACGAAGATGCATGGAGTGCGGCTCGACGGGATCAGTGGGAGCGGTCCAGCGGCCCTGGCCGGAATTCAAAACGGCGACATCGTTACTGAGTTTGACGGGACGCCTATTCGGACGGTCAGAGAATTGGTCTCCCGCGTGCGTCGCGCTCTACCCTACAGCACGGTCAAGGTTAAGCTGATCCGCGGAACTGAGCAGATGGAAATTCCCGTAAAGATCGGAAAACGCGGCTAGACGATGCTTGATGTGGTCGCGCTTCTGATTCCCCATCTCAGATCAACGTTGATGCCTTCCGATTCATTGGCTTGGAAATCGAACCTCAAGTTGAGCCGAGGTGAAAGCTGGTCCGCGGTTCGCTAAACTCCTAAGCAACATGGAAGCTCCGAACAGTTTGGATCATCCCGTTCCCGCCAAACGAAAGCGCCGAATTGGCGGAATGGCATGGATTCTGATCGGTATCGCGCTGCTTTTCGCGGTCGGCGGTGTTCTGACTGCATTGCGCAAGAACGTTCCTCCTCCGACAATTCCGACCCCGCCTCAATCATATTTGGGCATTAATGAATTTAGAGATGCGACGGGCGGCGTCACGTTCGAGGATGTGTGGCCGCCCGATTCACCGGCCGACAAAGCTGGACTGGTGGGGGGCGACATCATCACTGCTTTCGATGGCCATGCAACCGTGGACGAAAAAGAGATGAGGCGGTTGCTCAGTACGACACCGTCCGGTAAGACGGTCGAAATCGTGTACATCCGCGACGGCGAGACGAAAAAGGCTAGCCTGACGACTATATCTCGCTCGGACGTGCTCCAACTGGATGGAGCCTTTACGAACCGGGGCACGTCGCGCGGTCAACTTGGATTTGAGGATATCGACGCCGTGCCTGTGCCCGGCAAAGACTTCAAAGGGGTCCTACTCGAACGTATTAACCCCAGCGGTCCGGCCGCGCTCGCCGGTCTCGTGGAGGGAGATATCATTATCGAATTCGACGGTGTGCCAATCCGTACTGTGAGCGAACTTGTGTTGCGCGCCCGGCGGGCGGTTCCCTACAGCACTGTAAAAGTCGTTGTCATCCGCGGGACTGAACAGCTCGAAATCCCAGTAAAGATCGGCAAGCGAGGCTAAAGCTCAGGCTTCGCGGGCTTCGCATGCTCGCGGATCCGATTCTCGATTTCACGCCGCACTTCTTCTCGATCTTCTTCCGATTCATCAGCTTCAAAAGCTTCGAACAGCGCGAAAGGCTGTTCCGCGATCAAGCGCAACTCCCATGCTTCGCGCCCAGCGTGTGACGGCCGCGCAAACCAGAGCGCGTCGAAATCTGAATCGAGAATCTCAGCGTTGCGGACGAGATCGCCGGCTTGAGAAATTAGTGAACCCGTTTCCGGCCGCGCCAACACGCGCCGCAAATTCCAGCCATGTCGCTCATAAGTGGCGATAATGTCTTTGATTAGCTCCGATGAAACCATGGGGGTCGAGTATAACGCGCGGTTGGCGGATGAGCCCGACCCGATTATTATTGCTCGTCCCTGACTCGCGTGCTTAACCCCCGTTCACAGTTCCATCGAGTCCTTCAAGAAGCGCTCACTGCGCGCGGCTTGACGCTGGCGGAGATTTGTCCGGCGGACGATGCGATCGCGCAACGCGTGCTGTGCGACTACGGCGCGATTCATGTTGGCAGCAAAGAGATTCTGGCGCCGCCCATCTGTGTGTTCACTTCAGAAGCAGCGGTCGCAAATTTCCAGAAGGCCGCCGGTTGGGCCACCGCGAGAATCGACGAGTATCTGATCGAGTTACAACCAGCCGCGATGAAAGCGCTATTGAAAGCGCGTTCAGTGGCGCTGGCCGAAGGGCTGAACATTTCTCCGCGCGATGGGGCTGAAGGAACCCGCCGCACTTACGTTGACACTGTGCGGCTTTGGAATACGCGTTTTCTGCCGGCCCTGGATCACTGGCAAGAGCTTGGGCGTTTGACGCGGCAGCAGACAGAGCGGCTGCGAAGCTTGCCCGTTATCGGGCAGGTGGCTGAAGTGTTGGAGCTCGAGAAGGACGGGATATTCTTCAGCAAAGACTTTTCAAAATCGGTACTGTACTCGATTGCGGCGCCGGGCACGTCGCAACACATCGCCATGCTGGCTTTCGACGCGAACGAATTCTCCGAGCCACGAGTGCGCGAAATTTTTGCTGACCACGGATGGTTTCAGACCGTACTCAGCGACCTGCCGCATTTCACGTTTCTCGGCCTGAAGGAAGCGGAATTGCCAGCGCGCGGCTTGAAGTCCGTAGAAGTGCATGGTCAGAAATTCTGGATTCCCGACGTTGATTGCCCCTGATCAGGCGCATCTGGCATCTACCGGACTCTCGCGAACATCTGACCTCTCGACCATTTGGAAGTCACTAACGCATCCGCTAACATCATCAATTCCTGAACCGCACCAATGCTTACGCGAATTTTCTTTGCTTTAGTTTTCACGGCCTGCGCGCTGGGCATCGCTCATGCGCAAACTGCCGCACCGACGCAAACGCCACGATCCAGCGCCCCGCAGAACACGCAGCCGGCTTTCGACCTGGCCGAGTATGGCGTTCGGCTTGAACCCGACCAGAGGCTGATCGTGGTGATGGCTGCGCTGGACGCTGCCGGATTCGATCCCACGGGGACGGGCAAACAGCGCTCAGCATTTCGCTCGCTCGTGCGCAAGGATAATGCGACGCTCGATCCGGGTTTGCGTGAGCGCTTGAAGACGTTTTTTGAACGCAATAAATTGCCGGCGACCGCTACCGCAGCCCAACAGGCGGCGCGTTACGTTTCGTTGGCGTACGCGCTGGGACCGGTGCCCTCACTCGAGCCGCCCGCGCGGTCAGACGATTTGCCAGGAGGCGTGCTTGAGGTGCTGGATTTTGCGCCGCTCGTTCGCGAGTACTATCAGAAATCAGGCATCGACGAGCGATTAATCTCGTACCTCCGTGCGTATCAGGCCGAAGGTGATCGCATTCGCAAACCGGCAGGCGAAATGGTGCGCGCGGTCCTGTCTTACCTGCACACGCGACCCATTACCACGACGCTCGAACGTGTGCGAGTCCAGAGTCCCGATAACAAAAAGAACGCGCAGACCGCGACGACCATCGTGGAACATGAACGCCGCTTTTTCATCGTTCCGGATTTGTTGGCAACGCCTGGCGTGATCAACTTTCGAATCATTACCGACGACTATTACGCGATCGTTCCCGAAGGGACTGATCCTACTTCCTCTGAATTACGCCGTGCGTACATTCAGTACGTAATGGACGCTCTGGTGCTGCGCAACAACAAAGCAATCGCCGCGCGCCGCGAGCAAGTCAAGCAGTTGATTGACGCAAGGACCAAAGAAGGCGCGACCATTTCACCGGACGTGTTCGTGGTGGTGACACGATCCCTGGTCGCCGGCGCCGATGCCCGAGTTGAGGAAGCAAATCGTTTGGCCCAGGTGGATGCGTTGCAACGCGCGCGATTGGCTCGCGCGACAGACAATGCCACGCGAGTGAGCATTGCTCGTGATGCGCAATCTGCGCGCGCGGCGATCGCCGACGAGGCCATCGCGCGATTGGCTGAAGATTACGAAAACGGCGCCGCGCTCGCGTTTTATTTCGCGGATCAAGTGCGAGACGTGGCGACATCGGGATTCGATCTTGCGAACTTTCTCGCGGACATGATCAATGGTTTCGATCCGGCGCGCGAAGCAAAGCGTCGAAGTGAAGTTAAGGATGCGCATGATCGGGCAATCGCCGCGCGTAAAGCCCATCCGCGATATTCAGCCTGGCTCGTCGATCCGTCCTCGGAAACTCACGAGCCGGTTGATAACGCGCGCATGGCCGCTCTGACGCGCTCGCTCAAAGAAGTCGAGACGCTTTTGCAAACCAAGAGCTATCCGGCGGCCGAAACGAAACTGAGGACCCTGTTAACGGAAAATCCTGGCGACGCGCGCCTGCTGTTTGCGATGGGTCAAACCGCCAGTCTTTGGGCGCGTGACACTACCGACGATGATTTGCAGGAGCAGAGATTGAATGCGGCGCTGGCAAATTACGGTTTCGCGGTTCAGGCCGCGTCGCCTGAAACCGATCGCGCGTTGCTGTCCCGCGCGCACGAGGCAATGGGGCGAATCCTCGCATTTCTTGAGCGCAACGATGAGGCGACGAAAGAATTCGAAGCGGCAATCAAGATCGGTGAGGTTGCCGGGGGAGCTTACAAAGATGCGGTTGAAGGCAAGCGGAAACTTGCGCAGCCTTAGCTGCTAGTCAGCCGCTTAAGCTAACGTCCCAACTTCAGTGTCTGCGCGCTCGCAAAAAACCCTTTCCACGCATCGCCGTTTTTTCTCACCAACTGCGGCACATTCTGAATCGTGAAGTCTGAAATTTTCACTCCCTTCTCAATCTGTTTCCACGTTAAGGGCATTGAGACAGTTGCGCCGGGTTTAGCTCGCGCGCTGAACGGCGCAGCGATCGTCTTGCCGCGCGCATTCTGCATCGCATCCACGTAAACCTGCTGTTTCTGACGCTTCGCCAGCGAGCGTTGAGTCGTTGCAATTTTCGGGTCGCGTTGTGCGACTTCGGCGGCCAGAGCTTCCACTACAGCCGCGACTTTTCGGAATTCGTATTTCGGTTTCAAAGGCAGATAGATGTGAATACCAGACGACCCAGACGTTTTTGGAAACGCCGGCAGACCCAGCTCGTCAAGCACTTCTTTGCAAACCAGCGCGACCTGCAGAACGTTCTCCCACGGCGCCTGCTTCGGGTCCAAATCCAGCATCACGTAGTCCGGCTTGTCCGGATGCTTCACGGTCGAGTGCCAGGGATGCTGCTCAATGTTTCCCTGATTCACAAAGTGGAGCATCGAACCCACGGTCGTGAACACCGCATAGTCCAGTTCCCGGCCCTCTTGATTGGTCCGGCGAATCGTTTTGACGAAGGCCGGCGCGCTTTCCAGGTCCTGCTGGAAAAACATTGGCGCCTTAATCCCTCGGGGGTAACGCTGGAGTATGGCCGGACGATTCTTCAGAAACGGCAGAATGTGCGGTCCGATTTCAAGGTAGTAACGAATCAGATCGAACTTGGTCAGCTTCTCATCAGGCCAATAGACGCGATCCAAACTGGTGAGAGACACGCGCTCACCGTCAACGGCGAGAATGAGGTCGCCCTTAGGCTTTTTAAGCTTCAGAAATTCTTCGACGGATATTGCCGTTCCCGTTTTCTCGCGGGTCTGCTTCACGCCGGTCTCTTTCTTTAGGCTCGGCCTTTCTGTTTTGCGCGACACCATTGGGGAAATCTTAGCATTCGACGACGCCGATCCCTGCGAAGAGAGAAAGTCTACCTATCGGTCGCTTGACAACTCCTGACTCGCCCCGGCAAAATGAAAATGGTTGTCAAAATCAACACACGCCATATTTAAGGAAGATAATGCTAAACAGAATCGCTGCCCTGGCTCTCGTACTCGCTCTTGCTGCCGTTAGTGCTGCGGAAACACAGTTCGCAAGGCTTCAAGGAAGGGTCTTGGATCCAGACCGCGCCGCCATCGGTGGGGCCACTATCTCGGTCGAAGCCGGAAACGTGACGAGAACTGCGGTCACCGACGAGGATGGTTCCTTCGCACTTTCCCTGCCCCCGGCCGACTACACTTTGACGGTTGAGGCGCCGGGCTTTCAGACGACAGCCAAGCCCGTGCGATTGATTAGCGGGGCACACGAATCGTTGGAAATCGTCCTGCCGGTCGCCGGTTCGACGGCCACTGTCACGATCATTGCCTCTGACGGGATCGGATATAGGACTGACACGATCAGCAGCGCCACGAAAACACTCACGGAACTCCGCGACACGCCGCAATCGATAACTGTGCTGCCGAAAGAGCGGTTGAGAGATCAAGCGCTTACGAGCCTCTCCGACGTTCTTAACTATGTTCCAGGGATGATGTCTCATCAGGGCGAGAACAATCGCGACCAGTTTGTGATTCGCGGTGTCAGCAGCAGCGCCGACTTTTTTTTGAACGGCGTACGCGATGATGTCCAGTATCTTCGCGATCTCTACAACGTGCAGCGCGTCGAGATTCTCAAGGGGCCGAACGCGATGATTTTTGGACGAGGCGGGGGCGGCGGCGTTATTAATCGCGTCGCCAGAGAGCCGCAATCGTCGCCCTTGCGCGAGTTCACGTTCCAGGGAGGCTCGTTTCGAAATCGGCGCTTCACGGCAGACATTAATCAGCCATTGAGCAAAACAACAGCCGCGCGGGTCAACGGAGTCTATGAAGGCGCCGACAGTTTTCGAGACTTCGTCGATCGAAAGCGTTACGGCATCAATCCCACGCTGACTTTTTCGCCAAGTTCAGCAACTCAACTCACGTTCGGCTACGAACACTTCTATGACAGCCGCACCGCTGACCGCGGGATTCCATCGTTTGACGGGAAGCCGGCCGATTTGCCAATCGAGAGTTTCTTCGGCAATCCCGATGATGCCTATGCACGAGTGCGGGTAAATCTTCTGTCCGGAACGATTCAGCATCAGCTTGGCCGGTTGAACATCCGAAATCGCACACTCTTTGGTGATTACGACCGTGCTTATCAAAACTATGTGCCGGGCGCGGTGAATGCTACGAAGACACTGGTGGCGCTAACTGCCTACAACAACGCGACGAAGCGCCGCAATCTATTCAATCAGACTGACGTTACGCTCTACGCCACGACGGGCCGCTTCAAGCACACGATCCTGACCGGCGCGGAGTTCGGCCGCCAGTTGACCGACAATTTCCGCAACTCCGGCTTCTTCAACAACACGACAACGACGATCCAGGTACCGTTCGATGATCCAGTCATCAGCACGCCGATTACGTTCCGTCAGAGCGCGACCGATGCCTATAATCATCTGAAGACGAATCTGGCGGCGACGTACCTGCAAGACCAAATCGAGATCTCAAGGCACGTCCAGATCGTGGCCGGACTCCGCTTTGACTACTTCGACTTGAACTTTCACAACAATCGTAACGGCGAGAATTTGCGACGCGTCGATCGGTTGGTATCGCCGCGATTCGGAATCGTTTACAAGCCCATCAATTCCTTATCGTTGTATGCGACACACAGCGTCTCGTACCTGCCAAGTTCGGGCGATCAATTCTCTTCCCTGACGACGGTCACGCAGCAGGTTAAGCCTGAGAGATTCAGCAACTACGAATTCGGCTCGAAGTGGGACGTGCGGCGGAATCTAACGCTCACCGCTGCGCTCTACCTTCAGGATCGCACCAACACTCGCGCGACGGATCCGAATGATCCGACGCGAATTCTTCAGACGGGCAGGCAGCGCACCGACGGCTTCGAAATAGAACTCAGCGGCGCAATCACGCGCGCGTGGACGATGACCGGCGGCTATGCTCACCAGAATGCGCGAATCACGAGCGCGACTACGGCGGCCCCGGCGGGTGCTGTTGTGCCGCTTGCTCCGCGCGACATGGTCACGCTGTGGAACAAGTATCAAGTCACATCACGGTTTGGGTTAGGGCTGGGAATTGCTCACCGCACAAACGTGTTTGCGGCGATCGACAATAAGGTCGTGCTGCCCGGCTTCACCAAAGTCGATGCGGCAGCTTACGTTCGTCTTTCTGAGAAGTGGAAGCTGCAAGCGCACTTCGACAACTTACTCAATCGAAGGTACTACCTGAACGCGGATGGCAATAACAACATCACGCCGGGCGCGCCGCGATCGGCTAAAGTGAGTGTGGTTGCGGTTTTCTGAGGTCAGCGGCTACTTCGCGCGAAAAACCAAAAAGTAATCGACGTTATCCGGCTTGACGAAGTCGTATTCGCCGGCGAGCGCGAAGCCGGCGCGGCCCGCTTCCTCAATCACGGTTGCTTTATTAATGCCGTGACTATCGGCGTCACCCTCGCGATCGATGATGCCGAGTAGCGCTCCCGCTCGCATGGCTTGCCGCACACGCGCTAACAGACGCACCGGTTGAGCAATCTCGTGATACGTCTTCAACAAAAGCACTGCGTCAACGCTGTTCGGACTCAGTAGAGGATCATCTTCTTTGCCGAGGATCGTGCGAATGTTCGGCAGGTTCTCGCGCTTTGCGCGGTCCTCGATGTGCTTCAGGTATTCGGAATTAATTTCGACCGCGTAAACCGCTCCATTGTTTCCCACGCGCCGGGCGGCGCGAACGGTGAACCAGCCAGAGCCCGCGCCGATGTCTGCGACGCTTGAACCCTCTTTGATTCCCAAAACATCCATAACGCGATCGGGTTGGAGTTTTTCGTCGCGCTTCGGATCGTCGAATTGTGACAGACTGCCGGTGTAAGGCTCGCTCGTGGGCCGATCGATCTTGTCTGCTTGTTTCTGCGGACTCGCCGCCGGAGTCGGCGTGGGTGTTGGAGATGCTGCGCCGTTGACTGAGCGACGGCCGAATTGCGTCGCGCAACTCAGCGCCAACGCCACCAGCAAAATTAGGAAGCTGCGAAATAAGAGCGGGTTAACCGAACGTTGGCTTCTAAACATCACGACACAAACGGATACCAGGGCGTGTTGCGAAAGATCCAAAAGAGGATCATTACGACCAGCCAGCCCCAGAGGTAAAGCGGCGGAATGAAAAGGCGGCGCTGCGGCTCACCCGTGAGCGCGCTCTTTGTGTAGCCCAAGAGTCCGTAGATGATGAACGGCAGTGTCAGCACCATCAGCGGATTCAGCTTAAACGCGGCGATTAGATCGAGATGGAGCAGGTGATGGCAGGCGCGTGTCGATCCGCAGCCCGGACACTGAAGTCCGGTCACCAATCGAAAGGGGCACTTCGGGAAGAACTGATTTGCCGGACTTGCGGGATTGAAGAAGAACAAGAAAACGGAAATTGCGGCGAGACCTAACCAAACGCCGCCCGCGATCATCATTTGGCGTCCGCGGTCGGCCGCGACGGGAACAAAATAAAAACCCTTCATGATCAAAAAACCGCAGCGACTATTCTAAAGCTGAAGCCGCTGCGGAACTAAACCCGCACAACTAAATTCGAAAGTTAGAACCAGCCCTTCTTGTTCTGAATGTAGGTGCGGACGAAGTCTTCGTCTGACTTGGTGAGATAAATGATGCCTTCAATCAGCCCAATGATGCTGCCAATGCCGCAGGTGACGAAGGTAATTACGATTTGAATAATTCCTTCGGTGGTGTAGCCGAGGATGAATTTGTGTATGCCAAAACCGCCGGCCAGAACACCCAGCAAGCCCGCCACGATTTTCTTGTCCGCGCCCTGTTGTCTCCAATCAGGCACTCCCCCGTAAGCCGGCGGCGGTTGAATCGGTTGATAGCCACCAATCTGCGGCAAAGGCGCCTGGCAATGCGCACACGTCTGCGCGTAATCATCATTCGACGAGCCACACTTGGTGCAATACAGAGCCATTTTAGATCACCGAAAAACATGAGGAATCCCTCGAGTTGACTCAAGGGATTCCTCGGTTCCGCAAACGACGCTGATCAATCTAACGCCACGGCAACCCATGCCGCCGCACCGCGGTAATGGCGTCCTGCAATCAGCTCCGCAGGTCGTGATGACAACGACGCGTTAGGCGTTCATCGCGCTGAGACCCACGCCCAGCACCAGCATGATGACGTAAATCAAAATGCCGAGCAGGCCCAGGCCGATGGCGATAAAGGCGAACATCTTCGCCTTTTTCGAAGCTTCCTGCGCGCCGGCAATATCACCGGCCGCCACTTTGCCATTAACCTGAGTAGCGAAAATAATCGCCGGAATAGCCAGCGGCCAGCAACAGAAAATCGAAATGATCGCCGGCACAAGATAGTTTGGAACAGTACCCGAACCGCCTGCTGGCGGTGGTGGCGGAGTCCAGTTTTGCGACATGTTTTAGTCTCCTGTGAAATTAGATTCTGAGTGCGAATTCGCAAATCGATGAAAGCTGACGAACTTTTTCCCGCGTTCGTGGCTGCCCAAGCGGTCAGCGCCGCGAGCGATCCAGCTTAAAAAACCGCATTCGTTGATTAGTACTGCGAAATCGAGGAGCATAACTAACAAAAGATGTAGCAGATTGTCAATCTAAATTGCCTCAAAACTCGGCCTCTCCCTCTCCCTTTGGGAGAGGGCCGGGGTGAGGGTGCTTTAGCTTAGCCATGTTATTTGAAAAATAACTTCCGTTTCTTCGCTAGGCATCAGCCTCGCGAAGAAACGACATATCAAGTTTTTTCATCGCACTAACTTCGTCCCTCACCCTATCCCTCTCCCAAAGGGAAAGGGGAAAAAGCAGATTGACTTGTGCAAACTCAATCAGGGATAGTCTCAGCCGACCCTTTGCAAGTAAACGGCACTTGAAACCCGAATGAAACAGATTCTCCAGAATGTTAAGACGGGGGCGGTCGCCGTGACCGAAGTTCCGACACCGGTCGCGCGTCCCGGCTTCGTCCTCGTGCGCTCAGCCGCATCGTTGATCAGCGCGGGTACTGAGCGGTCAACCGTCGAAGCCGGGCAGAAAGGCCTGGTCGGGCGGGCGATTGAACAGCCGGCGCTCGTCAAGAAAGTGATCGACAAAGCGCGCAACGAAGGCGTCGTCGCTACTTTCGATGCCGTCCGTTCAAAGTTGGGCTCGTTGAGCGCGCTCGGCTACAGCGCCGCGGGCATAGTTGTTGATGTCGGCGACGACACGACGGGATTTCGCGTCGGCGATCGCGTGGCTTGCGCAGGTGTCGGTTACGCATCGCATGCGGAAGTGCTCTCCGTGCCCAGGAACCTTTGCGTGCGGCTACCGGACGCAGTCACGTTCGATGCAGCCGCGTTCGGAACGGTAGGCGCAATTGCGCTTCAGGGCGTGCGCTTAGCTGAACCGACACTCGGCGAATGTGTGGTAGTGATCGGGTTGGGATTAATCGGCCAACTGGCAGTTCAACTGCTGAACGCCAATGGCTGTCGCGTGTTCGGAATTGATCTCGATGAAGAGAAGATAAAACTCGCGAAGCGTCTGGGCGCTGAAGACGGCTGTGCACCAAATGTTGGCGCGAAGCAGCGCGTACTCGAATGGTCACGCGGACGCGGCGCGGATGCCGTTTTGATCACCGCCGGCACAACATCGAACGAACCAGTCGAGCTTGCCGGCGAAATCTCACGCGCGAAAGGCCGCGTCGTCGTGGTCGGCGCAATCGGACTAAACCTTCCCCGCAAGCCGTACTACGATCGCGAACTGACATTTCGGATTTCGATGTCCTATGGCCCCGGCCGTTACGACCGCGAATACGAAGAGCGCGGCAACGATTATCCGATCGGCTACGTTCGGTGGACGGAAGGACGAAACATCGAGTCCTTTCTCGACATGGTCGCGAGTGGCCGCGTCGATCTCGGGCCGCTCATCTCTCATCGCTTCAAAATCGACGAAGGCGAGCGTGCCTATGAATTAATTACGAGCGACCAGCCGTATCTCGGCGTGCTCTTGCAATACGACCCGGACCGGCCGGTTGAGTCCCGCGTCGCGTTGCCAGGGAAGGCGGCGACCGCTCCTGCTCAAGCAGTTCGCATCGGATTGATCGGCGCCGGTGACTATGCCAAGTCGATGCTGCTGCCGAACTTCAAAACTTTTGGAGCTGAGTTTCAGTCGATCGCCACCGCGTCCGGGGTTACCGCACGCGCTGTCGGCGAGCAATACGGATTTCGCTCCTGCGTTTCCAGCGCCGACGAAATCCTCAACGAAGCAGATGTGAATCTGGTTGTCATCGCCACGCGCCCGGCGTCACACGGAGACCTGGCGCGGCGCGCGTTGGAGGCCGGCAAACACGTGTTCGTCGAAAAGCCGCTCGCAGTAACTGAAGATGAATTGGACAGCGTGCTCGCAGCCGCAGCGTCAGGTGGCGAGTTAATGGTCGGTTTCAATCGTCGCTTTTCCCCGCTTGCTCGTGCCGCCCAGGATTTTTTCAAAGGCCGGCAGACGCCGCTTTCGATAAATTACCGCATCAATGCCGGCCGGTTTTCGCCAAATCACTGGGTGCAGGACGAATCGGAAGGCGGCCGCATCATCGGCGAAGTTTGCCACTTTGTTGACTTCGTTCATTTCCTGACCGGCTCGCTTACCATGCGTGTCTTTGCGGAATCGATCGCCGGCCGCAACGCGGAAGCGACGGACGAAGATTCGGTTTTCATCACGCTTCGTTTGGCGGACGGCTCGAATGCTTCGATTGCTTACCTGGCGGAAGGCGACAAAGCACTGGCGAAAGAGCGCATTGAGGTCTTCGGCGGCGGCAGATCTTTGGTGATCGATGATTTTCGCAGCGGCGCCGTTTACGAAAACGGTCGCGAAAAGACAAGGAAGCTGCGCGAGCAGGACAAAGGCCAGCGCGACGAGATTAAAGCAGTGATGTCGGTGGTGCTTGAAGGAAAGCCTGCGCCGATCCCAATTGAGGATCTGGCGACCACGACACGCGCGACATTCGCGATTAAGGAATCTTTGAGAACGGGATTACCGATCGAGGTGGAGTCAGTACCGGGAGCGATAGCGACCGGGTCTCAAGGTTTTTAAGAAGAGGCATACTTCACCCGGTCGCTATCGCTCCCGGTACTGACCTCATCACGTTGGCGCCTAATCAATAAATTCCCGATGCCATAGCTCAAGATTCAGCAACTGGAAGACCTGAAGGTTGTAATCCTCTCGGCCGGACAAATTCAGATCGATAATTCGCCGGACTTCTCGATGGCGGAACAAGCCCCGCCGCTTAATTGTTTCTTCTGAAAGCAGATCATCAACCATCGGCTGCAGAGGCCCGCGCAGCCATGAACGGATCGGGGCGCCAAAGCCGGCCTTCTTTCGCCAGACAACTTCACGCGGCAGGAGTGTTTCCGCGGCCTTCTTCAAGATGTATTTTCGTTTCAATCCGCGCAGCTTCAGACTGGTCGGCATGCGCGCGGCGAGTTCGAGCATCTCGACATTGAGAAACGGCACCCGCACTTCGAGATTCGCGGCCATCGAAGTCTTGTCCGTCGTCATCAGGTTCAGACACGGCAGAAACGTTTTCAAATCGACGTACAAAAGTTGATTCAGCGCCGCGGCGTTCTCAGCTTTCGCGAAATAATGCCGGTGCGCTGCATAAGCATCGACGCCGCGCGTCGCTTCGCGGACATCATCCGTGTACAGCCGCATCTTCGCTTTATCGGTGAAGTAAGTTTCAAAGCCAAGGTAGCGGTCTTGAAACTCCAGCGCCGCGCTGCGCGCAAATTTCTTCGCGTTGCGCAAAGGCGCAGTCAGCCGGCCCGGCATCCCGCCCGGCAGCACCGCGGCCACTGTTCTCATCAATGGCCGTCGCAGAAGCTGCGGCACCGGATCGAACGCGCCGGCGAGTTTCATCGCCATCTGCCGCGGATAGCCGGCAAACACTTCATCGCCGCCCATTCCGGACAGCATGACGCGCATCGATTCGCGCGCGGCGCGGCTAATCAGATAACTCGGAATCGCCATGTCGATCGCCGGCTCGTCCATGTGACGGACCAGCATCGGCAGAAGCTCGGCGACTTCGGGCTTCAACATGATCTCGTGATAGTCGGTCACGAGTTGTTGATTTACGCGGCGCGCCCACTTTACGTCGTCGGGAATGATGTCGTAACGCAAGTCTTCAGCTTCGATGCCGATGGAATAGGTGCCTACCTGCCGCCCGTTGCTGTGTTGCTTCATCATCGCGACGATCGATGACGAATCGACACCGCCAGAGAGAAACGAGCCCAGCGGCACATCGGCCACCATCTCGAGCTTCACCACGCGATGAAGCGTTTCGAGCACGCGCTCTTGCCACCACGCGTCGTCTTTTCCCTCTTCAATTTCATCGAACGAGATGTCCCACCATTCATGAACAGTTGCGTTTCCGTTCTGCACTTTCACGAAATGTCCCGGCGGCACCGTCTTGATGTCTTTGAAGAGGGTCTTTGGATCGGGCGCCCAAAGAAACGTCAGGAACTGATGCAATGATTCGTGATCGAGCTCAGGCTTAATCAGGCCGCTGGCGACAATCGATTTGATTTCCGAAGCGAACAGCAACGCGTCTTGCTCACGCTCGGGCTTCTGACACGCGTAATACAGCGGCTTGATGCCCACGCGATCGCGCACGAGGAACAGCGCGCGCTCTTTGTTGTCCCACAGCGCGAAGGCGAACATCCCGTTCAGCCGATCGAGAGAGTTTTCGCCCCATTCTGCCCAGGCGGCGAGAAGAACTTCTGTGTCGGTGTGGGTGCGAAATTGATGGCCTTTAGCTGTGAGTTCAGTGCGGAGTTCGCGATAGTTGTAGATTTCGCCATTCAGGATCACGACGAACCGGCCGTCGTGCGAGAGCATCGGCTGATGGCCGGCGCTGCTGGTATCGATGATCGAAAGGCGGCGATGACCGAAGCAGACGCGTTGCCCCTGGTCATTGATCGCTGACGAAGTCCACACGCCTTCGTCGTCGCGCCCGCGATGCTCGATAGCTTTCAGCATCGCGCCCATGCGCGCTTCAGGATTTGAGTCAATCAGGCCGGCGATTCCGCACATGTCTTGTCGAATCGGTTAGCGAATAATATCCTGCGTCCAGTTTAGAGGCGGGCTACTGCCCGCCATTAGCCTATGCAAAAAGAATTGGCGGGCGGTAGCCCGCCTCTAAACGTTCCCGCCCGCTCACGCTCACTCCGAGCACGCGTTCTCGTTGGGATCGCGATCTTTCTACTCGCGTTCAGCGTGCGGTCACTCACCTGGCATGATACTCGTTTTGAAGTCGGAAAAGTACAGAGCTCAGTCGCGGGCGATTATCAGCGTGTTGCCGAACTTCTAAGACAGGAAGGTGTAGGCGGATTCGTCAGCTCGGCCTCGTCATTGGCGGATTTGAATAACCTCGGCCACCCACCGGGCTATTCAATTCTCATCGCGCTGGTGCGAACAGTCTTCGGCAGTTCGAACGCCGCGATCCAATTCACGCAGATTCTGTTCGACAGTTTAGCCGCCGTGCTGCTCTTTCTAATCGTCCTCGAATTGTTTTCGCTGGCGCCCGCGACAATTGCCGGCGTATTCGCGGCGCTCGCGCCGCAGCTTGCGTGGAATTCGGTGCTGCTGCTGCCGGATTCACTGGCGACATTTCCGATCCTGCTCGCGGTTTTCTTGATGGCGCGAAGCCGGAAAAAGCCGAGGCTCACTGCGTTCGTCATGATTGGCGCGCTGGTGGGTCTCTCCTGTTGGCTGCGAGCCAATGCGATGTTGCTGGCGCCGTTTTTCGCCGTGGCCGTGTTGCTCGTTCACGGCAAGAAGCAATGGCGCTATTCGCTGGCTGTCATTGCGGGGACGCTGTTGATTGTTCTGCCGCTGACGATTCGTAATGCGATCGCCACGCGTCACTTCATTCCGGTCTCGCTTGGCGCCGGGCAAACTCTGCTTGAAGGCCTCGCGGATTACGACACGAACAATCGCTTCGGAATTCCGAACACAGACATGGGCATCATGAAACAGGAATCTGAAATTCATCAGCGGCCCGAATACTTCGGCATGTTATTCAATCCTGACGGAGTTCAACGCGAGCGGGCGCGGATGAAGCGCGGGGTTCGGGTCATCGCTTCGAACCCGGTTTGGTTTGCAAGCGTGATGGTTCAACGAGCGGCGTCGATGACGAGGCTGGAAAGGACTCGTCTGATTTCAAGAACACCCACGATAAGCAGGTCGATGGACATCGCCGGTTTGCAACCCCTCACGAGCAGCGCGTTAACCGACTTGATTGGGCGCTGTCACGGGCAAACAGCGTCAGCGGGAATTCACATGGATCCGGATTCGGTCGAGCCAACTCTGACAGGTGATGGGGCAAGGTACGGAAAGCAAATCTCCTGCGGCCCATTCGCAACGAACCCGGATGTCGAGTATGCGTTCGAACTCCCGGTAAAGGTCTATCAAGGTCGAATGCGCGTTTCGGTCGCGGCCGGAAACGATCAGACGGCATCAGCCATCATTGAACCGCTCGAAACAAAAACCGGCGAGCAGTTGGTCCAGATTATTCGTCTGCCGTTTGTGGCGAGTGATCGCGTCACAAACATTGATTTCAGCAATGAAGCTTCTCAAAAGCCGCCGCTTTTAAGCGTCAGTTCGATCAATCTTTACGAACTTGGGCCGGCACGCTTTCTTTGGACACGCTATCCGCGCCTGCTTCTTTTTCAACTTCAGCGAGTGTTCGTAACCGCGGCATTTCTGCCGTTGGCGCTCATCGGTGTCGGCCTAACGATCTTTCGCAAGCGAACCGCGGCGCTAATCATTCTTGCGGTCGTGCCGCTCTACTACTTCACAGTTCAGTCAGCATTCCACACCGAATACCGATACGTGCTGGCGGTAAATTATTTTCTGTTCGCGTTTGCGGCGGTGGCGATTAGTTGGGTTGGCGGGAAAATTAAATCGAAGATTACTTCGTTGCGAGCCCCTGCTCAATCAAATCACTGACCCATTCGGCCCGCGCATCCCAAGTCCCATTTCGCACGGCGCTCTGGCGCGCCTTAGCCAACTCGGTTCCCTGCTCGCGCAAGGCTTCATCGACCAACTCGAGAAACTGTTCGCGGCTACGGCCGATGCGCAAGACTTCACGCATCGATTCGTACTCGGGCAAAGGAGAAATCACCACGGGCTTTCCCGAGGCGAGATATTCGCGCACCTTAATCGCGGAGCCGTAACTCGTGAACGGCACCTCCGTGTTCCACGGCAGCACGCACACGTCAAAGCCGGCGGCGTAACGCGGCAGCTCGTCGTAAGTAACCGGCGGCAGAAAATGAACGTTCGGCAGGTCCTCAATTTCCAGGCCGCGAGATTTGTTGCCGATGAAGATCCAGTTCCAATCGGGACGTTCAAGAGACGCTCGCTTGATCAGTTTCTGATCGATCAGCCAGGGTTCGATCGCGCCGAAGTAGCCGATGCGCGGCTGTGGAATCTGCGCGACGGCTTCGGCGATCTTCAGATCACCATTGCTAAGCCTCGACCAATGATCGAAGTCCACGGCCTGTTCCAAAAGGTGAGATTTCTCGCGTCCGCTGGTCGCTTCGTCCAGCAACTTTCGGCTTGAATAGAACACCAGATCCGCAGCTTCGATGGCGCGCTCATGCAACTTTCGAATGAATGCCGGATCAGTCGCATGATCCATTGTGTTCGCGTCGTATTTGTCGGAAACGTGATAGATGACCAGCGATTCATTCATCCGGCCGACAACTTCAACCGCCGTCGGAATCGCGATCCACAGAATTGGCTTTGTCAGGCCGCGTCGCTTCGCCAGCGACATGATCTGCGCCGTCAGCAGACGACGGTTCGTGGCAGTGGCGGCAGCGCTGCCGAAGAAAGGCACGACCGCGGGCGAAACAACGGTGATTCCCTCTTCAGTGGTACGCGCGAGCTTCGCATAGCTCTTCAGCTTGCGCGTGATGCGCGGCAATAGCTCGCCGCTCTTCATCGGCGCCAGACCCATTGAAATCGAATTGACGAAGATGACCTTGTTGCCGGCGCGCGCGAATCGGCGCATCAGGTGGTTCTTCGAGTGCGGATGGTGATACCACCAATCCTCACCGCCGAAACAAATGATGGATCGATTCGTAATCATCGTCGCACCCCGAGCAAGATCGGACGCACGCGGTTCACGCCTGCGGACTGTAACACACGCGCGGGTGTAGTTGTTTCCTGGATGGCAGGCGATGCTTGGCAGGCTAGATAAGAGACGTTATAAGAGGGTACAGGCAAGATGACTTGCTCTTGAGCAATGCCGGAGAACGAGAAAAATTATGCCAGCGTCATTCGCCGCGTTCTGGCTTACGCGGTGGACGCAGTAATACTGTTCGTCGCTTTCCCTTTGATTTTAGGCGCCGTTTTCGCGCTGCTGCTTTATTCGACCGTTGGTCTTGATTGGATGCTAAACGGACTTCTTTTTTGGCTTTATGTTTTCTCGACAGTTTCGCTTCCCTTTTGGCTTTATTATTCGTTGCTCGAAAGTTCTTCCAGACAAGCAACGTTTGGAATGAGGCTTTTCCGTTTGCAGGTGGCCGATACCAGCGGTAGGCGCATCAGCTTCGGACGAGCTCTTTTGCGAACAGTCGTTAAGTTGCTTCCGTTTGAGCTAAATCATCTGGTTCTATTTCTGCCGACACCGATTTGGGGTGATCCGGAGCCGGGATTTCGATTTGGATTCGTCGTCGTAAATGCGCTAATGATTTTATATATTGCGACACCGTTTTTGACTCGTCGTAAACAGAGTGTTCACGACCTCATCGCTGGAACGGTAGTTTTGAATGCCAAGTAACGGTCATCTATTGGAGGCACATATCTTCAGCTAGTTCCTGTCTGCGATCCTGTGAACCTATTCAGACAGCTTTCCAAATCCTCGCCAGCTATTTCGATTGTGCCAGTCGATCACGACGCCTGTTGCACGGATGTCGCGCCACCACTCTTCAAACTCCTCGCGTGAAATGTAGAACGCGGTCGGCGCCACTAGGTGATCGAAGACGATCAAGTGCTGGTCCCGCCAGTTGAACTGCGAAATGTAATTCAGATAGTCGTTGTAGAACAGATGACGCGCGAGCTTTGCCCCGCGAGGGCTACGGTTCAGCGGCCGGTAAATTATTTTAGTGGTCGAATACATTATCGCGGCGGGAATCTTCGCCAGGTGATACAAGAGCCGCCGGCCCATTCGCGAAGTCAGGCTCCGCACCGGATTCACAAATCGCACAATCCACTCGTTGTTTTCGGCGCCATAAACCCACGCTGAGGCGTGGCCGCCCGGCTTTACCTTCGACACCAGTGACTTGAAACCCTCGCGCGGATTTGGCAGGTGATGCAGCACGCCGACTGAGAAGGCGTAGTCGAACACGCGCTGTAGCGGCAGATGATAAATGTCGGCCTGAATCACGTGCGCGTTTTCGACACCCTGCGTGGCGACGAAAGCGACATCGACCGCGGCGCTCAAATCGACTGCGACAACGTCTTTAGCGCCCCAGCGCGCCACTCGTTGCGTGTGACGACCTTTCCCGCATCCGCCTTCGAGCACAATTTTCCCAGCCACGAACTCCGGGCGCACCGGTGCGATCCAATCGAGGAATTGCTGTTCGTATCTCTCGTCATCGTGCGAAAACTGTTGCCATGACCAGCCGAAACTATCGGCCGTGGCCCGCTTCTCTTCCTCGACGTCGGGTAGTTCGGCAAAGCGAGGAACTCCCCGCACAATCGGAAAACTTTTCGTGCACGAGACACACTGAAGTTCGCCCGACAAGATCTCAATGCCTTCTTCCGCTGAGACTGTCGCGAGATTGAGGTTGCCGCCGCACGCAGGACAGGCGAGGTAATCCAGGAGACTTCTCTTCATTGGCGGCTGGGGTTTGCGCCCTCGCTTACGGTCGGGCTACTGCCAGCGCGTGCGACGCATAGACCGGAAACGCCGACCGGCAGATTGACGAAGCGCATTAAACTGCTTTCGGCGCCCAGAATCCGGGCAAAAATTCCGTTGAAGGCAGGAATGTTGATGCGCGCTTCGCCGTCGATCTTAAGCCCAGCGACACGCATCAACATTCTAATGAGGAAGATCGGCGGCAAAAAAGTTATGTTCGCGTAAGTCGTCCGTTCAACTTCGAAGCCGGCTTCGGTAACGGCTCGCCGCAATTCCGAAAGACGATACCGTCGCCGATGATGACTGACATCGTCCTGCACGCCCCACAGCCACATGAAGGTCGGCACGAACAGCAAGACTCGGCCGCCCGGGCGCAGGACGCGGTGCATCTCGCGCAAGCCGCCCACGTCGTCATCGAGGTGCTCGACCACATCCAGCGCGGTGACTAGATCGAAAGTTCCGGCCTCATATGGCAGTTCTTCCGCCGCGCCTAACTTGACGTTGTCCAGTCCGCGCTCGCGGCAAAACTGGAGAGCATCCGGCGACACATCGACGCCTTCCGCGTCGCCAAACTCTGAAAGCATCTTCACGTTCGCGCCGGTGCCGCACCCCACGTCGAGAATGCGTGGGCGATGATCAGTAACCTGCTCGCAGATCTGTTTGACGAAACTTGCAATGATGCGCCGCCGGCCGAGATACCACCAATGCGATTCCTCCAGCTCGTAAAGCAGCGGATAAGTGTGCTGCATCATCTCGCGCGGCAGCGGCGCCTCGATCGTGTTTGTTTCAATCGCCATCACTAAGTAATTTCACCCGTCAGTCAGTTGCCCGAAGCCGCGCCAGCTATTCCGGTTGTGCCAACCAATCACCGGGTCTTCGATGCCGATGCCGCGCCAACACTCCTCAAACTGTTCACGCGTGAGGTAATGCGCGGTAGGAGCGACAAGGTGATCGAATACTATAGTGTGTTGCTCGCGCCAGCCAAAATCGGCAATTGAACCCAGATAGTCACCGTAGAAAAGCCGGCGCACGAAATCTTTTCCGCCGAGTTTCTTTGCCGGACCGTAAATGAGCTTCGTCAGCGAATAAAGAACCGCCGTGGGCGCCTTTGACACGTGCAAGAGCGTGCGCGCCTTCAGGCGTGAAGTGAACCGCAGCCGAAGTGGATTCACGAAGCTCGTGATCCATCCATTGTTCTCGGCTCCATAAACCCAGACGGACAGATGCCCTCCGGACTTTATCTTCGAAGCCACCGACCGGAATCCCTCGGCGGTGTCCGGCAAATGATCCAGAACTCCGACGCTGAACGCATAGTCAAACACTCGCGCGAAGGGCAATCTACAAATGTCGCCCTGCACGACGTGAACATTCTCGAAGTGTCGTGTGGCCGCGAAAGCCGTTTCGACGGCGTCGCTCAAATCCAGTCCAATCACTTCGCGCGCGCCCCACTGTTGCGCCAGCGAACTGTGACGACCCTTGCCGCAGCCCGCGTCGAGAACGACTTTGCCTTTGAAGAATTCAGGCGTCACCGGCGAAAGCCATCCCAACAACTGCTCGCCATATTTGTCGTCACGCTGCGTAAAGTGTTGCCACTCAAACGAGAAGCCTTCAGCCGTCGCAACTTTTTCGGGCTCGAGATCGGTGAGACTTGCAAAGCGCGGAACGCCGCGAACAATCGGAAATGTGCGCGCGCAAGCTGCGCATTGAAAGTCGCCGGTAATAATCTCGGCTGCTTGTCGCTCGGCAATCTGACCTAACTGAAGATTGTCACCGCACGCCGGACAAGCGAGGTATTGCAGCAGTCTTTCTTTCATGAGTTCTGTGGCGCAGCCTGGCGCCGTCGCGTCGAGAGCCAATTGAGCGCGAACTCAACCGTCAACGCCGCGAAGATCGGTAATAGTCCGTGAACGGGCAGCACGTAGCGGATCTCAGTATGCGCAAACGTGCCCGGTCCAAGGTAATAAAGGATCGTCGTCAGCAAAAGCAGCGTCATTCGCCAGTTTCTGCGCCACCCCAACCACACACCAATCGCGGCAAGCGGCAGCAAGGCGGATCGGGCGACGCTCTGGATCATTCCTAATGCGGTAACAACGATTGCGACCAGCCCGCCCTGCCGGTGCGCAGGCAGCGACTTTTGCGGCGTGACATTGATTCCGGATGTGCCGTAGTACGGCAAAGGCTCGCCGGCAACTTTCAGCATTCCCCACATGCGATGCAGCATCACACCCGCGTACCAAATCGGATGTTGCTTGATGAAGGCCAGCGATTCGCGCGTGCGCTCGCGTTCGCGTTTAATGCCGTCGGGCCACATCGCCTCGAACGGCGCGTCCGCGGGCACGCCCATCTTGACGCGTTCACGCTCAATCATCTTGTCATCGCCGTACATGAAGCCGGCGCTTCGACCTAATTCCGTTTCACCCAGGCCTTCCCAAAGATTGGCGCCAAGCGTGCCACCCGTCGGCGTGAATTCGGGAAAGACAAGGTAATTGCGAATCACGATCGGGGAAACAATGATAAGCGCGGCGAGCACGACCGTCGCGCTCATGATCAATCTTTTCTTCCACCCGCCGGTCGATAACACAAACAAGGGCACCGCCCAAAAGAGCGAAAGGTACAACGGATTTACTCGCAGCCAACACGCAACGCCAAGCAGCGCGCCGGAGGCCAGGGCAAACCAGAGGCTCTGCCGCTTGATCGCAATCAGCAAGAGCCACAACGCTCCCAGCACGAACCACGCAGTAGGCGCGTCTGCCGACGGCGAAACACCGACGATTGCCAACAGGGGCGATAGCGCCGCAAACACACTAGCGATCATGCCGGCGCGCCACCCGTATGCAGTGACCGCAATACCGGTGATGAGTGTCAACGAAAGCAGCCCATCAAGGACGGCCAGCACTTTCTGCACGGCATAAGCAGAACGTTCGCCCGTCAGCCAATAAATCGACGCGACCATCCACGGATAAGCCGGCGGATACTGAACCAGATCGGTCCTGGTTGGATCGTCAATCCAAAACAGGCGGCCGCGCCCGTCCAGGATGTCCTGCGCGCGCTTGTCGAACACCCGGTAGGATCCGTATTGAAACCAGCTGGCGTCGTTTAAGTGATCGCGAATGAAATTATAAGTGAGAAACCGAATCGCGCCGGCGAGCACCAGCACGATCAGGAAGAAGACGATCCTTTTGCGTGTGGTTGGTGAGGAGACCAGATTAAACGACATGCTAAAAAGCGGCGGTGGCTCGTCCTCGTCGCGAAGCGGCGTTCTCAGGCTCGCGCGCGGCGAATCCTAATCGTTCGCGCACGGCATACAGTGGCCGTTGCTTCACCTCAGTGTAGATACGCCCGAGATACTCGCCGATGAGTCCGAGACAAAGAAGCTGAACGCCCCCCATGAACAGTATGGCCACAAACAGTGAAGCCCAGCCGCGACCCATTTGCAGATCGTAAAGCGCAAAGACGCGCACCACCACCGCGGCAACAATGCCGGCCAGCGCAATCCAGATCGCTGCCAGGCCCGTCAACGCCGCCACCCGCAGTGGCAGAATCGAAAAGGAAACGATGCCGTCCATCGCAAATCTAATCATCTTGAAAAGCGGATACTTACTCTTGCCGGCGTGTCGTGCTTCGCGCTTGTAAAAGACCGGCGTCTGTCTAAAGCCGACCCAACTCACCATGCCGCGCAGAAATCTGCCGCGCTCAGGCATAGCCAGTAGCACATCCGCGACTTTCCGATCGATAAGGCGGAAATCCCCGGTATCGACTGGGATTTCGGTGTCGGATAGCCGGTTGATCATTCGATAGAAGGCTTTCGCAGTCCACAGTTTAAAGCGGCTCTCGCCCTCGCGCGTGACGCGACTGCCGTACACAACATCATTGCCCGCGTTCCACAGGTCGATCATTTCGGGAATCACTTCGGGAGGATCCTGCAGATCAGCATCGATGATGACGATTGCATCGCCGCTCGCTTCGGCCAGGCCGGCGGTGACGGCCACCTGATGACCGAAGTTCCGCGACAGACGCACGACGCGCACGCGCCCATCGGACGCCTGCAACCCAGCTAGTAAATGGAAAGTGTCGTCCGAACTGCCGTCGTCAACAAAGATGATTTCGAAATCAATGTCAGGCAGCGAGCCGAGTGTCTGCGACAGTCGCTCGTGCGTCGCCCGAAGCACGGCCGCTTCGTTGTAGCAGGGGACGATGACGGAAACTAACATCTATTTTCGCGCCGAGATAATAACATTCCAGCCGAGAGTATGGCGCAATCCCGTGAACAGCCTCTCAGGGACGATCCGCCCAGCCAGATAAAGTTCCGGCCGGATGAGTTGATCAACCTGGACCGTAACTTCGCGAAACATCGAGAAGAGCTCACGCGCTTGCCGTCGGGTGTAAACCTTCACCAGCGGCCGGCCTTCGCCTTCGTTGACTTCAACGTAACGGCTCATGATTTCTTCCGCTGTTTGGCCGCGCAGCAACTGCCCGCGCAACAACCCACGATGCAGAACGATCTCAAACCAATAGTTCCATGAATGGCGATGGTACAGCATCACCCGCGCCAAACCGCCCGGACGCAGCACTCGATGGATCTCGCGAACGGCTTCAGCGGTGTCAGGCGTGTGATGCAGCACGCCGTTTGAATACGCTACGTCGAAACTCTCATCGGCGAATGGAAGCTTCTCAGCGTCCGTGAGCGCGAAGTCACCGCGTTGACCGTAGAGCTCAAGATGACGGCGCGAGGTTTCGATCGAACGCGGCGTGAGATCGACACCGGTCACCCGCGCGCCGCCCCGCGCAAACTGCAATAGGTCCGTTCCCATACCGCAGCCGACTTCCAACAGGCGCTGGCCGGCGAAAGCGTCAAAGTCCATGACGCGCGGCATCCACGGCGCGTATTCCTCGTAACGATGGCGCTCGACCTCATCGAAAAACTCGCGTGTGCCGAACTCATGGTCGCGACCGTAAACTGCACCGGCCGGATCGGCAGACCATTGCTCGCGGGCTTTTTGTTTTTCGTCAGCCACAACCATTTGCGGTTAATCAACTCTTCGGGGTTTCAATGCGTGCTTCGCGCCGAGGAACAGACGCCCGACGGTAATCGAGATGAGATAAAGCGACGTTGCGACCAGCATTGCCCAGAAGTAATGAATCGGCAGAATGTAACGCAGTTCCAGATGCAGCGGCGCATGCGTGAGCAAGAAATACAACGGCACGGCACAAGCGATCGCCAGAGCGTCAAACCGCCGCGCGAGCGCTAACAGCACGACCCCGAACAAAGCGAGCGGTAACATCGAACCGGTTGTGAAAAACTTCTGAAGTGCTTTCGCCGGCGCCCGCGCGTACTTTGTCCAAAGGTAAGAGGCGGGACCCAACCGGTGAAGCTCGATCGTTCCAACTTCGATCGCGCTGGGACGTGAATTGTTGTCGCCGTTCGCCACGACGAACTTGATCTGCTCAGCGGTCGTATTTACAAAAGGCAGTTGCAGCGTCGTCACTCCTTCCGTTGCAACACCACTGGGCAAAGAATCGGGCACGGTGGCCGAAGCAAGCGTTTTCCCCGTCTCAGGATCCATGATCTTTAAGACCACGCGACCTTCTGTCTTCAAGACCGGCATACTAAAGAGATAATCGGACTTCGGCTGGACTTTGATCGGCTGCGTTCTTAACCGCTTTGGAAAACTCGACGTAGGGTGCAGAACGGCGCCTTGAGATGGACTGATGAGATTCGACGGGTCCGTTGTTTTTAATTCCTGTGGCGTGACCAGCCAGGCGAGTTCGGCGTCTTTCACGTCAAGTGAATGTGAAACCGAAGGCTCGACCGAGATTATCGAGACCGGTTCGTAGGTCAGCATTTTTCCCACTCTCCGCGCCATCACACTCAGGAACCAAACCTTGTTCGCCTTTATGACCGCCCATGCCCGGCCGACGCGCAGACGCTCGCGCTGCATTCCGTCAGGACGATACAAGTCTTCGGCGTAATCCGGACGATTGTAGAGAGCGGCCTCTTGCTGAGCGACCTTGTGATCCTGCAGCTCCATGGCAAAACGTTTCTCCGGATCATAATCCGCGATCCCTTCCATCAGATTCGTCCCAGTGCCCAGCGTCAGCGGAATGAATGACTTGAATACGAGCGTGTTGCGAATGGTTATTGGCATGACGGTGAGCACGGCGGCCGTCACCAGCAGCCCGGCGTACCGCAACCATTTGTCACGCGGAAACAAGAGCGGAATAAAGAGGCAGAGGAAGGGCGCCAGCAACAGAACGTTAGCGCGCAGCCAACATGAGAGGCCGAAACAAACTCCGGCGCCAATGATCATTAAGTGGTTCGGCTGGCGACGGGCGCGGACCAATAGATAGATTCCGAGCAGGACCGTCATGCCAATAATCGAGTCCGGCAACAAGACCAGCGAGTAATAAGACAACTGCGGTGAGATTGCAGCAAACAACGCGGCCAGTATGGCCACGCCGGTAGGCAGTAGCTCGAGAACGATGAGCAGCACCAGAACGGCCGCCGCCGCGCCACACACGATGTGAACCAAACGCAGTGCGACATTCGAATTCCGTGTGAGCGCGTGAACGGCCGCGACAAACATTGGATACCCGGGAGTATGAATCAGCATTCCCGTGTCGGGCTCCTGAGAGCGCCCACGGACGAACGAAGTGAAATCGCGATCAGTTAAGAACTGCGCCTCTTCCTGGTAACGCGCAGCCGTTTTGTCCATCAGCTTGTCGATCGTCAGCCAGTTATTCTGCCAGTGAAGCAGTCTTACGCCGGTTGCGACCGCAAAAACGACGAAGCACAGAACTAACAAGCGCCTTCCAGAGATATCGCTCGGCTGGAATGTTTTGCTGGTCCCGCGACTCATGCTCCCGAATCGCAATTGCTCAACAATTTGCTTCAATGGCATTCGCAAGCACCCAACACGTTTCATTCACACCTCGCTTCAGCGAGGTGTTCGGCGCCCATTATAGGACTGGGAAACCGTTTCAACGGTTTTCGGCAAGCCGTTAAAACGGCTGATCCCCACTATGCAGCGTTGCGATCACCTCGCTAAAGCGAGGTGTGAATGAGACTGATCTCAGCGGGTGGCGTCAGTGCACGGATGCTTGATGGCGCCGGCGCCCGTTTGCGCCGAGTAAATTTCTGCCGACGTGTAGCCTTGCTGGGCGCTACTTTGGCAGCCCATGATATGCGTCAATCACCTTTTGCGCGTTGTGCTTCCAGGTGTGGCGCTCGACGGCTGTGCGACGCGCGGCCGCGCCCAAACGCTCGCGCAATTCCCGCGATGCCGTCAGGCGCAAAATGGCATTGGTGAGTTGCTCGACGTCTCCCGGGTCAACCAGCAGCGCACTCTCTTCGTGTTTCAGCACCTCGCCGATTTGTCCCAGGCGGCTGGCGACAATTCCCTTGCCCATGGCCATGTACTCGAACAGCTTCGTCGGCGAACCAAAGAATTCCGCGCCCGCGTCGAGCGGCACATGCGGTGATACCAGGATGTCGCACGCATCGAGCAGCGACGGCACGCGTCCGTGCGCGACCGCGCCAGGCATCAGAACGCGATCTGCAGCTCCAGCTTCGCGCAGAATCTCTTCGACGCGTGCGCGCAAGGCGCCGCTTCCGATCAAGAGAAACCGCAGCTGAGAGTCCGTGCGAATTTGAGTGATCGCTTGCGCGAGCACTTCAACGCCGTGCCACGGTCCAAACGTGCCGACAAAGCCGACTACGATTTCATCGGGCTTTAGGCCTAATTCGCACCGTGCTTGATCGCCCCCGATGCCCGGCTTAAATTTATCAACGTCAACACCGTTCGGGTTGACGATGATCTTTTCGGGGTCGGTCCCTGCTTGCAAAAGGTTCTGACGCTCTACTTCGGAAACGACGAAGATTCGGGCCGCGGCGTTTAGGTTAAGACGTTCATATCGCGCCAGCAGATCCAGCTTATCTACGCGGTCCCAGTGCCGGCCGACCCACACCTCCGATCCGTTGTATTCGAGAAACAACGGCCGCTTCGCGCGTAGCGCGGCTGCGACGCCTGCCCAACTGAATCGCGCGTATCGTTGATATATGAAGTCAGGTAAATCGCGAGCTACAACTTCAGTTGCGTCGTCACTAAACAGAAGGTTGTTGTAAATGTCGAAGGCAGCGCGTGTTGAGCCAATCGGTTTCGGCCAAATGATTTTCGTCGGAAGTCTTCCTTGATCGAGCCCGGCAATCTCGTCGTTGCTGATCAACGAAACGTGTGTACCAAGTTGCAACGCTGCGTTCACGAATCCATTGATGTGACTGGCGGCGCCGCCCGCTTGCGTTCCCGGGCCGGGTGAAGCGCGGAGATAAATCATTCGCGGATTCGAAGCTTCGTGAGCGGGCGTCAACTCTCGATGCTCATTGCGCGTGATGGCAGCTTCGAGCGCGCGCAGCTCCTTCGCCGCACGCCGCATGGCCGCACTACTCAAGGCTGCTTCACGCGCCACGCGCACGGGCGCCTGAGTGATGGCACGGCCTTTTGACTCCTCGCGCCAACCGCCGTGCGCGTCGAAGATGATCGTGCGGCGCGCGCCGGCGAGTGCGCCCAGCAACAGAAACTGATCCTGTCCGCGCTGCCAAACCAAACGTTCCGTCGCCACGGCAAACATTTCGGGACGCAGTCCGCGCAAAACTCGAATGCGCTGCGCCGAACCGGCTTTTTCCAATTCTTCTCTGGAAATTAAGTTGATAATCGCGCCCGGAAAGCGGCTGTTCAGAGTCTCATGCGCGCGGGCTGCGTCACCGCTCAGCATTAGCAGAATTATTTTCATCGGCTTCGAAGTGGCACAGACTTCAGTCTGTGC
>JBASRE010000009.1:0-71576 GCA_049273695.1 Pyrinomonadaceae bacterium
AGAGCGAAGCGGCGACGGCGCTTTGGCTCAAGGTCAGTTGCTTCGACTAACTAATGCGTCGCTTAAATTTATTTGCAAAGACAATCCAGAGCGCCGTCGCCGCTTCGCTCTGCCGGCGCACTCCAGAATTTCCCGGTCACTACCGCTCTCGGTACTGACCTCAGTCGGACTATGCGATTTGCTTTGAATAACATGAAGCCTGCATCCTGGCGCCTGCGACTATTGATCCCAACTCTGTTCTTTGTGTTCGCCGCGTTAGGCAACGCGCAGACGTCGCAACTCGGGAAGGTCGAATTCCCCACTTCGGGTTCGTCGCGAGCCCAGGAACCTTTCCTACGCGGCCTCGCGGCACTCCATTCCTTCTGGTACGAAGAAGCGCTCGAAGCCTTTCGCGAATCAACCAAAGTCGAGCCGGATTTCATGATGGGATATTGGGGCGAGGCGATGGCCCACAATCATCCGCTTTGGACCGAGCAGGACACTCCAGCGGGACGCCAGGTCATCGCGAAGATCAAAGATACGGCTAAGTTAACTGCGCGAGAACGCGCTTACTTAAACGCGGTGAAGATGATTTACGGCGAGGGCGACAAGCGAACCCGCGACGCGGCTTATTCTTCGGCGATGGAAAAGATCTATCGCGACTACCCGGACGATCTCGACGCGGCGGCATTTTATTCACTTTCTCTTCTTGGCCTGGTGCGTTCGGAAGATAAGAGTTATCGCTTGCAAGCCCGAGCGGGCGCTATTGCCCTCGAGGTCTATCAAAAGAATCCAAACCATCCGGGCGCGGCGCATTACATCATCCACGCTTTTGACGATCCGGATCATGCCATTCTGGCGCTGCCCGCCGCCCGTCGCTACGCCGGAATCGCACCGGAAGCTCATCACGCCCGGCACATGCCGTCACACATTTTTCTGCAACTCGGAATGTGGCCTGAGGCGGCGGCCTCGAATCAATCAGCGTGGGAAGCATCGGACACTTGGATGCGGCGCAAGAAGCTCTCGCCGAACGTGCGCGATTATCACAGCCTGCATTGGTTGATGTACGCCCAACTGCAACAGGGCCAATACCGCCAGGCGGAAGAATTGCTCGCGTTGATGAAAAAAACGATGTCCGAGTCGACGTATGACAACAAGCTTCGTCCGGGTTACTACGAGAACAACTACGCCAATATGGCGGCGGCATTTGTGATCGAAACGGAACGATGGGATCTCGCAGCTACAATTTTTCCCGCTACGTCACCCAGCTCGCCAGCCCCTGCCGCGAGTGGCCATGGCGCGCACGGATCTTCGGCGCCGAGCGATGGCCCGATGACGGTTCGCTACTCAAACGTTGGCCGGCGGTTGCCGATCTTCACTCAGAACCTGGCCGCGGCGCTCAAAGGCTCGATGAAAACCGCGCCCACGATTCCGGACGTGAATGTGGACGCGCCGGGCAATGCCGCAAATGTGATTGGCGAACTACAGGTCGCGGCAGCCTTCGCATCCATCAGCGGGAATCACGACAACGCAATTGGACTCGGGCGCGAGGCGGTTCGCCGAGAAGAGAAGCTGGGTCCGCCCTCGGGACCGCCGAGTCTCGTCAAGCCGTCGCATGAGTTGTTGGGTGAGATTTTGCTCCGCGCCGGCAAACCAAATGAAGCCGCGGAACAATTCAAGATTGCTCTGCTGAGACAGCCGAATCGCGCCCGGTCCCTGCTGGGCATCGCGCGCGCGGCGGCGAAAATGGGAGATCATCGCGAAGCGATCTCGGCTTACGCGCGTCTGTCGGAACAGTGGCGTAATGCCGACAAGGAGATACCCGAATTACTCGAAGTGCAGAACTTTCTGAAGCAAGCCCGGTTCTGAGCTCTCCTATCTCTTTACCCGCACGTCGTACGCGTAAATCGTGTCCTGATCTCGGATGTAAAGCCGGCCACCCGCAACCACGGGATGCGCCCACGTCGGCAGCGAACCCTGCTGAATTCTGAACCTGCCTTTTTCCAGATACGCTTCCGGATTCGCCGCAACCAGTCCCACGACACCGTTCTCGCTGAACGCATAGAGGAATCCATCGGCGTAAGTGAGCGAACCCTTGCCGACACTGCGGTCGCGCCACATGACTTCGCCGGTGTCGAATTTCATCGCCGTAAGAATTCCACCGGAAAAGCCGTAAAGGTGATCGCCAACCAGAATGGAAGTCGCGTGATGATTGCGCATCTCTTTGGTGAAGTAGACTTCCTGCCCTATGCCATCTGCTTTGATCTCAACCAGTCCGCCTCCGGTGCCGTAGTCTGAAGAAATCCAGACACGATTGCCGCGAGCCACGGGCGTCGCAATGTTGGCTACGTCGTTCGACGGCGCAGCATACTCCCACAAGAGTTTGCCGTCGCGAACATCCAGAGCCACGACTCGACTTCCAGTAAAGAAAATCACTTGCGTCGTGCCGCCAACCTGGACGGGAATGGCGGAAGAATAGCCGGCCGCGTCACTCTGACTTTTCCAAATCAGCGACCCGTCAGTCTTCTTCAACGCAACGATCGAAGCGCCGCGCCCGCCGGCATTCACCAAAACCTTATCTCCGATCACCAGCGGCGATTCGCTGATGCCCCAGCGAATATTCGAACCGCCAAACTTCGACAGGACGTTTTGTGTCCAGACGATTTTTCCGGTGCGCGCGTCAAGCGCCGAGAGATCGCCGCTTCCGCCGAGCGCATAGATTCGGTCGCCGTCGATTGTTGGAGTCCCACGTGGCCCGCCGCCGCGATCATTATCAAACGTCTTCCCATGCGGTGTCGCCCAAACTTCCTTGCCATTGGTCACGTCGAACGCGATGACGTATTCGCCTTCGCCGCGCGATCCCATGGTGTACAAGCGGCCTTTGGAGATTGAAAACGAAGAGTAACCGCTGCCCGCGCCGCTCGCTTTCCAAACCAAAGGCGGGCCGGCTTCCGGCCATTGCTTCAAAAGCCCGGTCTCTTTCGAAATCCCGTCGCGGTTCGCGCCACGCCACTGCGGCCACTCGCCACTGGTTTGTGCGGAGGCCGCGGCAACACAACCAACCACAACCAGCACAGCAGCAAACATCGACCCTAATCGTGACTCTTTCATCATTATTGTCTCCTCAGCAGATAACGACCGAATCGGGGAGAACAGCATCGGGACCCTTCGCCTCGTTAGAGGCGAAATGTTTATAGCTCACAACGCTATTCATTTCTCTTTCTTCCGAGACCATCTACGATCTATAAACATTTGGCGCCTACGGCGCTCTATTCACTCTAATTCACGACTGCGGCTTGAAATACAAAACCATGCCGGCGCCTGCGGCGGCCATCAGGAACCCAACATAAAGCATTGGATTCGGCGCCGTCTTTGGCGGATGCAGCAAGGTCGAGAACAAGACGTTCACCAAAGGTGCGCCCGCAAAAACCAGAGGCATCACGTAATTCGGAACGCCGCCGTACCGAAAAGCAAAGATAATACAGATTGCACCGAGCGCACCCAGCACGCCTCCGGCGGTTGCGGCCAGCGAGCTCTTCATCGTAAACCCCTGTAACTGGCCCTGATACGAGAGATTGGCCACGGGTACCAGTACGCCAATCAAGAAATAGGCAACGCCGACACAAAGCAACGCGCGCATCGGATTGCCGAGCGCCACCTGGCCGCGGTGCAACACGGGTCCGTACAATCCCCACGATAGCGCGGCGCCTAAAGCGAAAAGGATCCAAAGCATTAGTGCAACCCTCCGACTGAGTTATTCGTAAAACGAAAGCTCATAGCAAGCGCCGCATATTCTAGCAAGTGGCTAAACTAATCCATAGAAAATGCTCGGCCGTAACGATCCTTTGCGTTGAGGTTATCATCAAAGGGCGCAACTCAAAGATTGCAGTTGTTAAGACTTGTAAATTCTTTCGGCGACCGTTGTTTATTGGTCTAAGTTCCGATCTTCTGCAGCGACATTTCCAACAGTTTTAGTGATAATGAGCGCACGCGACGGTCGCGCTAGAACTATAGGTCATTTCTCGACGTTAAAGTCCGAGGAGGAAATCCGGCTTGAAGTCACTTCTTTCGATTGCTTTCATCGCAACGCTGATTCTTTTCACTGCTGGCAGTGCGCTGGCCCAGACGCATCGCGGCTCGGTGCGCGGGACCGTCTATGATCCGAACAATGCGGTAATCCCAGGGGCGACGATTACTCTGACAAATGTGACGACCGGCGAAAGCCGAAACACGGAAAGTGATGAGCAGGGGAATTACGCCATCTCATCTCTGCAGCCCGGAGTTTATAGTCTGGAAGCGCAGGTAACGAATTTTGAAAAGCGGCAGGAGCGAATCAAAGTCCTGGTCAACCAGGAGCACCGGGCGGATATAACTTTGGATGTGACCCGCCAACAGATTGAAGTTGATTCGACATCTGAGGCCGTGGTGAAGAGAGATTCCGCCTCGCTTGGAACCGTCATTGAAAACCGCCAGGTCGAAGGACTGCCGTTAGACGGGCGCAACTTTTATGAACTCAGTTTGCTGGTTCCCGGCGCCCTACCGCCGGCGCAAGGTTCGGCCGGTTCCGTCCGCGGCGACTTCGCGTTCAGCGTCAATGGCGCGCGCGAAGACAGTAATAACTTTCTGCTGGACGGTGTTTACAACGTCGATCCGAAACTGAATACGTTCGGAGTGCGCCCGCCGGTGGATGCGATCCGCGAGTTTGAAAACCTCACGAGCACTTACGACGCTTCGTTCGGCCGCAGCGCCGGCGCGCAAGTGAACGTCGTTTTAAAATCCGGCTCGAACGATTTTCACGGCAGCATTTTTGAGTTTCATCGCAATGGCGCGTTGGATGCGCGGAATCTCTTTGTGCCCGCGAACGAGCCGTCCCCGAAATACATCCGCAATCAGTTTGGCTTCTCGATCGGCGGACCGATTCGGAAAGACAAAACGTTTTTCTTTGCCGACTACGAAGGAACGCGCTCGCGGGAAGGCATCACGCGCGTGACAAATGTGCCGACGTTGGCCGAAAGAAACGGTGACTTCTCGCAGAGCCTGTTCGGCGTTCCGATCATTCCCGGCGCCGGCATGCCCTTCCCCGGCGGCAGCATTCCCGGCGGAGCCATCAATCCCATCGGTCGCAGTATCGCGGCTCTCTATCCTTTGCCAAATCGTTCAGATCCGTTCGCGAACTTCGTTTCTTCACCGATCCAGCAAGACCGCAACGACCACTTTGACGTGCGGATAGATCACCTCTTGAGCAGCCGCTCAGCGTGGGCTTTTCGTTACAGCTTTGGAGATCGAGATCTGTTTGAACCGTTTGCCGGCTCAGGTTTCTCGCTTGTGCCCGGCTATGGCAACGACGTGACGCGCCGCAGTCAGAACGCGATGATTAGCGAGACGCATGTCTTCTCGCCGGCGTTGGTCAACGACCTTCGCTTTGCCTTCAATCGCGTCGCTTCCGCCGTGCTTCAGGAGAATCAAGGCACCAGCGTCAATCGCGCTGTCGGCATGCCTGAGTTGTCGTCGAACCCACGCGACTTCGGGTTAAGTTTCATTACGATTACCGGGTTCTCGCCGCTGGGACATGAAGGCAATAATCCGCAAAACAGCGTCACGAATACGTTTCAGATCCTCGATTCGGTGACGTACTCGCGTGGTCGCCACCTCTGGAAATTCGGGGGCGATGTGCGGTTGGTCCAGCAGAACGCTTTTCGCGATGTGCAGTCGCGCGGTCTGCTTCAGTTCTCGCCGTTCGGACAAATTACTTTCAATGCGCTTGGGGATCTGCTGCTCGGCTTTCCGCTCGTGACCGGCGGCGCGCGGGTCGACAATGCTCAGCACCTGCGTAGCACCAGCTACAACTTTTTTGTGAACGACAGCGTGCGCGTGACGCGCAACCTGACGCTAATCGGTGGCTTGCGTTACGAATACAACACGCCGCCGGTTGACGCGTTTGACCGTGCCAGCATCTATGATCCTGCGACTCGGACGCTCGTACCGGTCGGCACCGCCGGCGTTCCGCGAAGCGGCTTTCACGCCGACAAAAACAATTTTGCGCCGCGGGTTGGTTTTGCCTGGACCATAGGCGACGAAGGCAAGACGGTTGTCCGCGGCGGCTATGGCGTCTACTACGATCAGTCAGCGCTGGCGCCGGGCGAGGCGCTTTATTTCAATGCGCCCTACTTTGACTTCAATCTGTTCTTCCCACTGCCGGGATTGCCGCTGACCGTGAACAATCCGTTCCCGGCGTTTTTCCCGTTCGCGCTTCCGGATTCGGCGCTGGCGATTCAGCGCGACCTGCGCACGGCGTACATGCAACACTGGAGCGCGAGCGTGCAGCAACAACTCGGCCGCAGCCGCGTGCTCGAAGTCGCTTACGTTGGTTCAAAGGGTACCAAGCTGCTGTCCGCGCGCGACATTAACCAGCCGCAGCCAAGCGTCCTACCGCCGGGCCTGCCGTTTGTGCCGCGGCCCAATCCATTTTTCGATGACATCACGCAAATCGAGTCGCGCGCGAATTCGCGTTACGACAGCTTGCAGGCGCGCTTCCAACAACGGCTGGACTTTGGTTTGGCCGTGCTCGGTTCATACACCTGGTCCAAATCTGAGGACGATGCGTCCAATTTTTTCAGCAGCGCGGGCGACCCAAACTTTCCCCAGGACAGCTACAATCTGCGGCCAGAGCGCGGGCCATCAAACTTCGACGCTCGCCACCGATTCGTGTTGAGTTACAGCTACGACCTGCCGTTTGGAAAAGGCCGGCGTTACTTTGCAGACGACGGCTGGGTGACGACGCTGTTGAGCGGCTGGCAAACTTTGGGAATTGTGACGTTGCAGTCAGGACGGCCATTCACTGTCGCGCTGCTTCCGGAGATCGACAACAGCGGCACCGGACGATCGGTGCTTGGCTTTGGCGCGAACGATCGGCCGAATGTTGCCGGTGATCCGAATCTTTCATCGCCGGCCGCCGACCGCTGGTTCAATACGGCCGCCTTCGCCTTCCCGGCTCCAGGCACGTTTGGCAATGCGGGCAGAAATATTCTGAGGGGCCCTGGGTATCAAAATGTGAATGCCTCGCTGGTAAAGAACACGTTGCTGACTGAACGCCTCAATCTTCAGTTTCGCGCTGAGGCGTTCAATCTTTTCAATCATCCGAATCTGAATCTGCCGGACAACTTTTTGGGCTCGCCAACTTTTGGCCGGATTACTTCGGCGCGCGATCCGCGTCACCTGCAATTCGGCGTGAAACTGCTTTTCTGAAATGAGGTAAGTCAGCTCATGCGATTTCCATTTATCAAATGCCTGGTCGCGGTTGGCATTTCGATCACCGCTTCAGGTCTCGCGCCAGCCGATTGGCCGCAGTGGCGCGGTCCAAATCGCGATGGCCTGGTCAAGGGCGTGGCGAATCCGGCAACCTGGCCGAAAACTCTGAAAGAAGAGTGGAAGATCACCGTCGGCCTCGGTCATGCCTCGCCCGTCGAAGCGAATGGGAAGGTTTACGTGTTCGCGCGCCAGGGCGAAGCCGAAGTGCTACTTTGCCTGAACGCCGTGACTGGAAAAGAGATTTGGAAAACAGCCCCACAGCCCATCATTTACGAAATGCACGAAGCGGCGAAGGGTCACGGCAAGGGCCCAAAGTCGACACCGATCGTTAGCAACGGGATCGTTTACACCTTCGGCATTTCCGGTGTGCTCTCAGCCCATGACGCGAACACCGGCAAGCTAAAATGGCGGCGTGAATTCTCGAAAGATTATCCGAAGACTTCCCCGCTGTTCGGCACCTCGATGTCGCCGCTGGTCGATAGCGGCTTAGTCATCGCGCACGTGGGCGGACACGACAAGGGCGCGCTGACCGCCTTCGACGCGCAGACCGGCGCCACGAAATGGTCGAACGCGATGGATGGGCCGGCTTACGCTTCGCCGATTATCGTCACCATGGCGGGCGCGCGACAGATTGTCACGTTCATGCAGAAGGATTTGGTGGGAGTTGATTTCGCCACCGGCAAGCTGCTGTGGAAGCTGCCTTCCAAAACTCAATATGACGAGAACATAAACACGGTCGTGGCTTACAAAGACCTCCTCATCTTTTCACGCGAAGAGCAGGGACTGGCGGCGATTCGTTTGACCAAACCCGGCGCCGAAATCGTTCCGCAGCAGGTCTGGGTTAATAAAGAAGCGGAACTCTATATGAACTCGCCGGTGTTACAGGGCAACACGGTGTTCGGCATGACCGCGCGGCAGAAGGGTCAGTTCTTTGCGGTTGACGCGGAAACGGGAAAGACGGTGTGGCAGAGTCCGGGACGCATGGGCGAGAACGCCGCGATCCTAAACCTGAACGACAAGGTAATTCTTCTCCTCACTAACGAAGCGAAGCTGATTGTGCAAGCGGCTGACGGCAAGACTTATTCACCAATCGCCGAGTACACCGTGGCTGCGAGTCCGACCTGGGCCCATCCGTTGGTCATCGGGAATCGAATTCTGATCAAGGATGAAACGTCGTTAACGTCGTGGGCGATTCCATGATTTACTGGGGCGCGGTGGCTAACGCTTTAATCAACGATGTGAGCGCTTCGAGGTCTCTCAAATCCAACACCTCAACCGGCGAGTGACTGTAACGCCCCGGCCACGACAGGCCAACGTAAGTCACGCCGTAACGCACGAAATCCGATCCGTCGGCGCCGCCATTTGTGGCTCCGACCTGCAATGGAATTCTTCTCAGCCGAGCGATTTTCATTATTCGATCAAGCTCTGAGGGCGTCGCGACACTCGAACTATCGAGGCCGCGTATTACAGCGCCCTCCCCCAACGGAGCGTACGCAAAGCGCGTCGATTCCAGCGGTGAATCGGAAGAGACAAACGTGTCCACGCTGAAGACGCGTTTGAGCGTCGCGCCATAACGCTTCGCCATGGCGATCGCGCCCTCCAATCCGGTTTCTTCGCGAACAGACCAGGCGAAGATTACCCTGTGGTTGAGCGTAGCTGGATTGATTGCTTTCGCAGCCAAAACTAGCGCCGTCGAACCAGCTCGGTCATCCAAGGCCCGGGCCGTAAAGCGAGTACCAGCGAGACGCGTCGCGCTCTTGTAAGCCGTTACGGACAGCCCAACCTTCACCCCCAAACGCTTCAACTCGGCAGCGTCCTTCCCGAACCAGGCCGTGAGGTTCTCGGGTTGTTTTGCTGTAGCTGTGTCCCGCGGGACAAACACTCCTTTCAAAGTGCGGTGAGGGCCCTGCTCACCGGTTGAGCGATCAAAGTGCAGCAACGCCGGCTGCCCTTCCCACAAGGATTGGTACAAGCCTCCGCGGTTACGTAGTGACACCGTGCCATCTTCCGCGATGGCGGTAATCTCAAACCCTACTTCATCCAGGTGAGCGACAAACATGACCGCGTCTTTCTCCGGCCCGAATTCGACGATCAGGTTTCCTTCCGTATCGGTGACCGCCCGCTGTCGCGCCCACGGGGGCAACGCGGACATGATCGCCGTGCGAATCTCGCTCTCGTGGCCCGACACGCCAGGAACATCGGCAAAAGTCTTCAAGAGACTTGCGGTTCCCGTGTGAAGATCCGTCACCGGAATCGCGGGCGATTTCTCCGGCAACGAGATCCATTGCGATGTCGACCCGGGCCTGATGCCAGCGGCGCCTTCAATCTCGCGACGCGTCGCATCGGCATCAGCGATGTCCACGCTTTCTACCAGTGAGCCGGAATATTTGGTCCTGGGCCAAACGATCTGCACGCTTTTAATGCCCGCGATGTCGGGTACATATGGCGGCTTATCGATTTGTCGTTTAAGAACTCCTGCCGCCTCGTTGCCGCCGACATCTGCATTTCGTTCGACGACGGTAAGCTGATCAATCTTTCCCAGCTTCCTCAGCGCCGCTTCCAATCCATCATGGCCAAAACTACGCAAGGTCGATAAGAGGAAAATCGTTTCTCCCTGCGTGACCTCTCCGTTTGCGGCATGTGCCACGGCCGCGCAGCCGACGCGCAAAGCCGCCCCAGGTCCGGCGACGTAATCGCCGTAATTCCATGTCGGCATGTCCCGAACGAGGGGATCAAGCATTTGTATTCCCAATCGCCGCGCATCGGCTTTTGAGGACGCGCCTACATCCACCCAAAGATCATCAAGCGTAGCGACCGGAGCATTAGCTGGGCGCCCTCGTTGCAAATGCGTGCTCCTGACGATCACGACACCGGGCACGGATCCGCCGCGGGTTAACACCTTGACGCGCTGGCCTTCATGAAACTGCGTCCACAAAGGATGAAGTCGCAGACTGCCTACTTCGCGGAGGCGGAGATAGCCGGTCTCTGTTATTTCAGTGACTGAGAAACCAGGGCGATCCAACGCGCAAGCTGTTACCCGGCGCGGACTGCCCGATCCTTTTCGCCTGATCAGATTTCCCGAAGCGTCTCGCTGCCAGCCGGGCATGGCCTTCAATAGAATGTCGGTAGCGAGATGTTCCCAACCCGGCGGAGCGTCCAGCGTGATCCAAGTGGTAAGCGCTTTTGTTTGACGGGCCGCGGTATTGGACTGGGCTGAAGTGGAAACCGCTAAACTTGAAAATATGAAAAGAAGAACGACTGGAAGGTGATTAGTAAACGGCGATGAAAGTTTCATAGTCACTTTTCTAGTCTTGAGTCCGCTTCCCGCCCAACAAAAGGATCGCCGCGCCCATAGATCCACAGCCGAGTGAATCCGCAACGGTCCACCACCAGGGCATTCCGGTTGTGTAGTCAATCCAAAAGAAAATCGGACCGGCCAACAAATAGGCTACGCCGTTGAGAATCACGAGCGCGCGAAAGCGAACTACATCAGAAGCGATTACCCACAACGACACGCCGTGCATGCCGTAAGTGTAGGAAGCCTGACGGATCATGAAAATAAGCAATGGGCTGACGGCCATCTCGCCCATCCCCAACCAGGCGTGCGACGCCTCCATCCATGAGCGCGGCATTATGACGGCGAAGAAGGCGAGGATCTCAAACGTACCGGCGAGTCGTAAAAGCCAGGCTAATAGACTTCGCGAAATCATGGACATGAGATATTTGTTTTGCGAACCAGTCCCGTAGGGACGAGATGTTTATAGAACCGCGATGATGAAATGAAATCTCAGCTCCGTAGGAGCGAAATGCGATCGGTTGATCTGGAATACATTTCGCTCCTACGGAGCTTATCTGCATTAGGTCTGAATTCTATAAACATCGCGCTCCTAACGGAGCTAACGATGGGCCGCGGCGCCAGAGCCATAAATCTCTCGCTCACGGAGCTTTTACGAGCCCAAGGCGCCACGCCACTTCTCAGGATGAGCTGCGGCCTCGCTGTCTTCGAAATAACGATATTGCGCCGAGAGCGTTTCTTCCGGATCGGTCTTGACGGGCGCGCCGTCCAGCTGCTCGTACAGCGGCGGAGGAATCTCAGCAAACTCGGACATCGGGCCATAGACCTCATCAACCCCATCCTTGAAAACATCGCCGATTAAAAGGTTGATAATGCTCACCCGGTGTTCAGGGTATTTCCGCAGGAACTGGGCGAAGCTGAAACCCTCGTTGTAGAACGCGTAAACCAGCTTGCGCATCGATTCGATGCCTCGATCCAGCTTTGACTGAAACTGTCCCAGACGTTCGGCTGAGAAGTCATCGTGACGGAATGCGTCATGAATCGCGTCGGCGGCCAGCTCGGCCATCTTAAGCGCCAGCAGAACGCCGGAAGAATAGATGGGATCGAGAAACCCGTACGCGTCGCCGATAATGATGAATCCATCGCCCGCGTTCTTTTTCGAGCGATATGAGTAATCAAGGATTGAATAAATTTTATCGACGCGCTCTCCCTGGGCCACGCGCCGGCGGCAGCTTTCGGTCTTCTGAACTTCCTCTTCAAAAATCTTCGCCAGGTCCTGACCGCGCCCCTTCAGCAAATATTCAGCGTTGGCGACGATGCCGACGCTGGTAATGTCGTCTTCGAGCGGAATGTACCAGAACCAGCCTTCGCTTCCTTTCGGAGTGCGCAAGACGAGCGTGGCGCCGCCGTTAAGGTCCTTTTCCCGATGGGCGCCTTTGTAGTAGGAGTAAAGGACGGCCTTCTTGAGCTTCGGATCGCGCACGCGCCAACGAAATTTGTTCGACAGCATCGCGCTCTGGCCGGTCGCATCGACTATGACTTTGGCGAAGAACCTGTGGCGCAGCCCGTCAGCCATTTCCACTTCAACGCCGGTGGCCTTGTCGAGCTCAAAGAGCACCTGTTTGACGGCGACTCCTTGATGAACGTCCGCGCCCTGCTCAGCCGCGTGTTCGATCAGCATCTTGTCAAAGACTGCGCGCGTGACTTGCCAGGTGACCGCGCTCTCATTGTGCACGGCTTCGAAGAAATAAAAGGGATGTGATTCTCTCCCGGCCTGGTTGGCAAACTGCACACTGTATTTTTGCGTGAACGCACTCGACTTAAGCTTTTCCAAAAAGCCCATGCGCTGAAAGGTCCAGTAGGTGTCAGTCATCAAAGACTCGCCGATGTGATGACGGGGAAACTTTTCCTTTTCAAAGAGCACCACCTTGCAGCCTTCCCGCGCAAGAATGCTGGCCACCGTGCTACCGGCGGGACCGCCGCCGATTACAATGACGTCATAGTTATGATTAGCTGTCATCTGGTTCTAAGCGTATCGAACAGTCTTTAATTCAGGTTCAAAAAACTCCCAAAGAATTTCATCCACTTCCAGCAATCCGCGGCGCGTCAGTTTGATCGTTCCGTTCTGTCGATCGAGCAACTCGGCGATATTTAGCCGCTCATAAACACGCTGAAATTCGCGCCACACGTCCACCCCGAACTTATTCAGAAAATATCCGGTGTCCAACGACCCGGTTTTCAGTTGCAGGATCATTTCGCGAATCAAACGCTGTTTCGCTGTCAGAGCCACCGCCCGCAACAGCGGCAAATTATCAGTCTTGAGGATGCGAACATATTCCTCGAAGTTGTGCACGTTCTGAAAATTCACCCCGCCGAAATGCGAGAACGAGGCGACGCCGAGTCCGATCATGTCACCGCCGTGCCACAGCGCGTCGGTGTAGATGAAGCGGCAAGGCTTATCGGTTTTAGTTAATACGGTGGCGCTGGCGATCTCGTAACCGTTCTCCTGAAACTGCTCGAACGCGTAGTTCAACCAGCGGCGTTTCGTCTCCCAGCCGGCTATTGGCGACTCGATTCCCTGTTTGAGCATCTCCTGCGAAATGACAGTGTTGTAAGGCAGCTCCATCTGGTAAATCGTCACTGAGTCGGCCTCGAGTTCTATTGCTCGCCGGACTGTATCGCGCCATTTCTCTTCCGTCTCGCCCATCATCCCCGCGATCAGATCGATGTTGATTTGCGGAAAACCAACTTCGCGCGCCCAACCGTAAGCACGATAAATCTCAGGCGAGAGATGCGCGCGGCCGTTCGCTTCCAGAATTTCGTCGTCGAAATGTTCGATCCCGAGACTGAGTCGCGTGACGCCAATGTCTTTCAGCGTCTGAAGCTTCGACTTCTGCAACGTGCCGGGTTCGCATTCGAAAGTAACTTCTTCGGCATTTTCCCAACTGACGTGGCGATTGAGTCCGTCGACCAGGTAGTGAAGTTGCTTTTCGCTGACGTAAGAGGGCGTGCCGCCGCCGAAGTAAGCAAATCTCAGTTGCCGCCCCTGGAACGCGCGCGTCCGGCTATACAGTTCGTTTTCCTTTATCAGCGCATCCAGGTAGATCTCGATATCGGATGCGTTCTTGTCCGTGTAGACTTTGAAATAGCAAAACTTGCAGCGCTTGCGACAGAAAGGAATGTGGATGTAGAGGCCGAGCGGATCATCCACCCGCGGAGGCTGGTCCAGTGCCGTCAGCGCCTCGCCGACAAGTTCAGGTTTCCACTGCGAGAACGGCGGATAATTCGAAACGAAGTAGTTTCCGACTTCCGTTCCCGTTTGTGGGTTATCTGTCGCCATTAGCTCTTTCTTGCGTCCGCGCTCTTTTTCCCCGTACTTATCACCCATTACCTATCATTCATCACTGGTTTGGGGATTTTCTCCGAGGGGTTGATCAATAGATAAGACGGCGCGGAGGACTCTTGAGTTTCACCAACAAATCAACATTTGACAAAAATTAACATTTGCATTGGTGGTAAGCAATTGAGCGCCATAGAATTGCTCCCTTGAGGAGGTGGTTCCTTGGGGGCGGATGTTGTCGGATTTCGGTATCATATCCAACCGCGGAGCGGTAACAGAAGGTAGCCAGGGGTAAGCGACCGCAGCGCGGGGTCCCCAGCGGAGCATCTCCGCTGGGTGCTAGTAGCGCTACCTCTGGCTCAAGGTGAAGAGATTTCCGCGCCCTGTGGGGGCGCAATGAATGTTCGCAACACGCGACTCTGTTCGCCGGCTAAAGCCGGTGCCGAATTCAGAGGGGTCGTGATCCCAGGGTTACGCTCGCTTCGCTCGCTCACCCTGGGCTAACATCTGTCGCCGGCTACGCCGGCTCTTTGACGCAGACATCTTTGCTGACGCAATGCTGACTTTCTGCTATTAACACGGCGTCGCCTTTAACTCATCGGGTCTGGAAGATATTGACCGCCGCTGCCAATAGAATTATCGTGGCTCGCTGAAGGTTCGCGACCTTGTAAGACTACTCGAACGGGATGGTTGGTATTGGGTGCGAACCAAGGGTAGCCATCACCAATACAAACATTCAACGAAGCCTGGAATCATCACGGTTCCCGGCAATCCAGGCAAGGACATGGCCGTCGGAACGTTGAACAATATTCTGAAGCAAGCGGGTCTAAAAGCATGAAGAAGTATCTAATCATCGTCGAAAAAACGGACACAGGTTACTCGGCCTTTTCGCCTGACATTCCTGGGTGCGGTTCGGTTGGCGACACCAAAGAAGAAGTCGAACGCAATATTCAGGAAGCCCTCGAGTTCCATCTTGAAGGCTTGCGCGAGGAAGGCTACGCAATCCCAGAACCCTCCTCATATTAGTGTTACGTTGATATCGCTGCCTAGGCCCCGACTTGTCAGAACCAACTTCAGTCAACACGCGCGATTATCTCACTTATCTGGCGATGCTTTTGGTCTTTGGCGCCGGAATATGGCTGATCCTGAGTTTCGGTTCGCGTCAACACCCGCGGCCTGCGGTGTCTCCTTCATCAATCGAACACGTTTCGACTACTGGCTCACCAACTCCAGCGTCGACGCCAGACTCGTCAGCGCAAACCGAATCGTCAACTCCAGCGGGCGTCGTCCGCAGCTACGTCGAAAGAGTTTTTCGGCAGAACCTCCGCAGCTCTCTGAGCGTCCTGCTGTTGCAACTGGTGGTCATCATCGTCTGCGCGCGATTTTTTGGTTCACTGTTTCCACGCGTCGGTCAGCCGCGGGTGATGGGCGAAATTATCGCCGGTATCGTCCTCGGGCCTTCCCTTCTCGGGCTCATCTCGCCGCGAGCGATGAATTTTCTTTTTCCCACAAACTCATTGGAGCCGCTGAGGCTGCTGAGCCAAATCGGTGTCGCGCTTTTCATGTTCGTGGTTGGCATGGAGTTGGACGTCGCGCACCTGCGCAAGAAAGCGCACACCGCGATCATGGTCAGTCACGCGAGCATCATCGTTCCCTTCCTCCTGGGGACAGCGCTTTCGCTGCTGGTCTATGGGTCGCTGGCGCCGAGTCAGATTTCCTTCACCGCGTTCTCGTTGTTCCTGGGCATCGCGATGAGCATCACCGCGTTCCCCGTGTTGGCGCGCATTCTTGAAGACCGAAAGCTTTCGCAAACGCCACTGGGCGCGATTGCGCTCACGTGCGCGGCGGTTGATGACGTCAGTGCCTGGTGTGCGCTGGCTTTGGTGATCGCGATTGCCCAGTCAACCGGCGTGGCCGCATCGTTACTGACAGTCGCGCTAACCGCTGTGTTTGTCTGCGTGATGGTGCTGGTAATCAAGCCGATACTTGCACGGCTCTTGTCAGCAAGAGCAAATACGGCGCAACAACATTCCGCCCTCGTCGCCGGCGTTCTCGCCTTTGTACTTGTCTGCGCGCTGGTGACTGAAGCGATCGGTATTCATGCTCTGTTTGGAGCATTCCTGGCGGGCGTCATAATGCCTTCGACGACCGGAATCCGCGAGTTGCTCCAGACAAAACTCGGGAGCTTTAGCACCGCGGCGCTCTTGCCGTTGTTCTTTGCCTTCACGGGTCTGCGACTACAAATCGGCCTGATGAATGATTGGCAGAGCTGGGCGATGTGCGGGTTGATAATCGTCGTTGCCATCACGGGAAAGCTCGGCGCGAGCATGTTGATGGCGCGATGGACGGGATTGAGCTGGCGTGACGCGTTTGCGTTGGGCGCGTTAATGAACACGCGCGGTTTGGTGGAGCTGGTCGTCTTGAATATAGGTTATGACCTGGGAATCCTGTCGGCGCGCGCCTTCGCCATGCTGGTGCTGATGGCGCTGGTTACCACGTTTATGACCGGGCCGTTGTTGTCGCTGGCGAGGGCAAAGGCAGATTGATGCATCGATTCATTGGTTCATTGAATCATTGAATCATTGGATCATTGAATCATTGGATGAAACATTCCTATGATCGACCCGTTGAATTGCTCATCAATTCACTCGATGAAAATGAGTCAATGAGTCAATGAATCAATGCGTCAATTCTTCTTAAAGACGCGTTTCGCTTCGTAAGAAATATTCGGGTTATCGACGTACATATCGATGACTAATTCGCCGTTCGACAAGGTCCACTTGCGAGTGGTTTTGGTGACGGTCGGGCCATTTGGGGTTTGGGTCGTCACGACGTCATCCACCAGAATCCCTTTGTTGCCGGGCATCCAGTAAGCGATGCGCTTGCCCTTTGGCGCAGGAGCATTGGCCGGAGCATTTGGCGGAGCCGGCGGAGTGAAGTCCCTCTCCTTGCCATCGAGAACATAAGTATCTTTTACGGTCCGCTCGTTGTTGGGCTGGATGAGTTTCGTCTCGACCTGAATTTCGTCCCCGGCCTGCGCGACGGTCATGGTTTGATTCATGTTTCCCGGCAGACCAAAGCTGCGGGCCCGATCCATTGTCCACGACCCGTTGAAATCAAGTTTCTGGGCAGAGACTGTCGCGCTGCACAGCAGCAAACCGAAAATTCCGATTATTGAGAAGCGCTTCATGATTCTAATCTCCTGAGTTCTCTCTCTGTGCCTCTCCGTGGATATCTGTGTCTCTGTGGTGAATGATGCCAAGAAAAACTCACCACAGAGACACAGAGATCGCACAGAGGAACACGAAGTAATCCACGGTCACTTCGCCGCGATATTGTAGGCGGCCATCTGGTTGGCATTCCGAACCAGCAAACGTCCACCGGCGATTGCCGGATAGTTCCAGGTCTTTCCTTCGATCGCCTGAAAGCGGGCCAATTCTGAAAACTGATCTGGCGCAGCCTTCACCAAGACAAGTTCGCCAGTGTCCGTGATCACGATCAAATTACCGCCGGCGAGAAGTAGCTGACCGTAGCCGTAACGCCCGCCCTTCCATTTGCGTTCACCGGTATTGACATCGACGCAGCTCAGAATTCCCTCGTCCAAACCGTAGACGTGGCCCTGGTGAAGAACTGAGCTGTTGAACTTGTTCTTCATGTTGATGTTTTCCCAGACCGCGCGGGCGTTCGCGCCATTGACTTCCACCAGCGCGGCGCCTTTACCGTACCCGGACGAAATAAAGAATCGGTTCGCGCTCACGATGATTGGCTGCGAAGCGTTGATACCCATGTCCGTGTCCCAGGTGTAGCTCCAAACAAGTTGCCCATTTTCCGGCACGAGGCCGACAGCGCGCGTCGAGCTGACGACCAGAATTTGCCGACGGCCGTTCAAGGTAACCAGCATCGGCGACACATAGGCCTGACGATCATCTAGCGCCTTCCAAACCGGCGCGCCAGTCATTTTGTTGTAAGCCACGACCGACTTTCCACCGCTGCCGCCCGGCAACACGATGACTTTGTCGTCAACGATCAATGGCGACGCGGCCATCGCCCAGGGCAGATTCGACGCGCCATTCTCAGAAAGAATGTTCTTGCCCCAAATCACTCGGCCCGTTTTGGCATCGAGACAACGCAACTCACCTGTCGCGCCAAGAACGTAGAGTCGTCCTTCGTCCCACGTGGGCGTGGATCGTGGCCCATCACCGGTTGAATCGGTGTACTCAGCATTCCAACCTTGAATCCAAAGTTCGCGACCCGTAGCTAGGTCGTAAGCCGCCGCGACTTCCTGACGACGACGCTGTTCGATGGTGAAGGCGGCCCCGTCTGCCACTGTGAACGAAGCGTAACCGATGCCAATCGGTTGTTTCCAAATCGGGGTCAAGCCTCCGGCGGGCCAACTTGTTATTACCGGAAGCTCTTCATAACGACCGTCGCGGTTTGGTCCACGATAGTTAGTCCAGTAGTTCTTTGTCGCGTGGGCGAAGGCAGCGTCCGCTCCCGGACTGGCCGCCGCTTGAGCCTGGCCAGGACTGGCTTGAGGATTTTGAGAGATGGGTTGCTGGGCAGCGATGCTTTGCTGTTGTGCCCGGTGTTGCTCAAGCTCCGTGTAGTGAGCTTCGTTCTCTGCCGAGCGACGCCACGCGGTGAAGAGAAAAACATAGCCGACACCCAAGACCAGAATCGCGACCGTTGCCAGGGCCTTGACGAAAATCGGGCTGCCGCGTCGCATCCACAGCAAGACCAGTCCGACCGGTGGAAGTAAAACGGACGCGATAATCACACCCGGCAACGTCTGATACCAGGGCTTCGATTCTTGGCTCTGAAACATTTTTGGATTCCCCCGCTTAACTCTAAAACGATTTCAAAAGGGAGACTGTTAACACCCTGGGCTCATACCCGACGCAAAGCGTTGGTTTCAAGTGCCGTCTAATCGCATCTCTCTGTGCCTCTGTGAAGACTCCGTGTCTCTGTGGTTGAGTTCCTTGCGAGTACCTTCACCACAGAGACACTGAGATCCCACTGAGACACGGAGAACCGCAAATCAGAACAGCACCGATTCACCGAGATTTCACTTTCCGATCGCGTATAGATTCTTCTCGCCGCGAATGAAAATCCTCTGCCCGGAAATTGCCGGCGAGGCGTACACGGGTTCACCAATCGAATTAGTGCCGAGAATCTCGTGCTTCGGTCCCGCTTTCACGACGAATGTATCGCCGTCCTCGCTGGTCATTAGAATCTTTCCATCAAACGCCACTGGCGACGCAGTAAAAGTAGCAGGAATCGGAATCCGGCCGCCTTCGTACACAACTTCACCCGTTTTTGCGTTGAGGCAAGTGAGAATCCCCCGGTCCGTTGTCAGGTAAAGATAGTCGCCGTAGAGAATCGGTGAAGGCACATATGCGGTGCCCTTCGAGTATTTCCAGGCGACTGTTTCTTTAAGATCACCCGAGCCTCCGAGTTGAATCGCCATCACAATTTTGGCTGGGAAACCGGCGCTTACGAAAACCATCTCCTGATTGGCGACCGGAGATGGAATGGCATTACTTTCGACGCCTTTGTGCTGCCAAAGTTCCTTGCCGGTCGCTGGATCGTAAGCAATGACTGCTTCCGTGCCGACCGTTATTAACTCGGTGCGCTTGCCGCTTGAAACCAGCATCGGCGTGGCCCAGCTCACCTGAACCTTGCGCGGCACCCTCCAAACTTCTTTGCCTGTTTTCTTCTCGAGAGCAACAATGAATGACGAGCCGCCCATTTCTTCATCGCACTGGACAATCACGAGATTCTCGAAAAGGATTGGGGACGTCCCGGTACCCATGCCGACCGTTCCCAATTTGCCGAGGTCCGCCTTCCACGCAAGTTTGCCGTCCATTTGGTAGGCGTAAAACCCTTCGGTGCCGAAGAATGCGAAAACCATTTTGCCGTCGGTCGCCGGCGTTGACGCCGCGTAAGAGCTTTTGCGGTGACGATTGTCGTAGGGCGTGCCTTCCCACGCGTTTTGCTCCCAGAGTATTTTTCCTGTGTCAGCGTTGATGGCGATCACCTTAAAGGTGTGTTTGCGATCGGCGCCCACGCTGTCCGGATGCAAAAACTCTTTGCCGTTTTCAACCACATGCGTGACGGCCTTGGCGCCAGGCACCGCTTCGCCCTCGATCGCCGTGGTCAAAAAGATTTTGTTGCCCCACACGACCGGCGACGAGTGTCCGCGGCCGGCGATCGGCGTCTTCCACTTAATGCCCTGTGACGTGTTCCAGGCGGTGGGCAGATTCTTCTCATCAGAAACGCCCGTGCCGGTCCCGCGCCATTGAGGCCAGTTGGCGCTCATGGCGGTGATCGTAAATAAAGTCAAAACCAAAAGAAGACCAACAGCGATGGTAAGTTTGATTGCGTAAAGTTTTTTCATGTTCGAAATTTCCTCGTGTAGTACTGGGTCCTTAGTTTCCCGCCTTGCTCTTCGAGGTACTTGCGTTACCGAAAGCAAACACGTGATTAATGCCGCGGACGATGAGCAGACCATCCGAAATCGCCGGCGTTGCCATCATCACTTCGCCGACCGGGTTCTTAGACAACAACTCGTGCTTTGGCCCGGCCTTGACGACGAAGACGTCTCCGTCTTCACTCGACAGATAGATCTTTCCATCGGAGCCGACGGGTGAAGCTGTAAACGCCCCGCCGGTGCCGCCGAGCCGCTCCTGATACACACGCTCCCCGGTTTTTGCGTTGTATGCCGTCATCACACCCTGGTTCGAAAGCGTGTAGAAAAAGTCGCCGTAGACAATCGGTGTCGGCATGTATGGCCCACCGCGCGGTTTGCTCCACGCAATGAACTCAGAGGAATCTTTACCGTCCTTGAGGGTGATGTCGCCCGTGGCGCCCGGCCGAACTACGTAGATTGGTTGAATCGGGCGATAACCGTTGGTCACATAAATCAAATCGTGCGCGGCAAACGGCGTGGGCGTGGCAATCTCCGAGTTCGGTGTCAATCGCCAAAGCTCTTTGCCCGTCATTGGATCGTAACCGCGGATGGCCTTGGTCCCGTTGGTGATCAATTCAGCGCGCGTCTTGCCCGCGTAAACGGTGGGCGTGCTCCATGACGGAATTTCTTCACGCGGAGTTTTCCAAACCTGCTTGCCCGACTTGATGTCGTAAGCGGCAACGAAGGAATTTTTCTGAAGGTCGGCCTGAACGATTACGAGGTTCTTGTAAATAATCGGCGAGCTGCCAAATTCCCACTGGTAATCCGGATCATAGAACCAGCCCGCGTCGAGCACGCCGAGGTCCTGTTTCCACAAAAGCTTTCCCTTGAGATCGTACGCGAACAGCCCTTCCGAGCCGAACAGCACCACGAGGTATTTACCGTCGGTAACGGGTGTCGAATCCGCGTGAGTCGACTTGGGATGGCGCTTGACCTTTGGTACACCCTCGGAAGCAATGCGCTCCCAGAGAACTTTGCCCGTCCGTTTGTCCAGCGCGTAGACCTTCCATGTGTGCTTCGGATCGTTTTTGACGGGAGCTACGTCGCCGTAAAGACCGAAACGCGTTTCGTCCTTGGCCGCCGAGGTGACGGCCGTGCTTACGAAAACCACGTCGCCCCAAACCACCGGACTGGAATGAGCGAGGCCCGGCACTTTCGTTTTCCAAACCAGGTTCTCAGCCTTTCCGGCGTTCCACGTTTGCGCCGCGGCCTGACCCTCAACCACGCCGGAAGCGCCCGGCCCACGAAACTGCGGCCAGTTCTGCGCCTGTGCTGAGAAACACCAAAAAGACAAGGGAACAAGAAAGATTGCTAGTCGCTTCATAATCGCTCTTCGTTCTTGCAGATGCTTTCTGCCTTCTGACTTCTGCCTACTGCTTACTGCCTACTGCCTTCTGCTCACTGCTTGGTCTCTTCAACTCTTTTGAAAACGGTTGTGTTCGTACCCTGCTTCAACGTGAAGCTCGACGTCTTCGCACCTTCAACGACAAACGCGATAACAATGCCTTCAAAAGCAACCGGTCGAAAAGTAGTCTTATCGACTGCCATCATTGGGATGGGACCCTGGTTTACGGGCGTCGCGATCAACTTTCCGTCCTTAAGCGTAAAGACGATCTCGTTCCCCTGTTCCGTCTTGTAACGGCCAACATACGATTGCAGTGTGGCAGCATCAACTTCCAGCGGTGGTTTCGCACCCGCTTTTTTTAGTGTCTCGGCGATGGCGGCCTTCTCTTTGTCGCTCATCGCGACAGCCAGCGCGGCCGTTAGGGTTTCTGGCTTAAGGTCGCCTTTGGACAAAGCTACTTCAACCAGCGCGACGTTTCCTTCGCGCACGCCGGTCATCAGGACATCCTCGACGCTGGTCGGGTCCTTCTCTAACAGAGCGCCGACGAGCCCGACATTGATACTGTCACCCAAAGCCCACGTCATCGCCTTCGCGTTGTAAAAGGTGTCTCTGACGGTCGCATCCGCACCGCGCGCGAGTAGGAGCTTGACGATGTCTGCGTTTCCGCGCTCGGCGGCCTTGAATAGCGCCGTTGCGCCGTAACGGAATTTGGCGTTCACGTCGGCGCCTTTGTCGAGAAGTGCCGTTACGGCAGCAGCGTCACCGCGGCGGACAGCCTCGTACATTTGATCATTAAGTTGCTGCTTCGCGTCTTGCGCCAGCGCCGGCGCTACGGCAATTAGTAACAAGAGTGTTAAGAACGTCGCCTTCATGAAAAGCCTCCGCGCTTTTCCTGTCCCCGATTAGAATGGTAGATTCACTCGGACAGTGATCTGCAACCGAAAGAAAAACTTGGATGTGTCTTCCTTTGCGAAACTTTGCGGCTTGGCGCCTCTGCGTGAACCAACCGTTTTCGAACAAGGCATTTCACACAGAGATGAAAAGTCACGAAGAATCTCAAAAGCAAAGTACAAGACTTAACAAAAACCGTTACAACTCAAGTGTACGCATTGTACATCTTTAGGGTTGCAGCAGCGCGACAAAAACCAATGGCTTACCGAATTTCACAAGTCTTAACAATCTCTGTTTTTCTGGCCGTCCTGACACCGTCGATGGCCAGCGATTGGTCTGAATGGCGCGGCCCGGCGCGGGACGGCATTTCCCTGGAAAAAGGTTTGCCCGCCAAGTGGTCCCCCGCAGGCGAAAACCTGGGGTGGAAAGCGCCCTACGGCGGCCGCTCGACGCCAATCGTAATGAACAACCGCGTGTTTCTCCAGAACACAGCGGGCAAAGGCGAGTTAGAGCAGGAACGCGTGATGGCCTTCGATGCCGACACTGGAAAGCTGCTCTGGGAGCATCGCTTCAACATTTTCTTAAGTGATGTGCCTCCGCACCGAGTGGGTTGGGCCTCGCCGGTTGGCGACCTGGCCACCGGCAATGTCTATGCGTTAGGGGTGGGCGGCTCTCTGCTCGCGCTGACGCGCGAGGGCAAAATTATCTGGGAGCGCTCTCTCGGTGAAGATTTTGGTTTATTGACGACGCATGGCGGCCGCACCGTATCGCCGATCATCGACGGTGACCTGCTGATTATCAGCGGCATCACGTTCGCCTGGGGTCCGCATGCACGCGGCGCTCATCGCTTCATGGCGTTTGACAAGCGCACAGGCGAAACGATTTGGCAGAGTGCACCCGGCGGACGTCCTTACGACACAACTTACGCACCTCCAATCATTGTGAACCTCAACGGCACTCGTCTCCTGATTCAAGGCGCGAGCGACGGAGTGGTCCACGCGATCAAAGCGCAGACGGGCGAACCGGTTTGGAAATACGAGATCAGCAAACGAGGTATTAATACCGGCGTGGTGGTGCACGGCACGACAGCCATCCTAACGCACAGCGAAGAGAATATCGATTCGAGTGAAATGGGAATGGTCGTCGCGGTCGATGCGAGCGCGAAAGGCGACTTGAAAAAAGAGCACGTGAAGTGGAGCGTTTATGGATGGCAGGGTGGCTTCTCTTCCCCGGTGATCGACGGCGACCGTTTCTATCACATCGACAACGGCGCGAACATCGGGGCGTTCGAGGTCGCGACCGGCAAGCGACTCTGGCTTCATAATCTGGGAACAATTCAAAGGGCTTCGCCGGTGCTGGCTGACGGCAAGCTTTATGTCGGCACTGAGAATGGAAAGTTCTTTATTCTAAAACCGTCAGCGACCGGTGTTGAGATTCTCGACCAGGATCAACTCGGGACGGAAGCCGATCCGGAAGAGATTATCGCGTCAGCAGCCGTTTCCAACGGACGGATTTATTTCGTAAGCGACGCGAACCTCTATTGCATCGGGAAGAAAACCAGCGGCGTCACCAATCAGGAACCGCCGGTTGAAGGTTTGCCTAATCCCAATCGCCCGGCAACGCACGTGCAGGTTGTGCCTACTGAATTGATGCTGAAGCCTGGTGACACCGCGCGTTTTCGCGTCCGGCTGTTTGATGAATCCGGAAAATTCATTCGCGAGGAAGCGAACGCGACCTGGTCGCTCGATCAGTTGAAAGGAACGGTCGCCAATGGACAGTTTGTAGCAGCCGGCGATGGCGGCCTGCAGGCAGGCTCGGTGAAAGCTACGGTTGGAAGTGTGAGCGGCGCCGCCACGGTGCGCATCTATCCTCCGTTACCATGGACCGAGAACTTTGACGCGATGGCGGCCAACACTGTGCCGCCGCTCTGGGTCAACGCCACGTTGAAATTTATCGTCCGCGATTTTGAAGGCAGTAAAATTCTGGTCAAGACGACGGAAGGCTCTTCGCTTCTGAGTCGCGCTCGCGCTTATTTTGGTCCGTCCGACTTTTCGAACTACACGGTCGAGGCCGATGTTCGCGCGACCACCAAACGACGCCAGCAAGGCGACGCCGGCGTGATTGCTCAGCGATATGTGTTGACCATTTACGGCAACAGCCAGTTGCTGAACCTTGAACCCTGGCAACCTGAAACCGCGCGCACCGTCAGCAAGCCGTTCGCGTGGAAGCCCGACACCTGGTATCGGATGAAGTTGCAAGTTGAGAATCTTCCCGACGGCAAAACCCGCGCGCGCGGAAAAGTCTGGGCCGTGGGCGAGACTGAGCCGGCCGCGTGGATGATCGAACGCATCGACCCGATTCCAAATCGACAGGGAGCGCCGGGAATTTTCGGCAACGCCCTCGCGGAAGTCTATTTTGATAATTTGAAAGTTTATCGAACAAGTAGGGTTATGGCATTTCTCTGTGTCTCCGTGAGTACTCCGTGACTCTGTGGTTAATCTTTGCTGAGTTATTTTCACCACAGAGGCACAGAGGATGCACGGAGACACAGAGAGTATTGACGCTTTTCGACCTAATATTATGAAGAAGAACATGAAAACAACTGTGATAAAGAGATGGCTCGTGCCTTCTGCCTTCTGCCTTCTGCTTTCTTTGCTGCTCACTGCTCACAGCTCACTGCCCACTGCCTCGGCTTCCGATCCCGGCTCAGGCGATTGGCCTATGTGGGGAGGCACAGCTGATCGGAACATGATCTCGAACATGAAAGGGATCCCGACCAGTTGGGACGTGAAGACCAAAAAGAATATTAAGTGGGTGGCAGCGCTGGGCTCGCAAACGTACGGCAATGTCGTCGTGGCCGGTGGTCTGGTCTTCGTCGGCACGAACAACGAAGGCCTGCGCGACCCGAAAATCACCGGCGACAAAGGAATCGTCATGGCCTTTCGCGAATCGGATGGCCAGTTCATGTGGCAGATGGTCCACGACAAGATGGCGCAGGGCCGCGTCAACGATTGGCCTTACCAGGGCGTGGCGTCCTCGCCGTTGGTTGAAGGCGATCGGATCTATTACGTCTCAAATCGCGCCGAATTAGTGTGTCTCGACACGCAGGGCTTTCGCGACAAAGAAAACGACGGCGTCACAAATGAAAAACTGACGGGAGAATTCAATGGGGACGTGGTTTGGATCTACGACATGGTCGAAGAAGTCGGTTCCCTGCCGCACAACCTGGCGAACTCTTCGCCCGTGATGTACGGCGACTTGATTTATGTCAGCACTTCGAACGGCCAGGACGAAAGTCACGTGAATGTTCCTTCGCCAAAAGCGCCGGCGATCGTTGCCGTCAACAAGAAGACCGGGAAGCTGGTTTGGGAAGACAACTCAGTCGGTGATCGCATCCTGCATGGTCAATGGTCTTCGCCGACGGTCGGCACTATCGGCGGAGTCTTGCAGGTAATGCATGGGCAAGGCGACGGATGGATTCGTGGTTATGAAGCGCTAACGGGAAAGAAACTTTGGGAGTTCGACACGAATCCAAAGGACTCAGTCTGGCCTAAGACACGCAACGAACTGATCAGCACACCCGTCGTTTACGAAGACCGCGTCTACATCGCAAACGGCCAGGATCCGGAACACGGCGAGGGTGTGGGTCACATGTACTGCATCGATGCCACCAAGCGGGGCGACATCACAAAGACTGGCCTGGTTTGGCATTACGACAAGATTCGCCGGTCGATCTCTACGCCGGCGATCAAAGACGGAATTGTTTATCAGTCTGATTTCAGCGGCTTCTTGCACGCGCTCGACGCAAAGACCGGCCAGGCCTACTGGGTGCACGATCTATTCGCCGCAGTTTGGGGTTCGCCCGTGCTGATTGACGGCAAGGTCTACCTTGGTGATGAGGACGGCGACGTGGTCATCATGCAAGCTGGAAAGACGAAAAAGGTGCTTGCCGAGATAAACATGGGAAGTTCTGTTTACAGCACGCCTGTGCCCGCCAACGGAGTGCTCTACATCAGCAATCGCAATCAGCTCTACGCGTTGGCGGAAGCGAAGCCGGCGACAGCTGCAGCGCCCAAGTGATTCATCGTGGAAAGAGTTATTCGGCTCCGTTAGGAGCCAAATGTTTATAGACCGCGTCTATTAAATAAGTTTTGAGCTCCGTTAGGAGGTCAGTACCGGGAGCGGTAGCGACCGGGTCGATTTCCCGCCTACGTTCTCGGCGGGCGACAATGGAACCCGGTCGCTACCGCTCCCGGTACTGACATAAACCATGCAATCCTTCGATTTTCAACCTCGAACTCGAGTGGTTTTTGGCGCCGGCTCGATCAAGCGACTCGGCGAGCTTGCTGCCGAACTGCAATTTCGCCGGACTCTGCTGGTCTCGGATCGCGGCATGCTGGCATCTGGTCACGTCGATGAAGCCCTGGAGCCGTTAGCCGACAAAGGAATCGATGTCGCTCGCTTTCACGACTTTGCCGAGAATCCGGACACTGTAGTTATTGACGCCGGTTGCGAGTTTGCCAGGTCACTCGCAATAGATTCAATCATCGCCGTCGGCGGCGGCAGTTCGCTGGATTGCGCGAAAGGAATCAACTTCGTGCTGACGAACGGCGGGCGGATGCACGATTATGCCGGCTACGGCAAAGCCGCAAAACCGATGCTGCCGATGATTGCCGTTCCCACGACCGCCGGAACCGGCAGCGAGGCCCAGAGCTACGCGGTCATCTCCGATGCCGAAACTCATGCGAAGATGGCCTGCGGAGATGCGAAAGCCTCATTCCGGCTGGCGCTACTGGATCCTCAACTCACCATCTCGCAGCCACACGCGATCACGGCCACCGCGGGTTTCGATGCGATTACACACGCAGTCGAGACTTATGTAACGACCAGACGAAACCCGTTCTCCGAAGTTTTTTCGCGTGAGGCGTGGCGATTGTTGGATGACCAATACGAGCGCGTGTTAGAGAGTTCCGGCGACTTGGAAGCGCGCAGCGCAATGCAGCTCGGCGCTCACTTCGCCGGCATCGCGATCGAGAGTTCGATGCTGGGCGCCACTCATGCTTGTGCTAATCCTTTAACTGCACATTACGGAACAACTCACGGCGCTGCGCTGGCAATGCTGCTGCCGACCGTTGTCCGCTGGAACAAGTCTGCGGCCGGTGAACGTTACGCTGAGTTTGCGCGGGCTTCAGGCTTGTATTCCGGTTCCGACAACGATGAGGCAACTGAGGCGCTGGCGCGACGCCTCGAACAACTCGCAGCGGCCGGCGGTCTGCAAACAAGTTTAAGCGCGGCCGGGATCGAATCCGAGCAGTTGCCTTTACTCGCATCCGAGGCGGCTAAGCAGTGGACAGGTGGATTCAATCCGCGCGCTTTCGATCAGGTTGGAGCATTGGAGGTTTATCAGAGTGCGTTCTAGCCACGATTACGACAAACAAATTTTCCATTTGGCATTTGACATTTCTCATTTGCCATTTCAGAAGCAAGTTCGATCAACCTGTCATAACGACGAGAATCATAGTCGGCTTATAGCAATCGGCATTAATGGAAAATGACAAATGAAAAATGATAAATGGAAAATGAAGGTCCGGCTCTTGTCTCGTGTGCTCTGCCTTCTGCTTTTTGCCTTCTGCCTTCTGCCTTCTGTCGCCGCCCAGGACACGCCCCATGACAACTGGTCGCAGTTTCGCGGCAATCATTCTTTGACGGGAGTATCGCAGTCAACACTCTCGAACAACCTCAAGCTGCTTTGGACTTATGAAGCGGGCGACTCAATTGAATCGTCCGCCGCGATTGTGGGAGGAACGGTTTTCGTCGGTTCGCAAAAGGGCGAGCTGGTTTCGCTCAATCTTGCGAACGGGGCGGTCTATTGGAAATTCAACACGGGTGCTCCGATCGGCGAGTCGTCACCCACCTATAGCGGCGGCGTGGTGTACATCGGCAATCTTGAAGGGTGGCTTAACGCGATCAATGCTTCAAACGGGCAAAAGCTCTGGGCCTTCAAGGCCGGAAGCGAGATCAAATCATCGCCGGTCGTTGTCGGCGACCGAGTTCTAATCGGATCGTACGATCAGCATCTTTATTGCCTTTCAGCTCGTAACGGATCGGTTCTCTGGAAGGTCCGTACAGATGGGCCGGTGCATGCGACGCCGAGCATTTCCGGCGGCATGGCATTCATCACTGGTTGTGACGAAGTTTTTCGCGCGATTCGAATCAGCGACGGCGCGCAGATCTTTCAAGTTGCGTCTGGCGCGTACACGGGAGCTTCGCCGGCATTGCGCGGAGGCGCGGCTTTCTACGGCACCTTCAACAATGAGGTCGTCATGGTAAACCTGGCTCAGCGGGGCATCGCGTGGCGCTATCAACATCCGAACCGAAAGTTTCCGTTCTACTCGTCAGCCGCCGTGACGGCCAATCGGGTTGTCGTGGGTGGACGAGACAAGCTGGTGCACGGGCTGAGCACTTCCGGCCGGGGCGTCTGGACGTTCGCGACGAACGCTCGGGTTGAATCGTCACCGGCGATTGCCGGCGGCCGAGCCTTTGTCGGCTCAAACGACGGACGTTTTTACGTTTTGAATCTGGCGAACGGAGTGAAAGTCTGGGAGTTCAATGCCGGCGCGCCTTTGTCAGCATCACCGGCAATCGCCAACGGTCGTATCATCATAGGCAGTCAGGATGGGCGTTTGTATTGCTTTGGATGAGTCCGCGAAGCGGACGATAGCGTAAGCCCTGGGGCTGACGCCGGCTTCGCTGGCTTTGTTCACCTCATGACTGGCGATCTCCAAAGTATTTCGCAATCGTCGTCGCCGCGGGTTTGGCTGTGACCAGCGATACGACAAACATCAAAAGCGACGAGACGAGAACCATCGGCACGACCGGCATAAATCCAAACACCGCGGTGCCGCCAGGTGTGCGCGAAATGAGTTCTGTTCCGCCCACAGACCAATAGACGGTCGCCGGTCCGGGTGCCGGTGCGGGGACAACGGACTGAAAGATCGCAACTGCAACTACCGCCAGGGCCACCCACACAGTCACCGCCAGCGCGCCCCATTTCGTACTTCCCTTCCAGAACAAAGCGCCGATCAGCAGAGGCGACAGTGCAGCGAATCCAGAGAAGGCATACTGAATCGCTAACTCAAAAATTGTCTCCGGCGCGCGCAGTGCGACCAGATAAGCGCCCAACGTGATGAGCACGATAAAGATGCGCCCGGTTTGAACCTGCACACTTTCGCCAAAGCGCTGCTTGCCCCCATAAAAGGCAAACACGTCCTCGGTGAACATCGTTGAAAGAGCGAGAATTTGCGAGTCACTCGCCATCACTGCCGCCATGATCCCAGCACCCAGCAAGCCCGCGAGCCAAAGCGGCGCGTACCGTTCGAGCAGACGCAGAATCACATCGTCTCCGGCAGCCTTTTCGCGCAACTCATCGCGCTGTTCCGGCGCCATCGTCTTACCCTGCCGCGCCAGCGTCGCTCGCGCCTCCTGCTTGGCGCGAATTTGCGGCACGTCCGTCACGCGATTCGCCATGACGCCGAGAAAGACGCACGGCAGCCAAATCGCCATGATGCACAGCGGATAGAGGATCACTGTCTTCTTGAAGTGGGCCATCTTTTTCGCCGTCAGCGAGAAGATGAGAATGTGCGGAAAAGCGATCGCCGAGAGAGGGATGAATGTGTAGCTGAAAAAGTAGTACGGCGATATGCGCTCGCGCGTGAACAGTGGCGCCAGAGCCGGTGAGGCGAGCATTTGTTGGGCAGCGCTCTTGTAGCCGCCCATGCCGACGCCGATAACCACCAACGCGACCGCACCGAAGATCAGGAACAGCACGGTTTGAAATGTGTTGACCCACGCCGTGCCGCGCATGCCTCCGAAAAAGACATAACCCATCACGACCATCGCAACGACCGCTCCGCCAAACCAAAACGGAACCACTCCGCCGCTGACTGTGTTTAGCGTCGTGCCGCCGCCCATGATGCCAATGATGATGTAAGGAACCAGCAGCGCAGCCTGGACAACTGAAATCACTGTGCCGATGTGAGTGCATTCCCAACGATCGCGAAACATCTGCACCGGGGTCATGAAGCCGTACTTCTTGCCGAGCGCCCAGACACGCGTGCCGATGAGAAAAATCGTGAGCGGAATCACCAACCCTGACGACGACGCCATCAGTCCAAACGTGACGATACCGTTGTTGAAAGCGTGGCCCGACGAACCGAGGATGGCAAAGGCCGTCATGTTCGTGCCGAACAACGAGAAGAGGAAAACGGCTGGTCCGAGTTGGCGGTTGGCGAGGAAAAATCCTTCCGCTTTTTCTTTTCCCTTCGCGTGACGAAAGGCAAAGATTCCGATGTAAAGAACTACCGCGAGATAGGCGAAGACAAGGATTGCTGGAATCAAGAGTTTGCCTCCTTGTCAGGGGCTTGTTGCTCGACTTCGCGCTCGAGATGCGCAGGCCAGGCAAAGGTGACGAGCAGCCACATCACTAACGAAGCGGCGACAGCGAAGCACGCATGGTAAAAGAGTCCGATGGGCACAAAGCCGAAAACCAGCGGATAAGGCGTGCGCCAAAACCAAATATCCTGATGCAGGATGTAGAGAACGACGACCGCGACGATCAAAAGGATTCTTTTCATAATCGTTCGTTTAGGTCGAGCCGAGACATGGTTCGACAATCGCTGTCAGTTTGAAGCCGATAAATCGTTTCCGCCCAGTCTGGAGTCTGGAGAATATAACGCAAGGTGGGAAAATCTACGAGTGGATCTTAATCGACTTGGCGCGAGTGTCTTGCCGGCCCATTGGGTATCTGTCCCCGGGTCGAGGCGATGACTCACGATTGAACTCGCCTGATCTCAAGTCGGTAATCCCACGCGACGTACGAGATCCTGAAAACGCCGATCCGAACGCAGCGGATCCAGATGTGATTCGATGTTGAGTGTCAACAGAAGAACGTCCCGCTCCTGAAAAGCTTTGTCCAACCAGGCGAACGCCTGCTCTTTGTCTCCCAATGCAACGTGCAATGAAGCGATGAGGCACGCTGCGACGTAGCGTGTCTTTGCTTCGTCTTCCAGCTCGCTGAGAATGCGACGAGCTTCTACTGTCTTGCCGATCTTGGCATAGGCCCAGCCGAGCCGTGCCTTCATCACCGGGCTGCCCCCGGAATGCTCAACCGCCTTATGAAAGGTGCTCATAGCTTCGTCGTCCATGCCCTTTGCCTGGTAGGAACGAGCCAGGTAGTTGAGAGCGGGAGCAAAGTTTGGTTCAAGCTCGAGAGCGTTCTTGAACTCGACTATCGCCGCGTCATACTGGCGGGCACAGTAGTATGGATAGCCCACTTGCGTGTTGATGATTGGCGAAAGTGGGTCCAGCTCCTTTGCGCGACGTAGGGCTTTGATGCTCTCCTCAGTGCGCCCCATGAAAACCAAAAACTCTCCATACCATTGATGCGCGGTGGCGTAATTCGGATTCAGTTTCAGCGCTTGCTGGAATTCACGTTCCGCGCCAATCCAATCCCAATCGTATTGCTCCTTGATCAGTGCCAGGGCCACGTGCGGCTCAGCCAGAGTCACATCCAACACCATGGCTTTTTCCGCAGCATCTCTGGCTTTTGAGTTGGACTCGCGGCTCGACGTGCTGCCCCAGAGACTCTGCAACACATAGGACTCCGCCAGCGCTGAGTATGCCATGGCATATTTCTGGTCCCGGGCGATCGCTTGACTAAAAAACTCAATCGACTTCTCAATCCCATCCTGTGTTCGCTTGTTCCAAAAGAAACGGCCCTTGAGATACAACTGATAAGCCTCCGGGTCGCGTGAGTGGCGCGGGGTCGACGCTTGCGCGCGCCCAAGAAGTTTAGCCTCGAGTTTGGTGGCCAGCTGGGTGGTGATCTCATCTTGTAATGTCGCGAGATCGTTGATTGAGCGCTCGTAAGTTTCGCCGGCCCAGAGAACACTGCCATCTTCAGTCTTAACCAGCCGAACGCTGACGCGCACGCGATCCCCATCACGACGAACACTACCCTCAAGAATCGAAGCGACGCCAAGTTGCCGGCCGACTTCCCGGGGGTCGGCATCTTTGCGTTTGAAGCGCGACACCGAACCGTGCGAGATGACTTTCAAATTCTCAATCTGCGAGAGCGTAGTAATGAGACCTTCGGTGATGCCATCGCTGAGATACTCGTAGTTGGAATCATCAGGCACGTTCTTCAGCGGCAGCACCGCCAGCGAACGGATCGTAGCCAACGATTCTGGCGGCGCCGGTCGCAAGAGTTTATACGCCAGCAGCGCTCCGCCAATCAGGAGGGCCGCCACAATCGCGATGCGAACGTATGTGCGCCACGAACTGCGCCGCGCACCGGGAGCGTCGTCACTCAACGCGACGGCCTTTGCCGGCGCCTCTGTTGGCTGCGGCAAACTCTCCGCGGTCGTGGTGAGAAGTTCGCCTGCCTGTGACTCTCCCACATCTGTTTCCCTGACGAACTTCTCTTTGCTCCGAGCGCTGACCTGGGCTTCAATCTCTTCCAACGGCCCAATGTAGCGATAGCCTTCGGCCCAGCGAGTTTCGATGAAACGTGGCGTTTCAGTATTTTCTCCCAGCGCTTTGCGGATCGCGCCCACGCATTTGGTTAAGGTGATGTCATAAACGTCGCGGCCTTCCCAGAATTGGTCCAACAACTCCTGCCGGCTGACGATCCGATCGCGATTCTCGATGAAGTAAATCAAGACCTGGAAAGGCTTGTGCGAAAGGTGCACAGCCTTGCCGTCGGCGCCGGTGAGGCGACGTTTGTTTGGATCGAGCTCGAATTCTTCGAGCCGGTAGACCTTTTGGATCTCCACTGTCATCAACGACTTAGCCTTCGGTAGTTTTTCTTCTCATCTTTTTCGCAATCTGTTCAGGACTTGAGGAGCGATGGTGTTGTATTTCTCGACCTTGAAAGCGGTTCGCGAACTCCGATTGTCGCGGCGAAGCATTTTACCGCTAACAGACAAGAAGCCGGAAGAGACTTCAGACATTGAAAGAAGAACAACCCAAAGGAGAAACAAGATGAGTAAACAAATGAGTCGCGTTACTGGCGTAGTCGCCGCGACGTTATTCGCCGTCGCCGTGATGTTATTCGCCGTCGCCGCGGGTTCGCCGGCGCAGTCCCAGAAACCTGCAAAAGCGCAACCAACGCCCAAGCCGAACAGCGGTGAGTTCCATAGCTGGCGCTTCGAAACGGTCTTTACCACTAAAATGGTTGTTGGGAGCTGCAATACAACTCAAGGGTGCAAGGCCCTGAAGAACGTCTGCGAGACGCTGCCGAAACATGATTTCGCAACTAACGAGGCGGGAAGCGTCGGTGTGTGCGCAGACACCAGCAGGAAGTCCAGTACCGGAGCCTGGTTTCTCAGGAACTCGAACAGCCCTGGGGACACCTCAAACGAAGACAAGAACACTGTGGGCATTGACATACGGCCTGGAAATAATCAGGCCCAGGGAAAACGTCGATACGCCCCGGTTGTGATCCTAAAGCGGATTGATAAGAGTACGCCCTCACTCAACTGTGAAGGCGCCGCGATATGCAGAAAAGTCCAGAGCACCTGCCCCACTCTGGGCGGAACTTATAAACGGATAAGCGATGTCGCAGGTTCGTGCGGGCACTGACAAAGGCCATGGGAAAGTCGCGTCGCTGCTTTCGGGGCGCGACTTTTGTAGCCGGAGGATACCTATGAAAAGAAAGCGCCTCAGGAACTCGATTCTTACCATGGTTGCGCTGGCTTCAGCCTTTGCACAGCCACCGGCAACTTCGGCCCACGCGCCAGAAACGAACCGCAAAGCCGTCACCGTCGTTGCGGCGCCTGATTTGCGCATCAGCGAGTTTGTCTTCGCCACCACGAATGAAAAAGTGGTCAGGGTCCATATCCTGAACAGCGGAAACTCCACCTCCACACTCTGCATTCTGCGTCTTACAGTGCGCAAAATTAACGGGGTCCCGGTCGGGAGAGTTACCGAAGTCAAGCTGCCGCCACTGGCCGCAGGCAAAGACACCTGGCTGGTCATAAATGCAAAGAGCATTCTGCCCAGTAACGTCTCCCTTGAATCAACCACCTTCAAGTTAAACGCGGACGCGACTTCAATTGTTACGGAGTCGAACGAAGGTAATAACGAAGTGTGGCACAACCTGTGAAAACGGTTGTCAGCTTGGAAAAAGTAATTGAGCTAAAGGAGAAAGAATCATGTCATTAACAACGCTGAAACATAAGATCATTGCTACCCAAACATTGATGATGATGTTTGGTTTGCTTCTCGCTGCGACTGTGTTCGCGACGTCCACCCGAGCGCAAGGCTTCCAGGTAGGATTGGGAGTGCCGCGGGAGGGTACCCAAGACCGATTCCCGCCAGTGTTCCGCGTAAGAGCAATAAAGAACAAGAAAGTCTATGACACGGTGGAAGACACTTACAAAGAAATAGGGTACAAGATCAAAGTCAAAGGGATCTGTCCGGAGAAACACCACTTAAGCACCTCAAGGATTAGCATCGCCAACCTGAAAGCCCGCCAACAGATCAATTTCCCGGTAGACAAAAAACATCGCAATATCGGCGCAGACTATGGACGTGAATGGGACCAATACAATTTCGACTTTCCCTTCCTGCTACCGAAGGTCTCACCCGTCCAGGCCTGCAACGCCGAAGTAAAACGGAGAGTGGATGCGGGTCAAAGTCTTCCGGCGATACTGCAGAACGGTTTCACGATCGAGATTGACGATGCCTACGATGTGAGTCTCGGTATCGGTTGCGAGAAAACCGTCCATGTTGGGTACTATGAAATGCCCGTCTTCCGCGCCTACGGAACGCTTCCGGCAACAATCGAATGCCGTCAAACAGGCTATATCGAAAGCCAAGGCGTGCCTCCAAAACCCGGCAAACCTTTGAACCCAGAATCGGATCGAATGCCGACACCACCGCCGCCCCTCGGACCAGTTTCGCTTACGGCTAGTCCTTCCGAGACCATCGGCCAGGCCTGCCCGGTCTACGTAAACTTCAAGGGTAGGATTGCGGCCAACGCGGAGAGTGAGTTCAGCAGCTTCAACACCAAGTACCGCTTCGTTGGCGACAATGGTTATGGAACCGACTGGATATATGTTTCTGTCGCGCGCAACACGCCAAAGACAATAAACGGACGGCGGTACATTCAGGCGCCGGCAAGCAAACCCGGTGGCACGCTCCTCGCGCCGGGTGAAAAGCCCAAGATTCCTCTTTACCGGGGCTGGATGCAGTTAGAAGTGCAGTTGCCGAATGGCTCCAAGAAGTCCGAACGGGCGAACTTCACCGTCGACTGTAATGTCACTCCCGCCCGGCCGCGAATAAAGGCGTCGAAGTGAGTTGAAACATTCGCCCGCTGGAATTAGCGGCAACCTAATAACTTTGCGTAGTGGCACAGACTTTAGTCTGTGATTCGCCAAACACAAACTGAAGTCTGTGCCACATCCTTGCAGCGTTAGATAAGGACTAATCATGACCAAAATCACAAATATCGCACTCGCGTTCGTTTTCGCAATTTTCACCGCAGCCCTGGCGGTTGCGCAAACGGCAAAATCTGAAAAAAGCGGCGACGACAAATATTCCAAACCCGCACGTGGAATTCGTCGGCAAGGAACTCTACGACGCAAACGGCACGCGGTGGACCAGATACAAACTGAGCGTCACGAACCGCGCCAGTCTTCCTGATTCTCTGTGGCAGCCGTCGGCGAGTCTGCCACCGTGCGGGAAGAATGAAAATGCTTCGCGCACATGGGTGGAGATCTTCGGGTCGCTCATGAACAGGAAGGGCCCAGGCGAAGCCGAGGCTTATACCGCCGAAGGTTCTTCAGAGAAAACGAATAGTGGGCGCAAGCCTGGCGACGAAAGACTCAACGGTTTTTGCGGTCTACGTTCGTCAGAGGATCTGAACCAACTCTGGTTTGCAATCCCAGCCGGAGAAAAAGGTCCACCATGTGTCTACATCGTGATGACCGATCGGCAAACGGGGACGAAATACATTTCCAACCGGGTATGCTCGCGCAGTTTCACCGTGGTGACCGGTGGGTTTAAGGCTGGGGGACAAACTCAACAAATTCAAAAGGGGAAGGAGATATGGATCGAACTCAACAGCACTCAAATCAATGATTCCCCGGCAAACGTTCAGGGAGGTAGTGGCAAAGATAGAATCTTCAACTCATCTCGTGGAAGCACGGTCCAACAAACTGATTCAGGCGCGTCCGCCGACAAGAAAGCGGCACTCGCTCAGCCAGACTTGAGCATCAGACAGTTTCTATTTCCACCCACCAACGACAAGGCCCTCCGGGTGCGCGTGGTCAATACGGGCCAGGCGCCTTCCGCTGCTTGCCGCCTGGTTCTAACAGTGAGAAAGATCAACGGCGTCGCGGTTGGCAGAACTACTTATGTGAACGTCCCCGCGCTCGCCGCAGGCGCGGCTGACTGGCTCCTTATTGATGCTAAGAGCATCCTGCCTAACAACGTTTCGCTCCAGTCGACAACCTTCAGACTGAACGTTGATGCAACTGCGATCGTCTCGGAATTAAACGAAGCTAACAACGAAGTCTGGCACAACAAATAACCCGCCGCGGCGCGATTCAGTGTGTGCGGCATCACCGCTCGCCTTCAGGTTGGGTGGCGGCAATGACGCCCCGTCACTGTTAGTGTCTGCCTGAGCGCCACCCTTGCGAAAAACGCCCCTGAAAGCGCAGTCTCGCAAACTTGAATACTGCTCGCCCCTTCTTCGCCTAACCACTCAAAGAAACCGGGAAACTTAGAGACATCAGGGCCTGTTGCGCGCCACGCGCTGCATGGGCCGGATTCATACTTTTTCCGTTAATTACATGTCGATTCGAGCATCGCTCATTCGACTATTTGTTGAACCGAAAGTTGCGGGCAGATGGGTTTGCTCAAGATCAAAAAGCGAGATTCGCGGCAATTGATTGGTGAGAATGCCCAATGCCGGTTGCTGGACGTTTAATTATTGAAGTGACAGACTTATAGGCAACCCGAACAAACTTGAGAAGGAAGTTAGCCCCATGACACGCACTCAGACCCGGCGAGTTAGGCCAGCCATTTTGTTACTCGCATGCGGGTTGTCGGCCCTGATCGTCGCGGGCTGCCGAAGTAGGGCGCAGCAAGGTTTCGATCGGCCACCTGCCCCGGTGCAGGTTGCAGACGCGAGCAGCCAGGATGTTCCTATCTATCTCGATGCAATCGGAAAAACTGTGGCCCGCGAAGTTGTTTCAATCGAACCGCAGGTCTCCGGGCGCATCACCCGGATTCATTTCACGGACGGCGCCGATGTAAAGAAGGGCCAGTTGCTGTTCACGATCGATACGCGACCCTTCGAGGCGAATCTAAGACAGGCGCAAGCCAACCATTCGCGGACAGTTTCTTTGAAGAAGCAGGCCGAAGCTAATCTCGCCCGCGAAATGGCGCAGGCAAAGTGGGGATTGGCTCAGGTAAACCGCTACGCAAAGTTAGTGGAAGCCGGCGTGGTACCGCGTGAACAGTACGAAGAACTGCGAGCGAATTATGAGTCGCTGAGAGCAACGGCTGAGGCCGCCAGAGCAACGGTAAATAGTGCGAACGAAGCAATCAAAGTTGATGCGGCCGCGGTCGAAAGAGCAAAGGTTGATCTCAGCTATTGTTATGTTCGCTCGCCGATCGACGGGCGTGCGGGACAGCGACTGGTTGACGTGGGAAACGTCGTCAACCCCGGTGGTGCGAACAGCGGTGGCACTTCGGTGGCCACGGTTGGGAGCAACGCGAATTCTGCCAACAGCTCAAGCGCTCTCCTGATAATCGAACGGCTGGATCCGATTTACGCCGACTTCACGATCTCACAAAACAGCTTGAGTCAGGTTCAGAACGAGATGCGCGCCGGCACGCTCAAGACTGAAGTACGGCTACCGGATCAGCCGGATGCGATGGTCGCGGGTCAACTGACATTCCTCGACGTCGCAGTCCAGAACACAACTGGCCAGGTCGGTCTGCGCGCGACAATTCCTAATGCGGGCCATCGGTTTTGGCCGGGTCGTTTCGTGAGTGTCCGCTTGATTCTAAGCACCATTCATCAGGCGGTGCTCGTGCCTGCCACCGCCCCGCAGACGTCGGCCAAGGGTCCGTTCGTTTACGTCGTCAAACAGGATTCGACCGCTGAGCAAAGACCGGTGACCCTGGGTCAGCGTCAGGGCGATCTCGTTGTCGTTGAGCAGGGCGTGCAAGCCGGCGAACGTGTGATCACCGTCGGCCAATTAGGCGTCACGCCCGGTGGTAAAGTTTTGATCGAGCAACCGAAGAATCCAGCTGCTCCGCCAGCCACCAACAGCAATTAATCGCGTGTCATGAATCTTTCCGAACCATTCATCCGGCGCCCCGTCATGACCGCGGTGCTCACCCTGTCAGTAGTCCTCTTCGGGCTGCTGAGTTATTGGCAGTTGCCCGTAAACGACCTGCCGGCGGTTGACTATCCTGTCATCCAGGTTCAGGTCGGTTATCCCGGCGCCAGTCCGGACACGATTGCCAACAACATCGCGACGCCCCTCGAACGCCAGTTCATGCAGATCAACGGACTGGAAGTCGTTACCTCGCAGAGCACTCAGGGATTCGCCTCATTCACGCTTCAGTTCGCGCTTGAAAAGGATATCGACGCGGCGGCTACGGACGTACAGACTGCGATCTCGCAGGCAACGGGCAGTTTACCGTCCGATCTGCCTTCGCCACCCACTTACGCGAAAAGCAATCCGAACGATCAGCCGATCATGTACATCGCGCTGACCAGCGATTCCGTTACCCCGGGGCAGCTTTATGACTATGCGAGCACGCAAGTGGGCCAGCGCCTCAGCATCCTTCCGGGTGTCTCGCAAGTACTGGTCTTCGGATCCAAATCGGCCATCCGGATCAAGGCAAATCCGCAGGCCATGTGGGCACGTGGCATTTCTATCGACGATCTAAACGCCGCGATCAAGAGCGGAACCAGCTATGCCGGCGCTGGTCAATTAGACAGCGCAACGGGCACTGCGATTCTGCGTCCCCAGGGTCAACTTGAAACTCCGGACCAATACCGCAACCTGATTATTGGCGGTACAGCCGATGCGCCGGTCTATCTGCGCGACGTGGCTACGGTCAAGGAGTCTGTTCAGGATGAGCGCGCGAGCATGCGGTTTTGGGTGCGTGGCTATTCGGTACCGTCGGCAACGGTGATCGTCGCGGTCAATCGTCGCGCGGGCGCCAATGCCGTGGAGGTCTCTCAAAGCATCCACGAAATCATGCCGTCGATCGCCAATCAGTTGCCGGGTTCAATCCGTATCACGCCGATTTACGACCGTTCGCTCACCATCGTCCATTCGGTAAGTGACGTGCGGATGACGCTGATCATCGCGTTTGTCCTGGTAGTGATGGTGATTTTTGCTTTTCTCGGGAGGGCAACCGACACGCTGATTCCCACGGTAGCGCTGCCGTTATCTTTGCTTATCACGTTCATCGCGATGCGCGCGCTTGGTTACAGTCTCGACAACCTGTCGTTGATGGCGCTGACGCTGGCGATCGGATTCCTGGTCGATGACGCGATCGTATTTCTCGAGAACACTGTCCGGCGTATCGAGCGCGGCGAGCAGCCGTTCATCGCGGCCATTAATAGCGCGAAGGAAATCAGCTTCACCATTCTGTCGATGACCATCTCACTGGCGGCGGTTTTCATCCCGCTGGTTTTTATGTCGGGCCTGGTCGGCAGAGTCTTCCGCGAATTCGCCGTCACGATTGTGATTGCGATCTTTGCTTCCGGGGTAGTTTCGCTAACGTTGACGCCGTTAATGTGCGCGCGACTGCTTAAGGAACGGGGCGAAGGCACCCGGAAAACCTGGATGGAACGCGTGATTGGCGGCGTCGAGCAGCGCGTGCTCAAGCTTTATGGCGGATCACTTTGGTGGTTCCTGCGCCATCGTTGGGTTTCGCTCGCTATTTGGATCGTCTGTCTGGCCGGCACGATCGCCTTGTTCGTCCTGGTGCCCAAGTCGTTTCTGCCGCCGGGAGACAGCAGCGTGATTTTCGGCGCATTCATCGCGGCGGAAGGCTCTTCGCCGCAACAGATGCGAGCGTTACAGACCCGCGTGGATGAAATACTGCAAAACGATCCCAATGTAATTACCGAATTTACCTTGACCGGGGCCACCGGTTTCCTGGCGGCGAATCAGGGCATCACTTTTACTTTTATTAAGCCCCCCGAAGAACGCGCGCCTATCGAAGAAGTCACTGCCGAAATGATGGGCAAGCTCAACACGATCCCGGGCGTGATGACTTTCTTGCGGCCCTTTCCCGTGCTGGAAATTAGCACCGGTGTGACCAGTCAGCAGCAAGGTCAATACGCTTTCGCGGTGTCTGGCGCCGATCCGAATCAAGTCTACGACGCCGGCCAGAAATTACTGGGCAAGCTGATGACGTATCCCGGCTTTCTTAGTGTCTCGTCCGACTTTTTCAACAACACGCCCAATGTAGACATCGAGATCCGTCGCGAACAGGCAAAGACATACGGCGTTTCAGAAGCGCGCATTCTTACCTTGCTGCGCAATGCCTATTCGCAAAATTACGTTTACCTGATCAAGAAGCCGGAAGACCAGTATCAGGTCATTCTCGAGATGGAAGATTCCGCGCGCCAGAATCCGAATGACCTGGGTTTGCTGTACATCAAATCTGACGACGGCCAGCGATTGATACCGTTAAACGAACTCGTGACCTGGAAATCGACTTTGGGCCCACAGACGGTGAATCACTTGAACCAGTTCACCAGCATGACGCTCTTCTTTAATCTCAAGCCCGGCGTGCCGCTTGGTGATGCCACCAATTTTATTGCTAAGGCAGCAGCCGAAGTCGTGCCGCCGGGCGTACGGGCTGAGCTTCAGGGTGAAGCTCAGACTTTTGCCAATACCGTTACCAGCCTTACGGTCCTGATGGGCCTCGCGGTTTTTGTGATGTACGTAATTCTGGCGATCTTGTACGAAAGCTACGTACATCCGCTGACGGTGCTCTCGACGCTGCCGACTGCGTTGGTGGGTGGTTTGTTGACCCTGTTCGTGTTCGGCCAGGAAGCTTCTTTGTACGCCTTCGTCGGCATGTTCATGCTGATGGGCATCGTCAAAAAGAATGGGATTTTGATCGTGGACTTCGCTCGTCAGCGGGTGGAAGCCGGTGAGGCCGCTGAGAAGGCAATTCACGATGCCAGCATGGATCGGTTTCGGCCGATTCTGATGACGACGCTCGCGGCAGTCTTCGGTGCTGTGCCGATCGCGCTTGGTTATGGCGCCGACGGTTCATCTCGCCGGCCTTTGGGACTGGTTGTTGTCGGCGGTCTGGTCGTTTCGCAGTTCATCACGCTCTACATCACCCCGGTGATTTACCTTTACCTCGAACGCTTTCAAGAGGACTTTCTCGATCGGTTTGCGTTCTTTCGCTCGGGTCGCGCGCGTTCCACCACGCCGCCACCCGCGGCTGACCTTCCGTTATCGCTGAAACAGGACTGAGCAGAGGCAACAGAACTTTGTTTGAAATTAGGCACCGGCAACAATTGATGAGGACGATCCTGATCACCGGAGCAAACCGCTGGGTTTGGTGCGGCGAATAAAGCAAGGTGAGAAAATCTACGAGTGAATGATCGACGTGGCGCGCGTGTCTTGCCGGGCTCTCTTTGAATCTGTCACGCGTATCGTTGAGAACAATCGTAACTCCTCACTTGTGTAATGTTCTCGGGCGGACGCTGGTAAGAATTTCTTAGGGAAACTCCCGACTAGAACCCGAGTCTTCCTTTTTTCGATAATCGATGCATGACATCGCGCCGGTTATTGATTTCCCAGCGGGCCTGGCCTCAACTTTCTTACTCGAAGTGGACGGCCGTCCCTTTCCTTTACCTGTTATTTCTTGTGCCGCCAGCTTCGGCGCAATTCAAACCACCTTTGCCAGCGCGCGATGTCAATTTCAGTTCGGTGGTAACAGCAGATGAAGACGCTGATCTTGCGTTGCGCGGTATCGAAGCACTGAAGAGGTTGGAGAAACTAGCGCCGGTTCACGCATCGCGCGGCGCGTTTGACGCAAACGCGAGGCTTTCGTCGGTGTCTTTTGAAGTTTTCAAGAAAGAGTTTGAGAGTGTGCTCGCGGAAGTCGAGCCTTTGCTTTGCCGGTTACCGCAAACCAAATTAAAAGTGCATATCGTAAATGCGCTCCATTCGTACCGAGACGGCCTGTTTTGGTTGAAGAGGATAGATCAGCCGCGCGTCGTTCAAGCGGGGGCGCTTTATTACCAAAACGCCACTCAGACACCGGCCGACGCTGCGTACTCGTTAACGATTCCCTACACCGTCGCTGCTCACTGGCGCAATGCCAGCAAGTATCTGAAACGCGCGCAAGCCCTCCTTAATTCGAAGGTTCCGTAATCAAACTGTTAGAGGACGTTCGGCGTCTTCGCACGTGATTATCGAGGTCGCTCGGCGCACGTCACATCTGCACGTGATCGTCGAGGTTCGGCGGGGTATAGGCCGGTCACGCGCGTGTCGAAGTTCGACGGCTGGTGGACATCCTTACCATCGTGTGCCGGGGAAGTTTCGGATGCTGGCGGCGTCCCGATGCGTGTGCGCTTTCTGGACTGGACTGCTCTGAAACCGTTGGGCGGCAATCGTTTCAGTAACTTGCAAAATCATGTTTTACAAGTTTCACTGAAGGTCTAAAGGGGATCGCCATCCCGCTTCAAAGGACTGTAATACATCATGTCATCAGAGTTGAGAGACAGCGGAATTAGCGTTGTCGGTGACGTTCCCTGGGGCACACATTTCTGCCATTTCTACGAAACGAAACAGGACTTGCTCGACACTCTGGTCCCATACTTTAAGACTGGGTTGGAAAACAATGAGTGCTGCTTGTGGGTCGTCTCAGATACCGATCTAATCACAGTTGAAGAGGCCAAAAGGGCGCTGGCACAGGTTGTTCCCGATCTTGATAATTTGTCATAGTCAGGTGTGATACGCGGATGTCTTTTCGAATACGCAGAGCTTGGACTTCATGGGGCGTTCTCCGAGCGAAAGGAACGGGCAAGAAGGGCTTCGGTTAGTTAACCAACTTCGGAGTCTCGACCCGTTGACTCCGTGAATTGATTTTCATAGACGGAATTGCAACCGGTCAATCGGGGAAACCCTGAGTCTTGTCACGATTCAATGAGGTAGGAACGCTTGTGCGCTAATGTCACCCTGCTGTGTGCCAACTATGTGCCAACTCGGCCGAATGCAGATAGACACAGCGGCAGAGCGCGAGTATAAGACTGCGGGAATACTTACTTAAACGAAGAGACAATGAATCGCACAGAACGAAGCGCCGAGGAACAAGCGATTAGATTTGGAGTCCGTTGGGAGTAATCCCTGTGCGGGTTCAATTCCCACCCTCGGCGCCAATACTGACATTCGAAGATTGCTTCGAGACAGAAGGACTATGTCAATACACAATGTTCTGATACTTGTTTTGTGTTTTGCGGCGCTGGTTCCAATCGCTTCGGGCCAGACGACGCATCGCTTTAAGCCGACCGTCGGCCATCAGACGTTTGCCGCTCGCCCGCCGGTCTTTACCGTGAGACCCGGCGACACGCTTGAGAGCGAATCGCTTTGGGGCGAGTGGTACGAGCGCGCCGGCGGAAAATGGCCAGGCGAGGTTGGGCCAATCGCCATCGAAGGCGCGGAGCCGGGCGATACGCTGGTTGTTCATGTGCTGCGTGTGCGCCCGAACCGCGACACCGCTGTCTCGACACAAGGCGGAACTTTCGGCGCACTCGTGCCGGACGGCGGCACGGCGTTTCTCAACAATGTGTTCCCGCGCGGACGCTATGTCTGGCGTCTCGATCGCCAACGGATGACGGGCACCGTAGATCTGCCGGGAAGTTCGATGAAGCAGGTAACGGTGCCACTCAGCCCGATGCTCGGGCGGGTCGCGACGGCACCCGAGGGTGACGAGGCGTTCAACGGACTTTGGCCCGGCCGGTTCGGCGGCAACATGGACACGCCTGACGTCCGTGAAGGGGCAACAGTTTATCTGCCGGTGTCTTACAAAGGAGCGCTATTCTATTTTGGCGACGGTCACGCTTTGCAGGGCGATGGCGAGATCTGTGGGTCGGGGCTTGAAACGTCAATGGAAGTGGCTTTTCGCTTCGAGCTCGTAAAGGGAAAGAAGGTCGCGTGGCCTCGCATTGAAGATGCTGACCACATTATGGTGGCTGGAAGCGCTCGTCCGCTCTCGGACGCGCTGCGAATTTCGTTCGTCGAACTCATCAATTGGCTTGTGACAGACTACGGATTCAACAAAGAGGACGCCTATCAACTTACATCACAAGTAGCGACGGTCCGCGTAGCAAACATGGTCGATCCGCTGTACACGGTGGTTGCGAAATTTCCGAAAAAACTCCTTCCTCCGAAATCGCAACGCGAGACTTCTAAATAAAAGTGATCTTGGTCTGGTCGTCGCAACTGACAGCCGGAATCAGAAGAACACAATGACGAAGACAGTCCTGATCACGGGAGCGACAGCGGGGTTTGGGGCGGCGATGGCCCGCCAGTTTGCTGAAGCCGGATGGCGTGTTATCGGCACCGGGCGCCGCGCGGAACGACTGCGCAAGCTCGAGGATGAATTTGGCGCGGACAGATTTCATGCCGCGGTCTTTGACATCCGCGACGCGTCGGCCATGGACGCGGCATTGTCTTCCCTGCCCGAATCTTTCCGCGCGATTGACGTTCTGGTTAACAATGCCGGGCTGGCGATTGGCAACGCTCCTGCGCCGCAAGCGAAATGGGAAGACTGGCTAACGACGATCGAGACGAACGTTACTTCGCTGGTAAGACTCACTCATAAGCTCTTGCCAGGGTTAATTGAGCGGAAGGGTTTGATCGTCAACCTCAGCTCAGTCGCCGCAAACTATCCGTATCCGGGTGGCAACGTCTACGGCGCTACAAAAGCGTTTGTGAGCCAGTTCTCGTTTGGCTTACGCAGCGACTTGCACGGCACCGGCGTGCGGGTAACTTCGATTGAGCCAGGGCTCTGCGAGACCGAATTTACTCTCGTGCGCACCGGCGGCGACCAAGCCGCGTCTGATGCGCTGTACAAGGGCGCGCATCCACTGACTGCGGACGACATCGCTGCCACGGTGTTATGGGTCGCGAATTTGCCGCCGCACATGAATGTCAACCGGTTAGAAATGATGCCGGTCACTCAATCGTGGCCTGCCTTCCAGATCTCTCGCGACGAGTAAGAGTATAAGGCGAAAGATACTTCTATCACGCTGGTAAGTACTGGTTCAGTTTGAGAGAGTCTCTCATTCTCGCCGTCGCTTTAGCGCGGCGATCAGGTTGGTGGCGGTGTGGGAAACCGTTTAAACGGTTTCCATTGCATGGCCGCAGGCCGCCACCGGGCTAAAGCCGCGGTGTGAATGAGAAGATCAAAGTGAACCAGTACTCGCTGGTAACAGTTCACGCGTTTACCGCGAGGAGCCACCAATCCCGCCTTGCCAGACAACTTTGCCTTCCTTATCGATGTAAGTCTTGCAGTTTCTTGCATAGTCGTCGCAATTCACTGCGGCCAAACCGCCGCTGAAAGACATCGCGTTGGTAAATTGAGGCTTGATCACTACCCGGCCTTCTCGATCGATGTAGCCCCACATCATCTTTCTGTCAGGCGTCATGACCGCGACTGCGGCCAGACCATCAGAAAAGACTTTGCCCCACACGTACTCAGGCTTAATTATGACTTGACCCGTTCGGTCAATATAGCCAACGCGCACCGGGCCGCGGCGACTGGCATCACGCCACTTGGTTCTGTCGTCGACGAATTGTCCAAACAGCGCACGACCCTCTGAAAACCTTTCCACCAGATCGAATTGCGGCGGAATCACAAATTTTCCCGTGCGATCCATGAAGCCATACTTCGGCTCTTGATAACCTCGATACAAGCGGTTATTTCTTACGATAACGCTAGCCGCCGCCAAACCTTCGGAAAAACGATCCACGCTTTGCCGGGTTTTTGGTTGAAGAACGACCTTTCCCGTGCGGTCAATGAAGGCGTAGCGAACGCTCCTCAAAATCACCAGCGCTAGACCCTCGTGAAAGTCACCGGCGGACGTGAATTGAAGTGGAATCACCAACTGTCCTTCTTTGTTGATATAGCCGTATCGCTGTCTCTCTGTCCCCGCCACGAAAGCCCGGCCTTCTGAAAAATCTCCGACCTCGGTGTACTTCGCCGGGGTCACGATGCGTCCGCTGCGATCGATAAATCCCCAGCCGCGGTCAGTGTACTTCGCCAGGCCTTCATGAAAAGCGCCGTACCGCGTGTCGTAATTCTTCGGTGGGATGACGACGCGACCGCTTTCGTCAATGAGAGCGTTCAGAAAGAAGGGATTGCGACACTGTGGACACAAAGCCCAGCCGACAACTGCGCGGCCCTCTGAGAACTCTTCAAATCTAAGCGAAATTGTTTCGGGTTCAGGCCGTTCGCGGAACATCCCGAATGTTCGCGAAATCTTCCTGATCTCCTCCTGCAATTGTGGGTCAGACGCGCTAATGACGACGCGCCCGTTGATATCGATGAACGCGGTTCCATCACCAGTTAGAAAAAGTTTTCGAGTTGGTTGCGTAACTGTCTGCCCTTGTGCCGGTGAAGCTATCGTCCTGTCGGCCGTTTGCTGGGCGACCGCGAATAGCAGGAATCCAAGAAGAAGCGAACTGACGCTAGTTATTCTGGTCATTGAGGCCACAATTTCCTTCATGTTGTCACGGCTCGGCGCCCCCCTCTCCGCGAGCGGGGAGGGTACTTAGCCAAGCAATCACGAAATGAACGAAATGTCTGCGCGGAACTTGCGCCGAGAGCAACATCACGCGAACGCTCGAGGGTTTGAAGATGGAGGGATACGCGGGTCGTATTTTGACTTTGCGTGTCTTTGCGGCTGAGCGCCTTTGCGTGAACCGATCGGTCGTCAATAACGGGCGATTTCACGCAAAGACGCAAATTCGCAAAAGGATCGCAAAGCAGGAGACTGCTCTATCGCGAAGAGGCGGTACTCCCCCGCTTAAACCAATTTTGCTCAGTTGCTAAATACGTCCACCAGATGACAAACAATTGAAACGGAATTCTCACCAGCAGGTAAACGGGGCCGGCTTCATGACCTCCGAAATCAACCCGGTTGATGGCCGAGTAAATATTGGCCGGCAGAATGCCTATCAGCATCAAGATCAAGAGGAACCCGGTCAGGCGCATGAGCCTGGGAATCCACACGCCGATGGCTCCGAGTAGTTCGAGGATGCCGGTGAGATAAACCAACTCAGTGCGATACGGCACGCTCAGCGGAAGCATCGCCGCCATCTCCTGAGTTCTAATGAAATGTCCCAAGCCTGTGAAGATGAAAAAGAGCGAGAGACCAACTCGCGCGCGTTTCGAGGGAGCAATTTGAAATTTGGGACTCAACCTTCCCGCTAGAGTGAGAAGCAGGTAAGGACCGACCAACAACAAAAGGAGAAAGAGCAGAGTCATACAGTGTCAGTGGTCATTATTACGAGGTGTGAGTTGTCACTATCGTGGCACATTCGTCCGTTCATCGGAATTCAGTAATTAGGACCACATCACTGCTGGTCGTGCCGCGCCCGTACGCAAGCCACTTACTGTCGGGTGACCAGGCGAAAGAGAAGAAAGTCGCAGCGGTGAAGTTGGTCAATTGCTTTGGTTGGCCACCGTCAAACGACTGGATCCAAAGGTTCGTCACACCTGAGAGAACGCCGCCATTTGTGAGATTGTAAATAATTGCGCGTCCATCCGGCGTCCAGCGCACAACAGGACGCGAATCGGATGTCACATCAAAGCTCTTGAGCACCGGCCCGCCTTCAAACGGAATAATTGATATGTTCCATGAGACCGGGCCTGCTCCGCTCGGTCGTACATATGCGACGAGTTTGCCGTCGAGGGACATACTTGACGCCCAACTATTGTTAGTCAATTGGACCAATTCGCCTCCATCGACAGGCACCTTCCATGAGCCTAAGCTCGGAGAATTGCAGATTACCCACAATCCATCCGGTGAAAAACTCGGACCGATTTCACCAGGGCCATTGGTCAGTTGCTTCAGGTTGTCACCATCAATGTCCATCCGATAGACGTGATAAGTGCCGGTGCGATTAGAGGTGAAGACAATGTAGCGACCGTCGTGAGAAACGCGCACTCCCTGATCCTCGTAAGCGCCATCTGTCAGTTGTCTCTGATCGCTGCCGTCCGCGTTCATGATCCAAATATGGCGACCGCCGCTCGCGGTCGAGTCATAAATGATCCGGCCATCAGGTGTCCAATTAACCGCTGGGTATCCGTCCTCCCGCCCCATCCCTGTGGTGAGTTGTTTCGCGCGGCTGGCATCGCCGTCCGGCGCGAGCCAGATGTGTGATGTCGTTTCACGCTTTGTCACAACCAAAGCACTCGCGTCCGCGGTGAGACTCAAATTGGCGTAGTTACTGAAATCGTTAGTTATCTTGCGCGCCTCGCCGCTCGGATAGGAGAGATACCAAACCTGCCAAGGCGAGGACCGCATCTGCTCCTTTGCTATGACGATCAAGCCTTTACCATCGAGCAGCCACTCAATAGTCGCGATGGCAAACCACTTCGGAGTGTGAACCGGTTTCTCCGCACCCTCCTCGAGTGATATTTCAATGAGCTTTTTCGCATGCTCCCCGGCAACACAGGTGACCGACTCTCCGTCGGGTGTCCACGTGATTCCACCAGCGAAATTATCCGGCCCTTTGCGCGTGGCGATCACCTGTTCTTCACTGCCCTCGATGTCTGTCAGTATCAATGAGTTTTCTTTCTCCCACGGACCGCCGCGAATAAAGGCGATGCGATTCCCGTCAGGAGACAGGGCAGCGCGTGACGAAACATTCTCGATAATCTTCTCAGGCTGACCGCCAAAGGCGGATATTTTATAGAGCGCATCAGGGCGGTTTTTCTCTCTCTTGTTGAAATAGAGGTATTTGCCGTCGCGCGTGAAGCTAAAGTTCGCATAAGCACCGTCCGAGGGGGGAACAATCTGCACGTCGCGCGACGTGTTGACGTTTCTGATCCAGATGTATTGTTGTCCGGCATCCTCAACCCCATACACAACGTGTTTACCATTGGGTGAAATCGATCCGGTAAAGACCTTGCCGGTGGCAGTCAGCCTTCTGATCGTATTCGCGGGGGTGGAAGTAGCAGGCTGCTTGTGGAGCGCGAATCTAAACAACCCGTAGCCTAACGCGACGAGCGCGGCGAAAATAATGGCGACGACTTTCTTGTGGCGTTTGATTTCAGTCGCGATATACCCGGCGCTCGATGTCGGCCTGGTCGATTGTTCAATGCTTGGCCGGCCCCACGTTTCATTGCTGTCTGACGATGGCAAGCTCGGATCAATCACCGCCGCCCCGGACATGCCGTGTCTCACTTCCTTCAACTCGATAACCACGTCCTTGATTGTTTGATAACGCGCGTTCGGGTCCTTGGCCAGGCAACGTCTGACAATCCGCTGCAAGTCAGGCGGAGCTGCGGTATTGATGTCCTTAATTAGCGGCGCATCCTCGTGAATGACCTTGTGCAACGCTTCGACAACTGATTCCCCTGCGAACGGCTTTTGCCCGGTCACCGCTTCAAACAGAATGCAGCCGAACGAGAAGATGTCCGAACGCTCATCAATCTCATTTACCTTACCCTGGGCCTGCTCCGGCGACATGTAGCCGGCGGTCCCCATCACCATTCCGGTTAAAGACTGCTCGGCCACGATAGTGGTCTCGTCGACTTCGTTCGACGCGTTGCCAGTCAAGGCCGATGGCCGTTGTGAATCAATGAGCTTCGCCAATCCAAAATCGAGAATCTTCGCGTAGTCGTCATGCGTGATCATGATGTTGTCGGGCTTCAGATCGCGATGGACGATACCGGCGGCGTGCGCTTTGGAAAGACCTTCGGCAACTTGAGTGAGATATTTCAGGAGCTTCGGTAGCGGGGTTTTGTCGCGGTGAATCTTATCGCGCAGAGTAGCACCGTCAATGTGCTCGAGAGCGATGAAATGTGTGCCTTCGCTTTCACCGATTTCGTAGATGTGCGCGATGTGCGGATGATTGAGGGCAGCGGCCGCGGTGGCCTCTTGTTCAAAGCGGCGCATTCGATCCTGATTAGCAGCAACGGCCGCCGGAAGAATCTTCAAGGCTACTTTGCGATGTAGGCGCGAGTCTTCGGCCAGATACACTTCGCCCATGCCACCCTTGCCGAGCAGCGAGTGAATCTCATAGTGGTCAAAGCGCGTATGTGGAACTAATAAGGGGACACTCTCAGACCCATCACCCTGCTGGGCCAGATAACCTGCGGCAATGTCGTACGGTGGTTTCGCGGTAAGACCCGCAGCCTCGGCAGCCAGTAGTGAGTACAACTCGCCACGCAGTTCGGCATCGCTTTCAGAAACGTGGTCCAGGAAGAGTTCACGTTCGGTGGGAGCAATCTCCAGCGCCGCATGAAACAACTCAGACAAACGTTCGTATTGTTGCGGAGTCATACTTCGCTGGCCGCACTGAGGGCGCGATGTAACCAAGTCTTAGCCATGTGCCAATCGCGCATCACGGTCTCCGGCGAGACTGCCAAAACCGTAGCCGTCTCTTCCACGCTCAAGCCACCGAAGTAGCGCAATTCCACTACCCGGCTCTGTCGTTTTGAGAGTTGTTCTAATTCTTTCAGCGCATCGTCGAAGGCAACCAATTCGGCGGCTCGTTCTTGTGTTACAAGCGCTGCCTCTTCCAGAGAGATGGGTCGAGCGTCGCCGCCTCGCTTGGCTGCATGCCTCGCACGCGCGTAATCGACCAGGATATGCCGCATCGCTTTCGCGGCCACGCCAAAAAAATGCGCGCGGTTCTCAAACTGTTTGTCTGGCTGTTTGACCATGCGCAGGTATGCCTCATGGATAAGCGCCGTGGTCTGCAACGTGTGACCGGGGTCTTGCTGCCTCATATAACGCCGGGCCATCTTGCGCAATTCCTCGTAGATCAGCGGCATCAACTTATCGAGCGCTTCACGGTCGCCACTATTCCATTGTTCCAACAACTGTGTAACTGAATGAGAGGCTGACATCCGAGGGCACTTCCAGAGTAATTTGGGACGGTTGAGAAGCCTGCTTGTTGCCGGGAACTATACCACCTCGCGACGAACTCCTTAACTCATTGATGGCGCGCCAAGCTTTCGTTACGTGGGACGACTAGCCAGTTTCTAACCTTGGTATTAGCACGCCGACCGTCATGCCAGTTTTCGCCAACGAATCCCGTTTCTATATGTGGAGATCAGAATATCAATCAGGCCGCTCCAACCAGCTCCTGATCCTCTCGGAACTGAAATGGCAAGTTCAAGCCGTGGTTCTGATCCCGGTCGGCGTTCTGATGCTGAAGCTTCGGTCGCCTGCTCAACCTCAACCGCGCTTTGGTGCGCCTCATGACAAAAGGAGAAGAGCAATGAAAAAGAGATTAATGAAAGCAACCTTACTTACGCCGATGTTACTGGTGCTGTTTTTCGCCTGCGCCGGTGATGCTTTCGGTCGATTCAACCCGGAATCTTTGTACAACATCACCGCCATGCACACCGGCAAGTGTCTCGATGTTTACGGTTGGGGCCAAGGCGATGGAGAAAAAATCCACGAGTTCAATTGCGTCGAAGGGGCGCTAAACCAGCAATGGAGCATCATCCCGGTCGGCGATGGTTCTGAGTACTATCGGATCATCGTTAAGCACAGCGGCAAGGCATTGGACGTGAATGGAGGAATCTTTACGTTCTGGGACGGCGTCCCCGTCAAACAATGGACGTATTGGGGCATCGCGAATCAGATGTGGAAGCTCATTCCCGTTCCCCTGAGCAATGATGTCTACCAAATAGTCGCGCGACACAGCGGCAAGAGTTTGGAGATTAACGTTGGACCTGGCCCGAGAGAGAATCTCGGGATAGCCCAACAGTCGACCTATAGGAGACGACCTAATCAGCATTTCAAAGTGATGGCCCTGCCCTCTGCTAACTGCCAAGCTGATCAGATTGGCTCCAGGCTCATCGGTACGTCGGAACTCACTGTGACGCGAGTTTCAAACGATCCGTTCCGTCAGCCTGCCAACCTTACGATTGACGTCACTCAGTGCCGCGGCATCGTTGGTATTGCCAGGTTTGAACCAACAACAACTGCTCCGTACATGACGCTGTTTGGCCTGAATACTACGACAGTGAGCCTCCTCCGGGGCGGGAGCGGATCCATAAGTTCCGCTCGTAACATAAGCGTGCAGATTACGCTTCACCTCGCGCAGAGCTTGGCAATGAGTCGTAATCCGATCATAGCCGCGGCGGGAGCGCCCTCAGACCTGACACTGACCTTGACGGGCACCGTCGCACCGAATGGCGACGTCACGCTCACGGGTTCAGGAACATTCGTAGGAGGATACTTGAACGGCAGCTACGGTAGTTTGAGAGTCACCGGCCGGATAGCGCCCAGCCCTTGAGGCGAATGCCATCGACTAACGATTGCCATTAAGAGGGGCCGTCGGACGATTCCCGACGGCCTCCTTATTTGTTAGATCGCATCTCCTGAATCACTACAGAATGTGGAATATAAGGTGATCAGAATAGACGCATGCTCGCGCATCGCGGCGCGACGAACGTAGGATCAAGCAGTCGTCCTGGCGTGCGCCTATAACTTCCCTGCTTCATCGACCTTCAGCGGTGGCAGTTCGACCGCCGTCGTACCTAACGCGTTGAAGCACGTGAATTAATCACTCGTGAGTTTTTAGTCGTTCGCAGACGGGGTGCAGCCCGCCTTTCCGTTGCCAACTGTGTGTTTACTATCCGTTCTGATCGTTTTCTTTAATCTAAAGTCACGAACATCTACTCGTCCGGTTCTTACAAAGACGGCCGTGTTGCCGCAACGCGTGTCAATAACCATCTCATTCTTCCCGCTGCTGTCCCCCGTGGTCTCGCCGTCTCTGGTTGTTGCCGTTACGGCAGTTCCGGAGGACGACGATACCCTAACGCGACCAGCATCCAGCATTCTTACTACGATCCGGGAACCAGTGAAGCTTAGCTTCATAGTGGATTCTGGTAAGACCTCAACCCGGCCGAGTTTGCCCAGACTAACAACCGCGCTTGATCGCTTCGAGGTGGTAATAGTGCTATCTGAAAAGACCGTGGCGCCGGAGATCGCATTTGTGCCGTTGACGCTCACTTCACCAACGACAGATAGATCGCCGGTTGGACCACTTTGACCTTGCTGTCCGGGAACGCCCAACACCATTGTCGCGTCTGCAACCAAAATTGCCGCGACCAGACAGAGTAAGCAGCGCTTAGCGCTTTTGGAATTGTTCATCGTGTTCTCCTTCAGGTCGTGATTGGTGACGTTAGTTCTTGTCGGTGTTTAGACGTCAGGCCGTTTAAGAACGAAGTATCAAACACGTTGTCGTCGCGTGCGCGTATAACTTCCCTGCTTCATCGATGACTCGACCTTCAGCGGTGGCAGTTCGACCGCCCAGGTGGATCAGCTTTGCTTCGGCGCGAACGCGTCCGGTGTCAGCCGTGATGGGCCGCACGAAGTTAACTTTGATTTCCAAAGTCGTGTAACCCACGCCCGCGGGCAGCGTCGAATGAACCGCACAGCCCATCGCTGAGTCGAGCAGCGTCGCCGCCAAACCACCATGCACAACGCCGATCGGGTTGTAGTGATATTCCTTCGGTTCGACCGCGAATATCGCGTGGCCTTCGCTCAACTCAACGAGTTCGAATTTCAGCAAAGCGGCGATGGGTGGCGGCGGCAACTCGCCGGCGACGATCTTCTGCAGGAATTCCATTCCGGTTAAGCCGCGGGCAGCCTCACCGAGTTTGCGCGGATCTTCCCAGCTAACAGTGACGGTTCGTTCTGATTGTTCGTTCGACATTGTTGGTTTAGCCGCGATTCATTTCTTCTTTACTCCGAGCAAAGCGAATGGTCGTTTGTTCTTTCACCGGGCCGGCAGGGTGCGCGCAACGCGGAATCCTACGTTATCACGCGTCTGGTGCGGAAAATACGTAATGTCACCACGATGCGCCGAACGCGTTGTGAACCATTCGTACGCGAACGAGCCGCCCCGCCGAGTTCGCGCGACGTCGTTCGACACGCGCAATACCGAATCCTCGACATCTTCGGTGACCCTTTCAGCAGACGTATAGCTTTGACGGCGATCGAACGTCCATTCCCAAACATTGCCGAGCATGTCAAAGAGTCCCCATCCATTCGGCAAACGCTGCCCGACAGGATAGGCGCGCTCTTTTTGCGTGTTGCCTTCGAACCACGCGTAACGCGGTAACAAGTCTACGTCATTTCCAAAATGCCAAGCCGTAGGTCTACCGGCCCGTGCGGCATATTCCCATTCAGCTTCTGTCGGCAAACGGTAGCCGGTCCGTCGCAGGTAATCAGCCGGCAGCTCAAGACCTTTCGCAGAGTCAATGTGCTCGGGATACACCCATTGGTTTTTCGGAATGCCCGCGAGTTCACTCAACCAGTTGCAATACCTCGCGGCGTCGTACCAACTGACGGCAACCTGTGGGCTGTCGGGCGTTCGCGAAAACGCTTGAAACCTCGGCGGGTCGCCAAAGCGGGCGGCAGTCGCGGCGCGCCAACGGGCGCCATACTCCGGGACCGCTTCCAGAAACTTCCGAAACTGATCATTCGTCACTTCGGTCGTCGCGATCGCATACCTTCTGGGAATCTTCACCAGATGTTGTGTTTCGACTTGAGATCGCCCCGGCTCGGTCAACGGCGAACCCATCGTAAACTCGCCGCCTGCGATACTAATCATCACGTGCCCATTGGGCCCGACGTAAGAACGTAAGCGTCCATCCTCGTTTCGCCGTTGCGCAGGTGAACTGCGAGCGGTTCCAATGACAGTCACGCATACTAATCCGAAGCCGATTAGTTTGATTGCTGAAGGCACGCATTTACTTAGCGCCAGCCCGGCGACGCGAAAAGAACATAGCCTGAGATAAGCACGAAGCACGCTATCGTTGTATACCAAATTTCGATTTCGTGTGCGCGTTATCCCACCAACCGGCTGTCGTCAATTACGGAGTGATGAGAAATCCTTTCGGCTTTGCGACGCAAACCGATCCCGCCGGACAGGGCTTCTGAATTCCGAAAGCTATCGGGTGTGAGCCAAAGCGATATTGGCAGGTCATCTTCTTGCCCGGGGCCATCACCGCCTTTGCGAAGTTCGCCTGCACCTGGATCGTCGACCATCCGTCGGCCCCACCGTACGGCGCGATAAGATGTGGGGGGCAAGGTACAAACAAGGGCGACGCGGCCTTGCCACGCGAAGAGCCGAACGCTGCGGCCAGCAACGCACCGCCGACGATCAATACGCCAAAGATTACTGTCAAGTGTCTGTTCATGGGATCCTCCTTAACGAAAGTGTCTTTTCTTGAGCAAGACTGCCAAAACAAAGATTGAGGGCGGGCCAGACACCCGCCCTCTCGTGGGACAGATCAAAATAGATCGTGCACCCACCATTGACCGTCAGCCAGGCTGTGGTCATAGAGACCCTTCGTCCGCCGATACACCGTCGGCCTCCGCAACAGACTGTTCACCAGGTTGATTGTCAGCGGAACATCGATCAGGTTTGGATCATCATTGTACATTCCCCAAACCATACTGACGGTGCTTCGAGTACCGCAGTTAGTTGCCGGACCCGAGACGAAAATCGGATCTGCAACCAGGAACTCCTGTGTGTTCGGACGCCAAACGCCGACCTGCGCGCAGAAGTTCTTATTGGGAACCTGCGGCAGGTACTTTCCGGCAACCGGAATGTCGCATTGTTGTAGCGGGGCACACTGCGTCGCTCCGAAGTTAACGGTGTAAGCGGCTCCTCCCTGGGGATCGATGATGTTCCAGACTCCGAGTTTGTACTGCGCCACCTGGTCGTGCTGATTCCCCAGAAAATCTGCAACTTGTATTTTACAGTTGGCGACGGGGAAGCCCTGAAAAGCGGTGTACCACCCGGATCGCATGTTCGCTATCCAGAATGTTTGATCACTCGGGCGATAGATCCCGATCTCATCGTGGTTGCCGCTAACCTGGCCGGATTCATTGTAGAAGTTCCCGACAAAAGGTATGTCACCAGCCAGGCCCCAGTTCCAGGTTGCATTGTTCGAGCTGTTGTTCGGATCAATTACAGTCCATTGGCCGCTATTGAAGAGCACCACCTGCGCGCGGGTGTTAGGAAAGAACCTGCCAACCAAAGGCGTGCCGGTAGCGAGCGGCGGCAAATTGACCGTTTGCCGTCCGGGACCGCCGAGCTGCTGGATAAGAAACTTTGCCGCAGGAGTTTCGCGGTAAACCACAAGATCTTCCAGCGTGTCATCGAAGAAATTACCGACGAGTGGCGTGCCTACGTGGTTTTCTCCAAAGTCGTTAGTCCACCGGACGCCTTCTTCGTAAGCCATCGGGTTGGGGCCGCACTCCACTCGTGTTGGCGTCGGCACACCGACCCAACGGTTGGTATGAGTCTCTGCGAGTCCCGGATAGGCATTGTTGTTAGGGTAGTTGTCGCCGCAATAGGTCAAGCGGCTTATGTTGCCTTCGAAAGGAGACTCGACGTTGAAGTTCTGGTACCTGTTATTCATGCTCGTAATGTACGCCCTGCCGAGAACGTTCATGCGAGCGGGATCGCCGGTAGCAGTAATGAAGTCGCTGTTCCGCAGCACTACACTTGCCGGATGAGTGGCTTGGTAAATTGGATCGCCGAAATTCACGCTGCCGTTCGTTCCAATTGTCAGCGCGTTCGTAACAAAGGAGGTTTTCCTGAGGCCGTTCAGGAAGAAGCCGCCAACCATCCGGACTTTGATGCAGTCCTCCATCTTACCTGTAGGACTATCGGCGCCTGTACACCTTACATCCTGCAGGCCTTGAAACCCTCCGGATATTTGACTCCACCCAACCGCAGCGTTTGAATTCGTCTGGATGTTTACATTCATAACATTCCAGTTAGACGAGTTCTGAGAAGTATTCAGTGCGGCGGTTGCGTTGTTGATGAACGTCATGTTCTTGAAACTGGCGCCATCGATCATCGGATTGCCGGCACCGGCCGCAAGCTTGAATTCCAAACCGGTCGTAAACCCCTGAAACGTAAGCCCGCTGAAGTGAATATCCGAAGCCACGCCCGGGCGGGGTCCCGTGGGTGGTGGGTTGGGATCAGTCTCGCCGATGAACGCGATGCCGGTGGTGTTGCTGGTTTGTGCGGGTAGTGTCGTTGAAAGCTTCAGATCTCGGATCACAATGCCGGAGAGTCGCACTTGATTGGTCTGGGTAAGGATCTTTACGTCAAGCTTAAGCAAAGGTTTGTCTGCCGTGCCCAACTTGAGTTCTGCATTCGGCGCGCCGATGATTTGAGCTCCCCTCGGGACCGTGACCGTGTCATCGAACATGAATGTGCCGTTGATGTAAACCGATCCGCCCAGCGTGAAAAGGTTGGTCAGGACACTGGCCGGACACACTTGGGGCGAAGGCGGACAGTCCGAGTAATCCAACTCGTTGGAATACAAACCGGGTTCGTTCGGCAAGGTGCCGCTGTCGAAAAACTCACCGCCAAATTCGGCGATGTTAGCCGGGCAGTAAGTGTGCGGTTTTATGTAGGAAGCGCCACCAATGTCCGCGAAGAAACTGCTGCGATACCTTTCCGAGTGAGTGAAAAGCATCATGAAATCTGGCCAGTCGGGCGCACCGCCGTTGACATCCGTAATGTCCCAATGGACATCGCCACAATCGACCACGGTCGAGTACAAACCTGCGCCTCTGAATCTCATGCGGGAATCATCCAACTCTGGCTGAGGAAATTCGGGCGCGGCCGTGACACTATTGCCGATCAGGTAGAGTTGCATGCTTGCGTCGTTGAACTCACCGGAAGCTACGCTGCTTTCAAAGACGATCGGATCGTAATTGATATTGTTTGGGAAAAGCGATGTTATGTCTTCGACAATGATCGCCTTGTCGACTCCTTCGTGGTGGAGCTGCCGGAAATAGAGTCCTCCATGTTTCTTGACCTTGACGCAGAATGGACGCGGATCCGCCCGCTCGCCATTACAGTTAAGCTGGAGGAACTTGATGTTCGTGGTCTCACCTTGAATAACCGACGGCCTGCCGGCGTTAACGATCTCGACGGCTCCCTGGCCCCGAAGGATCGCACCCGGATTGAAGTTTTGAACGTCCCAATTGTAGGCGTACTTCGCGTCGATAAAGATCGCGACCGTATTTCCAGCTGGATGGAAACCCCGAATCTTGATCCCCGAGATTTCGTGTTCTTCCCACGACTCGTTGTCCGAAACTGCTTTGACGCCTCGCTTAAAGTGGGTGATCGTTACGTTGTCAAAGATGACGTCGGTTATGTCGCCGACCTTCTTTTCGTCGTCCGTATTCATTTCGACCGCGGCAATGTTCTCTGTCGCGATGTAAGTCAAGTCCGTCCGGTTGTCACACCCGGGGCCTCTTGTCCTCGACATGAGCAAAAGATCTCTGAACCGAACTCTGGACGTGCCGCCCGCGATCTTGAACATCGCGGCGTTGTGAAGAGAGGCCGGGCTCGTTCTCGCGCACCCCCATGGCAACTCATATGAAACATCATTCCAGTAGATTCGGCACCTGCCGCCTTCTTCGGCGCTCTCGCCCTGAAGGGTAACGTTTTCCGGGACGTAGATCGTCTCCTTGATATTGTAGATAGCGATCAGGTCGTCGCCGGGAATCGTGCATGGGAAGAAGAGCGTGCCACCGCCATGATCAGCAAGCCACGCAATGGCGTCTTTGATGTCCTGCGTGTGATCCTGAAAGCGGCCCGGCGGATGCGTTGCCACCGGTGACGAATCACCCATCCTAACGATGTTCGGGGTGGTGATGTTTGGGGGGGTGAAAGTTACCGGCGTGGTGAAAGTTAGCTTGTAATCGTTCGAATCTGCCAACGTGCCGTCCGAATGAAAGGCACGGGCGTGATACGTGTAGTTGTCCTGGCCGAGTGAATCTTGCTGGTAATACTCTATTTGAAACGGCCAACTCGTATCCGTGAAGTACGGGACATCGTTGCGGTAGAAGATCACTTTTGTGATCCCTGAAAGCGGCGTGACCGTCGCTTTCACGACAAATGGATTGCTGGGCGCCGGGCTGCTGGTGCCATTTGGTATATCGAAGCCTCCGGGCGTGGTTCCCGTAACAGTCACAGTGAACTGCGCATGCGCAGTCACTTCGAAAACGGCGATAGCAAACAGGATAAGCAGCACTTGGGAAAGGGATATTTTTCTTCGAGAATTCATGGCAAGCCTCCTCATCGAAGTGGCGGGCGTTACTTGGATCCTGGCTGCAACATTCCCCTAGGACTTGGGGCATGAGTGGGGGTTCCTACGGGATTTGCCTCGCCTTGTATCACCAAATGCGTCGTTTGGCAATAAAAGTTGCATCGAAATCATTGGTGCATTTCTCTCGGTGCGATAACATGCGGCGGGCCCGGTCATTTCAATGAAGACAAGGCCAAGCGGGAAGAGCAAAGGGCAAAGAGTAAGGAGTTAACAACGTCACGCTCTTCGCCCTTAGCACTTTGCCCTTGGCCGTCACCGCGCCGTTTGGCGCGCTCAACCCAACGGATCCTTTGAAGAGTTCACGTCCCGTGAACACGCGCACGGTGCGCGGGCCACACCTTGAACTGAAAAATGGAAGAGTCGTTCCCCCAACTGAACCAGACGCATTACCGCATCATCTCGAAGCTGGGCGCGGGCGGCATGGGCGAGGTTTACCTGGCCGAGGACACGCGGCTCGATCGCAAAGTCGCGCTGAAAATTCTGAACGAGGATGTCGCTGCGGATTCCGAACGGTTGCGCCGGTTCGTGCAGGAAGCGAAAGCGGCTTCGGCGCTCAACCATCCCAACATCATCACCATTCATGAAATCGGCGAAACCGGGAACCGGCACTTCATTGCTATCGAATTCATCGACGGCGAGACGCTTCACGATCGTTTGAAAAGCGGTCCCCTGTCACTTCGGTCTGTGCTGGATGCCGGCATTCAGATCGGTTCGGCTTTGCAGGCTGCTCACGACGCCAACATCATCCACCGCGACATCAAACCCGAAAACGTGATGGTGCGTCCGGATGGACTAATCAAAGTCCTGGATTTCGGAATCGCAAAAGTAACCGGGCCCGTCGTGTCGCAGGTGGATGCTGAAGCGCCCACGCTCAAAGGCGGGACATCACCGGGAACGATTGTGGGCACGGCGGCTTACATGTCTCCGGAACAGGCGCGCGGCAAACCGATCGACCCGCGCACGGACATCTTTAGCCTCGGCGTCGTCCTCTACGAAATGCTGACAGGCCGAAAACCCTTCGACGGCGAAACGCCGGTGGATGTCATTGCGGCAATTCTGCACAAGGACCCGCCGCCAATTTCCGAATCGATGCCTGATGTTCCGGCCGAGATCGAAAGAATCGTAAACAAACAGCTCAGAAAGGATTGTGACGAGCGCTATCAAACCATCAAGGACTTGCTGATTGATCTGAAAGACGCGCAGCGTGAGTTGGAGTTCGAAAACAAGCTGAAGCTTCGCGCCCCTCTTCGTGACACCGGGGATCCGCGGGCCACACCGGCGACCGTCCGCACCACTGCGAGCAATGGGTCCCTTATCACCGAAATCAAGAGACGCAAAGCAGTCGCGGTGTCTGTGGCGACTGCGCTTGTCCTGGCTGCGATCGCGATTGTCTATTCAATCTCCTCCAACCGGCAGGTGAATTCCCCGGCTGAATCTGCCCCAATTGGTTCGATCGCCGTGCTTCCCTTTCAAAACAGAAGCTCGGTCGCGGAAACTGAATATCTCTCTGAGGGCCTGGCAGAATCACTAATCTACGGCCTTTCTCAATTTCCCAACCTGCGAGTCAGCCCGTCGAGTACAGTCAACCGGTACCGAGGCAAAGAGATCGATGCGGTCGCGATTGGCAGCGAACTCGGTGTTAACGCAGTCATGACCGGTCGCTTCGCGCAGCACGGCGACAATCTCATGATCAGCGTCGAGTTGGTGGATGTGCGAAACAATAAACTGCTTTGGGGCAGGCAGTACGACCGCAAGTTGACTGATCTGCTGACTACGCAAAGAGAGATTGCGAGCGAGATTACCCAACATCTAAAACTCAAACTTTCAGGTGAAGAGCACAACCGCGCAACGCGGCATTACACGAATAACTCAGAGGCTTACCAGTTGTATCTGAAAGGACAGTACTACGCCGCGAGATACACGAAGGAAGGCTTCAACAAAGGCATCGAATACTTCGAACAGGCGATCGCGAAAGATCCAAACTTCGCGTTGGCGTACAGCGGGCTGGCATTCTGTTATATGAACCAGACTGACTGGGTTTTCGCGCCGAAAGATTCTGTCCCGCGTGCGAAGCAAGCTGTCGAGAATGCCTTACGGCTCGACGATTCACTGGCGCAGGCCCACACCATGCGCGGAATGCTGATGCTGCAATACGACTGGAACTGGTCGGGGGCCGAGCAGGAATTCCGGCGGGCAATCGAGCTGGATCCGCATTACGCCCTGGGCCGCTCGTTTCTGGCGTGGCATCTCGCCGCGATGGGACGTTTCGACGAGAGCATTGCCGAGGACAAACGAGCTCTGGATCTGGATCCGCTCTCAACCGCCGTCAACGCTGATCTTGGATGGGATTTGTACTTCGCGCGTCGATACAGCGAAGCGATCGAGCAGCTTCGCAAGGCAGTTGATCTTGAGCCGAACTACTGGGTATCGCATGTGTTACTCGCTCGCTGCTATGTGCAGACCGGAAGACTGAACGAAGCCGTCGCGTCATATGAAAGGGCCCGACAGATCGAGAATTCAATTCCTGAAGTAGTGGCCGGCGTCGGACACGGTTACGCCGTATCAGGCCGAAAAGCCGAGGCGCTAAAGATCATCCGCGAGTTACAGGAACGATCGAAGAAGGAGTTCATTCCCTCGTATACGATCGCGACGATCTACGCCGGACTCGGTGAGAAAGAGCAGGCGCTGCATCACCTGACGAAGTCATATGAAGAAGGCTCGTTCTACATGATTCATCTCAAGGTTGAGCCGATCCTCGATCCGCTGCGGTCCGATTCAAGGTTTACGGATCTACTGAGGAAGGTTGGGCATGTGCGGTAGGTGCGCCGGGACATTGTTCCAGGGGTTCAACGTTGCGCGCTCACCCAGCCGCGTAGCGGTTGCAGAGGGTAGCCAGGGGTAAGCGACCGCAGCGCAGGGTCCCCAGCGGAGCATCTCCGCTGGGGTGCTAGTAGCGCCACCCCTGGGTTTAGGTAGAAAGAATTCGGCGCCCTGTTAGGGGCGCAATAATTAACGATTCATTTCCATGCGCGGACGTCTGTCGCCCGCTTCGCGGGCTCTGGATTCTCAGGAACCCTGATCCCCAGGTTACGCTCGCTGCGCTCGCTCACCCGGAGCTATTACATGTCGCCGCTCCGCGGCTTATTGACGCAACCAGCCGCGTTGACCTTATTTCAACTTAAGCCCAAGAACTAGCGATCAAGCACACCGGCTGAAGTTCCTCGCATGTTCCGCCGCCGCTTTTCAAGAAAACGTCTTTCGGCGTCGTTGCTGGTCAACTCGAGCGCGCGCGTATAGCTCGCGGCGGCTTCTTCGTTTGCTCCACTTCGGCGCAAGAGGTCCGCGCGGGCGGCGTGCAGCAGGTGATAATCATCAAGCTCGCCCGACGCCATCAGGTCGTCAATCAAGCGAAGTCCGAGCTCCAGGCCATCAGCCATGGCTACGGCAACGGCGCGATTGAGCGAGACAATTGGTGATGGTTGTAAACGCTCCAGTCGATCATAAAGCTCCACAATCTGTCGCCAGTCTGTCTGTTCCGAGCTTTGCGCCTGGCAATGTTCTGCGGCGATCGCGGCCTGCAACGAGTATGGACCGGCCGCAGGTGACGCGATTGCCTGGCTAACAATAGGAAGAGCCTCGGTGATTTGGGTCTGATTCCAAAGTGCGCGATCCTGCTCTTCCAGCACCACGAGATCGCCGGCGGCATCGACACGCGCGTCGCGTCGCGAGTCATGTAAAAGCATCAGTGCCAATAAGCCCGTGACTTCAGCAGGCGGATACGGCGCCAGCAAAACTCTGACGATGCGCGCCAGTCGAATCGCTTCCGCGCAGAGATCGGTTCGCAACAGACGTTCTCCGTGAGTCGATGCATAACCTTCGTTGAAGACCAGATAGATGACAGTCAGGACTGCGTCGAGCCTTTGACGAATCTCGCTCGTGTCCGGAATCTTGTAAGGAATACCCGCGTCGCGAATCTTTCGCTTCGCTCTTACCAAACGCTGCGCCATCGTCGTGGCCGGCACGAGAAAGGCGCGCGAGATCTCATCCGTTTCCAAACCGCAAAGCGTGCGCAGCGTTAAAGCGATTTGCGATTCCGGCGCCAGCGCAGGGTGACAACACGTAAAAATTAGCCGCAGTCGATCGTCGGGAATTTCGTGGTCGGTCAGCTCTGGCTGCTCAGTTGTGGTTGGCTGCTCTTGCGCGTAGGATTCGGCCTTCTCTTGAAACCGAGTTTGGCGCCTGAGCCGATCAATGGCTTTGTGTTTCGCAGTTTGAATTATCCACGCGGCTGGAGATGCGGGCACGCCTTCGTTCGGCCACTGTTTTACAGCGGCGGCGAAGGCCTCTTGCGCGGCGTCTTCGGCAACATCAAAGTCGCCGCAGAGACGGATCAGAGTCGCTACGATGCGACCCCAATCGGCTCGATAAACGTCGTCAACGGCCGTATTTACCGTGGAAATCATGGTTTCTGACCGACTTGCCTGCGAATCATAAAAAATTTAGCGCCTCGGTGTCGATTTCGGCTGTCGCGGTTCGAATATCCTGTGGAGGACAGAAACATGAAGTTCATGCTGCTGATTTACCACGACGAAGCGACCTGGGACGCTCTCACTGAATCCGAGAGGCAGGAAACCTACGGAGAATATCGCGAGTTGATCCAGGAGCTCGAGCCCAACGGAACTTACCTCGTTGGCGACGAGTTACAGCCGACTAAAACCGCCCGGACCGTTCGGGTCCGAGCAGGTAAGCCAATGATAACCGACGGGCCATTCGCGGAAACGCGTGAACAACTCGGCGGATTCTTTCTTATCGAAGCCGCGGACGCCAATGAAGCAAGCGTGATCGCGGCTCGCATTCCATCGGCGCGAATGGGATCAATCGAAGTGCGACCGGTGGCGCCCACTGCCTGAGGATTTGAACATGAAATACATGTTACTGGTTTACATGAACGAGCAGGCGATGACCGATGAAGAGCGGCAGCATTGCTACGTCGAATCCGCGCAGCTCACGCGGGATCTTAATGCGAAAGGCCAATATGTGGCCGCCGGCCCTTTGCATTCAGTCGCGACCGCCACGAGTGTGCGCATGCGCGACGGCAAGCGTGTCGTCACGGATGGGCCGTTTGCAGAAACGCGCGAGCAACTCGGCGGCTACTACATCGTTGAGGCGAGCGATCTCGACGAAGCGATGGCGATTGCCGAGCGAATTCCGCCTGCCCGATATGGCACGATCGAGATTCGGCCGCTGATGGAAATAGAAGGGCTACCGGAAAACTAGTGGCAGACGGTATTAATCTCTTAGATTATCGAGGCTAACCTTAGGTCTCGTGATGAATACAAGAAATATCCCAACTATGAAGAGAACTACTCCAGGCGCGGCATCGTTAATCTTCGATTCTAAGCCAATAAGTCTGGCGGTCCACGAAGTTGAGCCAGCAACTCCATTCAGTCCGAGAATAATGCCGCCGATTATCGTGGCCAGTCCAAGAACGAGACCTAGCGTTGCATATCGGTACTCAGCATCAACGGCTTTTCCCAACAAGTTTGCGGAGTGGGAATATGATTGCGGGCGCCGTTCGTTGGTTGAAGACTTAGCGTTTTTTTTGAGTTGCTCGTCAAGAGCCTTTCGTAGCAGAACTGAACGATTCCTTTTGCTGGAAACACGTCCAAGGCGTTCGGCAAGTTCCTTCAGTTCCTCGATCGTCAAAAGCTGCGATAGTTCCATTATTAGCTTATCGTCGAGATCGACGGGACGAATGGGCGAACTGCTGCTGCCGCCGGATGAGAAGCTGACGTTTCTTCCATATGTAGCGAGCCTTGCCATGACGGTGGTCCCAGGGAGTGCGATTAGGATCCTAAGCAGTTCATCACAAGAAAAGGTACTCCTCACGGTTTCTGGGTGTCAATGACAATCTTAGTGCAATGAGATGGCCCGACACACGGAATCCACCCCAGGCTAATTAGGTTCTTTGGCTTTTCATGCAAATGCGTAGTTTTGAGACCGATCCTGTCGATCCTCGTAACACTAGATCGACTAGATGGTAGATAGACAGAATTCAAATCAAAAGACTAAAGGGGGAAAACAATGCGATTCATGGTGATAGTAAAAGCTGACAAGGATTCTGAAGCAGGCATTATGCCGACTGAGAAGATGCTCACGGACATGGGCAACTTCAACCAACAGTTAGTCGATGCGGGCGTGATGCTCGCCGGTGAGGGACTTCAGCCGTCTTCGAAAGGTGCGCGCGTGAAGTTCGACGGCAAAGGCAGCCCGAGTGTTATCGACGGCCCATTCGCGGAAACGAAAGAACTCGTCGCCGGATTCTGGGTGTGGAAGTGTAATTCCAAAGAAGAAGCGATTGAATGGCTGAAGAAAGCGCCGTTCGAAAATACTGAGGTTGAGATTCGTCAGGTATTCGAGGCCGAAGACTTCGGCGACGAATTCACCCCAGAGGCACGCGCGCAGGAAGAACGAATTCGCGAACAACTAGAGGCGCAAAAGTAGCATAGACTTTAGTCTGCGCATTGACGAACAGTTCAAACTGAAAGGAATGATCATGCGAGGAATCACACCAATGTTGTGGTACGACAAGGAAGCTGAGGAAGCCGCGAATTTCTACTGCTCGGTTTTCAAGAACTCGAAGGTCGGTCACGTCAGCCGTTACCCTGGCGGCGAAGTGTCCGAGAAGTCCGGCCAACCCGCGGGTCTGGTAATGACTGCTGAGTTTGAAATTGACGGACAGAAATTCGTGGCGTTAAATGGCGGGCCAATGTTCAAGTTCACCGAGGCGATTTCGTTGGTCATCAATTGCGAGAACCAGGAAGAAGTCGATTATTACTGGGAGAAGCTCACTGCTGACGGCGGCCAGGAGAGTATGTGCGGCTGGCTGAAGGACAAGTATGGCTTGTCATGGCAGGTCACGCCGACGCGCCTGATCGAATTAGCGAAGGACCCGTCAAAGGCACCCAAGGTCATGGAGGCGATGCTGCAAATGCGCAAGATCGACATTGCGAAATTGGAGGAAGCAGCTTCCGCCGCGTAGCGGCAGAATGTTTATAGCTCGTCCGGGCTTGCCCGATAGCGAGGAGCAAGATGGGACCCCCCTCTCCGCAAGCGGAGAGGGGGTTAGGGGGAGAGGTTGGCGACGGCCTCAACCCCACCCCTAGCCCCTCCCCGCATGCGGGGAGGGGAACCACTCGCAACAGACACGGACTAGACACTTCTTCTATAAACATCTAGTGCCTACGGCACTGAAACATACAGCTGAGACACGCTGAAGGAGACAACAATGGAGATAGTTCCACATCTAAACTTTAACGGACAATGCCGAGAGGCCTTTGAAACTTACGAAAAAGTGCTCGGCGGCAAAATCACCTTCATGGGAACGTGGGGTGAGATGCCGGGCGCCGATCAATTCCCGCCTGAGATGCACAAGCTGATCATGCACACCACGCTTTCGCTTGGCGATCAGACGATCATGGGCGCTGACTCGCCGCCGGACCGGTACGAAAAGCCACAGGGGCTTTGGGTTTCGATCCAGGTCAAAGACATCACCGAAGGCGAGCGCGTCTTCAACGAACTCTCTGAAGGCGGCGACGTCATCATGCCGTTTCAACAGACGTTCTGGTCGCCGGGCTTCGGCATGTGCAACGATCGCTTCGGCACACCGTGGATGGTGAACACCGAAGGGCCAAAGAGCTGAGCCGGCGATGGCGACGAAACCCGACAAGCCACCGAAACTCACGGCGAAGGAGTTCCTCGCACGTTTGAAAGCGCAGGGCTCTGCGGCTGAAGCCGAGAAGACGCTGCGCTACTTCAAATCCGGCGAGGGTGAGTATGGCGAAGGCGACAAGTTTATCGGCGTGCGCATGGGACAAGTATTCGCCCTCGCCAAAGAGTTCAGCGATATGCCTCTGGATGAACTCGAGAAATTGCTCGACAGTCCTATCCATGAAGCACGCGTGGGCTCGCTTAGCATCATGGGCATACACGGGCGTCGCAAGAAGACCCCTGACGCGCTCCGAAAGCAATTCTTCGATCTCTACATGCGGCGTCACGATCGAGTGAATAACTGGGACCTGGTGGATTTGGGCGCGCTCTACATCGTCGGCACTTACTTAATCAATCACCCGCGCGACGTCTTGTACAAACTCGCGCGCTCAAAAAATATTTGGGAGCGCAGGACGGCGATCGTCGGAACTGGCCCGCTAATCCGTAACGGCGAGACCGCTGATACTTTCAAGATTGCGGAGATGCTGCTCAACGACAAAGAAGACCTGATTCACAAAGGCACCGGCTGGATGTTGCGCACCGCCGGGGGCGTGCATCGGGACAAGCTGCTGAAGTTCCTGGACAAGCACGCCGCGACGATGCCGCGCACATGCTTGCGATATGCGCTCGAGAAGTTCGATAAGAAGCAACGAGAGCACTACATGAGTCTGGGAGCCAAATCGAAAACGAAACGGAGTAAAGAATGAACATCATCCTGTGGATTCTGCAAGTACTGCTCGCGCTGCTCTTTATCTTTGCCGGCGTGATGAAATTCGTAATGTCCGTCGAAGAGATGAACGCGCAGGCGCCGGTGGTGCTGCCCGGCTTGTTTCTGCACTTCATTGGTATATGTGAAGTCCTGGGCGGGCTCGGCCTGATCCTTCCGTCGCTCTTAAGGATTAAGCCACAACTAGCTCCGCTGGCCGCGCTCGGTCTCGCAATGATCACGGCCGGAGCCACGGTCACCGCCCTGATGGGCCCGATGAAAGTTGCGGCGGCCTTCCCCTTCATAGTTTGCTTGCTTTGCCTTTTTGTCGCTTACGGGCGTTGGCGCATGAAGCCAATTTCCGCTCGCTAGGAAAGAGACAATGAAGAAATCAGTTAAGAAGACAAAGCCGCAGAGCATCGACGAGTATCTCGCGCGCGTGCCCGCCGAATCGCGTGCAGTCCTCGAGAAGCTGCGCCGGACAATCAAGTCAATCGTGCCGGAAGCGGTGGAGACAATCAGTTACGAAATTCCAACCTTCAAACTGAACGGCCGCATGTTGGTTTCGTTCGCAGCTTTCTCAGAACATTGCAGTTTCTTTCCCGGCGCGGGTCCGATCGAAGCTCACAAAGACGACCTGAAGTCGTTTCCAACTTCAAAAGGAACAGTACGCTTTACGCCGGATCGTCCGTTGTCTGCGGCCCTGGTGAAGAAACTCGTAAAGACGCGCATCAAACTGGACCAGGCGCGCAAGAAACTCTAACTCTAATAAAGTGTCGAAGGAGAACCGATGAAATACGTGGATGGATTTGTTCTGGCGGTGCCGACTAAGAATCTTGCCGCCTACCGAAAGATGTCGACTGCCGCGGGAAAAGTATGGCGCAAGTACGGCGCGCTGGAATATGTCGAAGCCGTCGGTGATGATCTCGAGGTGAAGTTCGGGGTTTCATTTAACAAACTGGTGAAGCCGAAGCGCGGCGAGACAGTGCTCTTTTCCTGGATTGTTTACAAGTCACGGGCACATCGCGACAAGGTCAATGCCCAGGTAATGACCGATCCGCAGATTAAGAAGGCGATGGAAAAGGGTCCGATGCCTTTCGACCTCAAGCGCATGGCGTACGGCGGCTTCAAGTTCCTGGTCGAAGGATAGCCGAATTAGTCCGCAGATTCCACAGATTAAGGGAATTGGTTCATTGACTCATTGGATCAATGAATCAATGTTTCAATCTGTCTTATCTGTGTAATCTGTGGATAAACCAATGATCGTCCATCTCATCGACGGGACCTACGAACTGTTCCGCCATTTCTACGGCCTGCGCCGCTTTCACAAGTCCGATCCGCCTTTGGGGGCTGTCTCCGGCGTCGTCAGCATGACAGTTAAGATGATCGAAGACGGCGCCACGCACGTCGGCGTCGCGACCGATCACGTCATCGAATCTTTTCGCAATCAGCTGTGGCCGGGATACAAAACCGGCGCGGGGATTGAGCCGGCGTTGCGCGCCCAGTTTCATCCGCTCGAAGACGCGCTGGCCGCGCTGGGCGTGGTCGTCTGGCCGATGGTCGAGTTTGAAGCCGACGATGGTCTGGCCGCCGCCGCTCATCTCGCGGCCCGCGACAAGAAGGTTCAAAAGGTTTGCATCTGGACGCCCGACAAAGACCTGGCCCAGTGTGTGGTTGACGATCGCGTGGTGCAAATTGATCGCCGCCGAAACGAGATTCGCGGGGCGGAAGCCATTCGCGCGAAGTTCGGCGTCGCGCCTGAGTTTATTGCCGACTACCTGGCGTTGGTTGGCGATTCGGCCGACGGTTATCCCGGATTGCCGGGCTTTGGAGCGAAGACTTCGGCAAGACTGATCAATCAGCACGGTCCCATCGAGGACTTCCCTGCCTCGCTTCTCAGCGATACAAACCGTGAACTGGCGCTGCTGTTCAAGAACCTCGCTACGTTGCGCACTGATGCGCCGCTCGATTCACCCACAAACGGGAAAACGACGTCAGTGGCGAAGCTCCGCTGGCGCAGTGCGACTGAACAATTCCCAACTTTGGCGGAAAAGATTGGTAATCCCCGGCTGGCCGAACGCGTAGCGAAATTAGCATTTCAACGGTCCGCATCCTGACGTTCTTTCGTCCGATTCTGCTCTCTTACCGCGTGCGTTGCGCGAAATCGCAAGCTTAAAACAAAACTGCGACACACTTTCTACATCCCGCCCGTTGTATCTCTTTCTCATTAAATACAATTTTGAGGAGAACCAAGCATGTCAAAGAAGAAATCTCGTCGGGATGAGTACGTGGTTACACGCGTTGTTGAGCGCGCCGCGGAATTTGTAAGCGAGGCCGGCGATCGCGTCGCCGAACTTACCGAGCGGGCGCTGGCACAGACAGCGAGCGTCGCGAAGACTGCCGGCAACACGGCCGCCGAGCAATTGAAACCGTCGAGGCGGGGCGCCACTACCGTCGGTACCGTCGTCACCAGCGTCGCACGGACGGCTGCTAATCAAAACCGCCGGCTGGCAAGGGCTGAAGCCGATTTGGTTGAGCGCGCAGCCGAGAGAACCACTGAAGTTGCGCGCCAGGCGCGAAGCACCGTCAGCAATGCGACCCAGCGAGTTAGCGGAGCCGCGCGCAAGGCAACGCGCGACGCGTCCAAGACCGCAACCAAGGCGCGCCGGACCGCGACAAAAACTGCCAAGAAGGCGGCGAAGAGCGTAGAACGGACGGCAAAGAAGACCGCACGAAGCGCGAGCAAGGCTGTTAAGCGCACTGCCGGCGCGGCTCGTTCAGCCGCGAAGGGCGGAACCAAAAAACGCGCGAAGAGTGGCGCAACAACTCGGCGCGCCAAGAAACGCTAACTGCCGATCGGTGAGGGGCGCATGGCTGTTTTCCTCATCATCCAGGGGTGGGGCGACCTATGTATAGACCGGGGACAAAGTTTACACCTGTTCGGAGACATGGTTTACACATTCTGGTCGAGTTTGGTTGAAGCTGCTACATTGATTTGAGTTAAGCGGTGCCGGCAAAAGTAAACGTCGAGCAGGCCATCGGTTGCGGTCGGGCGCAGAGCAA
>JBASRE010000010.1:0-20681 GCA_049273695.1 Pyrinomonadaceae bacterium
CCTTCCGGCCGGCAGTAACTTACGACTCCTGGAACGTGTCCATCCGCAACACGGAACAGGAGCCATACTTGAACACAAGCTTAAGGATTTACGTCGGAGGGACGCTCTACAGCATGCGGGTCGGCACCATCCGCCCCGGCGAGACCGTGACGCACTCTCTTCTTAGCCTCACCAACGAACACGGCGACAAGTTCAATCCGAATTCTGTTGGTTCAACTCCGAGTTCTGTTCAGATTAGTGAACTGGAAGTACGCGCAACCTTTCGCGGCCACGAAGTGCACAAGGATTTTCCGCCGCCGAAGTGAGCTCACGCACGTTTTTGGTCGGGGCATATCGTGACTACAACCAGATCGCAGAATCGCAGGGCTGACCCGGTTTAGTTTTCCGATTCCTGCTCAAATATCCAAATCGAATGCCTCTGGGTAGGGTAGCCTAACAACAATCGCGCCGTCGTTTCTTCGGAGGAACTGAACTATGGCCCCATCATGGAACTCGATGAGCCCTTTCGTTTTCATTAGCCATGCTATCCCGTTTATCACCGAGCATTCCCATCTTGCAATTCCTTCGGGTCCAGAGATTTCGAACTGCCCTTCCTTCCAAAAGGTACCGACCTGAGTCACTACCGCACTATCCTCCGCTCGCACTCTTCCAAAACCAAGTGAGCATTGAGATGGAATTAGCTCACCGTCTATGTTGTGCACCGCTTGGCCAGTAGTCATGTTGCGGTACGTTGTAATCGCCATTATTTGAACACCTACGGACGCGAGTTTCCTTGTCCACTTTTCATCAATTCGATTGCTCACTACCACAACATCTCGAGGAATCATTGACAAAAGTGTCCGCGCCTCGTTGTGGGATATGTTCATGCCGTTGGACAATTGCTTTGCTGCGTCATCACCGTAAACACCTTCGCTGAATGCCGTTACTTGGGGCAAAACATGCTTCTCCAGATGGTGAGTGGATATCTCAACTTCAATAATGAACCAATAACGGAGTTGACGATCTACCAATGCCAAATCGGGTTGCCAAACCGCATCTTCGAATCTCACATTGGGATGAAACGGAAACACGATACTGTCGGGGTAGAGGCGTGAAAGCAGTCGGATTGCCACCTCCTGGAATTCGATCTCCTTTACACCGGAGGAATCGCACAATTCGTATGTAGTCAGCGGCGGGAAGTCGGTAACTATCGTGTTCATGCGCGGCTCCATTCAATCTCAGCGATCTCTTTCAAATCCTCTGCCTCCGCCGCGAGGCGACGAATCTCAGGAATGGACGCGACAATGGAGTAAATGATCGCGCGTTCCTTATCGGGTGCGGGACGGAGTACCCTACCCAACCTTTGAATTCGCTGACGATAGGTAGCAGTAGACGCCGCTATGATCCCGATTTCGCTCTCAGGGACATTGAACCCCTCGTCCAGAGCTCGGCAGCTTACCAATACGGATATCCGGCCCGCTCTGTAGTCGTGAAGCGTTGAAACCCTACGTGAGAGCGGAATTTTTGAATGATAGATCCCCACCGGAACCTCATTCTGTCGCAATACTTCAAACAAGAACTCCGCCGCATGAATGTCCTCATGGAAAACCAAGATCTTCTTATCCCTATGGCGCGCGATAATCTTCAATGCGATCCGAACTCGAGTGGGACTTGAATTTGAGAATCTTGCTCTCTTCAACAAGAGCCTAATCGCTTGGTCTGATTCAGTACCATGTTGAGAGACGGCTTTACTTATCTTCTTCGTGATTTCGTCGTATTCTCGTTGCTCATCGTCTGTGAATTCGAAAAGAACATTGTTAAGTCGGAAGGGTACGATTACTCCGTCTTGCAGTGCTTCGGCGTATGAATATTCATAGATTACGGGACCTAGTTCTGGGACCAAGATCTCTTCAAACCAATTGTCATAGGGGCGCTCGGGCGTTGCGCTCAATCCGAGCGATGCGCGCTTTTCTATGTTGAAGATCTCTCGGAACGCAGGACTTGCCGCCTTGTGGCACTCATCTACGACAAGGAACACTTCAGGCGTGTTCGCCAGAGATGTCAGCTTCGCGGCTGTATTGATTACCCCGATATTGATACGTCCCCGCTTGACCCTACCCTTGCCAGTGAGCAGATTTACAAACTTGGGCGGCATATCGAAGAATGAAATGAGTTCTTCGAGCCATTGATCCACAAGCGCCGTTGTAGGCACTGTAATCAAAACGGTAGCGGCCGCGGTTTTACGCTGAAACTCATTAATGCAATTCAAGGCAAAGAAGGTCTTGCCGCCTCCAGTTACTACGGAGACAATTCCCCTCTTTCCGTTGTTAACCCATTCTTGCAGCGCAAGTTCCTGCCAACGTCGCAACGGTCTGTGCAGGCTGGGCATTGAAAGGTTCCTTAGCCTTAAGTGGTTTTGAATTTCTTGAGCAAGGTTTCGGCGCGCGCCGGATTGAAGTTAGCGACGCCCGCCACGGCATAGTGTGGCACTGCCTCAATAGACAACCAGCGCCGTTCAAGTCGATTGGCGACCGTACCGGTGGTGTTGCTCCCGGAAAATGGATCGAGGACTAAATCGCCCTTAGTCGTCAGAAATCTGATAAAAAAATCCGCCACCTTTTCGGGCATTCGAGCAGGATGGGCCTCGACCTCGTGTTCCTTACAAAAGGATTGATAGGGAGATCCGTTTCCCGTGTTAGCGACTTCGATCAAGTTTGGCGCAATTGCTCCCGCATGCTTTTTCAAGAATCCATTCTTGCTTATGTCATGCTGAGACGGTCGCTTGCCCGAATTATAACTGCCACGGGAGAGCAGTTGAACCATCGCTTTGCTATAGGGTTTCAGCACTCTGCTGTTGTGGGCCTTCGGCTTTTTACATTTTGCCATCCACCAAACCTTGCTCGTCGAGTCTTTCAATCTAATTCGTTCAATGGTCACCCATTGGGCCGGTGTAGGTAGTCTCGCTGGGTTGTAGTAGGTTATCTCCTGGCAAAGTTTTAATTTACCCTCTTTTAGAAAACCAAGTAGTGCCTCATATGGCAGAATTGACTGTGTAGGCGATCCCTTCTCCCAGGCGTTCCCGATCTCCATAACGACAGAACCCTTAGGTTTGAGGTACTCCGCAAATAGTGGCCCGAACGCGCTAAGCCATCGGAGATACTCATCGCCTTGAAGATTGCCGTATTTTTTTTTCTGATTCAGTGGAAAGGGCGGAGACGTAAATATGAGCTGAACCTTCCCCTTATACTTCCGGCGAAAGGTTGAATCCGCCAAAACCTGTTCACAGGATCCAAGGATTACGGAGCCGCGAGCATTTCGATAGACGGTCCGCGGTTTGACTAATGCGGCCTTTAAGGTGCCCATGGCGGACGTTATACCTCTTTGACTTTGGCCAATTCTCGGTCGCCATGTTCAGCATCTTTATTTTCCATCCGCTGAATCTTGGAGCGTAGAAGTTGATCCTTGAGTTTACGAACGGCATCTGGTTCTTGGCGGCCTAACCGTTGGCCTACGCGAAATTCACTAACTGCGTCATAAACATACTGAAAAACGATCTCCTTAACGCGGTCTTGCGAATCGATTTCGGCGTAATATGGATGTTGCTGATTAATAATAACGGTGATGCCCGACTGCTCTGGAACGAATGAGAGATGCGGATCGTTTTCAGACCGATCTTGAAATCCCACCCGAACGCGAATTCCTGCCCCGACGTTTGGAATTTCGAGGAGCATGTCGTCCTCTGACAACGCTTCCGCCTGTCGTTGGTTTGCTTGCTGAATGACTTCAAGGGGAGGTAGGGAAGCCTCTGTCACGACATCGCGAAACTCAGTTGAGCCAAATTCTTCTTTTGCTTCTTCCATGATTTCTTTGAGGCGTTCGCGATCCCAAGCGGTTTTCGTTGGATCGCCCTTCCTCATGCTCAACGCAAATCGCTTCAGCTCTTGAGTCTTTTCAATCAGAAACTCCTCAAGACGGTCATACTCATCGGCCTGCCAAGCAATGTCATCCTTCGTATGTGACACCTCAAATCCGTCCAGGATTATTTCACCCACAAGACGCTGCGATACGAGTGTATTGGATCCCTCTTCGTCGACGCCCCCAAAAACGCTTCTGGGCTTCCATGCGTCCGGGTATCCTTTGATTTGACGATTGTTTTGAAAAATGGAGAACCCGCCGAACTTTCTGCTGCCTTTCTGCAAAACACCAAACCAGCCCCGCACACGTTTTCCATTGACGGTCGTGTCAAAAGGCACTTGCACTTCCGCGCCCGTATCGTAGCGGGCAAACTGCCACTCTTCAGGCAGAGGAACCTGCTTGCCATTAAATAGAATGATCAGTCGCTCTGCCCTTATATCCATCCGATACATTGAGCCGAGATACGCCATGATGGTCTCTTCCGTGCGTTTCTGAATTATTCGGTTGAGACTGGCAACTTTGACCACGGTGTAATGTTGATCAGAATCTACTTTCCTATAAGAAAGCGGTATTGTCTGGTTTCCTTGGGAGATCGCATCCACGCTAACCGTCGCAGTCCATTCTTCTCCGCTTCCCCATTCGCAGGTCGTAACGCTCCAGTTGTGGCCCATCCAACAGGCAGCCGTCTTCATTCCCATTCCGTACTTAGATCGGCCTTTTGAATCCTTCGTCGGGCTGGCAATCCTGAGGGCGTCTACCAAATCTTGGTGCGTCATCCCTATGGAGTTGTCTGCAATTGTGAGTTCGCGGTTTGTCGGATCGTAGGTTATCTCCACTCGGAGCGGATTGCCCTCCTCCTCTAAAACGGAATCAATAATGCCCTCATAATTCTCTCGCGACTGCGTGCTGTTATCGATAAATTCAGCCAGCGCGTACCACATCGTATAGCTGAGCCGGCTATAGGCTGTGATGGCACTAGGACCTATGTCGAAGTTTGCTGTCATAGGTACTTCGGGGGTGTCTGGTGAGGGTGTTTCTGAAGTTGGATTCTCTGTCATGGGAATGGTGTCCATTACTGAGGTGGATTAGGCAGTGCCATACTGCCTCAACTGACGCCGCTTTTCCAGCCGAAAGGCGCGCGGCACCTCGGAAAGATAAACGAAATCGGGTTAGGCTTGCGATTCTGCGATCTTGCTTGACGCTATGCGCCCGATAAGATCTCATCGGCCAGCATTCCATTCATCAGCCGCAAAGATCAATTACACATCAATGCCTAGCAGTTCGGAACATTGATAATTGAAAAAATCGCGACCCAGCACGTCTGAGCCTTCAACGCGCGAAGCGGGTGTCAGCATAAAGCCCGGGGGCGTGAGCCCCGGGAACACGGCAAAAAAATGAACCAGCCCGCGGAGTGGGCGACAGCCTAATCATCGAAGGCTATCGCCCGCTTCGCGGGCTCAATTGCTGTTGTTCGCTTGGTACCTGGGGCTCACGCCCCAGGCTTTATGCTGACGTCCGCGCCGCGGACTGACTACGAATCGCCCCGCTGCGCGGGCTCAATTGTTAGTGATATTACCGGTAACGCCTATTTGGCGGCCGCAATCACGGTCATGCGCACGAACTTTTTCTCATCGTCCTTGATTTTGCGCTTGAGGTACTTCGCCAGTTTTTCGGCGGACGAGCGCAAGCCTCCGTTAGCTGAGGCTCGATCTGATGAGTCGGCATAGGCGATAACGCCCGTGTGAAGATTTGTCACGCTCATTGAGGCTGAGGTCGAGCGACGGAAGTCGGCCAGAAGCCATTTCTTGACGAAGCCTGCTCCCTTTTTGTCTGCCGAGCCTGCTATCTCAAAATCTGCCTGCGAGCGGTCTGCAACCATGATGACCGGAACGCCCTTCTTGCGGATAGCAGCAGCCATGTAAGTCTCAAAGCCTTCGACCCGTTTAGTGCTGTCTTCACTCTTGAAGGGCACAATGTAGATTTTGGAGTTCGGAGGAATGCGATTGGCCAAGAAGGGGTCTGTTGGGACAGTTGCTACTGGAGCGCCAACCAATTCTGCCACGGGCGCAGGCGTTGTTATTAGGAGGGTTGAAGCAGGGACGGTTGTTGGCGTTACTGGGGTTTCCTGAGCAAGACCGACGGTACAAGTTGCTGCAAGAAAAGCTGCAGATAGAAGGATTCTCATGGAATTTACCTTTCTCTAATAGGGTGAGCTATGTACTTCAGGTGATCTGGGTAATTCCCAGAAAGGCAGGGAAAAGAGGAAGCTGGGCTCGATTCACGCGGACTCTATCACGTTCCTCTCGGTCAGACTAACCAGCCCGCAATTGTACGCGCGACGCGTAGCGGCGAAATGAGTTTAGCCGTGGCTTTCAAGCCACGGGACTAGACGGTGACGCGTCCCCGCGTCGCGTCAGCGACGATTGAGGTTTCAATGGGTTCGCGCGGGCGGTCTTGCGCCGGCTAAAGCCGGCCAAGGAAAATATTACGGCTGCGATCCCAGCGCTGAAGCGCTGGGCTAAACTCAGACGTCCGCAATGCGGACGAATCCAAAGCGCCGTCGAGGCGGCGCACTCCAAATGCGCGCAGTATGCCCGCGCTCCCAGGCGCACTCCACAGAACCAGAAGGCAAAAGGCAAAAGATGCGCGTCCCCGAGGGGGTGGCCCGCCCGCTACCGCAGGCGGTTCTGACCGCATCAACCGGGCGGGCACATCCAAAGCCCACTGTTGCGCTGCCGGCGCTGGATTCGCTGGAACCTGAGCGTCCAAACTGGTGTCTCTAATGCCGGTCCACCATTCTGAAGGCTAAGCCGCTACACCTTCGCGACGCATGTTCAAACAAAATCTGGCAAGGACTTGCTCGATCTTCCTCATCGCTTTCTTTCCTGGGAAGGCCGCGACGCAAACGAACCCTCTCGTCATTACAGCCGCCGCGCCTGTCGTCACGCAGTCTCCTCTGGTTATCACTGGGGTAACGGTTATCGATATGGTTCGCCCTAAACCGAAGCCGGACATGACCGTTATCATCGAAGGCAATCGCATTAAATCAATTACAAGATCCCGCCGCGTTCACATTCCGAAGGATGCACGGGTAATTGATGGCCGCGGCAAGTTCCTGGTTCCCGGCTTTTGGGACATGCACGTTCATGCTTTACGAGCGGAGAGAGTTAATTACTTCCTTCCGCTTCTCGTGGCGAACGGAGTGACCGGCATACGCGATATGGGCACAACCGCAGAAGGTTTTGCAGCGCTGCCGCAGCTTCGACAAGCAATCGCAACTGGCACACGTATCGGTCCGCGGATTATCGCGGCCGGCAGAATCCTCGACGGAGCGCGACCCGCAGTGCCGGACAATTCCATTCCCTTTGGAAGCCCTGTCGAGGCGCGCCAGATAGTGCGTTCACTTAAGCAGGGTGGCGCGGATTTCATCAAGCCCTATGACGGCGTACCGCGCGATAGTTATTTTGCGATCATCGACGAAGCTAAAAGACTTCACATACCGGTCGCGGGTCATGTTCCAAACCCGATCACTGCTTTCGAAGCGTCAAACGCAGGGCAGAAAAGTTTTGAGCACCTCGCGAATATTCTGCGGAGCTGCTCGACCTTGTCGCCCTCGGAAATTGACGAACGGATGCGCGCGAGGTTGAAGCCTGACAGCAAACCCAATGACACATCGGCGATCCCGACGCGGATAGCGGTGCGCACCAGAATTGAACTCGATACCTATAGTGAGCGGAAATGCCATCAATTGTTCGCGCGATTCGTCAGCAATAAAACGTGGCAAGTCCCCACTCTGGCGGTCAAACACGCGCTCACGTATGTCGATTCAATCATGCTCAGAGACGATCCCCAGAGTAAATACATCCCACGCGCGACGCTCGAAAGGTGGCAGCCTGAAAACAATCCCTTTCTTAAGTACCGCACCCCTGAGTTCATTGAGATGAGAAAGAAGTTGTATCAAAAGGAAGTTGAACTTGTCCGCGTGATGCACAAAGCGGGCGTCAAATTTCTCGCCGGCAGCGATTCGCCTGCGCTGTACACGTATCCGGGCTTTAGCTTGCATGACGAACTCGGTCTACTTGTGGATGCGGGATTCACAAACTTTGAGGCATTGCTCGCCGCGACGCGCAATCCGGCCGTTTATCTCAATCTTGCAAACGAACTAGGTACGATTCAGGAAAGGAAGCTCGCGGACTTGATCCTGCTGGATGGAGATCCGCTAAAAAATATCGCCAACACCAAACGCATCAGCGTCGTGATCGTTGATGGAAGATACCTATCGAAGGAAATGCTGGAGAAGATGTTGGCCGACACGGTGACCGGTGCGCAGTGAGCAGACGGCGGTGAGCGGTGAGCGGTGAGCGGTGAGCAGTGAGCAGAAGGCAACAAGAAAATCCAAAGCGCCGTCAAGCCGGCGCACTCCACAGAACCAGAAGGCAGGAGGCAGACGGCAGGACGCAGAGGCGGACTAACTAAACGCACCCTCCATCACGGTCGGGTTTCTGATATCAATCTACCGGCGACGTTTACGTTTTGCATGAGTTTGTAGACGGGGAAGGTCTTTCCCGTTTCGAGGTAAGGATCGAAGAAGTTCCAATCAACCAAACCGTCGTCGCTTTCGGGTTCAAGTAAGTAACAAACCAACCGGCCCAGGGGTTGCGCGGTCCTCACCATGATGGTGCCCGCGGGAAAGGTCATCTGCTCTTTTTTGTACGCGCCCGTGATTTTCATCTCATTATGTTTCTGAAACGCGCGTTGGGAGCGCGTCGCAGTTGCAATCGTGAACGCATCTACTTCAACAGCCAGCGGCGCGGTCAGCTCTTCAACGGCAATTCCGTGCTGTCGAAGTTTTTCAATTACGCTCTGCAAATCTTTTTCGGGTTTGAAGAGGTACGCACGGGGCGCGGTCACACTCCTGGTCGCGGCGAACATTCCATAATCATCCATGCGCATCGGCTTAAACTTATCTTCGACCATGGCGGTCATGTCTTTGCCGTTGCGCGGGTTTTTCACTTTCACGACTTCGCCGATCAGAATGTCTACAGGCTTTGGCAGCGGACGCATTTCAAATGCAACGCCGTGAGCCACGGGCGCGTTGCTCATGAACTGTCGCACCGTCTCTTCGTCCGCGCGTTTTGTAAGCTGGTAAATTTCCGGAGCGTTGGCGGCCGCGTATCTGAAGATCTCTTCAACAAAAGCTTCGGTCACTTCAACGCGACGTTTGAAAGTCAGATAGCTGTACGCTTCAGAGAGAATCGTGAGGCGGTTGCGCAGGCCGTGATAGTTCTGTCCGATACGCGGCTGGTGCGTAAAGGCTTCCCAACGGGTCTTCTCGCCTGGTTTGGGCAAATTCTCGAAGCGGGGAAAGTTGCCATAGTAGTAAGTGCGAAACTTGTGACGTCGCAGCATCGCGCGAGTAATCGCGGGCAGCATCCGGTCGCGGTGGTAGCTGAGAATCTGCGGGCTTGTATTCGGATTCAGAGGCTGTGAATAGGTTAAGTGATAGCCGTGATACGACCCGTTGGTCGTGTGCAAATCGACGGTGAGGTGCGGGTCCCAACGGTTGCACAGATTGATGAGCGATTGCGCTTCGGGCGAATCGAGCTTCATGAAATCACGGTTCAGGTCGAAGCCTTTCGAATTTTCGCGCACGCCGACACCGGCGATGGGTCCGTTCTGTGCCGTGCGGCTGTTGACGTTGATTTTCTCGTTGCCGTCCGCGTTGTAAATGGGAGCGATCAGAATGATCACTTTGCTGAGCAGCGGTTTCAGGTCACCAAACAGAATGCGCCGGGAAAGGTGCAACGCCGCCTCTTTGCCTTCGACTTCGCCCGCGTGAATGTTGCCCATGATAAAGATGATTGGCTTACCGGTGGCGCGGGCGTCACGCGGATTTGAAATCGGCGTATCCGAGAAAATCATGAGGGGCAACTTGCGGCCTTCTTCCGAGGTACCGAAAGACTCGAGGCGAAGCAACGGACTGCGTTTCTGCAGTTCCGCGATGAAGTTCATGACCTCTTCGTAACGAGTTGTCTCTTCATAGTTGGTCAGCTCAGCGCGTGTTCTTGGGAGGTCTCCGAAGGACTGAGGACTGAGGACTGAGTACTGAGGTTGGGCGAGTGAGTTGGAATTCAAGGCGAACAGGATTAGCGAGATACAGAACGCGATTTTGGCACGTGACATTCCGGCATTTTAACAGAGGTCAGAGGTCAGTAAGCAGGAGGCAGAAAGCAGTGAGCGGTGGGCAGTGGGCGGAAGTGCGCGGAGCGCACGGCAGCATAAAGCCCGGGGCGTAAGCCCCGGGAAGGCGTCGAGTTTGAATCAAAGAGCCCGCGAAGCGGGCGGCAGCCGGATCTCAAACAAAGCGGGGATCGTATTCAATTCCGTTTGCTTGCAGGAACTGAATGAATTCATCTCGAAATGAAGTTTTTCTATGGTGCTCCTTCTGCCGAGCGATGTAGTTCCGCACTTCTTTGACGTTCGATTGGCTTACCGTAAACGCTCCATAACCGCGCTGCCACGAAAAGTTTTTCAATGAAGGAAACACGTCATGCATCCACCCGGTCGCGTTTGCTTTTAAATCTCGCAAGATGTCAGACAGCGCACAATCCGGCCGCAGCCTAGCCAACAAATGAATGTGATCTTCCGTGCCGTTGAGTTCAAGGGAAATGCCGCCGGCCTTGCGGATCGTTCCGCCGAGGTAATCATAAAGGCGCACCTGATAGTCCGGCGTAATGAGCGGGCGTCGATCCTTCGTGGAGAATACTATGTGATAAAGGAGATTGGTGTAGGAATCGGGCATGTCCTCAGGCTAACACACGTGTCATGTAATGTTTTTTTGCACCGCGCCTCTGTCGCCCGCTTCGCGGGCTCTCGAAAACTGTTAATGTGTCTCTGATCCTGGGGCTTACGCCCCAGGCTTTATGCTGGCGTCCGCTCCGCGGACTCAGCAACACGAGCATGACTTTGAACATTCATCTGCTTCGTCACGGACAGACGGCGCTCAGTCGCGATGACGTGTTCTGCGGATCCGGACTTGATCCGGAGTTGACCCGTGAAGGATTAGAAATGGCCCAGGCTTTTGCCGCCGCCTATCGCGCAAAACCCTGGCAGGCAATTTACTCGAGCAGTCTGCGACGAGGCATCGCCACCGCTCAGCCTCTATGCGATGAACGGGGACTTCGGATGCAGGTCCGTGCCGATCTAAACGAAATCAGTTATGGCAAGTGGGAAGGATCGAGCAAGGCCGAAGTCGATAAGCAGTATCACGATGATTACATCAGTTGGCTGGCAGATCCGGCGTGGCACGAGCCAACCGGCGGTGAGTCGGCTATTGCGGTAGCCCGCCGCGGTTTAGGAGTAATTGATGAAATCAAGCAGGAATTTAATCAAGGCAACCTCCTCATTGTTTCTCACAAAGCAACGATCAGAATCATTCTTTGCAGCTTGCTCGGGATTGATGTCGGTCGCTTTCGTTACCGTCTCGGCTGTCCGGTTGGTTCCGTTAGTGTGGTTGAGTTTTCCGGAACGGGTCCGCTCTTGCACAGGCTCGCTGATCGTAGTCATTTGAGCGAGGCGCTGAGATCCCTGCCGGGAACGTAGCGACGCAGTGAGCGGTGAGCAGTTGGCAGTGAGCAGGCGGCAGATGCAATGAGGTCAGTACCGGGAGCGGTAGCGACCGGGTAGTTTCACGCAAAGGCGCAAAGCCGCAAACAAATCCAAAGCGCCGTCAAGCCGGCGCACTCCAAATAAGATTCACCGCAGATAAGGGGCGACGTTCTTTGCGATCTGATTGAACTCGGCTTCGGTAAGCGGCAGGCGGCGGAACGCGGCCCAGCTCTCGCGCGGGTGGAGATTGCCTCCCGCCGCAGCATCCGAACCATACAGGATTCGTTTCGCTCCCACCTGGCGAATTCGCTTAGCGACGAGAGCAGCGTTGGCAGGCGAAATATTTAGATCCACACACGACGCCACATCAAACCACAGACGACGCGCACGCGGGTCGCGCCGCTCAACCGCTGCGGCGAGTTCAGCCAGCGCTTCATCGGCCCGCGGATCATTGTAGCCCGGCCCAGTTCCCGCGAGGTGCGCCACCTGCACATCAATGTTCCGAACCAGCGGCAGCAGCTGTTCCAGAAACACGCGCGCCTGAACCGCGCCATACGGACGTTGCTTCGAGATGGACGCTCGCAGGTGTACCACGATTGTCATGCGGTGTTTATTCGCCACGCGGAAGACTCGACCTACTTGTTCGACGTGCGCCGGATTCTCGAGCTGCACATCTGAGTTACCGAAATGCAGCTTGAGGCCGCGCTTGAGATTTGGATCTTTCGCGCAGCGTTCCAGTTCAGCGAGCGCATAGTCCTCAAGCGGATTGAAGCTGCAGAAAACGCGCAGGCGTTTCGGATAGAGCGCCGCCTGGGAACTATTCCAGTCGTTCTCAGCGCGGACTTTGGCGTATTCGTCTTCGATGGTTCGCGACGGATTCCCCCAGGTGTAAGCGACCGAGAGCAGGAGCGCGCGCTGAATGCCGGCCTTGTCGAGCAGCGCAATTACGTCCGCAGCGGCGAGAGTTTGCGACTCGGGCGCGCCGGGCATGAGCAGCTTCACCAGAGGCGGACTGAATATGTGTTGATGATGGTCGGCGGCCGGAGGAGTTTGTCCATGCGCGACAGTCGCCAGAATGATGAAGGCGAGGATCCGCAAAAGCTGAAGTTTCATAGTAGAGAGGAGTATACGCCTTGGGCAGTAAGCGGTGGGCGGTGAGCGGTGAGCAGTGAGCGGTGAGCAGTGAGCAGACGGCAGTCCGCGGAGCGGACGTCAGCATAAAGCCCGGGGCGTAAGCCCCGGGAACGCGTCGAGTTTGAATCAAAGAGCCCGCGAAGCGGCGGCAGATGCATCGAACGATCTGTCGCCCGCTCCGCGGGCTTGGTTTGTTTGTACTCGCGATCCTGGGGTTTATGCTGCCATCCGCTCCGCGGATTAGCATCCAAAGCGCCGTCGATGCCGGCGCACTCCAAATGCTCATCAACGTCGCGGCGGCAGGGTAAGGGCGAACGGATTCCTTTTTACGTTCTTCACGCAGGACGTGTCTAACTCTTTGGTCGCGCCGCGCTCAACGAACGCAGCCATCAAACGCAAGATGCAGTCGCTGCCCTGCAAACCGCCGAGACCGTGTGCGCCATGCGGGACGACGACGTGCAGACCATTCGGAAGATGCTTTGCGACCGCGTCTCCGTGCGCCGGTGGCGTTACCGGATCCCATTCGCCGGTAAGAATTAAGACCGGAGCATCGGCCTTCGTCGGTTCGCTGTAGTCTTTCGAAATCGTCGCCCGCGGCCAGAGCGCGCACGCTTCTCTCTGCTGGCGCAGACGATAGTCTCCGAGAAAAGTGTTCGCCGAAAGCCGTTCGCCTTCACCGGGTTTGATCCAGGGAAGGTCTTCAGCGCACGTAATTGAAAGGTAGAGGCCGTTGCTGCCGGTGGCCACGATTCGCTGGCGGTACAGCAGCGCTGACTCGGCCAACGGCGCAAAGTTGCCTTGCGCGGCCAAATTAATAACCAAAGGAACTCGTCCGGCCGATGGTGGGCTGTAGAGCATGTAGCGAATTGCTTCGGCTGCCAAATCGCGTGAAAGTGTAACTTTCGCCGTGGCTGACGATGGCAGACCCACAGCAACTTCTATCGGCCCCTTCATGAGCTGCACAAGGAGGCTCCGCGTTTTCTCACGCAAATTCGGAAACGCTTTGTTGCATGCTTCATCGGCGGCGCACTCGGCAATGATTCCCTGAAGCGCGCGCTCGTTCACGGCGCCGAAATCGCGCGGCATGAACTGGTTCGTCGGCGCCACGCCCTGCAATGTCACCGTGCGCACGCTCTGCGGATGGCGCTTCAGATAGACCAGCGCGGCGCGGGTCCCATAGGAACCACCAAAGAGATTGAGACGTTCGTAGCCGAGCGCCGCGCGTACCTCATTCAGATCGTCCATGGCGATCGGCGTGGTGTAGAGAGTGAGATTAGCTTTCGGCTCTAGTTCCTGGCGACACTTACGCACGTCTTCGAGAGGGAAAAAGTATCCCAGATAGCTTTGCGGATTTGCGGGGTTAAAAAAATTACAGTTGAGTGGATGCGAGCCACCGGTGCCACGCTGATCGATAAAGACCATGTCGCGTCGCGCGCGAATGCTGGCGAACGCCTGGGCAATGCCGGGAGCATCTTCAGTCGCGGAAGAACCAGGGCCTCCGGGAATATAGACGAAAGGATCAGGTTCGCGTTCCGATCCCGTCGCCGGAAATACGACCACCTTAAGTGTGATTTGCCGCCCTTTGCGCGCCGCGCGGTCTTCGAATACCTGATAAGTCCCGCAGAGAACTTTGTCAGCAACGTCAGGAACCTGACAGGGCGTTAATTCAAGACGCGCCGGCCGGTTTACAGCCTGTGCTGACGCCACGCTTAGCAAACTAAAACCAACAAGCGTCAGACAAGTAAGGCGAAGCAATGGTTGTGGCCACTTTAGTCGCTGCATCGACGTTTGATATAGCTCTTTCTGGAGACAAGAACAAGTTCTCTGTCGATGAGTGGCCTCAGCGCGGCTACCCGCACCAGTCGCTGCAGCGGTGTTCTCGCTACCTGAGTCGGATGTATAATGCATCCGTTTCTGAAGGACTAATATCTGTATCACCCGACGGAGCATGTCCTCTTAACCAGGAGTCCTCATGCGTTACTCGCTTAAACCCGTTGGCCTTTTCTTGATCAGCTTTCTGTGTTTGGCAGGCGCGCTAACCAGCATTCGCGCTGCAACGTTCACCACATACCCCGTCGGCACAGAACCGAAAGCGGTTGCCAGCGCTGATTTCAATAACGATGGCAAACGAGATCTGGCGACGGTAAACCGTGGCTCGAGCAACGTCTCGATTCTGCTGGGCGATGGCGCGGGGAATTTTGGCGCGGCTACGAACTTTTCAACCGGCAACACGTTTGCCGAGCCCTTTGCCTTGATCGCCGGCGACTTTAACAACGACGGCAAGGCTGATGTCGTGGTATCCAAGGGAAACGTTCACATCGTTTCACTGATGCTTGGCAACGGAACGGGCGGGCTGGCTGCGCCGATTGACTTCTCAGTGGGAGAGAGTCCAGGGACATTCGCGACCGGTGATTTCAACGGTGACGGAAACACGGACCTGGCCCGTCGCGGATTCCGGCTTTAACAATGGAGGCGTTTACGTGCTGCTCGGGACGGGAACGGGAAGTTTCGGAGCTCCTACGAAGTTCACTGCCGGGACAAGGCCGCGATACGTGGTCACCGGCGACTTTAATCGGGACAACAAAACTGATCTCGCGGTGGCTAACGTAGGTTTTAACTTCAACAAGATTTCTATTCTCATTGGAACTGGGACTGGCAGTTTTGGTGCACCGACAGACTTTGCCGTAGGTTCAAGTCCGATCGGACTGGTGGTTGGCGACTTTAACAAAGACACCTTCCTCGATCTTGCGGTGGCGAACACCGATTCACACAATGTCTCGATTTTGAAGGGAGATGGACAAGGCAGCTTTGGCAGCGCGACAAACTTTCCCGCCAATTCATTTCCACTTTCGATTACGAGTGGCGATTTTGACGGAGATGGCAAACTCGATCTGGCGGTCGGCGCTAACAGCACCGGCGATCGCATTTCGATCCTGCGCGGGGACGATACGGGTCAGTTCTTTGCTCCAAGTTCATTCAGCGCAGGTTCGGGTCCGTACGATCTCGTCGGGGCAGACTTGAATGGCGATGGCGGCAGTGATTTGGCAGTGGCAAATGCCAGTTCGAATAATCTTTCGGTACTCATCGGTCCTTTGCCATCAGTTTCGATTTCCGCGACGTCAGTGATAGAAGGCAATACGGGGACAGTTCCGGCCAGTTTCGCGCTGAACCTTTCGACCACCATCAATCGTCCGGTGACGCTGACGTACTCGTTCACCAACGGCACGGCATCTTCGGGTTCTGATTTTGATAGTTCCACCGCGCCGGTAACGATTAGTGCCGACACTCTCACGGGCAGCATCACGGTACCAATAACCGGCGACCTGACTTATGAGCTTGATGAAACTTTCACGACTAATCTCACCACCTCGCTCAATGCGTTCATTCTAATCGGGCAAGGCCAGGGCACGATTCTCAACGATGACCCGGTTCCGGGGATCACCATAAACGATGCCACAGTCACAGAAGGAGACACTGGGACGAAGAACATCAGCTTCAGTGTCACTCTATCTAATCCATCTTTCCAGTCAATCACGGCAACGGCGACAACTTCGGAAATGACTGCCGGTGCGGGCAGCGACTATGTCACCAAGTCGAGCGTAGTGACGATTAATTCGGGCCAGGTCGCCAGCTCGTTCACGGTGGTCGTCAACGGCGATACGGTGAGTGAACCTCACGAGACCTTCGTGGTAAGTCTAACCAACCCCGGTAACGGAACAATTGCGCGCACGAGCGCAGTCGGCACGATCGTTGATAATGATGCGGCGGCGTTACTAGTAGATACTTCGCAGCGAGCTATCGCCGTCGACTCGGTAACTTTTGTGCGGGACCCGTTCGCGGTGGCGAACGCCTTCAACTTCAGCTCTGATCAACGCTCGCGGATTATTCTATTTGCCGTAAATTTGAATTTGGTCGCAGGTGATGTGATTACGGTGCAGGCCGAGGACGCGCAAAATGTAATCCGCCAGCTGCCTGTCGAGTCCACGGCAGCAGTCCCCAACTTCGGCGGCCTGTCGCAAATTGTGGTGAGACTTACTGACGATCTTTCTCCGGGGGATTTTTTGGTGAGTTTCACATTGCGTGGCGTAAGCAGCAACAAGGGTCTCATAACGATTAAGCCGTAGCGTAGAGACATTAAATTCGCTGAGCCCGCGGAGCGGGTGACAGCTGGTTACCAAACTGCGATCGCCCGCTTGGCGGGCTCCATTATTTTGGTGGCTTGGATCCTGGGGCTTGCGCCCCAACCGGGGTCCCCAGCCGAGCATCTCGGCTGGGGTGGAAGTCTTTACGCTCGCGTCCGCTCCGCGGACTTCTCTGCGTAATCTGTGGATGATTGTTCGTCCGCAATCACGCCCTCCCTCACGGTCGGGCTACTGCACGGCTCACATCCCGACGGGCGCGGGATAGCCCTTGCCCTTCAACGCTGCGATCGTAATGACGATCTCGTTTTGATTTTGCGATCGCGTCTGTTTCGCAGGCTTCGCGGCCGCGCGTGTTCCCTTCTCTGGTTTTGAAACCGAAGGACTCGGTGACGGTGCGGTGCTCGAAGCAGTGGAATTGCCGGACATCTTTGTGAGCGCCTCCAACACCTGCGTTCGCTCTTCCGCACTGAGGTCTTCCATCTTCACGCCGTATGCTTCAAGCACCGCGCGCAGGCCTTCCTCGGTGTTGGTATCTTGGTCGTAGACGTCGCGATAAATATGAAGGCTGCCGTCTTCGACGGTAATCGTTTCATATCGCAGTTCAACCGGAATAGATTCTTTGAGTTTCAGCTCTTTCGTTTCCGTCTTGGCACGAGCAAAAGTATTCATTTCAGCGTCAGTCAAAGTATTGCCGGCAAGTCCCGCCAGTTGCTTTGAGAATTCACGTACCTGCGGCGTCGTCAGGCCGACACAACCATGCGAGCCAAACTTGCCGAGTTTGGCCGGTGACTTCCCGCCGTGAATGAGCGACGGTCCGCCGATGGGAATTTTGATCGGGCCAAGCGGATTCAAACGACTGCCGGCCTCGACCTTTTTGCCGGGGCTGACATTTTTCATCTTAGCTACCCAGGGTTCGTCGGGCGGCGTCCAGGTGGGATTGAAAATGATCGCGCGGGCTTTGCGGAGGCCCGTCGGCAGAGGAAATTCGGGATAGCCGATCGCGATTTTGTAAGACTTCACCAAACGCCCTCCGTCGAAGACGTCCATTCGATATGCGGGAGCATTTACGATGACGCGCGTGTCCGTGGGGACTTCATTCACTTTGCCGGTTCCAGTTCCCGCCGTTTTGTCGGACGCGTCTTCACCGCGCCAGAGCTCATTAACCAGGGCCGCAAGTTGTCCGGACTTTTCCTCGCCGATGACTGCTTTGATCTTTTCTTTCGCGTCCGCGTGAGCGCGAAAGCCTCCCTCTCGCTTTTCCAATTCTGACTCGTCAAGTTTAGCCGTCTCAGAGCGGGCCAAATCCTTCAGCTTTGTGACTTCCTCATCGTTTAGCTTCAGACGTGTTTTCAAGGTTTCGGCGAACGAGTTGTCGGCGAAAAAGGCATCAAGCACCGGCAGCGTGATTGGTTTCACCGTTGCGGAATCTGTCGTGAGCGGCGAAGGCGAAGACACCGGTAAAGGTGAGCCGGCGCCGTTCGTCTGAGTTTTCGAATCAGGCTGCGGAACACACCCGGCAGTCAGCAAGAGCGCACTTAGAATTGCGATATATATGAAAAGCCTCATCAATTTTCTCCGGTACCAGAAGTAGTTTCACAGAAAACGTAGCAACGATCATTCCTGATGCGTTGTGCTTTCAAACCGACGTGAATCGGAGTGGACGTTGACCGATAAGCGAACGTTGATTGGGCTTTCCGTCCACGGGAGGGACGCATTTGGAGTGCGGAAGGCTGTCGCCCGCTCCGCGGGCTGAATATATTCTTTTGGACGGCTTCCTGGGGTTCCGCTACGCTCCACCCCAGGCTTTATGCTGGCGTCCGCTCCGCGGACTGAACCCCCGCTTTGCTGGCGTCCGCTCCGCGGACTAAGCAAGAACGCCCTTACTAATCGTAAATCCTGTCAAACCATTCCTATTTTCGCAGCAGCGGATAGGGATTAATGTTGACGCCCTCCCACCAACGCTTCGGATCGGAAGTCATCGCGACAGAGAAGTGCAAATGATAGTTGCCCGCTCCGGCGTTCCCCGTGTCGCCCACGTACGCGATCGTTTGGCCCTGCATGACAAAGCCGCCTTCATACAAACCGTCGGCATAGCGTTCCAGGTGGGCGTAGTAGTAAATGAACTTTTCGTCGCCACTTGACTGGTAGATGGTCGTGCCGCCGGCTTTGCTTTGAAACAGTCTTAGGATTTTGCCGGGCGCAACTGCCAGCACGGGAGTCCCTTTCGGAGCAGTAATGTCGATAGCGTCGTGCACGCGTCCGTCTCCGCGCGCCGCGGTGAATGTATCAATCAATTGAGCACTGCTGACGCCGGCAACCGGAATGATTAAGCCCGCTGTCGGAGTAGCACTCGATTGAGCGTTGCTGTTATCCGCTGACGGCGTTGGCGCGGGTGATACTTCGGAAGATGGACTCGCGGAAGTTAGCGGCGGCGGCGGAGTCGTGAATGGCGATGGCTCGGAACCTGGCGAAGGAGTAACTGTGAGAACGTTTCGGTAACCTTGTCTTCGGCTCAGCCAACCCAGAAAAATGCCCAGCGTCGCGAGGAACACCAGCGCGAGCAGAAGGGTTTTGGTGCGTTGCCTTTGAGCCCATTTCATGACGAAACCTGGCTGTTCACGGCTCCCGCAAGAATCTCAGCTTACTCAGATTACATGGATCGGTAATTATTAGCTTACTCCGCTCTGAGATGCGCGGCTCGGCCGCCGTAGAAATGAGCAAGCTGCCCTCTGCCTCACGATCAAGAACTTTAACCGCCGCTGACTCGTATCTCGAACCAGATTCCTAAAGATCGTCGCGGAGGTCTCCTCTTCATGAAAGCAATCGTCTATCGCGAACACGGATCCGCCGACGTGCTCAAGCTGGAAGACGTCGAAAAGCCCGTCCCCAAAAATGATGAAGTCCTGATCAAAGTGCGCGCGGCGTCGATCAATCCGCTCGATTGGCGTCTGATGCGCGGCGAGCCGAAGATCATTCGGGTGTTGGCGAAGCTGATGGCGGGATTAGGGACGGGCCGGCCAGGTGTTGATATGGCGGGCGAAGTTGCGGCAGCCGGCGGTAACGCAAAGAAGTTCAAAGTAGGTGACGAAGTGTTCGGGAGTTGTGCGGGGGCGCTTGCCGAGTACACGTGCGCAGGCGAAGCAAAGGTCACGCTCAAGCCGGACGGCGTTACATTTGAACAAGCAGCGTCCATTAACGTCGCGGGTCTCACGGCGTTGCAGGGTCTGCGCGATAAGGCGAAGCTGCAACGCGGCGAGAAGGTTTTGATCAACGGCGCCGCGGGAGGCGTGGGCACGTTCGCGGTGCAGATTGCCAGGCACCTGGGCGCCGAGGTGACCGGCGTGTGCAGCACGCGTAATGTCGAGATGGTCCGCTTAATCGGCGCCGATCACGTCGTCGATTACACGAAGGAAGATTTCCTGAATCTGCCGGCACGTTACGATGTGATTCTTGAATGCGTCGGCAACAAATCGCCCTCCGAACTGCAAAGCGTGCTCAATCCTAACGGAAGAAGCATTGGTGTGGGCGCGCCCCATGATCTGTCAATGATTGGCTTGCTGGCGGGCGCCGTCACGGCGATGCGTCTCTCAATGTTCTCAGATCGGAAAGTGACATCTTTCGTCGCCAAAGGAAGCGCGGACGACCTGGCCTTCATCGGAAACCTGATCGTCAGCGGCGAACTGACGCCCGTTATAGATCGTGTTTACGACTTGAATGAGAGCGCGGACGCGATGCGATACCTGGAAGAAGGACACGCGCGCGGTAAAGTGATCGTGAAGGTGGGTGGTGAGCAGTGAGCGGTGGGCGTGAATAGTGTGCAGTGAGCGGTGGGCGTGAATAGTGTGCAGTGTGCGGTGGGCAGTGAGCTGTGGGCAGTGAGCTGTGAAGTGCGCGGAGCGCACG
>JBASRE010000018.1:0-236970 GCA_049273695.1 Pyrinomonadaceae bacterium
TGCGGCTTCCTTCAGATTCCACCTCGCGATGGACACCCTTGCCGTCTAGCTAACGATTCCCCCTGTCGGGTTCGTAGGAGACTTTCACTCCCAAGTGGGTGCGCCCTGCCGGGCGCACCAAACAAAACGCCGCCCGCTTCCGCGAACGGCGTTTCGGGTTGTAGTCGTCGATACTTTCAACTACCGGTTCTCGTGATGTGCACGCTAAAAGCCCCGCTGTTGTCGTTGTAGTTGTCGTCATTCACCAGCAAATACAAACGACCGTCAGCCGGCGCCGTCCACGTCAGCGAGCTGCCGATAAAGAACGGCTGACTGTTTTGTCCGTCGATCATGCGCAGGTAGCCGATCAGTGCGCCGACGCCGGCACTCGGGACCGGCCGCGTGCCGATGATCGAGCCGAAGCCCGTGCTCCGACCGCCCTCGGGTCCAACCGTGCCTGCACGTTGACCGGCGACAATAGTGCCCGTGGCCGTGAAGGTGATTTGATCACCGCTGCGTACATCAATACCCGCGTCAACGCCGCGCGAGTTCCCAGGCACTTCAATATCGCGTTCGCTCCTGCCCGGCCCACGCCCTGACCCAGGAAAACGATTTCGCGATCTAATGCCGCCGCTCCGATCAAGATCGTCTGCTTCGCGAAAGTTGACACCTCGTTCGCGTTGAATCTGGACCTCAAAAGCGCCGCGCGCGTCAGCGAACGACCCGCGGTTCGCCGTCAGAAACAGCCGTCCATTGCGATCGGCGGTGAACTCGCGCCGGCTGCCAAGCTCGATGATCGGCGAGCTCGTGTCGTTGCCAATCGCGCCAATCAGCTTTCCTTCGGCAGCGCTCGGCAGCGGTGCGGTCGGATCGGTGGAACGCAAACCGTCCGGTGTGATGCGCGCCCGTCCGACAGTGATCACTCCAGTCGCACTTACCTGGACGCGTTGGCCGTTACGCACAAAGACGCCACTGTCGATCCAGTTCGAATCCAGCGTCACCTGCACATTGCGGGTTACATAGCGCGTGTCCTCCATCGGGCGCCCATCGATCTCGACGCGATCGACCTCTTCAGGACGAAAGTATTGAATGTCATCTCGTCGACGCGTAGTGGTGGTGGATGGCGAACCTGAAAGTTGCGTCTCGACGCGCATCACAAATTGGCCGTTGATAAAACCTAACAGCGTGCCGCGCACCTGTCTTCCGTCGCGCAGGTAAATCGTGTCGGCGACGGCAAACGTCGCGGTCGCTAAGACGATCAGTAAAGCAAGTAGGAACTTTTTCATGACGACTCCTCTTTTTTTCCACAAGATTTTCCGATTCGGATCGCAATTAGCGCCGAACGGAAGCGGGAGAGTTTTTAAGGGGATTTGCAGGATTCAGCTTATACCCGACCGAAAGAGGGGGCAAGGGGGCCCGTCCCGGCCGAGCCTAATCAGCGAATCAGGAAAACGTCCCAAGCCCAACGGCCAACGTGTGATTGCTTCGTGTCGTCGACTTTTGCCCGGTATCGAAACTGGTTTCCATATTGATCGGTGCGCTTCGATTCTTTGTATTTGAGCGAAACTGAGTCCGCGTTTAGTGAAGGCAGCGTGTGAAGCTCGCCGCGTTCTGAGATGCCGTTGTGATTCCGATCCTGCCACAAACGCAAGCTGCTAAAGATCGCGTCGCGGCTATCGATCACGCCGTCGCCATTTCCGCCTTTGTCTGACCGATCAAACTCGGCCAGCGCGGCAAAGCCGTTGGGATTTGCTGATGATGGCTGCGCTGTAAAGTTGCCGAACAATTCTTTGCCATCGTCGATGCGGCCATTTCCGTTGCGATCTAAAGCCAGCCACGCATCATCTGATTCGTTTGCTGCCCAGGATAGTCTTTCAGCGACACCGTCCGCATTCAGATCAAAGAAAACTCCATTCGCATTATCCGTAAGACTAAACCCGTCTCCCCTTACGTCAATTAAGACAGGACACCAATAGTCAGGTTCACACCGACAGTGCACAGTGCTCCAGCTTTCGAGTGGAGGACACTCGGGTGGATCTGAACAGCCACCCTCTCTCGTGCTATCGCCGCCGCCACCGCCTCCACCGCCCGATCCGGGCGTCGGCGATGGTGTTGCGGCGGGCACACATCTTTCCGTCGCAAAGTTACAGTTTAGGCCCGGACAACACTCGGGCACCGCGCAGACCGTGTTAACCGGAAAACAGCCATTGCAAGGATAACTAGGCGAGTCATTGTCAAAGCAATTGCACAGGTAATCATCCCAATGACAGTTGATCGGGTCAGGACAGTTGTGCCTTTGAGTGCAGGCGCAGCAATAACTCCCGCCCTGCCTTGAAGCGTATTTTGGGCAGCCGGTTCCTGGGTAGAGATTATAGTCAGCGAAAAACGTGCCTTCCCCGCAGTTGCCGGCGCAATCCCAGTCATAAACGTCGCCATACTTGACGCATTTGCAGTCTGGGTTTGGCGCATTGCCGGGGCAGTCTGATGGGGAAGGCGGTGTTTCCGCGCAATCTAGAACATAGTCCCAAGAGCAGAAGAAATCGCTGCCACCAGGATTTGGACAGTACCGCTGCCTAACATCTCGAAAGAAACAACTACCGGGCTGAGTGCACTGAGATCCCTGAAAGCGTGGGATCGTGCCGCACTGGTAACAAAACTCGTTCGTTTCGTTCGTATTGATCTGTCGCATTGTTCCGTACCAGCACGAGTCACTAATGCAATTGCATTCAAGCTCTGCCGAAGCCGATTTCAGCGCTCGCGGAGTTAAGGAGCCAATCGACTTTCTTGCGAAAAAAAATGCCGGCCTGAAAACGCCGGCAGACATAGAATTCCTCAAGTCTTCGATGTCACTGATCCCGTAGCCAATGACACGGGCCAACGCGCTTCCGCCGTAGCGATCGATCGGGGGCAAGCATGCTGTACTGTTTGGCCCACCATTGGGTTTCGGTCGTGGAGCTCCAGTTCCGCCAAAGAAACCTGTTCCATCACCAAAACTAAGGTACTGAATCGTCACTCTTACTCCATGTATACGCGGAACAAGTCCGTGATCTCTCGCTTGGTCCCACCCCCGAATTCCCACATCTTCAATGGTCAACACCTTAGTCTCACCGGGTAGAATCGGAACGTCGTCAGAGGTGGGCCGATTGTTCAGATCCGCTAACGGTAATCTCCCATACGTAATTACAAAGGATTGATAGCTGTCGGCAATTTTCGCTTCTGGAACATCGAGAGCGAACAACAGAAAGTAAATTGGCTTTTCGCCAATATTCTTTACTTCGAGCTCGAAATCGCGGGCCCATTTTTCGTTATTCAGGTCGCGAAATTGTTTCTCTTTCTCTCGTTTGATTTTTACCTTGATTGGAAGATGCTCCGGAATGCGATTTTCGAAGAGCCGTCTGCTCGGCTTTCTCTCGATTGGTTTTGCCTTCGAGGGAGGTTGTTCCTGCATTTTTAGAATGGAACCGGAATTGGCGCGATTCAGCAGAGCCAACGCTGATACAACGATAACCACCCCGAATGTGATTCTGACGGCGACTGAGGCCGCAGGGAGTCGAGAGTTCATGGCGAGTACTCCTTTGTGCGGTAGTTGGGCTCCTTTTACGCCCGTCAATTTGAGAAGTCAACTTTTCCAGCGAACTGGTGCATGCTTAGCAGCTAGCTTGTGCTTCAGTTTTGAAAGCGGGCCCGTGTCACTAGTTGCGTTTGAGATGCTTCTTCACGTCGCCAAGTGAATTCTTATGGTTCTCTTTCAACTCCCGCTTAAGAAGGGAATCTCGCTGGTTGACTCCCGCCAAGTGTCCAGCCTCGTCGATCACAAATACTCCTTGAGGTCCCAAGGTAATCATCGCAAGCCTTCGAGATTCATCAAGGCCAAAAAACAATAGGTACGTTTGGGATTTTGAGAATTGAGGAAAATTATGCTCATCACTCGTGATTTCTACGCCGTCGATTGTTACCGATCCTCCAGCCTTCGGAACGAGAATCTCATCACTGTTCACGGGCAACATGTCCGGAGGTGGATCAGAAAAGGCCGCGCATTTAAAACAGAAGTAACTACCTCGCGAAAGATCTTCCAGTATTTTGAACTTGTACCACGTCAGAATTGTTCGTGGGCCACTGACGTAGCTTTTCGCTGCAATTACATTGACCAGTGCGATGCGTGAATATGTGCGCGCTTCTTCCAAGGTCCTGACACCTGCATATTCGTAAATAGGAGTAGAAAATTGAACCTTGGTTTCACCCTTCTCCTTGGCCTTCCGAGCGTATGCCTCCAGCGTGTCGGGCTGGTCGGTTTGTCCCTGTGTTTGCGCGCTCCCAATTTCATCCTTCGCATCCTTCGGAACTCCAGTGAAGGATCGTTTTGCCCAGGAAGCACTGGCAATGCAGAGAACCAAACAACAAAAAATCCCGATTGTTATGGATGAGACCCTGGCCGCCTTAGGCTTACGCATTGACCAGCCTCCTGGGTAGGAAAAGATTGAAGCTGAGGCTATGCGCTTTTATCACCGGAAGTCGACAAGAGTCAAACTCCGGTGTTGGGATATTAAATGCTGCTCAGGGGGATTTACAAAAGACCATTTGGAGCATTGAGTATTTGCTGACAGTGACAATCTAGGGCGCGTATAATCACGCCCGGTCAAGTACTGCGGTCAAATGAAAGTCTTCATCAGAACGACGGACGGTAATGAGTGGAAGGGCCAGCTAAAAGAAGGTTGGTTCGAAGTTGAAGGTCTACGTTGCCCGGCCAAAGAAGTAAAACACCTAAAACTGATCCGCAGTCCTTCGCATTCGTCCGACCACGGTGATCTATGGCTTGCTGATGGCACTAGTCTCCGTGTGCCACTCTTCAGGCCGGGAATACTCTTTTGGAGAGACCTCCGCTACGCAATTTCAGGGCAAGTCATCGTCGCCCTCAGTAGCGTAAGCTTGGCAAAGACGTTCACCGTTGCCGATATTGAGTACTTTAGCACTGAGGCGAACTAGAACCACAGCAACAATCTAGTATCCCATCACCCAAAACTCCCTTTTAATGACTCCTCGCCACTAATAACTCGTCGTGACTAATTACTCGTCGTGACGACGTTGCAAGGAAAGGCTTTGCGCCAGAATGTGAAGAACTTAGCGGACGCCTGTTCACGTCGTGCCATGGCATTTCTTGTACTTCTTGCCAGAGCCGCATGGACAAGGATCGTTGCGGCCTACTTTCGGCTGATCGCGCACGATGGTTTTCGTTTTACCTGCTTCTTCACCAGCAGCGGTGGCGCCCTGGTTCGGCCCGGTAAACTGCATCCCGCCGCGGCGCCGCGCAGCCAGACGGCGGCGCTGAATTTCTTCGGGAGATTCTTCGGCGACGACTTGCAGGTTGAAGAGCGAACGAATCGTGGTCGTGTCGATGCGATCGAGCATCGCCTGAAACATGTCGAAGCTTTCCTTCTTGTATTCGACGAGGGGATCCTTCTGGCCGTAACCGACCAGGCCGATGCCCTGCTTCAGGTGATCGAGCGCCAGTAAGTGGTCCTTCCACTGCGCATCGATGATGTTGAGCATGATGATGCGCTCGTAAGTGCGCATCGCCTCGTCACCAATTTGCTTTTCCTTCTCAGCGTACTTGACCTTCAGCTTCTCCCAAAGGAAGTCTGCGATTTCCTGCGGCGCCGAATTTTCAAAATCGATTTCCTCGAGCTCGCGATCGAGCGCGTACACGGTGTGAATCTGGACCTTGTAATTCTCGATGTCCCAGGTGTCCGGCGAGGCGTCCAGGTCCAGATACTTAGTTGTGAGATCCGAAAGCAGATCGCGCGCGACGCCGGTTTCACCGACCAGGTATTCGCGCTGATCGGGTTCTTCCATCAACTGGCGGCGGAGACCGTAAATCGTCTCGCGCTGCTTATTCATCACGTCGTCGTATTCCAGCAGGTGCTTGCGCGTTTCAAAGTTGCGTCCTTCGACCGACTTTTGCGCCGCCGCGATGCGTTTCGAAACCATCTTCGATTCGATCGCGGTGCCTGCTTCCATGCCCAGCCGCTGCATCAACGCCTTGACCTTGTCGCCGGCGAAGATGCGCATCAGATCGTCTTCGAGGGAAAGGAAGAAACGCGACGATCCCGGATCACCCTGACGGCCGGCACGACCGCGAAGCTGATTGTCGATGCGACGCGATTCGTGACGTTCAGTGCCCAGGATGTGCAGGCCGCCGAGCGAAACAACTTCCTTGTGCTCGGCCTCGACGATCCGTTTGGCCTTCAAAAATTCCTGCTGCCATTGCGATTCGTCCGCTTCATCCGGATCGACTTCCTGTTCCTTCAGGAACTCGCGCGTCATGAAGTCAGGATTGCCGCCGAGCAGAATGTCCGTGCCGCGGCCAGCCATGTTCGTCGCAATCGTCACCATGCCCTTGCGGCCGGCTTGCGCGACGATTTCGGCTTCGCGTTCGTGAAACTTCGCGTTCAGAACGTTGTGCGGCACGCCGGCGCGTTGCAAACGGCGCGCAATCAATTCGGAGTTTTCCACTGACACCGTGCCCACCAGCACCGGCTGGCCTTTTTGGTTCAGCTCTTTGATCTCTTCGACGACCGCGTCCCATTTCTCGGGCAGCGTGCGATAGATCACATCCGGATTGTCCCTGCGAACCATCGGCATATGCGTGGGAATTACCATCACGTCGAGTTTGTAAGTCGAATGAAACTCTGCCGCTTCGGTTTCTGCGGTACCGGTCATGCCCGAAAGTTTTTCGTAGAGACGGAAATAATTCTGCAGAGTGATCGTCGCGAGCGTCTGATTCTCGCGCTCGATCTTCACACTTTCCTTGGCTTCGACGGCCTGGTGCAATCCATCCGACCAGCGACGGCCTTTCATTAAGCGTCCGGTGAAGTCATCGACGATGATCACTTCGCCATCCTGCACGACGTACTGATGGTCGAGCCGGTAAAGCGTGTGCGCCTTCAAAGCCTGCTCGACGCAGTGCAGCAATTCCATGTTGCCCGGATCGTAAAGATTACCAACGCCCAGAAGCCGTTCCGCTTTGTCGACACCTTGTTCGGTCAATACCGCCGAGTGGTTCTTTTCATCGACGACGTAGTCTCCGGTTTTCTGTTTGTCCTCTTTTTCTTCGCCGCGCTCCAGTTGGGGAATGATCGCGTTCGCCTGGTAGTACTTGTCGGTAGATTCTTCCGAGGGGCCTGAGATGATTAGCGGCGTGCGCGCTTCGTCGATCAAAATCGAATCAACCTCGTCAACCACAGCGAAGTAATGCCCACGCTGTACGCACGTCGCGAGATCGAACTTCATGTTGTCGCGCAGGTAATCGAAGCCGAATTCATTGTTCGTGCCGTAGGTGATATCGGCGGCGTATGCGGTCTGCCGCTCGAAATCATCCATGTCGTTTTGGATAACGCCGACATCCAGACCCAGGAAGCGATAGATTTGTCCCATCCACTCGGCGTCGCGCGAAGCCAAATAATCGTTCACCGTCACGACGTGAACGCCGCGTCCGGTCAACGCATTCAGATAAGCCGGCAGCGTCGCCACCAGCGTCTTGCCTTCGCCGGTGCGCATCTCCGCAATCTTGCCCTGGTGCAGGACAAGGCCGCCGATCATTTGCACATCGAAGTGCCGCATCCCGGTCGTGCGTTTGCTCGCTTCACGCACGATCGCAAACGCCTCAGGCAGGATTTCATACAGAATTTCCTGTTCGGTGGATTTGCGATGGTCTTTGTCACGCGTGTCTTTAACGGCGTCAGCAATTTGCGCTTTGAAAAAGGCGGTCTTCTCGCGGAGTTGCTCGTCGGAAAGCTTCTGGATCTCGGGCTCGAGCGCGGTGATCTCTTCCACAATCGGCCGGATAGACTTCAGGAACCGCTCGTTACTACTGCCGAAAACTTTGGTTAGGACTTTATCGAAATTCATAAGAGGTTCTATTTGTACTCACTTTTTGCGGGTGTAATTTGAGATTGTAAGGGAGCGCAGAGTTGCCAAGCAAGCCGGTTGCCCGGCTGGGTGCGCTGTGGTTTACTCGCGAGCGAACATGCGGCCAACAGTAATGAAGTTTGGCGGAACGTCGGTGGCCGACGCCGGCGCCTTTCGAAACGTCGCGGCAATCGTCAAAGCCGCGGAAACCGGGCGGCCGATCGTAATTACGTCGGCAATCGCCGGGTTTACCAATGCTTTGTTGGCCAGCGTTGAAAACGCTGTCGCCGGCGACGCGCGCGCTGCGCGTACGTTGGACGAGTGGTTCGCCCGACATGAAGCGATCGCCACGGAGCTGCTCACAGATGACAATCGCGCGAAGTTTGAAACTGCGATCACAGATGCGCGCAAAGAGATTCGCCAGCTATTTAAGATCATTGCTTCGTATCCAGTCACCAGCCCGCCACTTCAGGATCAAATCGCTGCCTACGGCGAGTTACTCTCTTCGCAGTTACTCGCGGCCGTGTTGCACGCACACGGTCTACGCGCTCAGTTCGTCGATGCGCGTGCGTGCATCAAGACGGATGAAAACTATGGGAATGCAGCGCCACTGGCTGACACGGCAGGCGCGATACAGGAACGGTTTACGCATCTGGCGGACGATGAGATTCCCGTTCTCGGTGGTTTCATCGGCAGCACCGAACGCGGCGTAACCACGACTTTGGGGCGAGGCGGATCGGACTACACCGCAGCGATTGTCGGCGCAGCGCTCGACGCGCGCGAAATTCAAATTTGGACTGATGTCAGCGGCGTACTGACAGCCGACCCGCGCGTGGTGCCGGAAGCGCAGACAATTCCGATCCTCTCGTACCAGGAAGCGGCGGAACTCGCGTACTTCGGCGCCAAGGTGCTGCATCCGAAAACGATTCAACCGGCCATCGACAAGAGCATTCCTGTTCGTGTTTGTAATTCTCATTCGCCGGCGCAAGCCGGTACATTGATCGTCGCCGAATCAGAAGCTGCGCCGCTGACGATTAAAGCCATCGCGCACAAGAACGGCGTTACGACTGTGCAAGTTACTTCGGCGCGAATGCTCGGCGCGTACGGTTTCCTGCGCGCGCTCTTCGAAGTGTTCGATCGGCATCGAACGGCGGTGGATGTGGTGACTACTTCGGAAGTAAGCGTGTCGCTTTCAATTGATGACGTCAGCGCTCTACCGGAACTGGTTCCCGATCTGGAACGGCTGGGAACCGTTGAAGTTGAAAAAGATCGAACAATCATCTCAGTCGTCGGCGAAGGCTTGCGCAATACGCCGGGCATTGCGGGGCGGGTGTTCTCAGTCATCCACGATATCAACGTGTCGATGATTTCCGTCGGCGCTTCGAGCGTGAACCTCACGTTCATGGTAGACGAGACACAGGCGACAGAAGCGATCAACCGCCTGCATAAAGTTTGTTTTGAGGACTCCGTGTCAGAACCGCGAGCGGTAGCGACCGGATCTTGAAGCGAGATTGGTAATTCACGGGACTGTTTTTCCGCTTTGTTTTTGGGGCCGCTTGATCCGGTCGCTACCGCTCGCGGTTCTGACACGGCACTGCAAATCCTATGGTTGATGTTCTTAGACTCACGCGCGAACTGATCGACATTCCGTCGGTTACCGGTGAAGAGTTTCACATTGGAACGTCGCTCAGCGAGTTGCTTAACCGGCTGGGTTATCAAGTTGAGTTGCAGCACATCGCGCCTGAACGTTCGAACATCATCGCGCGAACTGAAGCTCGTCCCCGCGTCGTGCTCTCGACGCACATGGACACGGTGCCGCCGTTCATCGCTTACCGCGAAGACGATGAATTCATTTACGGCCGCGGCGCGTGCGATGCGAAAGGAATAATTGCCGCGCAGATTGCCGCGGCGGAAAAGTTGCGCGCCGAGGGTTTCAACGAAATTGGATTACTCTTTACGGTTGATGAGGAAGTAACCAGCGCCGGCGCAAAGGTCGCGAACGAATATTCCGAAAGTTCAGCGTGTGAATACCTAATCAACGGCGAACCAACTGACAATAAGCTGGCAGTTGGCACCAAAGGCTCTTTGCAGGCAACGATCAGAACAAAAGGTCGCGCGGCTCATTCGGCTTATCCGGAACAAGGCGAGTCAGCGATCGAACATTTGTTGGATGTGCTTAACGACGTCCGCTCGATCGACTGGCCGTCCGACGAAGTGTTCGGCGAAACGACCTGCAACATTGGCGTCGTCTCAGGCGGCACGCGTGCAAACGTAATCCCGAGCGAGGCTGAGGCCACAATTCTGATTCGGCTGGCGATTGATTCTGCATCGGCCAAAGCGCTGCTGGAGAAAGCAATTGACGACCGCGCCGCGTTGGACTACAAGTCGGTGCACGATCCGATCCGTTTGCTTTCGCTTGACGGATTTGAGCAAATGATTGCCCGCTTCACCACGGACATTCCTTATCTTTCGAGTTGGGGAAAGCCTCTGCTGATCGGACCGGGTTCGATTCTTGATGCGCACACAGATAGCGAGAAAGTTCGGAAGAGCGACCTTTTGACCGCGGTGGATCTCTATGTCGGTATCGTGAAGCAGTTATGAAAATCGCACTCATCGGTCACGGTGCTATGGGACAACTCGTGGCGAAGCTCGCCAAAGAGCAGGGCCATGAAATTGCCTTTACCCTGGATTCGCGCGATGCCGACCGCTTAAACGAAGACGTGGGCAACGAGATTAGCGGATGCGACGTGGCCATCGACTTCTCTGTCGCGGCGGCGGTGCCAAAGAACATTTCACTCTGCATGAAATCCGGCGTACCTCTGGTGGAAGGCACGACGGGCTGGCAGGCAAATCGCGCTGAGCTCGCGCCCCAGGTTGAAGAAGCTGACGGGGCGTTGGTTTACGGCGCGAACTTTTCTGTTGGCGCGCAGGTTTTCTTTCGCATCGCCGCGGCGGCGGCTGAATTCTTTCAGAACCTCGAATCCTACGACGTGTACATCGAAGAAGCGCACCACAAGCATAAGCAGGACGCACCCTCGGGCACCGCGATCAAGCTGGGCGGGATCGTCGCGGATCATTTGGGGCGCGAGGTGCCGATTTCATCGACGCGCGCCGGCCACATCCCCGGCACGCACCGGGTGGGTTTCGACTCGCGCGCCGATCACATCACGTTGGAACATGTGGCACGTTCGCGTGAAGGATTCGCTGAAGGCGCCTTAATGGCGGCGAAGTGGATCGTCGATCGCAAAGGCGTTTACGAATTTACGGAAGTGTTTGATGAGATTCTTAGCTCGGCAGGTGATGAATCATGACTATGAAGATTGATTGGATGCGTGGCTGCGCGACCGCGCTGGTGACACCGTTCAAGTCTGACGGCGCGATTGACGAAGAGCGCATGCACGCGCTTGTCGATCGACAGATAACGGGGGGCGTTAAATTATTGGTGCCGTGTGGTACGACCGGCGAGAGCGCAACGATGACCGAAGACGAAGATGCGCGCGTGATCAGCCTGACGATCGAAGTTGCGCGCGGACGCGCGAAGGTAATTGCCGGCGCGGGCAGCAACTCGACCGCCTCGGCAATCGAGTATTCGAAGCGTGCGCAAGAACTCGGCGCTGACGCGGTCTTGCAAGTCGCGCCCTGGTACAACAAACCGACACAGGAAGGTCTGTACGCGCACTTCCATGCGATTGCGGACGCGATTCCCGATTTGCCGATCATGATTTACAACGTGCCGGGCCGTACCTCTTCGAACATCGCCGCGCAGACCACCCTGCGTCTGGCGCGCGACTGCGAAAACATCGTGGCGGTTAAAGAAGCGTCCGGGAACCTTTCGCAGATGATGGAGATTCTCCGCGAGCGTCCGGAAGGTTTCGCAGTGATGTCAGGCGATGACGCCGTGACTTTGCCTTTGATCGCATTGGGTGCCGAAGGAATTGTCTCGGTGGCTTCGAATGAAATTCCCGATCTTATGTCGCGAATGACGAATCTCGCGTTGGAAGGAAAATGGAATGAAGCACGCGAGTTGCACTATCGCCTGCTGCCGCTGATGGACGTGAACTTTATTGAATCGAGTCCGGGCCCGGTAAAAGCTGCCATGGCGATGATGGGATTGCTCGAAGAGAATTTTCGCCTGCCCCTCGTGCCGATTACTGAAAAGAGTCGCGCACGTGTGCGAGAAGTGTTCGTCGAATTGGGTTTGTTGGAAATCGCGAGCGTTACGGCGTAGGGTCACCAATTTCTGCGCGCCGTTAAAGGCGCGAGATGTTTATAGGTGGTGTCGGCCAGTTTGATTGCGCGCGGAGCGAAACAAATTTGTTTCGCTCCGCGCGTGTGCTTTGTGCGCACTGGGTGCTATAAACATTCCGCCGCTGCGCGGCGGTTGTCTCGAGTACTAACCTGATGCCCATGAAGGAACAGATTGAGGAGTTGGCGTCTCGTGAAGCACAACAGTACTCCGAAGCCGATCTCACCGTCTTTAATGAATTCAAATCAGCGCTCAATCGCGGCGAGATTCGTGCTGCCGAACGCGATGCAAATGGCAAATGGCAAACAAACGCATGGGTGAAGCGTGGGATTCTGCTCGGCTTCCGCATGGGCTTGATCATTGAAATGACGCCGCCTGGCGCACCGCTACAATTTCTCGACAAGAACACTTATCCGATCCAAAGATTCACGCCCGAGGCTCGCGTGCGGATCGTGCCGGGCGGTTCGAGCATTCGCGACGGAGCGTACATTGCGCCGGGCGTTGTCTGCATGCCGCCGATGTTTGTGAACGTCGGGGCCTATGTCGACGAGGGCACAATGATAGACAGCCACGCGTTGGTCGGGTCATGCGCGCAAGTCGGAAAGCGCGTGCATATTTCAGCCGCGGCGCAGATTGGCGGCGTGCTCGAACCCGCCGGCGCGATGCCTGTAATCATCGAAGACGATGTGATTGTCGGTGGCAACTGCGGTGTTTACGAAGGCGCCATCGTTCGTGAGCGCGCCGTGCTGGCTTCCGGCACGATCATCACCGGTTCAACACCTGTGTTTGATCTTGTACGCGGCGAAATCTATCGACGCAGCGGCGAAGACCCGGTGGAAATTCCAGCGGGCGCGGTTGTCGTTCCCGGCTCGCGCACAATTCAAAATGACAAAGCGCGCGAATGGGGCCTGTCACTCTACGCGCCGGTAATCGTGAAATATCGTGACGAGAAAACCGACGCAGCGACGCAGCTGGAGGAAGCGCTGCGGTGATTAGCGAGAATACTTGACCAGTTCTAGGGTAACTCCTAACATCTAAAAAAAGTCATAAGACGCGAGGCTCGATGGCTATTGAAGCGAAAATTGAAAAGCTTACATTCAGTTCAGCTTTAAATGCAGGACTTGGAAAAAGGACTAAACGTCGTCTGGAAAAGATTAGAGAAATGGCGGCCGCCCTCCTGGAGCAGGCAGAGTCTCTGGATCCGAAAGACGATTTGGTCGAAGCCTCGGCAACGGTTGACACCGGTAGACTCACATCAACCATCGATTTCTTAGAAGAGGTACGTCATTTCGAGATTCGCCTGATCAAGCGTGCCTTGGAACTTTCGGGAGGCAATCAAGCTCGTGCTGCCGAATTGCTTGGATTGCGTTTGCGTACATTCAATCATAAGGTCAAGTCTTACTCGGATTGTGAAGAGTTTCGCAGAAGCGCAAAGTCTATTAGAGAACTCGGCTTTGCCGGAATGTGGGCTGATCGTGAAGATATCAAAGATGGCGTGAGTTACGTAAACAGTTTAAGAGATTCCCCGCGGGCTTGAGCCGACGCGCAAGCTATGCCCTACCTTGTCGATACCGACGTCCTGATTGATGTCTCCAGAAGTAATGACGCGGCAATTGACTTCATCGATCAACTCGACGATTTATGGTCGATCTCAATCATCACCGCGTTGGAGCTTATGGTCGGCGCGCGCAACAAGAAGGAAGCCGGTCAAATCGATAAGCTCGTCGCCACGTATTCCGCGATTCCGCTAACTGCTAAGATCGGCACCTCCGCTTACGACTTGCTTCGGCAATTTGCCAGATCGCACGGACTGCGCGTTTTTGATTCCTTGATTGCAGCGACGGCAATCGACCGCGATCTTAAACTGGTAACGAAAAACAAGAAACACTTCCAAATGATAAGTACGCTGAAACTGGAGATCCCCAGATATTGATCGCCGAATCGGCTGGAGTTTTAAAGGGCGACTTATTTGAATCACTTCCAACCACCTCCATTTCTCCGCGGCATCGAGAAAAGCATGATCCGGAAGATTTCGGATCGCGCGAAGCCCGGCAGTATCAGTCTCGGTCTGGGCGAGCCCGATCTGCCGACGCCGGAAGTAATCATTCGTGAAGCCGTCCGCGTAATTCAGGAAGAGAAAAATGGATACACGTTGCAGGCGGGATTGCCGGCCTTGCGCGAAAGAATCGCGAGCGACTATCCGCACATGAATCTGAATACTGATCACGTAGTCGTCACTGCCGGCTCGCAGGAGTCGCTTTATCTAATCCTGCGAACGCTCGTCGAAGAAGGCGACGAAGTGCTGATGCCTGATCCGGGGTTCATCGCCTACCCGATGATTACGAAAATGGTTGGCGGTCGCGAGATTCGTTATCGTTTGCCCGCCGACAAAGACTTTGGTTTCGATATCGATAATTTCAAAGCCCGGCTGACGCCGCGCACCAAAGTCGTTATTTGCATCAGTCCGTCAAATCCGACGGGCCGAGCGCTGACTAAGGATGAATTGCAAGCGATGGCTGACGCGGTTGAGGCGAGCGGCTCAAATGCATTCATCGTTAGCGACGAAATCTATCGCGAGCTTTACTACACGACGGAACGCGCGGCATCGATTTCGGAGTTCTATCCACGCACAATCATCGCGAGCGGCTTGTCGAAGTCGATGCGGATGACGGGTTGGCGCATCGGCTGGTTGGCCGGAGACGCAGAAGTGATGAAGGCGACGCTCGTCCTGCACGGCTATGTCGTGACCTGCGCGTCGAGTATTTCGCAGAAGGCGGCGCTGGCCGCGTGGACGCATGAGGCAGAGGCTTCACGAGCTGAGATGCGATCGATCTTTCTCGGGCGTCGCGACTTTCTTTTGCAGAAGCTGCGCGACGATCTGGGATTGCGCTGCGTGACTCCCGATGGAGCTTTCTACACAATGGTCGATGTAAGTGAATACGGCGATGAATTGAAAGTTGCCGAAGCGGGTTTGGAACAAGGCGTGGTGACGATTCCTGCAGCGGCGTTCGGCGAAGAAAGCCGCGGCTTCTTACGGATTTCGTTTTGTGCTGATAAGGAGCGTTTGAGTGAGGGTGTCCGGCGACTGGGAGTCGCGCTGAAGTCTCTCACTTAGTGATGATCGTTTAGAGGCGGGCTACCGCCCGCCATCCGCGCACCAAACCAGGCGGGCAGTAGCCCGCCTCTAAACGTAACCAATTGATTTGATGACCAATAAACTTCGCATAGGAATCCTCGGAGCAACCGGCGTCGTCGGTCAGCGATTCGTGCAACTGCTGGAGAGTCATCCGCAGTTTGAGATCAGCGCGCTGGCTGCATCGGATCGTTCCCAGGGAAAAACATACGCTGAAGCATGCACCTGGCGCTTGCCGGGTGAGATGCCTGAGGGCGTGCGGCGAATTGTCGTGCAGCCTCCTGCGCCGCCGCTCGACTGTGACGTTGTCTTTTCCAGCTTGCCCGGTGAGATCGCCACTGATGCCGAACCTGAATTCGCGCGCGCCGGCTTTCCTGTGATCAGCAATTCTTCGTCGCATCGCATGGCGCCGGACGTGCCCCTTTTGATTCCCGAAGTTAATCCTGAACACCTCGAACTCATCGAGGCGCAGCGCACCAACCGCGAGTACAACATGGGATTCATTGTCACGAATCCCAACTGCTCTGCGATTGCGATTGTGATGGCCCTCGCGCCATTGCATGAAAAGTTTGGGGTGACGACGTGCGTGGTGACGACGATGCAGGCGCTGTCCGGCGCCGGTTATCCGGGAGTCGCTTCGCTGGACGCGACGGACAACGTGGTTCCGTTCATCGGCGGCGAGGATGAGAAGGTTGAGATCGAAACGCGAAAGATTCTGGGTGGCGTCAGCCAGGGCACCATCATAGACGCCGACATGGAGGTGAGCGCCCAATGCAATCGCGTGAACGTCACGGACGGGCACATGGCATCGATTCGCGTGAAGCTGGCTCGTTCAGCTTCGCTTAGTGAAGTACGCGACACGCTCGCCTCGTTCACCGCCGAACCACAAAGGCTCAAGCTTCACTCAGCCCCGGCGAGGCCCGTAATCGTTCGCGACGAGATTGATCGGCCACAGCCGCGGCTCGATCGTGATGCGGGAAATGGAATGAGCGTCACTGTCGGACGACTCGCTGAGGATAGCGTCCTGGACTATCGCTTCGTCGCGCTCGGTCACAACACGATTCGGGGCGCGGCGGGGGCGGCGATTCTGAATGCGGAATTGCTGGCGGCGAAAGAATATCTCGAGCTAAGTAAGAAGGACCACTAGCGAACTTGCGATTGCTCATAGTCATCGACGGGAGGTCGCTCCCTTCGCGACAGGAAGTCACTGTTCACGCGCGCAAGAAGTTGCCGTCCGTCCGGCATCTCAGTCGCGCAAATTTGGCCAGGAACTCTGAAGTAAACAGCTCCGTTCAGCGGCACTTTTATCAACAAGTCTTCCAAAGTTTTCCTAAACGTAGCTGAGTTCGGCCTCTGTTGAGGGTCGAAACGAAGGGCGGTTTCGAGAAAATCCTTCCAATCTCTAAAACTCTGGGCACTCAACGTTGAAGCCTTAGGCAGTAAGTGTACGGATGGGTTGCAAAACACATCGAACTCGTTCCGTCCAGAAGGCAGGGCTGGAACTCTAAACTTCTTTACTTCTCCAATTAGATATGCGCCGATCACTTCCACTAGGAGTCTTGCTAGTGCATATATATCGGCGCTGAAAGATAGCGGCTCACCAGTTATCTGTTCCGGTGCGGACCAAAACGGCGTCCAGCCCGGAGATTGAGCTCCTTCTTTTACATCAAAACCATCGATTAGCATCGGACCGCTGTCTACCAACAATATATTCGAGGGTTTCAGATCACCATGGATCAAGCCCTGCTGTGAGTGGTAAGCAAACACACGGTCAACGATTCGCAAACTGAGTTGAGCAATAGACTGCCTTTGAACTCTAAAATCAACCTTCTCATGAATCCACCCATGATCGCCCAGATTTCGGATTGCGAAATCCATGAGTTTTGATTCCAGGTCGGACAAGGATCCGGTAAGACGTTCATTGTCGTATTTTGAGGGATCAAGTACCCGAATTCTGAATTGAGTTTCCGGTAGATTTGCTCGAAGACTTTCAGGAGCGAAAGGGTGCCACTCAACCCATCTTTCATCCTTTCGACCCACCGAATACAAGGAACCGTTGCTTAGGGAAATTCCAAGGAATCGATTTGTACCACCGGTGGATTCGAGAGTGTTTTCAACAGACTCAGTGATTGGGCTGAGCTGTTCACCAGGCCAATTGGTACTCTTACTGTCCATCTCCTCGGATTCAACATGTTTGGCGAGATAGCCCCCAGGTACAACCCGGGTCTTCCCGCCGCGCCCAACTAAAGAAGACATGAGAGACCTGAACATGATTGACAAGGATCGCCGAGTAACGTACATGGCCTCCACATTTTTTGTGTTCATCACCACAGAGTGAATTCTGCGACGGTCAGCCAGGGACAACCGAAGTTCATCGATGACTAGATCGGGGAAAGCCGTTTCAAGGTTAGGCTTGTTCAAGTTGATTTGATTAAAAAATTCCTCCAAGTCTGCGGACCTGTTGATCTGCAACAAGAGCGGGACTCCGTCTTCAGCGGCACCGAGCGTGATGGTGAGATCCGGGATTTCAAGAAGGTTGGAATGGGGAATTGGTTTCAACAGCGAAACTGACGGAGCGAATTGTCTGCCAAGTCGGAGACCAGTTCTGTCCGCAACAAAATGGACGACAGCCTCGGTAACAAGCCGAGCTAAATGATCGGGTGAAGTAAATTGCTTTGGTGTGTGATTCTCCTGTACATGCTTCTTGAATTTTTCAAGCAAATCGTAGCTCGATCGATCGACGTGAACAAATGGCCACTCATGTCTGGGATCAATCAAAAATGGTATTACTGGTCGTTTCAACTTGCGGGCGGTGTCATATTCAATTTCTGTGATGCTTCTGGGATCACCTGCCAGAATGGTCCCATACCTATGAGCGAGGATAAGTATCACAAGATTACAATTCTTCAATTGGTCGACCGAATACGAGGATGGATCTCGTTCATCCGCAGGCCAATAGATCATGTCCGACGTAAAGTTACCAAGCGAGTGAATCGATTCCAGAACGGCCTTACGATGTTCGATAAGATCTTGATATGTAGAAGATACGAAGATTCGAAGCTGCTTCAGCTTTTCGTAACTCTGCTCAATCATGATGTCCTCCAACTATGCCCTGGTTACGGTGCAGGTTAGGGCAATGGCAGATTCTTCGATAAGCGAGGTAAGTGTATTTTCGATGGGGCGAATCGTACCTAAAGGAACACGAAAGTTCAACGAAATTCTGAGGTTTAGGTATAAAGCTGTTTTGATCTGAGAACTTTACGGAAGGATGATTCAACTAGGGGTTAACTGTCCCCACACACCCACTCAACAATCACTCGCTTCAACTCATCCAACTGATCATCAAAGAAATGTCCCGCGCCTTTGATGACATACAGCTCTGCGAGCGTGTGTGAGGCAATCCGCTCAACTATCTCGCGCAAACGATTCACGTTGCCGTACTCATCGCTTTCGCCGTGTACGAACAAAATCGGTTTACGGCACTGCTCAAGAAAGCTGAAGTCGTACTTATCGACCGGCGTGCCGATGCTGATTAGTCGCATGACGCGATTGTCCGCAATGCCGACTTCCAATCCCACGCGTGCACCGAACGAAAAGCCGCACAGAGTAATTTCCTGTTCGGGATATTTCTCAGCCAGGTAATCGAGCCCCGCGCGCACATCATCCTGCTCTCCGTAGCCTTCATCGTGTGTTCCTGTGCTTTGGCCGACGCCGCGAAAATTGACGCGCAAGGTAATCAGGCCTGCCTCATTCAATGCCGCGGCTGCGCGAAATACTACCTTGTTGTGCATCGTGCCACCGCCAAGCGGATGCGGATGCAGCACCAAAGCCACGCCGCGAACTTCGCCGCGCGGCTCTTTCAGAATCGCCTCGAGCCTTCCGTGCGGCGCGGGAATGAAAAGATTGCCTGCCGGATACATTCGTCGCGATTGTAATCATTACAGAACATTCGCGATAGCGCTGTCTCTTACAATCTCACTGACTGCGTGATCCGGTCGCTAAGCTTCGCACCCTCACCCGACCTCTCCCAGAGGGAGAGGGGACAGCGGGTTCTGACACTCGGCCTACCGAATTGACGCGCACCGAAAAAAAGGATTAGTTTCGCCCAGTAGAACTTCTCGATAATGAGTACCGATGATGCACTCAATAGTCTGACTCAGATCTCGCGCGTCATTGCTGAGACTGCGTCCGATGGCATCATCACCATCGACGAGAACAGCGCGATCCTCTTCGTCAACCGCGCCACCGAAAAAATCTTTGGCTACCCGCGCAACGAACTGATAGGTCATTCGCTGACGATGCTGATGCCCGAATATCTGAGGCATCTGCATCGCGCGGGTCTCACGCGTTACAGATCCTCCGGTCAGCGCCACATGAGTTGGGAAGCGGTGGAACTTCCCGGTCTTCACAAAAACGGATCAGAGATTCCGCTTGAATTGTCGTTCGGCGAATCCGTCGAAGGCGGCAAACATTTCTTCACCGGCATCGTGCGCGACATCACGGATCGGAAACGCTCTGAAGAGGCTTTGCGACAAAGTGAAGAGCACTTTCGAGCGTTGATCGAAAATGCCACGGACATCATCACCGTGCTCAATCGCGACGGCACGCGCCAGTACGTAAGTCCGTCCGTGGAACGCTCGATCGGATACAAGCCGGAAGAATTAATTGGAAAGAGTCCTTTCGAACTGGTTCATTCCGACAACGCTGCCGAGCTGCGTCAATTATTCATCGAGGAAAGTCGCCAACCCGTAACCAGGGAGGTTCGCATCCGGCACAAGAACGGCTCCTGGAGAATTCACGAGGCGACCGCGCATAACCTGCTCGACGATCCGGCAGTCAACGGAATTGTTGTGAATTCGCGCGACATTACAGATCGCAAGCGGCTCGAATACCGCTTGCTGATGCAGTATCAGACGGCGCGGATTCTCGCCGAGTCGCCTTCGTTGGACGCCGCCGGACCGAGGTTGCTGCGGGCGATTTGCGAAAGCCTTGGTTGGGATCTCGGACAAATTTGGATCGTCGATCCAGAGGCCGACGTCCTGCGCTGGGTGGCAAGTTGGCACAATCCAACTGTTTCGGTCGCCGAGTTCGAGGAGGCCAGTCGCGGGCGGTCTTTCACGCGCCGTGTGGGCCTACCTGGCCGCGTTTGGAGCGACGGCGCACCGCATTGGATCACTAATCTCGGAGCCGACTCGAATTTTCCGCGCCAGGCACTGGCTGCCAAGACCGGCTTGTGCTCCGCATTCGGTTTTCCGATCAAGTTGGGTGATGAAGTATTCGGGGTGATGGAATTCTTCACGCGCGATCCACAAAGGGAAGATGCGACGCTGCTCGAAGTCATGACCGCGATCGGCAATCACATCGGCCAGTTCATCGAGCGCAAACACGCCGAAGAGCAGCGTGAGCAAATTTTTGTGCGCGAACAGCGAGCGCGCCTCGAACTTGAAACGGCCATGAACCGCATGCGGCAGGTGCAGACGGTAACAGAAGTAGCTCTCTCATATCTGTCGCTGGACAAGCTACTCGCGGAATTGCTCGAGCGCGTCTGCGAGTCGATGGATGTGGACACGGTCGTGATTCTGCTGCGCGAGGAAGATGACCACCTGGTCGCGTGGGCCGCCAAAGGCCTGGAGATCGATCTGGGCATTCGCGTTCCCATCGGCGCCGGATTCGGGGGCCGGGTCGCCGCGCAGAAGGCGCCGCTGGCAATCGACGATACGGAAACCGCCGAGTTGTACACGCCTTTCCTGCGCGAACACGGCGTGAAGTGTCTGCTCGGCGTTCCTTTGCTGATCGAAGGGCGCGTGCTGGGCGTGATTCATGTCGGCAGGTTCACGCAGCGCCGGTTCTCAGAGGATGACACCCGGCTGTTGCAGCTCGTGGCGTTCCGTGTCGCCCTGGCAATCGACAACGCGCGGCTGTTTGAGGAAGAGCGCGCTGCACGCCGTGAGGCCGAAGCCGCGAACCGCGCGAAAGACGAGTTTCTGACCACGCTTTCTCACGAGCTGCGTACGCCTCTGACGCCGGTCATCGGCTGGATTCACATGGTGCGCACCGGCATGCTCCCCACGCAACAACTGGATCACGGACTGAGCGTAATCGAGAAGAACGCGCACGCGCTGAAGCGGCTGATCAACGATTTGCTCGACATGACCGCGATTCTCAGCGGCAAGATGCGCATGGAAGAATTGCCGGTTCATCTCGGCCAGGTCGTGCACGAAGCGATCGAAACGGTGCGGCCATTTGCCGCGACGCGTCAAATCAATGTCGAAGGAACGTTTCGTAATTGGAACGACGAGATCGTGATGGGCGACACAACGCGGCTCGGCCAGGTGTTCGCGAACCTTCTGCACAACGCCGTGAAGTTTTCACCGACGGGCGGAACCGTGCGGTTGACGTGCGAGACTGACGGTCACCACGCGGTTGTCAGCGTTGCAGACGAAGGTGAAGGCATCTCGCCGGATTTCTTGCCACACGTGTTCGAGCGATTTGTGCAAGCCGATGGCTCGAAGACGCGCAGCCACGGAGGCCTCGGGCTCGGTCTGTCGCTGGTCAAGAGTTTTGTTGAGTCGCACGGCGGCACGGTGACGGCAGAAAGCGCGGGCCGCGGCCATGGCAGTCGGTTCACCGTTCGACTAACGCGCAAGGAAGCGGGGGCAATTTCGCCAGTCGTCGACAGACACACTACGGGTCAGTTGGTGAAACCGATCGGTGCTCACATTCTGATCGTCGAAGACGACGAAGACACGCTCGAGCTGCTGCAGTCGACTTTTAAGGCGAAGGGCTTTCGCGTGACGACTTGCCAGTCGGCGCCTGAGGCGCTGGAGATCGCGCCGCAGAATTCCATCGATCTGATTTTGTCGGATATCGGCATGCCGCACATGGACGGCTTCGAGATGATGAAGAAACTGCGCGAGCTGCCGAACATGCACGATGTTCCGGCAATCGCTCTGAGCGGATATGCGACGTCGAAGGACACGAAGATGGCGCTTGCCGCAGGCTTCAACGCGCACGTTTCGAAACCGATCGAGCCGGCGGAGTTGTTAAGAACGACCAGCCGCCTTCTGAAGAAGAGCGGCTCAAGTCATTCTTCGAAGTAGTCGGGTCACTGCAGGCGAGAAGCGCGAAGGCGTCCCGTCCGTGGAAGCAACCTACCTTGCTCCCAAGAGCGTCGCTCCCTCGCCGCTGCTGAAGATCCCGGCCACGCATCCGGTCATGAGCGTCGCCAGCGTAGCAGCAAGCAAGGCCCGTAACCCGAGGCTGGCGAGATCGTCGCGACGTGACGGAGCAAGTGCCGCAGTGCCTCCGACAAAGATTGCCACCGCTGCCACGTGTGCGAATCCGCAAAGCGCATAACTAAGGATTACCACCGTCCGGGGATTGCTTACCTGTCCACTTGAGATTAGCTGCGCCAGATGGTTGTAGGAGAAAACCTCAGTCAGGATAACCCGTTCGCCCAAAAGGCGGGCAGCCATTGGTACATCGCTCGATGGCAGACCCAGCAAGAAGGCGAAGGGATAGAAACACCAGCCTAAGATTCTCACCAGCGAAAGCGGTTCGCTCATTCCCAACCATGAACTTCCGGCACCGAGCACTTTGTCAACCAGGGCTACCAATCCCAGAATCGCGATTAGCACGGCCGATATGCCCGCCGCCAGCTTTAGCCCGTCCATAGCTCCGCTTATAATCGCGCTGATCAAATTTTTTGACCGGGCCGACTCGTCTTCTCGAGGAACCGCGGCCAGAGTCTCTGGTGTTTCAGTTTCGGGAATCAGCAGTTTAGCTACGATTACGCCGGCAGGAATCGCCAGAACAGAAGCAGAGATCAGGTGTCCCGCTATCTGTGGAAATACTCCAGCCAGAAAGGCCACATAGACCCCGAGGGTACTTGATGCCACGGTCGCCATGCCGGTAGTCAACACCAGCAGCAATTCCGAGCGCGTCATTTTTTCCAGATACGGTCGGACTACGAGCGTCGATTCAATTCCAACAAAAATGTTCGCCGCACTGGGAAAGCGATTCGGCGCCGCTGATTCTCATCGTTCGGTGGAACAGTTTGGCGAAGAGTCGCACAAATATCTGCAGCACTCGAAGGTGATACAGCATGGAGGTAAAGGCGGCAAAGAAAATCACCACGGGAAGGACCTGAAAGATGAGTATGAAACCGATGGATCCTGATTCGCCCGGGCCGGCCGCAAGCGGTCCAAACAGGAACACCGAGGCGCTCTTTGAAGCGTTAAGCAAGACCAGCACCGCGTCGTTCAGCCAGAGTAAGATTCGCTGCGAAAAAGGGAAGCGAAAAATAATTAGACCAATCAGCATTTGCAGAGCCGCGCCCCAGACTATCGTCCTCCACGCAATCTTTCGTCGGTTGCTGGAAAACAACCATGCGATTCCCGCGAAAACAATGAAGCCCAGGAGTGAGACCGCGTGATGAATCATCTCTTTTTCATCCTTATTGGTTCTATCAGGCGCCGTAAGATACGAGATGAAGGCGAGTGAGGCAAATCGGGCTCGCAAATCGCAGTCGTGTCTTGGGGAAAGAGTTTGGATCTGGTGCGATCACTGCGCGACTTCATTAGTCAGCCGCGAAACGTTACCCGGTCGTCAGCCGTATTCTCTGTGGTGGGCTGACTTATTTAGTCGAGGCGATCTGCGAGGCGCTTTCGTATCCAACCTGGCGACCTTCTCCGCTTTGAGCCGAAGCAGGCAGAACGCGAGCGACCGGCAGCGTGAGCAAAGGGGCGCCGCCGAGGAACGCCCTGCTGAACGCGCACGTATAAGTGGCGAGAGGCACACACAAAACTGGCAAGGAGAATTTCAATGAACCGCAACGTTATGTTAACCGTCACGTCTCTGCTCTCGATCGTCTTCTTCTCATTGCACTGGGCTGATGAGGTCGCCCGGGGGCTCGAGCCTGGAACTATGTCGGCCTTCGGGGGCTTGCTCATCCTGGCGGTCTGGCTTTCCGCAACGCTGGTGTTCCCGGATCGGAGATGGGGACTGGTTCTCATCCTTCTCGGGGCGCTGCTTGCGTCTGGCATCCCGGTCCTCCACATGCAGGGGAGGGGACTTGTCCTCGGCAGATATGGAAATACCAGCGCAAAATTCTTCTGGGTCTGGACCAACATCGCGCTGGGCGCGAGCGGGATGCTGTCCCTCGTCCTCTCGGCGCGCGCACTGTGGAGCTTGCCCTGGCGCCGCGGAGTATCGCAAAAAATATGAAAGCGGTTTCTGATGCGGCAATTCGTGCCGTTGCGAGCGCGTCTTCGAGTGCTCTGCCAATCTAAACCAAAACGCGGCTGAGCAAGCAAAAACGACACCTGTCGCTACAAATTCCGCTACAATCGAAGGCTATACAGCGCTTGTGCCCCTGTAGCTCAACGGTTAGAGCAGCAGACTCATAATCTGTTGGTTCGGGGTTCGAATCCCTGCGGGGGCACTAATTAACTGGCGAGCTGTCTTACACTTACAGGTTCGTGGTTTTCGAATGATGCCTCGTCAAAGCCACGATGGCGCGAAGATGGCGCGATTTTTTGGAGTGCGGCGGCTTGACGCCGCTTTGTTATCTTCGGCACGCGCGATCGGCGGGTCATGAGGTCAGTACCGTCCGCGGTAGCGGATGGGTTTGACGATCCTGACACGCTCCTCCGTTTGAATCTCACCACCTTAGCCGGCTTACTCCGTCCAAGCGTATTAACTGCATGACATAGATTCAGTGGCGTTTGATGAGTGTAAACACTCGTCATCCGCACCGACGTGTGACCGAGTAGATCTCGAATGTCCTATTCGTGAACGCCATTGGCTCTTAGACGCGTTGCGAAGGTGTGACGGGTATCGTGGAACCTGAGATTCACTAACCCCGCATCTTCCCAAGCATTCCGCCAGCCTGTCTTGATGGAATCGATGTTGATGCCTGTAAGGGAATTACTGAACACGAAGTCCTTCGGTCCAGCATCCTGCTTTAGCATCATCAATTCCTTGAAGACGATGTCGTTCATTGGGATAGTTCGAGTCCTCCCGGTCTTGGTTCTGGCGATGAAAAGCGTCCGAGCAAGAAAGTTCACCTGCTCCCACTGCAAACCGAGTATCTCTCCGCGTCGCATGCCCGTGTTAAGAGCGATGGTTACTACGGAGCGAATGTGATCTCGTCTGCCAGTAAGTTGCGCGAACAATTTCTTCTCTTCTTCTGCAGTGATGAACCGCTCGCGACTCGGACTCTCTTTCAGCAAACGTACTCGCCGCATCGGATTCGAGTCGATCAGTTCATTGTCAAAAGCCATTGAGAGGATCTTCGAGAGACAAGCGAGATCGCGGTTGACACTCGCCGGAGTGCGCGGCCTGGGCCGGTCCTCCTTGTCGTGCTTGGTTGGTGTTGCCAACCGCTCCCGTTTGAATTTCTCAATCATCATTGGCTTGATGTCCCGCAGATGCTTCTCACCAAAGAAAGCCTTGAGCGTAACAGAGCGCTGGTCATCCTCGCGGTAACTGCGCTTGTTCGCCGTGGACCATGGTAAGAATATTTCATCGACAAATTCAGAGAAGAGTTTCTTTCCCGGATCGTATCTCCGTTCATAGATCGCTTCTCTGATTTGGCTGTCGGCTCGCTGAGCCTGAGCCAGAGTGCGCGCGCCGGGAACCGATTGGTGGATGTATTGACCTTGCAGACTGAATTCGATCCACCAGGTCGCTTTGTCCCAATCGCGGTCTGAGCGCTTGAGTCTCCTTCCTTTGTATCGTTTGTAAATTGCCATTCGGCTGTTCTCCCTTCTGGAAAAGGAATCCCAGCCGTCAAAGTGGCTCGATTCTAAATCCAGAGGGGTCTCGTGTCGATGATTTTTCGTTACGCGATCCTGAGACGCCGTTGTTCGTTCTGAACTCGTCGCCGATCGGCTTCTTCACGCGCCCACACATCAACGTCCTCTCGGTGAAAGCGAAGCAGGTCACCCATGTACGCATGCGGCAATGGATGCTCATCTTCTGGCCGGCGGGCCCACTTCAAGATTCCGGCTGTCGTGGGTTCGCCGTTAGCATTTACTAGCTGCCAGTAACGAGCGAGTTGACTTGCGGTCATCCAGTCGAGCACCGGTTCTGGCGAACTCTTCTCGGGTTCAGCTTCGGAAAGAACCAAAGCAATCGCATCAAGCGTGCTGCGATCGAACAACTGATTCAATTTTTGTTTCAGGTCAGAATATTTGTCGAGCATAGTATTGCTCGACCATTTCAACGGACGTGCCACTTACTGATCGCGAGGGCGTGGGATCATCGGGATTGAAAAACCGAATGAAATCGCGGTTGTTCAAAATCGATCGCGAAAAAGGTGTTCCTATGGGAAACACGAATTCGCCGTTTTGTCACATTCGAGCTGATTCGGACCGTCATAAATTTGGCCTAAGTTCGAAGGCAAGGGTTAGCAATCACTCTCATACTAGCAACCGATGAGCCAGCGCTTTGTGAATTGGCTCTTGAGCCATTGGAGCGGTGAAGACAGAGTGGCGATTCGCTCGTTGAGTTCGAAGAAGACGGAGGTTGCAAGTGGCGGAATCGAGTTCTCATCTAACAGATTCCGTACCTTCGAATCGGTTGCCACCTCGCTTGATCAGCCATGGGCGAATCATTCAATCTGACATTTCAGAGAACCGATTCCTAACCTCTTAGCGTGCATCTTCCAAGGTTAGCAATGATCCGCGAGCGTCGAAGAAATCGACAACTAGATTAAGCACTAAACTACTGAATTAGAATTGGTTAAGAGAAAGGTTAGCATTGCTAAGCAAAAAGGTTAGCATTCTTAAATGTCTAATGTTCCTGGATTCATCAACTTAACCTGATCGGCACCTCCAAAAACTGGTCCTTATCCTGTCCGCTCATTAATCTTCATTGCTAAGATCGATCTACAGCTCGCACTGAACGATTACGTGACGCAGGTTAGGACCGTCGGCTTGTCCATATTCAGAACACGGTTTCGTCGACTACGAAGGTGTACTCGCGACTACCGCGAGCAAGCGTCGACTCGCGTTAAACGCGGAATCAGTAACATACAAATTACTGACTGCGAGTGGGTTGCGAGAAAGTGTACGAAGTGTACTCAGAAAAAGTACGAACCTTAAAAGTGTAACGTGTTAAGAATCTGCAAGTTGACTCAATCGGCGTCGCGTTAAACGCATCTCTATCCTGTCTGCTCAGTACTCTCAAAGTGTACACTTCATTTTCCGCATACACTCTCGCGCTCAACGATTTCCGCATCGTTCATTTTGAACTCCTCACCCTACGCGCACACTTGTCGCAGTAGGTCGCCGTCTATCGTTCCGTCACCCGACTCTGAGAACGTACCTCCGCTTGAACGAACTCGCTAAACATCGACGGGTGCGCGTGAGCGCGCGCAACCACGACTGGTCGCTAGAGAGCCTTAATTCGCACTTTCCTGTTTCGCGATGCGAGGCGTGGAGAGCATCGCTTCGACCTGAGGCCGGGCGTACGATAACGTTCATTATGTACCGGCGCGGGCAGCGTGACACCGCGTTTCAGGTGGCGCGTCGCTTGTCTGACCAGGACATAATGCGCCGTTATCGGACGACCGGCCGATTCGTTTGCACAAGCGACAAATGCGGAGAAGAAATCTACTTCCAGAATGGATCACCCAAATCAGCGAGCGGGAAGTGCGGACATTGTCTTCCGACTAAATGTCGCAGCCGATTGCTCGGCAAGAGAGTTTGGGCGTTCCCGTCATACTCCAAATAAGTGGCTGGCTTCATATCCTTGCGCCATGGCGTCACAAGCTGGACAAAAGTCCCCACAGCTGCTGACGCGAGAATACCGTTCGGCCAAATCACCTGAGGTCGACCTCCCGCCGCTCCATACCGCGCGGCCTCTTGAGCGAGGAGTTCTTCATTGAGGAACCCAAGGCAGCGCATACATAGATCATTTGGCATTGATAGGATCATCTGACCAGAGATTAAAAAGCCGTCCGGTAGTTCGGTAACGTCCATTCCAATATCAATGAAGGGAATCATGAATCGGCGGCATACTCGCTCAATTTCTTCGCGGGCGGTATAGGTATCAACACAACCAAAAACTACATCGCAACCTGCGACCAAACGACCTTCCTCCTGCCATTCTTTGGGAACACGGATTACCTGAGCGTTCGGGTTGATGCCCTTAATGAGTCGTCGCGAAACCGTGGTCTTCGGCGTTGCCCTCGCGACGTCGTTTTTCGTTGCTCCCACCAGTCGATTCAAATTCGTTTCTTCTACGTGATCGGGATCAAAGAGAACTAAGTTGCCGACACCCAAGTGGGCGAGTTGTTGCACGATGTGCGAACCACCTCCACCCAAGCCAATGACGGCTACGCGGCAATGGGAAAAAATTTCGTCGCTGTTCGCGCCAAGGAAACTCTGTCGCAATAGCCAATCAGTCATGATTACTCTCGAATGAACGTCATTGGAAATCCAACGATATTGAAACCAGAAATTCGAAGCGGCTTTTTTCGACCCGGCATCCAACACAGGCCGGATAATGAGTCACGGCTAAGTACCAATGCTCCGTGAGGAAATGAAGGTCTTACGTGCCAAAAATCCGGAATGAAGTTATTGGTTTCGCGGAGATCAATGTCGCTAAACCAAGGCGGTCCGTAATGGTCATGTATATGCGCGTGGAACATGGCAACATTATTGTTGTATGCGAACTGGAGCGCCTTTCTGATTGCCGCAGGTCCCATCATCGCGCCGACGCCCACGTCGTTCAGATAATCCTCGTCCTCAAGTTCTAGATAGCGGTAGGGAAACACAATGACGGTCCGAGGCTTTGTCTCAGCCACTTTACACGCGAGGAACCCCACCCGTTCGAACGCGAAGGGATGTGGCCGTGCCAGATCATGACGAATCTCGAACAATAGCTTGCGACTCATTCTTAAGTTGATCTTCATCGAAGCGCGTCAAGATGTCCTAACAAGATTTCAGCGGGTCTCAAACTCGCCGGAACGTCTTTCCAAGACCATGTGTACCAAGTTTTGCCGAGTATTTGATGCGCGGACCAATTGCTACCCTTCCCTGGCACCTGGGCCGACAAGAACAGTCGAGTTGCGTAGCCCGAGTGCTGCTGAATGCAAAGCAAGCCATCGAGAGTTGCTGGCCCACACGAGAGTTTCAGCTTCGGCAGAAACACGTAGGTAAATGCAGCTTCGACCATTTCCTGCGCGCCAGCACAAATGGCGCGAAGTTCGCTCATGGCATCTTCCGGGATCACCTTATGACGAACCTCCTTGTGGAACGTGGCTAACGAACACCTCCCCGCCCTTGATCGTGATCCGATCTTTGTCGGCCAGTGGCTTAAACTCGCCATTGATGACCTCGTCCAGCTCGCGACTTTCGTCGACTTCTACAGCCTTCTTAAATTCGGCAACTATCCAGCTTCCGCGATGAACAACTTTTGGTTTTGTGTCGACCGTAACGGTAACGTTAGGGCCTGTCTGCGGTTGCTCTTTCTCAGGGTGTTCTTTGGTTTCTGGTTGCATTGGCGCAATCTCCTTTGTGATCGAACGTTTTTGCAGTATTAATCTCTCAGGCGCGATTTTTTTGCGATAGGTCTATCGTTTTCCCGCCCTCAAATATGAAAGCGAGTCGGGGCCTCAAAACTTACGAAAAACTTTTTTCTGAAAAGTTTAGTAAGTTTTCGTTTGGCATTTCGCTTTTATATGTGGAGCGATATTGCCCATGACTTCATCCCGATCTCCTCAGATTGATTGGGAGCTCCTCCTCGTGCGGTTAATGCCCGTGGCGAAGAAGATGTTCCGTCAATCGGGATTTGATCCAGAGCAAAGCGTGCCTGGAACGGATGTTTCTGTCGAAGTCTTAGTCAACGGGGCCGCTATAGAGTTTTTTGAATGGTGTCGAAAGGGAAAATGGAAGCCGAAGCATCTAGACGAGGACCCGTTTCCGATGGCCTATCGGATAATGTACAACAACTTTATCGATCTTGTTCGCAGCGCCGGCCATCAAAGAGCGGACTTGGTTGTGCCGACTACTGACGAGAACGGACTTAGCATTATCGACGATTTGCCAGCTTTCGATCAGGCACTAAATAGGCTTCTGACAAAGCCAGTGATCGGTTTAGCGGACGTTGACGCGAAGATTTTGGCAGAAACGTTCTATCCTTATGCTGAAGGCCGCCAAGAGCTAAAAGATGTCATCGACGCGGTTATTTACTGCCAATGTCGCAAACCAAGTGAAATCGCAGAATGGCTTACGAGCTCTTCGCAAAAGATCACTTCACAAGAAGTGACGGACCGTTGGGAGGTATTGAGGTACAACTATACACGGCATCGATAGATAGCGAGCCGTGCTTTGAAACTTAGGGAGCTATGTCAAATTTCAAGTCGGATAAAAATCTTCCGCCGAAAACTGCCAAGGATGAACTATTTGATGCAGTGTTCGGTCCCGACGAGGACATTAGCGAAAACAATGCTGCCGAGATAATGCGGACTCACGGCGTGTCCCGTGAACAACTCGTAGAAAACCTAAAGACTCACGTCCAAGAGAGAATTAAGAAAACCCGAGATGAAACTGGCGTCATTCCTGAAATGTTAGTGGCGATGCTGAATAACATTCGTGATTACCAAAAAGAGAAAGCTCCTAAGCCAGTTGGTGCGGACGAATGGGTCGCTGAGATCTTTAATCCAACCTCCATGCCCAGTTCTCACGCCCAACCGATATACAACTTTCGTAGTAAGAAAGCTGGGGGACTGTCTGAAAACGATCGAAGAATTCTGAGTGAATTGGAAGCTGAAATAGAGGACTGATTGTTCAATCTACCATCAAATCCTGAAGTCTACGCTCGTTCCTTGCTCTCTCAACTTAAACTTCGTCGAATTGGAGACATTAATTCTTTTGCGGCATTGCTCGGTTTGAAAGTTAAGGAAGTGGATTCGGATACGTTTGAGGGAGCTCTGATCCGCGTTCCTCAGAGGTTAAAAGGAGTAGTGGCGATTAAGCGGGGTATCCGCGAGGATGGTCGCAAGCGGTTTACTTTTTGTCACGAAGTGGGTCACTTCGTTCTTCCAGGCCACGGAACAACGGACTGTATCTGCTTGTCAGAAGAAGTGGAATCATGGCGCAAGAACATGCCCGAGCAGGAGCTTGCGGCGAATCAGTTTGCCGCTGAGCTGCTACTGCCTTATCGAGAAGTAGAGCCGTTCGTTAAGAAAACCGATTTAACAATAAACCTCGCACAGAAGGTTAGTTCCGAATTCGAAGCTTCACTCACAGCAGCCACTCTGAAGTGTGTTGACGTAACGATCGAACGATGCGCTGTCGCGTTTAGCGTCGCGGGCTCAATCAAATGGTTTCGCCGTAACGAGAACTTTCACTACTTCATAAGGGTCAATCAGAAGTTGAGCGATGACTCTTATGCTGCGCAGCTTTTCTCGGGAAGGCCGATCGATGAACCCTTTGGCGCTGTACCGGCTGACGCATGGCTTGAAGCAGAGAACTTGCCCTCTAACGCAAGGATCTGGGAAGACTCGATTCTGTTGCCCCACTACAACAGTACCATCACGATACTTACGATCCACAAACCGTTCTCATGAGAACAGCCTGACATTTCATCGTCCGTTGGGCTTATATTCTTGACATTGTCAACTCAGTATGGCAATCTCTAGCGTCTCGGAGGTAAATAAGCGTGCCGGACGGTGATCGATTCGAAAGAAGGCTTCGCGGGCCGGGTTGGAGAAAGGCATACCGACTGGGTTGCGGGAATGCCTCGTTTGAACTCATTGGTAAGGAACTTATGACCGCTGTCGCTGCGGCAATGCGAGGTCCTTTACCTTTCCCAAACCTCCAGAAAGCGCTCCATGCCATTTACATTGCGCTCCAGAACAAGTCAGTCTTAAAAGCTTCATCGTCGTCCAAGATGGAGGGCAAAGATCCATATAGATCCCTCCTAGCGGGCTATAGCCAGCCAGGATCTAATGAAAACTTCGTCGCCAATGAAATCGAAGCGAAGGTAGTACAAAGCGTCTATCTACAGCTGGAGTCTGACTGCGATTCAATGACATTGCGACAGGTTCAGGATCGATTCTCCGAAGCACTTGTTGAGAGAGTTATTCGTCATGGCTTTCTTGCAAAGGTCCGTGACGGCATAGCAGCCGAAAACGCGCGATCTGCTGAAGAGCAATACGCTTGGGAGAGAAAACTTCTGGACAGTATCGCAGACGGTTCAAGAGATATGCTCCGGCCGATCCTTGAAAAGGGAAGAACCGTGGTCCGAGCGCCGAAGCGTACTACTCCACAAAGAAGAATGACTCGAGAAGAACTGGACCAGCCTTTGGTATAGAGGAGACAGAACGTGAGCCAAGACTTACTACCATTTCGCTTGGGTGATTATACGTATGACTTTACCGATCCGACTGTCTTGCGCAAAGTCCCACCGGGAGTAAGAGTCGACAACGACGTTTTGCAGATGGGTACGGAGTACTACATCAACGATGAAACGATCGCTGATTCCTTTGGGCGCAAGCTTGCTCCGCTGCTTTCCGATTGGATCGATATCGCCCTTGCCTGTTACTTGGCCGACCGCCTTTCCCGGAGACCGCAACCCCACGGCTCCAGCTTGGAACAATGGTCTCGTGTTCTGAATCTCAAGATTTCTGTGCGTCGTCTCAACGTGTGGAATCAACCAAATGTTCAACGACGGCTTGTGAGTCTCCTCAATTTGTTATCAGACGACGATTGGCGAATCCAGTTTGTGAGACGCAAGACTCCTGGTCGCGTTGCAGAAAAGCAGGGACATCTATTTCGCACTCGCTTCTCGAAGCCGCTTAGCATAGCGCTGTTCAGCGGCGGGTTAGACTCGTTCTGCGGCGCAGTACAACAAGTGACTGACCTTAGCGACCACTCCTTTGTCTTCGTGTCCGGAGTTACAAACTCGCGGCAGAAGTTCGCTCAGAGGGAACAGGTCAAAGCAATTAGCAGACACGTAGCCCGAGAGTTGTGCCACGTAATAGTGCCCTTTGGTTTTAATTGGAATGGCCTCTCACTGGAGCGATCCAAGGAAAACTCCCAACGCACTCGAGGCTTCCTGTTTTTGACTCTCGGCGCGGTGACCGCACTCGCAGCAGGTTCGGATGAGGTTCGCATCTTTGAGAATGGCATCGGCGCGATCAATCTTCCATACGACTCCTCACAAATTGGAACGGCGAATTCCAGAGGTGTTCACCCACTTACGCTTCTGCGTATGGCTGACTTTGTGAAGACGTTAACTGGAAAATCGATCAGTTTCAATAACCCATTCTTGTTTAAGACCAAAGGTGAAATGTGTCGCCACGTTGCTGTTCATGATCTAGCATCAAATATCCCTAGAACTTTCTCCTGCGACGGATTCCCCGTCCGGCACCGAAACAAGCCGCAGTGTGGCTCATGTACTTCTTGCCTGCTTCGTCGACTCTCTCTTGAAAATGCAGACCTTTCAGAGTTCGACCCATCCAATCAATACATCTTGGATCTTCTGGTGTCGCAAGGAACTACCGCCACGAGCAAACAGTTGCGACCTCTTCAGGCGATGGAATGGCAGTTCCAGAAGTTGTGTCGTCTGCTTGGACCAGGTTCAAAGTGGAGTCGGCTAGTAACGGAATTTCCCGAGCTTCAACATATCGTCTCTGAAATTTCCGTGCATGATGAGATTGCCGAGACGAAACTCCAGCAGTTCATATTAGGGCTTTACCGGCGCTATGTTTCGGAGTGGGCAAATTTCTCGGCACGCAATTCCCTTCGTCTCCAAAAGCGGGCAGCATGAAATACCTTCGGAGGAGAAGTAACCATGCATAAGCACGTACTTCAACATATCGATCCTAAGGTGTTGGGTTCCCGCATTCAGGAAGCACGCAAGGCGCGGGGCCTAACTCAGCAAGCGGTAGCAGACGAAATGGAAATGGCCCGAACGACTTTGGTTGCCATTGAAAAAGGGGAAAGGCGAATCACCCCCCACGAACTGATCCAATTAGCATCCCTATTCGGGCGCTCTGTTTCCGAGTTCATAAGTAGACCTGTTATCAGTGCCGGATTTGTGCCTCAGTTTCGCTCAAGTTGGAGAGAATACCTCACAAAGGAATCGGAGCTAGAACGAACCGCTTTGGAGCTTGAGAGTTTGTCTGAGGATTATGTGGAATTGGAACGGCTATGCGAATTACCGTTAGGGAAGGCCTATCCAACACCCTATGAAACAGCCGGCCCTTCTCCGGAACAGACAGCGGAAGAGATTGCTACTGCCGAACGAAATCGATTAGGCATAGGTGATGGCCCGATATCGAACCTACGCGATAGGCTGGAGAACGACGTCGGTTTGAGGGTTTTTTTCTTTCCGATGGCTTCGAAGGTTTCAGGCGTTTTCGCCTATAACGATGTGCTTGGCGCTTGCTTCGGTATTAATGCAAATCACCCGCGGGATCGACGTAACTGGTCCCTTGCTCATGAATACGGTCATTTTCTTACAAATCGCTTTCAGGCTGAGATAACTTTCCTGGCTCCGAACAAGAGGCATTCGAATGTCGAGCGTCTCGCCGATGCTTTCTCGGAGAATTTTCTGATGCCGGCTACTGGTCTAAACCGGCGCTTTACTGAAATGCAGCGGGTTAGTCCAGGCAAAAGCGTCACGCTCGCGCAAATATGTAGCTTGGCTGATCTTTATCAAGTTTCAATACAAGCGCTCGTAATTCGTTTGGAGAAGCTGCGAAGACTCCCGATAGGTACCTGGGACAAGCTCAAAGCAGAGGGATTTAAACCACGGCGAGCGCAACAGTTGTTAGGAATTGACGCTGTCGGTGAGGAAGAAGAACTACTTCCGAAGCGATACTCGAATCTAGCAGTCATGGCATATTCGAAAGGCCTGATAAGCGAGGGGCAACTAAGCAAGCTCCTGCGTTTGGATCGCGTCTCCAGCCGAGAGTTGGTTGAGCGGGTAAGTAATCAATTCAATACGGCCGTTGAAAGTGGCTATGAACCGTTTGAATTGGATCTTGCCCAGCCGCTGGCTGGAAGGTAAATGGTTAAGTGACCTCCCGAGCACAAATCATCGACGCGTGCGTACTAATTAACCTTCTCGCTACTGACGAACTCGAAGCGATCTTGAGAGTCTCTGACAGGCCGTCGCTAATTTGTACTGTGGTCAAGAATGAAAGCATCTACCTTCGAACGCCTGATCCTCAAAATCCAAAGGAGCTAATTGATCTTAGCCCGCTCATAGATAACCGAACACTAGAAATATGCGAAATTGAGAACCAGGAAGAAGAGTTGCTCTACGTTGATTTCGCCGCCGTCTTAGACGACGGGGAGGCGATGAGTTTAGCGATTGCGTTGGCTAGAGATCTTGATTTGGTTACCGATGAACAAAAGGCGCGAAAGCTATTTCTGAAGGAAGTTGGACATCCCCGACGTTTGATCTCAACCCCCCAGTTGTTACGCAAATGGGAGGATGCAAGAGAACTGTCGCCCGAGAGAATTAGAGTTGCCCTGTTGAAAATTGAAACGCGCGCGCGCTACCGACCGCCTCTTGCTGATCCCGATTACCGATGGTGGATGGATTCCTGTCATTGAACTCTCAACGTTGACCGCTGGCGTCAATGTCGCCATTGTCACGCTCTTTTGCCTATTATCGCTTTTTCTTACCCTTTAGCGGACGACCCGGTTTCCTAGCCTCAATATTTGTCAGGTCTGATTTCTTAATTAGGTAGACGCTGGCAACTTTTGTTGCCTTCAATCGCTTCTGGTGGATCAACTGCAAGACGCGCTGCCGGCTGACGCCCAGAATCTTAGCGGCTTCGGGGGTTGAGATGTAGTCATGGTTAGCCTTCGCCACGCCTGGATTATAGGGACAAACCTCTTGTCGAGCCAAAAGCAATTATCAACCGCTTGTCTATTGACAAGAGGTTATTACTGCGTATAATGACTTGTCTTAAGACAAGTGGTTGTGATTGTACGAGTGTAACAAGCGGCATTATATAACGTGGACTAACCGGCCGGGAGGAAATATGGCTGAGCCAAATGACATTCCTTGTAATTGCAGAAGCCCACTTGCAGATCAAGAGACCTGGGAGATCATTCTCGACCCCGCGTTCTGCAATGACCCTGGCGCGGCTGACTGTCTCGCTCATCTACTGTTCAGCCTCAAGAAAGCGATCGCGAGCGGGCCGGAAGGTAGCCTGAGAGTCATCAGCACACTACAAGACGGAATCAGAATGGTGTGGCCCTACACCGAAGAACACAGACTCGCGCAAGAGTTATACGAGATATACTTGTCAGGCGACTTGAAGCCACGGGACGAGCCGCGAGAATTGCTCGAAAGCGCGCTTGAGAGATTCAAAACTAAGGGTAGGGCCAAGAGGCCGAAAGCGGCGCGAGCGCGAAGCATGCGGCAGAAGCGCGGTGCAGCCCAAGCAAGGTTGTGAGTGCCTAAGAATCTCGCACTTTGGTAAGACGAGAGTAACCACAACTCGCAGAATCCGGAGCGTGGTGCGATCGTGAAGGGAACGCATGGCGTTCGGAAAGCGAGGGTTGCTGATGCAGCCTCGGCCCGTGGAAAGAGTGGCAGTTATCGATATCTGTATCTCTATCTTGAACACGCCGGAAGAATTCATTTGCTTCACCTGTTCAGTAAAGGCGAGCAAGCTGACTTGTCGCCCGAGCAAAAGAGGATCATCGGGGCGCTAAGCCAAGAGATTAGGAAGGAACGTTGAGGGCTATGAAAGCAGCAAGAACTCGGAAAGTTCAGACGAACAAGACAAACTACATGAGTGACGAGGCGTTTGCCGATCTCAAGGAAGCCATGGAAGGTGCGCTTGCTTTTTGAGCGCGGGGAGCGCCGCGACTTAAAGGTAACTCGAATCCTAGCTCCGCGCCCGCAGAAGGCAATGTCACCTAAAGACATTGCCGGAATACGACTAAGGCTCAATTGCTCCCAGGCGGTGTTTGCAATGATGCTGAACATCAGCCCAAGACCGTCCAGGCTTGGGAGCAAGGATCAAGGGAACCTGGTGACGCCGCGCTCAAGCTGCTGACGATCGCCAAGAAGCATCCCGAAGTCCTGCTTGAAGCTTGAGGGAGCTTTGAAATGTTGACATTAATTATGTGTCTTGAGCCATTCCTCGAATAGTCCTGACAAAGGTCTATACTTACCATTGTCATCGACTATCAACTGTCGGGCTTGCAAGTCATGAATGGCTTTTTTGTTAACCGCTTGTTGAGGGCGCTCATTGATCACTGCAGTGATGGTAGCCCTCTCCTGTTCATTCAGTTCTTTCCAGATGTTCTCAAAGCCCAGCGAGAAACTATTTAGAACCTTAGAAACGATCTTATTCACATCTTCTACGGTAATCTCGTCTCTCGACTCGCGTCCGGCGAATTCGACTATTTCAGAACCAATGATTTGAGCATAAAAAGGCATGCCTCCAGACAATTCATACACGCGGTGCAAGGCGGCCGAGCTGTATCGTACTCCAACCTGCCATGACATCTGTTTAACTAGAGACTCGGTCTCCTCCCTGCTGAAAGGAGGCAAAATGATAACTCGGAAAATGTTTTGAAGGGGCGAATACGGACCGTCAGCTGATAACCGCAGAAGCCGACTTGTCCCGGCCATTATCGCGACTACATCCTGATTCAACATCAGCGCTGATCGAAGCACCCTTGCCACCTGACCATCCTTGGCGAAAAGGAGATTTGCCTCGTCGAGCACAAGCACGATCTTTACGTCTTTTAGCTTACCCTTTGCCTCATCTACGATGGAGCTTAGGGCGTCAATAAAATCACGGGCGTAAGAAATTGAAAATTGTTCCCACTGTTTTGAGGAAAGCAAATCTCGGCTTACCAATTCATTTATCGTTTTCCTAAGAACCCCGCCTAGAATTCCCTCCGCTTGCATCGGGAATGCTTGCAGGTCGATAAAAATAGGAATAAAAGGCGACGTCAACCTTTGAATGAATCGATTAAGGAGGCTGGTCTTTCCCATTCTGCGCTCGCCCACTAACATCACATGATGATGCTGATAGACGCATTGTTCGAGCGTGCCTAACTGCTCTGAGCGACCGCTAAATAGACTCTCACTTTGAACAGGCATGCTAATAACGAATGGGTTGCGTCGCCTTAAAGATCGTAACTGTTCGAACTCGCCGGCGATATCTGGATGAATAGGCAGGTTCATTTCACGTGCGAGTCTGATGTGTGCCGAATAATGGTCAAAGGCCTCTTGTTCGTCTCCAGCTTTCGTGGCTAATCTGCCCAGCCTTGCCTGCAGATCAGACGCTCTCCCGCGATTGCCAGCCCTTTCAGCATTTTCGAGGGCGGATAGATACAGCAGCTTAGCTTCATCAAAATTCTGACGCGCCTCTGCTAGACCTCCTAAGGACTCTGACAATTCTTGGATGCCCACAGCATCGTTAATTTGCTCTCTGATATGAAGTGATTCTCTGTAGAATCGCTCGGCTTCGTCTAGGTTCCCATTATTTTGCGATACCACCCCCAGTTGGTGAATAACCGAACTGGTGCTTCTCTTGTCACCCAGTTCGGCAAAAAGTTCTAAAGCCTTTTCATAATACTTTCTCGAATCGCGGAGCTTATCTAGCTCGACGTAAACGTTGGCTAGTTGGTAAAAACTACGACCTAGACTGCTCATATCCCGTAGTCCTTCCAGGATAGATATTGATTTTTGGTAACAGGATTCAGCTTCTTCAAAGCGCTTCATGTGTTGGTATAGCGTTCCGATGGCGTACAATGCGCTGCTCACCCCCTGCTTGTCGCCCAAGTGCTCCGAAACAGTCAATGCTCTTTGATACCACTCTTCGGCATCGGAGTAGCGATTAGTCATCCTGCAAAGGTATCCCATGTTAGAAAGAGCCCGACTTATTCCTTGCTGGTCTTCGAGTTCCTCCGCAATATTCAGTTCTTCCTTGAAAAAACCTTCTGCTTCTTCATATCGCCCGGTCTCACGATACATGTGCCCTAGCTGAGCTATGGCTTGGCTCTCACTGCGTCTGTCTCCCAGTTCCCTAAAAATGGCCAAAGCTCGTTGGTAACACTCCAGCGAGGAATCATATTCGCCGAGATTCCGATGGAGAGTGCCGATCTTCGCGAGCGCTTGCCCAGTGCTCGTCCTATCCGCAACGTCTTCGAAGGTCGTTAAAGCTTCGGTGTAACATCGTAAGGCTTCACTGTATTCGCCGCGATGTTGGTGTACTGCGCCAACACTTGCCAAAACTTGGGCCGTGCTCGCCCTATCGCCGATTTCTTGAAATGTCCTTATAGCTTCCGTGTAGCACGCCAAGGCTTCGCTGTATTCCCCACGGTTTTGATGGACCGCGCCGATTTGGCTTAATGTTTGACTCTCGCTTGACCTGTCCCCCAGTTGCCTTGAAATGTTTAGGGCCCTGCTGTAACAGTCATTCGCCTTTTCATACTGGCCGAGTTGTGCCCTAAGCTTACCTAGAGTAATCAATCCCCAAAGCCTGCCTTTATCCGAGTCGACCTCTTCGCTGTAATCCATCAGTCTATTCGTCCACTCCTCAACAGCACGGAGAGAGCCTCTGTGCTCGTAAAACTTCACGCTCTGTTGCAAAACACGAGTGGCTAGGTCGATTACGAACTCCTTGTTCGTCCTGTCTTCTTCATCCTTACTGAACTTCCTCATCAAATCGATCTCACCAAGGCCCACCATCTGGCTCAAAAAGAAAAACACCTCATCCGTAATTGGCCGGTCGGTAATGATCCTTGAGACGTTCCCGTCCACGAACAAAGCCTGATAAATATAGCGTGCTGAAAAGTACTCCATGAACGACTTGTGGATGAACTTGTAATTTCCATCGGATGCTGAGTGTACGAGATATGAACAGAACCGGATGTCACTGGAAAAATATTCGATCTCTGATGCCTTCTCTAGGTTGAAATAACTTCGCACCCGTTCAGATAACTGGCTGAAGTGAATCTCCGGGTGGAGATTGTCGATCATCAGCATCGTCCACGCGAGTTCTGACACGAATAGCTCTTTCTCGCTTCTGGTTATTAGCCAACGCACATCACCCTTGTCGTCATACTCACGATCCATCCAGAAGTCTGTGTAAATCTGATAGAGCTTGGCGGCATTGATGTGAGTAACTTTCCCGCGAATCTCAGAAATAGTCTTGATGATTATTTCCAATAAGACTGGCGTGCGCGCTAACTCTTCCAAGTTGTACGTGTCGTAAATGGTCTGTCGCAAGTCTCGCCAATCAATAATGCCCTGTTCCTTCAGATAGGCGCTCTGCCTCTTGAGAAACTCCTCGATCTGCCATCTGTCAAATAGGGTGGTAGCGAGGATTTCATACCTAGGGTTATTACTGGCAGTAGCTTTATTGATTGCTGCTTTATAGAGATCCAAGCTGTCAGTCTCTTGGCTAAAGATTTCATTTATTTCTGCCTGAGTAAGAAAGTAGTTGGGACGCCCCGACAGAATCACTTTGTTGCGCCCGACCACGAGTCTGGAGATTTCTTTAAAGTTGTGCCGGCGAACATTCATGTCTACCTGCTTCGCCATTTCATCAAAACCATCAAGAATAATCAGTAACTTCCCGCGCGAGGCCAATTTAAGAAAAGTATTAAAGTCTCGACGAACTCCGCACTCGTTGACCAGAAAACCGGTCATCAGTTGTTCGATATCAGCTGACTTGTGATAACGATTGAGCGTAACCAACATTGGGATCCGGTTCTTGAGCGGGTTCTCCATGTAAGCTAAGGCTCGTTTGTAGAAGTACTGCGTTGCGAAAGAGGTCTTACCCGTGCCGTATTCTCCTAATAGACAGATTTGAGAATTGCCATCCTTGAGCAGCCAAGCATCCACATAAGGCGTCAAATCCCCTTTTGCTTCAAACCCGTTTCCATCAACTGCCTCCGTAACCAGGAATTCCTCAGTGGACGCTTGTTGATCCTTGAATCGACCCTTACCTCGTCTCAGGTACTTGACCTCGACGTACGTATGGAAGAGGTTGTTATTTTGCTCGTAATCGCGACATCTTATTTTCAGATATTTGTCCAGCCTGACGACGGTGTTCAGCAAATCTTCAAACGAAAGTAATTGTATTTGATGCTGTTGTGCTAATGCTCTGGCACTTGGGGCAACGTATGTATTGGTAATAATGACGGCGAAATTCAATCCAATGTTCTTTTGGTTGAGTGCATAGATACTGCTAAAGCCAATCACCGCATTTTCGTCCACGATTCCGTACATACAGTGAAAGAGAGTCTTAAGAGTTTTAAAATCCCCCTCCTGCTTTGCAACGAAAGTGAGTGGAGTCGAAGGCGCGGTCCCCGAGATGGCTTCATCTTCGAGTTCGTACTCCATCAATTCGAGTAGCTCTTTGACTTCTCTCTGGAATTCAAAGTTAAGCTGTTCTTCTGTTAGAGAGTCCTTCAGACTGACCCGATAACTCTCTATCCGCATCGAGGTAGACTTGCCAGCCTTCGATTCTGTCTTGATCTCCTCTTCCAGTCCTTGGAGCTCCACCTTGTATTGCTCTATGGATGCCTTCAATTCCGCGATCTCAAGCTTATACCTCTCTACCTCAATCGGGCTTGAGGTCACATCCCGCCTTTGCTCTGTATGATGAAGTAGGTCAAGCCGCATCTCGATAGCGTGTTCGAGCAACTGCTTTTGTTTAAGTTGTATATCGCGTAAGGACATCTATGCTTACCTAGAGAGTCTTAAGTACAACACATTTCGCTAGGATGGGGTCTCTACTGATGGCGTAGTTCCCCTACCAACTGGCTCGAGGAGAAACTTCAGTTAGCAAACCTCTAAATTAGCACTTGCTTACCCTTAAAATATCGACCCCAGAGTGTACTTAGAGTCTGCTTCACGCTGAAACTCAATTCTGTTTCGTATGAAAGTATCGCCGGAATTAGTGGGATAGAAAGCTTCAATTTCCCTCCAGCGTTGACATCTGGAGAATTCCATATTTGCGGAAGCTCTCTTACCTCTTCCTCAACGGTTATGGGACCCGCTAATGTCAAAGACTTAGCCCGCAGTTCCTCGTAACCCGCCTGTATGGCGTTCAGAGCTGCCGATATTTCCTGTTCGGACAATTGATTGGCATCGATTTCCTCAATAATCATTCCTGCAATTCGAGTTTCTTGTTCATCGAGGGCGGACAACAGCCGAAGGGACAGGCCCCGGTAGCTAGCTTCTATTTTCATCGATATCTCATATCGGACGCTGTCAATGGCCGCCAAAGCTTCATCCTGTTTTCTGAGAATCTGTTGTTGTCCTTGTTTTATGTCCTGAATCGCATTCCAGATTAATGTGACTTCCGGCCGCCGGGGCTCACCTTCATCCTGGCAAATTCGATCGTACTGCTCGATATAGTCCTCAAGTGAGTTGGTGATAACCTTGATTTCACTATTGGCTAACTCAATCTCTTTCGGTCGATCCGAGAGGTCGCGCCTAGTCTCATAATCCTGCAACAACTTGTACTGGCGCGTGATGTTTTCCAACAAATTGTCTTTACGCGTCTCTTTGAAATTCATGGGAAAGTCTTTCCTGATTAGTGAGAATCGGAATTAAGGGAGCGGCTCTCGCCGTGGGCCTGATTTCTCGATGCTTCCTTCTCTGCCCTTTACACGGTTGCGCGCACTAGTTCTGAGGTCGTTTTCGATGACCACTGCCAAGTCATGACGGAAATAATGAAACCAACATTATCTTGGAACATCGAATGTATTACCTTAAGCCGGCTGAGATGGTCCCGCCCTCTTCTCTGCTATTGCCGGATATGGCAAAGCTCATCACAAGCCTGTGACCTATATTTCCTACAATGTCGTGTGACTTGTCGTCTAGCCACCCGCCGTACTTTCCCTCAACAAGGACTTTCGCCAAGTACAATGGTAGGTATGAACTCGGACCGCGCAAGTGCGTATCGGCAAGCGGAACACCCGTGACTGAAAACGGTCTAAACAGCTGTTCACGGATATCTTCCGGTAGTCTGTGGCTCCGATCCTCGAATATTATCTGCCAGGTGCCATCTGCCTCGACGCAATGCACCGTGATTTGAGGTTCGACCCCGGACGGGGTCTCTATTCTACGTTGAGCAAGCCATTGCATTACTCTTATGACCGCCACATACATGTCATCCTGCTTGACCTTGATTCTGAAAGAGCCCTCAACCGTGAACTTGATACCGCTTAGATACATTCTGTCCTTCAAGTCTACGAATGCTTTTTCGATTAATTCTTTGATCTCGAAATATACGTGTTCCTCATCCGAGTCCGCATTGGTGACACTTGCCAAAATCTTGCCCGCCTCCCAAAGATCATCTGCCATTGTATTCAACTTGTGATGCGTATTACTCTCCTCTTGAAGATTGCCGGTTGTTATTCCTCGCTCGATAATGCCTTTCTGATCTTGTCCCAAGAACAGGCACAGATGGGAAATGCTTTTGAGTAATGCCGCTTTTTTCTGCGCGTCAAAGTACGCCAAAATTCGGACGAAATGCTCCGCAATAGGAGGTCGGACATACTGGGCCAGTATGCCACCTAGCTTGGCCGAATCGTCTGAATATTTTGCCTCATCAGGCAAGGGTGGGATAAGTCCCAAAGATAATCGAACGTTCCTTACATTCGCGAGTGGAACAAAAACCGCTTGCGGGAGTCTTTCATAGAGTCTTAGTTCCGCTGGAGTTGTTGGCGACGGTAGATGACGAATATCTTGTGCCGAAACCTCGTAGACTGGGGAAGAACCTCTAACTTCGTGCGTTATCGCTTGGAGCCTCGCGTAGGCTGGCTGGTATCCACGTGGCAGATCGGTATTGGTGAGGCAATTCTGCGTCCCGCTTTCATCTGTAAGCAATAAAGCGTATGGCGCATCTAAGCATGCGCCAAGTTCGTCAGCAAGAGTCTCTTGACATAGTTTCCTCACTGCCGTTGAAAGAGTTCTCGTCGAATTCGAAATAGCACGGATGTTCTCGGCGACACAGCGTCGCTCAAGCCGCAACGCCCGTTTGAGCGCTGAAGCCCGGACGTGCCGGATAATGTCACTTATGCTGGTTTCTTCCTTTGACAGATAGACGGCGGCTCCAAGACGCAACGCGAGGCTGTAGTAATTAACCTCAGCATAAGCAGACTGTATCAAGTATTCGGGTAACCAATCAGGGTGTTGATCCTGCAGTTGGATGCAAATGTCTACCCCAGTGGTATTCGGTTCAATGGAGTCTTCAAGCCGCATATCTAAGACTATTACATCAATTTCTTCTCCCAGGTCGTTCATCACTTGCCTTGCCTGGCCAACGGTCCCCGCACTCGCAACCCGAAAATGTCGACGCTCAAGCGCAGATTGAAGTGCGAGTCTCTGAGCTTCGCTATCCTCAATAATCATCACTGTTTTGCTGCGCATGGTGACGGAGCCTCTGAGATTATCTTGGTTTCGGCAACCGGACAGTGAAGCGAGTTGCTGCTGCTGTTGAATAGGCTAGCCGGATGTCGCCACCATTTTCTCTTAACGACTTGTCAACGAAGTATAGTCCCCAGCCATTGTGTCCCTGCTTTCCTGACGTACCGAACTGGAACAGCGCATCCTGCACTTCTGAAGGGATCACAGGACCGTTATTGCTAACATGACACAGAATAAATTCCTTGCTATCCTCCGCATCAATATCAATCTTTCCGTTAGTCCGGATGGCATCCTTAGCATTCCCAATTACGTTCGCTAAGGTGAAAGCTGCGATGTAGAAGGGTACGTCGGCTTCAATTTCCGGGGGGATATTTATTCTGACTTCGATTTTCTGCTGCATGAGGGAAACATGGAAAAGCCTTATTGCCTGCTCCGCGGCGTCCCTAACGAAACAGGGCCGTCGGTCTTCCATTTTCGTCACGCCTTTAAATGCCTCGGTCAGCTCTCGCATGAGTTCGGCAGATCTTCTCATTGCCCTCAGCAGGTTGGAACATCTTGGTGTTAGCATTACCCGCTCTTCGTATATCTCCTCCTCCAATGCCTCGGTTGCGAAGAGTTGGTCCCTAACCATGTTGAGCAGTTGGTGCATCAGCGTACCGGTTGTCACCGCTATTGCCATCACGCCTTGGTACTGGGCGGCTTGTAGCTTCTCGGCTTCGGCCTTCTGGCGCTCGTGAATACTATGCAACGCCACATCGGCCACATCAGCCAGGTCATGCAAAAAGCTTCTCCACGGGGACTCAAAATTGAGCTCTTTGCTGAACGCGAACCGAGTGACACCGAACCACAGCCGATGTTTTGACTTGGGGAGATTGAGACGAATAATGCAACGCGCCAAATGTTCGTGTGAGTCAGCAACAACAACCGCGCTTAATGGTTGCTCAAATAAATCTATTTTTTCTTCGTCGCTAATACCAGAGATAATTGTAATTGCATCCGGTTCACCTTGAGGGTCTTGATTGTTGCTATCAGTAGCGACAACCCACGACAGACCAGCTCTGCGAGCGGCAGCCGTTATGTCTTCAAACCACTCTTCTCGGGATAAACTTTCTTTGTTAAATTCGACTCCAAGGGTTTTTATTATTACCCCGAAGAATTCTCGTGCAGAGGCTAATAATGCATCAGCAGTTATGGATGCTGTTGCCTCCCGACTCAAGTGATGGGCTGCTAACGTGGGGTGTGAAAACTCATCTTTTTCGGCACGCATGGCTAGGACCAACCAACCTAATGATAAATACTCCTCTCGGTCCGTTCCCCCCATCCTGATAAGCATCGGTCGCTTTTCCAGCCTGATGTCGTTGTCAAATCCGATACTCGGTACTTGGTCGTTACTCGTGACGTGGTCTCCGAACTCTGCGAGCACCTCCCTATATGGGCCATCACTTGCACAGATGTACGTAATCGGCAAGAATCCGATTTCAACGACCAGCCCTGTTGCTAAGGGAGATAGAACATCATGCATGACCTCAACCATTCTCTTCGTTGCCTCTTCGAGACCGTCCTTCGGATAATCAATTTGCAAACGGGCGAAGCGAACACCGACCTGATCGATTGCCGCCAGTGCGCGAAAATCCTGAACCGATGGCGCAATGAGGTCGGCCATTAAACTGAGTTTTTGTAGGGTGGTAAAGTTGGATTTGCCATATCCGCTGAACTCAACCTGCAGCGCTCCGATGACTCCTCCGTGAAATTGGACAGGGGCCAATAGTCTTGCCTTTGGACCGAAATTATCGAGTGAAGGAGATGTCCCGCTGATTGCGTCTTCCGTGGACGAGACCAGTATCTGTTTACCTTCCTGCTCCATTACTCGCACTAACAGAGGATCATCCTCGATTGGGAATGGGTCGCCTCTGTCCCCGCTTAGCTTCAGATTCCATATAAGGGGTAGAACACGTCTCTCGTGAGATCCGGGCAGCCTTATGAACAGTGACACGACATCTGCTCCGAGGCTTTGCCCTATCGCCCTGACAACTCCGTCTCCCGAAAGGTAGTCTTTTCTTCTGCTAATTGCCTCACTCAGCGCAGGGCGGAAGTCATTTATGGAAACAATAAATAGTAAATATAGCGAAAAGGCTGTTAAGAAAAGCGCGAATCTAATTGGTAACAGCATCACATAGATGGCGCTGTCCAAAAAGTTTTCCGGCGTATCATCTCTGCCAGTCCTCGCATTCGAGCGGAGGGTTCGCTCGCGCACCTCGTTGCCGATTGCTTTTCTTATCCACGGGAGAGGAAAGGAACTTGATCTGTTATCGGTGCTCGCGTAAGAAATGACTGGGTTGGCGGCATAGACTAATTGTCCTGCACCGTATGCCAATGCAATTACGAGAGTCAGTCCAGCTAGCACTACTCGGCGACGAACATTAAGGTTGATGCCAATAGCGTAACCCAGCAAGGTGAGACAGTATGCGGAAAAGATTGCATTCGGGAATCGCGCCCACAGGAATTCGGGTCTTCCATCAAGAATAGCAAGAGGAGCCAAGCAAGCTAATATCCACGCCCAACGAGGTACCGCCCAACGCAACTCTACGAGAGCGCTGAAAACCGTATACTCGAGAGCTGGGGATCTGTCGTGGCTTTTCGAGGGCTGAATCTCTTCAACCTTCCCTTTGTTAAGAAGGGTTCTTGCCGCTGCCAAGAAGAGTAAACTGTTGAGGCCAGAGCAGAGGTAGACCACTGCCGTGATTATCTGGTGGATGATGGACACAGCACCCCAGCCGACTTTATCAGTCAACTGGAAGTCGATGAAACTCAATCCGTACTGAACAAATATGACAGTAAAGCCCAGTGCAATATAATCAGCCCACCGTCCAACCAATCGCCTTGCTTCCCACGGCCAGGAGAAAAAGAAAGCGCACAATCCACTAATGACGGCTGTAAGTATTCTTATGAAGGAATGTTGCTGGATTGCGAAGTCGGCAAAAGGTTGCGCTGCGGGCCAAAGCCTCGCGGAAGACATCAACCATCCAATTGCCAGCAAATAGAAGAGAATGAATAACGGTATTGCGACCCAACCGAGCAGGCGCGCGAGAGCAAATCCTCTGAACAAGCTTTTAGATAAGAGATTGGGGGGCGCCATCGAACGTTTCCATTTACTTGCGCTTAGGCCTCGGGTTCAGGACTTGATTCATTATAGACGCAGACATCAATCGATGAAACACGTTTCACTTCGTGCGGGAATTACTCTAGGGCGACTTCGGCGTATTGTGCCTGGGATGCAGGTGCCCGTTTCAGCAGACTGGCGACGGTCTCTAACCTGAAGACCTTGCACGCCTCACGATGGCGCGATTATGGCGCGATGGCGTCCTCTTACCTAGCATTACCTAACTTACTTTGACGGCTGCGGATTCGGTAAATACTGGGTTATCTCATTTCGTCTCGCTTTGTTGATGCCCCTCAAACCGTCTCATAATCTGTTGGTTCGGGGTTCGAATCCCTGCGGGGGCACCAAATAGCAGGCGGCAGACGGCAGGAACCGCCTGGCACAGGAACGCCAGCTTCTCGACCATCACCTAAAAAGTGAAGGCCTCGCTAAATACCGCGAGGCCTTCGTTAACCCAATCAGCGGACTCAAAGTTATTTGAACTTGAAGTTCGCGCGATGGATGCTACCGTCGTTTAACTGCACGACGAGTTGCCGGCACGTACCCGCCCAAGCTGCATCAGTTTTCCAGACGTAGATGTACCGGTCGCTTGATGGATCGTAACTAAGACTGCTACCGCCTGCAGTTACAGTCTCTTCCAAATCCACTGCCGGATCGCTGGAATTGCATGCGATTGGTCCCGAAGAAGGTGAACCGGCAGCAAAGATTCCCAGCCCCTTATCACCACTCAAGCTAAACTTCACAGGAATGGCCCTTCCTGCCTGAACTACGTTCAGCGCCGGAAGGTTGTCAACCGGTTGGAAGAAACCCGCAAAGTTATACTGCACAGTGACAGTGAAGCTGCATTCGGACACATGTCCAGCTCCATCATCAGCAGTTGCGTTGACGGTAGTCGTGCCGACCGGGAACACTGAGCCTGAGGCGGGCGTGCTGTTCACGGTGACACTGGATGAACAGCTATCCGTCGCAGTTACGGCTGGATAGTGGACCACCATCGACGTTGCATTCGAATTCGGCGGCAGATTTACAACCACATTAGCCGGACACGTGATATCCGGATCTAACGTATCCTCCACAGTAATGACCACATCGTCCGTGTCAGATCCGCCACCGGTGTCCGTAACCGTGAGCGTGATGGTGTGAACACCCACTGGCAAGTTAACGGTTAGCATCGCACCGGTGCCCAGCGGCGTGGCTCCTTCGGCCCAGGAGTAGGAGTTGATCGTTCCGCTGCCGGCGGTGGATCCCGAGCCATTAAGGTGGACCTCGGTTGTCGCGCCTTCACATTCGACAAGTTGATCGGGCCCGGCATCAGCGGTTGGGTCCGCCGCCGGGGCCGTGCCGAATTTCTGAATGCGGATGTCGTCTACAACGTAGAAGAAGGTGCCAGCCGTGTTGGAGGCAACATCTTGTGGGTTCGTAAATTGTCCATCGCCGGTGCCGGCGCTTCCGACCACTTCGATAAATGTGCCCGTGTTCGAAAAGAGTTGCACGCGATTATTTCCGATGTCAGCAACATAGACCATTCCAACACCATCAACCGCGACGCCGTTTGGTCCCGCGAACTCACCGTTACCAGTGCCGCTTGTTCCCCACGCTGTGACGAATGCGTCGGCGTTACTGAATTTCTGAATTCGATTGTTACCGGTGTCGGCTACGTAAAGATTGCCGGCGGAATCGATCGCTATGCCTATAGGGTTGGTGAACTGGCCGTTGCCGGTTCCACTCGATCCGATCACCGAGATAAATGTCCCGGTCGATGAGAACTTTTGAATTCTATTGTTGCCGGGATCAGCGACGTAAATTTCGCCTGACGACTTAACGGCTACGCCGGCGGGGCCTGGACTCGCGAACTGGCCATTGCCGCTTCCCCTACCGCCAAAGGCAAACTGGAATGTCCCAGCCGAATTAAACTTTTTCACGAGGTTACTGGTCTTTTCCGGGGCTCCATCCGTCGCATAGACATTGCCGCTGGTGTCTGTGGTGATGCGGAAAGCGTTAATAAACCCATCCGGATTGTCGTTGTTGGCTCCAATAGTGGTAATAAAGGCACCGTCACCGTCGTATTTTCGAATTTGCGAGCCGGCCCCATTAGCGTCAGTAACATACACGTTACCTGCTGTATCGACGGCGATTCCTCTAGGTGTATTCAACTCGCCGACGCCAAATTGCAAAATGAAAGTGGAAGCCATTGCACCAACCACAAAAACCAGCGTGGCGGTGAGTAACATCAGAAAGAATGCCAGCCAACGAAATTGGCTGCGCTTATGAGACGAACGCGACACGAAGCCGCTCAGGGAAGTAACTCGTTTCATTTGGATCTCCTTTGGTTCTTAGTTAGAACGATATAAGGCGCGCAGTGAGTTACTGCGCATCAGGTTTTCTTTGTGGTTAAAACAGTCCGAACTTCTTAACGAGGCTGATTTGCGCGAAAAGCCTGCCGAAATTCGGTGCGTGAGAAGATATGCCCGGTTGCGAACCTTGTCAATAAAAAGTCGCTAGATCATCTACAAGATTTCATATCCTGTTTAGTCCGCCGAGTTAAATGCCCGGCAAAACGTCTTCATAATCTGTTGGTTTAGGGTTCGAATCCCTGTGGAGGGCCATTAAAAAGCAGAAGGCAGTAGTCAACACCTCCGTCGAGTCCGCGTCACGGAAGTGCTATTTCGCAGTCGCGACAATAGGCTTACCGTCATTGAGATTCATTGCGGCCGGATAACCTTTGCCAATCAGTGAGGCGATCTCTATCGCGAATTCCTTTTGACTTCGAAGCTTCCGAAGTCGTTCGGCTTCGGCTTTGCGAGCGGCTGCCGCCGCACGCTTCTCCTCAACAGTCTGATTGGCGGCAACGATGGGCGCCGGCGTCGGTTGTCTCTTCGGGTTGCGAGAAACAATGTTCAGAATTTCGAGCGCTTGCGACTTCTCTTGCTCGCTTATGCCGTCAAAACTGATTCCGTGCGCGTCGAGCACCGCACGCAGGTTCTCTTCCGTGTTCGTCTTTTGTCCATAAACGTCGCGATAGATGCGTACACGACCGTCTTCAACGACGATCGTTTCGTAACGCAACTCCACTGGAACGATTTGGGCGAGCTTCAAGGCCTGGGTGCGGCTCGGTCGTTTCAAATACGAGCTCATCTTGTCGGTTGATAGTTCGGTTCCGGAAGCCTCGGCCAAAACCTTCGCGAAGTCCTTCACTTGCTCATTCGTCATGCCGACGCAACCGTGCGAAGCAAACGTGCCGATCTTTGAGAGCGCCTTGCCGCCGTGAATCAATGACGGCGCGCCGATGGGAACCTTGATCGGCCCGAGTGGATTCGCTTTGCTGCCTGCCGGAACAACGACGCCGGGATTCGCGACCCAGGGTTCGTTCGGCGGCGTCCATGTCGGATTGAAAATGATCGTCTCGGCCTTGCGCAAGCCGCGCGGCAGAGGATATTCGGGATAGCCGATGCCGACTTTGTAAGACTTCACCAGCACGCCGTCTTTGAACACATCCATTCGGAAAGCCGGAATGTTAACGACGATGCGCGTGTCTTTCGGGACCGCGTTCGGCCCCGGAAGCATCGTTGGTTCAGCCGGAGATTCGGTGGTCGCGACGTCGCTATTGGTTGATGTGTTGCTCACCAGCGACGCCGGTTGAATCTGAGTTGTCGTCGGCTCGGTGCGCGTGACCGGTTGCGAAGCTTCGCGATTACAGGCGGTCGCCGTGAATGCGCAGAGGGTCAGGAACAGTGCAGTTGTGCGGGGCGTTTTCATGTCAGGGGATTAGAGTACGTTTCTGATAATTAAGTTACCGCTGCTTCCACGCCACCATCTGTGGCCGCCCACATCGGGTGGCGCTGTAACTACTCTTCGCTGGATCTCGCTATTGACCAGCGCAGAACCGAGACGGAATCCTAAGCGTCTTTTGCGCACCGGAACCCGGCGATCATCCAGCGTTCGTGCGGATAGAAAAAGTTTCGGTACGTCGAGCGAATGTGAATCTGCGGCGTGGCAAACGAGCCGCCGCGCAGGACCTTCTGGCCGACAAACCACTTGTCATTGTATTCGTCGAATTCGGACTGGAAACCAGGATACGGCGTGTAATCGGAAGTCGTCCACTCCCAAACGTCGCCAATCATCTGCTGACAACCGTACGCGCTTTGACCTTCAGGAAAAGATCCGATCGGGGCGAGGTTCCAGAATCCGTTCTCGAACAGATTTGCTTTCGACTCATCCGGCGGCGAATCGCCCCACGGAAACTCTTGCTTCACATTGGACGATGGTGACAGCGTTGCGGCCTTCTCCCATTCAGCTTCCGTCGGCAGCCGTTTGCCCGCCCACTTCGCATAAGCCGAAGCCTCCAAAAAGCTGACGTGCGAAACCGGTTCGTTCAGTTTCTCCGTAACCGGATGAAGTCCGCCGAAATCTCGGATCATCCATTCCCCGCTCTGCTGCTCCCAATAAAGTGGCGCCTGCCAGTTTTCGGTGTTCACTTTTTCCCACCCGGCCGAGTGCCACCAGCGAAAGTCTTTGTAGCCGCCGGCGTTCATGAACTCGAGATACTCGCCGTTGCTAACGGGTGCGCGATCGATCGAGAAGTCCTGCAGGAAAACTTTGTGCTGTGGCTTCTCGTTGTCCCAGGCAAAGTCTTTGAAGTGCGCCGGCTTGACGGCGCTTTGGCTCCCCTCTCCGCGCGCGGAGAGGGGTTGGGGGAGAGGTTCGGCCGTGCCAACCCCACCCTTGCCCTCCCCATTTATGGGGAGGGAGAATCCAAGCTCAAACAGTCCGCCTTCAATTTCAACCATCCCGCCGATGTTCTCGAGAGAGCGCGGCCCAGGTTTCATCGGCGCGTCGAACTGATCGACGAGCAGGTGCTTGATGTCATAGACGAGCAGTTCCTGATGCTGCATCTCGTGTTCAAGGCCGAGACGCACAATTGAGAGAATTTCCTGCGCATCATCGCGATCTGAAACGCTTTCGATGAAGCGCGCCATCTGCTCGTCGATGTGCGCGCGATACTTCTTCGTCTCGGCCACGGTTGGACGAGAACGAGTGCCACGCTTTTGACGTTCGATCCGCTCGCCAAAGCCTTCGTAGTACGAATTGAAGAAGAAAAGAAAATCTTCCGAGTAGGGTTTGTATCCCGTTTGATATTTCCGCAAGACGGTTTCAAAGAACCAGGAGGTATGCCCGATGTGCCAGCGCGGCGGGCTCATGAATTCCGCTGTTTGAATTACGTAGTCTTCAATCTCAAGCGGCGCGACGATTTCCAGCGTGCGCGCGCGAACCTGTTGGTAGAGCTTTGCAAAGGACGTGGCCGCTGAATTTGCGGCGAGGTGAACTCCAGGCTTCATATGTTACATGCCTTGCGAGCCTGTGATTTCGACAGCCGCGTTAAATCCCCATGCTGAATCGAAGTCCTTTGCACGCTCCATTAGCTCGTTTTCCATTCCTAGCGCAAAATGCTCGTCCTGCCGTTGTAGGACACTCAGCATGAGCAGATGTGAATTCCTCGCGACTCGTATCGCCTCGTCTCTTTGAGGCTCCGTCGAGAAGTACGTGGCGTCGAGTTGCTCGTGAACCTTCAATCGCGAATAAACGGCACCGATGGTCGAATGAATCTGCTGGCTCGGCAGAAAGTAACAAGTGTAATACCAATTTGCCAGTGGGTTATTTACTTTCTTTGACATGGCCTCAACGCTCAATTCTGTCCATGAAGTTCGTGGCTTGCCCGTCCGTGGATTTAAGAATTGGTCTTTTACCCGGTCATACTCTTTCATCACATGCCCAATGAATCCAGGGTCCAACGTCTCCTCGCCAAATTCATTTTTCGCATGTAGTAAATCTCTCTTCATGTAGACCCAGGTGTAATCGACAAAGTTTTGAGCCGCATCAGGAAAAGCTGAGAGGTAATCGGTCGTAATTGTTTTTTCGTACAAGCCTCTTAGGATCTTTTGACCACCAATCCCGAAGCCATTCGCGCACAGCAATAGAATTTCTTTGAAATCCTCGAAACACAACATGCCCAAGTGAAAAACCGCCTTGTCTGCGTAAGAGGCCGACGCTGGCACTTTTCTTCTGAAGACTTTGCTGGCAGTTTCAAACAACAACCGTACCTTTTCGACAAAAACCGAATGAGACATCTGAAACGACTCCCATTCTGTGGAAATCCCGAATCCCGTGAACATCTAGGTTTGATCCCTTAGCAATTGACGGTGTCGAAAATCTAACTGCAAGACCCGGTGAAAATTGCCGATGTTTATGAGTGAGGTGTTTTCGTTCATCTTACGCGGAGGCAGCGAGCATTGCTTCCTTGGCTGCCTCGGGCAACTTGATCGGGACAAACCAGTTCTGGTCGTAAAGATAATCCTCACCTGATTCGTCGATTATTCTTACCAACTGATCCTTCGCCGCTCTCCGGTCGGGAATCACTCGATAAACCTTCCACAACTCGAGCGAAGCGGGATAGCCTTCATTCTGGACACAAATTGCGAATTGCTGTTGAGTACTCATAATTCTAATCAAGAAGTTCTTTGACTTTCATTTCCTTCTTGCCAATGCCGTGCGCCTCGTACCAGTGTAATTCGGCATAGCATTCCGAACCGTTTGGCAGCCGAATACGACCAATTCCCTTTAGCTTCCGCCATCTGCCTTTGCCGTGTTTCTTGCGAATCTTTTGAAGGTCGCGTATTTGTCCGCCAACGGCGATTATCTCTACGTTCTCAATTCTACCGATTAGCTCGAACTTCATCTAGTTAGATCGGTAATTGGTTGCTGCGTTGCGATTCATCGGACCAAAGTGGCGGTGGCTCCTCGCTCCATGACGCGCCCGATCATGTCCGCGCGCGGATAATTGCGCCTCAACTCCTTCAACAAATCTTCCGCCTTGTCTTCCGAAATCGCCAGCAACAATCCGCCGGCGGTTTGCGGATCATAAAACAACTTCATCAGATTCGGATCGAGACCGTCGGTGAACGAAACATCTTCGCCCACATATTCACGGTTTGTCTTGTCTGCGCCGGTCAGCATTCCCGCGACAACCAATTCCAGCGCGCCTTTGATCAAAGGTACGCGAGTGGAATCAATCTCGATCGTTACGTTGCTCGCGCAGGCCATCTCCCACGCATGGCCGAGTAGAGCGAAGCCGGTGACATCAGTCGCGCCCTTAACATCGAATTTTGCAATCGCTTCCGCGGCGTACCTGCCCGGTGTCAGCATTGTCGCCACTGATTCTGCGACGATTTCCGGTGACGCTTTTTCGCGTTTGATGCCGGTTGAAATTACGCCCGTGCCGATCGGTTTCGTCAGAATAATCACGTCACCCGGCCGTGCTCCGGCATTTGTCGCCACATGGTTCGGATCGATCACTCCGGTGACTGAATAGCCGAACATGATCTGTTCGTTATCGACGCTGTGCCCGCCGATCAGCGCGACTTTGTTCTCAGTCAAAACCGACAAGCCGCCGCGCATAATCTCTTGCAGAATTGAAAAATCGACGCCCTTTTTCGGAAAGCACGTGATCGCCATCGCTGTTATCGGCGTGCCGCCCATGGCCCACACGTCGTTAATTGAATTCAGCGCGGCGATGCGGCCGTAATCGAACGGATCGTCAACAATCGGCGTGAAGAAATCGAGCGTCTGCACCAGCGCCAGATCGTCGCGCAATCGATACACTCCGGCGTCGTCCGCTTTGTCGAAACCGACCAGCAGATTCGGATCGTTGGGTTGTTTCTCAAGCCCGCTCAACACCTGAGCGAGGACGGCAGGCGCCAGCTTCGCCGCTCAACCAGAGCACGAAACCATCTCAGTCAGACGCATCGTTTTCTCCTTTCGTCGATTGAATTACGTAGAACAGGGGGTTAGTTTATCATTGAACGCCTTACGTACTCCGAATGCATGACGTGATCATCATTGGCGCTGGCGCAGCCGGTCTGTCGGCGGCGCGTTGGTGCGACGAGCTGGGCCTCGACACGCTGGTCATCGAGCAAGGCGAAGAAGTCGGCGGACAGCTTCTTTCAGTTCACAACCCAATCGAGAACTATCTTGGCGTGCGCGCGCAGAACGGGCGCGAATTGCGTGACTTGTTTGTCGATCAGACAAAGGATTGCGACTTCGATCTCTGGACGAATGTCGAGATCGAAAGCGTTGATCTAAAAGCAAGACGGGTCGCACTGAAAAGCGGTGAAGAGCTGCAATCGATCGCGATGATCATCGCCACCGGTTTGCGGCGGCGGCGACTGGGACTGCCGGGCGAAGAGGAATTCGCAGGCCGCGGCATCATCGAAACAGCAGCGCGCGATCGTGAACAGTTGGCCGGCAAGGATGTCTGCGTCATTGGCGGCGGAGATGCCGCGGCAGAGAACGCTTTGTTGCTGGCGGAAGTCTGTCCGACGGTGACACTGGTTCATCGCGGCCGAAAGATGCGCGCGCGGCGCGAATTTACCGAACAACTTCACACCAATCACTGCATCACGGTGTTTCCTGAGTCTGTCGTACGCCGCATCATTGGCAACGACCGTGTAGAAGCTGTCGAGATTGAACGGGGCGGCGCCATCAAGCCTTTTCAGATGGCTGTGCAGGGCGTGCTGATCAGAATTGGGTGGGAGCCGAACACGGATTTCATTCGCGGACAGCTGCAACTAGACGACGGTGGTTATGTAGTCGTGCGTTCTCAACAGGAGACGAGCGTCGCTAATGTTTTCGCCGTCGGCGACGTCGCGAATCCGTCGGCGCCGACGATTGCGGGAGCGGTCGGTGATGGTGCGACGGCGGCTAAAGTGATTTCGACCAGGCTGCAGAAGAAATAATTTGGAGTGCGCCGGCAGAGCGGAGCGGCGACGGCGCTTTGGATTTCTAGTGGTTTTCAGCTCCCGAAGCTAACGATCCAAAGCGGTGTCGCGCTGCGACCACAGCGCGGCTGCCGCGCTGGGGACCCCGGTGCTTGCCACTGCAGTCCAAACCTACCTTGCGCTCAGCCACGCCGCCCGCAATGTCTTCGCTTCGGCCGATGCGCTTGGGTTCTCTTCAATTCGATAATTGAACAGCAGCGGCTCGCCCAAAGTGATCGTCAGTCGAATCACTTTACCGCCGCGTTGGAAAACTACCGGCACGCGATCGCCGGGTTTGTAGCGGCCCACTGTCTTCAGGAAATTCACCGGCAAAAGTCTTGTCCCGCCGAATGACGTGATCACGTCCCCCTCTTCCAAGCCCGCAGCAGCCGCTGGAGAGTTCGGACGCACGCTGGCGATCTTGAATTTGGCTTTGTCGCCTTCATCGGGAGCGATGCCCACGGTAACCGGCCCGCGCGGTTCACGAATAAATTTCAAACCAACCTGTGCAAATGCGTCTTCGTACGGAGGAGTTTCGACGCTACGGACGTAACGGCGGAAGAAATCGCTCATGTCCGTGCCGGCGACATCGGAAACCGTTTTCTCAAAGTCTTCATTGCGGAAGCCGCGACCGCGCAGGTAATAACTACTGTTAGAACTCTTCAAATAGAAGTCTTCGTACATGTGCCGCATTACGTCGTCGAGCGAGGCCTTACCTTTCGTCTTGCCGCGAATCAGAAGATCGAGCACGACGCCGATGATTTCACCTTTCGGGTAGTAACTGATCGCCGTGTTTGCCAGATTGGTTTCCTGCGCGTGCGCTGCGTCGTCGATGAACGGCGCCGACTGCGATGATTCTTCCGCACTCATCAACTTACTGCCCGGCGAGTTGTCTACGTCAGTGATCTGATCCGCCAGTGTCTTTAAAAGCCTGGCGTCGTTCCACAAACTCGCGCGACGCATCATCAGGTGACCGTAATAATTCGTAATCCCTTCGGCGATCCAAAGTCCGCGCGTGTTCGCGGGCCGCGTGAAGTCCCAGGGCCCAAGCTCAACGGGTCGCAAACGCTTGACGTTCCACACATGAAAGAACTCGTGCGCAGCGGTGGCCAGGGCCTCGTCGTACTGCGCCTGATCGGTGAGTTCGCCCGGCAAAACGATCTGCGTTGACGTCAGATGTTCCATGCCGTCGCCTGAGTGACCATCGTTCGCGAAGTGAATCAGAAACGTGTACAAATCAAACTCGGGCGGTCCCCACATCGCGATCTCGGCGCGAACAATTTTCTCGAGGTCACGCACCAGCGCCGCTCGTTTGTTTCCGTGTTTGCCGAACGCGTGCAGCACGACGTGATACTGCTTGCCGTCAACCGTGAAGGTATCCTGCGTCCAGTCCGGCGCGATCTCAGTCGGCGTATCGATCATTATGTCCCAGTTGGGAAAGTGCCATTGGCGCTGATCTTGTTTCTCAATCCGGCCATTGACGATGCGCCAACCCGGCGGCGCATTAATCGAGAGGCCCACCGGATCCTGTTTGTGATTCACGACGTACATGAAGATCGAGCCGCCGTTGAAATTCGCGTGACGCGAATCAAGTTGCGAGAAAGTTCCGGACAGATCGTTGCCGAAGACTTTGTAAGTGATCGTCGCGCTGGGAGTATTTCGCAGCGAGACGCGCCAGGTCTGATCATCCAATCGCGTGACCGGCGCGTCGGGCTGAGTGCAATCCGCAGTCTCAGGGCAAATGCCGAGAAGGGCGCGAAACTCCTGAACGTTTTTGGCAAAATCGAACACTGCGTAGCGCCCCGGCGACCACTTGGCCATTTGGAAATCTAATGAATCAGGCTTTGCAGTGTCAGGAAGTCGCACTTCGATTGTGACTTCAAATAAGTGCGAGCTGGGCTGCGACATCGCCAGCCGGTAATTGATTTTAAGTGGCTGCTCCTGCGCTGAAGCCGAGAACGCCAGCGTTAGGATGAGTAATGCGACACCGGTAAAGAATGGTTTACGTTTGTTCATAACGATGAGTTGATTTGATGAACGCGAATTTATCATTAACAGCTCGCTTCCGTCTCTTCCTCTGTGTCCTCCGCGGAGACTCCGTGTCTCAGTGGTGAATCTTTCGAAAGCGCACTCACCACAGAGGCACAGAGGATTCACAGAGATTGTCGCAAATCTGATTATCTGGCAGAATCGGCAAATTCCAATCGGTTAGTATGGCTCTTCGAAAGATTCCATTGCGTGGAGTTCTTGAAATGAAAAGACTGTTTCTAATCGCCTGCCTGTTGACCTTCGGGTGCATCAACATCGGGGCCCAACCGCGCGAAGCAGCGCAAACAACTCTGATAAAGAATGCGACGGTGCTGACGGTTTCGCGTGGCACACTGCAAAACACCGACGTTCTGATCCGCAACGGAAAGATTGCGACTGTCGGTCAAAACCTGAGCACGCCTACGGGGGCCCGTGTGATCGATGCCACCGGCAAGTTCGTTTTGCCGGGAATCATCGATGCGCACTCGCACACGATGATGGACGGCTCGGTGAACGAGTGCACCAAGTCCGTCACGTCGATGGCGCGGACGCAGGACGTTCTCAATCCGCACGCGATCAATATTTATCGCGAGCTCGCGGGCGGAACGACCTCGGCGTTACTGCTGCATGGATCGTGCAACTCGATTGGCGGACTGAGCATTACGGTCAAGTTCAAGTGGGGACATCCCGCGGCGGATTTCATCTTTCCCGGCGCGCCGACTGGAATCAAGTTCGCGCTCGGCGAGAATCCCAAGCGCACCAATTTCAACATTCCGGGTTTGCAGCCACGCTATCCCGCAACGCGTATGGGGGTTGAGGAAGTCATTCGTGACGCCTTCACGCGCGCACGTGATTACAAACGCGACTGGGATGATTACCGCGCCGCAGTCTCGCGTCGCGAACAGAACGCGATGCCGCCGCGCCGCGACCTGGAGCTCGAGCCGCTGGTCGAAATTCTCGAGGGCAAGCGTTACGTGCACGCGCACTCCTATCGGGCAGAAGAGATTCTGATGCTGATTAACCTGGCGGACGAATTCGGCTTCAAGATTCGCACGTTCCAGCATGTCCTCGAAGGCTACAAGGTGGCGACCGAAATCGCCCGGCATGGCGCGATGGCTTCAGCCTTTGCCGATTTCTGGGGCTACAAAATGGAGGCTTACGACGCAATTCCTTATGCCGTGCCGATCATGACCCGGCATGGCGTCGTGTCGTCGGTCAATTCGGACTCGGATGAGCGCGCGCGCCGCTTGAATATCGAAGCCGCGAAGATGATTCGCTACGGCGGGCTCACGGAAGAAGAAGCTTTGAAACTGGTGACCCTGAATCCAGCGATGCAACTGGGCGTCGACAATCGTGTCGGGTCGATCGAGGTGGGCAAAGACGCCGACCTGGCGATTTGGACCGCGCATCCGTTGAGCGTCTATGCACGCGTCGAGCAGACGTTTGTTGACGGTGAATTGCTTTTCGATCGCCAGGCAGACATCGCGCGCCGGGCGCAGATGGATGCAGAACGAAAGACACTGGAAGCCGCCGACCCGAACAAACCTTCGCCGGGTGGAGGTCCACCGCGCGCACCCTCTGCAATTCGTCGCGCGTCACAGCATGACGACGACATTCAGGATCGGGAGGACCACAAGCGATGAAAACGAAGGGTCAATACGACAACGCTTATATTCCCCTCCCCGCAAGCGGGGAGGGGTTAGGGGTGGGGTTAACGCTTGGCCCAACCTCTCCCCCAGCCCCTCTCCGCGCGCGGAGAGGGGAGCAGAGCTTTCGCTCTATCGCGTCGCTGGTGATGCTGCTTGCGGTCCTCATCTTCACCGGCCTTAGCGGAAAAGCGATCGCGCAAGACACTGATCGCATCGATCCCAAGCTGACTAACACGCCGCTGCCGACCTACGTCATTCGCAACGCGCGGATCGTCACGGTCAGCGGCGCGGACATTGAGAACGGGACGCTGGTTATCAGCAACGGACGCATCGCGGCAGTCGGCGCGAACGCTACGGCTCCCGCAGGCGCGCAGGAGATCGATGGACGCGGACTAATTGTTTATCCCGGCATGATCGATCTCGCCACGAACATGGGTCTGGCCGAAATTCCGACCGGCGCACCCGGAACCATGGACACAACGGAACTCGGCGACATGAACCCAAACATTTCAGCAGTCTGGGCCGTCAATCCGCACAGCGTGCACATTGCGGTGACGCGCGTCGCGGGCGTCACCAATGCGCTGTCGGGACCGTCGGGCGGAATCATCTCGGGACAAGCCGCGTTCGTGAATCTATTTGGCAGTAGCCCTCGTGAGATGGCTGTGGTTCCGGAAGCGGCGCTCGTGATTCAGTTTCCGCGCATCGGTGGCGGCGGTTTTGGTGGAGGTGCGCCAAACATTACGCCCGAAGCGCTCACGCAACGCGATCGACGCATTGAAGAGCTGCGAAAGATCTTTCGCGACGCTGAAGCCTACGGCCGTACGCACGACGCTTACCGCAAAGATCCGAAATCGGTTCCGCGACCAGCCATCGATCCAAAACTCGCCGCATTAGTTCCTTACGCGCGGGGCGAGCGGCCGATCATCTTCCGCGCTGAACGTGATCGCGAGATGCGCGCGGTGATCCGCTTCGCGGAAGAGCTAAAGCTAAAGCCGATTATCCTCGGCGCGAGCGAGGGCTGGAAGATCGCTTCGTTCTTAAAACAGAAGGACGTGCCCGTGATTCTTGACAGCGTTTTGAACCTGCCGCTGCGCGAAGACGACGGATACGATTCGCTTTACGAGAACGCGTCGAAGTTGCAGGCCGCCGGTGTGCGGTTCGCCATTTCGACCGGCGACTCAGGCGCGCACGTTCGTGACTTGCCGTTCAACGCGGGCATGGCCGCCGCATACGGTTTGCCGAAGGTGGAGGCGCTGAAGTCAGTGACGCTTTATCCAGCGCAGATTTTGGGTGTGGCCGATCGTCTGGGTTCGATCGAAGCGGGTAAACTCGCGAATCTCGTGATCACTGATGGTGACATGTTGGAAGCGCGCACGAACGTTCGTCATTTGTTTATTGCCGGACGCCAGTTGCCGCTGGTCAGCCGCCACACGATGCTTAACGATCAATTTAAGGATCGGAAGTGAATTTGGAGTGCGGTGGCAAGCGTAGCGCGACACCGCTTTGGATGATCTTCTCGTACTGACAATCCAAAGCGCCGTCGCCGCTTCGCTCTGCCGGCGCACTCCAAATTATCTCGCGAGACTTGATAGTGGCGGCGTGCCTAGTTCGAAAACTTCTGGATTCTCGCCGATGATGGCGACCGCAAAAAGGCCGGGAACGTAGTTGGCGCTCTCTTTGCGAAACGTCTCGTCCAGCTTGTCGCGGTTGGCGAACAGCGTCCAAAAATTCCTCTCATAGTTCTGATCACTCTCTCGCAATTGCCGCAACGCGTCGCGCACCGCTTCAGGACCGCGGTTGTAGCTGAGCAGCACCAGCGTCATGCTCTGCGCATCGTCGCCTAACTCGGCCATGCGATCGGCGATGTAGTGCGCCGCGGCGGGCGCCATCTTGTTGACGTCGCACATATCCGCGCGCGCCACGCCATACCGCTCTGCCGTTTGCGGCAGGAATTGGAACATGCCCTTAGCTCCCCATTCGTTTTCCGGGCACGGTTGGTATGCCGACTCAAACATCGCGAGATAGATGCCGACTACCACCGGGATTCGCCGCGCTTCAAAGGCCCGAGCAATCACCGGAATGTAAGGCTTGGCTCTTTGATAACGGTCGGAAAGACGCTCTCCGTTCGGTGACGTCGCGACGGCCGGCCGAGCCACGTGATAATCAACGTGCGACTTGATCACCCGCACCGCATCATCGTTCAACTTCATCGGGCGCTCGCCCATCATTGCAGAGATGCGCTGTTCCTGTTCACTAACGAAAGCGAGTTGTTCGGCCTCGTTCATTTGCGCGTAAGTCTTTTGCGGTGTTGGGGCGCTGGGCGTTTCGGGCCGGGACTGCCGGTAAAGCAAGCCTGCCACGATCAGCAGAACGATCGCCACGACCGCGGGAACCAGGAAACGACGCAGCCCGTGATGCGAACTTTCAGAACTAAGCGTCCGCAGTTCGTTGACGGTTGTCTCGCCGCTAATCGCCGGCCGCTTTTTGCTTTCCTGACCAAGTGACTGTTTGATTGTCTTCAGATCTTCCAGCATGTTAGCGGCGGATCGATAGCGTTCTTCGGATTGTTTGCTGAGGGTCTTGCTCACGATCCGCTGCAGTTGCGCAAGCGTTGAAACTTTTGCATCGCTGACAAATAGTGGGGCCGGCGGACGATCGAGAATTGCCACGATCGTGTCGGCGTTGGTGACGCCGGCGAATGGCCGTTGGCCGGTCAACATTTCATGCAACACCACGCCGCAACTCCAGATATCCGTGCGCTCGTCCACCGGCAGACCGCGCACCTGCTCAGGCGAAACGTAGCCAATCGTTCCCATCAGCGCGCCGGTCTGCGTTTGGTTGTGCGCGAATGACGCCGTCGCTTCTTCCGACGGTACTTCCATCAACTTGGCGATGCCGAAGTCGAGGATTTTGATCGACCCATCGGCGCGCCGCATGATGTTCTCGGGCTTGATGTCGCGATGAATAATTCCCGCCGCGTGCGCCGCCGACAGACCAGTAAGCAACTGCGCCGCAATATCCAGGACTTCTCTCAGTCTTAGATTGTCGGCCCTGATAAGCTCGCGCAGCGTGTCACCTTCAATGTATTCAGCCGCGATGAAATGAGTACCGTCGCTTTCTCCCACTTCATAGATGGTAAGGATGTTCGGATGATTCAAAGCCGAGGCGGCGCGGGCCTCAGTTTGAAAGCGACGCAGACGTTCGTCGTCGGAAACGAAGTAAGCGGGCAGTGTTTTCAGCGCGACCAGACGACCCAGCCGCCGATCCTGCGCCAGAAAAACTTCACCCATTCCGCCCTTTCCAAGTCGTTTGACGATCTTGTAGGGTCCGATTTCGCGGTCCGGGTCCTCAGCTTCAAGCAGCACGTGGGCATCGGTTTCCATCGCCGGGGCTTCGAGAAAGTCACCGGCCTCTTGATGCGCCTCAATGAGCGAGAGCGCTTCTTCATGAAGTTCCGGGTCGCCGGTGCGCACCTCGGCCAGCAACGCGGCGCGTTCTGTGGCGGGCAGATCGAGGGCTGCCCGCAAAACCTCATCAACTTTCTGCCAGCGTTCAGGAGTCATGTTTCAGTCGCCGATACAACCAGGCTTTGGCCGCCTGCCAGTCACGTCGCACGGTCATCAAAGAAAGCCCCACTGCTTCCGCGGTTTCTTCCAAACTTAATCCACCAAAGTAACGAAGTTCGACCACGCGCGCTTTGCGCGGATCCAACATGGCAAACTCCGCGAGCGCTTCATCGAGAGCGATTAACTCTGCAGCGCGCTCGCTCTTCATTAATAGAGCTGTTTCGATGGGAACCTGTTGCGCCTCGCCGCCGTGTTTGACGTAATGGCGTCGCCGCGCGTGGTCGATCAGAATGTGACGCATCACCTGTGCGGTGACTGCGAAGAAGTGTGAGCGGTTCTGCCAATCACGCTTTTCACTACCGGCCAGACGCAGATAAGCCTCGTTAACCAGGGCCGTCGTCTCCAAGGTGTGGCCATTACGTTCGCGGTGCGCGTAGCGGTGAGCGATGCGGCGCAACTCGTCATAAATCAGCGGCGTTAGTTTTTGCAGCGCGGTCGGATCGCCCTGCTTCCAATCTTCCAACAGCCCGGTTAATTCCACAGTTGCGACTGACATAAAACGAGGCAATCTTACCATCTTTAATCAGACGTGAAGGCGACGGCGATTAATTCGCGATGAGAGAAATTTTTCGACGGACGATGAACAGTTTTGTCCTTGATTCTCGCTTGCCTGGGTACGCACGCCTCCGGCGTGCAGACCTGGCGCGCCAGCTTCGCGTACCATCGGGTGAACAGTTCGCCGCGGTTAACTCGCTTATCAAAGCAGAGAGAAATGCAGATTGCTCAATTACAAACAAGAAAGCGGGGTTCTCGTTAAATAGCGGATGAGGTTCTTCAACACCTTCACTTTACTGATAGTTGTTGTCTGTGGCGCTCTCACCGTTGCTGCGCAAACGAAACCGCCGGCGGCGCGGCGGATGGCCGTAACCATTGACGACCTTCCCTGGGTGGGGTCGAGTGATTTAGCAAATACTCGTCGCCAAACCAAAAAGTTGCTCAGTGCACTTCGCACTCATCGGGCGCCTGCTGTCGGCTTTGTCAATGAAGGAAAGTTGCAGAGGGAAGCCGAGGCGCGAACCGCGCTGCTGCAGGACTGGGTGAATGCGGGAATGATTTTGGGCAATCACACTTATTCCCACGCCGATTTCAATGCACTGACGGTTGAACAGTTCGCCGCCGACATCCTGAAAGGTGAAAGTGTTACGCGGCGCCTCATGCGTTCACGGCTTCCTTATCAACTCTATTTTCGTTCTCCGATGACGCGCACCGGCAATACTCAGGATAAGAAAGAAGCGCTTGAGAAGTTTCTCGCAAAGCACGGCTACAAAATGACGCCGCACACCATAGAGAATTCGGATTTTATTTTTAATGCAGTTTATGTGCGGGCCCAACAGCGAGGGGACGAAGCGACGGCAAAGCGGCTACGCGAGAGTTACCTGGACTTTACGATTGCGGCAACCGAATTTGCCGAACGTATCTCTCCGCAAATCTTCGGCCGCGAAGTGACACAGACATTAGTAATCCACGCCAATGACATCACGGCCGACTGTCTTAACGAGATGCTGCGGCGCTTTAAGACGCGTGGATACCGGTTTGTAACTCTGGATGAAGCGATGGCCGACCCCGCGTATGCCACGAAAGACACGCTGGTGAGTAGCTACGGGCCAACCTGGCTGTGGCGATGGATGAAAAGCATGGGAAAGGACGTCAGTTTCGACGGCGATCCGGAGCCGCCGGAATGGGTAATAACATCGTATCGACAGACGCTTGCCGCACAGTAATCGCTTGCGCGTCTTTGACACGAGGTTAGCGCCGTTCGCAGCACGTCTCGCGCAGCACCGCATGCTAAACGACACGAACAATTCGACCACAACAACAAGTCTAAGGAGATAACTGATGCGACTAAAAATAATGTTACTGGCATTACTGGCAATCACCGCTTGCCTGACGACGCTGCAACCTGCGGCCACCGCCCACCGGCGATCAGAGAAGCTTTATCAGCAGATGACTCCTGCTGAACGCTCGGCCTTCGTGTCGGCTAAAGCGCGAAGCATCGCGCGCGAGATGTCGGGAAACGATTATCAATTCACCCCCGCATTCGAAGCCACTATCCAAAAGCACGTTGACTCTTATGTTCAACGCATCGAAAGCGACCAATCGGGAAGAGGCACGCGATCAATGTTTGAACGCGGACAACCATTGGCCTCGACCTTCAGCGGCATCTTCAAGAAGCACCACGTTTCCCCGCTGATCGGCCTTTATCTACCGGCGATTGAATCGGCGTACGTAAACATTCAATCGGCGAACAACTCTGGTTCAATAGGCATATTTCAATTCACACAGAAGACAGGCGAGCAATTCGGATTGACGCCCGCTGACCTGCTGGACGTAGAGAAGTCGGCTGATGCTGCCGCGCGATACATCGCTCGCAACGTGAAGAAGTTCAAAGGCGATCCGATGAAAGAGGCCCTCGCGATCCTGTCCTACAACCGCGGTGGAGGGAACGTCGAACGGGATGTCGCGCTGCTGGTGACGGCTGAAAATGCGGCTTGCAGTATCTGTGCGCTTACCGCTAACAGCCACAAGCTGGATGCCGCGTTCCAGAGCGAGAGTGTCTATTACGTACCGCGATTTTTTGCCGCAGCCATCATTGGCGAGAACCCACATGCTTTCGGCTTGCAAACACAGCCACTCTCGTCGTTCGAGGCGACGCGAAGCCGGCTGTGGTGAAACGGCCCTCGAAATAGTCTAGAGGCGGGCTACTGCCCACCATTCGTTTTCGCACGGGCCAGCCAGGTTTGCGCGACGCAAAATTCTCGTCCCTCCGGCGTTGCGGCGCGTCAAACATCCGGCGCAGCTAAAAGTTTCATCCCGGAGGGGCTAATCCGGAAAACCTACTGGCTGCGCCAAAGGACGAGCGATGAGGCACGCTCGTCCTTTTTTCTTTGGAGTGGGTGAATTTGGAGTGCGCCGGCAAAGCGCAGCGGCGACGGCGCTTTGGAGGTCGTTTCCTCCCTCTCCCTTTGGGAGAGGGTAGGGTGAGGGTTTTAGGACGAAAGAAAAAATATTTCTCTTCCTTTTCTTTAGCCGCTAAAGCTTCGCTCCCTCACCCCAGCCCTCTCCCAAAGGGAGAGAGAGGCCGGCACACTCCAAAATCCAAATACACTCTGCTAGAATCAGCCTTCGCAACTCGGGAGGTATGCGAGCGGTGGCTTTAGTGATCTACACAAAACCCGGCTGTCCTTACTGCCAGCAGGCCCGTGAGTACTACAACTCGAAAGGCCTCACGTTCATCGATCGTGATGCCCAAACCAACAAAGAATTTCGCGCCCAGATGTTCAAATATTCAGGCGGCGATCCGACCGTGCCCTGCATCGTAAAGGACGGTAAGTACGTTCAGTCCGGCTGGGGCGACCCGCTGCGCGGTTGAACCGTACACGACTGACGAGCGGTCGCTCGTCAACAACGTTTAGAGGCGGGCTACTGCCCGCCATTACATCGAAGGACGGCGGGCAATAGCCCGCCCCTAAACAAGACTACATTAGCAATTGGAGACTTCAATGAAACTTCGCATTCTCGCTCTGTTCTTGCTTCTCTCGATTTCGCTGGTAAATTCGTTGACTGCGCTGGCGCAGGATGGAAACGGAAATTCGTCCGGCAAACTCAATCCGCCCATGACTGAAAAGAAGGCCAAGGTTACTGACATCCACGGCGAAAAGCTGATGGACAATTATTTCTGGCTGCGCGAAAAGAAGAACCCGGCCGTGATCGCGCATCTCGAATCTGAGAACGCTTACACGACGGCGACGATGAAGCACACGGAAGCTTTGCAGGAGAAGCTCTATAACGAGATTCTCAGCCACATCAAACAAACCGACGTGAACGTGCCGTACAGGCGGGGCGATTACTTCTACTATACCCGCACCGTCGAAGGGCAGCAGTACCCGATCTTTGCCCGGAAGCATCGCACCCTTGATGCGCAGGAACAGATCGTGATCGATGTGAATGAGCTCGCGAAGGGCCACAAGTTCATGTCTGTCGGCGCGTTTCTCCCGAGCGACGACGGTACCCTGCTCGCGTATTCGACGGACAACACCGGCTACCGCCAGTACACGCTCCAGATTAAGAACCTGGCCACTGGCGAGTTATTCCCCGAAAAAATCGAGCGCGTCAACAACTTAGCGTGGGCCAGCGACAATAAGACGATCTTCTATGTGACCGAAGACGCAGTCACCAAGCGCAGTGACAAAATGTTTCGTCACGTGTTGGGAACTGAAAAATACGATCTGATCTATGAAGAGAAAGACGAGCTGTTTGATATCGGAGTCGGAAAAACGCGCGACAAAGCGGTAATCCTCCTGGGCTCTTACAGCAAGACCTCAACCGAAGGTCGTTATATTCCGGCAAATAATCCGAACGCCGAATGGAAGATCATCCTCCCACGACAGAAGGACCACGAGTATGACGTCGATCATCGCAATGGTCTGTTCTACATTCGCACCAACAAAGGCGCGAAGAACTTCCGCGTCGTCACTGCGCCGGTCAGCGATCCATCCGAAAAGAACTGGAAAGAATTCATCGCCCACCGGCCGGCGGTAAAGGTCGAAAACATCGATACGTTTGCGGACCACGCCGTTCTTTCCGAGTGGGAAAACGGCTTGCAGCACATCGAGATCGTCGATTTCAAAACGAACAAGCAACATCGCATCGCATTTCCTGAGCCGGTTTATGCCGCCGGTCCGACCTCGAATGCCGAATTCAATACGACGGTCCTGCGTTACAACTATCAGTCTCTGACCACGCCGAGTTCCGTGTTCGATTACGACATGAACTCGCGCCAGGCGGTACTCAAGAAACAGACTGAAGTCCCCGGCGGCTTTGACAAGAACAACTACAAAGCTGAACGCGTCTTCGCGACGGCGTCCGACGGCACGAAGATTCCGATCTCGCTCGTTTATCGCAAAACCGTGAAACTGGATGGCTCAGCCCCGATGTTGCTTTACGGCTACGGTTCGTATGGCGTTTCGATTTCGCCCGGGTTCTCCGCGAGCCGGCTGGTGCTGCTCGATCGCGGAGCGGTCTTTGCCATTGCGCACATCCGCGGCGGCGGCGAGTTGGGCGAGCCCTGGCGCGAAGCGGGCCGCATGATGAACAAGATGAATACGTTCACTGACTTCATCGCGTCCGCCGAACACCTCGTCAACAACAAGTACACGTCGAAAGATCGCCTGGTGATTCAGGGTGGCAGCGCGGGCGGCTTGTTGGTGGGCGCGGTCAGCAACATGCGACCGGATCTGTTCAAAGCAGTCGTCTCGCAAGTGCCATTCGTCGATGTGCTTAACACGATGCTGGACGCGACGCTGCCTTTGACGACGAGCGAATACATCGAATGGGGCAATCCGAATGAGAAGCCGGCGTTTGAGTACATGAAGAAGTATTCGCCGTACGACAACATTCGGAAGGCTGATTACCCCGCGATGCTCGTGAAAGTCTCGCTCAATGATAGTCAGGTGCCGTATTGGGAAGGCGCTAAGTTCGTCGCGAAACTGCGCGATTACAAAACGGACAAGAACACCCTGATTCTCAAAACCAATATGGGCGCCGGCCACGGCGGTGCGTCAGGCCGCTATGACGCGTTCCGCGAGACCGCGTTTGATTACGCGTTCATGCTTTGGCAGATGGGGCTCACGAATTAATTTTGCGTAGGTCCCATGGGTCTTTATTTGTCTCATGCGACCTATGAGACGTATGTGACACATGGGACCTATGCACAAGACAAATCTCGCCGACAAGTTTTCGCTCATTAAAGATCATTGGAATCCGCGCATCGCCGGCGAACTTAACGGTCAGCTAATCAAGCTCGTTAAATTCCAGGGCCCTTTCACGTGGCACCATCACGAAACGGAAGACGAAATGTTCCTCGTCGTGAAAGGCCGCTTCCGCATGGATTTTCGTGAAGAAGGAAACGAACGCGGAGAATGGATCGAGCCGGGTGAATTCATCATCGTCCCGCACGGCGTCGAACACCGGCCGTTTGCCGAGGAAGAGTGCGAAGTCGTGTTGTTCGAACCCGCGTCGACACTGAACACCGGCAATGTCGAGGACGAATTCACGCGCAAAGAATTAGAGACCGTTTAATAAGGCACGCACGCCCCCGGGGTGCTGTGTTTGGCTCCGTCAGGAGCCAAATGTTTATAGCTCACGAGGCCTGATGCGCTTCTTCACGAGAAGACATGCCCGCATGTCTTCTCGTGAATAGTTTTGAGATCCCGATCCCGCTTTAAACATTGCGCTCCTGGCGGAGCCCGAAAGGTTGTACTCAACGGTAGCCGCGGTGTAACTTAATCGCACAAGAATTCTTTCAACGGAGTGTATTGTGGCTGAACCGAATTCAGGTCCGACAGTCGCCGATCTCTTTCGCCGCGCTCAGGCCATCCGCAAAGAGAACGCGCAAACGTCATACAAGGATCTTTCCACGCAGCTTGTGCGCGAATTCTCGGGCGGACCGTTTCCGCCAACGTACAATCTGACGATTCCTGAGCAGGACGCGCGCGCGCCGGAAGAAGATTGGACGGCCGGTCTGCCGTTGGTGCTCAGAGGCATTCAGCAGAAAGACTGGAACGGCATCGCGCAAGGCATCATTTTGTCGCTCGAGCAAACCGAGAATTACGAGAGTCAGCGCGGAGGTGAAGGAACGCGCGACCATTGGCACGATCGGACGCAGGGCATCAAAGGCGCGACGGAAAAAGGTGTCGGCCGCTGGATGCCCGAAGACCTGGTGAAATTAGCTGAGCGCAGCAGTCCAAACAAGAAATGATCAAGCAACACCTGGTGATTTGTGGCGCGCTCTTCATGCTTGCAACTGCAGGCACAGGTGCATCACAGTCGCCCAGTCCCACTCCCTCTCCGAGTCCAACGGAATGTGAGATTCCCGTAATTCGACCGGTAGACACCAGGGCGAAAGTTTCGGCGAAACCCGACCCGCAATTCACCAGGCGTGACCGTGAGCGATATCATCGTCAGGAAATTATTCTGCGGGCGACCCTCTGCGGGTCCGGCAAAGTCACAGACATTAAGGTGAGACAGGGCTTGACGGCAGAAATGGACGCCGCAGCGATTGACGCCGCGCGCTTGATTCAATTCACGCCCGCCGAGAAAGACGGTAAGAAGGCTTCGACTGCGGTCATTCTCAGATACATCGTTAAGGATTAACCCATGAGCGACAACTACGCCGAATTGATCACTGAGTTTCCGCTATTCGATGGCTTCACCACCGACGGCGCAAAGCGCTTGCTGAATTCCGGCGAAGTGAAGGAATACGCCGCGGAAGAAGTCTTGATGAAGGAAGGCGACAAAGCGGATTTTGTCGTGCTCCTGCTAGCTGGCGGCCTGGAAGTATTCGTCAACCGAAGTGGCAGTGACGTCGTCTTAACGGAAACTAAACCGGGAACGATTACCGGCGAACTGGCTGTACTTTGCGGCATCCCGCGCTCGGCGTCCGTGCGCGCGCAGAAACCGGCGGTCGTGCTGAGGTGGAGCGAGGATGCGTTCCGGACATTGCTGCTGCGCGATCCGCATTTGTCGCAGCGAATCTTCAGCCAAATTCTGCGCACGTTAGTGGACAAAGAGCGCGCCCTCATCGATTCATTGATCACCGCGCAGCGCGTCAGCACGTTTGAAAAGTGATTCGATAGCCTCAAAGCGTTTTGACTGACACTTGATATCTGACCTCTGATCTCTGCTTTATGAGTTTTCTCGACACCTTAATTAAGGACCCCAAATACCAGGACAACGCGCCTCGCAAGCCGGAAGAACTCAGCGACTCGGATGTGATCATCAGTCCTGACACCCAGCGCGAGAATCGAATCCCGCCGGGCCAATCGCGCACGAAGAAGTGGCCGGTGCTCGATGCGCACGGCACGCCGTCCGTCGATCTGGCGACGTGGACGTTTGAAGTCGAGGGCCTGGTCGAGAACCCGCTGAAGTTTTCACTGGATGAGTTTCTGCAACTGCCGGCGGTAAAGGTGTACGCGGACTTTCATTGCGTCACGCGCTGGTCGCGGCTCGACAACGTCTGGACCGGAGTTTCAACGCGCGAGATCGCGGAACGTGCGGGCGTCAAGCCCGAAGCGAAGTTCGTGTTGGCACTCGCGTACGACTACGGATGGACAACGAACGTGCCGATGGAGTACTTCCTAAAGGATGATTCGCTGTTCGCATTCATGCATGACGGCGCGCCCATTCCTCCCGACCACGGCGGCCCGGTGCGCTTAATAATTCCGCAACTCTACGCCTGGAAATCCGCGAAGTGGGTGAAAGGCGTGCGCTTCCTCTCGGAAGATCAAGCCGGCTTTTGGGAGGAAGGCGGCTATCACATGCGCGGCAATCCCTGGACGGCCGGCGACGGTGAAAGGTTCAGGTGGTCTTAAGCGGCGTTACTGAACGCGCTATGTTATTCTTCTGGAAATGCACGAATTCACATTAGTCGAGGCTCAGAAGAAACTGCCGGAACTCGTCGATGAAGCTCTCAGCGGCGAAGACGTCGTCATCAAGAAGGACGATCACACAGCAGTGAGGCTTGCCGCCGTGGCGAATTCAGGAAAGCCTCAGTTTGGTAGCGCTAAGGGATTAATAGAAATTAGTTCTGATTTCGATGCTCCGCTTCCTGATTTCGAGCCTTACTCATGAAGCTCCTCCTCGATGCCCATGCCTTCCTGTGGTTCATTGCCGGCGACGAACGACTAACGAATAAAGCCCGCTCAATAATTGAAGACGCCGAGAAGTACTCTTTCGTGAGCGCCGCGACTCTTTGGGAAATTGCCCTCAAGACCAGTTTAGGCAGGTTAAGTTTGACCGTGCCTTTTGGCGATCTCATTTCTCATCAGATGCGATTGAATGGGTTCCAGCTTCTGTCGATTAACCCCAGCCACTTGGAGTTGTTGTTATCACTTCAGTTTCATCATCGCGATCCATTTGACCGCATTATCGTTGCGCAGGCCGCAGTTGAAGCGATGTCAATTGTTAGCGCTGACTCCTCCCTGGATGCGTACGAGGTAAAGCGGTTGTGGTGAATCCTGTAAATCCTAAAGACGCCGCCGCCGTCATCCTCCTCCGTCACAACACTAATCCCGACAATCCCGAAGTCTTCTGGGTCAAGCGTAGTTTAGAGCTTGTCTTCCTCGGCGGGTTCTATGCATTTCCCGGTGGAAAAGCGGAAGGATCTGATGCCGAAGCGCCCGTCGCAAACAGCGCGGACGATCCAGACCGGGCCGCAATGATCAGTTGCGCGGCGCGCGAGATGTTTGAAGAGACGGGCGTGCTGCTCGCGCGCGGGGCGGAAACCCTGACGGTCGGCCAGCGAACTTCGCTGTTGGATGATCTCGAATCGGAGCGAATGTCGTGGCCGGAACTGCTCAGTCATTACGGTCTGAATTTGGAAGCGAATGACTTCACCTTTGTCGGGCGTTGGGTGACGCCGCCGTTTGCGCCGAAACGTTTCGACACATGGTTCTTTCTCGTTAACTGCCCGCCAAAGCAGGAGCCGCGTGTGACTGGCGACGGCGAGTTGGAAAGCGGCGAGTGGATCGGCGCTGGCGAAGCGTATGAGAAGTGGCAGCTAAACGAGGTTCTTGCCGCGCCGCCCGTGCTTCACGCGTTGAAGACTCTGGCCGGCGGATTGACGAGCGACCTGGTCGAGCGATTTCTGGCTGAACCCCAGGCACATCGTCAGCCGACGCGGAAAATCGAATTCCGGCCGAGCTACATTTGCTTTCCCGTGCGCACGCCGACCAAGCCGCCCGCAACGCACACGAACTGTTATCTGATTTACACATCAAGCGAGGTTCTGGTAATCGATCCTGGATCGCCTTACGAAGATGAGCAACAAGCGCTGGCTGAAGCGGTTGACGAATTGATTGCGGGCGGACGCTCTGTGCGCCAGATCGTGCTGACGCATGTTCATCCGGATCACGTCGCGGGCGTGAATGTGCTGAACGATCATCTGGAGACAAAACATGGTAGGCGCGTGCCTGTCGCGGCACATCGACAGACCGCTGAGTCACTGAAACATCAATTTCCCGTCGACAGATTTATCGAAGACGACGAATTGCTGACGCTGGAAGGCGAGTCTTCAATCAAATTGCGCGCGTTGCACACACCCGGACATGCGCGTGGTCATCTTTGCTTTCATGATGAACGAAACGGCGCATTGATTTCCGGCGACAACGTCGTCGGCTTCGGTTCAGTGCTAATCGATCCGGCTGACGGCAATATGTCAGAGTATCTCGACTCGCTGCGCCGCATGCGCGCGCTACCGGACGTGACGGTGTTGCTGCCGGGACACGGACCTGCAGTTGCGAATCCTTACGAGAAGCTCGACGAATACATTCGACATCGCCTGGAACGCGAAGCAAACATCCTGAACGCGTTGCGTGATGGCGCGTCCACCCCGACGGAAATTGTCGCGCGCGTTTACACGGACGTCTCGCCGAAAGCGCACGCGATGGCTGAGCGCGCTGTGCTGGCGCATTTGGAAAAGTTGGTTGCGGATGGATTGGTAACGGGCGACGGCGGCAAATTCACCCCGGTCTAAGAGCGACAGCAAGTTTGAGTGCGCCGGCCTTGACCGCGCTTTGGATTTCCCCGCTGCGCCTCCGCTCACGATCAAAAGCGGCGTCGCCGCTACGCTCTGCCGCCGCACTCCAAATTTTGACTGCTCGCGGTTCTGACTTCCCGCGGTTACAATCTTCCACATCCCGGTTCATAACAAGTTAATCATGACAACAGAACGAGCAAGGACGTTAGGCGAACTCAAGCAAAGCGGTTACCGCACGCGCTCAGTCAAAGACGAGATGCGCGCGAACCTGATTTGTAAACTAAAGCGACGCGAGAAACTTTTCCCCGGCATTGTTGGTTATGACGAGACAGTTGTTCCGCAACTCGTGAACGCGATCCTGTCGCGGCATAATCTGATTCTGCTGGGGCTGCGCGGTCAGGCGAAGAGCCGCATCATCCGCCAACTCACCAATCTGCTCGACGAGCAGATTCCGATCATCGCCGGTTCAGAAGTTAACGACGATCCGTTTCTACCGATCAGCGCGCACGGGCGACAGACTATAGAGCTGCACGGCGACGCTGCGCATATCGATTGGATCAATCGCGACACGCGCTTTGTCGAAAAGCTGGCGACGCCCGATGTGACGATTGCCGACATCATCGGTGACGTCGATCCGATCAAGGCCGCTAAAGGCGGTCATCTGCTGAGCGACGAGCTGACGATTCATTACGGCCTTCTGCCGCGCGCGAATCGCGGCATCTTTGCCATTAATGAGCTGCCCGACCTTGCCGGGAAGATTCAGGTCGGCCTCTTCAACATCATGCAGGAAGGCGACGTCCAGATTAAGGGTTATCCGGTGCGTCTGCCGTTGGATGTGATGCTGGTGTTTTCGGCAAACCCGGAAGACTACACCGCGCGCGGCAAGATCATTTCGCCTTTGAAGGATCGCATCGGCGCTGAGATCACGACACACTATCCGAAAGAAATTTCACTCGGCGTTGAGATTACAACGCAGGAAGCCTGGACGGCGCGTGACGGTTTGAAAGAGCGCCTGCTGATTCCCGACTTCATTCGCGAGGCTATTGAGCAGATTGCCTTTGAAGCCCGCGATGATCAGCGCATCGACAAACATTCCGGCGTGTCGCAACGTCTACCCATCACGGTGATGGAATCTGCCGTCTCCAACGCCGAGCGGCGTTCGCTGATGATGGAAGAACAACGTGTGGTGCCCCGGATTGCCGACATTTACGCCGCGGTCCCATCGATGACCGGCAAGATGGAACTCGAATATGAAGGCGAACAGATCGGCGCCAACCGGATCGCCAAAGACTTGATCAAGCGCGCCGCGGGAGAGATTTTTGAAGGCTACTTTGTTGGGATCGACTTCGCGAAAGCCGTCGCCTGGTTCGACGAAGGTAACAACGTGCGGCTGGCGGACACCGCATCAGCCGAAGAATGCATGTTGCTGCTCGAATCGGTGCCCGAGCTAATCGACACGGCAATGATTCCGTTCGACTTCAATCGAAGCGATGTCGAGCAAACGATTGCGGCGTGTGAGTTCGCGCTCGAAGGTCTGTACGCCGAAAACAAGATCAGCCGTAACGAAGAAGGCGGCTACACGGCGGTGACTAAGGCAAAGAAAGATCGGCGTGGGATGATCTATGACGACCTCTCAGAAACCAGCAGTTACAGCTAAAGTTATTGATCCATTGACTCATTGATTCATTGACTCAATGAACAAATGGATCAATGAAACAATCGCGTGAAATTCACTCGCTACTCAAAATTCAACGGCCTCGACGTCTACGGGATCAATCTCGGCGACTTGATGGAGAGCTTGTCTGACTCGCTGCTTTCGTCCGGTTACGACGACGATTATTACTGGACGCGTGAGCAGATCCATCGGGACACATCACTGGATGCTTTGCGGCGCGCGTTGCTCGAGGCGCTGATGGAGCAACGCCTGCTCAGTCAGCACCAGATTCAGCAGATGCTGGATGAAAACGAAGGCCGCTACGAAGGGTCGCAGCTTCAGGAAATGTTGAATCAACTGATCGAGCGGCTGGTGGAAGAAGGTTATCTGACGCTGCATGAAGAACCGCTCACCGCGCAACAGCGACGCGAGATGATGGGCGGAAACGGCGAGGGTCGTATCGAAGAGCCGCTGCCGCGCAACGTGAAGTTCGAAGTCACGGAAAAAGGTCTGGACTTTCTCGGCTACAAAACGCTGAGAAATTTGCTCGGCAGTCTGGGCAAGAGTTCGATGGGTCGGCACGACACTGCACATCTGGCAACCGGCGTCGAAGCTGAAGCGGCGAGCAAGCCTTACGAATTCGGCGACACGATCAATCTCGACGTGAACACGACGCTGCTGTCGGCGATTCAGCGTGAAGGCCTCAACGTGCCGCTGAATCTTGAATACAGGGATCTGCACGTGCATCAATGCGATTACCAATCGTCATGCGCGACGGTGGTGATGCTGGACTGCTCGCATTCGATGATTCTGTACGGCGAAGACCGGTTCACGCCGGCAAAGAAGGTGGCGCTGGCGCTCGGCCATTTGATTCGCACGCAGTATCCGGGCGATTCGCTGAAGGTGGTTCTGTTCCACGACACCGCCGAAGAACTTCCCATGGCAAAACTGGCGAGCACCCAAGTCGGTCCGTATCACACGAACACCGCTGAAGGTTTGCGGCTGGCGCGGCGCATTCTGCAAGCGCAGCGCAAGGACATGAAGCAAATTGTGATGGTGACGGACGGCAAACCGACGGCGTGCTTTATCGATGGAGCGTCTACTGGAGCGCCCGCTACCCGCCGTCATTCGGCGGGCTTCAATTGGCGTCCGAACGACGCGCCAAACCAGCGACGTCTCTATAAAAACTCGATGGGCGGCGATCCGTGGGTGATGGACGCGACGTTTCGAGAGGTACAAGCCTGTCGCAAAGCCGGCATCATGATCAATACGTTCATGCTCGCCAGCGACTATTACCTGGTCGAATTCGTCAAAGAAATGACGGCGATGACAAACGGCAAAGCCTACTTCGCCAATCCTTCAAACCTTTCGCAGTTTGTTCTAATCGATTTCCTGCGGCGAAGAAAGAGTCGCGTGAAATAGCTTTGCCTCAAAAGTTCGAAAAGGCAGCTCTCATTCACGCCGGGCTTTAGCCCGGTGACAAGCGAAGTACGAGACTAGTGAATCGTTTTAACGGTTTACTAGTCTTCTCAAGACACTCAGGCGATTGGCTACGAAGGACTTAACGGAGAAACCGTTGAAACGGTTCCTATGATTCTAGGTTCTTTTCATCACCGGGCTAAAGCCCTGTGTGAATGAGAGTCAGACTCTCAGACTTTTGAGGCAAAGCAGGGTGAAATAGCCGGTTCGTGGCCGTTAATGCGCTCGAAAGTAATAAGTTCTCACCACACCTGACTCGCCACCGCGTTGAGTGAGTGAGATCTGAAAAACTCCCGGCTTGAGCCGCTCAATCGGCACATCAAAATTCAAACGGTCACTGTCTTGCGCCTTGATTTCCTGCACCTCGTACGCAAGCTCCCCACTGCTGGTCATCACGACCCCGCTAAACGTCGCGGACTCATTTCTCTCCAGCATCAGTTCAAGTCGCACATCTTTCGAAGCGTTATTCGCAAGACTGACGAGAGGCGCGTCGTCGGGCGACGAGTTTGCGACCAAGACCATCGTCTGCGGCGAAGCTTCGTGCGCCGGCAACTGAGGCGTCTCATCACGGTGGTCCGGTGAGTCTGGTGAACCTGGCGCGTGGTGTGCGGGTTGAGGAGTTGGCGTAACGACAGCGATTGGACGCCACCGTTTAGGAATCACTTTTTTTACAATCTGCGGCTCTCTGCGAATTACCATAACGCTCGCCAGCAGGACCACCAATGCGAGAATTGAGAACGCGATTCTCCACGCAAGGGTCGGCCAGACGAAAATACTTTGAGCGCTTGATGAACGCGCGGGCTGCGAAACCTGCTCAACCGCAAAAGTTTGTCGCAAGGCATTGGACACTTCGAGCTGTCGGCGGCGAGCCGTCGTCACCAGAAACTCTTTTTGAAAGATCTCGCGGTCGTTCGCTTTCAGGCGATTCAGAACGTAGTCATCAATCAACGCGATCTCGGTGAGGCGCGCGCGTTGCTCGAGCTGAGGATTCATTGAGAGCGCCCGCTCGAATGCCGACTGCTCCCCGCGAGAAAGTTGCGCGAGAAGGAACCGGCGAATTGTGCCGTCGGAAAAGTCTTGATGTCGATGATCAGAACTCATCATGACACTTGCGACCTCCCTGACCGTCCCACCCCAAGCGGGCTGCCCGCGTGGGGACCCCGGGGTCGGGTTTCTGACAACTCCACGCACTGTTCGATACACGTCTGGAGCTTTGCGCGGATGCGCAGCGCGCGCAGACGAAGATTGCTGCCGCTGACGCCAAATTTCGCCGCGATTCGTTTACGCAAACTGATCTTCGCGCTTTTGTCAGCCGCGTAGTACTGCCCAATGATCTCGCGCGCGTGTGGCGACAACTTTTCCAGACACCGATCGAGACAAACGTAAGTCTGCTCTTTAACTTCAACCTGATCGTTCCCGGCCAAGACCAGCCTGGGTACCGGCGGACGTCTTAGATATTCGTGATGCACGTTGTTCATCACGCCAAGAAAATAGATTGCCTTGTCACCGGTGTAGGCCGCTTCGATGTCTTTCACGCGCCGAGCGACACGGTCGATGACATCGTCGGCTAGCTCTTCGGAAATGTGACATCCGCGCGACGCCAGAATCGCGATGAGCCGCCAGCGAATGCTTTCGTAAAGCTGACCAGCTCGATCCGGATCCGGATCGAGCCAGGTCAGCAGCCGGTCGAAATCGGCTGGTTCCAACACCTTGAGTTGCCTCATGGGTGACATTTTTGTTAGCGCTTCGTGCTTCGTCTATTGCTTTACGATGTCCGACAGGTTCACGGTTCGCTCTTTCGTTTCGCCCTGGACCTTGACCGTTGCCTTAAGCGCCTTTTCGTCGATTGAAACGACCGTTGCTTCGACTGCCGAGCCATTAATGGTGACCTTCACTTTGTCGCCCGCTTTCCAACCGGCGACCGCTGAAGCCGGCGCCGGCGCTTCAACTGAAGGGCTCGGTGCAGGTGTCGAGGTCGATTGTGTAGCGGGACTCGCCGAGGGTTTCGTAACGTCCGTTGCCGGTTCGCACGCCGCAATCAGAAGACACAAAGCCAATACTGCAAGAAGTTTCGTCGTCATGTTGTTAGCTCCCGTTTGATGAACTATTCAGTTGTCCGGCGTTGGTTACTGCTGCCGAATTCTGAATTCGCGGGTGAATGACGGTGGAAGGCGAAACGTTTCATTGGGAGATGAGGTTTTTTTGGCGGCGCGATCTGTGGGATTAGCCTAAGCCTGTAGGCGGGGAATTAGCCCGACCGTTAGGGAGGGCTCCAAATGCGGACTTGATGAGCCCTCCCTGGCGGTCGGGGCTAGTGCCCCGAACGGCGCTGCGGTAACAGGATTGGGCTCGGGCGGAAGTTATCCAGTGTTCTTCTCGGCGCTGAAATCGTAGGTCATCACGATTCGCAGCGACCCTTCCTGGACTTCGGATCGCACGTCTTTGACGTTGGCTTTGACTGAGCCCCCGGTCGTTTTAATTGGAAGCGACAAAGCGAGTTGAGAAGCACGGAGGACTTCGAACGGATTTACTTGCGCCGCGATTGTCTGCCGGACGAACGCGGTTACAAACGCGCTGACGAGCGGCGGAACGTTTTCGAGGTTCACTTCTTCCATGATTAGCGCGCCGAATACGGTTTGCTTAGTTTGCTCGAATGACAGCTCAACCGTGGCCTTGCCGGTGCCTTTGAATTGAATGCATTTTCCCAGCACGCTGTAGCTGCCGGTGAATGCCAGCGGCACGACAATCTTTCCGCCGGTGAATCGCACGCCGGTTTTAACGTTGCCACTCTCAGCATTCAGGATGACGACGTTGTTGCACGCGTCCTGAAAGGCAATCGTTTGAAAGGTCGGTTCGGACCGAAGCTGTCCCAGCTTCAGTTGTGGTGGGCCAAGTTGCTGGAAGATCGTGCCGAGCAGCGCGTCAAAGAATTTCTCTTCGAGCGTGACTGACACAGAACCCGCGTTCGCGGCGTTTGCGTCGGGCGGACGCAAAGCGGTTCCCGGCAGACTGGCCTTGCCTGACCTGCCGAAGAAGTACACGGTGGCGAGGACGCCAATCAGTAGCCCCGCAACCAGACCGAGAAGTAAGCGTTTCATCTACTTTGGCGAGCCGGTCGGGCTCGGCGATGCGCTGGTTCCCACCTGCATGTTCGACATGATGGCGCGCAATATCGACGCCACCGCGTTCGTCAGCGCATCGATCTGCTGCTTAATCTTTTCCGGCGGCACCTGCGAATATCCTTCGGGAATCTGAAACTGCGCCGCATCAACATCCGTCTTGAGGTCACGCATTTCGGCCACGATCCGCGCGGCGTTGACACCCTTAACCTCGCCTGAGCTTTCGGCGTTCACTTCCGTCCGCAAGGGCAACCGCGTCTCTTTGTCGATGAACACAAATGCCTCGGCGGTCACTTCGCCGGCTTGAGTCTTCGTGTCTTTCGAAGCCGCGTAGCGATACTTCTCTGCCAGACGTCCGTTGACCTGCTCTTCGCCAACCTTCTCGACGCCGCTCTTGTTTTTCAAGTCAGCGACGATCTGGCCGGGCGTCATCAGCTTTTGCAGTTGGGCTCCCGTCGATTCTTTCGAGAGCTCGGCGTACTGCTTCTTGCTGGGCACAATTACGTAGTGCCGGTTGTCGTGATCGAGATACACCAGCGGCGTGCCGTCGGGCAGCTTGAATTCAACGCGCCGATCCGCAGCGTTCCGCGCAACCTGAACGGACAAGGGCGGGATGCCCATCGCCTTGTCCCCACCCGAAGTCTGCAGCGTAAACACGAGTGTGGCGCTGTATTTCTCAGGTTCGGCAGTATCCAGACCTGAAGTTGTACTGGTTGAGTTTGTGTTCGCGTTCGCATTCGCCGGCGACGCGTTCGCGTTGACGTTCGCGTTCACATTCGAATTTGCGGCCGGCTGACAGCCGGTCAGAAACAGCAAGGAGGCCGCGGCGCCAAGCAGTCCGATTCTCAAAACTATTCTTTCAATGTTCGTAAACATACGTGCCTCTAAAAACGCGCATCACGCGCGTCAGTTAAATGATTTGTTACGGGGGGGTTGTGGACTAAGAATAGCACGCCGGCTGAGGACTTCCGAAATCGGCCCAGGACCGGATCGTTGTCCTACTTTGCGGTGCTTTGCGTCTTAGCGCCTTTGCGTGAACTGCATTCAAAGGGGGCTAATTCACGCAAAGACCCAAAGTCGCAAAGGATCCCAAAGAAAAACAGGACTCGGCACCGAGCTGCGCGCTCATTGACACAGCTGCAGCACTGTCGTAAAACGCGTGTGATTTTCAAGATTCCGAAAAAGGTGCAATCGAATGAAAAAATTCCTGGCGCTCTTTGCGCTGTTATCCGTGGCGCTGGCCTGCAGCTTAATGGGACGGAAGGGGAGCAACACAAATTCCTCGTCGTCGAGCGGCACATCGACCAGCACAGACGGCGAACCGGTTGAGAAGGCGAATCCGACAGCTGCTCAGCAGGCCGCAATTGCCAACGGCCAAACCGTCACGTGGGAGCAACAGGGCATCACGTGGACACTTCCGGCAAACTGGAGAAAGAACGACGTGCGGAGCGAATCGCTGAGTTACAGCGGTGGCGACATGCATCTGACGGCGGCGATTTCAGTTATGCCGCAGATGGCTAGCTTAGTTGAGCAGAGCAACAAAGCGATGTACGAAGCCGCGAAGACTAATCAAAAGATCGGCAAGTATGACGAGGTGCGCTGGCTGGAGCTGGACGGCGTACGCGGAATAGCGTTCCGTGAATCCGTGCAGGAAAGACCTGACGACATTCGGCGGTTGCAGTGGCAAGCTTATCGCACGTACGCCGGCAGCACGCAGCTAATCAACATGATTTTGTCCACGAACTCCGGCGATTTTTCGAAGCATCAGGATACGCTGTACGGCGTGATGTACTCGACGAAGGTCGTTCACTGACGAGCCCCGAACTCCCTCTCCCTTTGGGAGAGGGCTGGGGTGAGGGAGCGAAGCTTTAGCGAGTAAAGAGAAGAAGAGAGAATATTTTTTCGTGCGCTAGAACCCTCCTCCAAAAGAGAGAGGGAACGACACACCAAAGCGCTGTCGCCGCTACGCTCTGCCAGCGCACTCCAAAAAAAAAGAGGCGGGGCAACGCCCGCCTCTAAACAAACCGCCCTTTGCCCTTGGCGCGGCTTCAGTTCTTCTTAATGTAGTTCCGGTGCACCCACACATCGCCTTTCGCGCGATCGCGAGTCTCGAAACTTACCTTGCCGGCTGAATCGCGTGTGATTACCTGGACGCGAGACGAAATGTCCTTCTGCTTCTCCACACCTGAGTCGTCCAGCAATGAGTGGACCTCTTCGGCTTTGGGCGCCTCAAACTTCTGATCGCCACGTAGTTCGGCCACGGCCTCGATGGCGCTCGCTTTCAAGAGTTTCGGCCAAAGCTTTTTGAACAAAGTGCTGGACGCGTAAACGTCAGCGCTGTTCACCTTGCCGTTAATCGCGAAGACATAGCCGATTACGTCCGGCTTGCCGTTAACGATCGACGACAGCGCCTTCATGTAATCATCCGCCGTCTTCTGCACACTCTTGTTTTCCAAAGTGAGTTGCAGGCTCGACGGAGACGCTTCCGAGGCCACAACCGCGCCGACGTTCTTGCTGAGCTTATCTTGTGCGACCGAAACTTCGCGCCAGACTTCGCTCTGCGACGATTTCACTTTGGCTGCAAGTTTTACTTCCCTGCTCGCCACCGTGTTGGAAGAGGAACTGAACACGGTCGAAGCTTCGTTGCCGCGTTGACTCCAACGGCCGCTTTCAACGCAGAACGCCTCGATGGGAACCTGCGGTGACTTCGGAGGCAGAATTAGATCGACGACGAGCATGCGATCCTGCGCGCCACCTTTCACGATGTCGCCCGCCTGAACATAGACGTCTTCGGTCGAGACATTCTGAATCGTTAAGCGACTCACTTCGCGCGTCTCGCGCACGATCACTTTCTTTTGGATCAGCGCCTCTTCCAGAGTCAGAAACGTCTGTCCTTTGAGCCGGTCTTTGCCGTGCACCAGAAACACGGACAGGTTCCCGTGCGTAAACGGCCCTTCGAGCCGGTACTCACCTTTTGGCTCGGGCTTGCCGCCCCCGTAACTCCCCCAGCCGGCGGTCACTCCCAGCGGCGCCGTAACCAGCGCGGCCAACATTACGAGCATTCCAAACACATTCCACTTCATCACCTTTTCTCCCTTCAATATTCAGGCGCTCCCCGCTCGCGCGATTCGCGCTTCAGATTTAGAACGGGGAGACCTCCCAGGACGGTCTTCACTGGTTGGATCTTTAAGCTTCCGTGAAAGAACGCGCGGTCGCTTTGTTGGTTAGAACGTGTGTGGAGAGACTTCTTGCGCGGTTGGACACGGAAGACGCTGGATTTAGTTGCCTTCGGCTTTTGTTAAACCGAATGGGCTCCAATCTTGTCGTTTATCTCGCTTCCTGGGTCGGTTCCGCCGTCTCTGAAACATTTCAGAGCGTGACTGCATTTACTATGGATGGGATTAGTAGCAGCGCCCGCTAAATTGAGTTGACAGGATAGAGGCTCGCAAGTAATCTGGCGCCGCTCACGCGTAACCTTCCCGATTCTTGACGAAAACGCAGTATCGACGCGTTTAGCGGCGCGTCCCTTAATACCATTCTGGCGGCGGACGTTTTCCCGGCCGCAACAACAAGTTGGACACTACCTCGGAGGAGCTAACCGATGAATGACTCATATCCAGGAAATGCAGGTAATGGCCGGGCGGCTTGGACGGTAATGGTTTACATGGCTGGCGATAACAGTCTGACTGACGCCTGTGTGTACGCGCTCACAGATATGAAAAAATCGCTGGACAGTGATCGGGTCAAAATATTTGCCCAGTTTGATCCTAAGGATGACCACTTGCCGACTCATCGGTACCTGATCAATTCTGGCGGGAAAGATGCTCCGCTAGCTAAGGACTGTATTGATACCGCGCCCTTCAAGCTGAGGTCCCGCCACCACAGGCGAATTACTATCGGTCGCTTTGACGGTCCCGTCGCCCCAGACGAAACACCTACGGGTGACGGGCGTACGCTCTTCAACTTCCTGAGTTATTGCATCGAAGCTTCACCGGCCGATCACTACATGGTCATCCTTTTCGGCCACGGTAGCGGCACGCAGGAGAACTTCTTGCTGAAGGATGACAGTCCGGTCGGGTTCCTGACCATGAGCAAGTTGAAATGGGTCTTCAAGGAACTGAACTACGTTTACAAGAATGCCGCGGGAGAGCCGTTGAAGATCGACATTGTTGGTATGGACACTTGTCTCATGAGCATGGCTGAAATCTGTTATGAAATAAAAGACTACGCCAAAGTAATGATTGGTTGTGAAAGCTACAGCCCTTCGTCAGGTTGGCCTTTTTCACCAATTGTAGACAGCATTCAAGACTTCACCACTCCTCAACATCTCGCGGCGTTGGCAACCGGTCAGTATGCGGAGAATGAACTGGCAAGACGAATTGTGGCAGATTACGTTAACTTCTACGCCGATTATGAACTTGGTGGCTTGTCGGTTGATCAATCTGCTTTGAACTTATGCGCAATCGACAACCTCAGAAGTAACATTGGCCGCTTAAGTCAAGCAATGGTCGAGGCGTTGGAGGGTACTGGCTCCGCCGACTCATTCAGGGCTGCCGTCGTCCTCGCGCATTGGGACGCACAATCGTATAACGGTGAACAATTTGTTGACATTGTCGACTTCTGCTATTGCCTCCAACGCCGCTATCCCGACACGAACGTCGCCGCTGTCGCGGCCGAGGTTGGCCACTGTATTCAGCAAGATTTCGTTCTCAAGTCTTGCTACAGTGGCCCAAAGTATCAGTATTCGTACGGAGTTTCGATCTATTTCCCATGGGATCTCGTGACTCTCAATTACAGAACCAGTCAATTCGCGATTGACTCAGGCTGGCTCGGTTTTCTGGAAAAGTACACGAGTCTTACTCGACGTGAGCCTCGAGGCGCGGATGCGCGCGAAAAACTACTGATGCTAAACCGCGATCGCCCGCACAGGAAAACTGAAGGCAGGCGAACCGAAGGTATGGGTCCGGGCAATGAGGTTCGAAGTATGAGGAATCCGCCCGTTGTTGCTCTGCCTAGTGTGTGCATGTCGGCGGAAAATGCCGCCGCAACAGCTGTCTCTCTGTTCGAATAGAAACCCAGACAAGCCGACGTAGTGACCGGTCAGAATGTTTGGTCCCCAAAATCCAGTAGATGAAAAATGTTGCGACAGAGTAGCAGTCGGGATCGCTCGAACTTAACAAGCTTGGTTGTTGTTCTGGCGGTAACGGCCGCTGCTGTCGGACAACTAACGGGGATCGGATCCAGCACCCAGCCGAATCCAGCCGCGGTCCAGGCTACTCACGAAAACCCTCCAAAGCTCGGCGTCGCGATCGAGCGCCCAATTTCCGCGGGCGAACATCATCGTTACCGGTTGCCGGTGGATGGCGGCGCAGCTCGCCTTTGGCTGGAATGTTGGAAGGTTGAATTAACCACCGTCGTGTACGACGTAGACGGCCGAACACTAGCCGAGATTTCTTGTCCCAGAGGTACTCTGCGGCCCTTCAGAACGTCAGCCGGCGCGCATGAAATAAGTATCTACGTGTCAGATCGGTCACAGACCTCCGGAGGTTATGAACTTAGACGGCCGATTGTCGTGCGCCGTGGCGACGAAGGACATGCTCTATCTGACGCCGAGAGCCTTTTTTTGGAAGCGGAAATGCTCCGTCGCCGATTCACGTCGCAGGCAAATCATGAAGCGATCTCTAAGTACGGCGAGGCAGTCAAGCTCTGGGAAAAAGCGAAAGACTACTACGCCATGGCCCTAACTCTTCGGCGTACGGGTCAGGCATATCAGGCCCTCAATGATTACTTGCAAGCAACTTCGCGGTACGAAGACGCCTTGAAGGTTGCAGGGCGCGTTTCCAACGCCCGTCTCAAAAGCGACATATTGAACGACCTCGCTTACCTGCATTTCGAGGTGGGGAGTAACAAGCGGGCCTATCTAATGGCTGAGCAGGCGCGAGACTTAAGTCACGGCGCAGTGTATCTCCGAGGCGAAGCCCAGGCGCTCTTTACTCTTGGCGAAGCTCTCTACGGATTGGGAGACTTGTCCGCGACTGTTCAGCATCTGAATCAGGCGACGAGCCTTTGGCAACAGGTCGGTGACGTGCAGGGCGTGGCCACGGCGCAGGTAGCTTTCGGGTATTCGTATGTTGAACTCAGTGATCTGCCCAAAGCGAGAGATTCGTATGAACAGGCACTGTCCAACGCGCGCGCCGGGGAAGATAGGCGGCTTGAGGCAGTCGTCCTGCGGGGTCTCGGAAATCTGCATACGAAACTGGGCGAAACCCAGAAAGCTCTGGACTTTTTTAATCAAGCACTTGGCATTCTCGCGGGCGTCGAGGATCGGCACCTGCGCGCCAACGTCCTCGGCGGGCTGGCCTACGCGTATTCGCTGATTGGAGAAAGAGAGAAAGCCCTTACGTACTACGAGCAGGCGCTGGAAATCTACGAAGCGATCAGCGACGTTTGGGGCGCTGCCGAAGCTCAGATGACGATCGGCGAACTCTACTTCTCGATGGGAGAGAATGTCCGCGCGCTCGAGTACGACGAAAAGGCGTTGGCGGCGTTTCGTCGAATTAAGATGCAGCGGCAGGAAGCTAAGACACTGCGCAATATTGGATTGGTTTATGAATCGCTCGGTAACTTGAGGAAGGCGCTGCAGCTTTACCGACAATCGTTGGCGCTTTTCCGCGCCGGTCAAGATCAACGGTACGAGGCCTACACGCTAAATTACATCGGTGGAGTTTATCGACGCGAAGGCGATCTAAATCAGGCTGCGACCTATTACCGGCAAGCGCTGACGCTGAACCGGTTGGCGGCTGATCCAGCCGGTGAGTCATTAACGCTCTTCAATCTCGCGCGGCTGGAGCGTGACTTGGGGAACCTGGAGCAGGCCCGTAGTTTCAGCGAGGCGGCGTTGAGGATTTCGGAATCGCTTCGCTCGAAAATCGTGAGTCTCGACCTGCGCGCGTCTTATGCGGCGACGGCGCGACAATACTTTGAGCTAAGCATCGATGTCCTGATGAGTCTAGCCACCCGCAACCCGGAATTCACCAGGCAAGCTTTTGAAGTTAGTGAAGCCGCGCATGCACGCTCGTTATTAGAGTCACTCAATGAGTCGCAGGCTAAGATTTGGCAGGACGTTGACCCGGCGTTACTGGCCAAAGAAAACTCGTTGCGTCAAAGCCTTGATGCGAAAGCGCAACGTCGCATGCAGTTGATCGCGGAAAGGAACGCCGCCGAAGCCGAGATGCTCTCAAAGCAGATTGCTGAAGAATCGACTGCCCTTGACGGAGTAAAGACGCAACTAAAAATTGCGAGTCCCCGTTACGCCGCACTCACCCAACCGCAGCCACTGACGCTGGCTCAAATCCAGCAGCAAGTTCTCGACGACGATTCCGTCTTAATCGAATACCTGCTCGGGGAGGAACGCAGCTACGTTTGGGTGATAACCCGGACTGAAATCTCGAGCGCTGAATTGCCTTCGCGGGCGAAGATCGAAACTGCAATACGGCGATTCAGAGAAGTGCTCACCGTCAATCAGCCTGTTCTAAATGAGAATCTTCAACAATACGAGGCACGAATTCGGGAGGCGCAAGCGCAGTTTCCAAGCGCTGCCGCTGAACTTAGCGATCTTCTGATCACGCCCGTGCAGAACAAATTGGGAAAGAAGCGATTGATCATCGTTCCCGACGGAGCGCTCTACTCTATTCCGTTTCAACCGTTGACAGTCCCGTCAGCAGCCGGCGCCGCGGCGTCAAAAGAGCGAATTCCTCTGATGGCCAATCACGTGATTGTTTACGAGCCTTCGGCTTCGACGCTCGCGCTGGTGCTGAATGAAACCCGACCGCCCGCGCAAAATACCGTTGCGGTTTTTGCGCATCCTGTCTTTGAAGCGGATGACGCACGCGTCAAGATACGAACCAGCGGAGAGTTAACGACCATTTCGGAACAGCAGGGTGTAGTTCGCGGAGTATTTCGCGACCTGGGGCTTTCTGACGGACAGAGAGTTCCGGCTCTGCCCGCGTCGCGCGAAGAAGCTGAGGCGATCATGTCATTTGTCCCGCGGGGAACCGGTCTGAAAGCGCTGGGCTTTGACGCGAATCGACAGACTGTTTCTCAGCCTGAGCTGGCCCAATACGGCATCGTCCACTTCGCCACGCACGGCTTTGTAGATTACGATCATCCGGAACTGTCTGGCCTGGTACTTTCGCTTGTCGATCAGAACGGGCAACCCCAACCCGGATTTCTCCGCATGCACGACATCTACAATTTGAAGTTGTCGGCTAATTTGGTCGTGTTGAGCGCGTGCAACACCGGCCTCGGAAAACAGATAAAGGGAGAAGGGCTGATCGGCTTAACGCGTGGGTTCATGTATGCCGGCGCCGACAGTGTGGTGGCTTCCTTATGGAAAGTCGATGACGATGCGACGGCAGCGTTGATGGCACGGTTTTATGAAGGCATGTTCGTAAAGGGGCTGCCGCCGGAGGCTGCCCTGCGAGAAGCACAGCTCTGGATGTCGCAACAAGAACGTTGGCGCGCCCCATACTTTTGGGCTGCGTTCATCATCCAGGGACGATACGATCAAGTTCAGAACCCTGGCTTCTCCTCCCCCTGGGCGCAAAGACTCGTCACCTCCGCCGGCTGCGTCAGTGTTTTGCTCCTGATGGCCTGCCTCGTTGCCGGCAGAAGACGACGCGCCGTCGTTTAGGTACAATACGCGACTTAGCAAGGGCCCCTTAGTCATTTCCACCCGGGCCTTTGCGCTTGCCCCCAATGAAGAAAGACTGGGTTCTTACACAGGAAGCATTCGATGCGTTGCTCGGCTGGCTTGATTCAAATCGCGAGGTAGCCGCGGAGAAGTACGAAAGGATACGCAATCGTTTGATCAAGATATTCGCGTGCCGCGGCTGCTTCGAAGCGGAAGACCTGGCAGACGAAACCATCAACCGCGTCACCAGCAAACTTGCGGATATCCAGCCGGGTTTCGAAGGTGATCCGGCGCGCTACTTCTACGCAGTGGCGAAGAAGATTTTGCTTGAGCATTCCCGACCGAAGCCGACTCCGCCGCTACCTCAACCTTCGTCGGACGATGAAGAAACAGAGTTGATGTACCAGCGGCTGGAACTCTGTTTGGAGAAGCTTACGCCGGCGAATCGAGAGTTGGTGCTCGGCTATTATCAGGAAGAAAAACACGCGAAAATTGAGAATCGCAAAGCCCGGGCAGCTCGGCTCGGGATTGCCGTAAACGCCTTGAGAATCCGGGCACATCGCATTAGGGCCTGGCTGCAAGAGTGCGTTCAGCAGTCGCTGCAGGCGACCGCGGCATGAAATAGTAAGCGCTGAAACGTCATTAATGTTGAAAGCATAGGGGACGGGTTCAGTCCTTTGAAGTCAAACGCGGCAGAACAACAGACGATTCGTCAGTACCTCCTCGGCCAACTGCCGAGCGAGGAGCAATCGCAGTTTGAAGAGCGACTGCTGACCGACGACGACGTCTTCGCAGAGCTGGAAATCGTCGAAGACGAGCTGGTGGATGAGTATCTTCGTGCTGAGTTGACGGATGCGGATCGGCAAAGCTTCGAATCGCATTTCATGGCTGCAGCGGAACATCAACAGAAACTAAGCTTCGCCCGCGCCTTCAGAAAATCCCTAACGAACAGAGTCGGATGGCCCGACCAGGCACCTTCCCCCGCGCAGCCGGCCGAGCGGGTAGGAGAAGCTTCGGGAACGGTAGCACCTGCCGTTCCAGCACCAGGCCGAAAAAAATCCTGGTTCCCATTTTTTGGAATTCAAAATCCAGCGCTCGGCTATGCAATGTCGGCCGTCCTCGTTCTCACAGTCGTTGGCGTGAGCTGGGTTGGGTGGAGACGCGCCACCGCGCCCCGTGATCCGGGCCGAGTTCTGTCAGTCGCGCTTACATCCGGACTGACGCGTGACGTCAGCGAAGGACCAAGGAAAATCCCGGTTACAGCCGACACCGATACGCTTCGTCTCCAGCTCATAATCCCTGAAAACCCCTACCCATCTTACGAAGCCACGCTCGTTGACGCTGCTGGCGTTGAGTTAACGACTAAGTCGAAACTCGCAAAGGAAGCCGTCGACGCCCAACGTGTCGTGATCTTCGACGTGCCAGCCAACCTCGTCCCGCCGGGCGACTATCGAGTGAAGCTTATCGGCGCGACAGCTGACGGTAACACCGCGCCCGTCGCAAGCTATTCCTTCAGAATTGCCGAGTAAACGTTTCAACAACATACCAAGCCAAAAACCGCTCACAAATCCAATCTGTTGTCCGACGCCAAGGCTCACTCGATCGGGGTGATCCTCGATCACGCACATGAAACGGACTGTGTCTGAAACATATTGCCGCGCCTGCGCATTACTATCAGAGCTAAGAAAGGTGGCCCTTGGTTGATCTAACGCGTTCAACCGCCAGAAATTCGTCATCAACAAGGAGACAGAACACCATGTCAAGATTAAGCGCAATAGTACTAGTGCTCGCTCTGATGTGCGGGCTCAATGGCAGGATCAAGGCCAATGCGGTCGCAATGCCCACCGCACCAGCGGACAAGCCTCAATATGAGACGAGAGTTTACACGCGGCGCCAATGCCTAATAAGCGAGGCGAACGTTCTGCCAACGCCTACGCCGACACCACAGGGTGGCCCTGAGTTTCTTGGCGCTGTTCTTGCGATTTTTGTTCCTTTGTTGATCGAGAAAGCGCTCGGTGGCGTTGGCTCCGCGATGAAAAAAGCTGGAGCTGTAAAGACGGAAAAGGATGCCGGTCGGCTGCCAACTTACCTGTATCAAATCACTGACAAGAATGGGTCTCGAGCCATTTCGATGAATCCGAACCTTGGATGTGTCCTGGTAGTACGTGGAACGTTCAGTGCAGCGGATCCCGCAGACCAGTCGAAGATCGACTTCTCTCCATCAGGTGTTCTTACGGGAGATAATCAAGAAGCTCAACGTATTACGCGACTGCAAAAATCCAACATCCCAATTAAGGAGATAGCCAGTCTCTACGAAGCCGAGATTACAACTTCCAACGAACAAACAGCGCTCTATTACCAAAGTAAATTCTTTGAGGTCAACTCGTTCCAAGGTTCAAGCTCGTCCGATACCAGAGGCATGGTTGTCAGTCTTGCTATTAATGGTCCAGGCCCAAAGGAAGGTGAACCGACACTCTCTTTGGCCTTGGTAAACTTCGGAGACATAAAAAGGGGCTCAATACTGGACGCCAAACAGTTAAATGGACGCCGGTCCGGGTGGCTCGGTGGAGTAGGAATGACGGAGGACGCTCTCAAGGCCGTAGAAAAAGTTAAGCTCGAAAAGAACACGAGCAAGGGCGTAATGCCGATCACTCTGGAAGCAACCGTTACAGAGACCGAAGATGGCAACAAGGCGCTCCAGTTTATTGGAGAGGTCCTGGATGCAACAAAAGGTGAGGTGAGTAAAACTGTCAGTAGCGAAATCCTGGATAAAGAAAAACGCGCTACCGCAGCCGCCGATGCGCTCGAGAAGCTGCGACAGGACGAGGAGACTGCTTATGCGGCTTTTCTCAGCGCCAAGGTTGATAAGGCCAAGCTCTCTAACCCCCCGCCCGAAGAGCGCGCGGCGGCGGAACACAAAGTCACAGTTACAAAACGCGCTTGGTGTCTGAAGTTCAACGCCCTGAAAAACATGGGTGTGACGGTGAGCCGAGCTGATACATGCCAGTGATCCTTTCATGGACACCGCCACAGTAGAAAGGCAGCCCGCGTGAATCACGACGTAATTACCCGAGCTCGGACGATGATAGGTGACGTCCTTGGCCAAAGGTTGGCGAGCAAGGCGAGCGACGACTTGTGCCTCAATTTCGGATTACCAGTGGGTGGGATGGGAACGGCTGAAAGCCTACGGTCCCGGCCGGTTGTTCTCGAATTTGTGCAGCAACCAGAGATCTCAGAGGCCGTAAATAGGACCGTCGAGGAAGTTCGCGAGACTGAAGCCTGGTCAAATCTTACCGCTGCACTGAAGAAAGTCGATCTTTCACGCGTAACTTCGGGCATACCAACAGAATTAATGGAAGCGGGCCGGTCGGAGCCCGAACTTCTACCGATGCACGCCGCACGCCTTCTTCGGCACCTAAAGATCCTGTGTTTGAGCGATAACTTTTTTAAGGTTGTCGGTTCAATCACCGATCAAATCGAAAAGGCTTCAAGAGTCGTGCAACCAGAAATTCTCCCCAAGCGTGGGCCGGCTTCGGCCATCACCGAAGTATGTTGGTTGAATCGAACCGTTCGTTCGTTCGGAGCGCCGCAAGCGCTTGCCGAAGTCGCGGCGGACGATTCAATTCAGTATATCGATGTTACCCGACCGCTAACGCCTGAAATCCTCGTTAGCCGAAGTACGATTGGCGTTCCAAACTTCCGGGGACATTTCAATGTCAGTGGCAGGGGGGTGATTGTGGCTGTCATCGACTTTGAGGTAGCCCTGAATCATCCCGCGCTGAAAGGTCGTGTGATACACAGGCGCAACTACACAACCGACCCGTGGGGCAACCCTAATGCGCATGGAACGGCAGTCGCGGGGATCATCGCTTCCAATGACGCGCAGTTCATGGGGATCGCGCCTGAGGCAACGATTTACAATTACAAAGTACTAGCGCCATCGTCCGGAGAAATCGGTGACGACTTTGACGGCGCGCTGGCGCTTCAGGCAGCAGCGAAAGATGGCGTACACATAGCCAATTGTTCCTGGGGTACCGGGCCAGCGAGCGATGGCACATCTCGGCAGGCAAGGGCGTGCAACGAGGCTTGGAAGCTTGGCCTAACCATCGTCAAGAGCGCTGGCAATCGTGGTCCCGATTCAGCGACGCTGACCAGCCCAGCAGATGCTGACGGCATTATCGTCGTTGGCGCAACCGAGAGGGAGGGCACTCAAGTGCAGGGTTACAGCAGCCGAGGCCCATCTGGTGAAAAACGCCGACCCCACTTGGTGGCGCCTGGGGGAATCTTGGAAGGCACCGGCATCACGAGTTGTCTACCCGGAGGTGGGTTCGGCGATTGCGGTGCCGGAACCAGTTTTGCCGCCCCTCACGTTTCGGGGATGCTCGCTTTACTGGTTGAGCGTAATCCGAGCCTCAAACCTGATCAGTTGCGCAACATCTTGATAAGTGCGTGCGATCCGCTCGTAGAGTTCGATAATGACGCTCAAGGGAGAGGGTTAGTTTCGCTCTTCGGCATCAATTAGGCGTGTCGGGCCGGAGGGAATGAGGGAGATCGATCGCTGCAATCCCTTCATCTTGGACAAGTTCCATTACTTTAACCGCGGGAACGCGCGCACGGAGGCTTTGGTTGATCCACACACGACCGGTAACTTCCCCGCCAAGTCTTTGAATTATCGCTGCGAGGCGATCAGCGTCGTGGGAGAAGGTTTTTTCGAGAGACGCAATTTTTTCGTGTCGCGAAACAGGTTCCGCGTTGTTCACTTCCGCGTTTATCCGAGGGTTGAGTTCTACAATGACTTCTACAAGATCCGTGGGCTGTCGTCGCCTCAGATCTGCGGCTAGTTCCTCACTGATTCTCTCAGACATGTTCTTGGAGCGTTTCGACTTTCCCTCACCCCTCGTGGACAGTCGGGGCGTCGGCATGAGGCACAAAGCAACTCCTACAACGTGCTTCGTACATGCCGGCGCCGCCGACGGCGACTCGCTCTTCAGATTCAAAAGTTCTTTGCGTGTAGTTGGCCGGCTGACCACACCTCATGCAGATCGCGTGCGTCTTGGTGATGTATTCGGCAATCGCGAGCAGTTGCGGCATCGGTTCCCACGGTTTGGCGGTGTAATCAGTATCAAGTCCGGCCACGATCACACGCATCCCACGGCCCGCCAATTCATTGGCCACCGCAATCAGCTCGTTGTCGAAGAACTGCGCTTCATCGATTCCCACAACTTCAGTTTCCGGCTGCACCAGCGTGCGAATCTCGGCCGCCGTGCGCACGTTCGAAGACTCGTGACGCATCTCTGAGTGCGAAACGATATGGTTTTCCGAAAACCGCGAATCGATCTCAGGCTTGAACACCTGCACTTTTTGCCGCGCAATTTTTGCGCGACGCAGGCGACGAATTAGTTCCTCTGACTTGCCGGAAAACATCGAACCGGCAATCACCTCAACCCAACCTGCGCGAGAAACCCAGGTGTGCTCTCTTCTGGCCGGTACATCGTTTTCTTCGGGTTCAATAGTGCGAATCATTGTTGCTGAACTACTCATTATTATCGTTATCGCGTATCAACTTGTCTCGAAAACCGACGCAGTCTAGCACAGTCCACAGATTACTTTCCGTATCCGCCACCGCCCGGTGTTTCGATGCGCACCCGATCGCCGGTTTCAAGATGCCAGCTTCCTTTCGAAGCTAATTCTTCGCGGTGACCGTTGCTTCTAATGATAAAAGCTCGACCGCGCGCGCCGTCGCCGCCGCCCTCCAATCCAAATGGCGCAAGTTTGCGGCGATCAGCCAGGAGCGCGACGGTGACTGGCGCGAGCGTTTCGATTTCACGAATGGCGCCGTCGCCACCCTTCTGCTTTCCTTTGCCACCCGAATGTTTGCGAATGCGATATTCACGAATGCGCAGCGGGTAAGCGTACTCAAGCGCCTCAGCCGGTGTGTTGAGACTGTTCGTCATGTGCGTGTGGGTCGCGTTCATCCCGTCGAGCGTCGGACGCGCGCCCATACCGCCGGCAACTGTTTCGTAGTAGGAAAACTCTCGGCCGGTGCGCGGATCAATCCCGCCAATCGTCAGATTGTTCATCGTGCCCTGGCTGGCGGCGGGAATCCGATCAGGAATAGCTTGCGAAAGAGCTTTGAAGACGACATCGACGATGCGTTGCGACGTCTCGACATTGCCGCCGGCAACCGAGGACGGCGGCAGCGCGTTCACGACCGTTCCTTTCGGCGCGATGACATCGATTGGCTCGATTAATCCGGCACTTGCCGGAACGTCGCCGCCAATCAGACAACGAAAACAATACGACACCGCCGAGACGGTAATCGCTTCTACAGCGTTGATGGCGCCGGCGACCTGGGGACTGCTGCCGGTGAAATCGACTGTCGCATGTTCGCCTTTGATGGTGATGCGAACCCGGATCGGAATCTGGTCGTCGCTGATGCCATCATCATCCAAAGCGTCTTGTGCCTCGTAAGTTCCGTTGGGAATTGCGGCGATCGTCGCACGCATCATTCGTGATGAGTACGAGATCAAATGTTGGGCGTATTCGCGCGCTTCTTTCGCGCCGCGCCGCGCGACAATCTCAAGGAGGCGCATTTCGCCAGTCTTCAACGATCCAATTTGAGCTTCGAAATCCGCGCGCCGCTCGTCGCTGCCGCGGACGTTCGTGAGAATTAGCTTCATCACGTCTTCACAGGCTTCGCCGTTGCGCATGATTCGAATTGGCGGAATCCGCACGCCTTCGCCGTACACGTCCGTGGCGATTCCCATCGAACCGGGCGTCGCCCCGCCGATGTCGGCATGATGGGCGCGATTAGCAACGTAGAAGAGAGGGTGTTGGGTGTCGGGTGTTGGGTGCCGGCGCCTTTTTCCTGCTGACTTCTGACTACTGACCACTGACGAAACCAAAGTAACGTCCGGCAAGTGCGTGCCGCCGGCGAACGGATCGTTGACGACAACAACATCTCCCGGACCGATTTCGACTTCGCGCAAAGCCGCGGCCACGGCCATCGGCATCGAGCCGAGATGTACAGGCATGTGATCACCCTGCGCGATCACTCGACCCTGTGAATCGAACACGGCGCACGAGTAGTCTCGCCGCTCTTTGATGTTGGGCGAGAACGCAGTACGCCGCAGCGCCGTGCCCATCTCTTCCGCGACGGACGTGTAGAGCGCGCGGTAAATTTCAAGCGTCGTCGGATCGAATTTCCTGGGCATCAGGTTTCGTGCTCAATGAAGTCAGTACCACCTGCGTCAGCAGGTGGGTACGGGATTCAATGTAGTCTCTGGAACCCACCCGCTGACGCGGGTGGTACTGACCTCACACCTTCACAATTACGTTACCGCTGGCATCAATGCCAGCGCTGCAACCTTCTGGCACCAGCGTCGTTGCCGAGTACTCACTCACAATACAAGGCACACGTAAACGCGCACCCGCGGACAGCCTTTCGCGTTGATAAAGCGCGGCCCGAACCTTCTTTCGTCCGAAATAGCTTTCGACCAATTCGTCTGGCTTCGCAACGGCGTTCGCCGCGACCTTTGCGCGCTGTGTCTTCAATTTCTCGACCACGCCCAGGGAACGGACACGCGCACTGACAATCTCGACGGCATTCTTTTCCTGCGCATAACCATACCGAGCGCGATGCACCCGATGAAAAGCCGTGGCGATGCTGCCACTCGTCTGTTTGATTTGAAGTTCGAACGACTGGCCTTTGTAGCGCGCAGCCACGGAGCGTTCGTGGCGCTGTTTCGATTCAGGATAGCCTTCGCGTTTAAGCACAGCGCGCGCTTCTGCTTCCAGTGCGCGGAACACTCGATCGAGTTTCCCGGAGACGTCCGGGCCGGCTTCCCACATCACCGTGCGGCTTTGCTCTTTCACCACGTCAGCCGCAAGGACGCCTATCGCTGAAAGCGCACCCGGCGCGAACGGCAGCAGCACCCGCGGAATCTGTAAAGCTCGCGCTAGCTCAACGGCATGCAATCCGCCCGCGCCGCCAAATGGAACCAAAGTGAATGCGCGCGGGTCATGTCCGCGCTCAACCGAAATGTGCCGCAGCGCGCGTTCCATGTTTGTGTTGACCACATCGAGCACGCCTTGCGCCGCTTCCCCAGCGCTTACTTTTCGCCGTGCGGCTTGGCTCAAGTCAGCGACTAAGCTTTCAAGCGCTTTGCGTGCGCGTTTTTCATCCAGCTTGAACTCACCGCCCAGTAACGAAGCGTTTGGAAAATGGCCAAGCACAACGTGCGCGTCGGTGACTGTCGGCAAAAGCGACCTGCCGTAACAGGCCGGTCCGGGATCCGCGCCCGCCGATTCCGGACCGACGCGCAGGCTTCCACCTTCATCCACCCGCGCGATGGATCCACCACCGGCGCCGACGGTGTGAATATCCATCATCGGAACAGCGACTGGCACGCCGGCGATGATCGCTTCGTTCGTGAGCCGCATCCCATCGCGATCGCAGAGCGCGACATCGGTGGAAGTGCCCCCCATATCAAACGTAATGATTTTTTCAATCTTCGCGGCTTGCGCCACGCGTAACGCGCCAACCACGCCACCCGCCGGGCCGGACAAGACAGTGCGCACCGGTTCGTGCGCCGCAGCTTCCGCCGAGATGCTGCCACCCGACGATTGCATTACGCGCAACTTGGTACGCACGCCTCCGGCGTGCTGCATGCCGGAGGCATGCGTTCCCAGGCTCGTCAGATATTTCCCCATTAATGGTTGCAAGTAAGCATTTACGCAAACAGTCGATGTCCGTTCGTATTCACGATACTCGGGCAGAATTTGATGAGAGACAGAGAGCGGGACGTTCAACTGACTCAGCGCTTTCAGAATTCGCCGTTCATGCTCAGCGTGGGCGAACGAAAACAGCAGAGAGATCGCGATCGATTCGGGTTTGCCTTTACGGACTCGCCGAAGCAAGCCCGCCACTTCGACATCGGTGAGCGGCTCGATTATCTCGCCCGACGCCGCGACGCGTTCGGAAACGCCAAATCTCAAATCGCCGGCGACGAGCGGCGGCGGCTTGATCGCGTTCAGGTTGTAGAGTTCCGGTCGAGCCTGGCGGCCGATTTCGATGACGTCTTCAAAGCCCGTCGTAGTCACCAGCGCCACACGCGCGCCGCGACGTTGCAGCAGGGCGTTGGTTCCGACGGTAGTGCCGTGGACGACTTCAATTCCGGCGACCGGCGTATCATGCTCTTCGATAATTCTCCTTAGTCCTTCAGTAATAGCGCGTGACGGATCGTCCGGCGTCGAAGCGACTTTGAAGACGTGAATCTCGCCGCCCGCCGCGTAAACAAAATCCGTAAACGTGCCGCCGGTATCGACGCCGACACGAAAAGATTTCTCCGCTGTTTTGCGATGTTTCCTGACCATCCGTGATGAAGGACAGCAACTATAGCACTGGTGTTTTCATTGACAAGAAGCAGATTAACGGCGTAAATAAGCGCGCCTTTGCATCCAGCATCAGGAGTTCCGACATGAAAGCTCGCTCATCGATCTACGCCGGTATTGCGCTCATTTTGCTTGTCGCCTGTGTAATCGCGTGCAAGTCAACCAGCAACTCCACCAGTTCTAGTCAACCGACGAACTCAAGCACGAATAGCTCGACGGCAACGTCTTCTTCATCTGACACCAGCGCGCCGGCGACAACAGCAAACATCGCCGGCAAGTACAACGTCACCGGCACGAATCCGAATAGCGCGCCCTATCGCGGCACGCTGGAAATCATTCCGCATGGCGATGTCTATCAATTCCGTTGGAACGCCGGCTCTCAGTATGACGGCGTCGGTGTGGTCAACGGCGATGTCGTAGCCGTGGCTTTCGCCGCCGGAGCAAATGGCAAAGGTTGCGGGGTCATCGACTACTTGATTCGGAACGATGGCTCGCTCGCGGGGCGCTGGGGGTATTGGGGCGTCGATGAAGCGGGAAACGAAGACGCGACGCGCGTCAGCGGTTCGGAGTTAGCCGCCGACTACGACGCCATTGGCAAGAACCCGAACGGCACAAGCTATAAATCAAAACTTACAGTCGAGCCGGCCGGCAACCTCTATCGCTTCGTCTGGAGCAACAATACGGATGGCGTCGGCATTAAGCGCGGCAACCACGTGGCGGTCGGCATCGGCGGCGCGCGTTGCGGATTTGTCGCTTATGAAATTAAGCCGGATGGAACGCTCGATGGCGTGTGGGGCGGTTACGGCAGCGATAAGACGGGAACTGAGACGGCGACGAAGCAGTAAACCGGGAAAGTGCAAATTGAAAAATAGAAATTGAAAACTGAAGATTGCAACTTAATATCTTCAGAGTGTCGGTGTGACTCTGTGGAACTCTGTGTCTCGGTGGTGAGATCATCCTCAGCAAATATCACCACAGAGACACGGAGAACCACAGAGCATGCACAGAGAAAGGCAAAATAGGACACCACCGCTCGCAGTCAGGAAGGGTGCTTTACCCCCGCGATTCGATTAACAGAACGGGCGGGGGCAAGCCCACCTTCCTCACTGAGAGATTCCTGAGGTCGTATCACCGCTTAGAAATCTATCGTTTAGGCATTTCCGCATTTTCTAATTTTCACTTTTCAGTTTTCACTGTTCTTTTCGACCGATTCCTTCCCAGCAGCCTCTCTCATTCGCACGACGCGCCGCATCCAGAACCAGTTGCGTCCGATGGCCATCTTCGAAGGTCGCGGCGCCTTCAACTGTGGTTCGCCCTTCACGCAACGCGGCGACAATCTCTTTAGCAAAGGCTGTAAACCCGCGCGACCAGTCATTGTCACTCGTTCCCTTGGCTAATCCACCCGGGTCGGTTTGCAATTTCTTCCAATCGCCATCGCCAACGCTTGCGTGCCAAAGCTGGTTATCTTCAATCAAGTAGGCACCGCGAGCGCCGAAGATTTCCAACCGATGTTCGGGTTTACCCGCCTCAACCACTGAGAGGGAAACATTGCCCGTCGCATCTTCGGTTAGTTCTCCGTCGCCGAATCGCAGCAGCATGTTGGTTTCATCGTCAGAGGTCACTTCACGAACCTTCCCTGATTTGTCTTTGCGCTTAGAGACGTGCGTCGAAAGTTGGCAGATCACATTTGACACCTCAGTGCCCAGCAGCCAGCGAAAGCCGTCGATTGCGTGCGAGCCGAGCGCCCCCAACGCTCCGCCACCCTCAGTGACATCAGACCACCAGTCCCAGGGCCGGTTCACGTCAGCGCGCGAGTCTGAGCGAAGCACCAACCGCGCGTGACGCACTTTGCCGATCCCTCCCTGACGCAGCAGCTCACGCATCTTAATCCGCCCGGGCAGAAATCTGAGTTCATGATCGATCAGCGCGAGCACGCCTTTCTCTTTAGCGCGTTCCATCATGCGGCGCGCTTCATCGGCATTCATCGCCATCGGTTTCTCGCAGAGCACCGCTTTGCCGACATCCAGCGCGGCCAGCGTCATTTCACAATGCGTCACCACCGGCGTCACGATGCTGACGAGATCGACGTCATCACGCGCGACCACGCCACGCCAATCATCCTCAACATTTGGGATAGCGAATTCGCGCGCGACTTCTGCGGCGCGCTCGCGGTGCGCGCTGGCGATCGCGACAATCTGCGCGCCTTCACAGTTTTTGAATCCGGGAATCTGCGTGGTGCGCGCGAAGCCGGCGCCGATAATGCCGATGCGAACAGGGTCTTTCATAAGGTGACTGTTGTGACGTCGCAGTATCTCACCAGAATCACGCAACCGTCTAAGTTCATTGACTTGTCTCAGATGCAAAAATAGAATGCGCGCGATTTTCGAGCATTCGATCCTTTCGCTGCCCTGACCGCCCGCGCGCATTAGTTTATGTACAACGAATCCCAGGGACTAATCATTGTCCTCTTTGTACTGGCGTTGCTGGCGGTAATGATCATTCTCCCGATCATTTCGATAATCGTCTCCGTCCGCACCCGAAACAAACTCAATCAGACACTCTCACGACTCGAGTCTCTGGCGTCATCGACCGGAGCGACAAACGCCAGGTCTTTGCACGACGTGGTTCAGCAACTAACCGTCCGCGTGGCGAAGTTGGAAGCTGCGACAACAATTCCTGCGGGCCCGCCGCCGCAACCTGAGGAAGAGCAGCCACCGGAAACCGTAACGCCTCGACCGCCGGCTGCTGTTCCGTTTCCGACGCCAATCGCTCAGGCTCCGCCGGCACTTGCACCGCCGTCAGCCTCTTACGCCCCGGCATCAACTGCTCGCACCATGCATGCCGCCGACGTTGAATCGATCATCGGCCGGCGCTGGGTGGGTTGGGCGGCAATTGCGTTAATACTCTTCGCGGCTGCGTTTTTTCTGAAATACGCGTTCGATAATCGCTGGATTGGCGAGCTGGGTCGGGTCGCGATCGGAGTCGCCGCCGGCATCACTTTTACCGCGCTTGGATACCGCTATCACAAACGAAAGTGGCGCGTCTTCTCGCAGATTCTTACCGCCGGCGGCATCGTTTTGCTTTATCTCTCTGCGTACGCGTCGTACGCGTTTTATCAGCTGGCGCCACAACAGGCCGCGTTCGTTTACATGACGATCCTGATTGCCGAAGCGGCGGGACTGGCTTTGCTGTACAGGGCTCCGGCGATCGCGGTGATGGCTCTGCTCGGGGGTTTTCTGACACCCGTACTGCTGCATTCAGATCGCGATCAGCATCAGTCACTGTTCGCCTACATTTTTGCGCTCGACGTTGCCACGCTCGTGTTTCTGAAACGCTGGTGGGGAATGAGTTCACTGGCTTTCGCAGGCACGCATCTGCTGTTTTGGGTCTGGTGCCTGGAAGACTATGAACCGCATAAGCTCGGCGCGGTCATGGCGTTTCAGACCGCGGTGTTCCTCGCCTTCCTGCTTGCTCACGTCGGACAGCGACTGTTAACGAAACAACCGATCAAGTTTGACGACTTCGCAGATCTGTCAGTCGATCCATTCAAGTTCTTAACGAGCCTGGAAAGATTTTCGCTTCTCGTTCTGAATCCGTTTGTCTTCTTTGCAACGGCTTACGGTCTCCTGGATCCGGATTATCACGCGTGGATGGGAGCGTTGGCCGTCGGCATGGCGCTGATTTACGCCGGCGTGGCGAAACTTCTGTTCGATCGAAAAGCGACTACGTGGACTGAGTTCGTGCTGATGATTGGCGTGTCGCTGGCGTTCATTACGCTCGCGATTCCAATTCAGCTCGAGTCGAATTGGATCACTGTAGCCTGGGCGGCCGAGGGACTTCTCATCCTATGGGCGGGCGTCGAGACGAGATCGGCGCTGTTGCGTACCGTCGCCCACAGCGTGTTTGGGCTGGCGGTAACGAAACTCGTCCTTGGGGACTTGCCGTACGGCGATCGGCGTGACTTCACGCCCGTTCTGAATAAGTACTTTCTTTCATCGCTGTTTGTGACGGTGTGTTTGTTTGCGGGGGCGCTGGTCTATCAGCGATTGGGCGATCGCAAGCACACTAGCGCGAGAGTGTTTCAACTAGTGCTTCTGATGATCGCGATTATCACGTTGTGGTTGGTCCTTTCGGTCGAAACGCACACATATTTCACTGCCCGCGCCCTGCGGTTGGGCGGCGTGGAAGATATCCGGGGCGAGCGTTGGCTCGGCCAGATGGCGCTGTCTGTGTTGTGGTCAGTCTATGCTGCGGTGCTGGCCGCGATCGGTTTCATCCGGCGCGCGCCGGCAATTCGCTGGGCCGCACTGTCGCTGTTCGCTTTGACCGTGGTTAAAGTGATGCTGATCGACATCTCCGTGCTCGAGCAGCTTTATCGCATCATCGCTTTCCTCGTGCTCGGTCTGTTGCTGCTGGTGGTGGCCTGGGGCTATCACAAGGTCTTCCATTCGAAGGAGTCGGCCCTATGAAAAGGCGTGGCTTGCTTGAATTGGTTCTGACATTGACGCTTGCCTGCGGAGCGTTGGCCCCACTTGCGGACGCCCTTGAGATTTCAACGACCGCGGTCGCAGATTCGGCGACGCCAACAACGCGTGATTCAGATCGTGCGGAAGAGGCGGTACCGGTGACGGATCGCATACCGTGGCTAATCTACGTGGTCCTAACCAGTTCAACCGTGGCGTTGGCTTGGATCCTTTTCAGCCTGGCTCGCAACTCACAAAAGCACTCGCGACCGGCCGAGGGGGCTGACGCTGAAACTAATGGCTGAAGATTAAGTCGTAATCAAAAACGCCATTCTAAAGGGAGATGAAATGAGGTTACCAGTAATTCTGACGATCGTACTTTGTGCTTGCCTAACATTGGCGCAATCCGCTGATCGCCCGCCCCAGCAGACTGCGCAGACAAAACCATACTTCATCGCAATCTTCTCACGCGGGACTGCCTGGGATGACGCTAAGGCGGCCAATGAACAGATCGGTTTCAAAGAACACAGCGAGAATCTTCGACGTTTGCGTTCGGAGAAAAGGCTCGCAATCGGCGGCAGGTACGGCGACAAAGGGATGGTGATCGTTGAAGCCACAAGCGAAGACGACGCACGGTCGCTCTTTGTCTCGGATGTCATGGTATCGAAAAAGACCTTTACGCTTGAGTTGCACCAGTTTCGACCTTTTTACAAGGGATCGATTGAGTAGATTGAGTTGCCACTCGTCACCGGCGTTTCCCGCGCGTCATGTGGTTCTGCTAGGATCGCGCTGCAATCATTAGCGGGCTTGTCCTGATGACGGGCCGGCATTTCACTAATCGGAGGCAAATATGGCGGACGACGCAATGGCCAAGCGTGGCAAGGGACTCGAGGAAGAATACTTTCATCGCAAAGAACAAGAGCTGATCGAAAAGCTTCGCAAGCGGCGCGAGTCGGAAGCGCAAATGAAAGAGCTTGCGGAAGCGAGCGGGATTCCAAACGAAGACATCCTGAAAACGTTACAGGACCTCGGGTACACGCGCGACACCGTTTCGTTGTTGCACCTCATGCCGCTCATTAGCGTCGCGTGGGCCGACAACAAAGTCAGCGGGCCTGAGCGCGAAATGATTCTCGAGGCAGCGCAACTTCACGGCGTCGCGAAAGAGAGTGCTGCTTATCAGCAACTTATTGATTGGTTAACGCATCGGCCGAGCGACGAATTCCTCGAGCAAACTTTGCGCGTGATTGCCGATCTTAGCGGCACGGAGTCGCCAGAAGACAAAAAGATTGACCGCGAAAAACTGCTCGAACTGTCCATGCGCGTCGCGGCGGCCTCAGGTGGCATTCTGGGTTTAGGCAGCAAGATTTCTGCTGAAGAGCAGGCGCTGCTGGATCGGCTGGCTAAGCAACTGGGGAAATAGCGCGTCAGCCTTTGTCATCGCAATTTCGTAATGACGATTTTGACGTTCTCCGTCGGATTGGTCAGCACGATCCGCACAGGTTCGACTCGTTCCATTGGTTCGAAGCGACCCGGGATGCCGACGTACGACCGGTTGCTGCGGGCTTCAATTACGAACGTTTGCCCGACAAAGCCCTCAATTGTGAAGTAACCCTGGTCATCAGCGTTGATGCCGTAGTTGGATTTTGAGTCATGATAGGTGACTTCCCGAAAACTAATTCCCGCGTTAGCCAGCGGCGTGCCATCTGCCCAAACAACCTTCCCGGTAAGAATGCTACGAGCACGACGAACGGGAAGTAGCAGGTCGCGTTCGCGCACGTTTTCGCCGGCACCCAAGGTAATAAGTTCCGCCTTCGCGATGTCCGTCACGCCCGGATAATAGGTGCGCGGAAATGCATTGGTAGGATCGTTCGGATCCGGGTAACGAGTTAGATTCAACGCCAGCAGGTATTGACCGGGCGGTAACGACGAGAAACTGTAACGTCCCTCATTGTCGGTTTTCGCGGACCTCCACCAGTGTTTCTGCGGGTCGCTGTGTTTAGCATCCATCAGGGCTACCATGACTCCGACGGTGGGCTGTCCCGCCGGATCTAAAACCCTCCCGCTTAACCGCCCATTGTCGACGACTTGATAGCTAACATAACCGCAGCCCCGGTCGCCGACTCTTATTTCTTGTTCCGGCTTGTGTGTAAACAACTCATCCGGCAACACGAGAATCACTTTGAATTTGCCGGGGCTAAGGCCGGTCAGACGGAAACGGCCCTGCTCGTCGGCGCTAATCTCTCGACGCTCGCGTTCTCGCTCAATAACGAGCGCGATGTTTGCCAGCGGCCGAATATTGTAAGGATTGCCCGTGGCAACATCTTGCTGCGCGCGTTTTACCTCGCCGTGAAGGGTTACGCCTGGATTCTGCGATCCGAGACTGCGAAGAAATTCCAGGTCTTCACCTGCCTCTTCCAGCGGTTTTGTACGACTGCAAATGCTGGTTGATAGGCGATTGACCTTAGAGAATTGGTAGGCGTAAACAATGTAGCTAGTGCCCAACTTGAAGTCATAGCCACAGTCACCCCCGCCCATTCCGGTCGAGACCTCTACCTCTCTCGCTTGAAGACCAAGAAAAGACTGTTCCACTGAAAACGTGAAGGTCCGCGGCGGCGTGTAGTCGGTTTCTTCGCGGGCTCTCTTGGTCGACCGCTCTGCTGTTTTCAAGGCGATTGGGGTGCCAACGAAAACTGCGGCAGCTCGCCCATACTCGTAACATGGAGCCGCTCCCCCGGCGCAGGAGCAACCGAAGGCACTCGGAAGAGAAAAAATCATCGCGAACAGCGCGACTCCAACGATGCAAATCATCTGACGCATTCTGCACCTCGCGAGCAACTGCAGCCCATCACCGGCTGGGTCTTTCACAACGAAAGCCTGCGCCGTTTATGTTGAAATACACCTTGAAACTATACCCTTGCGAGTCGTCGGATGCCTGCCGCGTCTTGTACTGTTGCCGCAGTTACGCGTGAAGGGAGTTACGCCGCAATCTCGCACGAGTCCAGCTCAGGTGCTTCGATGATTTCGCCGGGGGGACGGCCTTCGCCGTAGTAGGGACGGCCGTTATTGATCGCCTCGAAGTATTCCGAGATACGGCCGAGAATTTCTTCGACTGAATGTGAATGATAGAGCGCGGTGCGAAACAGCGCGCCGCCCTGCAAGCCGCGCGTAAACTGTCCCGCCAACTGCTTCATCCTTCCAATCGCCGCAATCATCGGCATGTCCTGTTGCAACATTTCAAAGTATTCGAGCAGCAGCGCGCGCTTGTCTTCCAGCGTCGGTTGAAATGGTTCGCGGCCGTGCATCACGTCTTCGATTTGCCGGAAAATCCACGGATTGGCCATCGCGCCACGTCCAATTAGCACGCCGTCACAGCCAGTCTCGCGAAAACGATCGAAAGTTTGCTGAACCGTCGTCACGTCACCGCTTCCTGAAACCGGCACCTTCACAACTTCCTTAACCGCCCGCACCAAATCCCAATTTGCGAGACCGCGATAGCCCTGCTCTTTCGTTCGACCATGCAGCGCGATGTGCTCGACGCCACAGTCTTCAGCAAGCTTAGCTGTGTCGACCGCGTTGATCGTGCTGTCCGAATAGCCGGCGCGAATCTTAATCGTTAGCGGGATCGTGATCGCCTTCTTTATCTCTTTCAGAATCGTTTCCAGCCGCGGCAGATCACGCAACAAGCCTGAACCGCCGCCATGCTTTACAACTTTCGGCGCCGGGCAGCCGCAGTTGATATCGAGAATGTCTGCGCCGATTTCCTCCGCCATCTCAGCCGCCATGCGCATGCGCTCAGCCTGACCGCCGAAAATCTGCACAGCAAATGGCCGCTCGTTTTCATAAAAGCGCATCTGCCGTTTCGATTTCGGATTGTTGCGCGTCAAGCCTTCGACAGAGATGAATTCAGAGACAGTCAAACCGATGCCGCCGCGCTGCTTTAGCAGGCGTCGAAAAGAAACGTCGGTCACACCCGCCATCGGTGAAAGCACCAGCGGCGGACTGATCTCAACATGGCGAATCTTGAAAGGCTTGATCTCGTTCATAAAAAAGCCACACGAGATTTTACCTCATGTGGCTTTGGTACGCCCTGTGCCGTTTAGAGTCGGGCTACTGCCCGACACTCAGCGGGCGGTAGCCCGCTGCTAAACGTTCGAAGAAGGCAGGCGAGACGCGTGCGGACCGGCTACCAATTTACAGCCAGTCGCTCTGCCTGTTCCCAAACCGGCGCGTCCAGGCGCAAAGACGCGCGCTGCAAACGCTCGGCATCTTCCAAGAGACGCCCCGCGCCGAGCGCGACAGTCGTTAGCGGATCTTCAGGAACAGTGACTTTCAGATCGAGTTCACTTTGCAGGCGATCGGACATTCCGTGCAGCAGTGCGCCGCCGCCCGTCAGAATAACGCCTGAATAATGAATATCGGCGGTGACTTCCGGACTGGCGTCTTCAATCACGCGCCGCACGGCCGAGATGATTTCCGACAGCACCGGTTCGAGCGCCGTTCGGACTTCGCGCGCGCTAATCGTAACCGGTAAGGCCGCGCCATTCGCCAATTGCTTGCCGACAATCTCAACGTCACGCTCGAGTTGTGAGTGATGAAAGGCTGCGGCTGAGCCCAGCTCGCACTTGATGTGTTCGATCGTGCGCTCGCCAAACGCGACGGCGTAGCGCAAACGCAGATAGTCGCGAATCGCATCGTCCATCGCGTTGCCCGCGGCCGCCAGGCTCACTGAATTAACCACGCCACCCGAAGCGAGAATCGCGATGTTCGTCGTGCCGCCGCCAATATCGACAACGAGGTGCGCGTGCTCGTCTTCGAAGTCCAACCCGGCGCCGATCGCGGCCGCGAGTCCCTCATCGATCAGATCAACGCGTCCGGCTTTGGCGTCGCGTGCGGCATCGCGTACAGATCGACGCTCGAGCGGCGTCGATGATCCGGGCACGCCGACCACCAGGTGACTTCGCTTCGGATGATCGTGCTTCTGGACCCGGCTGATGATGGCGCGCAGGAACACCTGCGAGATTTCGAAGTTGTCGATCGCTCCGCGGCGCAGAGGCCGATAGACCTCAGTATCGTTCGGTTCCCGACCCAACAACTTTAACGCCGGCGAGCCCACCGAAATGACCTCGCGGCTGTACTTGTTGACGGCGACCACCGAAGGCTCGTTCAAAACGACACCTTGGGTTGGCGTGTAAACAATCGTATTGACCGTGCCTAAATCAATCGCCAAATCTTCTGAGAAAAATCCGCTGAGAATATTCATGTTTTTTTAACCCCGGATACGCACGCTTTTCGACTAGCTGCGAATTCAACGCCAATTTAGCAACCGATATGCCAATGACTGACAAAGGCCGCGGACGGAGGCGCGTTCGAAATATTTGAGCAAATCTTCGTCTTGAGCGCGCTGACACTTTCTGCCGGCGGGGTATGCCGCTCGATTATCGAACGGTGAATAAGAGGTTCGCGCGGGACTAAGGCAGAATTGTGACCGGCGTGCCGACGGTGGCCGTATTGAAGAGTTCGCGGATGTCAGTGTCTTCGAGGGCGACACAACCCCAGGTCCAATCGCTGCTCGCGCCACGACCATGGATGTAGATGTCGCCGCCCAAAGCCGTGTTTTGGGGCGGGGTCCTTTTCAATTTCAGCGCGCGCATGATCGCGGCGTGTTGCGGCTTGGTGATGAGTCCATCGCGCAGGCCCCGGTCGGCGTGCGGCGCATTCGGATAGCTGACGCCGAGCGAGAGATAAAAAGCGCTTTTGTCGTTCCTGGTGAAGATATAGAAGTCGCCTTCAGGAGTGCGGCGATCTCCCTGCCGCACTTTGTCGCCCTTTGGACTGAGGCCGAGTCCGACGCGATAAGTGCGCACCAACTTGTTTCCATCGTAGAGAAACAAACGGCGCTCAGCTTTCTTCACGACAATTCGAGGCGACGTGAGCTTAAGCGCGGCTTGATGTGGGTCCGCACTCCTGGTTATCGAAGGAGGCGCGAACGCGGTTGAGCAGATGGCCAGCAGTAGTCCTGCGAGAGTTAACGAGGTCTTAACGCTGTTCATGACTCCAGTCTTATTCACACCTCGCTTCAGCGAGGTGTTTGCTGCTCGTTCGGAACTCGGCAACCGTTTTTAACGGTTTGCAGGAAGCCGTTGAAACGGCTCAAACCAATTAATCTGCTCGCAGCACCTCGCTGAAGCGAGGTGTGAATGAGACCGCGGTAAACCACGTTACTTAGACGCCCATTTCCTAATCAGGTTCCGGTCTCCTGACGATTTGAGGTCAGTACCACCTGCGTCAGCAGGTGGGTTAATGAGCAAGTTAACGACAAACGGGCGCTTGGTCCCATCCGCTCACGCGGATGGGACTGACTTCATGCCCACGTCAAATCATCTGCTGCCGTTCTACTGACGATTTGGATTAACGAATTTGCGTCCCGGCGAGAGACATTGTGGGAAGTCGGTACTTCCAGAACGCGCGCGACGGTTTCTTCGTTGGCCTTGCGGATTATGATTTCGTCACCGGCTTTGACGTCGTGCGCTGATTTCGCCGCACGGCCGTTAAGCAAAACAATGCCCGCATCGCAAAGCTTCTGAGCAACTGTGCGGCGCGGGCAAAGCCGGCTGAGTTTTAGGAATAGGTCAAGACGCAAGCAAAGTTTCGGGTTTCGAGTTTAGAGTTTCGAGTTCAAGTTGGATCCGGCTCGAACTCGAAACCCGGAACCCGAAACTCGAAACTGATTTACGGTTTGCCGTTCTTGTCCTTCTTATCAGTCTTGGTCGCGGCGGCAGGCGGCACGATACTAAGCAGCGGCATCACTGACGCACGATAAGCTTCGGCGACGCTTACGTAAGCATCGTTGCGCAAATCCTGAAGATACTTATCGCGCGCTTTCGGCAGACGCTCCATGGTGATCGCTTCGCGCACCTTCATCTCGTTGAACGTCGGCGTCGAAGAGCCGGCGGTTCGCGCATCGACACGGAGTATTTGATACCCCTCGTCAGTCTTCAAAGGCTCACCCACGCCGCCGGCCTGAACGTTCTTGACCGCAGCGGCAATGTCCGCTCGCAGGTTTGTGACTTCAAACAAACCCACTTTGCCTTTGTTCTGTTGGCTGCGTTCCGAGTACGCCGTGGCCAGGGTCCCAAAGTCAGCGCCGCCGCGAATCTGCGCGACGAGTTGATTGGCGCGGGCTTTTACGTCCGCTTCGGGTTTGCCGGCGAGGCTCAAAAAGATTTCCGAAAGTTCGACGGTTTCCGGTTTGACGAACTTGCTCTGGTTCGCGTCAAAGTATTTCCGCAGCTCTTCGATGCTCAAGCCGTAGAACAGCTTCGAATCGACGTCACTCTCGAGCACCGCCTGCTTCATCATTTCGGTGCGCATCGTCTGGCGCGTCTCGACCGGATCGACGCCTGACTGTCGCATCGCTTCTTCCAGTTTCTCGATCGAATTCAGCTTATTCTCGACCGCGACTTCGAGCATGCGTTTGTTAACCTGCGCTTCGACGCGTTCGCTCAGGTCAAGCTCCTTACCTTTTTGCAGCAGCAATTGCTCGTTAATGAGCGTGGCGATCAGTTCCGCTTTCCGCTTTTCAACTTCGGCCTGTGCCTGCTCAGGGCTCATGCCGTTCTGTTTCAGGGTTTCCACGCGCTCTTTCATCTCGCGCTTCAACTGTGAAAGGGTGACGACGCCGTCGTTGACCTGGGCGATAACTTCGTCAACGACGACCGGTTCACCTTCCTGGGCTATGGCCGGCGTGGGGATAAAAGCAATAGCCGCGAACAGGAATAGAGCGGCAGTAAGTGATTTGAATTTCATTTGTACTCCTCAAAGTTTGGAGTGCGGTGACTTGTCACCGCTTCTCTCCGGTACTGAAAACAAGCGGCGACCGGTCGCCGCACTCCAAAGCGCTAATTCTAACCGTCGCTGCGGATTTGCAGCAACACGCGGCGGGCCACGGCCAGCACTTCGTCGCGCTCTTCCTCGCTCAATTCCAGCCGCAAAACGCCGTTGGGCGTGAAGCTTGCGCCCTCTCGAACTCGCACCATTTCCATCAGCTTTTCCGGCGCAACCCGCGCTTTTTCGCTGAGTTTAATGGCGATTCCACCCGGCGCCCGGTCAATGGAAACGGCGCCGACATCCTCGGCCGCCTGCCTCAGCCGCGCATAGGCGAAAAGGTGTTCGACGGATTCAGGGATGCGGCCGTAGCGATCTTCCGTCTCGGCACGAATCGCCGTCAAAGCCTCTTCATCGCGCGCGGACGAAACGCGTTTGTAAGTCCGCAGGCGCTGTCCCATGTCGCTGACATACGTTTCGGGAATCGCGACATCGACGGCGAGATTGATTGTGACGCTGGTTTCGTCTTCGACCTGTTCGCCGCGGAGCTCCGAAACCGTGCGCTCGAGCATTTGCGTGTAAAGATCGAATCCGAGCGCGTCCATGTGACCGGACTGCTGCCCGCCGAGCAAATTACCCGCACCTCTCAATTCCAAATCCAAAGCCGCGATCCGAAATCCAGCTCCCAATTCCGAAAACTCACGAATTGCAGCCAAACGCCTTCGCGCAATTGGTGAAAGCTCCTGTTCCGCCGGAATCAAAAGGTAGGCATAAGCTCGGCGATTCGAGCGCCCGACGCGCCCGCGCAACTGATAAAGCTGAGAAAGACCGTAATTATCGGCGCGATTTATGATGATTGTGTTCGCTCGCGGGATGTCTATTCCGTTCTCAATAATGGTCGTCGCGACCAGCACATCGTATTTAAAATCAATGAAATCCAGCATCACGCGCTCCATCTCTTTTTCATTCATTTTGCCGTGGCCGACGGCGATGCGGCACGACGGCACCAGGCGCTGTACCAGCGCCGCAATCGTCTCGATTGACTCGACGCGATTGTGAATGAAAAAGATCTGACCACCGCGTGACAGTTCCAGCTCGATAGCCGACTTGATCACGGTATCCGATGACTGCACGACCTGGGTTTGGATTGCGAGGCGATCGCTGGGCGGAGTCTCGATCAGGGACATGTCGCGCAGGCCGCTCAGCGACATGTTCAGCGTGCGTGGAATTGGCGTCGCTGACAAAGTCAGCACATCGACGCGCTTCTTCAGTTGCTTCAGACGCTCTTTGTGAGCGACACCGAAACGTTGCTCTTCATCGACGACGACCAAACCGAGATCGCGAAAGCTCACGTCTTTCGAAAGCATTCGATGCGTGCCAATCACCACATCGACCTCGCCGCCTTCGACACGTTTCACCACTTCCTTCTGTTCTTTCGACGATCGAAAGCGTGAAAGTAACTCGACCTTGATCGGAAAAGGCGCGAACCGCTGACGAAAAGTTTCAAAGTGCTGGTAGGCGAGCACGGTGGTCGGTGTCAGCACTGCCGTCTGCTTGCCGTCCATCACCGCCTTGAAAGCCGCGCGCATCGCGACTTCCGTCTTGCCGTAACCGACGTCGCCGCACAGCAGGCGGTCCATCGGCGTCGGCGTCTCCATGTCTTTCTTCACATCTTCGATCGCGGTTTCCTGATCGGGAGTCAGTGTGTATTCGAAACCTTCTTCGAACTCACGCTGCCAGGGCGCGTCCGGCGGGAACGAGTGCCCTTCCACCAGTTTGCGCTCCGCGTACAAACGCAGAAGCTCGTCAGCCATGTCACGCATCGCGCGTTTGGCTTTGGCCTTGGTCTTCTGCCAACCGATGCCGCCGAGTTTATCCAGCGTCGGCTGATGACCTTCGGCGCTGGAGTAGCGCTGCACCAGATCGAGCCGCTCGACCGGCACGTAAAGCTTGGCGTCCTCGGCGTAGTAAAGCAGCATGAACTCGCCGCGTTTGGGCGCCGCAATCGCTGCCGATGAAGGCTGCGCCGGCCCCAGGTCAAGCGTCACGAGTCCACCGAATCGCGCGATGCCGTGATCGATGTGGACGACGAAGTCGTTTACTTTGAGGTCGCGAAAGTCGGAAAGAAAAGCAGCGGCGCGCGCCCGGCGTTTCTTCTCGCGCTTGATTGCGGTGGTGCGACGTTCAAGTGCGGGCTCCGCGGCTTCGTCGAACAGATCGCCTTCGACATGGACGACCAGGGTACGCATGCCTCTGGCATGTTCTTGCACGCCAGAGGCGTCCGTAACGGCCGACGTACCGGGCAATTCGAAGCCGCCGGAAAGTTTGCCGAAGGTGACGACTGCTTGCGCGGTTGCCGGAGCATCGGATTGATCTTCGAATGAAGTTAGCCGCGCGTTCACTTCGTATTCGCGCAGAATTTCTGTGACGCGTTCCGCAACGCCGCGGCTGGGCATCACAAACAGAGTCGTGGCGTTTGAATTCGCGTGCCGCGAAATTACGTCGCGCGCAAGATCCGGTAAACGGCCGTGGTAACGCATCACCGACTGCGCTCTCCACTCGATCTCACCTGGGAGCGCGGGCATCCTGCCGCCATCTGTTCCCCTCTCCGCAAGCGGAGAGGGGTTAGGGGAGAGGTTAGCGGTCGTCGCAACCCCACCCCCAACCCCTCCCCGTTCACGGGGAGGGGGGAGCGCCGGAAACAAGAACAGCGGCCGTTTACGCCCGCGTTCTTTTCCGACCGAAATCTTCGGGGCTTCCGCCTCGAGCGCGAGCTCCTGATCCGTCGCCGCCACCGTGCGACCGAGCGCGCGCAGCTCCACTCTTTGCTTCGAATCTATTCGCGAACGCAGTTCTTCGGCAGTCAGATAGAGTTCCTCTGGCCGCAAACCGAGATCATCAGCGGCCTCAGTTTCCGCGTGGCGCTGCTCGAGAGTTTGAAACGCGCTCGACAGAAAGGACTCGACCTCCACCGGTTCATCGATGACGAGCACCGCCTCTTTCAGATAATCAAACGTGGTTGCATGGTTTTCGCGGCCGAGCGAAATCAGCCATTCCCAGCCGGGGAAGCTTTCGCCTTCGTCGGCGTAAACGGTTCGATCTCGAAGCGAGCGCGCGAATCGCTCATCACGCCAGCGCAGGCGCGCGTGCGATGCCCATTCGCGAAAGTCTGACGCGTGCACCATCAGTTCGCGCATCGGAGGAATTTCGATTTGCGTTAACTGAGTTGTGGAGAGTTGCGTTTCCGGATCGAACTCGCGGATTGAATCAACTGTGTCGCCAAAGAATTCAATGCGGACTGGCGCATCGCGTCCCGGCGGCCAAACGTCGAGAATGCCGCCGCGCATGGAGAACTCGCCCACCGCGGCAATTGGATCTTCTCGCACGTAACCGCCGGCGATGAGTTTATCGACGAGTTCTTCCGGCGCGGTGTCTTCATCGCGACGCAGGACCGCTCCGGCCTTCAGTATCTCGCCCGGCGGAATTGTGCGCCGCGCCATCGCACGCGAGGTCAGCAGAACGAAATCTGGTTGAGTCCGCGCCAGACGCCACAGCGCCAACGCGCGTCGTTCAAGCGTCTCTGCGTGCGGCGATCCGCCGGCGTATGGATCACTCTCGGACGATGGCAAAACGGCCACGGTGTCCTTGCATTCAGACGCGCCCCGCAAAGCGCAATACCAGAAACTGATATCGCGCTCCCAATTCTCGAGGTCGCGTTGGGCTGGAACTACGAGCGCGAACTGCTTTCCCGTTTCGCGTTGCAGCGCGGCCAATGCGAGCGCGCGTGCGGGACCCGCAACCAGACCACTAATTGAAATGACACGGGCGCCCCGGCGAATTTGGTCGAGCACACTTCCGAATTCCGCGCTGTCAGTGATTGTTTGCAGCGTGGATTGGAGTGTTGAGGATTTATCGATTGTGGTTGACATCGATTTGTGGCTCTGCCACCCGATGTGCGGAAAGGCTATGCGTTGTTTGTCCCCTGTGACCTATGCGTCTTATACGACACATGAGACATATCCGGGAGTCTCAATGAACACATCGGCTACTGCCCCGTCTTCATTCGCTCAATAAGTTTGCTGGTCGAAGCACCTTCCACAAACGGCAGTGAGACAACGCTGCCGCCCGCCGCTTCAACTTCTTCGCGTCCATGGATCTGATCCAGCGCGTAATCGCCGCCTTTCACCAGCACATCCGGCAGCAACTCAGCAATCAGAGACCGCGGCGACAAGTCATCGAAAATCGTAACGTAATCGACCGATTCCAACGCCGCGAGAAGCTCTGCGCGATCGTTCTCGTCAAGCAACGGACGACCGGCGCCCTTCAATTCCCGCACTGAAGCATCGCTGTTGACAGCAACCACGAGGGCCTCGCCGAGCGTTCGCGCCAGGCGCAAGTAACGCGCGTGACCGACGTGCAAAATGTCGAACACGCCGTTCGTAAATACGAGTTTTTTGCCCGCTTCGCGCAGGCGTTCGCGCTCGATGAGCAGTTCATCGCGCGTCACAATCTTTTTCCGCATTGGGGTCAAACGTGAATTGTACGAGGCCGAAAGATAAACGGCAAAGCGTTTGGTTTATTAACGATTTACCATTTACTATTCACAGATTGCCATGACGGTGCCTTTTCTCGAAGAAAACGATCAGACCGTCGCGCGCCGCGTGCATCTTGAAGCGCTGCGCGCGCTGGTGGGCAACGTTTATCCAAACAAGTTCGAAAGAAGCGATGTCACGGGAACTGCTTCGCACGAAGACACCATTACCTCGATTGTCGAAGTGTTCAAGGAGTATGAGCCTGAGATAACCGAAGGTGAAAAGCCTTCGGCGGAGGTTCTCGAATCGACAAACAACCAGCTGAACAAGACGCGAGTTCGCATCGCCGGTCGCATTGCGGCGCCGCCGCGCGTAATGGGCAAAGCCGCTTTCCTTCACCTATCCGACGGCGTGTCGCGTTTACAGATGTACATTCGCCGGCAGGATGTTGCCGGCCTGCGGAACGATTCGGAAGGTGGCGAAGTTGATGGTTGGGAGTTGTTTGGGCTGCTCGATCACGGCGACTTCATCGGGGTCGCGGGGTTTTTGTTCATCACAAAAACCGGCGAGTTGTCGATCCACGTTGAGAAGCTACAGTTTCTCGCAAAGGCTTTGCTGCCGATGCCGGACAAAATGCACGGCATACACGATCCGGAAATTCGTCAGCGCCAGCGATATGCAGATTTGATCGCCGGCAGTCTGAAACTTGAACAAGACGAACACGACCTGACGCCGCGCGAAGTTTTCGAGCTGCGCTACAAGACTATTCGTCACATTCGACGGTTCCTCGATGATCACGGTTACGTCGAAGTCGAGACGCCGATGCTGACCTCGAAAGCGACCGGCGCGCTGGCGCGGCCGTTCAAGACACATCACAACGCGCTCGACATCGATCTGTACGCGCGCATCGCTCCGGAACTTTATCTGAAGCGACTGGTGGTGGGTGGCTTTGAGAAGGTTTACGAGATCAATCGAAACTTTCGCAACGAGGGAATCGATCGCGTCCACAATCCCGAGTTCACGATGCTCGAGTTCTACTGGGCCTACGCTGATGTGAACCAGATGATGGATTTCTGCGAGGAGCTTCTGCGATCAGTTGTCTACACAACTCTCGGTCACCACGTTCGCTACGGCGATCACGAGATCGATTTTTCGCAACCGTTCCGGCGCATCTCAATGCGCAATGCAATTTCTGAGTTCGGAAAACAGGAAGTCAGCCGGGATGAACGCGCAGAACGAATCGTCGAGCTGTTTGAGGAACTCGCAGAACCGCACTTAATTCAACCAACGTTCATCACCGACTTTCCGAAGCCGATCTCACCGCTCTCAAAAGCTTCACCCGCTGATCCTTCGGTCGCCGAACGCTTTGAATTCTTTGTCGCTGGCTTGGAAACGGCAAACGGCTTCTCGGAACTGAACGATCCCGAAGAGCAGTATCAGCGCTTCAAAGAGCAGGCACAGCAACGCGAGCGTGGCGATGAAGAAGCGATGGTGATGGACGAAGACTACATTCGCGCGCTGGCTTACGGCATGCCACCCGCGGCGGGAATTGGCGTGGGCATTGATCGACTAGTGATGCTGCTCGCGAACAAACACTCAATCCGCGACGTGATCCTGTTTCCACACATGCGACCGGAGAGACAGAAGGCAGAAAGCAGCGAGCAGTAGGCAGGACGCGGCGAGTCCAACGTCCAACGTCCAAAGTCCCGCGTCATTCCGCAGACGTTGGACTTTGGACTTGCGACTTTGGACTCGGTTGTTATCGCGCCGCGGTTTCCTGGTGGAAAACCGTTACCCAAGCGTCTTTCCGTTTCACCCAGAGGCTGCTCACCCAAACGGTCGCTGGTACCGGAGCGCCGGCACAGGTTCCTTCCTGGGTCCCTTTGTACACCAATAAAGCTGTCGTCGTGGTGGGCTTGGTCAGCTTCCAATCGCTCAAGGTAAAGGATTTGATGTCGCACATCTTCATCCCTTCGGGAAGGCTCCCTTTTGCCATCACGCCGCCGCCGTCGACGACAACGACATCCTTGCCAAGATACATGTCAAACGGCTTCATATCCTTGTTCTTGAAGGCGTTCCACAGCGCGGTTTCTTTTTCCGCGAGATCCTTTTGCAGCATCGCTTGCGTGACGCGCGGTGCTTTCGGTTTCGGCGTCGGCGACGGCGTCGCCTCCTGTGCGATCGATAAGTTGGCCAGGGTCAGAACTAAGGCGGCGGCCAGAAGTAGATGTCTCTTCATCCGTTGAATCTCCTTTTGCAGGTTTGGGGTTTGAATGCGCGGAGTTTCTACTACTGACTCTTAGTTCTGTCAATAGAGACAAGGCTGTGCGCGCCGTAGGCGCGAAATGTGGCACAGACTTCAGTCTGTGAATTCAACTGAGATTGAACGCGTCTTAGTAGAAACCACAGACTAAAGTCTGTGCCACTTGTACTACTGTGAATTCAACTGACATTGAACGCGTCTTAGTAGAAACCACAGACTAAAGTCCTGTGCCACTTGTTCTAACGGAGCGAAGGAGCAGTTGTTTGGCCGAGGGTGAGGATCGTTCCGCCGAAACCAACGGCCCAGCCGTGATTTCGATCGACGAAGTGGATGCGCGTCAGCGCGTGTGAAATCCCTGTCCTCTCAGCGAACCAGTGACGGCCACCGTTCACGGTACGCAGGAGAGTTCCGTCGGCGCCGGCGGCCCAGCCTTCCGATGGATTGATGAACTTAACATCCAGCAGATCGACTGCAACGTTTGATCGCTGCGGAAGCCACGTGCGCCCGCCGTCGATGGTCGCGAAGATTCGGCCGGAGGAACCGACGGCCCATCCAAGACGATCGCCGACAAAGCTGGTTGAGTGGAATCGAAACTTCAGGTTGTCTCGCACGCTAGCCGTCTGCCAGGTCACGCCGCTGTTGTTGGTGTGAATAATCGTTGCGCCCGCGCCCACCAGCCAAAGTCGTGAACTGTCGAAGAACGCTCCACCCAAGAGCAGATGCCTGGTCGGAGGAGATTGACGCGTCCAATGCGCGCCGCCATCGCTGGTCGCAAGCACCACGCCGGTTTCGCCAAACACCCATCCGTGCGCCGGGTTCGCAAATATCACGCGCACCAGACGCGCGTTGACATCGTCTCCATCAAGGTAGATTGGACGCCACGTTAAGCCGCCGTCGTCTGTGCGCAGCAGATACGAACGCGAGTCGTCATTCGTTTTCAGCTTGTAGACATCGCGTTCCGCGATGAGCCAGCCCGTGTGATCGTCAACGAAGCAAACGTCTCGGAAAGTGTCTTTGGTGAGCGTCGAAACTTTCTTCCACGTTGCACCGCCGTCGTTTGTTTCCAGCAACGTGCCGCCGCTGCCGGCGACCCAGCCGTGATTTTGATCGAGAAATTGAACGGCGTGCAGCCACGCCATCGTGCCGCTTTTTTGACGAGACCACGTCGCAGCCGAGCCAGTGAGCAGTGAGCTGTGAGCTGTGAGCAGAAGAATTACCGTGAGCAGTGAGCGGTGAGCAGTGAGCAGTCGGCGAGGCACAGCCTCGCGCTGAAATAGAATGCGCCGCCAGCCGGAAAGGCCCAGCCTTTCCGCACTGCGGGGCGGCAAAGCCAAAAGGATCTTTTGCATTATTCTGCTCACAAGTTCTTTATCACACGGCCGCAAGAAGTTCTTTTGCCCACTGCTCACCGCTCACTGCTCACTGCTCACTGATTTCTCAGAATCCTCCGGTGAAGATACGCGCGAAACTCAGGATGGGAAGGAAGCTCGTGATCTTGTCGAATGTCTTCCACTTGTTCCCCGGCACGATGATTTGATCGCCCGGCTGGAGATAGACGGAATCAGGGGCCTGGCCTTTGTAAATGGCGCTCAGGTTGACGGGAATCGGTTGCAAGTTCCCGTTCGTCTGCTTGCGCAGCACGTAAACTTTGCTCTTGTTACCGGTTTGTAGAACGCCGCCTGATTCGGCAATAGCTTCGGTCACAGACAATCGTCGTGTCATCAGGCGAATACCGGGTTGGGCGACGTCGCCAACTACGCTGTAGCGATACGAACCAGCGCGATCGAGCGCCACCGTGACCTGCGGTCCAATAATGTATTCGTCGTAACGCTTCTTGATCAGTTCCGAGACCTGGTCGACGGTCTTGCCGTTGACGAAGATGCCTTCAGGAATCAGCGCCAGGTAGACACGACCGCTGGGCGGGATGACAATGCCCTGCTTTGAGTAACGTTCGTGCGCAAAAACGTTGACCGAGATCACGTCCTCGGGGCCGAGGCGATACGTCGTGAAGAAGTTGTTGTACTGCTGCACGATCGCTTCTTCGTCGGAAGTCGCATCCATGCGGTTCGTTTGCGCGTCCGCCGTGACTTCAGGCGTCGGCGAAGGCTGCGCGGTCGCAGTGGATTGTGTGTCTTCCGCCGACGTGCGGCGTTGGCGCGTGGCGGTTGGCGATTGAGCGATGGTTGTTCCCGCGAACGCCAACGCGCTCGCGATCACCACAGTTTGTATCAACATTTTCTTCATGGCTGCTAACTCCGTTGCCTGCAAATCTCAAATGACAAATGCCAAATATCAAATGTCAGATGTCAGGTTCCTTTTCCAAACAAGATCGTCTTCACCGTTTCGAACATGATCGTCGCGTCGAGCGCGAGGTTCTGGTTCTTCATGTAGTACAAATCGTATTGCAGCTTCTGTTTGGCGTCCTCGATCGACGCGCCGTACGGATAGTTGATCTGTGCCCAGCCAGTCAGGCCCGGCGCGATCAAGTGGCGCTGTTCGTAGTACGGAATCTCCTGCGCGAGTTGCGCGACAAAGTGCGGGCGCTCCGGACGCGGGCCGACGAAGTTCATGTCGCCGCGCAGAATGTTCCAGAACTGCGGGATCTCGTCCACGCGAATCTTGCGAATGATGCGGCCGACCCGCGTCATGCGTTCGTCATCAGTCTTGGCCCAGACGGGACCGTCTTTCTCGGCATCAGTACGCATCGAACGAAACTTCATCAGCCTAAACGGCCGGCCGTTCTTGCCGACGCGTTCCTGCTTGTAAAGGATCGGACCGCGCGACTCGAGCTTGATTACGATGGCGGTAAGAATTGCGATGGGCAGCGAAAGGATTGCGCCCACTAAAGCGATGATGCGATGCATTGCGCTCCGCGCGATTTCGTTGATGCGCGCGCGCCGGCCACGGCTTGAGAAGATCAGCCACGACGGCCGAATCATGTCGAGCAGCACGCGGCCGGTTAGCCGTTCGTAGAACGACGCGCTCTCTTCAATCGTCACATCGCCGGACAAACTCAACTTCAAAAGCTCCTGCGTCGGAAACTGTCCGCGTCGATCGCCGATGGCGACCACCAGGCGATCGATGTTCTCGCGTTTCACCAGCGAAGCTAATTCCGAAGTCAGGCCGATCACCTTCGGATTGATCAGGCTCTTTCCCACCAGGGCCGGATCGTTGTCGACAAAGCCGACGACGCGATAGCCGGCGTCTTTTCGTTGCAACGTTTCCTTGGCGATTTCGACAGCAAACTCACCGGAACCGACGATCAGAATGCGCTCGCCCAGCTCCGGATGACCGAGAAACCAATGGATCGAAAGCCGCCAACCGACCATCAACAGCAGCGCCAGCGGCAAGGAAATCAGCGTCACGCCGCGGCCAATCATCACCTGCGGCAGCGCATAAAACGTCAGCGCCAGCGCTATCCACGCGAGGCCAAGCGCTTGCAGCATGCGCAATACCAACTCGCGGCGGTCACGCATGACAACGAAATCGTAGAGGTCAAAGAAATAAAATGAGGTCAGACAGAAGAGCGTCGCCAGGGCGGCTTTGTAGAATCCGTTTCGATTAATCAGAATATCTTCAGCGTCCGCCGCGCCCATCCGCACGTACACAGCGATTACCAGGCCGCCGAAGAGCAACATTGCTTCGACCAGCAGCAGGAGAATCGTACGGGCTTTAAGGCGCGATGAGTTCATATCAGTTAACTCTCGACACCACGTCCTCCTCGATGTAAATCATTTCGAGTTCGCGATCGTCGCCGGCGGATTCGATTTCGTCCGCAGCTTCCGGACGCGCGGCATAGCGTTGCTGCTGATAGTAGTAAGCAGCTTCATCGCTCGTGCCTTCGGCGCGATTCAGCACGACCCCGAGCATTCGTTCGCGCGGCAATTGCTCCAGCAGCCGATCGACAGCCGCATAACGTGTCTTACCTGAACGCACAACCATCAACGCGCCGTCGGCACGATTGATTAAAAGGTTTGCGTCCGTGAATACGCCCAGCGGCGGTGCGTCGATGATGATGTAATCGAAATGCTTGCGCGCTTCATCAAGCAGGTGTCCAAAGCGCGGTCCCGACAACAGCTCAGCCACGTCTTCTCGGGCTGCGCCACCGGGCAGCAGATGCAGGCCCGCCGGTTGAAGCTTCACGATTGCCTGCGCCAGTTTCGTTTCGCCGGTCAGTACTTCCGACAAGCCAACTTCATTTTCAATTCCCAGGTAGTGCGCGGTTGAAGGCCGGCGCAAATCCGCATCGATCAGCAGGGCCCTCACGCCGTCTGTCTGCGCCAACAGCCACGCGAGGTTCAAACTCGTCAGAGTTTTGCCTTCGCCTATGCCGGCACTGGTGATGACAAACGCGCGCATGTTCTGCCGCTCGCCGGCTTCCAAAAGTTTCGTGCGCAGCGCACGAAAGTGCTCACACTCAGGCGAGCGCGGAGAAGTGACGGCGAAGAGATGTGGTTCGACGCGCGCGGTCGAGATTACTCGCGAAGAGAACTCGACGGCGCGCGCCGATCCGACAGCGCCCAAGGTTGCCCCAGCATCACGGGAAGCTGGTCCGCCGGGGAGTGCCGGCCCGCCGGTCGCCTCGTCCGTGTGCGCAGTGGACGCTGAATTGATGCCAACCGGCATCGCAGTGAACGGCGAGACATCCCACGGATGCTCGGCCTGTCTCGGAACGAAATACGAGACGTTATCTGCGTTGCCAGTCTGGCTGACTGAAGAATTAGAAGTGCGCGGAGCGGACTCGGCCCGCTTCAACGCGTCATAGACTCTGCCCATTGTTTCCTCTCCCGTTGCCGGAGCGGCTGTAAGCCGAGCCCAGCTCGTCAATGCTGATCGGGTCAGTACGGCGTGAGTATTTGATTTCCGGTTCCGGGGCCGGCGAGACCAGCGAGAAGCTGTCGCCATTTGAGGGCCGCTCTGAAGACTCGGTAAGCGAGCCGTTTCCGGATCTGAGATCAGAGATCTGGGATCTGAAATCTGAGGTCTGAGATCTGAGATCACTGTCGCCGTTACCGGCCGCCCACAGTTCCGCACGTGCGGCGGAATTGAAGATGCGGCTGGGATCGTTTTGGACCGGCGGCGTCTCACTCGTTCGCCGCGGTAACATGTCGAAGGTCGCCGCGACTTCTTCAATCATCGCGCGGCTGATGACCGTGGCGCTGGACGCGAAGCCGTTGAGCAGCGCGTTGTCGCAAAGATTGTTGATGTTGCGCGGGATGCCGGCGGCACAGCGAAAGATGTAGTCAACGGCGCCCGGCGAGAAGATATCGGTCTTCGCCGCGCCGGCAACCTTCAAACGAGACGCGATGTATTGGGCAGTCTCTTCCACGTTCGGCAGCGCGGTAATTTCGCAACGCAGCGCGACGCGTTGTTTGAGCTGGCGCAGGTTCGGTTGATTCAGAACGTCCCGCAGCTCGGGCTGCCCGGTCAGCACGATTTGCAGGTGCTTCGCGGTGTCTGACTCGAAGTTGCACAGCAGCCGAATCTCTTCCAGGACTTCCGTGGACAAGCCGTGTCCTTCATCAACGACCAGCACGGTGCGCAGGCCGCGGTTGTGACGCGACTCGAGAACTTTGCCGAGTTCGATCAGCAGGTCCGATTTGTTTTCCCACTCGCCGATGTTGAAGAGCGTCGCGAGATATTGATAGAACTCGGCGCCGGACAGACGCGGATTGAAGATGTAAGCCACCATCACCGTGCGATCCAGCCGCTGCATCATCCAACGCAGCAACGTCGTCTTGCCCGTGCCGACTTCGCCGGTCACGACGATGAGGCCGCGGCCGCTCTCGATGCCGTAGTGCAGGTTCGCCATCACTTCCGTGTGCGAAGGCGTGAAGTACAGGAAGCGCGGATCGGGGGTCAGCGCGAATGGCAACTCTTTCAGTCCGTAAAATTCTATGTACATGGCTTTCTCCGTGAGTCGGTACGCAGGCGTCCTCGCCTGCTGCGTTTCAGCACGCCGGAGGCGTGCGTACCTACTGAGTCATCTTTTCCAACACGTGCGTCAGGGTTAGAACAAAAGCGAGCATCGGTACGGCGACAACTGCCACGGCGATGCCGGCGGCCAGTGCGAGACTTCTGCGACGCGGAATCGCAACCGCTTCGGCCGGTGTCAGCAGTTCAGGAATCGAGGCCAGCACCGGCAGGCTCGTGTAGTGCTTCGCGTCTTCAATCGTTTGAATCGTGAACAAGCGGCGCACTTCAAAAATCACGACGAGCAGCAGGCCCAGCGCCAGGCCAATCCCGAAGCCGCCCGCCGTCAGCATCAATCGCTTCGGCGCGACCGGTTTCTCAGGCAGGTTAGCCGGGTCAACGACCTGGATGCGGCCGCCTTGCTGGTCCTTCGCCGCGTCCGCGCCCACCACGATCTGCGATTGCTGGAGCAGCAGGTTGTCGTAGTTTGTCTTCTTGGTTTGGTATTCACGCTCGATGGCCTGCAAACCAACTTCGGCATTCGGAATTGCGTTAATGCGCGCATTGAGGTCCGCAATCTGCCGGTTAGTCTCAGCCAGCAGGCGGTTCTGGCGATCCATGTCGCCTTCAGCCATGGAAATGTTCGTGCGCAGCGTCAGCAGGCGCGGATCGGTGAGCTTCGTCAGCTTCTGTCTGCGCTCTTCGATCCGGTCCTTCCACTCGTTCATCATCTGATCCTGCTGCGACTTGATGTCTTCGATCTGCTTTCTCTTGGCGACGACGTCAGGATGCTTTTCTTTGTACTGCGTGATCAGAATTTGCAGTTCGCCTTCATAATCCGAGCGCCGGCTAACCAATTGTGCCCAGGCGCCGGTTGTCTTCGGATCGGTTGCCCCCTCTGAGGCCAGGACGATTTCCTGTTCGTGACTCTTGCTGATGTCGCCGAGCTGGTTGCGATACGCGGCCACGAGATCGCGTAAACGACCTTGTTCAGCGACCAGGGCCTTCTGCTGTTCGTGTAAACCCGTCAGCCGGCCAACCAGTGCCTGCGACTGCGACGGCAGGTTGTTTATGTTCTGCTGCAGGTAAGCGAGCCGCTGCGTATCGATCGTGTCGACCTCTTCTTTCGCCGCGCGTACTTGTTCTTCGATGAACTGCTTGGCTGAGGCGCCCGCGTTGACCGTGCCTTTGGTTTGCTCGTCGATGTATTTGCTGGCGAGTTCTCTGGCGACGGCTTGCGTAGTTTTTGGATCGCGACCGCGATAGGTGATGTTGAAAGCGTTCGTAATGTCATTGCGGCTGGTGTTGACCTTGACGGTGATGCCTTTCAGCATCTGATCGATGATGACTTCCATCGCTTCGCCACGTTGCCGCTCTTCTTTGTACAGGTCGTACTTTTCAACCAGCGGTTGCAGCGAGCTGCGGCTGGTGACGACTTGCGAAATGCTGGCGAGTTCGCGGGTCAACGTCTCTTCCGTGATCATCGGCACGACCGAATTCGGCAGCGTCGAAGACTTCACCACGATGAGCGTGGTCGATTCGTAGACGTCCGGCAGACGCAACACCACGTAGCCGATGGCCAGGCCGATCGCGAGCGTGGGCAGGATGATCATCCACTTGCGCTTCAGCGCGATGCGGCCGTACTCGCCTAGTTTGCGTGGTCGAAATTCAGTACTCATCACTCACTCCTCTTTATCGTTTAGAGTCGGGCTACTGCCCGACCGGCGGGCGGTAGCCCGCCGCTAAACGCTTGGGAATTCCTACAAAGTTCCCAGGGCCTTCTTTGCTTCGTCGGCTTCGGGGAAAGGCGACTTCTCAGCCAGGCGCAACGCGCTTTCGATTTCGCGACGGGCGCCGGCCTTGTCACCTTTAGCCGCCAGCGCGACTCCCAGGTGATAGCGATAAGTCGGCGAAGGCGAGACGTTGTTGCGGCGCGCGGCGTTTTCATCGACGGTCGCGGCCTTCTTCAATTGTTCGGCGGCGGCGGCGTACAGGCCTTTCTTGTAGTAAACCCAGCCCAGCGTATCGACGAAGCTCGGCACTTCCGGATTGGCCTGCACGGCTGTTTGCGCCAGCCGCACCGCTTCGTCCAGATTGCCTTTGCCATGCTGCGCGTAGAGCCACGCCAAATTGTTCGCGGCGAAGATCGCGTTCTGATCGACCGCCAGAGCCTTGCGGTAGTTGTCGACCGCGGCGTCGATGTTCTGCAGATTCATTTCGAGCATGCCGATCAGCGTGTAAATCGCCGCGCTGTCAGGACGACGCTCGACAATCTTTCGATACTCATCGATAGCGCGTTGCTGCTGGTTCGTATTCACGAACAGTGCGCCGAGAGCCGAGTAGGCGGCGAGATAGTTGGCGTCGATCTCCAGTGCGCGACGGAATGAAGCTTCAGCGCCCTGGGCGTTCATTTCGTAGCCGTAGACGCGACCCTTCAGAAAATGAAGCGAAGCGTTGTTGGGTTGCGATGCGATGGCTTGATCGATCCGCGCGTGCGCCTGGTCGGGCTTTCTCTGCGCGGTGTAGATGTTCATTAGCCCACCCAGCGAGTTGAAGTGGGCGCTATCCAGCGACAGCGCGCTGTTGTAGAAACCGATGGCTTCGTCAACCTTGCCCTCGGCAAGGGCAACAGCCGCGAGATTCACGTGACTGTCAGGGTTGTGCGGCGCGGCATCGCGCGCGGCAGTGAAATCCTGACGAGCGGTCTTGATGTCTCGCAGCTGTAAGGCGGCCGAGCCGTGCGCGATCAGCGCTTTGACTCTTAACTCGGCCAGCATCTGCGGCGACGTATCGCGATCGGGCGAGGCTTTCGCCAGGCGCTCCTGCAATTGCGCCGCGAGTTTCAGCGCTGACTTGGCATCGCCGCTCGCGAGATTGATTTGCACCTGCATCAGCTTGGCCGGCAGGTACTCGGGATAGTTTCGTTCGAGGTCGCCGGCAAACACGCGCGCCTGATCCATCTGGCCCAGACGGAAGTTGGCTTCCGACATGAAGAACAGTCCGGCGCGCGAGTTTGGCTCCTGCCTCAGCACTTCGCGGAGGTCTTCGATCGCTACTTTCAGATCGTTCGGCTGGCCGGACTGCATCTGGATGCGCGCGCGCAGAATCAACGCCTGGCGATCAGTCGCGTCATTCTTCAGAACCGATTCGACTTCGTTTTTGGCGCCGGCGATATCGCGGCGGTTTAACATGATCTCAGCCAAACGGTAGTGCGCCTGTGTATAGTCCGGCGATTTCGTCAGCACTTCTTTGTAAATCGCAATCGCTTCGTCCAGCCGGCCGACTGACGAGTAGAAATCACCGAGTATCGACCGGCCTTCCGGTTTGTCTTTGTCCATTTCGGCCAGTGCTTTGTAGGACTCTTCCGCTTTGTCGAGCCGCTTGTTGACGAGGTAGAAGCTGGCAATGATGAAACGGGCGTCGCGATTGCTCGGCTCAACCTGGATCGCTTTTTGAAACGCGGCTTCGGCTTCATCGATTCGCTGGGCGCCGACCAGAAACTTTCCGTATTCGTAATGCGCCATCGCCGATCCGCCACTGACGGAAATCGCGCGCTGATAGGTCGCTTCGGCAGTCGCGATGTCCCTGGTCAACACGTAAAAGCGAGCGAGACTCAGGTACGATTCGACTCGCTGCGGATTCAACTCGATCGCGCGATTCAGCTCCGCGAACGCTTCCTGCTTCTTGTCCTGCGCGAACAGGACGCCACCCATCAGGATGTGACCTTCGATGTGATTCGGATCTTTGTCGAGAACTTCTTTCGCGAGCCGCTCAGCTTCGCCGAGCGCCGCGGATGATTGCTTTGCGCCGACCAGGTAGTAGTTACCGAGCTTCACGCGGACATCGAGGTGGTTCGGATCGAGTGACGCCGTCGCGCGCATCTCTTCGAAGGCTTCCTGATAACGCTGCAAACCTTCGTAGGCGTTCGCCAGTCCCCAATGCGCTTCGGCGAGTTTGTCGTCGATTTGCAGGGCGCTGCGGAACTCCAGCACGGCTTCCTGAAACTTTTTATCTTTCAGAAGCGCCTGGCCACGGGCGACGTGGTTGGCTTTGGCTTTTTCCGGCGTGGTGCACGCGCCGAGAATAAGAACGGCGGCGAGCAGGGAAAGAAGCAGAGGAAGGACGTAGAACTTGCGGCGGCACTCTCGATTTTTCATTGCGGTCTCCGTGAAACGCTGTAGCGCAAGTTGCTAACTTGCGAGTCGCAAATTACCAATTTGCGCTACGCTTTCGGGTAATTCACTCAACGGTTGTCTTTGCGGCAACGGGCAATGTCGCGCGAAGGCCGTTTGAGCTACTGATTGAAGGCTGTCAAAAAACGTCACTCGCGCGCAGCGGCGGAGTCACAGGTAAGAAAGGGATAATCGGAAGGGGGTTTCAGGAAAAGTTCGCGGCAGGATGAATAGGACATATCGGTCCCATACGACCTATGCGACCTATGCGTCCCATATGCCACGGTCGAGCTGAGGCGTCAGAGACAATCAGTCGGGAATGAATGCCGGCAGTTGCGGGGCAGCTTGCGAAGCAAGGTCCACCGCGGTCTTCTCGGCTTCTTCTTTCGAGTTGCCAATCGGCACCATGATGCGCACCATCGCGCCGTCCGAACGCCGGCGTCGGACGCTGTCGATCACGGTGTAAATCTTGCCCCAGTACTCGCTGGCGAGCGGGCGGCCCCGCCCTTCGTACCAATACAACATCAACGCTCGATTGTTGCCGTTCTGAATCACGTAACGATTGGCTTCGAATGACGGACGGCCACCCGAAGGAGTAATCATGATTCGCCCCCCATCGCTCATCACCCAGCCAGACCCGGGCAGGCAATTGAGCGGGCTGTGATACGTTGCGCCTGTTCGTTGCGAAGCGTAGTAGCCGGCATAGAACGACACGACGCTGCCATTGGATTCATAGTGGCGTGAAAGATATTCGTCCGCGCGCAGTACCTTTTCCGTCTCGGCATCGAACCGGGTGTCGGCGCCGCTCTGTCGCCACGATCCGATCTGGGAAGGAAATTCTTTCAGCGACTTGCGCGAAATCTTCGCTTCGCCGGCCCGCTCCCAAACGTTTATGACGCCGCCGCCAATCAACAGCACGACGAGCAGAATCCAGAACCTTTTTGAATTCGATTTCGACATGATTAGCTTTGTGCCTCGCGGAGGGCGGTCGCGCCTTTCGTTTCGTTTAGAGTCGGGCTACTGCCCGACCGGGCGGGCGGTAGCTCGCCGCTAAACCTTTTGAAGAGTGGCGCCACGCGGTCGAGCGCCCATCCCGTCGCGAACAGCAACGCCGCCGCGACCAGATAAATCACCCAGCCTGAGAACGAATGAAAGAAGCCATCGGCCACTTTTGTGCCGTAATAGTGGGCCAAAACACCGGTGCCACTGACGCGCCCGGCGTTCGTCAGAATGGCGATCGGGACCGCCGAGAGAATGAGAATTACTGACCGCCAAAACCCGAACGTTCGGTACGCAGGCCGCTGGCCTGCAGCAAGCGGGCCGCCCGCGGACCGGCTCGGCCGAGTGAAGTAGGCGTAAACGACTGCCAGAGTCACGAGCGTCATCAGCGAACGGATGCCGCTGCACGCTTCCACAACTGCTAGTCGCTTTGGCTCAGTTGCGCCGAGGGGCATCAACTCGATCACGTTGCCCTGACGCAGCACGGGAATCTCTAAGAACGACATTGCCGCCACCGCGCACTTCGACGCGAAAAGCTGAAGCGGAAAAGCGATCTTGTTGAAGATGATCTGCGGGATGGGAATCGCCAGCGCCAACAGCAACATCGGCACGGCGACCACCTGGATGATGCGAAAGCCGAAGAAGTAGATCACGATTCCGGCAAGCATCAGCAACAGCGACGCGCGCTGCACGAACAACTCAGCACCCGCGGTTCCGGCCCAAAGTGCGAGCAAAGCGAAGCTGACACAAACAACGCCGATCCAAAGCGTGCTCGTGCGTTGCTGTTCGGTGAATCGCTTTCGCTCTTGCCAGACGATGAAACCGATGATGAACGGAACCAGAAGGCCGTGCGAATAGTTCTCGTCCGTCCACCAGTCGCGGCTTAACTTCATCAACACCGCGAAGTAGACAAACGCCAGCGCGGCTGCGATTGCGACAGGTTTATAGAATTTTTCTTGAATGGCGACACTCATGCGGTTTGTTGGCGCTTTGCTGGTCGAGGGGCAATCCCAATCAGCGAAGCTTTTTTCTGTGGTGCGGGCCGGGAAATATGGGCCGAAAGTTTGAAAGGAAACCCAAGTTCCTTGCGGTCACAATGTCCGGGCCCGCCAGAGAAAGGAAAGGATGAATCCGCAGTCACTTCCAAAGAGGCGTGTCAGAAGCCCGACCGGGGTATGGTTCTATTCGCGAAATTTTGGGCCGGAAAGTTGCTCCCTTACCGTCGGGCCGCTGACACAGACAGCCGCCAGGCGACGTATCTTCCCGACGAACGAAAGGTCATGTCGTATTCTTTGCCGCCGACGGTCGCCAGATTTCGCAGCGTGTCCTTCTCATCGCCAAACGACGCGCCGAATATCTCGTCGCCCATTTTCATGAATGCCGGATCGCCAGTGATGACGTAGGCGTAACCGAACGCGTGATGAATGGTTGAGTTCAGATGCCGCACGCCGCGGATCACGTTCGAATCACCGTTTGTGACGCGTTGGCCGTGACCGCGTTCGTAAGCGCGGGCGTTTGCCACTGTACCGCCACCCCAGAAGTACCACACTCCGCGCCAGCGGTACTGCGGCATGTCCTTCACGGCTTCGGTGGCGCGATAAGTATCGCGAAACAGATGACGGCATGCGCGAGTGATCTGGTCCCGCAAATTGGCTTTAACTGACGGATTCTTCGTAAGTTGATGAAGCAGGATTGCGCTCTCAAGATACAGGCCGACCATGAAAGGCTGTTCGGTGTTCACAGCCTTCTCACTTTCAATGTCCCAGCGCCATGACCCATCCGGCTTTTGCAAACGTCCAAAGAAATTGACGGCGATGTCTTCGGTATCGGCAAGCAGCGCCGCGCGCTTGCGGGCGCCGTCGGTCGCCATCCCAGTCGGCGGATTCAACGTTCCATTCGCATACAACGGATATCGATCGGGCAACACGCGCGCCAACATCACCGCATAAAGTTGCGCATAACCATCTTCACGGATGTCGTAATAGAGCGTCGGATTGTTGCGGCGGACTTTGAGCCAGTTATCAAAAGTCGCGCGCACCTCGCGGTAAAGGTAATCCCAGTATTCAGGCTTGCCGTCGAGCGCGCGCAGCATCAAGCCGGCGAACGCTTGCGACCGCGGCGGCAAATTATTCGGGCCTTCCGTCACTGTGCCAAAATCGAGGTACTGAGAATCCCAAAGCGCATCGGCCATTTTCCGCGCGTAATCCAGAAATGCCCGATCGCCGGTGCGGTAGTAGTTGAGGTATTCAACCAGTGCGGTGTCGTAATACATCGCTCGCATATAGTGATCGTAGTTCCACACCCCTTGCTGGACGTCATGGTGATAAGTGTCCGCGGTTGCCCTGCGAACTTCTCCGGACTTCCACGGCGTCGTAAGTGTTAGCCGCGTGTCTGACTGAACTGACGCGACCTTGACTTCGCGTTCGGCGCCGGCGTGACGAATTCGCAGCCAGCCGTTGTAGAACGGAGCGGGACCGGCGGGATAAACCTCGACTAAAAACCTGGTTCCAACTCCGTTGACGACGAGCGAATTCGGCATGACGTTGAGCACGCCGGTCAAAACTCGCGGCGCGATGTGTGGAGCCGCTCGTCCCTGGACGTGTCCCTGCGCATTTTGGGTGCTGTCGAACCACGAAAAGGGATTCAAACGGCTACCGGATTTCAGTTGGGGACCGCAGATGAAGGCGACTTCCGCGCTTGGATAAGTTACGAGTTCGGAACGGATTTCCGGCGGGTTAATTTGGGACGCGGGTTCGCGCGGCCGGGAGTTTTCGACCCGCCGCGGACGCACCTGGTTCTGGCTCGTGACGATTGTGTCCGGCCGCATAAGAACCGTCATCGCCAGGGCGCTCAACCAAACCGCTGCAATCTTCCGCCTCATTTAACGAAAATAGGGTGAATTGGGGATTTATTCTATTCTGGGGAGTCCCGATCTCATCGGGATTGTGCGAATATAGAGGTTGTCCGGCGCCCGCTGCGCCAATGAACCTGCCTCCGGCAACGGCCCACCCCGCCGTATCTGCAATGAAAATTCTGAGCATCATTGAAGCGACAACCGTCACTGGTCCGGCGAAGAATCTCCTGAACCTCTGCCGCCTGCTGCGTTCACCCGAGTTTTGCCGGGACGGGGTTCCGCAGATCGAAATTTCGATTGTGACCTTTGATCGAGTCGCTGGAAACGGCAATGCGACCGCGAATGCTTTTGTGGCTGCGGCTCGTGACTCTGGCATCACTGTCGACGTCATTACCGAACGCTTTCGATTTGATCGCGCGGTCATCAAGCAGTTGCGAGACATCGTGGCGGAACGCGCGCCCGATGTCATTCAAACGCACATGATCAAGTCGCATTTTCTGGTGAAGCTCTCGGGACTTGGAAAGCAGTACTCGTGGATTGCTTATCATCACGGTTATACGAGTACCGATCTGAAAATGCTTTTCTATAACCAGCTTAACCGCTGGTCGTTGCCGTCAGCGGATCGCGTGATCGCCGTTTGCGGCGAGTTTGCAAAGCAACTCACGGCGTCGGGCGTTTCCAAAGATCGGATTCGCGTTAGTCACAACTCAGTCAAGTCGCCCAGAATCATTTCTAGTGACGAACAGCAAACATTGCGTGAAAGGCTTGGCATTGCGAGTGACGAAAAGGTTTTGCTCGCCGTCGGCCGCCTTTCCCGCGAGAAGGGTCACGCCGATCTGATCGAATCAGTTGGTTTGCTACGCACCGCTGAACCCGATTTGAAATTTAAACTGTTGATCGTCGGTCAGGGGCCTGAGCAAGCGAATCTCTCGCGCGCAGTCACGGAAATCAACCTCGAGTCGCACGTCGTCTTTGTCGGACACGTGGCTGATGTCGCGCCGTTTTATGCGATTGCAGATGTGCTGACGTTGCCGTCGCACAGCGAAGGCTCGCCCAATGTTTTGTTGGAAGCGATGGCCGCGGGTCTGCCGATTGTTGCAACCAGTGTCGGCGGCGTACCCGAAATTGCAACCAACCAGATGGACGCGTTGCTGGTTCCGCCGCGCGATCCTGCGGCGTTTGCTGAGGCGCTGCGACGCACGCTTACCGAGTTGGAACTAGCGCGAACGTTGAAGAGCAATGCGCTCGCTCGCGCGGGCGAGTTCTCTCCTGAATCACGCGCCCACTCGCTGATTCAGATCTATCAGGAACTCGTGTCCGTCGCGCGACCGATAGAGAACGGTTCGCACCGTCGGCGCGGTCTTCCTGATCCCGTCGCTACCACCACCCCACGCGGGATGCCCGCGCGGGGACCCCGGATCGCTCCGGGTACTGACCCGATCTAGTCATGCGCGTCTCCGTCATCATTCCGCTTTTCAACAAAGCGCCGTTCATCGAGCGGGCGCTGCAGTCGATCGCCGCCCAAACGTTCACCGACTTTGAAATCATCGTCGTCGATGACGGCTCGACTGATGACGGCCCGTCGGTCGTTGAGAAGTTCGCCGACTCGCGCTTGCGCCTCGTCCGCCAGCAAAACGCCGGGCCGGGTGCGGCCCGCAATCGCGGTCTGCGCGAAGCCCACGGCGAGTTCGTCGCTTTCCTCGATGCCGATGACGAATGGCTGCCCGAGTATCTTGCTGAAAGTCTGCATTGCCTCAATGAGCGAGGGGGAAATGCCGCGGCGGTCGTTTCCGGATACTTCGAACATCCGGCCGGCGTTTCAAGCGATGAGATGTGGCGCCGGCGTGGCTTGCGCGAGGGCGAGATGCGATTGAGTGCGGAAACGCAACCAAGTCTTGCGATTGCGCTGCTTGCTTACATGACCCCGTGCACGACCGTGGCGCGCACCGAAGTCTTGCGCAAGCACGGTGCTTTCTACGAGCGTGATCACTGCGCGTATGGCGAGGACGCGCACTTGTGGCTCAAGCTGCTGCTAACCGAATCCGTGATCGTTAAGCTGAAGCCGCTGGCGCGCATTCACTTTGAAGCGTCAGGCCCGACCCAAACCCGCCGCAGCGTCCGACCGGTCGAGCCTTTTCTGCGCGATTCCTCCGAAATCAGATCAATTTGTCCGCCGCACTTGAGCGAACTGCTCTCGCGTATGCTCGCGATTCGCGCTTTAAAGACCGCTTGCATGCTCGGTTACTGGGGGCGTTGGCGCGAAGCTCGCGAAATCGTTAGCCGCTTCCGCGCGCCGGGACGTTGGCGCCTGCCTTATTACGCGCCCTCTTTGATTTGTCGCACGCCGTTTGGATCCGCGCTTGGCAAAGTCAGTCGAATGGTGCTGTCGGTGGAATGAATTCGAAGGAACAAGAACGATGACTAATTCAGAATCAGTGCTCGTGGAGAATTTGCTATCGCGGCCAGAGATGCACCGGCAATGGGCACGCGACTATCGCACCGATGACAACGAAAGATTTTACGAGCAAGCTTTCGATTTCATCGTCGATCGGCTGAAGCCGCAACCGGGTGCAACATTTCTCGACGCAGGCTGCGGCAGTTGTGCGCACTCGGTTCGCCTGGCGCGGCGCGGGTTCAAGGTTCACGCCGTGGATTTTTCTGAAAGCGCACTCAACATGGCCCAGCAGTTCGTGCGCGCGAAAGGCGTGCAGGACCGCATTACACTCGGCCGTGAAAGTCTGCTTGAACTTTCACTCCCGGACCAGAGTTTCGACTACGTTCTGTGTTGGGGAGTTCTAATGCACATCCCCGAGGTCGATCGCGCCGTCGCTGAGCTGGCCCGCGTGCTGAAGCCGGGCGGTGCGCTCGTGATCAGTGAAGGCAACAAGTCTTCGCTTGAAGCCGTCGCGATGCGCAACTTGAAAAGAGTTCTGCGCCGGGAAAAAGCGGCGGTGAAAGAAACACCAGCAGGCGTCGAATACTGGAAAGAGAGAGATGGCGATGCTTTGGTTACCCGCCAGGCAAATATCCAATGGCTGATCCAAGAGCTCGATCAGCGCGGCGTGTCGCTGGCGACGCGCGCGCCTGGACAGTTAACCGAATCCTACCGAATGTTCTCCAAATCGATCGCAAAAAGATTCTTCCACAACGTGAACAGCTTCTGGTTTCGGCGCATCAGATGGGCGGCGCCAGCGTTCGGCAACATCTTGATTTTCCAAAAACGCGACAACTAGCGTCACGGACCAACTTTTCAGTACACGACGCGGTAATAGATCATCTTCACGTATTCAGCGGCGACGAATCGCCATCCCGATTTGTGCAGCCACCACGACGCAGGAGCCGGCGTCTGCCATCCCGGCGCGGGACCGTCGAGTCCAATCTGAATTGGTTTTCCTTTGCAGGCACGCTGCATCGACCAAAGCGCGCGGCGTGAATGATAGGCCGAGGTCACCACCAGTATTCGATTGAATTTTTGCCTGGCCGCGTAATCACAAAGTCGCACACTCTCCTGATACGTTCCTGCGCCAATGTCGGAAACGACTTGAATGTTTTGCGGCGCGACACCGCGTTGCTGTAAACGGCGCGCGGCCAGTTCGTAAAAGTATAAGTTGCGCTCGTCAGTCGCGGACCATCCACTCAACAGTCCTTCGTTGCTCAGCACGACAAGCGGCGCGCGGCGTTCGTGGTAGAGCTTTGCGGCCCAGTCCGCGCGCTCAATGTAAGTGCCCGGTCCGCTGAGGACGACGATGGCATCTGCTGAAGTCAGGTCTGCTTTGACAATTAGAAACCTGGCAGCGATGAATGCGAGCAAAAACCAGGCAACGACCACGCTAGTCATCACGATCGCGATTATTCGCCAACGACGCGACCCTGGTTGTTTGGTCGTCACGCCGGCTTCCTGGCCCTCGCTTCCACACCGATACCGCCGTAGCTGGATGCGATCTCCGAAGCGCCTAAACTCTCTAAGACACGCTCGATCTGTTCGCGGGTGCGGAAATGTTTGTACCAGTCGGTCAGCCCGTCATGAGTATCAAGGAGAGCCCATTCGTATTGAAGCTGATCGTTTAATTCGGGATACGCGCGGTAGTAACACAGCACCGGCGACAATCGCGAGAACAGAAAATGAAGCACGCGCGCGCGTTGCAGCCGCTTGTGCAGAGGCAGCAATCGATTGACGAGATACTCAGACCAGACCAGGCCACGCTCAGGCGGAAGGCGACGCATCACCATGCGAAAGTACGGCGCCATCTTGGTGTAGTAGAGATAGTTGTAAGTGTAATGATCGAAAACGAGCCAGCCTCCGGGCCTGACGTGTTTGTACAGCGCCTCAATCGTGCGTTCGGGATTTGGGGTGTGCTGAATAACACCGAGGCATAAAACAATATCGAACTCCTGCCGGCCAAATGGCAGCGTCAGGATGTCGGCCTGGGCGATGCGGTGTCGTCCGTTCTGCGGGAAATTATCCTGGTTCGCTTCGACGGCATCACTCAGATCAATCGAAGTAACCACGGCGCCTTGCTCGAGAAGTATTTCGGTGAACCTCCCGGCTCCACATCCCGCTTCCAGAACCTGTTTACCTTTCAGGTCAGCCCACACATCACCCAGGCATCGCTCTAATCTGCTTCGGGAAATAGGAACGCCGGTGTACGAGTCGAGCTGAGTCAGCCGATATTTCTTCCACTGCGAACCGAAGGCGGCCGAATAATTATCTGAAGAGACAAAGCGCGGAATGCCATTCACTCGAGGATAGGAACAGCCTTCGTCGCAGACCAAAGCCGGGCCTGATTCGGCTAACGAGCGCTGATGGCTCGGGCAATACCACTGGAACTGTTTGCTTGAATTCATGAGATCGTTTGGCAATCCGGAATAGTTTCGTCTTGGCGAGTGTTTTCAGCACTCTGGCGCCTGGCCAGCACCTGATCATACAAGCGCTCAGTCGCGGCGAGCTGTGCTTCGCTGGAAAACTTCTGAATGACAACCTGACGTCCGCGCTCGCCCAGGGCGCGGGCTCTTTTTTGGTCCTGCAGCAGCGAAATGATCCGCGCGGCCATCGTCTCGTCATCATCAGACTTGACCAGATAGCCGGTCTCGCCTTCGATGATCGCTTCCCGGGCGCCGCCTACGTCGGTGGCGACAACCGGCCGCGCCGCGCCCATGTACTCCAGAATCGAGTTCGAAAATCCTTCGCCCTTAGAACTCAACACGCACACGTCCGAAGCGTAAAGAAGCTCGGCCACGCCATCGCATCTCCCGAGAAAGTAAGCGTGGCGATCCACCTCCAACGTGCGAGCGAGCGTGCGCAGTTGCTCCATCAATTCGCCTTCACCGGCGAGCGCAAACATAGCTTCGGGGATTGCGTTGTGCACCCGCTGGGTGGCGCGCAGAAACATTGGATAATTCTTAACCTCGTTTCGCATGTTGGCCACAATCGTGACCAGGGAACGATCGTTGTCTGCGGGCAGTCCGAACATCGCGCGCGCCTGCAACCTTGATACTTCCGGCGCAGGTGTCACGCGCGACAGGTCGAGGCCGTTGTAAACCACTTCGATTTTTTTGGCCGGCACGCCCTGCTCGATCAGGAAATCGCGCACCGCTTCTGAATTTGCGTGCACGACACTTGCCATCCGGTACGCGGTCCGCTCGATAAGTTCCTGACGCGACGTAAACCACCCACCCACTGAGCCGCGGAATGCGATCCGCGCGGGCACGCGCGCCAACTTCGCGCCGAGGACGCCGAAGACATTTGTGTAGAAGCCGTCGGTGTGCACGACGCTGATGTTTCGTTCGCGTAGAAATGCAGTGAATCGGCGAAGCTGCGTTGCCATGTTCCGATCGTAGAAGCTTGTCAGAGGAAACTCGGGAATCGGCCCAAGGCCCAACTGTTCGGCCTCTTCGAGCAGCCGGCCGCGGCGACCAAGACAGCCAAGATGAACACCGTATCGCCCGCTATCACGCAGCAGCCGCGCCAGCAGCACGAGTTGTCCTTCCGCGCCGCCAACTTCGAAGGTGTTGAGCAGCAACAGAACTTGTGGCTTTGACGAAAGTTGATTTGTCGAAGTAAGCATAGTCCTAAAGCGCTGAAGCATTCTGAGCCAGACGGCGTGCATAAACGGTTTGCATAGCCGAGGGGGCGAGTCGTGACAGCCACAGTGCCACCTTCGGCTTCCAGGTGCGTGTTCCCGAGCAAGCCTTAGCAAAGGCCTCGCGCGCAGCAGCCACTTCGCCTTGCGCGATCAGAACTTTTCCCAATTCGAATTCGAGACTCGCCCGTCGGGCGCGAATCACGTTCCCAACCTCGCTGCTTTCGTCAGCCGTCAAATCGTAGCCGTGTTCTATTTTGTCGAGAACGTTCAATTCCCTGGTTATTGAGTTCAACGTGCTGCCGGTTAAGCCCTGGGCATGGCACCGGTAACGCAAGAGTGCTTTGCGTTGATACATGAGATGCGCACCCCTGCGCGCCAAACGCAACCAGAGATCGAAATCCTGCGCGGTGCGTAGCGATTCGTCAAAAAGCCCTGCATCCAAAATCGGTTGGCGGCGTGCGACGATGCCCGAAGTGATCAGGCATCGCTCTGCGCTGATCAATTCATGAAACGAGACCGTTCCCACCGGCGGCGCCGTTTCCATCAGCCATTCCATGTAGGTCTTGCCGGCGGGCGCAGTCTCGCCAAACATGGTCGCGTCGGCGCAAACCAAATCGCAGTCATGCGCGCGCGTGAATTTGATCTGTTCATCGAGATAGTTCGGCAGCCACAGATCGTCACCATCCAGGAATGCGATGAACTCTCCACGTGCGGCGCGCAGCCCGGCATTTCGCGCGGCGCCGGCGCCAAGGTTTTCCTGTTTCAAATAGCGAATTCGATCGCGAAAATCTTCCAGCGCGCGCTCGAGTTCAACTGTGTCCGGCGAGCCGTCATTGATGACGATGACTTCGTAGTCCGTAAAGGTCTGCGCGCAGACAGAGGCCAACGTTTCGCCGATGTACGGCGCGAGCTTGTAGGCGGGAATGATGACGCTGATTAAGGGCATTGAATTTCAGGCTTCGCGCTTTACGACTAGCGCAAAATTACGGCCGCGCCGCTAGGCGATCCTCCTTTCCGATCGGTTGCGTTGCGGAAGCGCGGCAGATAAGCCAGTCAGCCAGCCTTCAAATTCGACTCCGGAAAGACTGGACACATCGAGCAGTCGCGGCAGCAGCAACGGGTTCGAATCAGCGGTCGCTAAACCGATGTCGCAGGTGGTCGCCGATACGACGCCGGCTTCCTTCAGCCACGGAAGAAACTGCGGCTCGTACACGCCGCTCGGGTAACAAAAGTGTGATGCGGGCTGGCCGGTCATATCGTTGATGCTCTTTCGGTTGTCTTCAATCTCCCGGATAAACAAATCGCGATCGAGCGGTGTGCGATGACGATGGGTGTGCAGTTGAATGTCCACGCCGTGGGAAGCGAGCTTGCCGACCTCGGCAGGATTGAGAATATGCAACGCGCGCTTTTCAATCAGCGCGTCGTAATCAACCTTGAGATGCGCTGCCAGCGACGCCAACAGTGCGTCCTTCTCTTCGGCCGTTAATTTCCGCTCGCGGGCGAACGTGCGCATTTCAACGGACGCTGCGTCGCGCGCATTTGGATCAGCCAGATTGATTACGGCTTCTCGCCCGGTGAACTCCCTTAGATTAAGGGTCTCGCTGCGTCCCTGCCACAGCAGATACGAACTCATCAGATCGAAAATCGGTTTTTGGTAATGCGAATAGAAAGTCGTGAGATAAAGCGTTACCGGAAAATCGAATTCATTGAACAGCGGAAAGGCCCTGGAATAAAAGTCAGCGGTACCGTCATCGAAAGTGATTGCCACCGCCCGATCCGGCAAGTCGTTCGCGTAAAGTCTTTCCACAGCTTCGCCCAGAGGCAACACTGCACAACGCGATGTCTTTAGAAGTTGCAATCGTTCGCGAAACAGATCCGCGGAAATAAAATGTGATCCGTTCCACAGATGCTCATCCGAAATAGAGATTCCGTGATAGGCGAGAATCAGGAGCCGCTGTCGCCGCCACTTACTGTTGTGGACAACGGTGAAAGCGCCCGAGACCTTGAGCGAGCTTAGCGCTGCTTGTTTTGCCTTCTTGAGCATCGAAAATCTCTTATCCCTGTTTCGAAATAAAGAAAGCCGGCGCGCGCGGAGTGCTGTCCGTACGCTCGCGTTCAATCGTAAATCCACGCTGCGCGAGTTCACGACGCAAAAGCCAGCGAGTTTGAAAAGTCTCATGGCCCAGCAATCGGTTGTCCGGCTGGATGCCGGTCAGATGATAGATTGCGCCCACTGACAACACGCGGCCGGCGTGCACCATGTGAAGCAGCTTGCGTGAGACCAGGCCCCGCCAGAGGTCGCCGAGGTAATAGCGGGCATGATGAATCTTCAGCAGGAGCACGCCGCCCGGCCGCAGTACGCGTGCAATTTCATCGAAGGCCCGCGCGTTGTCCATGTAAGGCAACGCCAGGCCGCAGTTAACCGCGTCAAAGCTGGCGTCCGGGAACGGCAACTTCTCAGCCTGGCCGTACACAAACTTGATCCGCGCCGAGGGGACGTGTGTCGAGTAGAAGTCATGACCCATCCGGCAAGCTTGCTCGGCCTCGTCCAGTCCCACGCCGAGGGCGCCCTTCAAAGCCACAAACGGATAGAGCATCTGGCCGACTCCACAACCGATGTCGAGCACTCGTTCGATTCTCAGATTTCCGATCATTTCCAGGAGTGGCTGAAAGCAGGTAGGTTCGTTCATCGCGGCGATCAGATTCTTCTGAGCGGCGCGGAGGTACGAGTCGAACTCTTCTGCCTCGGTTGATGGTAACTGTTTGAGCATATCAATCTTCTGATACGACGATTTCCGGAAGAGGTTGGTGGTGCTTGTACGCTTTCGCCCGGCCCGCGCCCCGAACTGCGTTCTGCAGAATTGCGTGAAGGTTCTCCATCACCAACTCGACTGAAAAGTTCCGACCGACATGTTCCCTCGCCTTTCGGCCCATGGCTCTGGCCTTTTCCGGATTCTTCGCTAACTCAGTCATGTAGAAGGCCATCTTTGCGACATCTTGTTCCTCGACCAGAAATCCAGTCTCTCCATGAGAGACCGACTCGTTGATGCCGGCGTGGCGCGTACTCACCACCGGCAATCCAGCGGCGCCCGCTTCCAGAATTGTGATGGCGGTGCCCTCGGAATCACCGTACGTGGTAGTTAAGGAATGTTGGACAAAAGCACGCGCTTGCTTTAGTACCTTCGCCGCTTGAGCACGATCTTGTTTGCCAACGAACTGTATTTTTGACTGAACATTAAGACCATGCGCCAACTGCTTGCAGGCCTCCCATAACGGGCCTTCTCCAATCATGATCAATTCAGCTTCCGGGCACTCGCGCAACACTTGCGCGAAGGCCAGGACTGTAAGCTGAGGGGCCTTCTTATCGACGAAACGGCCAATTGCGACGAAGAGTGGACGGTCATCAGAGATATCCGCGATCTCATATTGTGAAAGATCGACGCCTCCGCTGGGACTGATAAAGAGCGTTTCACGCCTGGCGCCCAATTCCAACAGATGGTCTTCCATCGCGTGGCAACCGGCAATTATCGCGGCGGCCTCTTTGAAGAGGCAGCGGTAGTCATCCAGATGCTGACTAAGCATGTCGTGGCTGTAAGCATCGAAGCCGTGAAAGTGCACGACCAAAGGAACGCCGGCGCGCTTACAGGGTTTCAGTAAAGGGATTGCGGTCGTTGCGTACTCTGCCAGCACTACCGACACACGAGCTCTCTTTAAGAATGAGGTGAGAAAAGCATCCTGAGCCGGTGCGACAGAAGGTACGACCCGCGCTAGAGCTCTGAAGGCCAGCGGTACAACTCGCCTCCCATTCACTTCACTGAACGGCCATTCTCCGTGCAGCGCAATGGTCTTGCATGGCAAGCGTTCAATATGATCGCGAATGAACGTCTCTGAAACCACCGGCTCGTAAGGAGTGGCAACGCAGACGTAACCATCCGCGGATTCATTGAAATCAGTTTTTAATTTCTCGTTCATGAAGTCTTTCGCAAAGCGGATCCATGCTGGGTGTCAAAGGGCTTTTGGTTTAGATGGCAGGCTGCGAACTCGCGGCTCGATGGTCTGCGCGACTGAAAGGTCTGGTTTCAGCTTTCTTTCTTAAGTGAGAGAACAGTTGTACGAAGTCGCCGAGCGCCATTCTTCCTTGCGACGAAGCGGCGAGAATCAAGGCTGTGCCCGTGAGGGTAACGACGAAACCTATAAGAAGCCCGACCAACGGCCGCGTTACCGTCAGCCACTGTCGAAGAATCAGCAGAATGCCAAGCACTGACAGCGCCGCAGCGGCCACCGGCGCAACTGCGCGGTAAAAGTCCATCGTCCGAACGGGTCCTTCACGGCCCACGAACCAGAACAGAAGCGGCGTGACTATCAGAAGAGATACCAGCGAGTAGCTGGTGGCGACGCCGATGGCTCCCCAGGGGAGTCCTAAGACGATGCTGCTGATAATTATGCTGGAGCCGATGAGGCCCCATTGAAACATGTGACGGGTGCGCCCTTGCGTCATGAAGAGCCAGCCGGTGGTATTCGCGATGGGCTGTACCATTCCCACGATGCCCAGGACCGCGAAGATGCGGCTGGCGTCGATCCATTGCGGGCCCAAAACCAGACGCACCATCCAATCTGAGCACGCAATCATGAAAGCCATGATCGGCATGGTGAGAATGGCGACCTTCTGAAGAATTCTCAGGTAGGCTTTCCGGTAACGTTCCGGCGAATCCGTCAGGCGACTTAAAACCGGCAGCGCCACAGTCGCAATCGGCGAATTAATCTGATCGATGGGAAGCAGCAGCAACTGGTAAGCTTTGCCATAAAGACCAAGTTGCCAACTGCCCCAGAACTTTCCGATCAGCATGTTGTCCAGATTGCGCGCGAAATAGTTAATTACGTGAAAGCCGGTCAGATTACTGCCAAAGGCAAACATCGAGCGCACGCCCGAATTACGAACCGGCATGCCTGGGCGCCACCCGCAAACGATCCAAATACCAACCGCATACATGAGCGTCTGGGCCAATTGAGAAGCGACTAGCGCCCAATAGCGCGCCCCGTACCACGCTAATGCCACGGCAACAAAGATGCCGACAATTAGCGAGCTTATCTCGAGGACGGCGAGCACCGTAAAACGCATTTGTCGGCGTACTAGTGCTTCGTGCTGGCTCGTGAGTCCCCCGATCAAAGCGACTTGAGCAAAACAAATCGTAATTAATGTCAGGCGCGGCTCGCCATAAAACCAGGCGACGATGGGACCGATCGCGACCATCACTAGCATTACCGCAATGCTAAGGAGGACGTTGATCCAAAACAGTGTGCTGATCTGTTCAGCATTGATTTCTTCTTTCTGAATGGTTGCCACCGACAGGCCCATGTCTTTGAACATCGAGACAAAGCCCGTGACCACGGCGACCATGCCGATTAGCCCGTAGTCCGCCGGCGTAAGCAGGCGGGCAAGAATAATCGTCGCGCCGATCGCCGAGCAGAACTTAAGTCCCTGAGAGGCAACGGTCACCACACCGCCACGTACGGAGCGGCCCGTCAAATCGTCTTTCAGAAAGTCTGTCCGGAAGTGGCGATCGGGGTCGTCGCCGCTTACGAACACACGTGCCACGTCAGCCGGTGGTTTGCTCTCTTGATTTGAGGCTTGATTCAACATCGGAAGAATTGAATTCGGGGAGGAAACGCGTGGCGGGCTCAGTCGGCGAGCGGCAAGAAAGCCACAAAGATTATACAGGAGAAAAACCGGCCCAAATCCAAAGAATTCCCAATTGCGCGCGGAAACCGTGAGTTTCGCCTTTGGTAATCAGGCGGGCAGGAACGTTTGGGTTCATTCGGGCACACCTGGCGCCCGCGCGGTGAATTCCGGTGAGTCCACCCTAAATTCATAGATGAGTTCGCGGCGCAGTAAATTGTTATCTCGGTCGTCCGGGAGGCTCGAGACGGTATCTCGATAGAAGCGAACGGCCCTGGTTTGCGCCAACGGAGGATGCTCGCGGACCAGGAGTCGCCAAAACGCTTGCAGCCGGCGGCCGCGTTCGCTCGGGCTTTCGACCGCCATCAACCTGTTTTGCATCCCCATCAATCTCTCCGGTGAAAGGGCGGTGAGACTTGATTCCCGGTTGGGTTTGATTTCACTGATCGTGCCGGAGGAGGCTTCGACCGACATCGTCATCATTCCAACTCTGGGCACGTCCGGATCTTCGAAAGCGGGATAAAGGGCGAAGGGCCACGATTGAAGTTTCACTATCGCGCTCAGGATTGTGACGTAAACGAGAAAACTACCAACGACCGCGATGGCGAAGGGAGCGCGCCTTGGACGACTAACAGACTTGAGCGGTTTAGTGATTAAGCTGCAGGTGCGGGACGCGGCCACGCGCTCGTAGATTCGTCGGCCGGCCCAGGCGACTGGCGGCAGGAACAGCAACGGAAGCGCAACCCAAAAGAGCGGAAGTCTGGCGATCCATTTCCGGTAGGCCGCAAAACCAGTCCAGACTTTTGATCCAACCACGACGTGCATGTGGCGCATGAGCGCTTCAGAATCCAACCAGGACAGTCCCTGTTGTTTCAGCGCGTCCACATCGAGCGCGTTTACATAGGTGACTCGTTCGCAAATATCGAAGACTCGAAACGAGGCAATGGTGCGGCGGCAAAGCTTACAGTTTCCGTCGTAGAGCAGGTACATTTCTTCGGGAAAGAGCCGGCGGCCGAAAAATCGGAACAGTCTGTTCCAATCGACGAACGCGACGTAGCACGCCTGCAGATTCCAAAACGAAATTCGCATGAACACATTCGTCATGTTGTGAAAGAGCAAGCCGCCGATGGGAGCCAGATAACGGACACTCGCGAAGAAAATCAGGAAGATGAAAGAGAGCTCGAAAAGGATCGTGGCCGTCGCCGAGAGTTTGTAAAGCAGCGGATAGTGATCGATTCTAAAAATCGGCGTCCAACCAGACAGCTCCATCCACTTGTTGTACATCATGTTCCGTGGGTTATCGCTCCAGGCCCAACCCACACCTGCGGTCCAAACCTTCCAAAAGCCCGCTGAGAAATAGATGACACCCATCAACAACCAGATGAAGCGCAACGGCAACGCATACGCCTGCGAAGCTTCAGGTGGCGCGGTGTTGCCGCGGTCTGCCCTCTTCCATGATTTCCACACGGCATCAAGCGACAAGACATCGCTGCATGGACTGGCTGCCAGCACGGCCATAAACCAAATCAAATGGTGATAGTGATTTATCTTGCCGAAGAATTGCGGCACACCGAGAACGTAAAGCGAGAGCGCCAGACAAATGATTATTGCGCCGCGAGTAAAGAGCCCGAAGATGCAGGCCAGACAGACGATCACTAACGCCACTGAAATACTGCGGGCGAACGATTCGTTTATCGGAATTCCAGCAATTATGGCGCGAAGCCCGGTCGGCGGAAAGCGCAGTTCAGCCGGAAGACTACCGAACCAGGCCACGTTGTTGACCGAGAAAGAGAACAGAACGACGACGAAAAAAACGATCCGAAAAAGTGCCAGGTTGACCGGAGCAGTAGTGGCCGTGAAAAAGTCTCGAATGAATCGCGGGGCGCGCCGCCATAAAAGCATGGGCCCCAGAATCAGCAGGACGCCGCTAACGATCAACGCGATTTCATATTTCAGTTTCATCGTCAGATTACTTATTCAATCCATCTCAGGCTTTGGTTGACCCGCTATTCACGGATCGGTTCCCAGCGTGCGTAACGCTCGCCCCGGACAAGCTTATAAAGGGCAAGGACTGAAGCGAGATTCGCGAGCACGAAATATTGCGGGAGGGCCAAAACGCGACTGCGAAAACCGACGCGCTCGAGCGCGGCTGACAGCGCGGCGCAAACGTAACCAATGACCTGAACCGCGAAAGCGAGCCGGTAGAACAGCGACGTCGTCACCAGCGCCGCTGAGGTGACGAACGTCACCACCAGGAAGAAAGGCACCAGATAGCGCATCACTTTGTGCGAGAAAAGTTGCACCGCATAAAAGCCGCTGCGAAACGGATTGAGCATGGCGCGGTGGCGCCAAAGATCATTGAATGTTTGCGTGATGACCCGCACACGCATGCTCAGCTCGTTGCCAGCGCGCCGGTTGGTTTCTTCAGTGCAGATGGCTTCCGGCTCAAAGACCGTGCGCAAACGTTGCTGCACCATCTTCGTTGCGATAATAAAATCGCCGTGAGCTTCGGGATAAAGCGGCAAGTACGCCGAACGCCGCACTGCGTACATGCAGCCTGACGCGCCAATTAAAGAGCACGCGCGACTCTCGTGTTTCTTCACGAACGTTTCGTAATTCCAATACGACACGGCCCCGCGCCCGACGGCTGACCCGCTCGGGTCGACATAGATTAGGCGACCGGCTACACAGCCAACCGTGGCATCGGCAAAGTTCGGCATCATCGCGCGCAGCACGTTGGGGTCGTACATCGTCGTCGCGTCTGAGAACAGCAGAATCTCGCCAGTTGCGCGTTCGACGGCGGAGTTTTGCGCAGTTGTCTTACCCAGTCGTTGCGGCTGACGATAGAGCTGCACGCCGCGCGACTCGAAACCGCGCACGATTTCATCGGTTCGATCAGACGAGCAGTCTGAGGCTACGATGATTTCCAGAAGCTCTTTCGGATAATCCAGCGCCAGCGTGTTCTCGAGCTTGCCGGCGATATCACGTTCTTCGTTGTAGGCCGTGATGATCACGCTCACCGTCGGCTGATACGGGCCGCGCATGAGCCGCCTCGGCCGGAGCATGCTGATTAAAGTCACCAACACCGGGTAAGCTGCGTACGTATAGACAAGCGCCGCAGCCGCGAACCAGAAGAATATTTCGATAGTCATCCGCAGACTCATGCAGTCACCCCAACGGTCGAATTTGGTACGACGGCTTCGCTTCGGTTTTTCTTTCGCGCTTTCCGAGATTCCACCACCACCGCGTTGCCGGTTTCAGCTTCGTAGATACGTCGCAAACAAACGGCGTAACCCACGAGGTAGTAGACGTACCAGAGATACGCCACCGACAGGAAAAAGCTGGACACCATGTAAGCGATCAGCGAAGCCTGAAGGCCAAGGGCCAGGTAAAAATAGCGGGAATTCGCTCGGCTATCGAAGGTGTCGCGCACGATCTGTGCAAGCTTCCGTAGCGGGCTCACGATAAACATCGTGTAGCAAGCGAGCGCTGCCAGGCCCATCTCAGCGGCGACCTCCGTGTATGCGTTGTGCGTGGCGATCCCTCGCAGAGAGACATAGTCCTTGTAGTTGCCCATCCCGATTCCGAAAAATGGATGACGGAGCGCGGTGTACACCGATCGAAGCAATTCGGCGCGGCGAGCATCGGCGGACTGCACCGGATCAAGACTCGGTATGAAGATCGAGAGTAAACGCACACCGTAGTTGCCGGGCGCTAAAAACAGGAAAGCGGTGCTCAGCAGCACAATCCCAGCGATAATCGCCAAACGGTTGCCACGACCGAGCTTCATCGCGAAGAAAATCAGCACTACGACTAAACCGAGAAATGCTCCGCGCGAATAAGACAGAACGATCGAGGCCAGCATCAACGCTGCCAACGCGCCGAAGAGAATCTTTCCAGCTTTGCGCCGCGAGGCAAAAAAGAACGCCACAGTAATCGGGAGAATCGTCACGACGAAGAGCGCCATGTCGTTCGTGTTTCCAAACATGCCGACGCCTCGGCCGCTCACGCGATACCCTTCAACCGTCGCCAGGCCGTGCCGATACTCATTGATGGCGCCGATACTTAGAAGAACCGCGGCGCCAATCGCCAAATACAGAAGACCTTTCAGCCGCGCTTCCGTTCGGACGACATTAACCAGCACGACAAACATCACAACGCAGCGAATGAACGTACCGCTGAACGTCTGCCATGCGTCGGCAGGGCTCATAGCCAAAGGGATGTTGACCACCGCCAGCAGCGCGAAAAGCATAAGGACTTTTACTTCGGTTAGCGGTGCGGTGAGATTGCCTTCGAGAGCCAGTTGCGTCGGCAGAAAGAACGCCAGAGTGATCACGCCAACTACGAGAGCAATTGATGCTGCGATCGGTGATGAAGAAAGTTCGCTGGGTCGCGTGTATAGAACCAGGGTAAAAGCAAAAAGCGCTGCGTAAGAAAACTTGTGACCTCTTGAAAGCGCCGGTACTTCTAATTTCACCGCGCGCAGATTCGGGCTTGCCGGACGGATCTCAGGCGGCTCGTCGTTCCCTATGGCCGCGGATTTCGTTGAAATAGCAGATGCGGCGCGGCGCGCACGCGTAGGCGTGATCGATGAATAACCCGCTTTTGCTCGTGCGCCCGGCATCTGGAAATCAGTCCTTGTAAACTAAAGAAGCGCAGTATCCTGCGCTTCTCGATAACCTGGTTGTGCTCAAATTCGGCGCAGTTAAGCTACAGCTTCCTCGCCGTCAACCACCATCACGCGCACTCGCTCACGCAGGGCCAATTCAAACATGCGCGCTTCTTCAACCTCCGAGAATGACAGCGCCCGCAGCTCCTGCTCGATGCGCCGCCGATAATCGGAGACCAGAGAATCAGAAACTCCTAATGTCGCGGCCACTTCCAATTGTGTCGCGTGATCGGCACTCAAATAACAATGCCAGAGCACACCGATCATGCGGTTGTACTGCTTCATCTTGCCGCGAACGTTCGAACGGAGGGCCGTGAGAAATTTGTCGACTGAACCGGCCGCTTCGCGTTGTGATTCGTGTCGTAAGAGGCTCTCTTCCGGGTTCTCACGCAGGTCGGCGGGATCGTAATGCGGCCCATCGTCGCCTTCGTCGCCACCCAGGGGGACCAGATAAATATCCATCACCGGCAGCCGCGACATCACCAGGCTGCGCAAACTTCTGACGTCAGCCGGCGAGTCAATCGCTTCCAGCACGGAAATGATCAGGTCTTCAAGATCGGAATTGCTGATCACGATTTGGGCGTCACCCGTGCAACCCACCATGCGCGTATCGCGCTGGCGGACCGGAATCATGTGAACGCGTTGTTCCATCTCGTGAGTGTTGCGGCCGCCTTTGCCGTTGGGCCACTCGCTCAAGCCGTAAACGCGATCCGCCAAACGGCGATGCGCTTCTTCGCCTGTTCCACTGCTGTCAAAGCGGCGGAAATTCGCACTCGACTGAATCAAAGTCGAAATGCGTCGCGCCAAGCGGTAACTTTCGGGATGTCGTTTGCGCAGTTCAGCCGTCAGTAAGTTTGTTAATTCGATCTGGCCGATCTCGCATTCGATCTCGGCGTCCGTCATGCTTGTGTCCAGATAGTGTTGGAAGCGAGATTTGGTCAGCAGTTGAACAAACAGTTCCTGAGTCAGATCGGTGTGCGCGCTGGTTGCACCTTCTTCGATCAGCAGGCCGGCGCTGCGGGATGCGCGCACCAGTGGATGATTGCTGACGATGCGATGCAGCTCAGCCCACAGGCGGTTCACATCCGAACTGCGGAGGCTTTCAACCCAATGGCCGGCTCTGGCGCTGCGTTCTGCGGCGCGGCGGGCGCGGGCAGAATCAGGCGCGACATTGACGGCCGTTTCTGGCGTGGTCTTTTGACTTATTGATTTCACGGTGCTGGTGGTATCCCGGCGGATACTGAGGGTGGCAAGACGATTGAACTCTCGTCAGTTTTGGCTGGAGCCTTCCTGCTGTTGCAGGTGAGAAGGGCACGGGGGACACGCTTCGGACAGACAGCGTCAAGGCTCAGCGTGATTAAGTTTTTGTGTTCAGTCCCGGAAAGAAGGTGCTTGTCCGACTTCTCTGTTGTCGGTCAGCGCGGGAAGCTGGTTGATCGGCACTTCCGAAGCGGGGTGTCGATCAGGAATCCGGCAGCCAAATCGCTGCGCGGTATGGCCAAAAGCATCCTAACAAATCGGCCACACGTTGAGCAACATGTTTTTACACAAGGGCGAATCTGTGAATTTCCTGAGCAAATTGCCTTAAAACGATAAACGCAGTCCCGATGAACAGCCTCGGCCGTATTAATTTTTTGGAAAATGCAGCCCTTTAGATCTTGGCTGAGCAAATTCGCCCCCGAATTTGGAGCCCGGCAAACATTCGATGGTTAGCTGTTAACGGCGCCTCGGTCCGGCGCGTCTTTTGGTTAGGCAATGGGTGATTTCTAAAAATAATGAAACACCAGACGGGCTGCCGTCGTGATACCCATTAACCGTCAGTTCAAACCAAGGGGTCAGTTATGTTGAAAGTATATTCAAGAAATTTGGGCGATGTAGCGGTCTTGTCGCTAAGGGGCCGTCTTATAAGTGGAGAAACCGGAAGTCTGCGCGACGCCGTGCGCTCCCAATCAAAAGTAAGTTCAATCGTTTTGGATCTGGCACGCGTCACGGCAATCGATGCGCGCGGTCTTGGCGTCATGCTCGAGTTGCAACGGCAGACTGCTTTGGACGGCATTCGCTTCAAGCTGATGAACGTCAACAGATTCACGAGCCGCGTGCTCGAAGTCACGCACCTGGATTCCGTCTTCGAAATCATTCCCAAAGCCGAAGCCGCAATGCCGCTTCGTCCGGCAACCACGGGCGCGCCCATCGCCGCCTGCGCCTAATGTCAGAACCCGACTCGTCGGGGTAGCGGGCGGGACTTCAACCGCGGTAAGCGCACAAGAAAATAGCCCAGGGTAGCGACGCGCCACCCTGGGCTGATTGCTTTTAACCGTTAAGGCTTGCCCTTACCTTTTCCACCGCCGCCACCTTTCGGTTCGCCGGGCGCTTTGTTCGGCTGCTTCGCCTCGCCCCGTCCCGGCTGGTTCTGTTTGACCTGCGGTTTTGGCGCTTCGCGTTGAACCTGCGGACGAGGATTCACCTTCACTGGCGGACCCTTAAATTCGGGCCGGCCCACTTCTTTCCCCTTCACCGGATTTCCGATGCGTGCTCCCTCGGCTCGCGGCGAGCTTAGTCGGTCGACCTTCGGCTGCGCGCGTTGCTGCTGCTGGACCTGGCGAACTTGCTGCCGCTGATCAGTCCGCTGCTGCCGTTCGAGCTGACGCATTTCACGGCGCGCTTCCTTGTTCCCGCTCTTTGCTTCGCGCGCGAGCGCATCTATTTGTTGCTGACGGCCCGGATCCACCTGCGGTACTCCGGCGTTCCGCTCATCCCTGACCTTGAACTTCTGGTTCTTCGTTTTTTCCGCAATGCGTTCGAAGCGCAGAGATTTCTCCAGATCCTTTTTGAAACGAGGTCTCACCGGATCGTGCGCGATTACGACTGTCCTGTCGTTGAGTTTCTTCGCGATCCCGGGCGGCAGATCAATCTTGCCACGGCCCCACGCCGAATGGACTACTGCGTTGCGGAGTGGCGTCATCAGCAACGGTTCAAGCGTCGGTTGCACGTTCGCGAGACTCGCTGCATTGACGTGCCTCACGTAACGCGGATCGATCGTCCGTCCAAACTGATCGACCGTCACGACTGTGATTGCGTTCGGCGCCGCCAGATTTACCAAGTTAGCTGCGATGAGGTCACCGCGCGAAAGGTAATGCGGCTGCCAGTTCTCGTCGTAATACCGCGGCACATAAGCATCGCCCGGGCCCAAAGGGATCCAGCCGATCTCGTTGTTGCCGAACGGAACAAACGCGACTAGCGCCGGCGAATATTGCGGCGTCGCGTTCGCTGCTTCGGGAACCCAGTACCAACGATCGCCGGCGTAGGCCCAGCGTCCGTAATGATAGGGCGTGTAACCCCAGGGCTCACTCGAAACCCACGTCAGTCCGTGTGGATAATCCCTGACCCAATAACCATCCTGATAAGGCGTCCAGCCCGCATCGACGCGCGGACTCCACGCGTAACCGTATCCGTTCACGTCCCGCCAATCGCCGTAGTAACTCAGATCGTTAATACCCGGCGCGTCGTACGTCACGTAGCGATAGCTGGCATCATTACGATAAGGATCGTAGTAGAAAGGATCAGCTTCATACGCGTCATAGCTGGCATAGCGTCCGTCATAAGTGTTTGGATATTGATAGCCGTAATAGTCGTCGACCAAATAACCAGCGTCGTCCCTGTTGAGTTTCGCCATTACGACTTCGGCTGCGGTGGTGCCAAGCAGCGTAAGCATTTCGCCTTTGCTGATCTGGCCGTTACCCGCGAGACCCACGACCTGGGCCAGACCACTCAGCACGGAAACCATCGTGTTCCCGTCGTTGACATCGACGTAGTAAAGACCCGGCTCTTCAAATTCCACCGCGCCATACGGCGTCCCTACCTCGAACAACTCGTCCGACGGCAGATAGGCCACATCAAAAATCGCCGCGCCATCGCGCAACGCTAACTGCGTTCGATCGTCGCTCAGGGCCATTACATCGACCGCTGTGTTCGGATCCAGCCGCGCATAATTTCGTCCGTCAAAAGCCACGCTGGCCCACGCGTTTTCGCGTGTGTAAAGACGATCGCCGACTGAAACGGGCTCGTTCGGCCCGGCCGTTCTCCATTCCGTGTCATTCGCATCGGCCAGCGCCACTTGCCCCTCAACGCGCTGCAGGCGCGCCGCATTCGGCAACATCGCCGCCTCTGCGTTGTTCGAATTTCTCTGATACAGCCAGACGCCGGCGCCCGCGGCCACTGCGACCGCCAGGCCAATTACCGCCGCGTGCGGCCAAAGTTTGAACGTTCTCATGAATCCTTTACCTCCTGAGTAACCCAGTTCCAATCTTCTGATCGGGACAGCGTTTCACCGCGGAAGATTCCTCTTGCTTCACACGTGCAATTAATCCGCTGATGTTTGTGCGACGGAGAGAGTCTTGTTAACAGGAGAATCGTCGCAATCACCGTTCCTGAAGGGGCAATGAAGTCTTATGGGAGCGCGCGATTTGGGCTTTTGAACTGTCCGGTGCCTCGCGCGTCGATATTTAGGAGCGGAAAGCAGACTAACGTTCCGTTGAAGCTAAACGACTATCAATTAGTTACAGGATTGCAAGGATGGCAGGCCGTGCGAAGTCAGTTTTGTCATGCAGAAATCGGCTTAATGTTTGAACCATATCGTGAACCAGACGTTCGACAGGCGCACAAAACAACGTTTCAGTTCATTTTGCCGAAGTAGTGTCCTATTTTGCGTGACTTTGCGCCTTAGCGCCTTTGCGTGAACCGGCCGTTGCGAAAAGGATAATTTCACGCAGAGACGCAAAGTCGCATCAGTGTGGATCGGAAGAGCGTTCGCGTCTTCACCCATGCCGCCGCCGTTGACCGCTGTGACATAGTTTCCGTTGAATGTCCTGATTCCTACTTTCACTCTGTCATCTGCCATGAAGAGATCTCCTTGGTCATTAAGAAATGATTTGCTGAAGCCGGCGCGAACAATACTGAGCCCGCATCGTGCTGTCAACGTATTTGGAGTGCGCCGGCAGAGTGAAGCGGCGACGGCGCTTTGGATTGCGGTAGAGCACGCATCTCTGCGTGCGGCACGCAGGCGTCTCGCCTGCAATTTCATCCGCGTAGCGGACGTTTGAATTAGCCCACATTTCAGCGCTGCTTCATCCATTCAATGCAACGCTTCAGGTGTTCACGCATGTTGGCCGCCGTGTCATGGTGAATGCGGCCGTGGCCGGGCAGCACCCATTCGAATTCATACTGCAGGAGCTTTTCCATCGAGCGTGTTTGCGCCTCCCACGAATACCAACATGCACTCCGAAACGCGGTGAGAGTATTTCGCGTTGGCGACCAGGCCAGATGGTCGCCTGTGAAAAGAAAACGATTGCGATAAAGCAGGACTGTGTGGCCGCGTGTGTGCCCGGGCACAGGGATCGCAAGCAAGTCCGCATCGAGCGCAAACGGTTCGTCACCCCGAATTAGGGTTTCGATTCCAAGCCGCGACGCGCCGTCATCTGCATGCATCAATCGCTCGGGCTGGAAACGCTCTGCAAATCTGTCGTGATCGGCAACGTCATCCCGATGCGTGAGAAACATCCGGCGCACGCCACCCATTGCTTCTATTCTTTTCGCGAGCTGAGTCGCAAACCGTGGCGAATCGACTAATACGTTACCGCCGTTTTCCGGATCGCGAACGATCAGGTAGCTCCAGGCGCCGAAACTTGATTCGGCAGTAAAGCCGCAGAAATAAATGTTCTCAGCGATCAATGATGGAAAAGCATCGATGCCGATGCGCGCGTCATGGTGCTCGACAGTTCCGATCGATGCAGTCGGACACGCGACCAACGCCATTAACGCACGACGTATTTCTGCTTCCGTCCGGGGTTGCTGATGAACGACTGCGTAGTCATCGCCGGCAGTGAACGTATCCGGTGCAATTTGGCGGCACGCATCGCAATCGATGCAAGTCGAATCGACGAAGAAATCCCCCGGAATATTTTCAGCAAGACGTAATTCAAGCTTCGCCATGAATCGCAACCTTTGATCGCGCGCCTCATCATTGTAGGACGTTCGCAGAATTATGATGAGCCGAGGAAAGTCTTCTGCTTGCTGCTTTCCGCCTTCTGCCTTCTGCTTTCCGCCTTCTGCCGTCTGCCCCGTTGTTCACTGCTCACTGCCCACCGCTCACTGCCTACTGCCTTCTGCTGGCGCGTACCGTCAAGGTTCACTCATGAAAGCGTTACAAGGAATAGGGCTTTTAAAAACTCGCTTCACGAACTACGATTAACGGCCATGAAACCGGCCGTATTGCTAATCAGTATTCTGCTCTCGGCGACGTGCGTTGTTGCCCAACGCCCGCCTGCGCCGGATCCCGACGCGCTCGCGCGAAACGTGACGATCTATCGCGACCGATACGGTGTGCCTCATGTTTTTGGCCGTACTGACGCGAGCACAGTCTTCGGATTCGCATATGCTCAGGCCGAAGACAATTTTTGGCGCGTGGAAGAGAACTTTATCTACGCTCTCGGGCGCGCGGCAGAAGTTAACGGGGAACGCCGGCTCGCGCATTCCCGATTGAACCGGGCGCTGGAAATCCCGCGGCTCGCGCGTGAGGAATACTCACGGCTCGATCGCAAGATGCGTGAGCTTTGTGACGCCTTTGCCGCCGGCTTCAACTACTACATCGCCAAACATCCCGAAACGCCTCCCAGACTCCTAAACAGGATCGAGCCGTGGTACACACTGGCTTTCATCCGATACAACTATTTTCAGAACGGCTTCTCACGCGACCCGGGTCTTTCGGGCGATTTGCAGACCGCGCAAATCGAGACGCTGCCGGCTGACAACGTCGGTTCCAACGGGTGGGTCATCGCACCTTCCCGCAGCAAGACGGGCCACGCGATGCTGTTCATTAATCCGCACCTGCCATTCTTCGGCACGGGTCAGGTTTATGAAGGCCACGTGCACAGCGACGAAGGCTGGAACTTCACCGGCTACACGCGCTTGGGATTTCCTTTTCCGTATGTCGGACATAATGAGGATGTCGGCTGGGTCAGCACCGATAACGCCGCTGACCTGGCCGATGTTTACGTCGAAACCTTCGACGATCCGGCGCGGCCGTTGGCCTATCGCTACGGCAATGGACATCGTTTGGCGACCGAGCAAGTTGAGAAGATTCGCGTGAAGACCGATGCGGGGTTTGAAGAGCGTTCGTTCAAAATGATCAAAACCCATCACGGCCCGGTGCTCGGCAAGCGCGACGGAAAGCTTTTGGCGATCCGCATGGCACATTTTGAGAGTGATGGTTGGCTGCGTGAGTGGTACGACATGACTCGCGCGCGAACGCTTCCACAGTTCAAACGCGCGCTGCGTCCGCAAAAGATGCTGTTCGGAAATGTGATGTACGCCGACCGGGCCGGTAACATCTTCTATCTCTATAACGGGGCGGTGCCTCGTCGGGATCCTCGCTTTGATTGGAGTAAGCCTGTCGATGGCAGCGATCCGGCGACTGAGTGGCGCGGCTATCACACAATGGAAGAGCTGCCGCAGTTGACGAACCCGCGCACCGGCTGGATGCAAAACTGCAACACCACTCCTTTTCTCTTAACCAGCGAAGGAAATAATCCGAGGGCCGAGGACTTTCCTAAGTACATGGTTCAGGAAGGCGACAATCCGCGCGGCCGCATCTCCCGTCGCCTTCTTTCGACCAAGCCATCGTGGACTTTCGAAGAATGGACTCAAGCCGCCGTCGATACTCATGTGATCATGGCGGATGAGTTGTTGCCCGGATGGCTGGCGGAGTTGAAGCAGCACCTCGATCAAACTCGGACCAGTAGCCCGACCGTGTCAGAACCGCGAGCGGTAGCGACCGGATCAGGCGAAAACTTGCGCCGTCCGGGCAGTACCCTGACCCTGAGAGAGGGTGGAACGCCGAAGGCGTTCGCAACCTTCAACCCAGGGTTGCGCGCAGGGCTACCCTGGGAACGGCAGATTCAATTTGTTGATTCAGCGCGCGAACCGGGCGATAGAGATGATCGCCTCCGAGATGCCTACGACATCCTCAACACCTGGGACCACCGCGCCACCATCGATTCAATTGCGATGACGATCTTCAATCGCTGGCGAGATCGGATCAACCGAGCACCTCAACCTTCGACAACTCAATCACATGTCGCGGCTCTCAATGAAGCTCTGGATGAACTCAACGCGCGGTTTGGCACGTGGCGGGTGAAATGGGGCGACCTCAATCGCCTGCAGCGCTATGACGAAAGCAAGAGCGAACCCTTCAGCGATGCGCGCCCCAGTCTTCCCGTGCCCGGCATCAGCGGGGCCGACGGTGGCGTGTTTACTTTCCAGGCTGTTCCGATAAACGAACAGAAACGTTTCTATGGAGTCGCGGGCGCAAGCTATGTGAGCGTCGTCGAGTTTGGCCCGCGCGTACGCGCCTTGTCGATTCATACTTTCGGCGCACGCGGCAACCCGAAAAGCCCTCACTACTTCGATCAAGCCGAGTTATACGCGCGCGGCGAATTCAAACCGGCCTGGTTCACGTTGAGTGAAATCCGCGCCAACCTCAAATCGTCCTACCGTCCCGGGGAAGAACGAAAGTAATTTTGGATCGCGCCGGCAGAGTCCCGATTTGTCGGGACGGCGACGGCGCTTTGGATTCTTCTCCCTCTCCTCTGGGAGAGATTAGGTGAGGGTGCGGAGCTTAGCGGGTCGCGCGCTTCGCGCATTTGGAGTGCGCCGCCTCGACGGCGCCTGCATCCTGCGTGCGGTACGCAGGCGTCCTCGCCTGCAATCTCGTCCGCGTCGCGGACGTTTGAATTTAGCCCAGCGCTTTAGCGCTGGGATCAGCGTCTCCAAAAATTTTAGAGCCGGCTTTAGCCGGCGAAAGACTGACGCTCCGCCTCCTTCTGGAGCGCCTCGCATCCTTGAGGGCGGAGCGCGGGCATCCTGCCCGCATTTGGAGTGCGCCGGCAGAGTCCCGATTTGTCGGGACGGCGACGGCGCTTTGGATTCTTCTCCCTCTCCCTCTGGGAGAGGGCTGGGGTGCGGGGCTTACTGCCGGGAGAGCAATATTTAATTTGCGGGCCCGCTTTAGCGGGCGACAGACGCCAGACTGCCTCCTGCCGTCTGCCGTCTGCCGTCTTAACTCAAAACTCGAAACTCTGAACTCGAAACTGAGATTCCGCTCACTGTAAAATCCCTCCATGGCGAAGTTCCCCGAATGGATCCGACCGATGGCCGCCACGCTCACCCAGGAGCCCTTCACCGGACCGGAATGGATCTTTGAACGAAAGTTCGACGGCATCCGCCTGCTCACGTACAAGCGTGGCGCGAAGGTCGAGTTGTTCTCACGTAATCGCTTGCCCCAAAACATTCCCGCACTGACGCGCGCGATCGCCAAGCTTCCCCATCGCGAATTAATCCTCGACGGCGAGATCGATTGGCACGCACTAACGAACTCCCCTCCCCGCAAGCGGGGAGGGGATGGGGGTGGGGTTAACGCGAGTGGCGGCCTCACCCCCAACCCCCTCTCCGCGGGCGGAGAGGAGGAGAAGAACTCGTCCTCGCGTGCTGCATATCACGTCTTCGACATCCTTTGGCTCGACGGCCGAGACGTCACGAAGTTGCCACTCGAAGAACGCCAGGCTTTATTGAAGAAGCTGCCGCTCAAGCCGCCACTCCATCTAGTCACAGCGTTGAAGGAATCTGCTGTTACCGGTGAAAAGCCTTGGGAGCGCGCGCAACGCGAAGGTTGGGAAGGCGTGATCGCAAAACGCCGCGGTTCGATTTACGAGCCGCGCCGCTCGCCCAACTGGTTAAAGATGAAGGTCGAGTTGTCCCAGGAATTTGTCGTCGGCGGCTTCACCGATCCGCAAGGCAAGCGCGTCGGCCTCGGCGCGTTGCTGGTTGGCTATTACGAATACGCGGCCGAGTCAGTACCACCTGGCTCCTCTCCCTCTGGGAGAGGTGGGGTGAGGGTGCGAAGCTTAGCGGGTGGGTCTGCGTCCGCGGACGCACCCCCTGACTTTGTTTTCGCCGGAAAGATCGGCACCGGCTTTAATACTGAGCTGCTCCTCAATCTCCGCGCCCAACTCGACAAGCTCGAGATTCCCCAACCGCCATTCACGAAAGCAGTGGGCTTGCCTCGTCTGCGCGCCCACTGGGTACGTCCACAGATCGTCGTCCAGGTCGGATTCATTCAGTGGACCAAGCATGGAAAGCTGCGCCATCCGAGGCTGTTAGGCGTGCGAACCGATAAAGACCCGCGTGAAGTAGTGAGGGAATAAGATCTTCGGATCGTAGATGGCAAATCCTTCTGCCTGCTGCTTTCTGCCTTCCGCCTTCCGATTCCTGCCGCCTGCCTCCTGACGTCTGCCAACTGCCTACTGCTTTCTACAGTGGACCGTCCACCGCAAACTCCGCCACCCCCGCCTCCTCGCCATCCGTCACGACAAATCACCTCGTTAGGTGGTGGGAGAGTAAGATTTCCGCAGATACGCAAAACGGCCGCGAGCATTGCCTGAGTTCTTCTTTCCGCTTGCAAGGCTGGTCAACGGCTCATCAAGCCTGTCTTTCTCCACGCAAATGTGCCGTACGCGATCTTGCAACTCAACTTAAGTTACTATTGCGGTTCCAAAATTAAGATTGCGTCCTCTTTCCTCACGCATTCGTCTATAATCCGGTGCGACCGCCGTCGCACTTCGCCAAGACACATGAGTCAACGTCTCTCTGTAATTACCACACCGGAGCGGTCGCAACTCATGGCCGGTGTCAGACAAACTGGCACTGCTAATGAGGTGTTGGTTCACAGCCTTCTTCGCTCGCTAGGACATCGATTTACTGTCAAGGCAAAAGATCTCCCAGGGACACCAGATATCGCTAATCGCTCCCGCCAGTGGGCAATCTTTGTGCACGGATGTTTCTGGCACGCACACAGTTGTCATCTTCACAAACTGCCGAAGAGCAACCGAGCGTTTTGGAGGCAAAAATTCGCGGCAAACAAAAGACGGGATAAGACGAAGCTCAAGGAACTGCGTCGTAAGAAGTACTCCGTACTTACTGTCTGGCAATGCGAACTGAAGAACGAAATCAAGGTAAGACGCAAACTACAAAGTTTTCTTAGCGCCACCAATGGACACGTCGTTTCGGTCGGCGAACCTGAGCCCAAACCTCTTGCTGTCACACTTTCATTTCGTCTGAACGAAAAACACCGGCGCGTCTCTCGCACGGTAACAACTCCGGGTGGGACGAGCTTCACGACGAGATTCGACCTGCCAGCCCACGTCTCTACGACACAAGATGCCCGCGCGCTTTACGATCAAGTATTCCTGAGAAGTAAAAAACCCGCTTGGCATTCACCGTTGCGGGGTACGGTGCGAACGGTGGATTTGTTTTCAGGGTGTGGCGGACTGTCCCTCGGCGCGCGTGAAGCATGCACCGCGCTCGGAAAGCAGTTCAAGTCTATTCTGGCTGTAGACGAAGATTCATCGAGCCTTGAGATTTACAAGCGCAACTTCAATCCGACCCTGGCTATCGACGATGACATCTGGTCGGTGTTGTCTGGTGAACTTGGCACGCGGTTGCAGAAAGAGGAAAAGGCGCTATTGAAGAAGATCGGAGCCGTGGACATCTGCCTTGCCGGGCCACCTTGTCAGGGGCACTCTGATCTCAATAATCACACGCGCCGGAAAGATACACGCAACCATCTCTATGAGAGAGTGGCTCGTTTTGCGGAGATTGCTGAGCCGAGCAACCTGATCATCGAGAATGTGCCCAACGTCATTAACGCAAATGAAAAGGCACTCGACAACACAATCGCGCGTCTTGAAAAGCTCGGTTACAAGGTTGATACCAACGTCGTACATCTCGCTGACCTGGGTGTGCCGCAACGTCGGAAGCGAGATGTGTTGATTGCGTCGAGCACGCGTCCATCAATCGAAGATATAGTCACCCGACATAAAGTCTCGGCTGAGCGAACCGTTCGTTGGGCGATAGCTGACTTAGCGCGCAAAGCTCCAGAAGGCCTGCTTGATACTCCGTCCGTCCTTCATCGAGACAACGTCAAGCGAATCAAATACCTGATGCGGTATGGCAAGTTCGATTTACCGAATCGCCTTCGACCAGTTTGCCATCAAGACGACCATTCCTATGTGTCGATGTATGGCCGTCTGAAGTACGACGAGCTTGCACAGACAATTACCAGCGGCTTTGGTTCGCCCGGTCAAGGTCGATACATTCACCCGACGTGTCGAAGGTCTCTCACTCCCCATGAGGCGGCGAGACTGCAATTCTTTCCGGACTCATTTGACTTCTCATCCGTCCAGCGTAGAACGGTGCTAGCCAACATGATCGCAAATGCAGTTCCAATGATATTGTCGTTTATCTGTATCTTACAGTTGCTTGGCTGATCCTAATAGAGTGGTTCTCCTGAAAGTGAGAGGTAGCCAGTACCCCTGACGAGGCTTTCGCGGCCCAAATACCGATTGTAGTAACGGCAAGAAGGCTCACCTAAGTGTAGGCACGCCATACATGCGCCGCCTGCTCGCTGACATCCTGGATCGAGTGGGCAACGCAAATCGGACTGTGCGAGGTCTTTCAGGAAGGTGTCAAGGTCCGATTCGAAGACTGCTTGGAGTCCTCCCAGGACAAAGTCACCACGACTTGCAGCGTAAACGAAGAACGCACAATGCTGGGGTACCAGAAACTCTGATAGTGCATTTTGCTCCACACCCGAATGGACGGCAAGACGTCTAATAAACCAATGAGAATAGCTATGTACCAATGTGAGTAGTCTTGCTCCAGGGTCGTCCGATGGGACCGTTTCAGCGGGACGGGGAATTATGGAGCTTTTAAGTATTGATAACCTTGCGGATTTATCATCAACCCAAGGATCAAGGTCGATTCCTGATTTCTCTATCCATCTGGCAACGGACTCTGGTTTTAAGCGAACGAGAAGAGCCTCGGTTTTTGTGATGTCCCCATATACAACATACTCACCCCTGATATCCTTAAATGGCACTAGACGCGACACACCGGGCTTTTGATCTCCACGCGTATATCCATAGCAACCCGACAAGATCGGAAAACTATCTACGAACTCCACCGACTCCAAACCGACTTCACTCAAAGATCGCGGGTACTCTGCCCGATACTTCTTTCCGAGTTCAGACGTTGGATTTGTAGACTGCGCTAGATCACTTATTCGTACCCTTGAATCGACCAGGGCTAATGCGATGTTGACAGCGCCCTTTTCAGCTTCACGAAGCTTCTCCCCTTGTAGATCAATGGGTGACGCCGTAAGGCTAAAGGCTCCACCCTGTCTTCCCATTTCGACCATTTGCTCGAGCAAGGGCGATGTGAGGCCCTGTCTTATAAGGCTCGCCCTAAAAGAGTCCTCCGTAAGCTCAAGTTCATCAAAGGTCGCGGCTGCTAGACCGCTCACTACCCAAGAGAGAGCCTGACTTGGTCCGCCCGCGTCGCGGATTCTTTGTACCTTTTCGTTTGACGGGGGGTTGATCATTACAAGACTTCTAGGTGTGTAGACTGAGGCGGCCCGATGCACATTGAAGGTCATTCTTCCTTTACCGCAGTCACACACTCGAAATCCGAATCCCTTTTGCAGTTCCCTATTGCAAACGGGACAACTAAAACGAATTTCTTCTGCTCTGGCGGTGCCCGGAAGGACGCATTTCAATTGCCCGTGTTGAGGGCACGGTTTGATATAAGGAGTTCGAACCGTCCCACATTCGTCGTGATATCCGACGAACGGCAACTGACCAAATCTCTTTTGTCCACACTTACACACAGATGGCTCGCTGCTTTGATAGAGTCGGTTGCAACTCTTACAAATCCAACTTTGTGGAAACCTTTCAACTCTAACTCCAGACTCGCGATTCAGAGACAAAAGGCGAACAGCATAACTAGCCTTCAAGTGCTCGAAGTATTTACTGTCCTTACCAGTGGCGGCCCAGGGGCCAACTTGATGTTCTAACTCTTGCCTTAGACTGTCTACCTGAACCGATCTCGGTCTTGCATCACTCCATTCTTTCACTTTCCAAACTTTGCCCTTGAGGTCAACTGTTTGCTCAGGAAGGAAGCCAAAAGATATTTGAGAAGCGCTTCGATGTTCTTTCATTGTGATTCCTAGAGACCTAGAATTGGGACTTGTTCTTCCACGTCCCTCAACGAACGCATTGGTCGACCAGTGGGACTCAAGTCTGACGGCCACTTAAAGTTTCCTGCGGGATAATTCAGGTTGCCGAAAAATCCCTCAATCCACTTTTCAAGGTCTTTCCTAAGAGCTTCATCCATCGAACCGTCGAACTTGAGCGCGCCAATTAGGACCGCCAGTTCCGACTCATCCGTGATGTTAGCTTTTGCAAAGTAAGCTCTCAGTTTCGAGACCGTAGTAAGAGCTTCATCACTTTTTGGCTCATGTACTGCAAGAATTCGCGCCAAAAAAATCCCGGCGATTGTCTTCTCCAGAACTCTTCTGCTCCTTCTTGTTATGGGAATTGGTTCGACAAACCGATCACCGTGAACCACAAATTTCTCGAAACATCTGAATACGCCAGCGTCCCGCTCCCGAGCCATCTTTTGCATTACGTATACCGAGCCCGGCCAAGAACGTCCGATTCTAGCTGTCGCTTGTATGAATTCGGCGGAGGTCAGAGGAATGCCGAGCATTACCATTATGTTCAATCGATCGATGTCAACACCATGCGCCATCATTGAGGAGGCTGTGACAACATGCAGACGCTCCTGAAAATCTAGTTCCGGTTTCTGCAACCGCTCAAGCGTTCGACGAACTACCTCAAAGTTAGTGCCACCAGTCAGTGATGCAGTGTTGAGGGCTCCCTCTACATCAACTTGCGTTTCAAGTGAACGCGCGACGGCATCTAAATCGCGGAGTGTGGTCCCGTAAATAACGTTCACGCCGTAAAGCGAGACAAGATCAGGCGCATAGCTGGGGTCGATGCCAGCCGCAAGGCAAATTCCCGTTGGATCCGCACTGAGAGTCCGAATTATTTTTTGAAGTTCGGTAATGGTGCGATCAACGGCATACTCAATGGTTACTCCTCGGGGAGCCACAGCGACGTATTTACGGGCAAATTCCGTTGATGAACATGTCCAAAAACCTTCCTCAGTAGATGGACCTGGCACAGGGAAAACTCTTGCTTCTCGCTGATAAAGCAGACGTACTTGGCGATCGTACCCTGTTAAAGTTGCCGAGGATCCAAGGATCTTTTGTCGTCGACCTGACAACTGAAACGACAGGTCATCAAAAAGCGATTCGTAGTGAGAGTCGACTGCGCCTAGACTGTCTCTCAGAAGATGTAATTCATCCTGCAGTCGAAATGCTGGGGCGTAGATCTCTTCATTAAGCGGCAACTTCTGCTTTTTGCCGATACAGCCCGGCACCAGGCAACCATTTGGTCGGCCACTTCGAGGTGCGTAGGTATAACCGTGGCCCTCTTGCGAACAGAGGCCAAGGGGCGCACCCACTAAGCCCCTCATACCAGCTTGCAATGAGATGGATGCAGCTTTGTCCAGCGTTCCAACCACTACCGTGGGGAGGAATCGATAGATTTCGTCATCCACGATATAGAATGGCAGTGACGTCTCCGGCCATGGACACTCCTCATTAGTGCATCGGTGCTCAAGCCGCCAGTACAGACGATTGAAACCCATCGAAATGCTCTCAGAATGACAAAAAGGACACTTCGACAAGACCTTGCACCGGTTGGGCATCTCTTCATCATCGACATCATATTGGGCTCCGACCTCAGCTTCTTCTTTTAACGAGTTGGGCGTTGAAGACTGACCAACGAAAAATCCGACCGAGAATGGATCTCCGCCTATTCCAGCTTTCCTTCTGACTATTTCGGCCCCGGCCATCGCATCGGCAAACCGTTGGGTTTGCTGGATAGAGAGCATCCTTAGAGGAAATCTACTCCAAGCCGTTATCCCACTTTGTTTATGTTCCATTCGTTCATACAAGGCGGCAGTTATTAGTAGACCGAGATAGGTCTCGGTCTTCCCGCCTCCGGTCGCAAACCACACGACATCGACGATCTCCGAATCCTTGGCACTATCAGCGATACTTGGAAGATTTGCCAAAAGGAAACCTATCTGGAACGGACGCCAAGAATCGTAGCGCTCGTTAGCAGCGAACAACATGGCAGAATTCATGAGCTTGAAAGAAGTTAGCAACGACGGGATAGATTCAAGAAGTTGAAGGCCTGTGGCAAGACGGTGATTCTCTTGTCGAAACTCCTCAGCCGCCTTCAATGCTTCTGACATCATTCCCTCAGACCAGGAATCGCGGTTGGCGCGAAGCTTGAGAGACTCGGCGCCCCAGGCGATCTCTCCCCAATTCGCATGGTAAGCAATAAGTTGACGCAGACTGGGCAAAGGATCGTGGGATAAAGTTTCAAATGTGAAGTCGGGCGGGCCGTCGGGAAGGCTCCAATAGCGGGGTCTTTCTCTGTCGACTGAAACGGTGTCTGTAGTGCGAAGGCCGCCCGTTGAGGTTATTTCAACTCCGCAGTTAATGCCATATGCAGGCACTCGTCGATCATAGCGAAATGAATCAGGCAGCGATTCTAATATGAATGAATTCATGTCCAAGCCAAGTAGTTCGATAGAGGTTTCATAAAGATTCGTATCCTTAAACTGAGCGTGTTTCTCGGGTGAGGTATTGACGAGTAGTATCGTGAGCTCTTTTTCGCCTTCGATGTTTGTGCGAATTTCTAACCTCACCTCACACGAAAGACCGCTAGAGTTACAAACCTTCGCAAGAGCAGCCTCGAGTTGTTTCCGGCCCAAGCTGTAGTCTTGAGTGGAATCCTGATTGATTGAAATCTCGATTACTTCCTGAAGCCCTTGCAGTTTTGTCCAGGAGTTATCGTTCCGCACCCACACACAAGCTTTAATAACGACTTGGAAATTCCAAGCAACATGATTTGCTGGTTTGACGCGCAAGCCTACTGCACAGGGTTCAAGTCGTTCGCCCCGCTCATCCAAACCTGACCGCATGACCGATTCTTCCGACGTCAAACGGCCCAGCCAGAACCTTCCTTTTGGTTCGATCTTGAGGTCAGTCAGATTATCGCCTCTAGCGCAAAACAAGATTTGTCGGTCAAGCCATCTCACAAATGTCGAAGCAGCAGTGTAAAGAGTCACTTCAGTCTCCTTGAGGCGCGAGAGTCTCGGTAGGCCAATCTGAATATATAAGAGAGTATTGCACTTCCAATTTCAGTTCAAAAACTAAGACCAAAAGACCTTCAACGCGCGACGCCTTGACCGGTGGCGGAGTCGTTTAAGCGCCTTTGCTTCGATTTGCCTTATACGTTCCCTTGTTAGATTGAAGGATATGCCAATTTGCTCAAGGGTTTCTGGTGCACCATTCAATCCAAATCGACGGGCCACGACATCGCGCTGGCGGGGGCTTAGGCTGGCTAACGCCTTATTAATCACCGCTCTTCTTTCCAAAGCAAAAATTTCACTCTCCTGGTTTCGTTCAAGAGATGATTTGAGAAAGCTGGCAAGGGTTAGATCACTATCGAACACTGGAGCATCTAATGAGATGGGCGGATTCCCAGAATCAATTAAGAATTGCACCTTTTCTGGCGGCCAACCCAACTGCTCGGCAATCTGGAAGATAGTTGGTTCTCGCCCATGACTTTCATGATGCAATGCGCGTCTGACTTTGCTTATCCGATTCCGAGACTCATAGACATGTACAGGTGACCGAATTAATGTCCCACGATCAGCTAATGCCCTCGTTACAGCTTGTCTTACCCACCATGTCGCATATGTGGAGAACTTAAATCCTTTTTGATAGTCAAATCTCTCTACCGCTTTCATTAGACCGACCGCGCCCTCCTGGATGAGATCAAGCAAATCGAGAGATGAGCGCCCTACATAGTGCTTGGCGATACTGACAACCAACCTCAGATTCGCACCAACCATTCGATTCTTCGCTTCAAGACCTTCGCTCACTCTTGCTTCAAGATCCGCCAAGACAGCCGAATCCAAGTCCTCAGAGGCGAGAGCCTCTTCTGCTTGCTTTCCCGCTTTAATTCTCCGCGCTAACAAGATTTCGTCTGAGGGGAGGAGGAGCTTGATTGATCCAATTCTTGACAAATAGTGACCAACAGAATCCGTGATGGATCGTGATGGCACCCCTTCAGGCCATTGGTCGTCTTCGTCAATCTCGTTGTCGTCGATCTCAATCCCAGATTTCCGGAGCTCTGCCCTAATAGCTAAATCGTCTTCAATATCGAGACCCTTCTTCGCCACGGTGCGAAGAACCTGGTCACTGCTCAAATACGCCCCTTGCCGCTCGTAATCATCAAGCAGCCGGCTTACAAGCCGCTCGATCAACTGCTTCTTGTCGTTATTTTGAGCGTCAGGCTGATCCATTGCTTGTGAAGAGGGCCCCGTCACAAACACTCGCCGCGTTGAAATGTTTCGAAGCTAGGAATCGGGAGCGATCGAGTGAGAAACGGCCTTGGAGTATCCGAATGGATGGCTTTTTACCAAACCATCTGCAGCATCGAAAACTAACTGAAAGGACCCTTTCAAAATAGACCGAAACAGCGGCGAGGTCTACAAGAAAATCGTAAGCGCAACATTTCCGATTCCTCTTGTTATATTCAAATTGGTAGCGCTCGTGGTTCCAGCCCGCACTCTCGAAGAAACTCGGCTGTCGAGTCAAACCACACGGTTGGCCTTGTTGAATCGGTGACTTCACCGCGGGGGACCCAGATCACCATTCCTTCACGCGCGCGCGTCAATAGCACGCGGTACTTGTTCACTAGGTATCGCTGATGGAGTTCATTCGGAACATTCTTCCAGATACTCCCTCTAAACGCTCTCTTGATCCATTCGCCCGACTCGGGATCGAACGTGAGATCGCCGCTCCAGCAAAGACCAACCCAATCGAGCTCAAGGCCCTGACATTCAAACTCAGATGCAGCTACTTCCAGTTGATTGGAGGATCGGACATCAGTCGGATCGTTCAAGAACCAATTGACGTAAAGGCCGCTCGCTTGCCGAAAGCCTGGCGATAGTTCCAGTCCTTCAGCACGTAAGCGAAGCCCGCCCGAACTAGCGATCAATCCACAGCGACGCAGACCGAGGGTCCTACTTCGCAGCCAGTTCCGGGCAGTCTCAAGCGAACGAGTTAAAACCAGAGGAAACTCTGTCAGCTTCTGCGCGATGTCGGCGGCAGAAGTCGCATCACCGCGCAGGACGGCTTCGACCCATTCGGTCACATATTGTGAGCGAAAAGAACGACGAGTTGTATCAAGGTGGAGGGCGCGATCCTCCGAGATGATAGAGTCTGGCCTACACCCTTCAAACAGCTTATGACCCGCGACAGAAGTCCCTCCTTCAAGCGCTTCGGGAGACACGGCGACGCGCCAATGTGGAAACTTACCGCTTAGAACCCTTCCCCACTCTGCCAGCCCAGCTTCGCCCGTGTGAATTTCTTGCCCACCACCCACCAGCGCAACCACGACGCACCATTCATGGCGATTCATGATCGAAAGAACGACCTCCGGTTCGGGCCGCTCATCGTCGTTCTTACGTTTGTTATGTTTGGCGTTCCACGCACGTTGTGCTTCATCGAAAACAATGACGTTCTCACTAGGAGGATCTGATCGTTCGGATTCCACACGTGCAAACTCGTGAACGTTCTGGATGAATGTCCCAGTGGTTCGCCGTGCGTCGCCATCATCCTTTCGACGCTTGTAGTCGCGTTCGATCGCCGCGCGAATCACTTTCACCAGAGGTCCGTTGCCTGATAGAAACACACCTGGTGGCCGGCCCTCTTGACGGAGCGCCGGATTGTGAACAACGTTGAGGCCGGCGAGTGTTTTTCCGGCGCCGGGTATGCCCGTAACAAAACAGGCGATCTTCTCTCGACGTTCTTGTGCGCGTTTGACGAGTTGGATTATTCGTTGCGAAGTGACCTCAAGGTTTTCATCGCCGGCATGCGAGTGCGCAATCTCAGAAACATCATGGCCGGCATAAAGCGCTTCCGCCGCTTCGATAATCGTTGGAACCGGATGATAGGCTGATAGGTTCCAGGCCTGTGCCTCAATTGGCGGTTCAGTGGGTACGGATTGTGATTCGAAGGCGGCCGCAATGGTCGTCGCAAGTTGAGTCGCATTTGTCACCACTGCGGGTCGAACAAGATCGTAGAAGAACCCGTCGGAGGCTCGCGGAAGATTCTCAGCGTCGGAAGAAACGGCGATTGGAATAATTCGGCGACCGTGACTCTCGCGGTGAAAATCGCGCAAGTCGAGCGCATAGTCTTCGGCTTGTTTCTGCGCGAGCAAGTTGTGGGTTTTTGCTCTTGTCTTGAACTCAATGCAAAAGATTACATCTCTGGCTAGCAGAACGGCATCGATTCGCTTGTGCCGGCGAGGAATTTGATACTCAAGAAGAATAGTCCAATGGTTAGATTCGAGAAGGGCACGAGCGAGTGTTTGAAATGTAGCTTTAAGATTTTCGATTTGTTCTTGCCAAGCCGTCGTCTGCTGCTTTTTAAGATTTAGGAAGCCGGCCCGCGCGCTCTTCGTGGTGAGTATACCGACCACACGATCGGCGTCGTCCTTAACGAAGTCTGATACCGAGGAAGAGTAGTAGGCAGGCACGAAATCCCTTTAGAGGCACGATCTCCCGAACTCGTTCGCATTCTACACGTTCGCACGCCGCCTCATCACCCCATCTATCAAGCAGAGAGGCGTTTGTCGCGTAAGAATACGTGGGACATGGGAAACGAAGCGCCACAACAACGCGTCTAAGTTCACCTGTCCCATGACCAAAAGGCTCCAGCTCGCGCTTCTTTTCTTAATCTCTTCGGCATTGTTTTCTGTCTCTTACGGCTCCAACCCATCCGCTACTGCGGGTGGTACTGACCCGCATTCGCGGTTGTCGCTTGATCCGGTCGCTAAGCTTCGCACCCTCACCCGGCCTAAAGCTGCGCTCCCTCACCCCGGCCCTCTCCCATCGGGAGAGGGAGAAAACACCAGGGGAGAGGAGCCAAGTGGTACTGACTCTCACCCGAGCGCTGCAGCAGGCGTCACCGACGCTGATTTTGCGGCGCATATTGAGCAGCTCAAGAAGAAGCTTCCTTCAAACGATTTCACGATCGTAGTGCAGAAGCCGTTTGTGGTGATCGGGGATGAGCCGGCGGACGCCGTGAAGGAACATTCAATCCGCACGGTGAAGTGGGCGGTCGACAAACTGAAGCAGGAATACTTTTCGAAAGACCCGAATGAGATCGTTGATATTTGGCTGTTCAAGAATAAGGCTTCGTACGAACGGAACGCGCAGCTGCTGTTCGGAGGGAATAGGCCGACGACGCCGTATGGCTACTACTCGAAGATTCACAAAGCCCTGGTGATGGACATCTCGACGGGTGGCGGCACCCTGGTTCATGAAATTGTGCATCCGTTCATCGAAGCGAACTTTCCCAACTGTCCGCCCTGGTTCAATGAAGGCCTCGGGTCGCTGTACGAACAGAGCGGCGAAGTCCGGGGGCGCATCCATGGATTCACCAATTGGCGGCTGCATCGTTTGCAGGCTGACATCAAAGCGGGCCGCGTCCCACCGTTCCGAAAACTGATGGGCATGAGTGTGCCGGAGTTCTACAACTTTGAGAGCGGGTTGCACTACGCACAGTCGCGTTACCTGCTTTACTACCTGCAGCAGAAAGGTTTGCTGAAGAAGTTTTATCGAGAGTTTTTTGCGAATCAGCGAACCGACCCCACCGGTTATCAAACGCTGGCCCGCGTGCTTGGCACTCGCAACTTGGGGATTTTCAAATTTAAGTGGGAGTTGTGGGTAATGGACCTGACCCAGGGACATGAGTCCAGTGAGCAGTGGGCAGTGTGCGGTGGGCTGTGAGCAAATATCAGTTTCGAGTTCAGAGTTTCGAGTTCAGAGTTTCGAGTTAAGAAACAAAAGCAGAAAATAGGCGGCAGACCGGGGGGCGCGGAAGCCGTGAGCAGCGGGGGCGGCAAGCAGTGAGCGGTGGGCAGTGGGCAGCAAGCAGCGGGGGCAATCCCGCCTTCCTGACCTTGGGGCTTTCGGTCAAAAAGAAACCGCGCGGCCATCGAGGCCGCGCGATTAAATCATTGAAGTTAACCACGCGCTAAGCTTTGCACCCTCACCCAACCCTCTCCCAGGGGGAGAGGGCTAACTGCATGCACCCTCTTATAAATCATTGAAGTTAACTACGCGCTAAGCTTTTGCACCCTCACCCAACCCTCTCCCAGGGGGAGAGGGCTAAAACTGCACGCGTCCTCTTCGCGTCCTCTTATTGACGCGCAGCCTGTTAATAAGACCGGAACCGGGTCGTCTTGTTCATGTCCTTACCGTCGTGGTAGAAAACAATCCCCGGATATACTCGCGGTAGTCACAAAACTCCTTCTTCGAGGTTTTTATGAAAGCTTTTTTCTGCAAGCTGCTCACACTCACGCTTATCTTCCCAATCATTGCGCTCGGCCAGGCGCCATCCAGTCTCGACGCGGAAATAAAACGTGTCGAACAGGGTTTGCTTCCGCCGGTGCTGATCAAAGGCGACCCCGCCTGGACGATCGAGGAGCGCATGAAGTTTTACAAAGCCCCGGGACTGAGCGTGGCCGTCATCAAGGATTTCAAGATCCACTGGGCACGTAGCTACGGCGTCAAAGATTTGGAAACGAAAGAACCGGTGACGACCGAAACGCTTTTCCAGGCCGGCTCGATCAGCAAGTCAGTCAACGCAATGACCGTGATGAAGAAGGTCGAGCAGGGAAAGATTTCGCTCGACGCAAATATCAACGACAAGCTCACTTCGTGGAAGCTGCCGGAAAATGACTTCACCGCGAAAAAGAAGGTCACGCTCAAGAATCTTCTCAGTCACACCGCCGGCACCACGGTGCATGGCTTTCCCGGTTACGCGGTGAATGAAACGGTGCCGACTTTGGTCCAGGTGCTGGACGGCGCCAAGCCCGCCAACACCGCGGCAGTGCGGGTGGACCTCGAGCCCGGCACGCGCTATCGCTACTCAGGTGGCGGCACAACGATCACGCAGCTCGCGCTCATGGATATCGAAAAGAAGCCTTATCCCGAAATCGCGCGCAAGACCGTGCTCAAGCCGCTCAAGATGACGAACAGCACTTACAGCCAACCGCTGCCGGCTGATTGGCGTGCGAAAGCGGCCACCGGTTATCGAAGAGATGGCAAGGAAGTGGAAGGCAAGATTCATGTTTACCCGGAGATGGCCGCGGCCGGGCTTTGGACCACACCGACTGATTTGGCGAAGTTCGCGATCGAGATGCAGCTTTCCCTCGCCGGCCGTTCGAATAAAGTGCTGTCGAAAGAATCCACCGATCTGATGACGACGGCGTTCATGGACACCGCCGGCCTCGGGTTCTTTATCCAAAAGTTTGGCAGCGCGCTCTATTTTGGTCATGACGGCGCCGACGAAGGCTTCAGGGCCCAGATGGTCGTAAGCCGTGATAAAGGATACGGCGTCGTGGTGATGGTCAACTCAGACAACGGCGCGATTCTTAACGAAGTCGTCCGCGCGGTGGCGCGCGAATATGGATGGGACGAATATCTGCCCGCGCCGCATGAAATTATTTCCATGAATGCGGAGAAGCTCGCAGGCTACACCGGCCGTTTTCTGGTTAATCCCGATCGCGTGCTTACAGTAAAGACTGAACCGGGTGAAGCCGGCAAACCGGCGAAGCTGTTTGTTTATGCGACTGGGGACGAAAGGTTCGAGCTGCTGCCGATCTCTGACGCGACCTTCGTCCGTCGCGGCGCTCCCCTCAAATACGAATTCTCGACGCTCGCGGTCGAGGGCATCACGGACAATGGCACGTCGTATATCGCAACTTCGATCAAAGTAACTCAGGGCGGAATACCGCTTAAGTTCGATCGCATCGATGCAAATAGATCCGTTCCCTTTGAGATGCTCGAGGCGGGCAGAATCGATGAAGCTATTGAAGCTTATCGAAAGATAAAGAAGGAACAACCCGCGAACGCGGCAGTCAGCGCCGGACGGATTAACACGCTCGCCTATGTTCTGATGAGAGCAAAGAAGCTGAATGAAGCGATCGCGCTGTTCAAGCTGAACGTCGAGTTCTATCCCGCGCTCGCGGGCGTCTATGACAGCCTGGGTGAAGGCTACATGACAAATGGCGACAAGGAGCTCGCGATCACAAATTACCGGAGGTCTTTAGAGCTCGACCCGCGGAATAAGAACGCTAAAGAAAAGCTGAAGCAGTTGGAAGGTAAGTGAGACAGTCATCACGCCCGGGCGTTGTGCACCTGATTATCGTTTGCGTCCGAGCGATTTAACCGATCGGACTCTTTCGATCTTGCCGCTGGATGAAAGATCAGCTTCGAGGCCCGGAACTTTACACGCGTATTCACTGACAGTGGCCCAGGCTTCGCACCGCTGTCTATTTCTACATGCAGCCAGGATGGCGCGACCGGCTCTCGAATTGTTGGCAAAACAGTACGCAGCGTAGTCGCCACTCTCCGAGCCAAAATACAAGATCAACGATTGGGTTTTTCCTACTTGCAGCTCACCCTGGATCTGTTGCACTTCGGACTGGCTCGCCGAGGTTTGGGAAGCGGCGCTCGCTCCGGCCAATAGCCTCGCTAATCTGACTTCACTGCCGGCGCTTCGATAGTGAACATCGGAAATCTTCCAGACCTTGTCTCTGCCTTGTTTGAACTGGTAGGAAACCATGCGTTCTTTGCCTGCGTCTTTGAAGGTGACCTGCACTACCGCCTCATTAGCGGGACCGTACTTACTGTCGCCGCCCCAGCCGGTGTCCATAATGATGAAGTTGGTAATCTGCGGGTCTTGCGAGCCGTACAGCGGATCGAAGTCAATCGCCCCGACTTCGCCTTTGGCAGAGACGGCGTCTTTCCAAATCAAGTCCGCCAAATCTTTTCTAAAGTATCTGTCGACGCGGGCGCGGTTCTTCGTCTGAAAAAACGGACTAGCGCCGCTCTTATGCGCCGCATACAAACCCTTCACAATCACATTGGGAGCGATTTCCTTTCGCTTTGGTTGCGCGAGCCCGATTGCGCTAAACGCCAACAATGCTGATAGCACAACGATTTTGATTTTCATCGTTCCCTCTTCTTACCATTTTTTTAAAAGAGTTAAAGTTCGGCATCTTCATTTGGGTGCGCGCTCCGTAGGAGCACAATGTTTATAAATGAAGCTCTTAACTCCTCTTTCGCTCCTTTAGAAGCGAAATAAACGTTACGCTCCTAGCGGAGCAATGAATCCGTTGAACGTGCCCGTGCTATAAACATTCGTCCCTACGGGACGTATCGCTCAAGGTTCCTTCCAATCCTGCCACCTAACGGCCCACTTTTTCACCTTCATGTTTTTCAGCGCGCGGTCGAGCAACCCCTGGGAAATTTCCGGCCAGCGGGCGCGGGCAGAACCGCCTTCGCTTAAGTCAGCCGCAGTCAGACCCGTGCCGGTCAGATCTTCGACGTAGATGATCATGAGTTCGTTGCGCTTTGCCTGGTCAACCAGATGAACCAGACGCTGCGAAAGCAATTCGGTGCCGAGCATGCGCAACCCCTTTTTCTCGAAGAACGCGCGCGCGCGGGCACTATCTGAGTCGGGTCGCCCCGGATTGCTGTTCAGGCTGCGGGCGTTGGCGTCGGCAAAGAAATCCAAGCCGCCGGCGTTAACGACTTTCGGGGATTTGTAATTGTAAGAATGAGTGTTGGTGGGCAGATAGCCTTCAAATTGCACCCAGTAGAAGCGTTTCATGCGGCCGTCCTTGTCGGCATCGACAAAGAAGTGCTGCTCGGCATGGGCCACATCGTAAAGCACAAAACTTTGACTGCCGATGTACCGGAAGGATTTATCAAACTCGATTTTTACCGGCGGCATGTCGCTCGAAGTCAGTACCTGGCCTTTTACGGTGTGCGTAATTGGTTTGGGTTGTGCGCCGATAAGCAGGGTGAAGGCGAACATTGAGGTCAGAGTCAGAGAGAAAAGAAGTAATCGTTTCATGTTAAAAGTTTCCTCTTGAATTAGAACCTTCGAATTAAAGAACGGCGGAAAGTGCGGCCTGGTCCTGAGATATGGAAGGGGAGTTCACAGATAAGGGGTAACTCATTTAATGAGGTGCGCTTCGATCTGTTTCTTAGCTTCCTTCCAAGGAATGGACGCGTTCGGATTTTGCTCCATGTCGGCTAAACGAGCATCAAGCAGCGCTTTCTGTTCGTCAGTCAGAGGAGCGTCGTCGTCAAGCCAACGATCGCCGTCTAGTTCGGCGAGTTTCACACGAATCTCGAAACGTTCTTCCAGAGTAAGCTTTGGAAGTTCAGCAAGGATTTCGGTCTTGCTCATGGAGAAAATTCTAGCTCAATCGTGTCCGAATATAAGTTAAAACGCGCGGCCATCGAGGCCGCGCGATGAACTCCGTGAGGTTAACGCCGCGCTAAGCTTCGCACCCTCACCCCAACCCTCTCCCAGAGGGAGAGGGATAGAAACACTGCCCACTGCTCACTGGTTAGATATCCAGATTCCTTACATCCAGCGCGTTGTCTTCGATGAATTTGCGGCGGGGTTCGACCTGGTCGCCCATCAGCACGGTGAAGATTTCGTCAGTCTCGACGGCGTCGTCGATGCGGACTTGCAGCAGCGTGCGCGTGTCGGGATTCATCGTCGTTTCCCAAAGCTGCTCGGGATTCATTTCGCCCAGGCCCTTGTAACGCTGAATCGTGAGGTCCTTCTTGGCCGCCGCGAGCACCCTGTCCAAAAGCGCGTCGCGTGTCGGAATCTCTTCGCTGGTGCCGTTTTCGCCGGCGATGAACGGCGGCGCGAGGCGATCTTCAAGCTTCATGAACAGCTCGACTGCCTTTTGAAACTCCACCAGGCTGGCAAAGTTCCAGTCGATGCGCACGGGCACGCCTGAGATAGTTGTTGTATCAATCTCCCAAAGGCCGTGTTCTTCGTCGTCAGCGAGCTCAGTCTTGTAGCCGGCCTTCGCAATCACGCCTTCGACTTTCGCCATCAGGTCGCCGTCCTGGAACACGCGCTTGAGCGTGGCGCCTTCCCGACGCAGCACGCCTTTCTTACCGCCGAACGCGGTCAAAAGAACGTCCAACAGATGTGAGTCTCCACGCATGCGGCGGGTCGACTTTTCGCAGTAACGCTTGAATTCGACCATCCGTTCGAGCGATTTGATGAGCTGCGCCCCTTCGATAACATCCTTACTCGAGGACGACGTCACCTTCATGTCCGCCGTCGCCTGGCGCATTAGAAAATGCACCATGCCGGTCTCATCTTTTATGTATTCTTCCTTCTTGCCTCGCTTAACTTTGTAGAGCGGCGGCTGGGCGATATAAACAAAACCCTGTTCGACCAGTTGCGGCATTTGGCGAAAGAAGAAAGTCAGCAGCAGCGTGCGAATGTGCGAGCCGTCAACATCCGCGTCAGTCATTAGGATGATCTTGTGATAACGAAGTTTAGTGACGTCAAAGCCATCACGATCATCTTTGCCGGTGTCTCCTTTGCGGCCAAAGCCAGTCCCGAGCGCCATGATCAGCGCTTTGATTTCTCCGTGCGCCAGCATTTTGTCTTCACGCGCTTTTTCCACGTTCAGAATCTTGCCCTTCAAAGGCAGAATCGCCTGGTTCTTGCGGTCGCGGCCCTGCTTGGCTGAGCCGCCGGCCGAATCGCCCTCGACGATGTAGATTTCCGAAAGCGCCGGATCGCGCTCCTGACAATCGGCGAGTTTGCCCGGCAGCATGGTTGAGCCGAGCGCCCCTTTACGCACAATTTCGCGCGCCTTACGAGCAGCCTCACGGGCGCGAGCAGCGTCGGTGGACTTGCCGACAATGCGTCGTGCGACGGTGGGGTTCTGCTGAAGAAAATCCGTCAAACGTTCATTCAGAAAAGATTCGACGGCGCCCTTAACATCTGAATTGAGCTTCCCTTTTGTCTGTCCTTCAAACTGCGGCTGTGGCAGTTTGCACGAGATGACCGCGACCAGGCCCTCGCGTACGTCGTCGCCGGTTAGAGAGCCCTTGAAGTTTTTCGCCAACCCTGATGATTGCGCGTACGCGTTGATAGTGCGGGTGAACGCAGAGCGAAATCCGGAGAGGTGCGTGCCGCCGTCGACGGTGTTGATGTTGTTCGCGAACGAATAGACCTTTTCATCGTAGCCGTCGTTGTATTGAATCGCGACTTCGATCGAAAGCGCGTCGGCAACCTTTTCGAAATAAATCGGCTTATCGTGCAGAACGTTGCGGCTCTTATTCAGGTGCTTCACGAATTCGGCGATGCCGCCGCGGTAATAGAACTCGTGCGACTTCTCAGGCTCTTCGCGCTCGTCCTTGATCGTGATGCGAATGCCTTTGTTGAGAAACGCTTTCTCGCGCAGTCGCTCGGACAGTTTGTCGAAACTGAATTCAGTCGTATCGAAGATTTGCGTGTCCGGTTTGAAAGTAATCTTGGTGCCGCGTTTGCGCGTCTTGCCGGTCGGCTTGTCGGGGTCGAGTTTCGTTACCGGAATTCCCCGTTCGTATTCCTGCTCGTAAGTCCGGCCATCGCGCCAGATTTCCAGATGCAGAGTCTCAGAAAGAAAGTTGACGCACGACACGCCCACGCCGTGCAGTCCGCCCGAGACTTTGTAAGCATTCGAATCGAACTTGCCGCCGGCGTGCAGCTTGGTCATCACGACTTCGGCCGCAGACTTCCGCTCTTTCTTCATCATGTCCACGGGAATGCCCCGGCCGTTGTCGATTACCGTGACCGAATTGTCGAGGTGAATTGCCACGTCAATCGCGTCGCAGTAGCCTGCCAACGCTTCATCGATTGAGTTGTCGACAACTTCGTAAACCAGGTGATGGAGTCCCAACTCGCCGGTCGATCCGATGTACATTGCGGGCCGTTTGCGCACGGCATCGCGGCCTTCCAGGACGGCAATCGTCGAAGCGTCGTAAGTCTCTTTTTTGTTCTTCAATTTTGATGTTGGTGTCGCCAAATCGTCTTTTCCCCTACCGCTCTTGTCGTTCTTATCAGATGGCATCACGCGCTCACTGATACTGCATTCAATGTCTGCTCTGCAGTCGCAACTCCGGCGCAGACCTCATAAAAATTCGCCCGGCTTTCGAACCGCTCAAAGTGACTTCTCTTTGACGTTGTGATGAAGGTTTGAGTGCGTCCGTCGAGGTATTCCAGCAAGCGGTTAATGCGGTTTCCGTCGAGTTCAGCGTCCACGTCATCAATGAGGAAAATCGGGTAATTCTGATGCTTCGAATAGTACACGGAAATCGCCGCTAAATCAAGTGTTATCAATGCGCTACGCTGTTGGCCAGAGCTGCCAAAACTGCGAATGTCGCGGCCACCGAAAAGCACCAGAAGATCGTCCCGATGAGGACCGATCAGGCAGGCGCCGGCAAAGAGCTCCGCCTCCATTCTGATTTGCAGACGAGCGGTGATCAGAGACCGGTAATCCGCGAGATCGCCTTTGCCTTCGAGCGACGAAACGTAACGGATTGAGATGTCGTCATGAAAGAGATTGTGATCGAGTGCTTCGTTCAGTAGTTCGACGTAACGAGTTCGCGCGCGGTGAATTTGAGTGGCGAGACTGATTAGCTGTTCATTCCACGGTTGCACAAGGTTCGCGAGCGCCTCGAGGCTAACGCGATCCTCCGCGGCTTGCTGCAGCAGACGCTTCTTCTGCTTGATGACTTTGTTGTAGTCGGCGATGGTCTGCGCGTACGGTGGATGAAGCGAGATCGCTCCGCGATCGAGGAAACTTCGACGGGCCTCCGGACCTCCGCGGATTACTTCCAGCTCGTCCGCGGTAAAACAAACCGCATAGAGATGCGCCGCGTAGCGCGCGATAGATTCGCGCTTGCCGTTAATAAGCGTTTGTTTGGTTGTGCCGTTGAGGCTGACCTGGAGTTCACGTTCGAAATCTTTTCCAGTGCTGACGACGCCTTTTACCGCGGCGTCGCGCTCGCCGAACTTAACCGTTTCTTTGAGATGATGCGTGCGAAACGATTTTGCGTGCGCGAGCAGGTAAACCGCTTCGAGCCAGTTAGTTTTACCTTGAGCGTTATTTCCGTGAAGGATATTAAGGCCGTTTCCCCAGGTTATCTCACCAGATAAATTACGGAACTGGATTGCTTCGATTGACCTGAGAAACATCGATGAATTTTAGCATAGGCGCGTCGACGAAAAGGGGCTTTCAACGACGCGCAACATGCAAGATACGCTAAAGAAAAAGGAGCGCCTGCAACCGCTTCCTTTGCTCAGGCGTTAAATCAAGTGGGGGGTGAGATCTCTCTAATGGCTCTGTTCAGCACGCGCAGGCGCGTCGCGTTCGGATAGATCTGATCTGAATCTTTATACTCGCTCGCTGCAATCACTTGACCGACAATTGCATCCACGGTCACGGGCGTGAATTCCTGTTTGCGAAGCTGAAACTGTTCAATGACGAAAGCCTCGATGTCCGCACGACTGATAGGCTCGATGTTTTCAACTATCGTCTTGCTCGCTAAATCAGGTCTCAAGTCGAAGCGATAATTCAAAAGGATTAGTCGCAAGTCTTCTTGCGCGCATTTACGTGCTAACTCTTCAATGAACAAGCGCGTGGCAGGCTCCACTGGCTTTTCGAATCCGTCCAAAATGAGCCACCACTTAAAGCCGCTGTTTATCGTCATCCGCGAAATCAGCCAATTGACCAACAGCAAAGCTTCTTTTGAGCCACTCGCATCGGCGACCAGCGGAACACCCCCGAGACCATGGCCGCTTTGCATGCTGATCGCTTGCACCAAATCGGCCGGACCCTGAACGCCAGCGTCCAGGTCCACATAGACCACGCGGTTGTTTGGGGTACTGAAAGTCACATCGTAGACGTACTCGCGGGTATAGGTCTTGCCACTGCCGGGCGGGCCGTTGACGATCAGAATTCGGCGACCTTGCGGAGATGTTAGCTCCTTAAGAGCTTGCCGCAGTTGTTGCCGGTTGAGGAATACGCGACCACCGCGCAAGACAGTGGCGGAATAACTATCCAACCCAAGAATGTCACTGATTCCGCGTGATTGAAGACTTGAGACAATGGCTGCGACCGAAATTCCCAAGGAGTCTTTGGACCGTCGCGGCATTGCTCTCTTGCCCGCGTGCAAAGCCACTAGTTGCCAGTTGCTATTGAAACATGGCGCCCCGGTCGCCTGCGGCATGTTATCCAGCCGGTAATAAAAGCATTCTTTTGTCTCATTGGTCTTAACCCCAGTTTGGCTAATGATCAGCCTCACGCCTCTATCTGGAGCCCAATCAAGGACCAGCATCGGGTCAGCAACTTTCAGTTCCTCACCGTCTGAAAGATGAATCCATCCTCGCGGCGGCGCCTCCGGTTCGGCCTTTTCTCCGCCGATGGGTTCTCTTCCTGGTACCCCGTCAAGTCGCAGCAGCGCATAGTTAAGCCGATTAGGATCGTCCGCCGTATCAGTCGCGGACGCCGGACCACTCGAAGCGATCAGCCATTTCTCCTTTGCCAGCCGATAAACGGTGCCCGCATTAATGATCGCGCCCGAGAGGATACGAACGTCGAAGCGCAGCGTGACCTGCTCAGGATTGAAGCGGCCACTAACGATGGGCTCTACCGTGTCATGAGTAGTAAGCAGTGTGTTAGGCCCGATCAGAAAACCTGTGCCGGCCCTCGTTTCAGTGTCAGCCGGAAACTCAACCTGACATATTCGGCCCACCATTTCGCCCAGCGTCGACCGCCATCGGTCAATATTTATTTCCGGATTAGCACGCACAATGGTTTCGATTCTCTCTTCGTCATCAACGGCATCGGGTGTAAAGCCAAAAGGCCGAGCGAAGTTTGCGAGAGTCAAGTTTCCTGGACTGGAATCGAGAGCTGCGCCGATGATTTGCGGTAAGAGACCCCGAGTGTGAGCAAAGTCCACGACGTTTTCCAGTGTCCCGTCGAACTTATCGGTGAGTGAGATCGAATCCAGATTCAAGCCCAGCCGATAGCGGAGCATGTCCGCGAGGTCACTTCGGCTGGGAAATGCTGAACGCAGACCATAGATCAGTTTCTGCTTATCGCTCGGCGTCAGCTTGAGCGCCGGCGCAGCTGGTCCCTGAGCACCGGCATCGGCAGGGGTTGAAGTTGTTGAGGCCGGCTCTTCGGGTTTGTCTCGCGGTTCGGATAGGCTTTCGAATCCGAGAATCGACATCAGGGCTTCGCGCACCGGGTCCGTAATCTCGTAGCTTGCCAGAAGTTGCGAGACCACATCCTCTACCAGTTTCGGGGAGGCCGTTTGCATGAATACTTTCCAGGTGTCGAAGATTTCGCCGCGTATGGGAATTCTTGTCATGCGCGCGAGAATGCCGGACTCGACGCCTGTCTCACCTGACAGAGTCAAGTCCCACATCGCGACGGCCCGGCCCAGCGAGCGCAGTTGAGTCTGACTTGCCACCTCAAACCCGACCAGTCGCACCGCGCGAGTCAAGAGCTCGTTGTCGTCGCGTCCGAACATCTGAACGGCCTTGCGAGCCAAAGTCGGGTTCGCGCCCAACTGTTCGTCGGACAAGTTTTTAATTAGAGTTAGTAACTCCTGGCGCAAAGGATGTCCGGCCGAAGTGGACAGCGCAATAACCTCAAGACTGGCATCGACTAGACGGAGAGCATCGTTAATCTTCTCGGCCAACGCGCGCGCTTCCTCGAGATTTTGGATGGCTTCGTCCCGTCGGTCGAGTTTGAAGTTGAGTTTCGCCGACAGCACTAACAAGTCAAAGCGTGCCGTCTCAGGTAATGGTGAACTCAGGCCCTGATCAATTACGTTGCGCGCCTTCTCGATACTCTTTTGGTCCTCGTACGCCTGGGCGGCGAGAATGAACAAGGGACTGCCTGGCAGTCGCTCAGCGCGTTGCTCGAGGGCGGCCACCGCTTGTTCTGATTGTCCCAATCTAAGAAAGGCCTTAACACGACGAGCTGTAATTTCTTCCCAATCAGACTGTCTGGCCTGAGCCAAAACATTGTCGGGAACGTCTGTGTCTAAACGGGCGGCGAGAAAAGCCTGCTGCGGTGGCTCGAGTTCCTCGACCGCGTTGTAAAGGTTGGCATTTACCCCTTCGATCCATCGTGCGGTGATCGCATCGGGATCCTGTTTTAGCACCAGTCGATGATAGATCTCTTCCGCGCGCGAGACGGGATCATCAAACGATTCATAATAAGCAATGGCCTGTTCCTGGATTGCCTTGACCTTTTGCTTTTGCGTTTCGTCCTCGCGCAACAGTTCGATCATTCCCCGCCGGACTTCCGGCATATGGCGCAAGGCACGTGGCTCTGTCGGGGTTGGCGAACCGGGAACTACGAGCGTAATTTCCGCGCTCAAGCTGTCGAATAACTTTTCCGCGTCCTGCGCGTTCCTAACCTCTACACCGCATGATTGGGCGAGCACCTTGAAAATCAAACCCGGCGTAATGCGACGGAGGACTAGCCCAGGGTGAGCCAGCTTCATTACATTCTTGTCGTGAATGTGATCGAGGATGCGAGTATAGAGTTCGCTCTGAATACGGCCTTGGGTGAGCTTGCTGAAAAAATCCTCTGATGCGCCGCCCTCGTTATGAAAGACCTGCACCGCCAGGTGTAGGCTCAAAGGATTCCCGCCGATCTTTTCAATAATCGTATCAATCAGCGTCGCCGGTTCGATTGCTGACGACGTTAGAAAGCCCTTGGCCGCCGACGCGTCCAGTTCGGCAAGCTCAACTTTCTCAGTGGTGAAGCCCTGCAACTCCGTGCGTCCCGAGAATACTGTGCGTAATCGCGGCACGATTGACTGAAACTCGTTCAGGAAGTCCCACAACTGTTTGATGTATTGCTGACTTCGATACTGGACTTCTTCGAACGTATCCAGCACCAGTAGAAAAGGCTCCTCGATGAGTCCCATCGATTCCAACAGGTTGTGAAAATCGCGCAGGAAACGACTACGGATATTCGTCGAAAGTTTCGCAGTGGTAATCGGCGCGTCGTCTGCGCTTAGCGTCTGGCGAGCAATCATGGCCAACTCGTCCTGCCAGCCTCGGCGCACTCGTTCACTGTACTGCTGGACATCCGGGTACTGGATTCCGATCTGTCGGACGGCCTCGACTAACAGTGTGACGGGCTCTTCTGCGAGGAAACCGGGACGGTCAAAATCGATGTAAGCGAATGGAAAACGGCGAGGCGGGGGCAAGGTTGCATGTTCGAGAACAAACTTTGCCACCAAAGTTGACTTACCCACACCTCCCGGCCCAACTATCATCAGTGGCGGCTTTTCGGTGAAGTTGAAAAAAGTTCGCTTGATCTGCGCCCAAACAGAACCGGGCGGTAACACACCGACGTATTCCCGCAAAGTTGTTAGTTGACCTTCGCGCCCGCTAAAGTGTTCTCCAACCAATTTATTGAAGGGTTGCAGCAAACGTTTTGCTTCCAGTTGACGCGTGATCACCTCGGTGTCAGGAAGGCCGTCGATAATTCCCTGCAACCATTCAGTTACCTGAGCCGTGCACACAAGCTCCTCGATATTCTGCGAGGCGAGCGGGGGCGCCTCGTTGCGCAGATAGGCTTCGAGTGTTTTTTGCAGCGTATCTGTGGGGCGCTGCGGATTGGCTTCCAGCGCGTTAAGGAGCGCTTCACGGGTGCCCAACTGCTCGAGCACCTTTCGGCGAATTTGCGGCGACAGCGTCCACCGGGTCGCTTTTGCGCTTAGAGCTCTTATTAAGTCTTCTTCAGATTGCGATCCCTGAACCGGCCGCTCTCGTTTGGAATCCCCTGGCCTTACCTCCTCCGTTGCGAGGCGGCTGTTCGCCAGCAGATACTCAATTTCTTCGCCGTCTGTCCCGACCGGTTTTATCTTACTAATCTCGAAGGTCGACAATACGGCTGCTGCTTGATGATATCCGCCGTAGACAGGCGCGGCGGCTACCGCCGTCCCTTGAAACGAAGTATTTACTTGTCGTAGTTCCTGGACTACCGATTCGTAGAATTCATCTGAGCGGGCGGCCATGTTTGCTGCATCTGTCTCACTCATGGATTTAGCCCTCCCGGTTGGCCGATCGATTTTGCGATCCGGGCTACGGCGGCGCCGAGTTTTTCCATCCCTTTAGGATCCGTGGGATCGAACTCGCGGCGAACTTCACCAATTCGCTCGGCAATGTCTTTCGCGGTCGGGGTTTGATCGCGCTCTTTGTAAACCTGGTCGAAGAAATTGAACAAGTCTCGATCTTCTATTGGGTGAATGTCTTCTCGCAGGACGACCCTTTCCACGTCCGGAGGTAACCGCTCCGGATAGCTCAGCAGGATCAGTCGCAGTCCCGGCAAAGTCATCCGCGTACGGGTAGCCAGTTGCTTGATCAGGTCGTCTACTGATGGTGATAACGTAATGTGCGTAAAGCCGTCGATCACCACCCACCAGGGATCGTTTTTGTCCCCAAGCTGCCCAGTGAGCCGGTTGCAAAAGGCCTCGACCCAACGCGAGTCCTGCTCCTGGTTGTGTGGCGGCAGGACACCGTCGTTCAATCCCAACTGCTGCACGATCGAGCTCGCGACGTCCAGGGGTTTGACCTCACCCTGGATGGTCAGGAGATCAATGAACACCAAACGAAAGCTTTCGAGCGCTCGTCGCAGGTACCCGATCAATTCCTTGCTATAGGTTTTCCCGCTGAACGGCGGTCCATTTACGACTAGGATACGGCCGCCAATCGCCGCCGAACCGGCTAATTGCCCGAGGTGCTCACGAAGGACAGTGCGATTGACCAACGCGAGATCGTTATCGACAAAACAGACATTGAAATGATTCACATTTTGCGCTTTGATTGCAGGCTTAAGCTCATCCTGAATCGCCCTCAGCTCATCTGTGGCGTTCGCTTTCACTGCGCCGGCAACCAAATCCGGCAGCCAGCCGACCTGCTGCGCTTTTTTTATCAGATTGAGAACAGTCTCGTTCAAGTCCGCGCCGCTGGCTTCCTGTTCCAAATCTTTGCCCACTTCAAACAACAGCATTTCGTTCAAAGCTGAAAGAGTAAAAGCAGCTACTAGCGCGTCTCTCAGTCGTTTGTACTGATTTGGCGACAGTTTGATCATGCGATTCATTACCTCCGGCGCGATCGCAGGAACCGGCAGAAAGAAAAGCCGGGCCTTGTTTTTATGGCGGAGTTTGCAGGTTTGACTCCTTGCCCCGTTCCTTCAAAAGGCTGCGGATCATGTCGATAGGAATTCCCTCGTTGTATTCGGCCTTATGTAACTTATCGAAGTTGGGATCGCCGCTGTGATGCAGCGCTACCAAATCCCAGCTCGCGTTGAAACAAGGCGAACCCGAAGATCCCTCTTCGGTGTTCGTCCGGTATCGGACTCGTGTTCGATTGCTGTTGACGCCAATGATTGCCTCAGAATCAATAGCGAGCTTTAGCGGATCGCCCTGGGGATGCTGGACGATTAGTAACGCAGTGTCCGGATCAAAACTCGGCACCTCATCTTTGACTTCTATCCACCCACGCAGCCGACCTTCTGAGTTTGACCCGACGCTCAATAAAGAATCGCCCGGCGCGCCGTCAAGACTCACCAAGGCGTAATCCAATTTATCGGGCTCCGGTAACGCGCCGCCGGCGTCTACCAACTCATCCACCGCGCTATACTCACTATGATCAATTAGCCAGTTCTGTTTCGCGAGGCGGTATATATTTCCGGAATTGATCGTCGTGCCGTCCGCCATCACTTTATAATCGAACCGAAAAAGGACGCGATCTGGTTTAACTTGTTCGCCGATCACGAATTCCAGCACGTGATAATTGGTTAGCACGGAGTTTACTCCGACCAGGAAACCGGTGCCGTAGAAGGTATCGCCATTGGCCTTGATTTCAATGCGACATACCTGATGTTCGACTTCGAAAATGCGGGTACTCCATTGCGCGATGTCGAGCAGGCTATTGCTGCTCTTAATCTGGCGCTCGAGTTCGAGTTGATTGGAGGTGCGTGCGAGCGCGCCTCGTTTTCCGGCGAAGATCGCGGGCGCCACCCCGATACGCTGTGCAAACTGAAACAGGTTTTGGTGGTCCGTATTCGAATGCCCGGCGGCGCCTATTAGGTCCGTCGTGATCTCGCGTCGCTGGAACTCTTTGAGTACATTAAAAATGATTTCGTCAAAGGTTGAGCCCAGGCCAATATTCTCGCGGTTGATGCCCAACTCGTACAGCAGCATCTGATCGAAGGTGCTGACAGTGAAGGCATCTCGCAGAATTCTTGAGAAATCACCTAGCTGTTTGTGGTCTAACTTCATTTTTTCGCAAAACCTGCCCAAGAGGACATGGCGGCGACTGGAACTCATCTGCCTAAGACGGCACCAGGTTCGTTTCTTTGAATCCGGTCGTCTTTGAAATCACATCTGAGAGAACCACTCCGCGTTCGTTAGTAAACAGGATGTAGGTGAGTATCGCGGTGCCGCTGTAATACAAGCGACCGCCGCGCCACAAATTCTGCGTTGTACGGCTTTCACCTCCACCGGCTGCTTTCATAAACAGGATGGCGGTTTCGGAATTCTGAACTAATTTTGCAAGCGCTTCTGCTCTTAACAAGAGCGCCAAAGCGGAGGATATGTCCGCGTCTTCACTTTTTGTAATTGCCGCCGATAGCCCGTCGAATGCTGCATTTAACGCCCTTAGATCCGGAATTCTGCCGGCCTGTGGGTCTGTCTCCTTCGCTGCAGCATCCAGGGCGTCGAATGCTGAAATCAACGTCTGTGCTTTCGCCCGCAAGATCTCGAGATCACCGAGAGCCTTCAAAACAGGCGAGTCATCGGGGTTAGGAGTCAAAGTTCCGGGAACGAATAGCTTCGAATAAATTACGGAGAGACCGGACGCTCCGGAGGTTGTGTTCGCGGCCGAAGGCTGGGGCGGCTTTGCGTTGCGGGCGGCGTTTTGCAACTGCTTTGCTACCTCCGCGACCAGCGAAGTTTCCTCCAAAGTCACCGACGCGCCCTGAATATCGACATTGGTTCTGAATAACGAAATCAGATCGATTGACGATTTCAGGACAGCGCCAATCGCCAAAGGAGCCATCAGCGGCATAGCCATTTCCAAGCCCGCGCGACGAGATTGGTCCTTGACGATTTTTTGTGCGGCATACTGCTTAGCCAACCGATTAAGTTGCGCGGTGACAAATGTGTAATATGCAATGTCTCCAATGTCGCGCTCGTTATAAATGAGGATGGTCGTGAGACCCGGAAACTTCGTTCGAATCGCAGTGGTCATCTGAGCTATGCCTTCGGACATTGCTCGTAAGGCGAGTTGTTGAATTGTCGTCGTCGCGCTTGGGTCAGTTGTGACCTTGCCTTCCAGAGCTTTGGTCTCGGTTGACGGCAGTTGGGCCATGAGTGTCGCGCGCCTCGCCTCGGCGACGGCTTTATCGATCTCGGCTTTGCTTTTTTCGGAAGTTAGCGCGACATTGGCGTCTTGCAACGCCTTGTTTTCCGCGAGGAGTTTCTTGATCTCTTCTTCAGTCATGAATATTGGGGTCTTCTACTTCGCGAGCCGGTCTAGGCACAGACTATCGAGCGAGAGTTCACGCGCCCTGCGGGCGCGATTGACGGGCAAGATATTCACAGCGGCACACCGCCAACAAAGAGAAAGAAAGAAATTGGATGTCCCGGCACTGGGACCCACATTCAGCGAGTTTGCAAGGATGCAGGCTCAAAAAAGAGACGCCAGCGCTGCAGGAAGCGAGCGAACACTATCTCCAAATCGGAAGGAAGTCAATACAGTTTCTTGTTGGTTTTTCCGGTGCGGAATGAAGCCCGGGCGAGAATCGTCGTTGGTGTCAGGATTTTCACGACCCGAGTTGTGGAATCGTGAAGTTCGAAGCTCGATTGTGGAAATTAGATGCAGTCGCGGATCACAGACGCATCGGCATGACCACGTAGCGGTAGTCGTATTTTTCCTCAGTCACAGGCCTGAGCTGCGCCTGTGAATTTCCGTCTTTGAATTCGAAGTTCACCTGCTCAGAACCCACGACATTTAGAAAGTCCTGCAGGTACTGAGCGTTGAATCCAATCTCGGTTTCGTCGCCGCTAAAGTTCGTCGTGAGGGTTTCGCGCGCTTCGCCCTCTTCGGCGTTTTGCGAGCTGATCAGTAACTGCTCTTTCGCCAGGTGCATTCGAATCGCGTGCGACCGATCGTCAGCCATCAACGCCACGCGGCGTATCGCCTGATTCAAACCCAGCGTGTCGAACGTTGCCGTCCGATCATTCCCCTTCGGCATGACCATCTCGTAATTCGGAAACTGTCCCGACAACAAACGCGAAATCAACAGCCGTGAACCAACCTGGAAATACACATGGTTTTCATCGGCGCCGAGGTTGATGTCGCCGTCGAAATCCGAGGTCAGTTTGGTTAATTCGGCCAGAGTTTTTCGCGGAATCAACACGTCCAGGGTCTCGCTGCTGCCATTCGAAGATTCTGTGGAAACGAACGCCAGGCGATGACCATCCGTGGTCACCATCTTCACGTTCTTCTTGTCTAATTCGAATTTTGCGCCCGAGAGCGTGTAACGACCTTCTTCCTGAGTAATCGCGAAAATCGTTCGCTCAATCAACATCTTGATAACGGAAGAAGGCAGCTTCAAAGGCGTTGACTTGAAGCCGGGCAGTTCAGGAAAAGTCTCTTTGGACACGCCAGGCAAACGGAATTTCGATCGATCACACTCGACCGTTACCCATTCGTTTTCTTCTTTGCGAAAACTCACCGGAGCGTCGGGAAGCAAGCGAGCGATGTCGAACAGCTTACGAGCCGGCACACAGATCGCTCCTTGTGTGGAAATCTCCTGGGCGTCAGCATCACAGCGAATGGTTACGTCCAGGTCCGTACCACTGATCCGAATAGAATCCTCACCCGCCGATTCGATCAATATATTTGCCAGCACAGGAATTGTGTTCTTTCGTTCCACAATCCCCTGCACAAAGGCCAATTCTTTTTGTAAAGCATTTCGCGCGATTACGAATTGCATCTGTTGCTCCTCGGGTTTAAAACTTTGGCTGCTTTATATCACAGCGATGTAGAAGTTCAGAACCGTACTTCCTACTCACCTTAAGATCTATTTGAAACGTTTATGTAGTAGTAGTAGTAGTAAGACCCTGTGAAACTGTGTACCTCGTAATAATTTCAGTCGTCACTTCCGTAATTACCGATCCAATCGTTAGTTTTTCGCTGTCAGTCGCTGTGTGAAGAACGGAGGTTCTCCGGCTTAAGCATTCACAGCTTCTATCAGCCGGTTCAAAGTAGCAGCCAGGTCACCATTCGAATTCATCTCTTTCTCGATCTTTTCCACAGAATGAATCACAGTCGTGTGGTGCTTGCCACCGAAATGCTTGGCGATCTCGGGATAACTTTTCTTCGCCAACCTCTTGCACAAGTACATGGCAACCTGTCGCGGCAATAGGACCTGTCGAACATTCGAACGAGCCTTCAGACTTTCCACGTCGATTTTATAATGCTGCGCCACTAGCTGTTGAATTCGAGTGATCGAGACTTCGTGTTCGATCGGTTGATTAGAGACACCTCGAAACGATTCCTCGGCCAGAGTCTTCGTCAGCGGAACGCCACGAAGTGATGACATCGCGAGCAGACGAATCAACGAGCCTTCGAGTTCGCGGATGTTGTGCTTGCTGCGTCGCGCCAGTAGCAGTGCGACGTCGTCCGGAAGATTAACGCGATGCGCTTCGGCTTTACGCTTAATGATCACCACTTTGGTTTCAAGATCAGGCGGCTCTATGTCTGCAATCAATCCCCACTCAAAGCGCGAATGCAGGCGCTCTTCGATTTCCGGGATATCTCGAGGCGGACAATCTGACGTAAGCACAATCTGCTTCTGGCGATCGTACAGAGCATTGAAGGTGTGAAAAAACTCCTCCTGGGTCCGCTCTTTTCCGGCGATGAATTGCACATCGTCGATTAGCAGAACATCAATACTGCGGTATCGCTCACGAAAAGCATTAGTTTTGTCGTAGCCGTAACGGATCGCGCTGATCAACTCATTCATGAACCGCTCAAGCGATAGGTAGGCAATCCGCAGATTGGGATTGGCCGCGCGGATCGCGTGGCCCGCAGCTTGAATCAAGTGCGTCTTGCCGAGACCAACGCCGCCGTACAGATAAAGCGGGTTGTAAGTTTTTCCAGGGGAATCTGCAATGGCCAGCGCGGCAGCATGTGCCAGTCGATTGCACGATGCGACGACGAAATTTGGAAAAGTGTATTTCTCGTTGAGGTTGCCGGCTTCCGGGAAAAAGTCTTCGGTCGGTGGTGCGACTTGCGGAATAATCGTCTGTTCGCTGGGTCGAACGAACGCTGTTTCCGGGCTCGGGGCCGCGGTCGTCTTTGGGTCGCTTGCCCATTCGATCCGCAGCGCTCCCATTTGCGACTCGTTTAGCGACTGTTCGAGGGTGTCAGCATACTTGGACAGTATCCAGTCTCGCACCACGTCATTCGGCGCCGCGATTCGGAGGACCCTGTCGTCAAGATTGCGCTGAAGGCGCAACGGTCGAAACCATGTCTGGAATGCCTGCTCACCCAGTCTGCGCTCGACAGCCTGAAAGAATGGTCGCCACTGGGCGTCTTGATGTCCTGTATACATGGAGGGAAATAATGAGCACTACTTAGTACAACAATAGTGGCTTGCGGGGCTAAGTCGTGCGGTCGATTGTTTCGAAGGGCGAACCTAACACAGCGCGAAAAGTTGAGGCAAGGAAAACAGACAGGAACTTTCAGAGCCCTCCGATTCGTTCAGGCCTACGCAAGAATTTCCGTGGCACCAAGAGGGTTGACACAGACGCAATCCCGATCCTTTGTGGTTTCAGGTTAGTCGGCGACGGCGCTCCTGTTAGATCTGTTTTTACTGGTGAGTTGTCGGTCTGGAAAGTGATTGTACTTACTAGCAGAACGCATACTAAAAAGAGCTTGAACCAGAGGCAGTTGTCGCAAGCGATTGTTCGGACGTAACCAAAAGGTCGTAGAGTCGGTTCAGATCTTCCGCGCTGTAGAACTCAATCTCAATCCGACCAGCGGCGCCAGCCTTGGCAGAGACGATCCTCACCTGAGTTCCCAAGCGCCTCCGTAGCTTTGCCTCGGCGGCACGCACATTCGGATCTGCGAGTTGCGGTAGTGGTGCCGACGACAGCTGCTCCTGCCTGCTTAAGTTTCTGATTCGGCTTTCCGTCTCTCTCACCGACCAATTGTTCTTACATATCCTTTGAGCGAAGCGGCGTTGAAGGTGAGGATCCGAGATTCCAAGAAGCGCGCGCGCGTGACCGAAGGTCAGTTTCTCCTGTTCGAGAAGCGACTGAATTTCGGTTGGCAGCTTGAGGATGCGAAGGTAATTCGTGATGAAGGTGCGGTCCCTGCCGACACGACTCGCAACTTCCTCTTGCGTTAGTCCGAGCGACTCGATGAGTCTCTTATAGGCATTCGCTTCCTCGATCGCATTCAGTTCCTGGCGTTGGATATTCTCGATTAGAGCTAACTCCAGGAGGTTCTCATCAGCTATCTCGCGAACAATGGCCGGAACGCGGCTGAGGCCGGCAAGTTGAGCAGCTCTCCATCGCCTTTCCCCGGCGACTAACTCAAACCGGCCGCCGCGCCTTCTTACGAGCAGCGGCTGAATGATGCCACTGACGCGGATTGATTGAGCAAGCTCCTGGAGTTTGGCTTCGTCGAAGCTGGTCCTGGGTTGCTGTTCACCAGGCGTAATCAGATCGATCTCGATCTCGCGAAGCTCCTCGTTATCCTGCGGCGACGGCGCTGTGGAGATCAGGGCGCTCAGGCCCCTCCCCAACGGTTTCCTGTTCATGCGTTAGAACCTCCTGTGTCAACTGCAAATAGCTTTCGGCGCCGCGCGAGCGCGGGTCGTAGTGAATCACCGGCATACCATGGCTCGGTGCCTCTGCCAGACGAACGTTCCGCGGAATCAGCGTCTCCAAAACCAGATTGCCGTAAAAGCTCCTGAGGTCCGCGGCGACCGCGGAGGAGAGATTGATTCGGTCGTCGTACATCGTCAGGAGCAGCCCCTCAATCTTGAGCGTCGGGTTCACCGCACGACGAATCGATGTCAGCGTGTTGAAAAGCGCGGTGACGCCTTCCAGCGCATAGTATTCACATTGAATCGGAACGAGGAGAGAATCAGCCGCCGCGAGGGCATTAACCGTGAGAAGGTTTAGTGCCGGCGGACAATCAAGAACGATGTAGTCGTAGTCGCTCTTGATCGGTTCGAGCGATCTCGCCAAAAGGTACTCGCGCTCCGGTAGCTCAATTATCTCGACTTCGGCACCCGCGAGGTTTCGGTCCGAAGGAACGAGGTCAACTCCAAATTCAGTTCTTACGATTAGACTGCGGAGTTCGTCACCGAGGATCAATGCGTGATAGACGTTGCGATGGATAGATTCTCGGGCGATGCCCAGTCCGGACGTCGCATTTGCCTGAGGGTCGACGTCGACCAATAAAGTGCGCTTACCAGCCTTCGCGAGACCCGCAGCCAGATTGATGGCCGTCGTCGTTTTACCGACGCCACCTTTCTGGTTAGCAATGGCTAGTATTTTCCCCATCTGACTGCCGACCGCCGACAAATGTAAGGTGACACATTAACACAATTTCCCGGCCAAGCGGGGTCAAGTTACGAAAGATGTGGCACGTGAAACGTGCGCCGACTTGCCAAAAACGTGGCACGTGAAACATGTCAAACGGTCCCGTGGCAGAGTGATATCTTGCGGCGATGAGTCGAATTACGGGGTACGTTTTCGGGGCGGCGACCTGGAACGCACCGAAAGCTGATTCAAGCGGAAGGCCGCTGTTGGGCCGCGGTGAGGTAAACAAGTAGGTTTGAAAGAGCTGCCGGTGTGAGCCCGGGAATCTTCCTCGCGTCGCCAAAGTTGCGGGGCCGCATGCGCTCAAGCCGCTCGATCATCTCGTGCGACAGGCTTCCTACTGCTTTGAAGGAAAGACTCTCGGGAATGGACATCGCATCGTGCTGACGCAATCGACGCGATGCCTGATTCTGCGAGTCGAGATAGCCGGCGTACAGGTAGTCAGCGAGTGCCGTCTCGACATCGCGTGGGCGGACGGCTGCCCGTTCAGACGAAGCGAGCAAATCGACAATGTGTTCTCGGGTGACGTTTGGCCTGAGTGCGAGTTGCGTCAGGGTAATTGAGTCGCCAAGATCCTGACCCGTCAGCCTGGACATATCCAAGTACGCTGGATCTGTCCGACGGAGTTTTGTCGCAGCCAGTAGTTCACGGGCTTTCGCCAAGCCGTCACGCCTCTGGTTGAATCGTTCCCACTCACCATCTCCAACCAGGCCCAGCTCGCGACCTTTCGGTTCGAGTCGCGCGTCCGCGTTGTCATGACGCAGCGCGAGCCGATTCTCAGACCGTGACGTGAACATTCGGTACGGCTCGTCGACACCCTGTGTTATCAGGTCATCAATCAAGACGCCGATGTAAGACTCTTCCCGCTGAACCCGAAATAGCGGGCGACCCGTGGCCGCGAGCCCGGCGTTGATGCCGGCAATCAGTCCCTGGCAAGCTGCCTCTTCATATCCAGTCGTTCCGTTAATTTGCCCAGCCAAAAAGAGTCCCTTAAGCCGAGCGGTTTCCAGAAACGGCGAAAGTTCTCTCGGGTCAACAAAGTCATATTCGATCGCATAGCCGGGGCGGATGATTTGCGCCTCATCCATGCCCGGAATCAAATTGACGATCTCTTGCTGAAGCTGAGCCGGCAGTGACGTCGAGAGCCCATTCAGATAAACCTCGTTCGTGTTAAAGCCTTCCGGCTCGACGAACAGTTGATGACGAGTCTTCTCAGGGAACTTTACGACCTTGTCTTCGATGGACGGACAATACCGCGGGCCTATTCCCTGAATGGCGCCGGAGTAAAGGGGCGATTCGTGTAGGTTGGCGCGAATCTTCTCGTGGAGCTCCTGGTTCGTATAAGCGAGATAGCAATTCAGCTGTTCCTGTTCGATTTCGTCAGTCGAAAACGAGAAGGGGACCGGCCGTTCATCGGGCGGTTGCGGTTCAAACGCGTCCCACTCGATGGTACGGCCGTCGATTCGCGGGGGCGTTCCGGTCTTGAGTCTTCCGACCGGAAATCCGAGGCGACGCAGAGCGGCGGGCAATTCGGTCGATGCAGGTTCGCCGGTGCGACCGCCGGCGTACGTCTTACGACCCGTGTGAATCTTGCCGTTCAAGAACGTGCCCGTGGCGACGATTACCGCCTTCGCCCCCAGTCGTCGCGCGTCCTGCAATTCAACTCCGCAGATTCGATCTCCAACCACGAGCAGATCGGTTACCAGTCCCTGTCTGAGACTAAGGTTGGGTGTCGCCTCGAGCGTGCGCCGCATCTCGACTCGATACAGGGTGCGATCAGCTTGCGCGCGCGGCGCCTGGACCGCCGGCCCGCGAGAACGATTCAGCAGACGAAACTGAATGCCGGTTCGATCGATGACGCGCGCCATGATTCCGCCAAGCGCATCGATTTCTCGAACGAGATGTCCCTTGCCGATTCCGCCGATCGCGGGGTTGCAGGACATCTGTCCGATCAGATCCAGGTTGAGCGTGAGGAGTGCAGTGTTCGCGCCCAGACGCGCAGCGGCCGACGCAGCTTCACAGCCGGCGTGCCCGGCGCCAATCACGATTACATCAAAAGCTTCGTCGAAGATCATTTCCGTAAAGTCACTCGCGCTTACTTGCCGATACAAAACGTCGAGAAGATCTGTCCCAGTATCTCTTCAGTCGTTGTCTCGCCGGTTATCTCACCGATGAATCTTAATGCGTTATGCAGACCAATCAAAACGATCTCTTCGCTCGCATCATTCCGAATGAGTTCTTCGGACGATGCAATCGAATTCATCGTGCGCACCAGAAGGTCGTGATGCCGAGCGTTGGTGATCATCAAACCTTCGCCGGCGCCGTTACCGTTAACGAAAGGTTTGAGGATGGCTGCTCGCAGATCTGAGAGTCCTGCTTCGGTGGCGGCTGAGACAGACACGGTCGGAGTGGGCGAACCATTTGTCTGCAAGCGATCGCCAACCAAGTCGTTTGAAAAAGTTGGCAGGTCACTCTTGTTCAGGGCGATCACGTGAGTCTTACTCGCCGCCTGCTCGAGCACCGTCGCGTCTTCTTCGTTCGTCCGTTTGGAACCGTCGATCACAACGATCAGCAAATCCGCATCAGCGGCGGCGCGCCGCGTCCGATCAACTCCGATTGATTCAATCTCTTCCGTCGTCGCGCGCATGCCAGCTGTGTCGACAAGCGTGACGGGGACGCCATCCAGTCCGATCGGCTCAGAAATCGTGTCGCGTGTGGTGCCGGGAATCGGCGTCACAATAGCCCGCTCGTGTCCCAGTAACCTGTTGAAGAGACTAGACTTACCGGCATTCGGCCGACCCACGAGAGCGACCGTTAAACCATCGCGCAGCAGTTGTCCACGAGCAAAAGTGCTCGCCAATGATTGGAAGTCGGCGCGTAGCGATTCGAGCGAGCGTTCAATCTCGTGTCTCTCAAGTCGAGGCAAATCATCTTCGACAAACTCGAGTGAAGATTCCAGCCGCACGATGATCTTGAGCAGTTGTTCCTTCGCTGGTTGAAGGCGATGTGAGATCTCGCCGGCCAGTTGTCGCGTGGCTTGTTGCGCCGCTGAATCGGTTTGCGCGTCGATCAAGTCGCGGATGGCTTCTGCCTGGCTTAGTTGCAAACGGCCGTTCATGACCGCGCGCAACGAGAACTCTCCGGGGTTTGCCAGACGCGCATCGAGGCCCAGGATGCTGTCGATGATTCGTCGTAACAAAACGGGCGAGCCGTGGCAATGAAACTCAACAACGTCTTCGCCGGTGAATGAATGCGGCGCTTTGAAATAGCAGACGAGTGCGTGGTCCAGGGCTTCACGTGAAAACGGATCGACCACGTCCCGCAGCGTCATGTAGTTTGGCTCTGGATCGACCAGCTCTGGATTCGTCATGCGGCGAAGAATCGACAAAGAAGCAGGTCCGCTGACGCGGATGACGCCGATCCCACCGCGCCCCGGCGGCGTGGATAAAGCCACGATCGAATCAACTTGGAAACTCATCGGAAACCGGCGGAGGGAAAACCTAAGACGGACTCGCGGCTACCTTGAGACTGACGCGCAGGCGGCGAGCGTTACCTTCACCGATGGATTCGGTGTAGAGGTCGGACTCTTCGGCTAACGTGAGATGAATCACGCGGCGTTCATTCGAATCCATTGGGCCAAACACGAACGACGACGATGTGGACCGAACCTGCCGCGCGGCGTGTTGCGCCATGGCGCGTAACTCGGCTTCGCGTGCCGCCCGGAAATTGTCGGCGTCGCAGACGATCCTTTGGCCTTTCGGCAAGTCGCGTCCATACGCCTGATTCAAAATCTGTTGGAGCGCATCCAGCAACTCGCCGCCTTGATTTAACAATAGACCGTTGTCGGGCCCGTCGAATGAGAGCAGGCATCCTTGTTCGGATTCCGCGGCGGAAGCGCGCAGGTCGAAGCCCGCTCCCTGAAGAATCCCGTTAGCTAACTCTTCGGTCTTGGTACAGATTTCCTGCATTTGATAAGGCGTGATTGTACCGCAACAGGAGACGAAGTCTCTACCGGGGAAGTTAGTGGTCGGACCTTGAAGAAAGAGAAAGTTTACTCTTTCTTGCGAACGTAGATGTCGCCGCGCTTCTTTAAGCCGGCTTGGGTAGCGACGGAGTAGAGAACTGAATCGACGAGCTGTTTGTTGTCCAATCGAAAGCTCGTGACGCCCGCGGCCTTGCTATCGGGATCATCGTATTGGATCGTCAGGTAACGCACCTTGGTTTTGATGAAGCTGGCGGGTATGCCGTAAAAAGGCACGTGGCTCACGACTGTGGCTGCGGCGGGTTGCTTGTAGTGAGAATCGCCGTACGCCCCGGTGATTGAGCCAAACGGAATGTGAAACATTTCCTTGCCCTTGCCGTCGCTGAACACCAGCCGATTATTAGCGCTGTCGATGGTGAGGGTGCCGGTCTTTTTCTTGGTGTAACCAAACACTCCGCCTTCATACTTGGCCTTGACGGTTGGTGGGGCCGGAGGCGGCGGTGTCACAACCTTATTTGGATCATCGTCAGCCGCCCGCGGCCGTTGTGCCGCAACCGGCGAAGCGTTGACTATGAAGAAAAGCGCGAGAAAGGCAGCAAAAACGTGCTTTTTGAGCATGTGTGGAGAATCTCCCGGTCGAGTTGTCTGGACGTCTGGTTTTAAAGACGCGCTACACGTCTTTGAAGTTGCCACCGGTCCGCCCAGAGATCACCGTCCGCGCGCGCGGCCAATCTGACTTTCCGAAAAGGTGTAGCGCGTTGTCTTGAGTTTCCCGTTCAGAAAAGTGTAGACAACCCCTTCCTTCAGGTTTCGAAAAATCAGCGCATCCTTAGCTTCTTCGCGTGTAAAGCCACGATTCTTTAGCAAACCCATCGAGTCCGGGGTATCAGAGGAACGTTCATGCTGAAGGATGATTTGCAGAACAGTTCCTTCGAGCTCTGGTTGCAGCTTTTTGGTCCGGACAAAATTCGCATCGACAAAGCTGACCGACGCCGTACCGCCGAGAATCTGGAATGTAAGCGGACCGCCAAAAGGGTCGCTGAGTGGCTTTCCTAACGCTTGCAGCACGTCGCCGCGACGCGACTTAAACGGTTCGAGCCCCTGCCACGATGCGGCCCTAACGGCGCTTGAACAGAACCCGAGCACGACGACGGCGATTGAAAATCGGAGCGCAAGACTCCAGCACGCGCGACTTGTTTTCATGCGACAGATGCTAATGCAGCCTCAGGTTTTTGCAAAGGGACGGACGCGCTCGGCAGATTCCTTCAAATCCGGATCGTTCGGCGCCAGCTTCAGTCCGCGTTCGTACGCGACCAGCGCTTTCCCGTATTGCTTCGAAACCTCGTAGTCGTAACCGAGCATGCGATAGATGTTCACGTCGTCCGGCGTTTTTTCAGCAGCTCGCTCGAGCGCGAGAATCGCTTTCGGATAGTTCTTCGTCTGCGTATGTGACACGCCGAGCAGGTACAAAGTCGTGCTTTTCGTGTCTGGCTTCGTGGCGTACGGTTCAAGCACCGTAGCCGCGCGCGGGTACTGTTGCGCGCGAATCAAAGCCTGGGCCAGCAGCGCGGCTGAGTTCTCATCCGGTCGCAGACGTGCAAGTGTTTCACCGGCACGAATGGCCGACAAAAAGTCACTTTCCGCTTTCGGGCCTGAAGCCGCGGTGCCACGATTCAAATATGAATACGTCAAAAGCGACCACGCATCGGCCAATCGAGCGTCGCTCGTCGTGGCGCGGTTGAGCCACGCGATCGCTGCATCGAAATCCTTCCGTTCATACGCCATCCGGCCGAGATAAAAAAGCGAAGCAGTGTTGCGTGGGTTGGCCTTGACGGCGGCGTTGAAAGACTTTTCTGCGTCAGCAGTCTTCCCGGTCTTGAATTCCGCGAGGCCGCGATAGTAGAGAAACAACGGATCGGGAGTCTTGCCTGGTCGACTAATAATCGAATTCAGCAACGGCAGCGCTTGTTCAAAACGCTCGGCGAGCACGTAACTTTCCGCGAGCGCATCGACGGTGTTCGGATCTTCTTCTTTCGCCGCGCGCTGAAGATCCAGGGCCTTCTGCAAATCGCTGGCGGCTTCGGCGTATTGTTTCAAATAGAATTCTGAAAAGCCGGCGAGCTTCCACGCCTCAGCGTTTGTTGGATCGGCGGCGGCAATCTCTTTCGCCTCTTTAGCCGCGGCGGCGTACTGTTTCTGCTGAAACAACTGAAACGCGTGAGTGGTGTCGGTCGAAACGGGAGCGGCGCCAACTGGCTTCGTGGCTTTCACGTCGAGCAGCGGCGCGTTCTTGTTCGTTGCCGGAGCGGGGGTCGGCTCTGGCCCCAGAAGGGTTTCGGGTGGCTTCACCCGCCGTGGCCGGGATTGTGCCGCCGTTAAACCGGCAGCAGCCAAGGCGATCATCGCGGCGATTACAAGCAAAAGGGTTCGATACATGGGCCTGATTCTTTCAGATTTCGGCGGAAACTAACAAGAGGAGAGAAAAGTCTCGTATTCGGATGCGCGGCCACGCGGAGCGGTTTACCTGGATTGCCTGACGCGGTAAGAAATCACCATCTCCGGTCATAAGGACCCACTGACAGGATTTTGAAATTGTTCCTTGTCGGACCATTAACAATTGCAGGAAGTGAGTATTAACGAAGACCAGGCGCGTTCTCCCGGGGAAACTCAATTAGTATCGCCAAAGCTAATCATCTTCGTCCCGTGATTCTCCTTGATAAAGACTACTGTGAATATTGGTTTGATTTTGACGGCATAGACGACGCAACCAGCTCGGTTAACCTTATTTATGCTGAGGCTTGTTTTCATCTCCAAAAGGTTCTGGCTAAGGACAGCATGATTCGTTCGTTGCGCGATGAAGCGATCGATATCGGCGTTGATAAGCTCAAGAGTGGTCAAGTCGTTCTCTAATACCTTGCGGTCCTTGACAGCTTTTCGATCAAGAAGAGTATAGAAGTCCTCCTCACTAAGACCTCGTCGACGCAAGATTCTCTTACGCTCATTATCAACTTCGCTGCCAGCTTGCTCGACTGCCTCTTCAAAGTCAGAAAGCGGCTTCATCCCCAAAGCAAGCACCACGCTCTGATATTCGTAGTCCCATCCCGTAGAAAAAATGCGCGCCACAGTTCCTGCATCTAACGCCGCAACTTCGTCCGAATAGTGCAAGCTAGTGGGATCGATCATACGCTTTTGTTCAGAAGACAAATTAGAAAAGAGAAAGTATCGCTCGAAGGCGTCTCTCACTTTTCGCTCTTTAAAGATGAGATCAATAAGCGACTCAAGCGTGTCCTTCACTTTGGTGTCCTCGTCGATGTTTCGCCCTTTGACCGCGCCGTGTTCTCTAATAGAGCTCCGCTTCAAAGCGGCATTATGAGCGATTGAGCGATCGCTGGTAGCCACAGCGGCCGAAGCCAATACTAGTGAAGAAACTAGTAGAGTTCGTGAGATTAGTTTCATATCGCTCTTAAGTCTTACTCTTTCCTTTATAGTAGTCGTTGGACCGAGTCTTTTGCTGCCACCATTGACGCAAACCGGGCCATCGATCGACGTGGAGTTGGTAGTTGTTGATAGGCGCACCGCCCTTTTTCTCTGGCCCGACCTGGCGCACGTCAGAGTTGTAATGGTTAGTGTGGCCTGAACCGAGCCCGCGATAATCTATGTCAATGTCCGCCTGGATTCGATCCTTTGCGTACGATATTTGGATGCTTGGTTTCCCTCCGCCTTGACGCACATTATCTGAAAACTCGGTGATCACACTGCCATCCTTTCCAAATCTCTTGTGATCCGCCGCCAAACCATTGAAAAGCCCTCCACCAAATTCCTTAGCTTTCTCCAGGGTGCCGACGGCGGCGCTTGTCAGGTTGACATAAAGTCTATGGTGGGTCTTCCCGCCAACGTTTTCTCCGACGATCTCATCCACGCTGGCTACTAAACTCAAGGCGTTTCCCATGCTCTTCCCATTCTTATCGTTCGTTAACGTTGTTTTTTCAAGCGCCTGGGTAATGGACTCGAAGGTTGTCATTTGTGACTCGTCCAGGGTTGCATAAACCTGCGCATCAGTGAGCTTTCCGCCATCGTTGTGCTTCGCAGCGTAAGTGCTGAACACCCTTCGCTGTTCTTCGCTCAAGTCTTCGTAAGACAGACCCAGAGGATCAACAAATCTAAGCGGATTGTTGAGCACGTACGAGTAGCGATTCCAGGTTTGCGGGTCGGTAACTTCGGCACTTGGCATAAACGGATCGGGAGTGGTGAAGCGTCCCATCTGGCCCGAGTAGTACCTGGCCCCAAAGTAATCCAGGCCGGTTTCGGGATCGTGCTCTTTCTGCGTGAACTTTTGCCGCACATTATCGCCGACGGCGTACCCTTTCCCCGTCGTACGTCCACCCGAGCCGGCAAACAATTCTTCGCCGAAAGGCAAGTAATCATGCCGAGTCATGCCGCTGACGTAGTTGCCATTCTGGTCCGTCACCGTCAGGCTTCCGCTCTGATCAAAAATCATTCGCGGCGTCCCCAACTGATCGGTGACCAGCCAGCGAATATCAACCCCGCCTGTCCCATTGTTCCAGGCCGACGAGATCTGATTGCGCAGCTCCTGAAAGTCGATCGCAAAAATCGAGCTCACACCCTCCGTCAGCGTCGGGTGGGCATAACCGCCCGTCGAAAGTCCCAGGGCAGAGCGCGCCTGTTCCACGGCCGTGCGCAGTTGTCGAATGTGATCGGCCTTAAGCGTGGTTACGTTACGCTCGGGATTCGGATCGACCGTGAAGTTGAACGGCTGCAATCCCGCATGCTGCCGCAGTTGATTCACCGCCGTGCGTAACTCAGTCAAATTCTCGAGCGTCATTGGATCGCCGGTCGAGAGTGGATTGGGTCCAGTGTAGGTGGGAGGCGGTCCCCAGCCGGCGGTATTGATCGTGGCGGTGATCAGCAACTCTCCGTTCCGATAGCCATACTCCTTCTGCGGAGTCGCCGCCGCGTTGTCCGCCGCGTATTCGGCAATCAATTCGCCGCTGAGGCCGTAAACCTGCCACGTCTCAGTCGTTCCCACAATTCTCTTCACTCGATGACCGGCCGCATCGTACGCATAGATTGCGGGCGAGGTCCCGGCGCTGGTAATCATGCGGTTTTCAGCATCGTAAGTGCGCCCGCCCTGACCGGTATAAGTATCGGTCTTCAGATTGCCGGCCGGATCGTATTGCATGCGTCTCGAAGTATCCGGCAAACCCAAATCACCGGGCGCCAGCAAGCGGTTCGTGGCCGTTTCAACTTCGAACGCCAGGTTATTGATGCCGGTTCCCGAGCCCGTCAAGGTGCGATTGCCATAGGGATCGTAGCCGTAGTTTTGGCCGCCGGTCGGGGTCGTGCCGTTCTGATATTCACCCACCCACTTCAGCCGATTCACTGCATCATAATCATAATTCTGCTGCATGAAGGTGTGGCTGCTGATCGCATCGTCATTCGGGACCCAATGCTGCTGCACGTACAGATTTGCGTTGTTGTCCGCGCCGCTCGTGCCAAAGCCAAAGTTGGACAGCGAGTAATAGTTAACAATCGCCCCGCGGTTCCAATTGAACTCGTCATTGACGGTCGAGACCCGCATGTCGTAAAGCTGTTGCCGCACGTTGAAATGCCGCTTGTTGTAGAGCAGCGTATCCGTACCGAAGGTCTCGCGTGTCCATCCACCGTTACTAGCATAGGCGATGCCCGTCGCATAATTGCGCGCGGTGCCGCCGAGGTTGCCGGTGAACGCCAGATTCTGTGAGTCCTTATCTGCCAGCCGCCCGGCATTGTCGTAGTTGTATGTCACTCCACGACCTGAGGGATATCCCAAAGTCTTAACGTGTCCCGCCAGGTCATAAGTACTGGTCATGGAATAATCGCGTGACCCAATCGTCTGCGTGCCCCCGAGTGGCCGGCCCATCCCGTCGTAGCCGCTGTAGCTGTAAGTCGAAACATTTGAAGTCACCGAAGCCAAGCGCCCTTTACCATTTGAGATGCTCGTCGAGTCGTAACTGTAGGTCACGCTCGGAGTGCCATCCGAGTAGTTCTTCGTAGTCGGGCGGTTGAGCGCGTCGTAGGGCAGAAAGCTGGTCACGATTCCGCGCGCGTCTGTCTTCTGAATTACGTTGCCGTTGTTGTCGTACTGATAACTGATGGTGCCGCTTTCCGGGTTCCAGGTTGAGGTGGGCCGCTTCAACGAGTCATAAGTGAAACTCCGCGGTGTCTGCGTTCCCTGGGTGATGGTCAGAAGATCGTCCAACGCGTCATAAGCATAAATCGTCAGGTAGTGAAAGTTTGGATCATTCGGGGCTTCCACGACTTGCGCCAATCGTCCCAAGCCGTCGGTAACGCTCTTTCGTTGCTTCCCCGCTTGATCGCTCACCGTAAGGGTGTTGCCGGAATATGAAGTAACCATCATCGCATTGTCCGGCGTGGTGACGGTGGTCACCCGTCCGAGCGCGTCAAAGCCAGTTGTGGTCCAGATCGCACTCTCGCCTTGCCACGGACGAAACGGATTTGAGGTTTTAAAGGCGCGTCCCAACGCGTCGTACTGAGTTTGGACCGCGATGTAGTTCGCGCCGGTTTCAAACTGTCGTTGCTCAGTCGCGCGGCCCAGACCATCGTAGGAAATTTCGGTCTTCAGAATGTTGTCTCCATAACTGTCTTGATCGCTCGTAGTCGTGAGGAGACGGTTTACGTCGTCATAGGTGAAAGTTGTCTGGCTTTTTACGTTGGCTCCACCGTTGACTGCGCGAATCACTTGCTTCGGTCGATCGAGCGGATCGTTGTAGATTCCGCTCGAGACAATGCCGTTGGCGTCCTCGCCGTCCACCGGCAGTCCTAGATAGAAATCAAATTGAGTGTAGGCGGTGTGTCCGAGCGCGTTGGTCGTCAAAGTGGGAAACGCGTAGCTGTACTGCCCGGCGTTATTGAGTTCCGTGGCGCCACTGTTGTTTCGCGCATCACCGTCAGGTGCGCCGAAGCGATCATCAAAGTGGACGGTGGTCGCGATGAGATTTGCGACAGTGCTCCGTGGGTCGATCAGCTTCACCACGTTTCCGGCCACGTCGTAGTGCGAGTGACTGGCGACCGCGCCAATTACGCTTCCGTTGCCGCTGGGATGTAACAGGTAGCGCGTTAGCTTCGTAACATTTCCGCGGGTCACGTAATCCTGCGCCCCAAAATTCGGACCGTTCGGGCAATTCTGTGTTGTGCCGTCGCACTGGCCGCTGATGCTGCCGCGTGGCATCAAAGGCGCATGAAAATTCCCGGGGTCGGAAACGTAGTTGTCATATTCGAAATCTGTGCGCGCGCGCTCCTTGTCCTCGCCATCCCAAATCGAGATCTGTTGGGGCAAGCTTAACAGCCTGACACTGGTGTTGGTGTAAGTGGGCGACGTAATAAAGGTGGTGCGTGTATCCCGCACGAGCGGCCCCGGTTCGCCATCGCCGAAATCGTATTCCTTCACACTGTTCTGGTTATTGAAAGGAACGGAGTTGTCGTAGCCGATGATCCGCTTCGAGACTAAGACGGGAGAAGTATCTGTGAGTTCAGTCTGAGTTTCGCTGATCCGGGGGTCGTTGGCGGGCTCTTCGTCAGGATTAGACGAACACATCGGGCAGAAGGAACTCCACCAGCTTACCGGGGCGCGCTGCTGCCAGGATTGTGTGGTCCGCCGCAAAACCGTGACGCCGTCACTATCGATCGATTCCGTTTTGTGTTCTTTGCCGGTCCGCCATTTTGGATAGCCGTCCTGGCTCCAGTCCTGATAGTCGGCCGCAGCGCCGTAAAAATAGTGTCGCGTGCGAGTAAGGAGATTTTCTGAAGGCCCTAGGTTATCAAGGTCCACGAATCCGCTCGTCTGGACACAATTCGATCCTGAGCATCCGAACATGCTTTCCGGTCGGCTGAAGCGACTTCGGTTTACGAGCACGCTCCCTTCGGTATAAATGCGTTTCTCAACCACGCGACGATACAGCGAGTCTGCCTGAGATGATGAAGCCGCATGACCGGCCAACCAGGCGCCGCTGGCGGGGCCGTTCGTCAGGCCGGCGGCATAGTCATATTCGTGAGCGCCACCGGTCGGTAACAGAACGCGGGCCAGTTCTCCGTAGCTGTTGTAATAGAAACGATAAGCGCGGCCATCCGGCAGCCAGACCGCCGAAGTCACCGGCGGGTCAAAGGTGCAGGTGCTGCACGAACCATTGAACTGCGGGAACAATTGCAGATCGGTTTGCAGGTTCGCGTCCGCGCGCAATGCATTGCCCAGGTTCGTGCGACAGACACGAATTGTCCGGGGTGCTCCGCCGAAGCCGTGCAGGGCGATTTTGTCGCAGAGCCCGTAAGGCTGCTCCTGGACATCATAGGTTACGGTCACTTGGCGATTGAGTGAGTCCGTGATGGCAATGACGCGATTCGCGGGAACGTACTGCGGGTCTTCATGGTTATCATAAGCAAAAGTCAACTTGTTCCCGTTGCGATCGCGCATCCACTTCACCAGGCCGTTTTCGATTCGATAGCGCGTGCCATTCCTCAAAACCAGGAATCCGGTCGGATAGAACACCGAGTAGTCTTCTCCCTGGGCCCACGCGTTGTCGTAAATCGTCGTGTCCGAAATAAAAGTCGCAGCCGTCCCATCGGCCGAGGTGAAGATCTGACCGCGCGAAGCACCCCATTGAACGCACGGTGAATTGTGATCTATTGGTTTGCCTCCTGTGGCTTGATCGCGAAGCTCGTATTCAGTGCCGTCAGGCGTAGTGAAGGTCAGCCGAGTTAATATGCGGCCTCCGCTTCCTGAGGTCTGATTAGAAAAGTCACAAAACGGAGCGGGCATGTAGCTAACTCGACCGTGAAGAACTCCGGGGCCGTAGCCCGGCTTCAGGCCGGACCACCAATTCGACTCAGCCCAATAAATAGTGTCCCCAGCGTTGGGCGCAAAAATAGGAGCAACAAAAGATCCGACGCGCCAGCGTTTCTCAATCGGCAAGGTGATCTGCATTCGCGCGTCTCCCCGGCCGTTCACAGAAAGCAGAGGCAAGTGAAAATTCAGGTTGCCGTTGAATAAGTTGATATTGTCGAAGCCGGAGAGCGCATATGAGCCCGCGGGCGACCCTGGTGTGAGCGACATAGGAGTGGCGCCATCGGTATTACTGTTGTTCTGAGCCATCACATTGACGCCAAGAACCGCTATCAGCATCACAACGTTGAGCCATGCTACGGGAGACAGAACGAAGGTGTGGATCCTCTGTGCGTCTCGCCTTTGGGGTGTTCGGTTCATTACAGGCCTCTAATTTCAGCTGAACGGAAAACTACTTCGGCGTTATCGTTATCCGGCATGCCCAGTTCGGGTGATTTGCTTCTTTCAAAACGTAATTGCCGGGCTCGAGATCCTGGATCTCCCGTTTTCGAAGAGATCTCAATGACAGCTTCGACTCGTAAATCCGGGTGTGGCTGGGTCCAGCCTCCCGGTACATTTCCAAGGTCAGGTTGTCCAACCCGCTCTGATTATCAAGGGACAAAAGGAAAGGCTGGCTTGGGTGTTGAAGGTCGCTGGGTTCAAATCCAGTGGGGCGAATTGTTATTTGGATCACCTCGATTCGCGGCGGGGGCGCTGAATTTGTGCCGCGTTTAAGCCAGATGGTGACAACCAGCGTCGAAACGACTGCAATCAGCGTGAATACTGCTGCAAAAATCGCTTTTTGTTTACGCATGGCTGACTCTCAAGTTGCTAATGCGGCTCCCTGATCGGCTGGACGCCGGGGCTCATTGCAAACTCAGCAGCACCAGAATCTCGCCCCGGCCTTTTGGCAATGGCGCGAGCGCTTTGCCGATGATTGTTCCCGGCATGTGCATCTTACGTCCGGCGAATTCGAACGGAACTGATCTCATCGCGACACCCGGAATGTCGCTCGTGACCAGAAGGTCACCGATCCGGATTGGCCCGCGCGAGGCGTCAACTTTCACACGCACGCGGCCGGTGGTGGCCACCAGAACTTTGCCTTCGCCACTTTCGCCCAAAGTGATACCCGGCTGTTCAGAGATGACTCCGGCGACCCGCGTGTCGTAGCCGGCGGTTGAGGAAACGACCTGGTTGACCTTCGTTATGTCGAGCACAACTACTGTGCCCGGCGGAAGTTGCTCTGATGTTGGCACCCATTCGGCGATATCCTGGTATTTGGCTTTGATATTTCCGGCCTCGATCGTACCTGCCGCGGTGATGTTTCCGGTGTCCGAAACTTTGAGATTGCCGTAGACTTCCAATTTTTCGGTAGGATTGTTCGTAGCGATGCCGACATTGCCACCGCCTTCTTGAATTAGAGTTTTCGACGTGTTGAGGTCGCCAATGTGCATGACTCCGGTCGTCGAGTTTCCTGCTCGAAGGAACGTTTCCTTGTTTGCGCCGTAACCGAATCCAGCGTAGAAGAACCCGTCGCTGTTTCGGACGTCCAAAAGTGCCGCAGGAGTTGACGTGCCAATGGCGACGTTGCCGGCAGAGTAGTTAATACCGCCGCTGGCATTTGACCAATGGCTGCCTCCTCCTCCACCTGTGGCCGCTGTGGCCTGCACAGTGCCATCGGGAAAAACAAAGCCGCCACTCGATGAGCGAATCTGCCCGGCGACATCAAGCTTATAAGAAGGCGAGACGTTACCGATGCCGATGTAGCCGTTACTGCGAACTATCAGGTTAGTCCCCACCGCACTGGAAAAGTGGGCGACCGTGTCGCTCGCCCCTGAACCCGTTCCGACCACAGCAAAGAGATTGTCACTGGCTCCGCCAACGTGAAGCCGTGAGGTGGGCGATGTCGCCCCGATCCCGACGTTGCCGGAGCTGTCGATCATCATGCGGAAGGCGTTGGCCGTATAGTCATAGAGTCCAATCTTGTTTGGAGCATCCCCCTGGGATGCATCGCCCGCAAACCAGCCATAAATGCGAGTGCTGGTCCTGAAACGCAGTCTCGCCCAACCGGCGGTGTCGGATGACTGAATATCCATTCCGGCGTTCGGTCCTTGTGAAATGTGGATGTTGGCATATTGATCCGGCGTTGTTGTTCCGACACCCGCATTACCACTGGCAGGAAACGTATTTGTCTGCGCCGCTGCAGTTATCGCAAGGGCGACTATGGAAATGACTGTCAACGCACACTTCGGGACGGCCACAAGCAAGGGGCGCGGTATGTGATTGGTGTTCATGTGGTCCTCTTTTGTTACGGCAGAACGCAAAAACAATCCTGCTGGTTTAGTTGGGATATCTTCCGATTACGAAAGGTCTGTGAAGACTGAATTCGGCGAGATGCGCTTGCAGGCCCGGGATTCAGCCTTGCATTTGGCGCGGACGATAGTGCGGATTTTTGCAAAAGTCAACAAACTTTTGGGCTGGTTGATAAGAGTCTTTTAGGGGTTTATACGATGGTAGCCTTAAAGCTTTTTGCGCTCGAATTTTGCGCCTCTGATACTGAACATGTCTCCAACAAAAAAAGGCCGGCGCAATTAAGCACCGGCCCTCTAGCTTGGTTGGCGTTCAGATCAGAAACTAACCTTGATGCCAAACTGAAACTGCCGTGGATCGTAGGCTGCGGTCGGGCGGCTGTAGTACTTGCTGCCGCTGCGTTGCGCGAAAGCGTTCACGACTTGATAGAACGGATTCGCGGCGGCTTCGTTGAAGCGATTAAACAAGTTGAAGCCTTCAGCGATGACGTCGAGTCGCACCCGTTCGCCAATTCGAAAGCGCCGGGTCACGCGCGCATCGACCGAAAAGTAGCTGTGCGTGATTCCCATGTTGCGCCCCAGTGATCCGCTGAGTGGAAAAATTCCCTGGAAGCAGTTCGTATCGACTCCGGTCGCGCACAGCGACCCGTCAGACCGCACCGTCGGTCGCTCGTTCGTGCTCTGGAAGTCTCCGTTGGCGTCGCCCACCGCCAGAATGTTGAACGGACGGCCCGAGGAGACTTCGATAATCGGCGCGAACGTGAAGTCTCGGAAAATCGATCTTACACCGCCGGCTGACCTCCATGTTTCAGGCGACGAGAAGACGCCACTGAACACGAACCGGTGTCGTTGATCGAACAGCGAATCGGATTTCTCAGCGCGGAAGTTGGTATTGTCCTGCGGTTTCAGAAGCGTCTGCAAATCGCTCGAGTCATCGATCGAGTGCGACCAGGTGTACGAAGCCAGAAATTGAATGTTGTTCGAGAAACGCTTTTTCAATTCCAGATTCATCGCGTTGTAAGACGAGTTGCCGTCGGACAGCTGCGCGTTTACATCCGCGTAAGGATTGATTGGTCCTGGTGTGCGCAAGCTCCCAGCGAGTTGGGCGTCGAAAGCCGCTTTGTTTACTGCGCCACCGGTTACCGATGCGACAAAGAAATAGTTTGGTCCAAGTTTGCGGAAAAAGTCCGCGGCGATCGGACTGACAATCCGTTGACCGGTAGTAGCGTTGACCACGACCAGTCCCGGGATCACTACTGTGTACAGGCCGGGTACGCTCGCAGTAGGCAAGCTAAAGAAAGCAGCCTCTGCCAGGCTGGTCGGCGCCCGACCAGTGGCGGGACAAGGACCGCCGCAGGCTACTGGATTGTTGGCGGTGAAGCGCCTGAAATTATTCACCAGCAGATCGCTCTGAACAATATTCACATCCTGTGGATGACCCAGATGACGCGCGTTCACCGTGATGTAGCTGGCGCTGACCAGCGTGTTGCTTCCGATTTGACGCTCAATCGTCAAATTACCCTGCGTCGCATACGGGTATTCGAAATCCTTGCTCACATTCAGTGTGAACGGAAGAATCGGACCGAAACCGGTGAACGTGGTGGGATCGAATCGCTGGAACCCACTCAGGTAACGCGCACTCGCCGCGAGCCCGGGAGTCAAGCCCGGAATGGCGGTGCCGTGGAACACCTGGAACGCGTTGAACAGACCGGTCGGCGAAGGACCTCCGATCGGCAAGAGCGTCGATTGCTGTTGCTGGGAACCGTCACCGATGTCTGAGTTGAATGAAACTGCCAAGAGCGGGTGGTCATAGAACAAGCCCACTGCCCCACGAATGACAGTCCTGCTGTCACCCGTCACATCCCATGCGAAACCGAGGCGCGGTGCGATGTTGTTGTTGTCCCGCGGAAAACCCTGCTGCACATTCAACCCATCCTGGGCGACCTGCACATCAGCCTCAGACAAAGTGATGCCGGTCAGCGGGTCGCGGAACGCCGTTGGTCCGAATTCGTCCGTGATCTCGACGTCGTAGCGGACACCGTAGTTCAACGTGAACTTCTTGTGAAGTTTCCAGGTATCCTGCGCAAAGAAAGCAATTGGCTTGTTCTTCAAACCACTCTGGGGATTTCCGAAGCCCTGAATGAACACACTTGGAAAGCCCAGCCCGTATGCCTGAATTGGCGTCAGCGGCGGGCAGCGATCGGCCGCCGCGATCGTCGGCGAGTCGCAGGGTACGCCGCCGACGGTTACGAGCGAGCCGCCTGCCTGCTGACTGAAATTAAACAGTCCGGGGAAGTTCAGTTCGAATCGAGCATCGACGTCGATCCAATTAAAGTCGGCGCCGAACTTCAGCGTGTGATTGCCCACCACCCAGCTCAAGTTGTCGCGAATCTGGAAGCGAGTTTCAGTGCGGTTGACCGGCGAGAACGGATTCGATCCGATGAAACCGGTGCCGGCGATTTGATGGGCGATGCTCGGCACTTGCGAATCGAAGCTTGCTTTGCGCCGACCAAAATTGAAATAGAGTTCGTTGACCATCTGGCGGGGCAACACACTGGACAACGATGCTCCGAATGACGTGTCCTGGATATCCTGAATCCCGGTGCGCGAATAATCGTTCTGGCCGAGAGTTTGGTTCTGCGATTCATCCTGAATGCCCGAAATGCGACTCGGGTTGTAACCGAAGCGGAGTGACAGTTGATTGTCTTTGTTGATGCTGTGGTCAAAACGGAACGAGTTGTAAGTCGAGGCCTCGGAAATCGGGAAAATTCGTCGTAGTTGAGCCAGCGGCCGAAACGCGACTAACTCGCCGTCGGAGTTCCGCGTCAATGGAACGGGTTGGCCCGACAGAATAAACCGGCCACCAACAACAGTCGCTGGCGGGATGCCAATTCCGGGAAGAAGATTGACGAGCGTGCTCGACCCGTTCAGGGCTGTCTGCGTTCCCGCCGACGCCAGCGTCGCATATGCGACTGCATACTGAATCCGGGTCGGGTTAAGACTGGCAAGCGACGCCTGAACAAAGGCAGCTTGCGCTGGAGTTAATCCCGTATAGGTTTGTGTGATTGGCACAAACGGAGCGCCGATCCCTACGCTGCTCGTCGCTCCACCGACGATGTCGCCCGTGAAGAAACCGGATTCCTGCCGGCGTCGCTGCTCAAACGCAAAGAAGAAGAAGCTGCGGTCTCTTTTGATCGGACCGCCGATCGTGAATCCATATTGGGCGCGAGTGAATGGCGGCTTCTTGCCCGGATCGTTGTCGATCACAGGAGCAAAAGCGTTCCGGGCTTGAATGCTCTTGTGGCGAATGAAACCAAAGAGGTTTCCATGAAAATCGTTTCCGCCGCCCTTAGTTACGACGTTGACGACACCGCCAATCGCGCGGCCAAACTCGGGCGCATATGAATTCGTGGCTACCTGATACTCCTGCACGGCTTCCTGTGAAACGGTGGAACGTGCGGCGTTGATCGAATTGTCGGTGAAATCGGCGCCGTCCACGCTCACTTGCGTCGATCTTCCGCGCTGGCCACCGATGTTCAGGCCCGACGTCGGCGCCGGTCCAATTGGCCGTCCGTTATCGCGGCCGACAGTAGAAAGCGTCAAAGCAAAGCCGGTGGCGCTGCGTTCGTTGATCGGAAGGTTCTCAATTCTTACCTGCTCAATTGTGTTAGCGACCGCAGTATTTGTTGTCTCCGCCAGCGCGACGTCAGCCGTGGAAACGTTCACCGTAGCGCCGATATCCCCGATTGCCATCGGAATATCCAACTGACCAGTCTGGCCGATCGTTAGAGTAACGCTGGGGACTCGGGCTTTGGAAAAGCCTTGCGCTTCGGCGGTGACCTCGTAGCTGCCGGGAGGCAGGCCAAGAATCTGATAAACACCTTCGTCGTTGCTGGTTGCATCACGCGAGATGTTAGTGGCCAGATTGCGGGCCGTGACGGTTGCGCCCGTGACCGCGGCGCCCTGGGGATCGCGCACAGTGCCCTGCAGGTCCGCGGCGTTCGATTGTGACTGCGACATCGCGCCACCTGCGAACGAAATCACGGTCGCACAAATCAATAGAATCCGGATCGAGGCTAGGCGCCAGTTACTGGAAGAAAACATTTGCGGTTCTCCTTCTTCGTTTACGAAGTCGTGTCGAAGCTGACTGAATCAAATATGAAAACTTTGAGAGACCTATTTGGTTTCAAGCACGCGGCTTCTGGGGCGATGGTTCCGCGCTTTAGAACACTTTAAAACCAGCAAGCGCCGCTATCGGCGAACTCACTTGCAGCAGGTACATGCGCGGTGTTTGTACCGCAAAACTGCGATTGTGGCAAGGCTTTAGTGCTGAAGCGGCCTACTGCATTCCACGTGGCACGCGCATCTTGCGCGTGATTTCACGGGCAGGACGCCCGTGCCACTTTATTTAAACTCCTGGGCCGACGAGAAGTTTCGTTTCGGCTGCGAGCGGGTGGCGCGGGCGACCCGCCTTCGCAGGGTATCGCTGGCGCCGAAGAGGCGGATCGCGAAATCGGCGAAGCTCGGCGCAAAGGCCGCCCGGCGAATCAGTGAGCACAGGCGCAGGCGTGAGTTGAACTGCCGCTCATACGCCGCGCGATACTGTTCAGACAGCGCTTGCAGCCGAAGTTCATCCAGTTGCGCCTGGCGCCGCATGATGGTGTTCGCAACGAGTTCGCCACTTTCCAGTGCCATCAACATCCCGCTGCCGGTAAACGGATCGATGAATGAAGCTGCGTCGCCGATTGTGATTAGCCCATCGACCGGCGTGGGCGAATGGCGACCAAAACCTTCGAGTGAAACAGCCAGCCAATCGGAAGCAAGCACGGCTTCCCGCAGTGTGTGCGAGGCGCGTTGATTACGACAGACGATTTCGCGCACGACGCGATCGGCATTCGATTGGCATCGGCGCACGTCGCGCGCGTTGACGATGAAGCATAGATTGCTCAAACCGTTTTCGATGGAGTTGAGTCCGCCGTAGCCTCCGCGATAAAAATAGATTTCGCAGGCGCCGTGCGCGACACCCGTGTTTCGAAGATGCGCCTTGAAAGCAACCAGCTCGCGCTGTTGAGAGCGCGTCCCAACAGTACGTTCCGCCATGCGGGCCAACACGCGCGCGCGGCCAGTTGCGTCAATCGTAATTGGCGCGCTGACTGGTTCTGCAGCGTTTTGAGTTTTCAGATTCACACCCACGACCCGGGCGCTCTCTAAATTCAAACTTGAAACGGAAGTCTCTTCTCGAACATCGACGCCGACTTCCGCAGCGCGTCGCAACAGCCGCTCGTCCATCTCCGCGCGACTCAGCCCCAGCGCGACTCCGCCCTTGCGGAACCAGTCGCTGGGTACGCAAACTTTGGCTCCGGTCTGTGAATAAAAAACTGTTTCGGTTAAGGGCGAGGGACTACTCGCCAACATTTGATCCGAGACGCCGAGCCGTTCGAACTGCGTAATGCACTCCGGCGAGATGAATTCGCCGCACAATTTTGGCCGGGGAAATCGCTTTTGTTCGGCGAGCAACACGCGCGCGCCTCGCAACGCCAGATGAATCGCCGCACTCGAGCCCGCCGGCCCGCCGCCGGCGATGATTACGTCATAATCGGAATTCATGCGCATACATGTTCCCTCTCGCTTTGGGAGAGGGTTAGGTGAGGGACGAAGTTACCGGCGAACGGAAAAAGTATCTCCTTTTCGTGAGGCTAAGCCTCGCGAAAGGAATAGAGTCTAATGCCGCCGTGCTCGCTATGCTGTGCACCGTCACCCCAGCCCTCTCGCAGAGGGAGAGGGAGTCACTCCCGTCAAAACCAAACGGGCCGGAAAATGCTCCTGAACTTTCACCTCTTGCATTCCGGCTTTGTGTCCGAGCGTCTGCAATTCTTCAGCCTTCCAACCTTTCAAGATCGACAGCGCACCATCTTCCCGTAGCAGGCGGTTATGCAGAAACAATTTCCCCAGGGTCGTATAGAAAAAGTATGCGCTCGGCGTTCGATGAAGATCGATAACAAATACTCCGTGCGCGGCCACCCGTCCCATTTCGCGTAAGAGTCGGACGGCGCCTTCATCGTCAAAGTGGTGCAGCGTCAGCGACTGAATCGCGTAATCAAATGAGCCGTCGGCGAACGGGAGCCGCAACCCATCGGCGCGAACTGAATGAATTTCGGGAAACGCTCGCGACTCTTCAAGGATCGACTTCGCGGAACGCTCGTTCAGTTCGAGTCCGACCAGTCGCGCGGTGCGACTGGTTTCGCGTGCCCATTTTGCCGCGACGCGCAACAACTCGCCTGAGCCCGCGCCCACATCCAAAACCGAGAACGATAGCAGATCTCGTGCTTCGATTTCCGTCAGGAACAAATCCTGCAGGGTCTTCGCATCGCCCAGCCAACGGTTCACTCTCCGCAGCTCAACCAGACAGCCTTCATACTCCTCGGGCGTGTACGTGCCCTTGTCGAGATTTTCTGGTTCGAGACTGCGCTCGCGAAACTTTTCAAACATTGATTACGATAAAGCTCTGCATATTCGCATGTTATAATGGCTGCAACATGGCGGTTAAAGCTAGTGAAATCCGCGTTCGGAATCTTCTTGATCAGGATCGATCCGACCAGGACGATTTTTCCCGCACTACGCCAGTCGAACGTTTGCAAATGATGTGGCAGCTCACGGTTGACGCATGGGCTTTCAAAGGAGAACGAGTTGCTGAACTCAGACTTCCGCGACATATTGTCCGCGTTTTGCGAAGAGAAGGTTGAGTTCATGCTCGTCGGAGCCTATGCGGTGGCTGCTCACGGTTTGCCACGCGCCACGGGTGACATAGACCTTTGGATAAAATCTTCGTCAGAAAATGCTGATCGCGTTTGGGCCGCTCTCCAAAGATTCGGAGCACCTTTGTCAAACTTGTCCAAGCAAGACTTCATTACTCCCGGCAATGTTGTCCAGCTCGGTGTAGCACCTGGTCGTATCGATATTCTCACCGAGATTACCGGCGTGGATTACCAGGATGCCGATCGAGAAAAACTGTTAATCGAGATCGAGGCCATGAAAGTTCCGGTAATCGGGCGGTCACACCTGATTCAGAATAAGACTGCCGTTGGCAGGCCCCAGGACAAAGCTGACGTCGCCCGCTTGGAACAACTTAGCCGCTAAACACTCCGAACAACCAGCGCGCTGTTCTTCGACCCAAAGCCGATGCAGTTGCAGAGCGCCGTGCGCACTTTGCCTTCACGCGCCGCGAGGGGAACATAGTCGAGATCGCAATCCGGGTCCGGCGCATCAAGATTAATTGTTGGAGGGATGATTCCAGTTTCCATGGCACACAGGGTCGCGCCCAGGCCCGCCGCCCCGCTTGCACCCTGCGGATGGCCGATCTGTGATTTCGTCGCAGACATCGGAATGCGTTGCGAGTTGCTGTTCAGCGCAATCTTCAACGCGTTGGTTTCGATGCGATCGTTGAGCATTGTGGAAGTGCCGTGGAGATTTACGTAGTCAATATCGCTGGATGTGACACCCCCGTCCTGCATTGCCAGCGTCATCGCGCGCGCGGGCTCATCGCCGCCTTCCTGCAAACGCACACGATGGTAAGCATCGCAGGTCGATCCATAACCGATGATCTCGGCGTAGATTTTCACGCCGCGCTCTTTCGCAGCCTCGTACGTTTCCAGCACGTACATCCAGGCGCCCTCGCCCAGAACCATTCCCGATCGATTGCGTGTGAACGGACGCGAAGCGTGCTCGGGATCATCGTTCCAGTCGGTCGTCAGCACTGTCAGCAGATTGAAGCCGGCAAGAATTCCCGGCGCCAGGGGCGCGTCCACGCCACCTGCCAGCATCACGTCCTGTCGTCCAAGCGCGACGTGTTGCGCGGCGTATGCGATCGCGTCGGTCGAGCTGGTGCAGCCAGTCGAGACGACATGCGACAGTCCGCGCAGACCAAACGCCATCGAAAGCTCGCTCGACAGAGTCCCATGCGTGGCCGCGGGAATAATGTAGATGCTGGCCTTTGAATGCGAGCGGCCGTTATACCAAATGGCGTAATGCTCTTCGACGAACGGCAGGCCGCCGCCGCCCGTGCCCAGTTCCACTCCGATCCGTTGGCGTTCTTCAACTGAAAGATTCTCGGTCTCAAAGCCCGCGTCCTGCAAAGCCTCGCGCGCGGCCGCTAAAGCGAGCGGCACTGTGCGCGGCACGTGCTTGCGATCTTTCGCCGTGAGCTGTGCCTGCCAATCAAAATCGCGGACTTCGGCAGCAATCTTCACCGGCGAATCAGAAACATCGAACGACTCGATGCGCCGCACGCCGCTTACGCCGTTTTGTAGAGAGGTCCAGAAGGCTTTTCGGCCGATGCCGATGGGCGTGACACACCCCATGCCAGTGATGACAACTCGGCGCGGAGCTTTGAAGCCGTTGAGCATTGGCCAGGAGGTTAGGGACGGCCAAGGATACACCCCGAGGCTCATGCTGGCCAACGTGTCCGGGCGGGGAAGCTTCAGGTAGCCTTTTGATAAATGAAACCCGCCTCGCGCTGGAGCGGCCAACGATCAGCGATGAACTCCAGGCCCAGCCGGGTGATGCCGTCGGTTGCGACCTCACGCGAGCGGATCGCTGCGAAGATCGAAACCGCATCCGTGACGCTGCTGATGCGGAGGACGCGACCGATGCCGACGTCAAGATTGCTGGGAATGCAGGCTCCCAAACTGCTGATCGCTTCGGTAACGGTATGTTCCTGCACTGAAGGATTGCCGTTTTCGTCCAGCGTCTCTACGAGCACTTCCAGAGGAATGATCAGTCGGGCCTCTCGGCGTTCTTTTTGGGCGAACGGACGTCGGGTCAACTTCCAAAGAGAACTCTTTCCAGTCTGCATCGGAAGCGGTTCATATCTGCGCGTGGGATCTTCTTCATAGCTGGCCGGAGCGTGCTTGCCGATGAACGCGACGCCGATCCGGAACCAGCGTGGCTCCTGGCTAACGACATAAATGTGGCGCACCAATCCCCAGACTGAATACGGTTGCGTCTCAAATTGATCGTAACAGCGAAGTTGATGAGGAAGCGGAATCGAAAGACGCACTAACCGTCCGACTTCAATCGGCCGCGTCAGCGTGAACCCGGCGCCGAACTGATTGACATCGACCAGGCGGGATCTTTCAATCCATTGGTACTCGGCGCTCTCGCGACAAGAAACGGCGACCGGCAGCTTCAACGGCAGGCGCGCGCGCACCCTAACTAATCCCTTTGTCCGTTCCAAATGAATATCCTCCTTGGGTGATGAGGCGGGACAGGTGAGCGGGGGATCTGAGTATAGCTAAGAGACGGTTGCGAGGGTGAAGTCAATTTGCGCGAATGCCAAGGCAGTGAGGAAAGAGTACAGAGAATCAACTAATCACCGCGGAGCGGTGAAACAAGGTAGCCGGGGGCAAGCGAAGCGCCGCCCCTGGATCGATGCGGGTAAAAGTTTCCGCACCCTGAAGGGGTGCGAGGTTTCTTAGAACCTGAGTTTCTTGTGCCCCTTCAGGGCACTATCGTTAACTTTTACCTGCTCCAGGGGCGGCGCTTCGCTTGCCCCTGACCACCTTCTTCTGCCCCTTCGGGGCCGCAAATATCAAAGCCGGAGGCTGGCGACCTCCGGCTTCGGTATGCTTGAAAATGGAAAAGCTTCTACTCGACTTTGGTTCCGCACTCGTCGCAGAACTTTGCGTCAGGCTTTAGATCGTTCTGACATTTGGCGCATTTTGCCGGCGATTGCGAAGCGCCGCATTCGTTACAGAATTTCGCCTCTGCCGCTATCGCTGCGCCGCACTTAACGCATTTCTCGGTAGCTGCTGACGTCGCGCCGGCGCCTTCCGAAACAGTTGCGCCGCGCTGTTTCATGGCGTCAGTCATCGCGCCGGCCATTGCGTTGCCGACGGCGAAGCCCGCGCCGAGTCCCGCGCCCAGACCGGCGCCACCACTCGGGTTTTGCGCCGCGTCGCGCATGGCCTGCGCCGCTTCGAATTGCGTGTACTTGCCCATGTCGCCGAGCACGCCCATCGAGGTGCGCTTGTCCATGGCGGCTTCGACTTCCTGCGGCAGCGAAATGTTTTCGACGACAAACTTCGTCAGCTCAAAGCCGAGCGATTTAAATTCGTCCTGAAGCTTCTGTTTCGAGAAGACGCTCAGCTCGTCATAGTTCGAAGCGAGATCAAGCGCTGCGATCTTGGATTCGCCAAGCGCGTCCGAAAAGCCGCTCACCAGCGTACGTCGCAACTGGCCTTCAATGTCTTCCGTGAGGAAGCGAGCGTTTGTGCCGGCAACCTGTTTGATGAGCTCGCGCGGATCGCCGACGCGAATCGAGTAGATGCCGAACGCGCGCAGGCGCACCATCCCGAAATCCGAATCGCGCATCATCACCGGATTCGACGTGCCCCACTTCATGTCGGTGAACTGCTTGGTGCTGACGAAATAAACTTCCGATTTCATCGGCGAGTTGAAGCCATACTTCCAGGCGCCGAGTTTCGAAAGGATCGGAGTGTTGCCGCCATCGATCGTATAGCGGCCCGCGCCGAACACATCCGCGACTTGTCCTTCGTGGACAAAGACTGCCGCCTGCGATTCGCGGACGATCAACTGCGCGCCGTTTTTGATTTCCTGATCGCGCACCGGAAAGCGGTAAAGCATCGTGTTGCCCGAGTCATCAAGCCACTCGATGACTTCGATGAACTGTGCGCTCGGGCTAAGTCGGTCAAGAATTCCCATCAGTGTTCTCCTTAAATGTCGTGGCTAGCATTATACGGCGAAAGCGCGCGGCGGGTTCAAATTTGAGCGGTGCGTCAGAAGCCCGACCGTTAGGGAGGGCTAGTTTACCTGGACTCAAGTTTGGCCGAAACCAGACTGGCCCTTGCTTACGCGCGGGATTCTGACACGACTGCGAGCCCTGACGAATAGTAACGCCGCAAGGCCTCCTGCTGTATCAATCAAGCAGTCGTAAATCGAAGCCGTGCGCGTCAAGACAAAACTCTGGTGAAACTCGTCGCTCAAGGCGTAGAGCGCGACGAACGTTAGCGATACCGCGAACCAGTGGTTTCGCAAGAATTCACGCAATGACGTTCGAAAGGCTCGCGCCAGGAGCAGAGCGAGGATCGCGTATTCGACAAAGTGGCTGGCTTTGCGAATCAGACCGTGAACCAGTATCAGCGCGGCATCGCTGACGTTCGGATAGACCCATTGAACCAGCGGCCGAAGAACTGAGGACGTTTTAGAACCGGAAAACAGACCGCTTGAGAAAACGAAGATGAGGGCGGCCCACAGCACGACTGGGCCGTACCGGGAAAGACGATTTTTGGAGTGCGCCGGCTTCACGCCGCTTCGCAGAGCATCGTGGCGGTCGAGGCCTCGGGACTCCGCGCGAGATTTAAGTGTTTCTTCTTCGACCATTAAAAAGTGAGATTAACCTAACTCCTGTGTGCCCGCCTAAATGCTTTACGCACACGCGGACAGGTTCGTTCGCAAGCGTTATGTTTCCGGCGCTCTAATCACATTGAGTTGAAATGCAAAATCGAAAATCGATGGAGGAACCAGACAATGATGCAGCAAAACTCTTCGACAAACTTGCGACGGCCGGGTCGCGTCGGCGGCAAATCGAAACCGCGAGTCACGCTGACCTGTCTTCTTTGCCGCATCCTCTGGCCGATCCTTGTCGAACACCGCCATGTGTTCCTGGCTAGCCACGAATCAAAGACGCCGCCCATGAAATCGCATTTCAAGCCGGTGTAATTCAATAGCAGCGCAACGGAGAGCGCGCGCTGCCAGAATTCAAAACCTCACCCGGCCCGGCCGGCTTCATAAGGAAGCCGGCCTTTTTCATTTGGGGTAGGCGACTTCTGATGTGCGTTACGTTCCGGCTCCGAAGGTCACACCTGAAAGAGGCACGAACTCAAAACCCCTCGTGCAAATTTGTTCTTAGAGGAGAAAAAAATGTTGCGAACAATGTGTTTAGTTTTGGCGACTTTGGCAATATTGACGGCACTGGTGATGACGCACAATTCAGCAAAAGCTTCGCCCGACATGCAGACAATCACGCTCAACACGGGTTACAACCACGCCAATCAAAGCGCCTTTCCGATCGGCGCGCTCGACGCGTTTTGGACGGTTACTCAGGACCCGATCGCTGGAACATCTGAGCCTCGTTCCGCGAATGCAATCAACAAACATGCGGCTTGGCAGCCGGCTCAACAGCCGCCGAACTCACAGTGGATTAGCTATACGGGAAATGGTGCGACTGGAATCAAGCAAGGGCCTTATATCTATCAAAAGTGCTTTTGTTTGACTAAGGCGTTGTGGCAAAACAAAGACGCCATCCAGCAAAGCACTTTGGATCTATCCATCCGTGCCGACGACAATTTCTACGTTGGACTTAATCAGATGCCAACGCCAGGCAGCAACCTCCTGACGCAAGGCGGCGGCGTAGGTGCCTTCAACGGCCCGCCCGCTGTCTTGAAAATCACCGGCAACAAATTACTGCAGCTTCTTAAACCGGGCCGCAACTGTTTGGTGGTCAGAGTTGACGACATTGGCAGCGTCATAACTGGGTTCAATTTGGTCGGAAGTCTTACGACAACGGGCATCGATGGAATCGCTCAGGGTCCAAAGGTCGCAGGTCAATTTAATGCTTGTTCCGCCTGTAAGAATTCGAAGTCAGAGTTTGGTCCTGCGGTTCAAAACGGTCTGACAAAACTATCCAACTAGTCTTTGCTCGCTTTCGAAAAAAGGCGGCTGAGCCCCAGTAAGAGAAGATTCCCAGGTCGCTCGACGGCCTGGGATTCTTTTGTCCGCGTTACGTTTCTCCGACCTACGACTACAAGCTGAATTTTGTAGTTCCGCGTTGTGCAATCGAGCGAAGGGTGACTTTAGCCGGCAACTATGGCGGCGACGACGATATCTTCGTGTATCTCGATAGCGCAACGCCCCCGAACTTAATATCGCAATGTACGGGAGGTTGGTGTTTCAATACCAACAACACTCCAACACCAATCAGCAACTATGTGGTCTCCCCCGGCCCGCATACGCTCATAGTTAGGGTTAGAAACTCGAGCAAGTCGCCCACCGGGATGTTCATCAATGCGAAGATGACCGGTACCTGCGTAAGCCAGTGACAAAACGGATTTGAGCGCTCGAACATTTACGAGCATTCCTCACCCCAACGCGGGAGCCCGGGTCGCCACAGCGGCCCGGGCTTTCTTCTTTCTCTCGGCGCGTTACGTTTCGGCCAGGAAAAGTCACGCATAGATGTAAGCGAAATTCGAAGCAAACGCTTGTGCTCCCTGTTCGCAGGGAAAAGAACAAACGTTACCCAAAGTGCACGGCATCAGTTTCCGTCGCCACAATGACTAACTCACTCACAACTCACCAAAAAGGAGAATCACCATGAAGAAACTTCTAACTTTCGTTCTTGCTCTAGTCGCCTTGGCCGTGCTTGTCGGTCCTGGTGTAGCGCAGCAAGCGCTTCAAGAGCGGCCAACGCGGACACCCCGTGTAAGCCAGATGTTCGCGCAACCGATCGTGCGACTTGCGGGACTTGAAGGCAGAGTGAATCCCGCTCCCCAGAAGAAGTGTACCTGCGTCGCCTCGAAGGGGGGCTGGAATAGTGGCATCGTTCATAACTACGGCGTCATTGCAACGTACGGACTCTTGGACGTGAATGCGCCGGGCAAGTGTTCAAAAAAATGTTCCGACCTCGTTTCCGGTAGGAGTTCCATAGAAAACGCGACAGCCGTGTGCGCCAGTACGAACTGGTCGGGAGGATGCGTGCGTGGTTACGGGTACATAGGCGCCATTGGAACCAACAACGCGGACGGCACGGCTGGAAAACTAATTTGTAACGCCCCAGTAGCTGCAGTTACTCAGCAGAAGTGTCCGGCAGGCTGGGTATGCAATGGCTGCTCGCCACAAGTGGACGGCGGCGTGACGAGCGATGGCAAGTGTAAAAAATTGGCATGTCAGGCAAACTCCATAGCGCCGTACCCGGCGGATGGGACTCAGATCGGTTCGTGGGGGTTCTCGTGGGGTAACGCTTTTTATGCGTGGGGTACTTCCGCCAACGGCGGCAAGCCCATCTTGAATATCATCTCGCCAGCCATTCCCGGCTCCGGGAGTTGGGGAAGTTGCCCGTAGGTCTTGCGTTGAAAACGTTCCATTACGGTCCAACTGGAAGTCATACCTTCTGGGAAAAATCCGTTACCTCTTCGTTTGGCTCTTAAACAGAGCCTGCGCCTTGTCCAGACCACGCCGGTGTAAGTGTCGAGGGTCTGGACGAGTCGGTTGGTTTTCCTCAAGGCTGTCGTGAACTGAAGACGAAAAGCATCCCAATCGCTCAACCAGGAGCCCGAGCCCTTCACCGGCTCGGGCTTCTGCCCAGTGACCGATCAGATTTGACTCCTCAGCCAAACTCCGCTTCCCTCACCACTCGAATTTGAATCATCCCGGCTGCGACGCCAATTTCAAGACACAACTGGCAGGAAGGACTTTCGTCGCCGGAACGTTACGTTTCTCCGGAGAAAAGCACTCACAGATACAAGCACGAAACCAAAGAGGGTCGCGTGCAAGTCTATTCGCAAGGAGAAAATGATGTTACGAAAAATGAATCTCACCGTAGCCCTGTTGGCTACGTTGCTCGTTATGGCAACCAATGCATCGTCCCAAACCAGCGGATGCAATTGTGCCAACGCTTCACTGGTTGGCGATACTGTGGGAACGCGATTTGTCGGCTGGCCGCTGGTAAACAGCACCGTCAGCAGCGGAGTTGAACTTCCGAAGGCCGGCCCCACTTTGGGAGCTCCCGGCCCGTCTCCCAGATGGAGCATAGACTTCGGGAGCAACACCATTCGCATCGACTTCCTCCAACAACCCGCGACGTACGGCATGGGCTCGTACTTCACTTTTAGTAGCCTGGACCCGCAACTGCGAGGCTGTCCGCCGGCCTCCATCAGCGGCATCGCGGTCTCGACCAATAAACCAACGACCCAATTCAACGTCGTCGGCGCAGCCACGTTTGGACCAAACACAGTTAAAATCCAAATAGCCCCGAGCAATAAGAATCTTGACTGGCAACCGGGCGAGTTTATTCTGGTCAGGCTCAATTTCGCCTGCGCGGTTAATGCCCCTCAATTAGCTCCTGTAATCAACGAGAACACACGGACAGTGATTCCCGGCCAGTACATAGTTGTCTTCAAGCCCGGCACCTCGCGCGAGGACGTCCTTGTCGCTGAGAGAACCGTCGAGCAGCTGGGCGGAAAGATCTCATTCAGATACACCTCAGCTCTGCTTGGGTTCAGCGCGACGCTGCCGGCGAATGCTCTAAAAGCCGTGCGCGCTGTGAACGGAGTGGCTTATGTTGAGGCTGACCAGAAAGTGTCGATCAACACGCTTCAGAACAACCCGCCCAAGGGCCTGGACCGAACCAGCGAGCGCCTCCTGGGACTAGATAACCGGTACACGTATAGCGAGACCGGCGCCGGCGTGCATGCGTATGTTATCGACACGGGCATTCTAACCTCGCACAGCGAATTCGGAGGTCGGGCCTCCGGAGCGTTCTTCGACGCATTTGGCGGTAGCGGTCAGGACTGCCACGGTCACGGAACGCACGTAGCAGGAACGATCGGCGGGTCAACCTACGGCATAGCCAAGAACATCTGGCTTCACCGCGTGCGCGTCCTGGACTGCAACGGATCGGGAAGCCTTTCCGGTGTCATCGCGGGCGTCAACTGGGTAACTTCCAATCACCAGCCCGGCCAGCCAGCCGTCGCTAATATGAGTCTCGGCGGGCAACCGGGAGTCTCGTTTCCCTCCCTCGACACCGCCGTAGCCAACTCCATCGCATCCGGTGTGACCTATGTAATCGCTGCGGGCAACAGCAACGCAGACGCCTGTACGGTTTCGCCAGCCCTCGTGCCGACAGCGATCACAGTGGGCGCAATAGACCCCACCAACGACACCCGCGCGAACTTCTCGAACTGGGGCACGTGCCTCGACCTTTTTGCGCCTGGAGTGGGCATCCTGTCGGCTTGGAAGACAAATAATACCGCTACCAATACCATCTCGGGCACGTCGATGGCTGCTCCGCACGTGGCGGGAGTGGCGGCGCTGTACCTTCAGAACCAACCTTTGGCAAGCCCTGCGAATGTTTGGAGCTATATCCACACATTCACCAACGATCTGCCGACGACGCCGGGATGGCCCGGCATCATCAATCCGGGCCCCGGCTCGCCGAATGAGTTGCTGCACTGGGGATCGCTGAACAACGGGGCCAGTGACGGTGACCCGCACATCACAACCGTGGGCGGCGTCCGCTATGACTTTCAAAGTGCCGGCGAGTTCGTCACCCTGCGTGGCGCGGGCGTGGAAATCCAGACACGCCAGACGCCGTTTGGGGCGCACGGGACCTGTGTGAGTGTCAATACGGCAATTGCCGCGCGCGTCAATAACCACCGCGTCACGTTCCAGCCAAACCTAAACGGGGTTCCAGATCCGAGCGGGCTCCAGCTTCGCGTGGACGGCGTGCTGATGACGCCGAGTTCGAACGGCTTCAATCTCGGGAGCGGCGGCCGCGTTTTGTCCTCGGTCAGCGGCGGCATCGAGATCGACTTCCCGGATGGAACAGTTCTAATGGTGATACCGGGCTGGGTGGCGAGCCAGAATATGTGGTATCTCAACATAAGCGTCCTCCACACCCGAGCCGAGACCGGAATCATGGGCGCCATTGCGCCCGGCAATTGGTTGCCGGCACTTCCCAACGGCACGTCCCTTGGACCAATGCCGTCATCCTCGCATCAACGCTTCATCGATCTCAATCAGACGTTCGCTGATGCCTGGCGTGTTACCAACGCGACGAGCCTCTTCGACTACGCACCGGGTACCTCGACAGCGACCTTTACACTTCGCAGTTGGCCGCAGGAGAGCGGGGCTTGCGTCATCCCGCAACAACCTCCGGTGAAGCCTATCGAACCCAGAGTTGCGCAGCAGCTCTGCCGTGCGATCGTTGACAAGAACATGAATGCCGACTGCGTATTTGATGTGAAGGTCACTGGCGAGGCGGGCTTGGCGAGGACCTATCTAATCTCGCAGCAAATTCGGGTTGGCTCGACCACGACCTCGGTGATTGGCGACAAGGACTTCTCGAACGGAGAACCGGTGACGTTCATGGCGACGGTGGCAGGGAATGTCTCAGGCGACAGAGGCGCACCGACCGGCACCGTTCAATTCACCCTCGATGGAGAAAAAGTAGGAGCGCCAGTCAGGCTCGACTCGAACGGCCGCGCGACGTGGAAAACGGGGAACCTTAAGTGGGGTGACCATCGGATCAAGGCCCTGTACTTTCCAAGCAATAACAGCTTGTTTCTGGCTAGCAGCAGCCTCGACAGGGTCCTACCAGTCGGAATGATCGAGATTCAAATTGGACCGCCAATACGCTGAGCAGTCGCGTGGACAAGCCCACACTTGGTAAGAGGCGGACGACCTTATCGATCAAACGGTCGAATAATTAACGAGCATTCCCTCACCCCAACCCAGCAGCCCGAGCCCTTCACCGGCTCGGGCTTCTGCCACTTCTTCAGCAAGGCCTTTTAACTGTCTAAGCTTTGATAATTGCGCTATGCTGTCGCCGAATTCCCTGACTACTCTGAACCACCCCAGCTCAACTGGCGGAACTCAAAGTGAAAAAGGAAGTAACGCGCGAACGATTCGAAGTGTTTCTCGCGTGGCTAAGTCCAGACCAGGATCGGGCCGGCGACGCGTATGAGCGGCTGCGCTTTCGCCTGTGCACTTTCTTTTCGCAGCGCCGGTGCTGCTTTGCCGACGAGCTGGCGGACGAAACGATCAATCGCGTCATTATCAAAATCGAGGACGAGCCGATCGAAAATAAGATGGCGTACTGCTACGGCGTCGCCCGGAACGTGTATCGCGAGTCTCTGCGGAAAGACCGGCCGCATCTCGACATCGATGAAGTGATCGTCGCGGCCCCAGAGCCTGAGGAGCCAAGTTTCTCAAACGACTGCCTGGATCAGTGCCTCGGTAAGCTTGCGCCTGAAAGCCGGGAGCTGTTGCTGGAATATTTTTCCGAAGCCCGGCACCCAAAAATCGAGCTGCGCCGGCGCATTTCAGAGCGACTGAAGACGACGCAGACTGCGCTGCGCATGCGGGTCATGCGCATGAAACAGGAACTGAAAGTCTGTGTCCAGCAATGCATGAATTCATAAATTCGGCACGCAGGCCTGCTTGCGCGCAGGAGGCCGTTTGCGTATCGGCGGAGAATACGGCGTTACGTTTCGCACGAATTCTGCACGCTAAATAGGGCGGAGGGTTCAATGGCCCAATCTGTTAACAACGACGGGATCGTCCGCGAATATCTTTTGGGTCGAATTGCGGATGAAAAGACGCTCGAGGAGATCGAAGCGCGACTGTTCGATGACGAGGATTTCTGTGTGCAAATGGAACTCGCTGAAGACCAAATCATTAACGACTATGTGCTTGGCCGCTTGAGTGCCGAAGACGCGGCGAGCTTTGAGAGCACGCTGGCATACGATCCGGAACGCCGTTTCAAAATCGAACTCACGAAGCAGTTAAGAAACCGGGCGCGGATACAAGATGCGCAACTCGCGCAACGTCCTGTTTCTTTCCTCAATTCCGTCACGCAGTTCTTGCGGCAGCCTGTTTACGCCGGCGCTTTTGCGGTGCTGCTGATCGCCGCGGTAGTCCTGGGGATCTACTTGGCCAGGCGCGGCACGCCCGATGATCTGGCTGAGCTGCGATCGCTTTACCAACAGTCGCGGCCGACGCAGTCACGCATTTCGGGATTTGGTTATGCGCCCTTAACGGAGTTGCGTGGCGCGCCGGATGCGCGCGAACCGCAGCGGCTGCGTCGCATCCAGAACAATTTAATCGAAGCCACCGAAAAATCGCCAAACGCGCAGACGCATCACGCGCTCGGAATCTTTTATCTCACCCAGCAGAATCACCCCGAGGCGATCCGGCAATTCGAAACGGCGCTGAAATTCAATGCGAACGACGCGCGAATTCACAATGATTTAGGTTCGGCGCATTTCGAGCTGGCGAAATCCGGCGCGCGGGAAAAGAAACTCGAAGAGCTGGCCCGGAGCCTGGAAGAGTTCACCCGCGGCACACAACTCGATCCAAATCTGCTCGAGGCGCTCTTCAACCGGTCGCTGGTGTTAGAAGAGATGGGGCTCCCGCTCCAGGCGAAGGATTCGTGGACGCTTTACTTACAAAAGGACTCTTCGTCGGCGTGGGCCGATGAAGCGCGCAAACGTCTCGCCGCCTTGCCGAACGAACAGGCGCTCTTTAAGAAGGATGATCAGGTTCTGTCTGATTTTCTTTCGGCATTTCGGCAGCAGGACTATCAGCGCGCGCAAGACATTCACAACGAGACAAAGGGACTGCTGCGACGGGTCACCGTGCCGCTGCAACTCTCTCGTCGTTACCTTTCGGCAAAGCAGTCGCGTGACGATCGAACGGCCAAAGAAGCGCTCGATGCGCTGACCTTCATCGGCCATTACGAGCAAGCGCAGCACCACGACGCTTTTTTTTTGAGTTCGCGAACTTCTATACAAACGCCGGTGAGGAAAAACTCGAAGGGCTGATTCAGGCGTATGCAGATCTCGCAAACGCCGAGCCGATGTTTGCAAAGGACCGTGCCGGCGCGATCGCTTTGTATGAAGCGAGCCGAGATCGTTTCGCGCGGCTCGACGACCGGTGTGCCGCGGCGATTGCCGAGAATTGGGCGGCGCAATTCCTACGCTACGTCGGGCGAATTGATGAGTCGCGCGCCCGGCTGACCGCAATCGTCGAAGACTCTACTGCCAAAAATTTTCAGGCGCTCCTGCCACCCGCTTACTACTGGCTCGCGATGAATGACTACTCTCAAGGCCGGCTTTCGGAATCCGCGCGAAACCTGCGCGCGGCATTGCGCGTGGCTGAGGCTACACACAATGTCTTCGAGATCCAGCATGCGGACGACGGTTTGGCGAAACATTATGCGAAGCTCGGCGAACTAGATCTCGCGCTGTTGTTTTCCGGAAAACGTTTTGCCGATCAGAGCGCCTATTACAACAACGACTCCCAGTATTGGCGGGAGCGCGGGACGCTCGCAGAGTTGACTCTTAACCTTGGTCTTTCGGCAACGTCTCTCAGCGTCAGCCGCGAGATGCTGAGTTTTGCCGAAGCCAATCAGTGGGATGACGTTCGCCTGAACGATTCCCTCGATCACGTGATCGAAGCATCGCTGGCGAGCAACGATCTGAATGGCGCCCTGCAACATGCAAACCGATCTTTGCAAATCGCGCTGAAGCGCGGGCCGGGCGCTGAATCCGCCGAGAGCCAGGCTGAAATATATCGTTTGCTGGGCGACATCAATCGGCAGGGAAGAAACTACTCGGAAGCCTTGGGTCATTACGATCAGGGCCTGCAACTGTACGGGCGCGCGCGGGAAATATCGCTGAACGTCTATCGGATTCACAAAGGAAGGCTCGAATGTTTTCAGCAGACAGGTGACGAGCAGCGATTCGCCGATGAACTCGAAATTATAAGAAAGCTGACCGACGAGTACCGCCAAAATATTCGCGAAGACGACTCGCGCCAGGCGTTTTTTGCGGATCAGCAGGACATCTTTGACGCGGCGACCGAAGCCGCGTTGCGAGCGGGCGACAGCCGGCGCGCGTTTGCATTCGCCGAAGCGTCAAAAGCGCGCTCACTTTTGCAGTTCGTTACCTCGCCCAAATCGATCGCTGAAGTCGAAAACAGTTTCGCCGCCGTTGCCCAGCCACTCGACCTCGGCGAAATACAAAAGCGCATTCCCGAAGAAGTGCAGCTGGTGAAATATGCGGTGCTGCCGGCGCGCCTGGCGATCTGGACCGTTTCAAAAACGCAATTTGATTTTCAGGAGCGGCAGATCTCCGCAGCCGATCTCGAGCGGAAGGCCGTTGAGTACCAGACGCTGATCCTGGGCCGAGCGCCGAAGACGGAAATCGAACGCGCCGGTCGCGAACTTTACGACCTTCTGATTCCGCCCGGCGTTGATCGGCAAAAACAGATTTGCATTGTGGCAGACAAATTCCTGCATCAGCTCTCATTCGCGGCGCTGGTTTCCCGCGAAGGCAAATACCTGTTGGAGGAACACGTCTTGTTCTACGCGCCGAGCGCATCGATTTTTGTCCTCGCTTCTGAGAACGCGCGCCGAAAGTCTTCGGTGACGAACGAGCGCTTGCTCAGCGTTGGGAACCCAACCTTTGATCGCGAAGAGAATCCCCACCTGCCGGATTTGCCCGCGGCAGAAGATGAAGCGAGAACGATTTCCGAAAGCTATCCGAAGTCGGTCCAACTTCTGGGCCGTGAAGCAACGAAACAGAAGTTCCTCGCAAACATTCTTGACGTCGAGGTGGCGCACTTTGCCGGGCACTTCGTAGCGAATGCACAGGCGCCGGCGAACTCGAAGCTACTGCTCGCCGATGTTGAGTTGCGATCCAGTGAGTTGGGCGCGCTGAAATTGCCACGCGCCAAACTGGTGTTGTTGTCGGCGTGCGAGACTGCCTACGAACGCCACAACCGCAGCGAAGGTGCGATTGGAATTGCGCGCACGTTTCTCGCTTTGGGAGCGCCCCTGGTTGTTGCGAGCCAATGGAAGGTCGAGTCCGCAGCCACGCGAGACTTAATGATCGCTTTCCACCGTGGCCGCAAGCATGACGGAAGGACGTCTGCGGAAAGTCTGCGGCACGCGCAACTCGAAGTGCTAAGACGCCCCGAAACGAGCGCGCCTTTTTACTGGGCGGCATTCTCGCTGTTCGGAGGCTATGCGGAGTATTGAGATGCGCATCTGTCCAAAATGCGGAGCTTATTACGCGGACGGTTCGTCGGGTTTCTGCCTGGTCGACGGAATGCCACTCGTTAATATTGATCCGAACAGCGACCACTGGAGCGAGGGCGCCCGGGCACTCAAAGAAAAAGACGACCGGCTGAGAAAACAGAAGCACAAACTGAACTGGCGGGGTGTTTTTATCAGTACGATGTTGGTGGCAACAATCGCGGTTTGGGCGGCGTCCTTCAACCGCTGGACTCGTGTTGAATGGGTGCCCAAACCGCCACCGACGCCGTCTCCGTCTCCGTCGCCGTCGCCGTCGCCAACTCCGACGCCGACTCCGTCTCCGTCGCCATCACCGTCGCCAACTCCGACACCGACGCCGACTCCATCGCCGTCACCGTCTCCATCGCCATCGCCATCGCCGTCGCCACCTGTCTATAGAATCAGCGGCCGAGTGATGGCTGCACATGAGCCTCTCAGTGGAATCACAATCAGGCTCGGTGGAACAAAGACCGACTCGACAATGACCAATGCCGAAGGTCGTTACACTTTCAGTAAGCTGCCGGCAGACGGCAATTACACCATTACTCCCGTCCGGGAGAGAATGAGTTTTACGCCTCCGACTATCCCCTTTAACAAGCTGCGCCAGGATGGATCGGCTGATTTCATCGTCCGTAAAGAACCCGACCGCTTCAAGATCAGCGGGCGAGTGATGGACGCGAAGGGACCTCTCGGCGGCGTTAGAGTCGTACTTGATGGGACAAAGTCCGCCTCGACGACGACCGATGCAAGCGGCAACTATGGCTTCATTGAGTTGGCGGCGGGCGGCAGTTACACCATCACGCCCAAGGCGCAGTTGAATTTCACGCCGGCGAGTCGCTCATTTACCAATCTCACTCATGATGGATCGGCTGACTTCTTCGGCGTTGTTAAATCTGATGAGCACTACAAAATCAGCGGCCGAGTGATGGATGCCCGTCAGCCGCTGGGCGGTGTCACAATCAAGCTTGAAGGATCAAAGCTCACCTCAACGACGACCGATGCAAACGGTAGTTACACTTTCACTCATCTCAGGGCGGGAGGCGCTTATACCATCACTCCCGTTGCCCGGGCGCCGGTGAGTTTCACGCCGTCGAGCCGGTCCTTTACCAATCTGACGCGGGATGAATCGGCGGACTTCTCCGGCCTGGGCCAGGATGATACGAAGCAATGCACCGACGCTGACAGGGCCCGCGAAAGGGAAACCTTCCTCGAGAGAAACGCCGCTGCCTGGGAGCGTAGTATCCGATCAGAAGAACCCAAGATCATCGCCGCGACTGTCCGCGAGAACCTGCCAGGGGTCGAGCCAAGAGCTGTTGAGGCAACGGCCAGGTTAAGTCCAATAAAATATGAGGTTAGTTTCCTTGAGTGTACGCCGCGGCTTGTCACCGCCAGATATGAGTGGCAAGTCAGAATGTTCTTTAATGGCACGACGAAAACGGTGGTGGTCCGGAAGCGAAAAACCTGCGGGAAAGTGGTAGGCGTCTGGTTGTGCCGGTAACTTGATTTTTAATGGGCGGAGTTACGTTTCCAGGCTCAACGTCACTCTAATCTGAAAGCTTTTTCTCAACTGAAGATAGGAGAACATTATGTCTGTACAAGAACGTTCCGCTACCGCGTTAGTGCGATTCACCGGCTTGGGGATTATCTGCTTCAACAAAGATCGCCAGAGGGGTGAAATCGGCGTCATTCGCGACGACAAACACACGCTGACCATCAGTATTCAACAACCCGTTTTTAAGGAAGGGACGGATAGCGACGTCATCACTTATGAGGACATCGCTGTCTACCAGAACCTGCCGAAAGACGACGTGCAGATTGAAATCAAAGCGGCGGGCAATCCGGCGATTGCCGGCTATGAAATTTATCAGCCTGGAGACTTCAACCGGCTTGAGTCCGATGACTTTAATGACTTTCGCTGGATCGTAAACATGAATTCCCTGCACGGCGAAACCGATCTCGGGCCGGCAGGCGCCCAACGTTATCCGCTGACGAAAATGTATATCGGCAATGGCCTGTTCTACACGCACAAACTCGATCAAAACCTGTTCTTCGATAAGGTGGAAAAGGACTCCAGCGGAGCAGCCATTGAACGCGAGGCCTTTGGCAATATCGCCGAGACGATAGGCGTCAAGATTGAAGGCGACGAGGTGAACTTCACCATTCGCATCGGCGGCCGGGAAGAAAGCCATTCGCTCAAACGGGTTGCGGGTTTCCCTTTTAGGATCGAAATCAAGAACATGGACTACAGCGCCAAAGCCGTTTACAGCGACATGCCTGACTATTACCGCTACCTCGCCAGCCCGAGCGGTAAACAATTTGACCTGGCGCCGGTCATCGAAGGTGGCGGCGACCAAAGAGTAAAAGGTGGCGCCATAAATCAGGATGACTTCTGTCACCCAATTGGCTCAGACTGGCCGACCATTGATCTTCTGTGAGCTAAACATGTTGCTTTCTTTAGTGCTGGGTAAACAGTGGGGACCTTTTTCCGACGGCCGGGGCGGGACTATCACCTATTACTACTCCGATGAGGTCACTTGGATCGTAGTCACGTTGGCACTGGGGTGGCTGACCTGGTTTCTGCTGAGCAGATACATGCGTGCTAGAGCGTTGAGACGGCGGCCACGACCCACCGACTATGGGCTGAAGCAAGTCGTCAGGATCAAACGTGAATTGAGCTCGCAATACCTGCGGCCCGGCTTTTCTCGACCGATTCATGCCGTCGGAATCGGGAGGCTCCCCGATAACAGATACTGCATTCAGATCTTTCTCAATGATGTGAATGAAGAGTTATGGACCGGCGCAGGGGCGGCGCCGCTACCTAACAGCTTTCGCGGTGTTCCGCTCGTTCCGATCGAAATGCCGGCGGCGGTTTTTTTGTCAGCGGCCGGATTAAGCCCGCCTTCGCCGCCGGATCAGTATCCAAACGGTATCCGAGGTCGACAGGAAGTAATCGTCGGCGGCATCAGCGGCGCTAATACGAACCTGGCCGGGCAGAGTGGGACCATCGGCTATTTTTGTACACGCAAGAGTAAGTTTCGACGCCGGAAAGAAATTCATCTCCTGAGTAATTCGCATGTCTTTGCCGACCTGCAGAAAGCGACAGTCGATGAGAGCGACCTGATCATGCAGCCGAGTCCCGGTGAACCAGCCGGCAGTCGACCGATCGGGATGCTGGTGGACTTTTCCAGGCTGACCTTCGAGGACCAGAAAGCGCCGAACCACATCGATGTCGCCATCGCCAGGCTCTGGGGAGCGGAGCGGCACGATCCCGTGATTCCGTTAATTGGCGCGGTCAACGGTTATGTGGCGACAAATGATATCGAAATCGGCGAAACCGTGCGGAAGTTTGGCCGGACCACCGGCTATTCGGAAGGACGCGTCACTTCGATCTATCTGGACATCTGGATTCAGTACGATCGCACCGGCCGCGCGGCATGCTTCTCTGACCAGATTCTGATCGAACCGGACCAGTCCAGATTCACAAAGTTCGTTGCCAAAGGCGACAGCGGTTCATTGTTGGTTGATTCAGCGCAGCATGCCGTCGGTTTGATCTTCGCGGGTGTGTCGGACGCGATAATGGATCAAATCGACAAATCGCCGGCACGGTTGAAAGTCGAACCAGGCGTAGATCAGCCAAGGCGAATCGACGGCTACGGCGTGGCGAATCCGATCAGCGACGTGCTGGATCGGATGAACATTGAATTGGTATTGGAACGACCGTTAACCGCGACGAGCAACACAACATGACAAGGGTAATGGGCTGGCGCGGCCTGGGCTTGACTGACGCCCGGAGTTTGCCGGGTCAATGACCGGCGTCAGCTCTACTCATATCGAAGCGCGTCAATCGGATCGAGTGCCGCGGCTTTGCGCGCCGGATAATAACCGAAGAAGATTCCCACGGCCCCTGAGAAGATGACTGAACCCACGATTGCCATCGTCGAAATCAGCGTGGGCCAACCCAGCATTGCGGGAATCGCGAGCGACACGGCGACGCCCAGAAGAATCCCAAACAATCCACCGGTCACACTCAGCACAACTGATTCAATCAGGAATTGACTACGGACCGCCGATGAGCGCGCGCCGATGGCCATGCGAATGCCCATCTCGCGCGTGCGCTCAGTCACTGAGACCAACATGATGTTCATGATACCGATGCCGCCGACCAGCAGCGAAACTCCGGCAATACACGCCAGCAGCATTGTCATCGTGCTGTTAGTTTCGCTCGCCGCTTCCGCGATATCCGACATGTTGCGGACGGTAAAATCGTCCGGCTCATTTGGTCCAAGCTTATGCCGCTGTCGCAAGAGCTCAGTTATTTGCGCTTGCGCGGTGTAAGTCGCATCCGGTGACACAGCCGACACGTAAGCGATCTGCAAACGCGGGCTGCCAAGAATTTTCTTTTGTACAGTTGTGTACGGCGTGAAAGCAACGTCATCCTGATCGCGCCCCTGCGCGTCCTGCCCCTTGCGCGCCATCACTCCGGTGACTCGGAACGGAAGGTTCTGCACTCGAATCGTCTGTCCGATAGGATCCGAGCCGGCGAACAGGTTATCCGCAATCGTCTGGCCGATGACCAGCACTCGCCCGGCCGTCCGCACATCCGAATCTGAAAAGAACTCGCCGCTTTGAATTGTCCACTTACGAACCTCAGGAAATTGTTCGCTGACACCCTGAATCGACGTGTTCCAGTTCATATTGGCGACGACCAGCTGGCTGCGCGCATTCACTGTAGGGGTCACCATCGATACGCTCGGGACTTCGCGTTTGATGGCCTCGAGGTCTTCGACCGTCAAAGTGTTCGTGCCGCTGTCGCCCGTGCCGCTGCGCACACCGCCGACGTTCTGGGCGCCGGCGCTGACAAACAGGAGGTTCGTGCCGATGCTGTCGATCTGCGCCTGCACGGCAGCCTGCGCTCCCTGACCGATGCTGACCATCGCTACGACGGCCGACACGCCAATGATAATGCCAAGCATCGTCAGTGCCGCTCGCATTTTGTTCCGCTGCAAAGCACGAAAGGCTACCCGAATGATGTTTAGAAAATCCATGATGAGTTACTCGTTTTCGTCTTCGTCCTCTTCAATGGCCGGCAAATTCCTTAGCTCTTCCGCGGCGTCGCGCTGTCCTTCAACTTGATAGTCCTTGCGAATTTTCCCGTCTTTAAAGACGACCACGCGCTGGGCGTACTGCGCGATGTCGGATTCGTGCGTGACAAGCACCAGCGTGATACCGCGTTCACGGTTCAGCCGCTGAAATATTTCCATCACTTCGACTGAAGTGCGCGAGTCGAGGTTACCAGTGGGCTCGTCCGCCAGAATCAATGCCGGATCGTTAACCAACGCGCGCGCGACCGCGACGCGTTGTTGCTGACCACCTGATAGCTGATTCGGATGACTGCCTTCACGACCAGCCAGTCCGACGGCCGCCAAACTCTCTATCGCGCGGCGATGACGTTCCGCACTGCTGACACCCGCGTAGAGCATCGGCAGCTCAACGTTTTCCAAAGCCGACGTGCGCGACAGCAGATTAAATCCCTGGAACACGAAGCCGATCTTGCGCGAGCGAATGTCAGCGCGTTCGTCTTTCGACATTTGTGAAACGTCCTGACCGTCGAGGATGTAACTCCCTTTCGTCGGCCGATCCAGGCAGCCCAGGATGTTCATCGTGGTTGACTTGCCTGAGCCGGACGCGCCCATGATCGCGACGAACTCGCCTTCCCGAATCGTTAGAGAAGCTCCGCGCAATGCGTGCACCTGAACATCACCCATCGTGTAGGTCTTGTGGATGTGCTCGAGTTGAATTACCGGCCGCACCTCTGGGGTTTGGATTGATCCGATGACCGCCGGATTAACTTTTGTGATTTCCTGGACTGCTTGCATGATGTTCGACTTACTAAGTCGCCCCCGTCTGTTTCCTTCTTTGCGATCCCTGGCGACTTTGCGAGCACCTCAACTCACGCTAAGGCGCCAAGACGCTAAGACACGCAAAGTTATCTGCCTCGTCCACCACCACGACCGCCGGTTCTCGGCGCGCCGCCGAATCCAGGCGCTGACGTTTGATTCGTGTTCGAGCTGCCAGCGCTCGATTGCGTCTGACCGGTGATGACCATTTCGCCTTCGACCAGATTGCCTTCGACGACTTCTGTTGCCGTGCCGTCGGTCAGACCAACTTTGATTCGACGACGATCCGGCTTGCCGTCCTGGCCCAGCACCCAAACGATTCGCGTCTGGCCGGCGAGCACGGGATCGGTTGGCCGGGCGAATTGCACATCGCCACGGTTTCCGCCTTGCGAAGCGTCGCCCCGCGTGGCGCCTGACTGGCGACGTCCTTGCCCATTGCCGTTGCCACTCCATTGTCCCGTTGCATCCTGCGGCATGAATCGCAGTGCTCCGTTGGGGACCTTCAGGACGTTGTTGCGCTCATCAATCGTGAACGTCAGGTTCGAAGTCATTCCCGGCTTCAGCTTCTGTTCCGGATTGTCCACGCCGATCACCACGTTATAGGTAACGACGTTCTGAACGTTCTGTGGATTCAGCCGCATCTGTTCAATCTTTCCTTCGAATTCTTTTCCGGGAAACGCATCGACACTGAACATCTCCGACTTCGCATTTTCAACCAGGCCGATATCGGCCTGATCAATGTTGGCGATTACCTGCATCTTCGTCAGGTCGTTGGCAATCGTGAACAGGGTCGGCGCCGATAAACTTGCCGCGACCGTCTGGCCGACATTCACGTCGCGCGAAACCACGACGCCGTCGATGGGCGAAGTGATTGTCGTATGCGCGAGATTCACCTGCGAGAGATGTAACGCGGCGGCGGCCTGCTGCACTTGCGCTTCGGCCGCCTGCACTTGCGCTTGTGACTGCTGAACACCTGCCTGCGACTGCTGCACCTGCGCCCGTGATTGTGCGACGCCTGAGCTGGCAGCCGCCTGTTCGCTTAGTTTCGCCTGATTCAGTTGCGCGACACCTTGATCGTATCTGGCGGTCGCCGTTTGATAGGCAGTCTGCGCCACATCTACTTCACGTTGGGAAATCACGCCGCTTCTATTCAGCGACTGCTGTTGTCGCAGAAAGCTGCTAGCGTCGTCCTGCTGTGCTTTTAGCACGGCAAGGTTCGCCTGCGCCGCAGTCACACCGGCCTGATTATTTTGCGCAGTGGACGCAGCTCCCTGGGCTCGCGCCTGTGCGTCGCTGACGCCGGCGCGCGAATTCGTTACCGCGGCGCGCGCTTGCTGAAGACTAGCCTGCGCCTGCAGCAGATTCGCTCGCGCTTGATCGACCTGAGCCTTTGCTACGGACGGATCGAGCTGCGCGATGACCTGCCCTTTCTTAACAACTGAATTGTAATCAGCCGTCAGCGACGAAATTGTTCCCGACGCCTGGCTGCCGACCTGTACAGTCGTCACTGCCTGCAAAGTGCCCGTCGCCGTGACAGTGTTGCGCAGATTGCCGCGATCGACGCGCGCCGACAGATATTGCGCGGCGCTGGCCTGACCGCCCCAAAAATAGTAGGCAGCAAGCGACAGCACGACCACGCCTGCTGCTGCGAGCGTCAAATATTTCTTTTTGCTTAGAAGCGTTGCCGTTGTGGCTCTTGTCCAACCGATAACTCGTGACGGGCTGAAACCACTCGCCAACGGTTGTTTGGTAATGAATTCAGTTGCCATGAGTTCTTCCTGTGATTCCTTTGAGTAATCGCCGTTGATGACGCAAAACGGCGCTAAGGGACTAGACACCGGTTGATCGAGTCTCGTTACAAGGGCTGGCCAAACCGCGGAGCGGTTGAAGATGGTAGCCAGGGGTAAGCGACCGCAGGTCGTATAGACCGGGGACAAAGTTTACAGGTGTTCGGAGACATGGTTTACACATTCTGGTCGAGTTTGGTTGAAGCTGCTACATTGATTTGAGTTAAGCGGTGCCGGCAAAAGTAAACGTCGAGCAGGCCATCGGTTGCGGTCGGGCGCAGAGCAACATGCAGCCCTTTGAAAGCTTGGCCGATGAAGTAGTCGTGGCTCTTATACTTGATGT
>JBASRE010000023.1:0-175265 GCA_049273695.1 Pyrinomonadaceae bacterium
CCCGCGGTCCGCGCGCTCACGGCCGAGCAATACGACCAACAAGGCGACACTCTTTTTGAGGCCGCACAGTACGACGACGCGCTCGAGGCCTATGAGAAGGCAGTTCAGCTTAAACCGATCGCGTCGGCTTACTATCACATCGGTTGGATCTACAACGAGCGTGATGATTACGCGCAGGCCCTGACCGCTCTGCAGCAGGCGATAAGGCTGAATCCGAATTATGCGATCGCGTACGGAGAGATCGGTTATGCGTATCGCAACTTGAAGCGCTATGACGAAGCGTTGCTGGCCTATCGTCGCGCGGTCACCCTCGATCCGACGTACGCCAGGGCGTACTACGACATGGGGTGGACGTTCAATGAGAAGAAGCAGTACGGCGAGGCGGTGCAGCCGTTACGTCTGGCCATCACGCTGAAGCCCAATTATGCAGAGGCTTATTTTGAGTTGGGTTACGCATCGCGCCGTCTGGGCCGTCATCAGGAGGCGATCAGCGCATATCGTCAGGCGATTTCATTCAAATCGGATTACGCGGAGGCCTACTTTGGACTAGGCGACGTTTATTTTTACAACACCAGCCAATATCCCGAAGCCATTAGCGCTTACAGCACGGCGCTCAGCTTTAAGCCGAACAATGCAACGGCCGTTTACAACATCGGCTGGTCGCACAACGAGCTGAAGCAGTATGCGCAAGCGATCGTGCAGCTCGAGCGGGCGGTCAGTCTGAAACCTGACTATGCGGAAGCACATGGCGAACTCGGTTACGCGTATCGAAAGCTGGAACGCTTCAACGAGGCGATGCGCAGCTACAACCAGGCGATCCGGCTCAAACCTGATTACTCGCCACCGTATTTCGGTTTGGGCGATTTGTACTACTACAACTTGAGTCAGAGCGAGAATGCGATTCGCGCATATCAGCAGGGTCTCCGTCTGAAGCCAAACAACGCGACCGCAAACTACAACGTCGGGTGGGCTTTTAACGATCTGGGTCGTTATCCTGACGCCATCGCGCCGCTGCGTGAAGCGCTTCGATTGAAGCCGGAATACACAGAGGCGTACCAGGAACTTGGGTACGCTTATTTGAGCATCGGTAGTTACAACGAAGCGGTGGCGAGTTTTCGCGAAGCGATTCGCATCAAGCCGGATTACGCGCTCGCGCACTTCAACCTCGGCGTTACTTACGTCAACATGCGCGACCGCACACGCGCGATGGAACAGTATCGAATTCTTCAGCGAATGGATCGTGCGCGCGCGGACAAACTTTACGCAGCGATTAGTAAGTAAGGTTTTCGGCGCACGAGGCGGGTTTTCAAGCGGCGTGAGTTTAGAACTTATCTCTCATTCACACCTCGCTTCAGCGAGGTGGTGAGCAACCCCGACCAAGCATCTGAACCGTTTTCAACGGTTTTCATGCTAAGCCGTTAAAAACGGCTAAGGGTCACTTGAGTGTCTTCAAGACACCTCGCTGAAGCGAGGTGTGAATGAGAACACTTGAGGGAACGAAAACTTATAGCTCGGGCCGTAGCTCGCTTCTGAATTATTCGAGGAGACCGGCGGGCAACGCCCGCCTCTAAACTTATTCGAGTAAACTTATTCGCGCATGACCACCGCTATCGTTCATCACCCAGTCTTTGAAAAACATGACACCGGCCCCGGCCATCCTGAACGGTCCGAGCGTTACGCCGTGGTCATGGAAGCGCTCCGTGGTGATGCTGAGCTTTGGTCGAATGCCGTTGAGATTGAAGCCGACGAGGCGAAGCGCACCGAGATTCAAGCCTGTCATACGCCGCAGCACTTCAAACGGGTCGAGCGCGTCGTGAACGAAGGCACGGGTTATCTCGATTCGGACACAACCGTGTCGGTGCATTCACTTGAAGCCGCGCTGCGAGGCGCCGGGGCCGCTTGCCGGGCCATTGACGCAGTTATGCAAGGCGATGCGGCGAACGCTTTCGTTCCGGTGCGGCCGCCAGGTCACCACGCGACGCCGGATCGCGCGATGGGCTTTTGCCTGTTCAATAACGTTGGCGTCGCCGCGCGCTACGCGCAGCAGCGCTATAAAGAGATCGAGCGCGTTGCCATCCTCGATTGGGATGTTCATCACGGCAACGGCACGCAGGGAATCTTCTACGACGACCCGTCAGTTTTTTATTTTTCGATGCATCAATATCCGTGGTATCCGGGCACGGGGACGCGCGACGAAACGGGTCACGGCCGTGGGCGCGGCTACACCTTGAACGTGCCACTCCGGGCAATGACGCCAACGACAGATCAGCGACGGGCGTTCGACGCGGCCGTGGGCGATATGGCGGAAAGGTTCAAGCCCGATCTGATTCTGATTTCAGCAGGCTTCGACGCGCACGCCGCTGACCCGCTCGGCCAGCTATTGCTGACTGACGCTGACTTCGTGAAGATGACCCAGGTGCTGAAAGATTGGGCGAAAGACGCCTGCGCGGGCCGCCTCGTCTCGTGCATGGAAGGTGGCTACAACCTCGGAACGCTGGGCGAAACAGTTCGGGCGCATGTGAAGGCACTACAGGCGTCCTGAGCCCTCGAATTCCTCTGTACAGTTCCCGCCTGCGAGAGTACACTCTGCGCAAACGTTCAACAGACAAACCCACGGGAGAAGCCCATGCCAGATCTGGAAATCAATTGTGCCGAGTGCGGATCAAGTTTTCCTTTTACTGAACGAGAGCAGGACTATTATCGCGAACGGGGACTGACTCATCCGAAGCGCTGCAAACCATGCCGCGATGCGCGGCGCGCCAACTTTGGCGGCCCCGGCCAAGGCAGAGGCGGCGGCGGTGGCAGCGAAAGGGAACGATTCGAGATTGTTTGCGATCAGTGCGGGAAGGGTGACAGTGTTCCGTTCAAGCCCCAGGCGGGCCGGCCCGTTTTGTGCGGCGAGTGCTTTGCCGCCAGCCGCGCGCAACGCGGCGCGTAAATACCTTCTAAAACATTTTCTTTACTTGGATCGGCGCATGCTTCGCACCGGAGGTGCGACATGTTTATAGTTTAGGATGTTGAGTTGTTAATGTGCTTCGAGTGAGCGAAAGTTGTTTCGCTCACTCGAAGCACAACTTCTTTCGCCAAGCTCGAGAACTATAAACATCTCGCTGCTACGCAGCGAAGATCAGCTCACGCCCCTGCCGTGATGATCACCGCCTTCAATCCAAGTAGCTCCGAAAAATCTTTCGTATAGACTGCGTCAATTTTTCGTGCGTCGGCGACGCATTCAACCAGTTCATCGGTCGAGATAAATCCGTCGCTAATGCCGGCGATGGCCCACGTCGGCACATGGGCGGCTATGTGCAGCAGATCCTCAACCAGCCTCAAATACTGTTCCTTCGTTTCGACCGGCGCCGCCAAACGCCCGCTGCCGAAATGCCCATTGTCGCGGGAAGCCCGCGACTGTAGCAGCCACTCTTCACGCCACGAAAGGACGCGCGCGTTGCGACTGTCGGTCGCGCGCGGCGGATGCGGCAGCCGTAGAAAAAGCAAATCCGTGTCGAAGGTCTCGGCAATAAAACTCCGCACCGGCGCATTGGTGCTTTTGTTCTTGAGTCGGTTATCAACTGGCGGCGGGAGCGTGCGCCATAACCGCCGAAAGACATTCGACAGCGAAAGCGGCTGACGCAGATCCCGGGTTTCGAGATTGAACGAGAAGACGTAGTCGCCAACGGCCATCCCCAGCGTGAGCGCCAGCGCGCGCTTGTAAGGCGACTCAAGCTTCTCGGCGTTCGCGCGCACGTTGTCGAACCACCAGGCGTCAGTCTCGTTGAACCAGGACAGCAGCGTTGCGTTCTTGAAGTAGTTTGCCGGCACGTACGCGTCGGCCAGCACAAGATCGATGTCGGCTTCCGTCAAAACTTCAGAGTTGTTTTCGATGAAGGCCGTCGACTTTGTCCAGGCCCATTCCGCCGGGTCGTTCGCGGCGACACTCACGTTCAAACGTTTTAAGTACTGCCCAAGATGCGGCTCGCCCGCCAGCGGCAGCGACACGGATCGGAATTTCAAACGGCGGAGCACGCTCAGCTCGAATCCGAGCCAGCTCATGCCGCCAGTGTTAATGCCGTTCTGAGTGTGCAAACTATGTTCCCAGGTGGTCGATGCGCTCCATCAGATCGTCGGCGATGCCCGGCAGATCCGGAGGCGTGTCCTCTTTGTAGTAGCTCCGCAATTCGTCAAACGGTTCCAGCGAAAGCAGCGCTTTGACCACTCCCGGATCGAACTCCAGACCAATCCACTCGAGCAGATGTTCACGCGCTTGTTTTTCCGAGAGCGCGGGACGAAACGGCCGATCGTCGGTCAAAGCAGCGTAAGCGTCGGCGACGCGCAAAATGCGAGCTCCGAGAGGTATCTGTTCGAAGCGCAGACCGTCGGGGTATCCGCCGCCGTTCCACCATTCGTGATGCCAGCGAACCAGTAATTGCGCGCCGCGGTCAGCTCCTGCTTCGGCCGCTTCACGCTCGCCAAGCACGGGATGCCGTGCGAGATCGATGCGCTCATCGTCACTTAAGGGCCCCCGGCTTTGAATGTAATCGCGCGCCATCGCCGCCTCGCCGAGGTCGTGCGCCAGCGCGGCGACGCGCAGCGAAAACCGGTCGCGCGAACCGAGACTGAAAGACTTGCCAATTTCCTCGGCGATCGCCGCGACCCGTTCCGCGTGCGGATGCGAATATCGCTCGAACCTATCAGCCTCGGCCGCCAAGTCCTTGAAAATCTCAATGGTCGCGACTTGATCGACGTCGTTGGTTTCAATTAGCGGCATAGATTCGTCGTGTCAGTTCTTCAAACTCGCCAGTAGAGTTCGCGCCGCGGCGTTTTTGGGATCCACCGTCAAGGCGCGTTGCAATTCGCCTTCAGCGCGACGGCGTAGCCCGAGGGCTTTGTAGAGTTCCGCGAGCGCGACTCGATACGAAGTGTTATCCGGCTCAAGGGCGATGGCTGCTTTCAGCTCGAATTCAGCCAGCCGCCTCGTCTTCGGATCGTTGATCAGCGCCCGCCCATATTCAGCACGGTAGCGCGCGCAACGCGGTTCGATACTCGCGGCTTCGGCAAAGAACCTGACCGCTTGCTGCGGCTGGCGCTGATTGTTGGCCGCGACTCCTTTTTGAAAACTCGATTCCGCGCGACTCTCCGTCGTTGTATTCGGAGTCGCCGGCGAACGTTCGCGGGGCGCCCCTTTTGAAGCGGACGGCGACGCGGGGACAACAAACTGTGCGTCATAAGTGGCGCGCGACGATGCGTCCCCCAGCACTTCGTAAGCTTGCGCAACGCGTGCGAATGCAGATTCGATTTGGTTGCGAAGTTGCGCGTCGGCCTGGTGGAAACGGTCAGGATGAAAGCGGCGCGCCAAAGAATGGTAAGCGTTCTTGACCTCGTCAGCGTTCGCCTGATTACCTACGCCGAGCAGGTCGTAGTAACTCGTAGCTTGTTCGACCCGGCCGAAGAAGTCTTCGAGCGTATCGATTTTGTCAGTGGCGACGGCTTCGGCTTTCACCGCCGCCTTTGCGCCGGGACTGCCGTTGAATTGCGGGGTCGCCCACGCCGCGCGCTTCACGACGCCACAGATTGCCAGGGCGTAAAGCGACTGCAACGTTTCTTCCTCGTTCATCCCACTCACCGACAGCAGTTCGTTGACCGTCGTCGGGCCGTTAATGCGCGAGAGCACGAAAGCCTCGCCCGGCAATAAACTGGGTTGCTGGCCATTGGCGTGCGCGAGTTCGAGCTGCTCAGATGTATCAGCAAAGCGGGACGAAAGGTAAGTGGCCGGCAAATGCCGCGTCGATTCCAGCAGCAGCCGTCGCACATCGATCGCCACCCGCGTGTCACCGGCGATGCGAACGCGCGGATCGAATTCCCAGTCACCATCGGTCCAGAGCAAAACGCCACGCAGCACTTCCGCGACATGATTCGCCCGAATGGTGCCGACTCTGTCGGCGCGGATGCGACGAGTCTCCACGAGGAGATTCAGCACTTCGTCGTCGGTCGCTTTCGGCGCGAACGCGTTTGCTGCGCTCTCGTCCAGGATGCCAGTGCGCTTTAGAAATTCGAGCAGGCGATGTGCGCGAATGTTCGAAGCCGCGAAAGCGACGTCGCCATTCTCGAAATACACGACTGCTTTCGCTCGATCGCGCGCGAGTCTGAGCGCGCCCGAGACTGAAGCTTCGCCGATCTCGCGAATCAATTCCGCGACAGGTTTCTCAGCGAGCTGGCCTTTGGTTGGCTTGGTCATGTCTTGCGCGTCGGCCAATCAGAAATCATAACGCACGGCTTCTGTGGGGCGGAAGCCGTAATCTCTGCCGAGCGCGAGACAGTCAGGCTTTGGGGTGAGTTTTGTCGTAGACCTCGATCAGCTTTTCCATGGAAACGTGCGTGTAGACCTGCGTTGTCGAAAGCCGGGCGTGGCCCAGCAGGGCCTGGATGTCCCGCAGGTCGGCGCCGCTGTCGAGCAAGTGCGTCGCAAATGAGTGACGCAAGGCGTGCGGGCTGATGTCGTGAATGCCGGCACACAGTTTGATGTACTTTTCGATCAAACGGCCGACGGACCGCGTCGTCATTCTCGTGCCCTGGTAGTTCAGGATTAGCGGTTGCGCGTCGCGCTTTGTCGCCGGCGCGTTCATCAGGAATTGCTCGCGCACGGAGAGATAGTCCTGCAAAGCCTTCGCGGCGGGTTCACCGAAGGGCACAATCCGCTCTTTGCGCCGCTTGCCGAAAACGCGCAGCAGCTTGTTACCGAAATCGATGTCGCGCAGGTTCAATTGCACCAGCTCGGACACGCGCACCCCGGTGGCGTAAAGCAACTCCAGAATTGCTCGATCGCGTTTGCCAAAATGTGTTTCCGCGTCAGGCGTCTCAATAAATCGAACTGCGTCCTCGACTGACAAGTGAACCGGCAGTTTCTTTTCTTTGCGGGGGGTCGCGACCAATTTCGCCGGGTTCGATTCAAGCACGCCTTCGCGCACGAGAAACTGAAAAAAGGTTCGCAACGCCGCCAGCTTCCGGGCGATCGATGATTTCTTTTTCCGGTCTGAGTGCAGCGACGCCAGCCATTCACGAATCGTGATGTGATCGATCTGCTTAATGTCGGGTTCGGGAAGTGGAGTTGGCGCTCGTTTCTTGCCACCGGGTTTTGCCCGTTCCGGTGGAAGCAGATAGGCGACGAACTGCTGCAAGTCGCTTTCGTAGTTGCGCAGCGTGTGCACGCTGACGTTGCGTTCATAGCGCAGGTGATCGAGAAACTGAGTAAGGTGCTCGGAAAGCATGCCAACAGATATTATTCGTCATGATAGACCGCGTGGCCACTGACAAGCACGGCTTCTTCTGTTTGAAGAGCCTCTTGCACTGCGCTTCTCAACCGCTCCGTAAATCGAACGATTATCAAGCGATCCTTTTGAATCTCAAGAGGTATGTCGGTAAAAAGAATGTTGATTTTATCCAGGACGATGCCGCCATTCGCAGCCAGAAATCTTCCCGCAGCGGAAATCACAGTGCACCCGCCAAAGGTATAGGTGAACTCGCTCTGAAGTCGCTCGAGGAGCCCGGAGTAGGAGTGATCGGGCCGGTCAGGAATGAAGACCTCGATCCGAACTCTGTCGGACAGCAGCAATAAACTTCTCCCTACGCTGTGGAAAAGATTCCATCCGTTCGATGATCTCTTCACGCGTTAGCTTGACCCTCTTCGGGTGCACAACTTCATTCGAATGCGTTGCGATCAACTTCTCCATGCGTTTTGGGAACGATTTGACGTGCTTCAAGGCTTCTTCGCGAGTCACCTTTTCCCTTTCAGGACGCTCAATCTTTGTTTGTTTGATTTGTTTCGCGCGGTTTCTCATGGCCGGTACCTTAAACGTAATCTACTACACGTTTCTTTTTTTGACTAGAAATCCCTTGCGCGCGCGAATCCGGAGATTGCTCTTGTCCTTCACGCGAATTGTAATGTTGTGATAGCGGCCGTCGCGTTTGTCCTCGGGCGGGTAGTAGCTCAGCACGTATTGTTGGGCCAGGTCAGCGGCAATCTGTGTGAAGGCGATGTCCAGGTCGTCAACGTTCTTTGGAATGTAAACCGCGCCGCCCGTTTGCGCCGCGAACTCGTGCATCCGGCGTTCAGCCGCCAGGTCGCGCACATTCGCGTTGTCATAGAGGCCGGTTTGCACGACATAGATTTGGCATTCGTCGCCTTGCAGCCGGCGGAGCGTCGCATCAAAATCGTGATCGTGACGGCTGGTCGTGTCGCGTCCGTCTGAAACAATCACGATCACGCGCCGGCCGCTGAACGGTCTCAGATACGTCAGCGCGGCAAAGACGCCGTCGTACAAAGACGTGGAACCCTCAGCCTTTCCGAACGACTCAATGGTTCGTTGCAGAACTCGCACATTGTTGGTCATCGGTTGCGACAGCAGCACGTCGGTTGAGATCGAATAGATTGCCGCTTCATCGATCGGGCGCAGGACGTTTTCAAAGAACCGCACGGCCGCATGTTTTTCGAACTCGCGCGAAGCGCTCAGACTGCCGCTGTTGTCGAACAGCATTGCCATCCGCACGGGCGTCTCTGATCGATTAATGTCGCTGATCGCATGGACCTGACCGTCCACGCGCAACTCAAAATCATCCAGTGTCAGCGTCGTAATCGCAGCGCCGCGGCTGTCAACCACGGTAGTCGGTACCGGTACCAGATTCGAGCTCACGCGCAGAACATCATCGCCTTCGTCCGAATTCATGTTCGAAGGATCGGCAATTGGCGTCGTCGAAGATGGGCGCCTTGAATTATTGCCGTTCGCAGTCTTGGGATCTTTCTGCCGGCCGGATTGAGAGTGAATCGTCAGCGGCGCAACAATTACGATAACGGCAATCGCAACACTGAGAAGTCGCGCGCGACGATCATGAGGACTTGGGGGAACTTGCATCAAAGTTAAGTAACTGCCGCGAGTGCCGGCTGCTGTTCTCTCACGTTTTGCATCCATTCGTCCCACTCCTGGAGAGCCAGCTTCACTTGCAGCATGTGCCGGTCACGTTTGCGGCGAACTGAACGGGCTTGCTCAGGCGACAGCGGTTCAAGCAGCGCAAACGTGATGTTCACCGGCTGGTAATTCTTCGTCTCTGCGGTTGAGACATAGCGCGCGAGTGCTCCAATGGCACTACGCGGGGGCGCGATCAAAAGTTCTTCGCCTTGCAGCAGCCGCGCGGCGTTCTGTCCCGCCAACCATCCCATCGCCACCGACTCGACATAGCCTTCGACGCCGGTAATTTGTCCGGCAAAGAAGATGTTTGGATGCTCGCGCATCTGCATGGTTGGCCGCAGGACGCGCGGCGCATTGATATAAGTGTTCCGGTGAATTTGCCCAAACTGTAGAAACTCAGCGCGTTCGAGGCCGGGAATCAAGCGCAACACGCGCGCTTGCTCGCCATAACGCAGATGATTTTGAAAGCCGACCATGCTGTACGCGTCAGCCATCAAGTTTTCCTGGCGCAGTTGCACGGCAGCGTACGGCTCACGACCGGTGCGTGGATCGCTCAAGCCCACGGGTTTCATCGGCCCAAACCGCAAAGTATCAACGCCGCGGCGCGCGAGTTCTTCAATCGGCAGGCATGCTTCAAACCAACGGGTCTCTTCAAAACGCTGCAAAGGGACGCTCTTGGCATTGATAAGTTCGCCATAGAACCGGGCGTACTCTTCTTCATTAAAAGGGCAATTCAGATAATCATCGCCGCCTCTGCCATAGCGCGCAGCTTTGAAGGCGATCGCATTATCGATTGAGTCGGCGGCAATAATCGGAGCGATCGCATCGTAGAAGTACATCTGATCGTCGCCGGTTAGCTTCATGATTTCCAACGTCAACGCGTCGGACGTCAGCGGACCGGTCGCGATGATTGAAAACTCGTGAGGCGCAATCGAAGTAACTTCGTCACGCACGACTTCGATATTCGGATGTGACTCGATTTCTGACGTGAGGTAGTGAGCAAACCGTTCCCGGTCGACGGCGAGTGCCGCTCCGGCAGGCACGCGCGCGTGTTGCGCCGCCCGCATCACGAGAGAATCGCCGCGGCGTAACTCTTCTTTTAGAAGGTACGACGCGCTTCCTGGCTCGTCAGACTTCAGCGAATTCGAACAGACAATCTCGGCAAGCTTGTCGGTGCGATGCGCGGGTGTTTGGCGCACCGGACGCATCTCGTAGAGCTTTACACGCGCGCCGCAGGCCGCGGATTGCCAGGCGGCCTCGACGCCCGCTAATCCTCCGCCAATAACGTTGATTTCGTTCATCTTATCTGTAACGCAAATCTTAATTTGCGATCAGGCGCTCTTATCTGCGCAAGTTAGCAACTTGCGCTACGGCTTGACCTGAATTTCGCCGATTCGTATAGTCAAAACTTCAAGCGGGCCGGCTTAGCTCAGTTGGTAGAGCGTGCGATTCGTAATCGCAAGGTCACCGGTTCAACTCCGGTAGCCGGCTCCAAAGATTACTCCTCCCGGTAAGTGTCTCGACATTGGAAGTCATACGGCGCAAATTCCACCGCCGAGAACCCTACCTAACAACCGCTCCATAAACCGACAGCGACGTCGATCCGTGATTGACTGAGAGATTCCAGTGTTTGAAATCTTCGGCCTGGGTGCAGTGATTTCCTCGGCCCTGGAGAACGAGACGGAATTTTGCGCCTCTCCATGTTTTGAACACGCCGGTGCCGGTTGCTGATCCATCAAAGCGCCATTCTTTGTAGAGCAGCGGCCCACCGCCGCCGCCTTGCTGGCCATCGTGAACATCGGCGCCGAAATTCACCAGGCGTAACGGGATGGTTAATGAGAGAGAGCCGCTCTTCCTCGGGGCTCCAACATAGTTCAGTTGCCAGCGCCGCATGTCATTCGAGCGCGTCAGTTCAAACTTGCCCTCGGAAAAAGGCGCGTCCTCCACGCCGCTTATTCCATTCGTGGCTTCGGAGAATCCGACCCGGTTAATTTCCTTTCGCATATCGACAGTAATCCGTTCGGCCCGCTGGTACCATTCGCCGTCGTCAGCACAGCAAGCACAGAACATGGGTCGCGCAGCCGCGTTGTCGCCCGTGGCCCCTGTTGACCTTGAAGAGATCGTTGTTACTGAGACGGCTGCGACGATCAGGACGGATACCCCTAGGATGGCGGTCAACTTTCGGTTCATGGGCTCTCCTTCAACTTAGTCAGTTTGTTTTCTTTTCCGGAAAAAGCTTCACGGCAACGTAACGATTGCTGTTGAGATATGTCTTAGCTGCTTGCTGAATCGTTGCCTTGTCGATCTTCTGGTACTGATCCGGGATCATCCATAAACCGGCAACGTCTTCGCCGACGTCATATCGCGACGAAATCTGACTCACCAGGTAGCTGTTCAGTTTGCTGCTGGTCTCGAACTCGCGCAGCATCGTCTCTTTCTGATCCTTTAACTGCTGTTCGGTTGGGCCGTTTGTCTTGAAGCTCTCGATCTCCTCGAAGACGCGTTTGACCAGAGCTTCCGTGCGATCAGGCGAGCTGCCAAAGTTTATGGTTATCGAGTACGTCTGATTCGGAAACTTTTCGTAACCTGGTGCGGCGCTGACGCTGTAGGTTCCACCTAATTCTTCGCGGAGCGTTTCCAACAGGCGTCGCTGCAAAATCTCGGTCATCGCCCGAATTGCAATGCGGTTCGTCCCGTTATATTCGAACGGGCCGCTGAAAACGATCGCGGTCAGGCTCTTCGGCTCAACGCCTTTTTCTACTCGTTTTACAACGATATCGGTCGGGGTACGCACGCCGACGTCCTTCCAGGTTTCCTTTCGGCTGATCGTAGGCAACGACGCCAGGTATTTTTCGATTAGGGGTTTTATCGTCGGCAGGTCGAAGCTGCCCACGAAAACGAATCTGAAGTCGCTGGCATCCGCAAAGCGGTCGCGGTAGAAGGCCATCGACTTTTCGAGACTCCACTGGTTGATCGTTTCCGGTGTCGGGACTTGCCGGCGGAGATGGTTTTGGTATCTCGCCGCCTGCAGTTCTTTCGCGAAGTTGAATTCCGGCACGGCGCTTTGGTTGGCCAGCAGCGTCTTCATCTGCGTGGCTTGAACGTCGAAGGCGGTTGCGTCGGCGCGCGGCTGAGTGAAACGGAGATAAATAAGCTGAAACAGCAACTCCAAATCTTTCTTCGAGCTGCCTCCACTCAATCCTTCCTGCAGTTCACTGATAAACGGATTAGCAGTCGCGATCTTACCAGCCATCATCTTCTGCAGATCGACAACATTGAATTTACCCAGGCCTCCGGCAGTCACGACTTGAGTGGCCCAGATCGCCGGAATGTAGTCGCTGTCAGCGGCGATCGAGGTTCCCCCGGGACTGGTCGCGCGGAAAAGGATTTCGTCCTCCTTAAATGTGGTTGGTTTAAGAATTACTTTCGCGCCGTTTGACAGCTCCAATTCCGTGAGGCCGATCGATTCCTTGGCCGTGGTCCTGATCACACTGCCTGCCTTAGGAATCGAATCGAGTAGGCTCGCCCCGGACGCGGCTTCTACATACGCTTTCAGTTCTTTAGCCTCGACCGATTTGAGAACCGCGGCCAGCTTTGTCTGATCCGGAATAGTGACACCGGCTTTCTCAAGGGCCTGGACGATGACCATGCGATTGCGATCGGGAAACCATTCCCGGGCAAGTTTGTTGATTTCGTCCAGCGTGATTGCCGGCAGAAAGCGTTTGTGCAAAGCATACTCATCGGCGGGGCTTGGCAGCGTTTCGTCGTCCAGAAAGTTCCGCACGTATTCGTTGGCGCGGCTGGCAGACTCGGTGTTTTCGGTTTCCAGCGCGTATTGCTCGTAGTTTCGCAGCGTGTCCTGTTTATGTCGCTCGAGTTCAGTGGCAGTGAAGCCGAAGCGCGACACTCTTTCGGCTTCCGTAAGTAGCGCGTCCAGTCCGCGCTCAATTCCGTCGTCCTTTACCACAGCGGTAAGAAACGCCACATCTTTGGTGCGAGCAAAGAAAGCGCCGCGCCCTGCGCCCGCGTTGAAAAATGGAGCATTCGGTTGCTGAACAATTTCTGAGAATCGTGCAGTGAGCATGCTCGCGAACAAGTTGTCCACCGTTTTCTGCCGATAAGCGCCAACCGTTCCCTCTTCGCGCGACGGGAGCAGAGTCAGGAGCTGGACTACGGTGCCGCCGGCTTCTTTGTCTGTAGCGATCGCGTAAGCGGTCTCGGCACGATCAGGCACATCGAATTGCTGTCTCGGCCTTGGCTTTGTGGCAGCAGGAATCGAACCAAATTGCTTCTTGATCGTTTGCTCCATTGCTGCCTTGTCAAAATCGCCAACGGCAACCACCGCCATCAAATCCGGCCGGTACCAATCCCGGTAGAATTGCTTGATACGTTCGAGGTTCGCCTTTTGGATTACTTCGGGTTTGCCGATGGGCAAGCGATCGGCGTAACGCGAGCCCTTCAGGATGACGGGAAAAATCTTTTGCAGCATGCGCATGCTGGCGCCCTGACCCAGTCGCCATTCTTCCATGACGACGCCGCGCTCTTTTTCGGTCTCTGCGGCGTCGAAAGAAACGTTGTGCGCCCAATCTTCCAAAATCAGCATAGCCTTCGCCATCATCTCGGGCTTGTCGGTTGGCACTGTTAGTGTATAAACCGTCTCGTCGAAGCTGGTGTAGGCGTTTACATCCGCACCAAAACGCATTCCGAGCGATTCCATGAACCTGATCGTTTCATTTTTCGGAAAGTGCTTCGTGCCGTTGAAAGCCATGTGCTCAACCAGGTGTGCAAGGCCTTGTTGATCGTCATCTTCGAGAATTGAGCCGGCTTTTATGACCAGCCTCAATTCGGCGCGCTTTTCAGGTTTCTTGTTGGCCCGGATGTAATAACGGATGCCGTTCGGCAACGTGCCGATCGTGATTTGGGGATCGACCGGCATTCTGTCGCTCAACGCCTGGGCGCGAATGAGTTGGGTTTCAACGCCGGCGAAGCAGACAGCGGCTAGCACGACGGTGGCGAGCAGGAATAAACGAAGAGGACAGCGAGAGTTCATGTTCTTCTCCAAATTAAGACGGTTCGATTTCAGGTTGACCCAAGATGCGATGAGTGGGGACGACGCGGATTTTTATAACACTCGCCCTGACCGGAAGCAATTCACGGTTGAGTACTGGTTCAGTTTGAGAGAATCTTTCATTCTCGCCGTCGCTTTAGCGCGGCGAGCAGTTGGCGACCGCGTAGGGGAACCATTTAAACGGTTTCCTTTGCCTCGCCTCAGGCTGCCACCGGGCTAAAGCCGCGGTGTGAATAAGAAGGTTCAAAGGAACCAGTACCAACGGTTGACGGCGGATGCGATGAGTCTGAACAATGACGCTCAGATGAATAGCGAACAACTTAACGAATACCAAAGCCTGGGCTTTCTGGTGCTCAAGGACTTTGTCGATGCAAATAGCTGCGATCGTTTGCGCAGTCGCGCCGAAGAATTAGTGCGCGAATTCGATCCGCAGGAAATTGTTTCCATCTTTTCTACGCGCGAGCAAACGCGCACGAGCGACGACTATTTCCTCGAGTCCGGCGACAAGATTCGATTCTTCTTCGAAGAGAACGCATTCAATGCTGACGGCAGTTTCCGGCAGGAGAAGGCGACGTCAATCAATAAGATTGGCCACGCGCTTCACGATCTCGATCCGGTGTTCGATGAGTTTTCTCGGCGGGACGAAATCAAGGGACTCGTCTCTGACCTTGGAATTGACCAGCCGTTGCTGCTCCAGTCTATGTACATCTTCAAGCAGCCGAAGATCGGTGGCGAAGTCACGTGTCATCAGGACGCAACGTTTCTTTACACCGAGCCGTTAACCATGGTTGGGCTTTGGTTTGCGCTTGAGGATGCGACGATCGAAAACGGCTGCCTGTGGGTGATTCCCGGTGGACATCGATTGGGATTGAAGTCGCGATTCGTGCGTGTGCCAATGACAAGAGATCGTTTAGAGGCGGGCTACTGCCCGCCCTCGAAAACTCATTTTGAGGTCTTTGACGATTCGCCCTGGCCGGAAGACAACCTGGAACCTTTAGAAGTCGAAAAGGGAACTCTGATCGTTCTGCATCCTTTGCTGCCGCACCTCAGCCGGGAAAATCGCTCGCCGAAATCGCGGCACGCTTACACACTCCACGTCATCGATGCTTCAGTGAATTATGCCGGCGATAACTGGTTGCAGAGACCCGGCGCAGCCCCCCTTCGTGGCTTCTAGCTCCGACACATCCGACCAGAAAAACATCGCGCTGGGGCTTGCTTTTTTTAACTCTGGCATATATAGAGCGCCTCTTAACACGAAGATACGCGTCATCTCTCGCGAGACGCGTGCTGCTCCACAAACTTTTTCGGTTGCACCGAACGGCCAACTCTCAGGAGGGCGCGATGGGACTTTTCAATTCAAACGTTATCGACGTCGTGATTGGAGTGGTGTTCATGTACCTTACCCTTTCGATTCTTTGCACGGCGGCAAACGAATGGGTCGCGGCCGTTTCCAGACGTCGCGGAAAAATGCTGAAGAAGGGCGTGACGCAGTTGCTCGCCAACCAGCCCATGCAAGAGGACAAAACGCCAGACGGCCTGGCAAACGAATTCTATAAGCATCCGCTGATTTCAAAGTTGCACGATGGCAAGCGCCACCCTGCGTACTTGTCCCCCCGCACGTTCAGCACGGTGATGTCCGATATCTTGAGGGGTGGTGAGACGGCGGGTGTGCGGTCGGGCGCCGAAGCTCTGCCCGACGGTCAGGTTCGAAAAAGCCTGCTGGCACTGCTCGAACCGCCCGGAAAGGGCAACAACCAAGCCGATGGAAAAAGAGAACTGGAAACTTGGTACAACGAATCGATGGATCGCGTGAGCGGTTGGTATAAGCGCAGAACGCAGCTCTGGACAATTGGCATCGCAATTGTGGTGACTTTGTTTGCCAACGCGAACACCATCCATTTCGTCCGCCAGTTGCGGGCGGATCCGGTTCTCCGGACTGCCGTGGTGGAAGAGGCCAAGGTTCGGGCACAGAAACCGCGCCCGAATGTCTCAGTCGAGTATCAGGATGAGGACGACCCCACTAATCCAACGGTCATCCGAAATGAGGGCAACCGGTTGTCTGAAAAAGAGCAGCAGTTCCTCGGGCAATTGCTGGGTTGGAGCGGGTCGTGGCGAGACAATCTGAGGCCGGAAACATTCCTGGGATGGTTCCTGACAATCCTTGCCCTCTCGATGGGCGCGCCGTTCTGGTTTGACTTGTTGAATAGGATTATGCGAGTCCGTTACACGGGTAGGTCGCCGGATGAGTCAGCTAAACCACCGGAAAAACCTGACGACCCGACGCGCGCGTGATGAAAAAAGGAGAGCGAACGATGAAACACAGCCACTCTTTCAAAGTCTTAGCGTTGATCATCTGTCTCGTTTTCTCGCCGGTCGCCGGCCGCGCCGAGATCACGGTGTCACTAACCAAGGTGTTCGTCCAGGAATTCAAGGATAAAGCCACGGTCTCGACTATGTTCCGAGTCGACCATCACCATGACAAGCCGAATCCGGTGGGCGCCGGTTCTAAGGATGGTGACATACATATCTCCGGCCGCGACAGCGTTGTCAGGTTGCCGATGGTCGCTGAGATCATCAATGGGAGAACAGAACGAGACACCCTCGACTTTATTTTGGACACAGATCCAGGCGAGGAGGTTTCCGTCATCGGTGCCTGGCGATTCTGGTTTGAACATCCTGGCAGCGAGAATCAATCCCAAACCACGAAGATTCCGCCGGTGCCTGACGACACCAATCCTGATCACGTCTTCGAGCTTCACCCCATTGTTCAGTTTGGCGAGTTCGACTGCCGGGACTCGTTCGCGCCGATTAAGAACGCTGCCGGTGCGAAGGAGTTCACCGGTTATCCCGCTGAGACAGCATTCGCTTCTTACGAAAAACGGCCCGTAGAAATTACGAATCGGCAAAACAGAATACTCATTACGAGCAACAAGGCCGACTACAACTATGCAAATTTCGAAATCAGGCTCGCGGGCAAACCAAAGAAGGTGGATGACGGTTACATCGTTCTTGCCAAGATATATGCTTTCGACGCGGACGATGAGGCTCAGCCGGTAGTGGAAGGTACCCGGCGGATGATCTTCGTCGAAGGCACGGCGCCGGCTGAGGCGGTCAAAAAGCTGAAGAAAGGCAACCGGCTTCGCGTCCTGGGTATCCCTCGTGTGAATCTGAATCAAGTTTTCGCAATTGCCAGCGGCCTCGAACTCAATGACAGTTATACCGCGGGGTGGGGGAACGACGAGTGCTCGGTGGAAAATCCCTGCTTGCCCTACGAGATGATCATAGTCGCCGTGCTTGAGTAGTCCTACGGGTTTCGACTGCGAAAGCGGTTCACTCGACAGTGACGGACTTCGCCAAATTTCGCGGCTGGTCAACGTCGCAACCTCTCCGCACCGCGATGTGATAAGCGAGCAGTTGCAGCGGAATGATGGAAAGCAAAGGCGAGAGCAAGTCGCTCGATTCCGGGACCGAAATCACGTGATCGGAAACGACGGAAGACATCGTGTCGCCTTCGGTCAGGACGGAAAGCACGATACCTTCACGCGCTTTTACTTCCACGATGTTCGAATGCGTCTTCTCGTAGCGCAGCTCAGAAGAACGGTTGCCCGTTTCCCGCGTGTTGATGAACATTACCGGCAAGCGCTCGTCAATCAAAGCATTCGGCCCGTGCTTCATTTCGCCGGCCGGATAGCCTTCAGCGTGAATATAGGAAATCTCTTTCAGCTTCAGCGCGCCTTCGAGGGCAATCGGAAAATTGATGCCGCGGCCGAGGTAAAGAAAATCCGTAGCGCGGAAGAACTCGCGTGACAGCTCGTCAATCGCGTCCGACTGGTTCAGCAGGTGCTCCATCTTCACCGGTAGTTCAGCAAGCTGACGCACATGTTCGAGACTTTGTTCATCGCTCAATGTTCCGCGCAGTTGGCCGAGGTACAGCGCAAACAAATAGAGCGCGATCATCTGCGAGGTAAAAGCTTTCGTCGAAGCGACGCCGATTTCCGGGCCGGCGTGCGTAAGGATTGTGCCGTCGGCTTCGCGCGTGATCATCGAGCCTTGCACGTTGCAGATGGAGAGAACTTTGGCGCCGCGTTCTTTCACTTCGCGCAGCGCGGCAATCGTATCTGCCGTTTCGCCTGACTGCGTAATCACCAGCAGCAAGGTGTTTTCGTCGAGAACGGGATCGCGGTAACGGAATTCAGACGCGTAATCGACATCAACATTGACGCGCGCGAGCTGCTCGATCATGTACTTGCCGGCGAGGCCTGCGTGCAGGGAAGTTCCGCACGCCGCAATCTTGATTGAATTGAAATTTTTGAACTCGTCTTCACTGATGTTTCGCATTTCATCGAGGAAGACGCGGCCGGTCGCGTGTGAAATTCGTCCCTCGACAGTTTCGCGCACCGCGCGCGGCTGCTCGTAAATCTCCTTGAGCATGAAATGCTTGAAGCCGCCCTTTTCGACCTGAATCGGATCCCACGTGATGCGCTGCTGTTCAGGCTGAACTTCCTTGCCGCTGAAGTCGCTGACGCGAATGCCGTCCTTGGTCATGACGGCGATCTCGCCGTCGGCCAGGAAGAAGACGTCGCGCGTGTGTTCGAGAATCGCCGGAACGTCGGACGCTACGAAGAATTCTCCATCGCCAAGACCCATGACCACCGGCGGGCCCTGACGCGCGGAAATAATCGTATTCGGGTAATCGGCTGAGATGATCGAGAGGGCAAAGATGCCCGTGAGTCGCAGCACGGTCTCGCGCACGGCCTTTTCGAAATCAGCGCCCTGCTTTAAATACTCTTCGATCAGGTGCGCAACGATCTCGGTGTCGGTCTCGGTGACGAACTCGTGATCTTTTTGCCGGAGTTCTTCTTTCAGTTTTAGATAGTTCTCGATGATGCCGTTGTGAACGACGATCACGCGGCCAGTGCAGTCGCGATGCGGATGGGCGTTCTCTTCGGTCGGGCGGCCGTGGGTCGCCCAGCGGGTGTGGCCAACTCCATAAGTGCCGGAGAGAGGATTCTGCTGCAACGCCGCCTCAAGGTTGCGGAGCTTTCCTTCGGCGCGGCGAATCTGTAATTCATTATTGCCGTTGACGACGGCGATGCCCGCCGAGTCATAGCCACGGTATTCGAGCTTCCGCAGGCCGTCGATGATCAACGGCACGACCGGTTTGTTTCCAACGTATCCGACTATTCCACACATAAGACAGTAGGCCGTAAGCAGCCAGCAGTAAGCAGAAGAAATGACGAAGAACGGTGTCTTTTCATTTCGTTTTGTCGTCCGCTTTCTTGATTACCCTGGCCGGCACACCGGCGACCAGCGTATTTGGCGGCACATCTTTGGTCACAACCGACCCTGCGCCGGTCGAGGCGCCGCTGCCGACGCGCACCGGCGCGATCAGCATTGTATCTGAGCCGATGTGCACGTGGTCTTCAATTATCGTCCGGTGTTTGTTTTTCCCGTCGTAATTACACGTGACCGTGCCGGCGCCGATATTCGTTTCTTCACCAATCGTCGCATCGCCAAGATAAGTCAGATGCATGCTCTTCGTCCCGCGACCGATGCGCGACTTTTTCACTTCGACAAAGTTGCCGACGACGGAACGCTCCTCCATCTGAGCATTCATGCGCAAGTGGGCAAAGGGTCCAACCGTGCAGTTATCGGCGATCTGCGAATCCATGATTAGGCAATGGTCTTTGATTGTGACGCGACTGCCAATCTGAGAATTCACGATGCGCGATCCCTGTTGGATTTCGCAAGCTTCACCAATGACCGACCGGCCCTGAATATGCACGTCCGGATGAATCACTGAGTCGCGACCAATCTTTGCATCGCTGCTGACATAAGAATGCGATGGATCGACGAAGGTCACGCCGTCTTCAATCATCATTCGCCGAATCGTGTTACGGCGCATGAGGTTTTCAAATTCGGCAAGTTCGGCCCGGGTGTTGATGCCTGAAACTTCGCGCGCGTCGCCGTGCAGGTAAATAGCGACGCGATCGTCGTCCGCTTTCAGTATCGCCGGCACATCGGTCAAATAGAATTCGGCCTGTGCATTGTTTGGTTTGAGGCGGCTGAGCCCGTCGACCAGCTTTGCGCTTTCAAAGCAATAGATGCCGCCGTTTATTTCGCGAATCTGTCGCTCTTCATCCGTCGCGTCCTTTTGTTCGACGATCTTCACGAAGTCACCCGCGTCGTCCCGCATGACGCGACCGTAACCGGTTGGGTTTTCAAGCCTCACGCTGAGCAGCACGCAAGCGGCTTTCGCCGCGTGATGAGCTTCAATCAATTTAGTCAAGGTACCCGGCCGAATGAGCGGCACGTCACCTGACAACACCAGCACGGTTCGATTATCGCCGCGCAGCTCACTCTCAGCGGCAATCACCGCGTCGCCAGTTCCACGCTGTTTCAGTTGATGAACAAACGCGATCCTTTCGAGGTCCCCGGCAAACTCCTCTTCGACGACAGCGCGGACTTCTTCCGACTGGTGACCCACAATTACGACGACCTTCCCCGGGTTAAGCGCAAACGCGCTTCGGCAAACATGCGAGATTAACGGCCGGCCATCCAGCTTGTGCAGGACCTTCGCGACATTCGATTTCATACGCGTGCCTAAGCCGGCAGCCATGATCAGAACGTCAACACTTTGGCCATCGCTCGGATTCGGATTTGAAGAATTCTGCAAGGTCGTTATCTGGGTGGTTAGACTGTCAAAGGCAGAGGCACACGCGATTGTGCGCCGCACGCCAACACGACGCGCGCCAGTTGATCAGGATCGTGACGCACCATTTCGCCCTCCTCGAGCAGGTTCGTGCGGACGATTTCACCGTAGCCCGTTCCGTTGGTGCTGGGTATCGACTCAGCCCAGGTTACCTGAAACGCTCCGTCAGCGGCGTACAGTGAGGTTTGGTGCTCAGTGATACTACGGTCATTCAACAGCACGTAATCGAACTGAATCTGCGGAGCGTACTTCTTAACGGTCGCAAGATGTTGCTGCGCGTCGAAGCCGTCGGTCTCTCCGGGCTGCGTCATCAAGTTAGTAACGAAGATCTTAGTTCCGCGTGATTCAGCAATTGCGTCCGGAACCTCTGAGACCAGCAGGTTTGGCAAGATACTCGTGTAAAGCGATCCCGGGCCCAGGGTGATGACATCGGCGGCGCGAATCGCGGCGAGCGCACCGGGCAGGGGTTCGCAGTGATCCGGCTCGAGCCGCAGGCTCCGAATCTCCGACTTCGCCGCAGTGATTTGTGTTTCGCCGTGAACGGTTCGTCCGTCTTCCAGTTCCGCCACGAGTCGCACATCCGTGGTCGTCGCCGGGAAAATGTGACCCTTGCTGGCCAGGACCTCTGAAGAAAGACGTACGGCTTCAACGAAGTCGCCGGTAACGTCCGCCAGAGCGGCGAGGAACAGATTGCCGAAGCTGTGCCCGGCCAAATCGCCGGAACCACCGAACCGATGACGAAAAAGGCGCGAAATCAGGGTCGAGTCCTCTGACAGCGCAATCATGCAATTGCGTATGTCGCCCGGCGGCAGCATCTGAAGTTCGTCACGCAGGCGGCCCGAACTTCCGCCGTCGTCAGAAACCGTGACAATGGCCGAAAGCGACTCCAGCCATACGTCTTCTTTTTGCCGGCCGACAAACTTCTTCAATCCGGACAGCAGGGTCGAGAGACCGGTCCCTCCGCCGATCGCCACGAGCCTAAGGCCACGATTCGAGATTATCTCGTTCATTCTTGCGCGAGCTTAACACTCCCAGAGGCAAATATACCTGAAAGCAAACGGCACGGGTAGAGATCTGGATTGAACCGCGACAGTGGAGGATGTCACTCAGCCGGAGGGAAAACTATTTGATCGAACTCAGGGTCAGTACGAAGAGAATTCAAATCCAAATCGCGTTGGGCGCGGATTCGCAGTTTTGGTTGCAGATCCAACGCGCTTCGCAGTGACCGCAAGGCAGCATCGATGGCGCCAAGTCGCGCGCGGGTGGCGGCCAGCCCGTAATGAATATGTGCAGCCTCAGGCTCGCGTTTCAAGGCGCGCTCGAACAGTTCCTGCGCCGCTACATAATCACCCCGGTTCAACTCAATGACACCACGATCGTAAAGCGAGTCAGCATCGCGCGGTGGCGTAAGGTCCGTGCGCAACCGGGTTTCTGAAACCGCCAGATAGGTTCTTGCGCGGGCGGCGACTTCGGATACCGACGGGTACTTTTCGATCAAGCTGCGAAACTGATTGCGGGCTTCCGCGAAACGGCCGCGGGTGAATTCCTTGTGCGCCGATTCAAAAGCAGTGAGCGCAGCAGCCTCTTCAAAAGTTGGCTGAGGCGGCGGCGGTAACGGCTGCTTCTTGACCGGGAGAATCGGTTTCGCGGTGGCGCGGCGAGTCGGTGCCTTCGTGACTTTGGCCGCCCGCTTGGGCGTAGCCTTTGCGCGAGACTTGGCGGCCGGTTTCGCTGAAGCACGCTTTGTGGTCGCCTTCTTACTCGATGCAACTTTTGTTGCTTTGTTCGCGCGAGCTTTGCCGGCAGGCGAACGTTTGGTAGCCGGCTTCAACGTTGATTTAGCGACACGCTTCCGCCCACCAGCGCCTTTGGCCGCCGAACGAGCTGTTGAACGTGATGAGAGTCTCTTTTCCGGGCTACTCATTGTTGCCGTGCTAAAAACCCCTAAAGGTACCTAAACGCCGCCTGTTAAGGGGCGGAGCTTAACACAGGTCTGGCCGTAATTCAATGAAAGAATAGGGTTTGTGGGCAGTTTTGGGACGCCGCGTTGAACAATGATGGCCGGAAGGCTGCGGCCGAAAAACAGTTGATGCCGCAATCTTCGCCGTGTTAAGGTGACTCGTGGTGCCCGGTGTCCGGTTTTGACCCGCCGGGAGACCAAAAATCAAGGCGGAAATTAGCCAGAACCTGCCCCTCACTCCGTTGCAACATTGTTGGCCACTCCAATGAGCTTCGCTCGAAGTCACCTGACTGTATGCCCATTCTGATCCGAGAGCAGCGTTACCACCATATCAAGGCGCTGTTGGCCAGACTGCGTTTGGACGCGGCGGCCCGGGTGGTCGTGCTCGTCGAGAAGGACGGCCAGCAGATCGCCGCCCACGGGGAGGTCGGAGACCTCGATACCACCAGTCTCGCATCGCTGGTTGCCGGCAATGTGGCGGCAACGGGAGGCATGGCGAAGTTGATCGGCGAAAAGGAATTTCCGACGCTCTCGCATGAAGGCGACAAAGAGAGCATTCACATCAGCGTCATCGGTCGCGTGCTACTCGTCGTCGTGTTCGACCAGCGTTCCAGCCTCGGCCTCGTAAAGCTTCGTTCCAAGCAGGTCTCTCAGGAGCTTGCGGCGGCGTTCGCGGAAATTGAACGCGAATCACAAGCCCCCGGAGCTACCTCCAGCTTGCCCTTCAGTGAAATCACCGACGAAGAGATCGACAGCCTCTTCGTTCAAAACTAAATCCATCAAGCCATGACTTTCATTAACTACGCATCGCGCGAGATAAACTGCAAAATCGTCTACTACGGCCCCGGCTTGTGCGGTAAGACCACTAATCTTCAGCACATCTATGACGCGACCGCGCCGCAGGCGAAAGGAAAGCTGATCAGCCTGGCAACTGAAACTGACCGCACCCTGTTCTTTGACTTCATGCCGCTGGAACTCGGCACCGTGCGCGGATTCAAGACTCGCTTTCACCTCTACACAGTGCCCGGCCAGGTTTTCTACGAAGCCTCTCGCAAACTTATTTTGAAAGGTGTCGATGGCGTGGTGTTCGTCGCTGATTCGCAGGAAGAGCGGATGGACGCGAACATAGAATCGCTCTACAACCTTGAAGAGAACCTCAGAGCGCACGGTTTCGATCTGATGAAAGTTCCGTACGTGCTGCAGCTAAACAAACGCGACCTGCCGCACATCATCCCCGCGGAAGATCTCACGGCAGAACTGCAAAAGAAGGGCGAGCCGGTCGTCGAAGCGGTCGCTTCAACTGGCGTCGGGGTATTCGACACTCTGAAGGCGGTCGCAAAACAGGTTCTAACGGAATTGCGGAAGAGCTAGGTTCAACCGAGCGGCTTCACCATCAACAAGCCATCCCCGCCATTTGAATAGTATTTCGGCAGTCGTTGCGTAACGCTGTAACCGAGGCTGAGATAAAGCTTCTGTGCGGGCACGTTTGTCGCCCTGACTTCCAGGCGCGCGATTCTCGCATTACGCCGGCGAAATCCATCTTCGACACGATCCATTAAGCAGCTGGCCAAGCGCCGGCGGCGATGTTCGGGTGAGATTCCGATCGTCGTGATGTGGCCCGTGTGGTCAGGCTCAAGCAGGCCGATGACGAAACCCGCCATGGAACTGTTTTGCGTTACGACGCGATAAGAAACGGATTCGGGAGAGCCGAGCAGGTATTCAAAAGTGTCGCGGCTGTAGGCTTCGCCATCAAGAAAGCAGCGCTGATCCAGCTGCCAGCATTCGTCGATTTGGCCCATCGTCAACGGACGCAGATCGTAATGGGCGTTAGTGGGCGGCACGAGCGCGAGCGTCGGAACCGTAACGGCCGTTCGCTCGCGATTGCTCGACCACCATCTGGGTCTGAATTTCTTTAAGACAGCCATAAACCCGAAATATGCTCTCCGCTGGTGCTGAATCGGGGTGGCGGGGATTATACCTGCCCGCGTTAGTCCAGTCACGCGATGGCAAGCGGGAGGAGTGTCCTACTTTGCGTTTCTTTGCGGCTTGACGCCTTTGCGTGAACCAACCGCTCTCTCGCCAAAGGCATTTCACGCAAAGTCGCAAAGGATCGCAAAGGCAAGATAAGCCCTTTCCAACGCATGAGCGGTTCGGTACGCACGCCTCTGGCGTGCTCTTGGCGGACAACTTGAACAGCACGCCAGAGGCGTGCGTACCGCAGCGCGTCCCCTCAGAGAATCAGCATACAGTCGCCGTAGCTGTAGAAACGATAGCGCTCGCTGACCGCGTGACGATAAGCCTCAAGCGTCAGCTCACGGCCGGCGAAAGCGCTGACGAGCAGAAGCAAAGACGACCGCGGCAAATGAAAGTTCGTCACAAGGGCATCAACGATTCTAAATTTATAGCCGGGAATAATCGTCAAGTCAGCCGTGCTGATGGTTGGCCTGATTTCTCCATCAGCCGACACCGCCGACTCAAGTGCGCGCGTTGTGGTTGTTCCGACTGCGATGATGCGTCCGCCGGATGCGCGCGCTCGGTTGATGATTTCAGCGGCCTCAGCCGGTATTGAAAATGTCTCGGGAAGCACCCGGTGTTGCGAGACGTCTTCGACGCGCACCGGCTCGAAAGTTCCGTAGCCCACGTGAAGTGTGATTTCAGCGATCGAAACGCCCGCATTCCTTATTTCATCGAGAACCGTCGGGGTGAAGTGCAGACCGGCAGTTGGCGCCGCAATCGCCCCTGTCTCGCGAGCATAGACCGTTTGATATCGTTCGCGATCCTCAGCGCCCAGCGCACCTTCACGTTTGATGTAGGGCGGCAGTGGCGGCTGACCGACTTCAGCGATCAAGCTAAGGAAGTTATCGCGTGCCTCAAATTGAATGAGGCGTGTGCCGTCCTCGTTTGCGGCGGTAACGATCGCGTGCAGCCTTCCATCACCAAAACTGATTCTCGCTCCAACGCGCAGACGTCGCGCCGGTCGCGCGAGAACCTGCCACCGGTTAGGTTCAACTTCGCGCAGCAGGAGCACTTCGATCGTGCCGCCGCTCGGAACCCGCTCGCCGAGCAGGCGTGCAGGAAAAACCTTTGTGTTGTTCAGAACCAGACAGTCGCCGGAACGGAGATACTTCGGCAGGGAAACGAAATATTGATCCTCCAGCGTCCGGTGCTCACGATTCACCACGAGCATTCGCGAAGCATCGCGTTCGGCTAACGGCTGCTGCGCAATTAAATCTTCGGGTAATTCGTAATCGAAGTCGGATATCTGCACGGGACCGGCGGTGAGCTCAGGAATAAGAGGCCGAGGGCACGGGCGCGTTCGGCACGATCGAATGGTCGATGTGCTCGCGATGAAATACACCGGTGAGCTGGGCGCCGAACAGCAAGACCGAGCTGGAAACGTAACTCCACGTGAGCACGGCAACGACCGCGCCCACCGAACCGTAGATCTGATCGTAGTGAAAGTAATTCAGGCTCCACGCGAAGCCATACTTCGACGCTTCCCACAACAGCGCGCCTATCACTGCACCGGGAATCGTGTCGCGGACGCTGACGTAAGCGTTCGGCATGAACTTGTACACCATCGCGAACAGCGTAAAAGTGACCAGCAGGCTAACCACCGCGAACACTATCTGCCAAAACACACTGCCGACTGAGGAGAGCACGGTGTAGTTTTCGAGCTGCCTGGGCGAAAGCCGGTCCGCTACTTCCCGCAGATAAACGAGCACCGAAGTCGTGAGCACCGACAGCGACAACAGCAAGCCGACAATTCCAATCATGCCCAGCGTGGTCGCTCGGCCATGAAGAAATGTGCGATGCGTGGTGCCCCAGACTCGATTCAGCGCGCGCTCGACCACTGCGAACACCCACGATCCAGCCCACAGGACGACGACTGCACAGGTGATGATGGCGCCCGTGCTGATGCCGGAAAGGGATGTGATCGTCTCTTGTAAGAACTTGCTCGAGCCGGGATAAACCTGGACGACTCGCGAAATCATTTGCGTTCCCGCGGCCACGCGGTTGCTGAGCGCGAGCAACAAGAGGAGCGCCGGGAACAGCGTCATCAAACCGAAGTAGCTCATCGCTGCGGCCGAAGTGAACAAATCATTTTCATGAAATTGATGAACGGCGTGCGAGATTATGCGGCGCCACGGCGAGCGATTCCGCACGCCGAACGATTGACGCGAGATTCTTTTCAAACGATCTGAGGTTGAGTTGGAAATGGCCATCTACCGTTTAGAGCTGGGCTACTGCCCGCGAAATGTGAGGGTGGGCAGTAGCCCACCTCTAAACTGATTCAGGGGGAATCAAACAACGTGGGGCGCAGCTGTCCCGCCGCCCGGGCGCCGAAATGCTGATAGGCAAGTTGCGTCGCCATCCGGCCGCGCGGCGTGCGATTCAGGAAGCCAATTTGAATCAAGTATGGTTCGATGATTTCTTCAATCGTATCTTTCTCTTCATGAATCGCGGCTGACAAAGTGCCGACGCCGACCGGGCCGCCTTCAAACTTTTCAATGATGGTCGTCAGCAGCTTGCGGTCCATCTCGTCGAGACCGTACGTGTCAACCTCCATGCGATTAAGCGCGTCGTTCGCGACCTCGTGTGTGATGCGTCCGTCATAATCGACTTCCGCGTAATCCCGCACCCGGCGCAACAAGCGGTTGACGATGCGCGGCGTCCCGCGTGCGCGCTTGGCGATCTCCTGTGCCCCGCTTTCGTCAATTTCGACATTCAAGATGCTCGCCGAACGCTTGCAAATCGTTTCGAGATTTTCGTGCGAATAAAAGTCGAGATGAAAATTAATGCCGAACCTGGCGCGCATTGGCGCGCTGATTAGTCCGGCGCGCGTCGTCGCGCCGACGAGGGTGAACTTTGGAATGTCGAGCTTGATCGAGCGCGCGCCCACGCCCTGGCCGATGATGAAATCAAACTGAAAATCTTCCATCGCCGGGTAGAGTTTCTCTTCGATCACCGGCATCAGCCGATGAATCTCGTCGATGAAAAGGACGTCGCCTTCCTGAAGCGTCGTCAGCAACGCGGCGACGTCACCCGCCTTTTCCATTGCCGGACCTGATGAAGAACGAAGCTGCGCCCCCATCTCGTTCGCGATGATGTGCGCGAGGGTGGTCTTTCCCAGCCCGGGCGGACCAGTGAGCAAAACGTGATCGAGCGCCTCGCGACGTTTACGCGCGGCGGCAATATAGACGCGCAGATTTTCCTTGGCTTTGGTTTGCCCGATGTACTCGGCGAGCTTCGACGGACGCAACGAAAGATCGTATTGGCGATCCTCTTCGGTTGGTATGGCGTTCAGCGCTTCCTCTGCTCTGGTTGCTTTGGGCATGGGCGATCTGAATTGTGAATCCGTGAGAAGTTTCGGTCAACTCTGGCACAGACTTTAGTCTGTGGATAAACTGGCGAAAATCACAGACTGAAGTCTGTGCCACTAGACCTTAGCCAGCGATCTCAAGCTGCGCCGCAGAATGACTTCGACCGAAAGTTCGCCACCTTCATCGACAGCGTTCTTAACCGCCTTTTCAACTGCGGCTTTTTGATAACCGAGGTTTGCCAGCGCCGACATGGCATCGTTTCGCATTGCTTCAGTCGTCGTCGGCGCGCCTTCCACAGCGGCTTTCGCGGCGAACTCTTCTTCCAAAGCCGGCGAAGACAGCGCGGCGATCTTGTCGCGCAGATCGACGACCAGACGTTCTGCGGTCTTTCGCCCAACGCCGGGGATCGCGACCAACCGCACCAAATTGTTAGTTCGAATCGACGCGATCATTTCGTCGGCGTTCATTCCGGACAGAAGCTTGATGGCCAGAGCAGGACCGACACCGTTCACGGAAATCAGCTGCAGGAACAGTTCGCGCTCGCGTGCGGTCTTGAAACCGTAAAGTTGAAGTGCATCTTCACGCACGTGCGTGTACACACGCAGCTGGACCGGCTCGCCGATTTCGCCCAGGTCATAAAACGTGGAAAGCGGAATCGCTACGTCATAGCCGACACCGCCAACATCGACGATGACGGACGTCGCCTGCTTGGAAAGCAGTGTTCCTGAAAGATGGGCGATCATTTTGGAGTGCGGCGGCTTGACGCCGCTTTCAATTCGTTCACTCTCCCCTTGGGAGAGGGTTAGGGTGAGGGTGCTAGCGCACAAGAGAAACAGAAGAAATTAATTTTTCTTCCTCACCGCTAAAGCTTCGCTCCCTCACCCCAGCCCTCTCCCACAGGGAGAGGGGGTCAACTCGCGGATTATTCACGAAGCACCCCGGCATTCGCAAATGGAAGTTTCGCCAGCGGGCGATGCGGCGTTATACTTTGACGGCACGCGCGAGATGAAGAAAGAAAAGATTTCAGAGCTCACCACGAACCGCTTGAGCGTTTACCTGCGTTGCCTGAACGAGCTGGCCGCCGCCGGAATCAAAACAGTCTCATCGCAGGACCTCGCCGAGCAGTTCAATCTGAATTCAGCGCAGATTCGCAAAGACCTTGGGTACTTTGGCGAGTTTGGCGTCCGGGGCACGGGCTATTTCATCGAAGACCTCAGACTCCATCTGACGAAAATTCTCGGATTGGATCAACCGCATCGCGTCGGCATTATCGGCGCCGGCCGGCTGGGAACGGCGCTGGCGAATTACAACGGACTTTCGAAGTCGAATTTTTCGGTGGTTGCGCTGTTCGATAACGATCCGGAAAAAGTTGGCGAGAACGTCGGATCAGATCGCATTCCAGTTCACGACGTGAAGCACCTCGCCAAAATGGTTCGCGACGAAGGCATCGACGTTGCCGTGATTGCCGTACCCGCGCGCGCCGCTCAAAAAGTGCTGAATCAAATTATGGCTGCCGGCGTGAAAGCGATTCTGAATTTTGCTCCTGCGCCCCTGTCGTCGCGTCTGGGCGTGAAGGTCAAGACGGTTGATCTGACTACGTCGCTCGAGTCGCTCTCGTATTTTCTCGCGCAACCGGGCGTCGCACGCGTGACGAACAGCACGCGGACAAACGACGCCAACAGTGCGCACAAGCGACAGACCCACGAAATTTAGAATGGACGAGCAAACCGCCAGACGCGATCTCATCAAAGTCTGTCATCTGATGTACGAGCGCAGCTACGTCGTCTCGTCTGACGGCAACGTGAGTGTGCAGCTCGACGATGGACGGATTCTGGCAACGCCGACGATGACCTGCAAAGGCCGCATGACTGAAGATCTAATTGCCGTCACGGATCTCGAAGGACGCGCGCTTAACAATCAGAAAGCCTCGAGCGAACTCGCGATGCACCTTCTCATCTATCGCGAGCGGCCCGACGTGAAGGCTGTCTGTCACGCGCATCCGCCCCATGGAACTGCATTCGCTGTCGCTGGATTGGCAATCGATCAGCCGATTCTTTCCGAAGTGATTCTGACGCTGGGCTGTGTGCCGCTGGCGGAGTACGGTACGCCTTCGACCGATGAGCTGTCAGATGCGATGCGGCCGCTGGTGAAACATCACAACGCGCTTTTGATGGCCAATCATGGCGCAGTCGCGTACGGTTCCGACCTTTGGCAGGCGTGGGATCGTCTGGAAACGCTGGAACACACGGCGAAGATTTCGATCCTGTCCCGGGTGCTTGGCGGGTCCCGAAACCTTTCCCCGGATGCGATCGAGAAACTAATCAACGTGCGTGAGGCTTCGGGTTACCTGGGCGAAAGCGCGCGTTGTCAGGCTTGTGGTTATCTACACGAAACGAATCTGACGTGTCCGACAGGGGATCGGCCGGCGCCGAGGTCTCATAGCACGTCACAGTCAAATGGATCGGGTCGGGTTTCGCTTTCGCGTGAAGAGTTGGTTGAGCTTTTGAGCCAGGCGGCGCGACTGAACGAATCGTAAGAATCAAGGCAGGTTGATGAAACTGCTGTTGCTGCCTTGGTTGAATGATTAAGTACGAGTTGGCAGGGGGGTGGATGCTAAGATTGCGGAAAAATGAAAACGCAGGTCTTCATCTCCTACTCTGGTCGCGACGATTTTCAGGCGAGCCTCCTTCAATACGCAGTCGAACGAATGCTGCAGGAAGATAACGTGGTGGCTTGGACCTTTCAGAGAGATCAGAGTCGCTCGGAAAAGGAAATTGCCCAGAGCCTAAAAGAGCGCGTGAAGGAATCCGTGGCGTCGATTTTTCTTGTATCACCGGATACACTAGACTCTGGCGCGACCCAATGGATGGAGTTAGCTTATGCCGATGCTTTTGATGTGAAGTCGTTTGTGTTGTTGCATCGTCTGACGTTCCCGGATCTGAAGCAGAGGACTACAGGCGTGCCACCGTTACTTTTGTCAAGTCAATGTAATTCTGCAATGGACTGGAAGAATGTTATTGAGGACATCCGAAAGTTGATTAAGGGGCAATTAAGAAATGGCTGAAAGAGTATTCATATCCTACGCTCATGAGGATCGAGACCTCGTTCGAGCTGTTCAAGAGGCTATGAAGAAAATTGGCACGGATGTGGTATTTGTGGATCTAAATCCCCAGGATTTTAAGCCTGGCGCAGACATTCGTCGGATGATTCAGGAGCGAATCAGTTCAGCTAATAAGGTCATCATTATCGCCAGCGATCACAGCGCGAACTCTGCATGGGTCAATTACGAAGCTGGCATGGCAGCCGCACTTGATAAGCCAATTGTCGTTATGGGCCGGAAGGGAAGCGGTAAGACAGCTTCTCTCCTTCAGGGGTTGGCAAATGTGCAGCGAATTGAAATCGGTGAGAATCCTGAATTGCGAGTAAGTTGAAAGTTATAGATCTAGAGTCCACGAGTCGATCTTTCTCGTCACTGTTTTTTACTAATTCATCGAACCACAGGAGAACTGAATGCAAGAAGCACTCGGAATGGTGGAAACCAAGGGCCTGGTCGCAATGATTGAAGCGGCCGACGCGATGGTCAAAGCGGCGAATGTCACTTTGATCGGGTACGAAAAAATTGGCGCCGGTTTCGTTACGGCGATCGTGCGTGGCGACGTTGCGGCAGTCAAAGCGGCGACCGACGCAGGCGCAGCGGCAGCGCGCCGCGTTGGCGAACTCGTCAGCGTGCACGTTATTCCGCGGCCGCACGGCAGCGTTGACGATGCGATGCCGATTACGAACCAAGCGCGCGCATGATCATCGCCCGGATTATCGGCACAGTCGTGGCGTCCCAAAAAGACGAACGGCTGGAAGGAAAGAAGCTGCTCATCGTTCGGCCCATCAATCTTGACGGATCGGACACGACCGGCTACGTGGTCGCCGTTGATACTGTCGGTGCGGGATTTCATGAACGCGTGCTGGTGGTTGCGGGTTCCAGCGCGCGGCTGGCGCAGAACATGAAAGATGCCCCGGTGGATGCGGCCGTGGTCGGGGTGATCGATACGGTTGATATCATGGCTCCCGAGAAATGAAATGCAACTCGCGCGCGTCATCGGAACCGTTGTGGCCACCGTCAAGAACGATTCGCTGCGTAATCGCAAGCTCCTGGTCGTTCAATCCCTCAACAAAGATCTAGCGCCGCAAGGCAAGCCGATGGTTGCGGTGGATGCGGCCGGCGCCGGCGTGGGCGAGCTGGTTTTCTGGTGTCGCGGCAAGGAAGCCAGCTTTCCGTTCAAGCGTGAAGACACACCGACCGACTGCACGATAATCGCGATTGTGGATTCAGATGAGCATGTTTGTTGTGGATAGTCAGTGGTCAGTAGTCCGTCGTCAGTTGTTCTTTTTTTTTGCTACTGACGACGGACGACTGACAACGGACATTTCAAAGAGATGATCCTAGCTAAAGTCTTAGGCAACGTCGTCGCGACGCAAAAGAACCACCGCTACGAAAGCGCGCGGGTGATGATGTGCGAGCAGATGACGCCCGAAGGCGAGCTGACTGGTCACACGATCTTGGCGCTTGACGCCGTCGATGCCGGAGTTGGCGACACGGTGTTGGTAGTTCAAGAAGGCTGGAGCGCTTCAACGACGGCGACGGGCAAAGCAGGCGCCGCAATCGATTCAGCGATCGTAGGTGTCGTCGATTATATCGATTTGCTGGAGGCAGAGTGATGTCCACCGAAGACGATCGAGTAAGACTGATTGCTGAACGTGTGGCGCGGCGCGTAGCCGCGAGCGACGTCGGTGCCTCGACAGTAAATAAGAGTGAAAACGGACCTAACCGCCACGAAACAAATGCGATGAATGCGTCCGGTGAGACGTCGGGGACGCCGCGAGCGCGCGTGATTAACTTCATATCGTCCGGCCCGCCAGTTCGATCCGCGTCTTCGATTGGTCGTCCGCACGAAAGCGAAAAGACTTCGCCGCAGGTTTCGTCGAATTCTCCGCCTGAGTACTTCCAGTTTGTACCCGTGGCTCAATCACCGTGGCTTGGCAGACTGCCGAGCATGCTCGCTAACGAGAACCCGCATTCGGTCGATCATCCCAGCCAACAACGCTTCGGTGTTGAAGAAGCGACCGTCGCTGAGTTGGTTGAATTCTTCGAAAACGAAAAGAAGTGTTCGATGGATCCGAGCGGCAAGCCCTGCGACCATTGCGCGATGTGCAGCTCGCGCGGGTTTTAGCGCGCAAACACGTTTACCCACCTGATCCCATGAATGTGTTGGCCCGCACAATCCAGATTTGGTCACGGCTCTTGCTGGCGCTATTGGTTTTCAGCGTTTGCGCCGAAAACACCAAAGTGCTTTCCAAAGTGCCTTCCCAACAATCTAAAGATCAAAAGCCGACGCCGGCGCGGTCGTTAGAAATAGAAAATCTAGTCAGTTCAGCGCGAACCATTCCGCTGGAGTTTGCTGCGATGCTGTTATATCGAATCGCGCAATCTGAAAAGGTCACCGACCGACAATGGAAAAAAGAGTTGCTCGAAGAAGCTTTTCTTTTTTCCGAAAAGGCGCAAGTCGACATCCGACGGAGAGTTGTTCCTTTCCCTGGCGTATCAGTCGACACTGACTCTGGGTATCGCTCGTACGCCTTCGACCTGGAAATCGATCGACTATCGCTCAGGAGTCGTATTGTCAGAGCGATGTTACCTCTAGATAAACAGCGGGCTCGCGAGCTGCTGTCGCAAATGTCCCCGAATCTTAAACTCGCTCCGTTAGACTGCAGCGACGCAATGGTCTATGAGGTAGCTACCTTTTACGAAAGCTTGATAGCGGTTGCCGAGCGAGGCTTTAGCACGGACGAGATCGAATCCGGACTGAGAGCAGAATACATTGTTCCCTATGTCAGGGGTATTACTTCACCGGCGCAGGTCGGCCCCGTCATCCAATTGCTGTTAAGGTTTAAGTCTTCCCCTGGTGAACTTTACTATTTAGTAAGAGTCTTTGGTGATGCTCTGGCAAAGATTTCCGTTGATGATCGCTCGTTTTCTTATTCAATCACTCGTCAACCTATTTCGCGAGGCATACTCGAACTAGCTCGTGTTCATTACCAACATCAGAACCAGAGTGATGACTTATTAAAGGCCTATAGGGCTTATCTGGTCAAGAATTTAACAGCTGCACGATGCGCCGACAACGCAGCGTCAGATGAACAAGTCCCGCCGATCTATATTAGTGATGCGAATTTCCTATTCGACAATAAGATCTCGCGCGACGAGCTGATACCAGCGGAAACGAAAGCTGGGCCGAAATTCCTAAAGTATTGGGAAACCGATGAAGCTCGAGCGATGCTCCGGAAAAGCAAGGCACTAAGTTGGGGTCCTGAAGGTGAATCGGTGCTAGAGGGTGAGAAGGAATCAGCCGCGTGGCAGCAAAGGGTACAAGATTATCTCGCTCAGTTGGAATCATGGAGTGGATCTCACGAGGTTTCAGAGGTGGCGGTTTTTCATCAAAAATGTGTTCTCTACGCAGGTTTGTTGAACCGTGTACCTGATGGACCACTAAAGGAAGACATTTTCAGAAGTTATGAGCGGTACTTAACCAAAGCAAGCATCAGAGACGAAAGCCGCATTGAGTGGTTTTTGCACGTCAGCCAACTGCTCTCTCGGTCAGAAGTTTTGGCTGCTAAGAATAGATGGATCCGTATTCTGTCAGAATCGTCCAACACAACCATTCGCTTGAATGCAAAAGCCTTGCTTTTGCGACTCTAAGACTTCGGGCATCCTCGCGCCTCGTTTTCAAACGAGTTGCTGAACTACGAATCGGACATCAAGACTTCTCACCGCGGGATCATCAGGTGGAGCAGATAGAAGAAGGCGACTCCCGCAAACACAGCGATTGAGACGATCGGGTTCTTTTCTTCCGAACGATTAACTTCCGGAATCAAGTCACTCGCCGCCACGTACAAAGTCACGCCCGCCGAGAAGGGAAGTGCGTAAGCCACCGCGCCCTCGATGCGCTCGCTCATCAGCACCACGCCGGCCACGCCGGCAAACGTCGCGGCGCCGATTGCCAGCGCTGCGGCCGCGGCTTTTTTTGGAGACCGGCCGGACGCCAGCATGATCGACGCGACGGTGAACCCTTCGGGCAACTTGTGCAACATGATTGCGATGAAGACTAAAAGTCCGACACGAAAGTTCACCAGAAACGCCGACGCGATCGAGACACCGTCAAAAAAGGTATGAATCGTCAGACCGCCGATCGCCGCATAAGCGGCGGAGGGTCGCATGAGATGTTCGGGGTGCGTCTCAGCGCCGAAGTGAAAGTGCGGCGCGACGGTGTGTTCGAAAAATTGAATTAAGAGATAGCCGCCCAGAAGCAGGGTCGTCGCTCCGACGATTCCTTCGGCGCTGTTTGATCCGGACCCGTCCGACCAAAGCGAAAAAGTTTCCGGCAGGATCTCAATGAAGATCGCGGCCAGCATGAAGCCCGCGCCGAGCGCCACGAGATACTTAAGAAGCTTCGCCCCGGGGCGATAAACACCGGATGAAGCGACAAGCAGTCCGCCAGCCAGATTGGCCAGCGCGGCGACGGCCCCAACGGCCAGCAGTCCCAGGATTCCAGTCACTATGCGTTGCGACGAAAGACTCGTCGCAGACTACCACAAAAAAATCTGTAAAAACTCTTGACAGCCCTTGGATACGGGCGTAGGATGCGCCGGTGGAGTGAAGTGGAGCGAGGTGGCCTCAACGACACGAACCAAAGCAAAACTGGCGCGAATCGTAGAGCCGTCTCCTTTAGTCTCAGTTCTCAACTCGGATGCTCCGAGGCAATTACACAGCGCGAATCGATTCGAAGGGCCGGCTCAAAGTGCCGACCCTATTTCGTCGTTACGTCGAAGAGAAGTACGGCTCGGCGCTGTATGTTACCAGCTTAACGGGTGATTGCGTACGCATCTACCCGATGCCGGAGTGGGAAGCGATTGAGCAGCGTTTGTCTTTGCTGCCTTCAATGGATCCGGCAAGACGCAAGTTCCTTGACAGAACGAATTACTACGGTCAGCAGTCGGCGATGGACACGCAGGGTCGCGTCCTGATTCACCCGCTGCTGAGAAAGAGCGCGCAGGTTGTCGGCGACGTCGCGGTGCTCGGTTACTTGTCGTACCTGGAAGTTTGGGAGTTGGACAAGTTCCAGCAGCGCATGCTCGCGGATCCTTACACCGAGGAAGACGAAGCGGCGATTGCGCGACTGGGAATCTAGAGACTATGTGGCACAGACTTCAGTCTGTGTTTGAAGTTCCGAGAGGGAATCACAGACTAAAGTCTGTGCCACTCGGTAGTTCTTTGAACGAGATCACGGGGCGGTGGTGATGGCAATGGCCTTTGGGGGGCAGGGGCTTAGTCAAAAAGGCCATCGCCCCGTGCTACTTCGAGAGACGATCGAGTCGCTCGCAGTTGAGCGCGGCGGACTGTTTGTTGATTGCACGGTAGGCCTGGGCGGGCATAGCGAAGCAATTCTGCAAACATCATCCGACGCGCAAGTGCTGGGAATCGATCGTGACGAAGAAGCGCTTCGGCTGGCGAGAGAGCGACTGGCGGAATTCGGTGGCCGCTTTCGCGCAGTACGAGCTGACTTTCGCGAACTTACGCGGGTCCTCGCGACAGCGGAAGTCAAAGCAGTGCGCGGCATACTTGCCGACCTCGGCGTTTCATCGTTGCAGTTGGATTCGCCCTCGCGCGGATTCAGTTTCCGGCACGAAGCGCCACTCGACATGCGTATGGATATGTCGAGCGGCGAAACAGCGACAGAGTTGCTCGGTCGTCTTTCTGAAGTAGAAATTGCGCACCTCATCTTTGAATACGGTGAAGAGCGTCACTCACGACGCATCGCGCGGCGTATCGTCGAAAGGCGAGAAGCCGGCGAGCCGGTAACCTCGACCACGGAACTTGCGAAGCTGGTCGAACGCGCAATCGGAGGTAAAAAGCGGAGGATCCACCCTGCCACGCGCACGTTTCAAGCGCTGCGCATCGCAGTCAATCGCGAGCTCGAAGGCCTCGACCAATTCGTAGCTGACGCGTTTGATGCTTTAGAGCCGCACGGCCGTCTCGCGGTAATCAGTTTTCACTCGCTTGAAGATCGCATTATCAAGCGAACGCTTTTAAAGCTGTCCGGTCGTTGCCAGTGTCCGCCGCGCCTGCCGCAATGCGTTTGCGGAGCGCGCCAGGTGATCGAGATTTTGACTCGACGCCCGCTGACGCCGTCCGAAGATGAAATTGCTGAGAACCCCCGAGCTCGCAGCGCGAAGTTAAGAGTAGCGGCCAGGCTTTAGTTCCTCTTCCGTTTTCTAGAGCAAGGCCAAATTCAGGAGACCCGGATATGGTTCGGCGATTACCCTCAAAACATCGAAATGCACCCGTCGGTCGCGAGCCGGACAAAGATGCGTTCTTTCGTCTGGGCTTACTGCTTGTGATTGGTCTCGTCCTGGCATGCGGGTTTGTTTACGCGGGGCGGCAACATTTCGCGGCGCTGAAGTTCGGTTATGAGACTGAGAAGCTTCGCAGCAAACGTGATCAACTGGCGGAAACCCAGCGGCGACTGACGCTGCAACGTGAAGAAGCCGCGAATCCCGTGCGCCTGGAGCAATTAGCAAAGCAACTCGGCATGCAGACGCTGCAGCCGGCGCAAATCGATCCGCTCAGGCAGGGAACGAACAACTCACGGACGGTTGAGACGCTGACGGTTCGTAAGGACCAGAAGCCGGCCAAACGAGAAGTCGAGAAGAACTCGAAAGCCGTCGCCAAGCCGGTGGCAAAATCGCAGCGCAAACCAATCTGAGTTCTGTGGCGCAAGCTTGCGTACGACCCTCGCAAGTTAACAACTTGCGCTACATGTCAGGAGACTTGAATGCCCCTTCGGGCTACGGCCATCGACAGAGAAGCCTCTGACCCGCGACGCCGCGCAATTTTTGTGGCGCTGGGGCTCGTAGCATGGATGGCGATCGTTGGGCTGCGACTGGTACAACTGCAAATCACCCGCCACACCGAACTCGCCGCGCGCGCCAAAAATCAGCAACTAGGCACGGTTGAAACCAGTCCGACCCGCGGCTTACTTCTGGACCGCAAAGGCCGCGAGCTGGCACGCAGCGTTGACACAGAATCCTTCTATGCTGATCCGCGCGAAATCCAAAACGTAAACGAGACCGCGCGAAAAATTTCTTCGGTTACTGACCTGAACAAAGATGAACTGATCGCAAAGATCAGCAGCGCCAAAGAATCCAACAAGAAATTTATTTGGCTTATCCGCCGGCTCGACTTGCAGAAAGCGAGCAAGCTGGACGCGATGGCTCTCGACGGCGTTTATTCGCGCAAGGAGCCAAAGCGTTTCTACCCCCACTCGTCCCTCGCTTCGCATGTGCTCGGCTTTGTCGGGACCGATGAAATTGGATTGAGCGGTGTCGAGCAGGTTTACAACGAGAAAATTCGCGGCGAAGGCGGCAAGGTTTATATGGAGCGCGACGGATCTAAACAGCGCCGCGTTTTCGATAGCTACGAAGTTCAGCCGCTTCCCGGCCAGACAGTCGTTCTCACCATCGATCAAACGATTCAATTTCGAACTGAGCAGGTGCTGTCCGCCGCGGTTCAGCGCGCCCGTGCGAAATCCGGTACCGCGATCGTGATGGATCCGCACACCGGCGAGATTCTGGCGCTGGCGAATGCTCCGACGTTCGATCCGAACCAGCCGGGCAAGGACTCGCCTGAGGTGCGCGCGAATTGGGCCCTTCAATACATCTACGAACCGGGCTCGACGTTCAAAGTTGTTCCCTACTCGGCCGCGCTCGAGAAAGGTCTGGTGACTCCGGAAGACAAGATCAACTGTCAGATGGGCGAGATAACTATCGCGGGCCGCTTGATTCACGATCACAAACCGTTTGGAGTGCTGACGGTGTCTGATGCGCTGGCGCAGTCCAGCAACGTTGGCGCGATCAAGTTGGCGCTGCTGGCCGGCAACGAGTCGATGTACGACTATTCGCGGCGTTTGGGATTTGGTCTGCGCACCGGCATCGACTTACCCGGCGAGTCCGCGGGAATTCTCCGGCCATTGAGTCGTTGGCAGCCGTCATCGATCGGCTCGATTGCGATGGGACAGGAGATTGGTGTTACGCCGGTGCAGATGGCGGTGGCTTACTCAGTAATCGCGAATGGCGGCAATTGGGTCAGACCGCACGTGGTGCGCGAGACGCGCGCGCCCGATGGGTCCGTCCTCGTTCGCGTACAGCCGGAAATGCGACCGGCCCTCAAGGCCGAAACGGTGGAAAAATTGCGCAACATGATGGAAGGCGTCACGTTGCGCGGTACCGCCAAACTAGCCCAGGTCGAAGGTTATTCAGCGGCCGGCAAGACGGGCACGGCGCAGAAAATTGATCCGAAGACACGCGCGTACTCATCAACGAAGTTCATCGGTTCGTTCGTCGGCTTCGCCCCGGTCAGGAATCCGGCGGTCGTGATTATCGTCGTAATCGACGAGCCGCAGGGCGCCTACCATGGTGGCGATGTGGCTGCCCCGGTGTTCCGTGAAATTGCGGAGCAGATACTTCCAGAGTTGAACGTGACTCCCGATGTGGAGACGAAAGGCGGGAGTGAATTGATCGCGGAAACGCATAAGCCGTCGCCGCAGGAGATTCAGCAGGCAATTCAAAATGAGCAGCAACGCGAAGCGACGCTGCCGAAGGTGGCCTCGAAGAGTTTCAGTGGCCGCTCAAGCGAAGTTGTTCTGGCCGTAGCGACGCAGCGCGCGCCTGTGATGCCGGACCTGCGCGGGCAAAGCGTGCGTGATGTCTGGCGCACCTGCGCGCGGCTCGGATTGAAGTTGGAAGCAAAAGGTGAAGGTCGCGCGATTCGTCACTATCCGGCGGCCGGAGCTGAAGTAAGCTCCGGGCAAACCGTGCGTGTCGAATTTGGCCACGGTCCCTAGTTGCGAATGTTTAGAGGCGGCTACCGCCCGCCATTGCTAAAGGAAAGACAGGCGGGCAGTAGCCCCGCCTCTAAACAACGTGGTGCGCTAAACTGACGATGTGAACATTCGAACGGCAGCGGAACTAATGGACGCAGATGCGAACCGTCTGCGTCCCGAGCTCTTTGACAAAGAAATACTTGATTTCTCAATTGATTCGCGCACTACCGGATCGGGCGAGCTCTTCTTTGCTTTGTCCCAACCAGATTACGAACGCGCCGGATTCAACGGCCAGTTTGCCGACGCTCATAACTTCATTCAGTCGGCATTCGAACGCGGCGCCATCGCGGCGGTCGCGCGTCGTGATCGAATAACCGGCGACACAACCTTCGAAGGCTTAATGGATCGGTTGCTAATTGTTGATGACGCAATCGCGGCCCTGCAAATGTTGGCGCGAAAGGTTTACGAGCAGTGGGGGCGGCCTGTCATCGGCATCACCGGCAGTGCCGGGAAGACAACGACGAAAGAGTTGACCGCGCACGTGCTCGCGCACGCTGGTCACCGGGTCCTTAAGAGTGAACGCAATTATAACAACGGCCTCGGACTGCCACTCTCAGTTTTGCAGATGGTCAGCCGCGGCCGCCGCCCGCAGGATTACGATCTGGCGGTGCTGGAAATGGGAATGTCCTCGCCCACGCACGAGATTCGGCGCCTCGTGGAAATGACGCCGCCAGACGTCGGAGTTGAGTTGATGGTGGCGCCGGTGCATCTCGAACATCTCGGCACAATCGAGACGATTGCCGCGATGAAGGCGGAGCTGATCGAAGGGCTAAAACCCGGCGGCACCGCAGTCCTTAACGCGGATGACGAATTAGTGATGCAGATGAAGTCAAAAACAGAAGGGCCGGTGCTAACGTTCGGCATTCAGAATGAAGCCGACGTGATGGCGCGCGACATCGACATGTCACGTTTCGGATCGATCCAGTTTCGCTTGCAGACGCCGGCAGGCGAAGCGGCGGCGACGTTGCCGATGACGGGCGGGCATAACTTAATGAATGCGTTGGCGGCCTCAGCGGTGGCGACGGTTTTGAAGATCAAGCCGGAGCTGATCGCGGATGCGTTGAGTTCCGCCCGGCCGCCGAAGATGCGGGGCGAGATCACTGAGTTCGCGGCGGGCGTCACGGTCGTTGACGATTCGTACAACTCAAACCCGCGTTCTTTGATCAGCATGGTGCGCACCGTCGCCGAAGCGCGCGAGAAGGTGAAGCGTCGCGTGATCATCGCCGGCGAGATGATGGAACTTGGCCCGGATGCTCCGGCCATGCATCGCGAAGCAGGGCGCGAGATCGCGAAACTTGGCGTTGACGTCCTTTGGGGTGTGCGCGGTTTGGGTAGCGAGATCGTGGCGGGTGCGCAGGAAGCTGGATTGCTGTCAGCGCGCTTTTTTGAATCGTCGGACGAAGCCGCCGCCGCCATCATCGATGAAGTTCGCGAAGGCGATCTGGTTTTGGTTAAAGGCTCGCGCAGCGTCGAGACGGATAAGGTTGTTAAAGCTCTAAAGGAGCGCTTGCCTTTGGCGGATGCTCGGTGACTGTCAGTGGTCAGTTGTCCGTAGTCAGTTGCACGCAATATTCGTGACGACCTACAACTGACAACGAACAACTGACAACTGACCACGAACGAATGATCTATTACATCTTTTACGAACTAATCTTCGGCCACTTCAAGGACCGCGAGTGGTATCTCGTAAAGGGTCTGAATGTTTTTCAGTACGTCACATTTCGCACGGCCTGGGCGGCGATTACCTCGCTGCTGATGTCGCTCCTCTTCGGACGATACGTAATCGGCGCGCTGAGGAATTGGAACATCGGTCAGCAAATCCGCGAGGAAGGGCCGCAGGCGCACATCGCCAAGCGCGACACGCCGACGATGGGCGGGTTGCTGGTCATCGCTTCTGTCGTCATCTCGACGTTGTTGTGGGCGCGGCTTTCGAGCTTTTACGTTTGGATCATCGTTTTCGCCACGTTGGCGTTCGGCGCAGTGGGTTTCGCCGACGATTACATCAAGCTGGTGCGACGACGGAGTTTGGGTCTGACCGGCCGTCAAAAGCTCATTTTTCAATTGCTGATCGCAGTCGGAATTTGGCTGGCGCTCTACATTTCGACGCAATACTTCGCCACCAAGTACTCATGGAATATCAGCATCCCGTTTTTCAAAGAGACGGCGGATCCGAATCCCGCGACCAGCATCAGTTACATCGGGCCGTGGCTTTATCTGGTGCTGATTATCATCGTGCTGTTGGGATCGACGAACGCCGTGAATTTGACGGACGGGCTCGACGGGTTGGCGATCAGCGTCACCTTCATCGCTATGTCAGCGCTGACGGCGTTTACTTATTTGAGCAGCGACGCGCGTTGGGCGGCTTATCTGGATCTGACACATCGCCCGCAAGCCGCCGAACTGACGGTGTTCTGCGGAGCGTTAGCCGGCGCGAGCCTCGGGTTTCTTTGGTTCAACGCGCCGCCGGCTGAAGTCTTTATGGGGGACGTCGGCAGCCTCGCGATCGGTGGCGCCATGGGCACCATCGCGGTCCTGACAAAGCAGGAGTTCATGTTGCTGATGGTCGGCGGCGTGTTCGTCCTGGAAGCGATGTCGGTGATGTTGCAGGTCACAGTCTTCAAGATGACGAAGCGTACGAGCGGTGTGGGGCGCCGCGTTTTCAAGATGACGCCGCTCCATCATCACTTCGAGATGGTGGGGTGGAAAGAGCCGAAGATTGTCTTCCGCTTTTTGATCCTGGCGATTTTGTTTGCGCTGTTGAGTCTCTCGACGCTCAAACTTCGCTGACGTTTAGAGGCGGGCTACCGCCCGCCTTGTTTGACAAACGAAATGGCGGGCAGTAGCCCGCCTCTAAACAAAAGAGAAGGTAGTGAAGTTGTTTGGAGATTGCGGGACGCAAAGCATTAGTTATCGGCGCGGCGCGCAGCGGCATTGCCAGCGCGCGATTTCTGACGGGGCGAGGCGCAACGGTAGCGCTGAACGATCGCAAGCCACTGAATGAGTGGTCGCAGGCAGCGCTCGATTTGAAAACTGAAGGCGTCGGTTTGATTGAAGGCGATCCGCCTTCGTGGCTGCTCGATCAGATTGATTTGCTTGTCGTCAGTCCGGGCGTTCCGACGAAAGCGATTCCGATTCGCTACGCGGAACGACGTGGAGTTGAAGTAATCGGCGAAATCGAACTGGCGTCGCGCTTCTTACGAGGACGAATCGTCGCGATCACCGGGACTAACGGAAAGACGACGACGACGACTCTGATTGGGCAAATGCTTAAGGACGGCGGGTTAAATGTGCAGGTTGGCGGGAACATCGGCACGGCGATGATCTCGATGGTTGACTCATCGCGCGAAGACGGTTGGAACGTCGTCGAGTTGTCGAGCTTTCAGTTGGAAACGATTGTTGATTTTCATCCGACCGTGGCGGCGGTGCTCAACGTCACGCCAAATCACATGGATCGGTACGAGTCCTTAATGGACTATGCCGCGGCTAAACACCGCATTTTCACGAACCAGACAGCCGGTGATGTTGCAATTCTCAATGGGGACGACGAGATCGTTTCCTCCTGGGCAAGTGGACTAAGAGCGCATGTCGTGCAGTTCAGCGTGCAGAGAGAACTTGGTGACGGAATGTTGCTGCGCGGTCGCGACCTGGTTTCGAAAACCGCGGACGGCGAGCGCGTGCTGATGACGCGAGACGACTTGCGACTGCGTGGCACTCACAACGTCGAGAACGTGCTGGCCGCAGTGGCCGCAGGTCTGGCGTGCGGCGTCGCGCCGGAATCGTTGCGCGAAACGGTCCGAAACTTTTATCCGGTCGAGCATCGACTGGAAGAAGTTGCCGGCATCAACGGTGTGCGTTTCTTCAACGATTCGAAGGCGACCAGTGTTGACGCCACGATCAAAGCGCTCGAAGCATTTGCCGACGACGCGGGCAAGGTCGTTTTGATTCTCGGCGGGCTTGGCAAAAAAGCGCCGTACGCGCCATTGGCCTCTCTCGTGAAAGAACGAGTCCGGAAGATGATTCTGATTGGCGAAGACGCGCCAACGATTGAGAGCGAACTGGGAAGCATCGCGGCTTTTGAACATGCGACAACGATGCAAGAGGCAGTTCAGCGCGGATTCAACGCAGCGCAGACGGGCGACACGGTCCTGCTCGCGCCTGCGTGTGCGAGCTTCGATATGTTCGATAGCTTTGAGCACCGGGGACGCGTCTTTAAAGACGAAGTCCAAAGTCTAAAGTCCAAAGTCCAAAGTCCGTCGAACTGACGTTGGACTTTGGACTTCGGGCGTTGGACTAACTGAAGGAATGACTGACAAGCTAACCATCGATAAGTGGCTCTTCTCTGCGACGGCGGGGCTGGCGCTGTTTGGCGTGGTCATGGTTTACAGCGCGTCGGCCGTGATTGCGGTGCAAGAGAACCACAGCCAGTTTCACTACGTGATGAAGCAGGGCATCTGGACGTTGATCGGATTCGGCGCGATGTTTGTGATGATGCGATTCGATTATCACCTCTTGAATCGCGCGTGGATTGTTTACGGTTTGCTGCTCGTCACGATTGTGTTGTTGGTGGCGGTGTTCGCATTTCCGGCCATCAACGGGGCTCGACGCTGGATCAAGTTCAGCGGCTTTTCGGCGCAGCCCTCTGAACTGGCAAAACTGTCTTTGGCCATCTTCGTTGCATATTTCATTCAGCGGCGGGCCGGGGAAGAACAATCTTTCTGGAAGACGTTTCTGCCGTGCTTGTTCGTGCTTGGGATCGTCGCCGCACTCGTCGTCAAGCAACCCGATCTGGGCACAGCGATGATGCTTGCGATCATCGTATTCACGATGTGCTATGCGGGAGGCGTGCGCGCTCGGCACATGCTGATCGCGACGGTGCCGGCACTGCTGTTCGTTGGCAACATGCTGATCTTTACGCCGTTCCGCATGAAGCGGCTGGCGGCATTCATGGACCCTTGGGCCGACGCGCAGGGCACGGGTTATCAGGTGGTGCAGTCGCTGATTGCCGTGGGGTCGGGTGGTCAGAATGGACTCGGGTTCGCGCAGGGCCGGCAGAAGCTTCTGTTCCTGCCGTTCGCGCACTCCGATTTTATTTTCGCAGTTATCGGTGAAGAACTGGGACTGATCGGCGCCTTGATCGTCGTCATTGTTTTCGCGATTTTCCTTTGGCGGGGGATGCGCTCTGCGTTGCGCGCGCCGGATCGCTTCGGAATGTTGCTCGGCATCGGGATCGTCGTTGGCATTGTCGCGCAGGCGCTGCTGAACATGAGTGTCGTGCTCGCACTTTTGCCAACCAAAGGCATTCCCCTGCCGTTCATCTCTTATGGTGGATCTTCGCTGGTGCCGACGCTCGCAGCCGTGGGAATCCTGCTGAATATTTCGCAGTACGCCGGACATGGTAGTCGAACCGCATACGACGACGGCGACTACGAAGAAGATTGGGAGCCCGCGCGCGCAACCAGAAGGAAACGGCCGGTTCGCCAATCCCGACGCGTCGGGATGGCGCGGGCGCGTTAGGTGAGCGATGCGTGTGCTAATCGCGGCCGGCGGCACCGGCGGGCACATTTATCCCGGCATCGCCGTCGCCAAAGAGATCATGCGGCGCGACCAGACTTCGGTAGTGAGATTTGTTGGCACGGCTAGAGGCTTAGAGAATCGCGTAGTGCCGAATGCGGGTTTTGAACTTTCGCTCATTGAAAGCACGGGACTGAAAAACGTTGGTTTGGGCGCCAGGCTTCGTGGCCTGCTGCTTTTGCCGAAGAGTTTTTTCGCGGCGCGGAGAGTGATTCGCGATTTTCGTCCCGACATTGTGGTAGGCGCGGGCGGTTACGTCTCGGGGCCGGTGCTGCTGACTGCCGCTTTCATGAAGCGACCGACGCTCGTGATGGATTCGAACGCGCTGCCGGGTTTTACAAATCGACGGCTCGCCCGGTTCGTTGATAAGGCGGCAGTTTCCTTCGCTGAAGCGATGTCGTTCTTTCCGGGCAAAGCGGTCTTGACCGGTAATCCGGTGCGTAGCGAGTTCTTTGAAATTCCGGCGAAGACGCGCGACCCGCAGCACATTTCGTTGCTCGTCTTCGGCGGTTCGCAAGGCGCGCGCGCCATAAACGAAGCGATGGTTGCGGCGCTGGCGCACCTTGTATCCGAGAAAGATCGTTTAAGCGTAACGCATCAAACGGGCACAGCTGATGTTGAGAAAGTGCAACGCGGCTACGGTGAAGCAGGTTGGAGCGAGAACGCTGAAGTGAAGGCGTACATCGATGACATAGTGAGCGAGTTTGCCAAGGCTGACTTGATCGTTTCGCGGGCGGGCGCAACTACGACCGCGGAACTACTCGCGGCAGGCAAAGTAGCAATCATGATTCCGTTTCCGCTCGCGGCTGACGACCATCAGCGCAAGAATGCGGAGGCGCTGCAAACGGCCGGCGCGGCCCGAATGATTTTGCAGAAGGATTTGTCGGGAGAGACTTTAGCAACCGAAATCAGGAGTTTGTTGTCGACGCCTGAGAGGCTTGATGAGATGGAGAGCGCCGCCCGAAAACTGGCTCGACGCGACGCGGCGGAGAAGACGGTCTCTTTAATGGAAGAGCTGGTGGCCCGAGGGATACACTGATCATTTGACATTTGGCATTTGAGATTTGTCATTTGTCATAAATCTAATCGCATTCGCTCAGTTCGGTGATGTTCGGAGCCTACAAAAACGGCGAACATCGTGAACTGAAATGACAAATGCCAAATCTCAAATGCCAAATGTCAAATAATCAGTTCGGTAACAAACGATAGAGTCTAGTAAGTAATGTTCAGACCTTTCCAGCACATTCACTTTGTCGGCATCGGCGGCATCGGCATGTCGGGCATAGCTGAAGTGTTGGCGAACCTTGGTTTCCGCGTGAGTGGTTCCGATCAGAAGAAATCGGAAGTGACGGCGCGACTGGAAGAGCTAGGCTGCGAAATCACGGAAGGTCACGCGGCAGAAAACGTTGGAGACGCGCACGTGGTGGTGCGGTCAACCGCCGTGCGTGACGACAATCCCGAGATTGCCGAAGCCCAGCAGCGTTCGATTCCCGTGATTCCGCGCGCGGAAATGCTCGCGGAACTGATGCGCATGAAGCCTTACACGGTTGCGTGTGCCGGCTCGCACGGGAAGACCACGACGACTTCAATGGTCGCGACTGTGCTCGGCATCGCCGGATTGGATCCAACGTTTGTTGTGGGCGGCATCGTCCGCTCGTATCGCTCGAACGCGCGACTGGGCAAGAGCGAATTGATGGTGGTGGAGGCTGATGAGAGTGATCGTTCTTTCCTGATGCTGACGCCGATGATTGCGGTGGTGACGAACATCGACCGCGAACACATGGACTACTACCACGACATGGACGACGTGCGGAAGTGCTTCGCTGATTTCGTGAACAAGGTGCCGTTCTACGGCGCGGCGGTGCTGTGTCTCGACGATCCGCACGTGCAAGCCGTGATTCCAAACGTCGCGCGCCGGCGCATCACTTACGGTCTGAGCGCGCAAGCGGACATTTCCGCGCACGACATCACTTACGACCAATCATTTGGGTCGAGTTTTACAGTCTTGAGCGGCGTTAACGCGCTCGGTCGCGTCTCGCTGCGCGTCCCGGGTAAGCACAACGTTTATAACTCGCTCGCAGCGATTGCCGTTGCGCTGGAACTGGATGTGCCTTTCGACACGATCGCGCATGCGCTCCGCGAATTCACAGGCGCTGATCGCCGGTTTCAATTTAAGGGCGAAGAAAAAGGCGTCACGGTGGTCGATGACTACGGCCACCACCCGACGGAAATCAAAGCGACGCTCAGCGCGGCCCGAATTGCGGCTCCGAACCGGCGCATCGTGGTGCTCTTTCAGCCGCATCGGTACACGCGCACGAACGATTTGATGGACGAGTTTGCCAGCGCCTTCAACAACGCCGATGTCTTGTTCGTTACTGATATTTACGCAGCCAGCGAAGTTCCGATTGAAGGTGTCACTGCCGAAATCCTGACGAAACGAATCAAAAGTTACGGGCACAAGAACGTCGAATTTATTGGCGCGGTGGAGGACGCGCCCGCGCTCATGGTAGAGGCGGTTCGTGAAGGCGATTTAGTGATTACGCTGGGAGCGGGCTCAGTTTCCCGCGCGAGCGATCAGTTGGTTGCGCTGCTGCGCGGCGATTAGTCCCAAAAGTCGCATCTGTCCCATTCGTCGCATGGGACACATGGGACACATGGGGCACATGAGACACATGGGACGAAATGAGAATCGACAGCGATAGCACCATCGAAGAGATCGCAGCGCGACTCGGCGTAAACGCGGAACGCGGTCGACGGTTTGCCGAGCTCACCAGTCTGCGCGTCGGTGGGGCAATCGATTGGGTCATTTCGCCGAAGACTGAAGAGCAGGCGGCGACTCTCGTTGGTGAGCTTGAGAAAAGCGGTATCGCGTGGAGGCCGCTTGGCTCTGGAAGTAACGTGCTGGCCGACGACGGCGAACATCACTACGTGATTGTGAGCTTGAAAGATCTGAAGGCTGAACCAAAGTTCGATGGCGAACGCGTTTCGGTGAGCGCGGGCTACTCACTGCCGCGACTCTGCGTGGATGCAGCGCGGCACGATTTGTCGGGAATCGAAGGCTTGAACGGAATCCCGGGAACGGTCGGAGGCGCGCTCTGGATGAACGCCGGAGCGTATGACCAGGAAATCGGAACGGTGGTTGAGACGGTGCGCGTGGCGCGCGACGGGCGCGTGACAGAAATTCCGGGAAGTGAAGTGCAATGGAATTACCGTCACACGTCTTTTCGCGAAGGTGAGCTTCTGTTGGGCGCGACATTGCTTCTGCATCGCGATGACCCCGCAAAGATTCGCGAGCGAATGGAACAGGCAAAGGGCCAGCGCATGGCGACCCAGCCGCATGGCACGCGCTCAGCCGGATGCTTTTTCAAGAATGCTCCGTCCAGTCCCATCGGCACCGGCAAAATGATTGACGACCTCGGCATGAAAGGGACGCGGCGCGGTGGCGCAGTGGTTTCTGAGAAGCACGCGAACTTCATCGTGACCGAGGGTGAAGAAGCGAAAGCTTCAGACGCACTGGCTTTAGCGGAAGAGATTCGTGAGCGAGTGAAACGAGAACACGGAATTGATCTCGAATTCGAAGTTGAGCTGTGGAGTAGTAAGTAGCACAGACTTCAGTCTGTGTTTCAACCAGGGATAGGAACACACAGACTGAAGTCTGTGCCACGAGGAGCCATGAAAGAACAAGTCATCGCATCACGCGCACCACGACGCGGCAACGCGCCGGCGAAGGGATTACCGCAACGGCCCATGCGGCGCGACGGCCGGGCTGTTGAGTCCGACAGATTTTCAGTGCGGTCGCTCTACGCATACGTCCCGAGAGCGCTCAAGGTCGCAGTCGTAATTCTTGCGATCATCGGTCTGGCGATTGGTTATCGCGCCGCTTCATCTGCGGCGCTGTTTCAGGCGCGCGCCGTCGATGTCGTCGGCACTTCGAGAACTTCTGCCGAAGAGATCGAGGGTCTCGTCCGGCGCAGCGTGTCGCGCACGGGTGTTTGGCGGGCTGATTTGTCAGCGTTGAGCGTCGAACTTGGACGGTTGCCGGGTGTCCGTCGCGCTGTCATTACGCGCGTGCTTCCGGATGGCTTGCGCGTGCGCATCACCGAACGCGTGCCGATCGCCGTTGTGCGCACCTCGTCGGGGCATTTCCTGTGGGTGGATGACGAAGGGGTTGCGTTGGGCGAGATGCAGACTAGCGATCAGATGCCGCCGTTCTTCATCCGCGGTTGGAACGAAGACGGCACAAACGAAGCGCGTCAGGAAAACTCTGAACGCGTGAAGAAATATCAGGAAGCATTACGCGAATGGCAAACGGCAGGAGTCGTTGAACGCGTGAGCGAGATTAGCTTGTTCGATGTCCACGACGTGCGTGCGCAACTCGCCGGGAAGGATTCGAACATCGAAGTACGTCTAGGTTCGCGCGAACTTGGAAGACGTTTGAAAGAGGCGCTCGATGTGCTCGACGAGTACAAGCAGACGCCGCGCGGCTCGTCCATCACCTACGCCGATTACCAGGGCGATCACGTCTTGTTGGGATACAGCTCAGGCGTAAAGGTGTCAGCCGGGTCGGACGACAATCCGGCTGAGATGAACGACGTTGCCGCAAACGCGGGTGACGCCGCGACGGCAGCGGCGAGGAATGCTGAGGCAAGCGAAAAGCCCGCTGACAAGCAGCCTCGGACACGCGCGCAAAGTACGGCGCCTAAACCGGCGGCGTCACCGTCACCACGTTCACCGAAACGACCAACGGCAAACAGGAATGGCTAAACGACCAACCCACACCATCGGGCTCGACATTGGAACCAGCCGCGTGACGTGCATCGTCGCCGCGACGGGTGAAGACGGCCGGCTGAATGTTGTCGGAACCGGCGAATCTGATTCGCGCGGCTTGCGCAAGGGCGTAATCGTAAATCCCGAGGCCGCGGTCGAATCAATTCGTCGCGCGGTGGAAGAGGCCGAGCGCATGAGCGGCGTCGAAGCCCAGGAAGTGACCATCAACCTGGCGGGCTCGCACATCATGGGCTTCAACGGTCAGGCAATTGTGGCCGTCGCCAGCCGCGAGCATGAAATCACGACCGACGACGTGCGCCGGGCAATTGACTCGGCCTGTGCGATCCAACTGCCCGCCGGCCGCGAGATCGTCGATCGTTTGCCGCAGGAATTCATCGTCGATGACCAGGACGGAATCAACGACCCGATCGGCATGACGGGAGCGCGTCTGGCCGTGAAGGTTCACATCGTGACCAGCCCCGTGACCGCGCGCCAGAACGCTATTAACGCCGTGAATCGAGCGGGACTCATCGTGGCCGACATGATTCTGGAGCAACTTGCCGCGGCTGAGGCCACCCTGACGGACGACGACAAAGAATACGGTTCAGCGCTCGTGGACATCGGCGCCGAGACCACCGGCTTGTGCGTGTATCAGCGCGGCGCCGTGCAGCACACGGCCGTGTTTCCGCTCGGCGGCTCGCACTTTACGAACGATATCGCCTTCGGTCTGCGAACGCCGATTCCCGAAGCAGAGAAGATCAAGCGGACCGTCGGCTGCGCTTCGAGTGCATCGCTCAGCGATGCGATGCGTGGCGAGATGGTTGAAGTGCCGTCGGTGGGCGGTCGCGCGCCGCGGCAACTTTCGCGACAGATTCTTTGCGACATCCTGCAACCGCGCGCTGAAGAGGTTTTAATGCACGTCGCCGACGAAATCAAAGACTCAGGATGGAGTCGTCAATTGTCGAGCGGCGTGGTGTTGACCGGCGGCGGCGCGTTGCTCGACGGCATGGTTGAGATTGCGGAACAGGTTTTCGATGCGCCCGTGCGCATCGGTTATCCCGAGCGTGATCGGTTCGGTGGACTTGTCGAAGACATTCAAAGTCCGGCCTGGGCAGCGGCGGCAGGTCTCGCGCTCGTTTCGCAACGCGCGCACGCACTCGAGCAACGCTCAGTCACCGCGAAGCGCGGCGGAAGCGGACGCCTAACGCATTTCGTTTCTAAGTTTCGCGATCGATTTAGTAGTAGTATTTTCTGACTAGTTATTGTATGCTGCGACCCCGTTAGCACAAGATGTTGTCCGCAAAATCTTGAGTCCCGTGGCGCAGCCAACCCAAAATAGACGAAAGAGGCCGTGGAAGCCTTCCCGATTTGGAAGAGAGGAAGCAAGCATGTCAGCAGAGGTAAACCAAACTCACAATTCGGCTTCGCCATCCGGCAGGAGCATCAACATCTTCATCGACGACGAGCCTCCCATCACCGGGGCGCGGATCAAAGTTATCGGCGTGGGCGGCGGCGGCGGCAATGCAGTGCAGCGGATGATCGACGCAGGCATTGAAGGCATCGAGTTCGTCGTTGCCAACACAGATTTGCAAGCGCTGAAGCGTTCGAACGCTCCGGTGAAAATTCAGCTCGGCGGACGGCTGACGAAAGGCCTCGGCGCAGGGGCCGATCCTGAAGTGGGACGGCAGGCGGCGCTGGAAGACACGGACAAGATCATTGAAGTGCTTGAAGGGTCCGATATGGTCTTCGTGACGACGGGTCTGGGCGGCGGGACGGGCACTGGCGGTGCCCCAATTGTCGCGTCGTTAGCGACGGAGCTGGGGGCGCTCACCGTCGCTGTCGTCACGAAACCTTTCCTGTTCGAGGGACGCCGGCGGCTGCAACAGGCGGAACAGGGACTTCGTGAGCTGCACGAATCGGTCGACACCGTGATCACCATTCCGAACGAGCGATTGTTCGCGGCGGTCTCGCAATCGGCTTCGATCGGCGAAGCTTTCAAAGCTGCCGACGACGTGTTGCGGCAAGCCGTTCAAGGCATCAGCGATCTCATTACCGTTCCGGGCTTCATCAACCTCGACTTTGCGGACGTGCGCACCATCATGCAAGGGATGGGCATGGCGCTGATGGGCACGGGTTACGCGCGCGGCGAAAATCGCGCGATCGAGGCAACGCAGGAAGCTATCGCCTCGCCGCTGCTTGAAGAGGCGTCGATTAAGGGCGCGAAGGGCGTGCTCATCAACATCACCGGCGGTCCGGATTTGACGCTCTACGAAGTGAACGAAGCCGCGACCATCGTCCGTCAGGAAGCCGATGAAGACGCCAACATCATCTTTGGCCACGTCGTTGATGAAACGATGGCTGATGCGATGAAGATCACCGTGATTGCAACCGGGTTCAGCCGGCAGCCGATGACGGCGGCCGTGGGCGCCGGAGCAACGATGCCGGTGACCGCATCGCCGCGTTACGATGTGCCGGCACCTGACTTCGGTGTGACGCCATCAGGATCAAGGTCGCGAAGTGAGGATCTGGACGTCCCGACGTTCATCCGAAAGAAAGCTGATTAGGGCTGAGGCAACTCGCCACACAACATCCGCGCTACCAGTGCATTTTGCGTTTTCCCTCGCTGTCGTGTAGCATGCCGCGCAATCCCTAACGAAATTTCCGTAACGGGTCAATGCGCATCTCTCCTCGGAAGGCTAAAGCCTGATAAAGGCTGAAGCTCGCGCCACGTTTCGACTGGCGGGAACGCATTTATTCCGAGCGCACTCGCGCTCTCTCGAACTAATAATTTGGAGGCGAATTGTGAATCGCAAACTAATCAGAACGACCCTGGCAGACGTGAAAGCCAGGCGCGATGTTGTTCCGCAGCAGAATCGAATGCCGGAGCAAGGGCAACGCCCGGGCGGAATGCCGCAGCAAAGGCCGGGGCAGCAACCGTCCATGCAGATGCGCAAGCGTCAGCCGCCGGCGACTGAAACTCACGCTGAGATTTATTACTACAAGAAACAGATCGACGCGCACACGCCCATGGTTTTGGTTCTGCAAGACGGTGAGGAAATCGAAGGCACGATCGAATGGTACGATCGCGGTGCGTTGAAGATTAACCGCCGGTCGGCGCCGAATCTCCTGGTCTTAAAACGCAATATTAAGTACATGTTCAAGGCTGAAGAACGTCACGGGAAGGTTGAATCCGACACTCGCGCCGATCAGCACGCGCCCGACGACGCTTCCGAACCCGCGTTCGAAAATTAACGTCCGCCATCATCCAGTCATGACCGTTTCGCGGGCCGAATCACTTCACGCGACAGGAAAGTCGAAGCCTCGCATCGGTATCACCATGGGCGACCCGGCGGGAATCGGACCCGAGGTCGTCCTCAAGGCAGTGGCGGAAGAAGAAGTCCGCGACGTCTGCCATCCCATCATCATTGGTAATGCTGAAGTGCTCGCGCATAACGCGCGGACGCTGGATTTGCAGTGTGGTTATGAAATAGTCAGACAGGGTGAACGTCTACCTGCGAAGCTGCAAGCACCGATTATCTTTCATCTTGATAACCTGAATGGTTTTGTTGAGCCCGGAATCGAATCGGGAAGTGCGGGAAAGGCGGCTGCCAGCTACATCGAAGCAGCCGTGAATCTGTGTGCGGCGGGCGAGATTGACGCCATGTCAACGGCGCCTATCAACAAGCGCGCGCTGTTTCTCGGCGGCTACAGCTTTCCTGGTCACACAGAATTCCTGGCGGCACTGACCGGCACCGAAGAATACGCAATGGGATTCGTGGCGGCGAATCTCCGCATCGTTCTGTTGTCCACGCATGTTCCTTTGGCGGAAGCCATTCGCCTCGTGCGACGCGAACTAATCGAGAAGACAATTCGACTGGCTGATCGCGAACTACATCGATGGGGAGTCGAACGGGCGCGTATCGCCGTGGCGGCGCTGAACCCGCACGGAGCAGAGGGTGGTCTGTTCGGGATTGAAGAAGTGTCCGAGATGGCGCCGGCGATTGAAAGTTGCCGCGTCGTTGATGGCATTAACGTGCGCGGGCCTTTTTCCGCGGACACAGTTTACCTGCGCGCGTCGCGCGGCGAGTTCGACGCGGTTATCGCGTGCTATCATGACCAGGCCATGATTCCGGTGAAGTGTTTGTCATTCGGAGAGGCGGTCAACGTGACATTGGGCTTGCCGTTCATTCGCACTTCAGTCGATCATGGCACGGCGTTCGACATCGCCGGTAAAGGCCTGGCAGAGCATTCGAGCATGGTGGCCGCAATCAAGTTAGCGGCAGAGTTGTCCTTGCGGGCGGGCGAAAGTAGCAGAGCAGTCGAAGCAGCGTAGAACAGATAGTTAGGCGGGCATCCCCGCCGAATTGAGATGAGCACAACACCCGACAAAATTTCCAAAGGCCGCGTCCTGGTCGCCGACGACGATCCCGCAATTCTGCGTTTGGTAAGCACCATTCTGGAGAAAGAAGGCTTTTCGGTAGTAGCGGCGCGCGACGGGCGCGAGGCTTACAAGACTCTGCAGGCGGACGCGGATTTTACTGCGGCCGTTTTCGATGTTGTGATGCCGCACATCTCGGGTCCCGAGCTGGTCCGACATATGCGCACCGAAAAGCGTTTCATGAAGATTCCGGTGATGATGATGACGGCGGAACAGGATCCGAAACTCTCGTCAGACAGCTTTGCCGCGGGCGCAGTCGTGTTTCTGCCGAAACCGTTTACGACAACTCAGTTGCAGACGATGCTGCGGATGCTTGTCAGCAAGGCCGGCAAGTGAGGGGACAAGTTTCGGCCCCGGCGCCGTAGGCGCCAAATATTTATAGCTGCGCGAGTTTGATCTTGGGCTCTGCGAATTGAGCTAATCACGCCTGCGGCGCGATTAGCTCAATTCGTAAGAAGGTATTCGTAATAAGCCGGTGGGCTATAAACATTTCGTCGCTACGCGGCGAAGCCTAATCAGGAGGTTCACTAATGTTGTCGACCCGCAATCTCGCGTTTTCGTTGGCGATATTGATCGCTGCCAGCCTGAGTCTATTCGCTTTTCAGACACGCGCCGCGGGTGATCTAACGCCGAAGGAAGCACGAAAGGTAATCGCGCGGCTCGCCGGAATTGAACTGCCGTCGGACGCGGTGCGCATCAAGAGTATTTCTCCGATGGGTAACTCGGCCGTGGTCGTTGCGCAGGTCGAAACGGCGTTTCGCCTGGTTAACGACAAGGACAAGTGGCGGGTTGCCGAAATTCGCACGGGCGATCGTCGTTGGGAAGACATGGATTTGCTCGTCCGCGCATTGAACGCCGAAAAGACTTCTCGGGTACGCGCGGAACTTGAAACTATCGCCACTGCGCTTGAGGCCTTCCGCCGCGAGAGTGGCTCTTACGTTGAAGCGAAAACGGAAGCCGCCCTGATCGACTTTCTGAGTCCCCGTTATCTGGCGCGCGTAATTCGCCTGGACGCCTGGCATCGGCCTTATGAATACGAGGGCAGTCGCGAGTCGTACGTGCTGCGATCTTTGGGCCCTGACGGAAAGTCCGGGACCCCCGATGATGTCGTCCTGGCCAGGGGATCGAGCTGATTTTGAGGGGCTGGGCGCATAAACCTCTTGACGCCGTTTTCGCGCGAATGCTAGGTTCAAACTAGCGGTGACCCCGACCGCGTGAATGCCGAGCGAAGGGCTCCAATCTTGATAACCGGAAGAAAGCTGCTACTCGCCGACGATTCGATTGCCATTCAAAAAGTAATCGACCTCACCTTCACCGACGAAGGCATGGAAGTAACCACCGTCGGTGATGGCCAGGATGCCCTCGATAAGCTCAATCAGTTCACTCCCGATGTCGTCCTCGCAGATATCTTTATGCCGGGCGTGGACGGCTACGAGCTGTGCAAGTTCATCAAAAAGGACGAACGGTTTCGCGGCGTGCCGGTGATGCTTTTGGTCGGCAGCTTCGAGCCGTTTGATGAAGCTGAAGCGAAACGTGCAGGCGCAGATGATGTCGTGACAAAACCATTTCAATCAATTCGCGATTTAGTAAGCCGTGTGGGATCTCTCGTTAGCCACGAAGATGCCGTGCGACAAAATTCCGTGTTCGGTTTGGATAAGCCGGAAGAGCCGGTCGATGAGACGACGGCTGCCGAGGGAGCCGAATCGGCAGAGCAAACGAACGTGAGAGTTTTCGTCGAAGCGCCGAGCATGGAGCCAGATGCAACGGTCTTCGTGGAAGCGTCGGCGATGGAAGTCGAGCCAGCCGCGATACCAGAACATACATGTCCGGAGGTAATTGATCTTCAAACGGCTGACACGCAACAGTTGGAACCGATTTCAACTGTAGCAACGACCGAGCGGGAGACGATTGAGTTGCAGGTCGCGTATGAAGAGTCGTCTGCTGAACCAGCTCAGGCACAGTTCATAACTGTGTTGCCGCCGCGCGAATCGGCCCAGGTTAAATTCGACGATGAAGGCGTGCTCGATTTAGGCGATATCGATAGCTTCGCCACCGCGACGAGCGAGGATGATTTCGTGCTCGATGTTGAGGTCGAGCCGGTGACGATTTCCAGCGCGGCCTGCGCACCTGGCGCGCCTGTGAATGAGCCGACACCAGTTGAGGAAGTTCACCCAGTAGTCACTGAGTTTGTTGACGCGCGAGAGACTGCTTTCGAGCCGGTTCAGGAACCGGTGCTCACTCGTGTCGCTGACGAACCGGCCGATGAAGTGTCCGCCGCGCCACTTTCAACGCACGCCCAAGCCAGCGGACTCTCGTCCGACGAAATCGAGGCGATCTCACGCCGCGTCGTTGAGCAGATGTCTGACAAAGTTGTGCGCGAAATTGCGTGGGAGGTAGTGCCCGAGTTGTCGGAACTGCTGATCAAACGACGGCTCGAAGAGCCACGATAATCAAGGCTCACTACCAAATTGTTTAGAGGCGGGCTACGGCTCGCCTTTTTTGATCGGGCAAACTCCTCGCTCCCAATTATCTTTATTGTTATACTCGCGCGCACCTCGCGAAATCTCAACAAGGAATTCGGAAGCAGGTTAATCGGTTTTGCGGACTTGACCGTCAACGGAGGTCGAGGTTGCCCCAACCTAGCAGAATCACGCTGCGCGACTTCGTCGCGGATTTTAGGGCGTTTCACAAGAGTCTCACTAACAGACGATTCGTCTGGGTACTCGGAGCCGGCGCGTCTTGCCAATCTGGTATTCCGATAGGCTCTGAACTCGTTGATCAGTGGCTGGAACAGATGCGCCTGCGAGAGGCCCCGGAGGTTAAATTGGAGTCTTGGGCAACGGCACAGCGATTGGGGATAAAGCACTTCACTTATGAAGAACGGGCGAACTTTTATTCGCAGATCTACGAGCGCCGCTTTCGATATCTTCCGGAAGAAGGTTATGCGTATCTTGAACAGCTTATGACGGGCAAAGAGCCCAGCCCGGGATACTCGATTCTAGCCGCCGTACTCGCTTCTCAACCACCACGCCACAACATCGTCATCACGACAAACTTTGACAATTTGGTCGCCCAAGCCCTGTCTATTTATACAGACACGGCTCCGTTGGTTGTGGGGCACGAATCGCTTGCGCAATTCGTGGATGCTTCGATGCGGCAACCGATCATTTGTAAGATTCACCGCGATCTTTTCCTGGCCCCTAAGAATGATTATCGAAATCTTCAGCGTTTGCATGAATCATGGGGCAAACCGCTTCGTACGCTTTTCCAGCAATACACGCCCGTCTTTATCGGCTACGGAGGCAATGATAATACGCTGATGAATCTGTTGGAATCGTTGGAACCGGATGAAATTAAGGGACCACGGCCGTACTGGTGCTATTACGAAAAGTCGGACCCGAGCGAGCGGATTCGTAACCTGGTTTCTTATCTGAATGGACATTTGGTGCCGGTGCCGGACTTTGACAGCCTGATGGTCATCCTGGGGCTGGAAATGGGAATCGGATTGCAGGACAGCGAGATCGACAGCCGCGCGCGGCAGCGACGAAGGCGCTACATAAAGCGAATCATAAAGCTCGAAGACACCGACCACGCGTTCGCCAACGAAGCGCTGGCCGACTTGAGAAAGCGGGCCGGAAGGTGGTGGGCCTGGTATCAAAAAGCAAAAGCCGAAAAGGATCCGAAGCGGCGGAAAGACATTTATAGGGAAGGTATTCGCAACTGCAGTGATAGCGTTGAGCTGCGAGGTGCGTTCGCCGACTTTTTGACGGACCTCGGTGAACATAGCGACGCCAAGGCCATGTATCAAGAGGCTCTGTGGATTGACCCCGAAGATTCAAATGTCAGGCGTAACTTTGCGATTTTCAATTTCGAGGTCCTCAAAGACGCCGATGAAGCCGAGAAACAATACCGCTTGGCCGTTAAATTCCATCCTAAGGACGCGGTGCTGATCAATAGATTAGCGAACTTCCTGGCGGACATTCAGAAAAACGACTTTGAGGCCGAACAACTTTACCGCGAGGCTCTCCAACTTGATTCGCACGACGCGGGAATTGCCGCCGATTATGCAAGTTTTCTCTGGCATGTTCGAGGGAGTTATATCCAAGCAGATTGGCTTTATCGAACGGCCTACCAACTCGATCCGAAGTCCGCGGTAGTAGCTGGAAACTATGCCGGTTTTCTCTTGTGTTATGAGCAATTGGATGAGGCCGCCAAGTTCATCGCCTTGGCGCGGTCTCTGAATGGCGAAGAGAGAAGCCAATTGGCGGCGGAGGTCGCGCTCTATGACGCGATCGTAAGAAAGGTCCAAGGGCTTTCCAATAGCGATGCGATTCAAGAAGTAAAAACCCTGCTAGTCGAGGGTTTCCAGCGTAGTACGTGGAACTTTGACTGCATCCTTGCCGTCGCCAAGCGCAGACTGCCGGCGGATTATCCTTTGTTCAGAGCCTTGGCCGGTCAGATCCTCAACGAGAGCGATCTGGAAGCCAGTTTCGATAAGTGGCGCGACCGCGGGATGCGAACACCCCACGAAGAAGGCGACAAACCTGACTCCGTGCCGCGGGAAGATTAAATCTCTCCACAATCGTTTCCACCTTCGGCATTTGGTTGAAACTGAACCCAGCCATGCGCATGGGGTCGTGGATGAAAAGCGCAAGTCATTGCTTTACAATGATGCCCAGCGCCGAGCATTCAACTAATGATCGATATTCCTAAAACCTACGACCCGAAGGAAGCCGAAGCTTCTCATTATGCGCAATGGGAAGAACGCGGCTACTTCGCCCCTGAAATCAACAAAGACCCTGACGCACCCGTCTATTCAATAGTAATTCCGCCGCCGAACGTGACCGGGTCGCTGCACATGGGCCACGCGTTGCAGCACACGATGATGGACGTGCTGACGCGGCATAAGCGGATGCTCGGTTACCGGACGTTGTGGCTGCCCGGAATGGATCACGCGGGCATCTCGACACAATTGATGGTCACTCGTGAGCTGAAGAAAGAGGGATTGACGCGTCACGACCTGGGCCGCGAAAAGTTTGGCGAGCGCGTTTGGAGATGGAAAGAAGAATACGGCGGACAGATTCTCAATCAATTAAGGCGCGAAGGCGCGTCAGTCGATTGGTCGCGATTCAAGTTCACGATGGACGAAGATCTGTCGCGCGCGGTGCGCGAAGTTTTCGTGCGCTTGTACGAAGAAGGATTGATTTACCGCGGCAATCGGATCGTGAACTGGTGCCCGAACGATCAGACGGTGCTCTCGGATTTGGAAGTACAGCGCGATCCGAACAAAGGAAAACTGTATTACCTGCGTTATGCGTTCAAGAACCGTGAGGGCGCTATTGTAGTTGCGACCACGCGGCCGGAAACGATGCTCGGCGACACCGCCGTGGCCGTCAATCCTAATGACGAGCGTTACAGCGGCTTGGTCGGCGAGACTTTGATTCTGCCGATCGTGAATCGTGAGATCCCGGTTGTGGCCGACGAATTCGTCGAATCAGAGTTCGGCACCGGCGCGGTAAAGGTCACGCCGGCGCACGATCCAAACGATTACGAAATGGGGATTCGTCACGGTCTCGAGCAGGTGAACGTCATCGATCGCTTTGCGCGAATGACTGAAGAAGCCGGCGCCGAGTTCGCCGGTCTCAATCGATACAAAGCGCGCGAACTCGTGATTGAGAAACTCGAGGCGCTCGAAGCGTTGGAGAAAACGGTCGATTACGAATTCTCGATTTCAAAGTGCGAGCGCTGCAAGACGGTCATCGAACCTTTGATTTCTACGCAGTGGTTCTGCCGCATGGAACCTTTGCGCGATCTCGCTTTGGCGGAACTTCGCCGGGAAGGGAAGCCGCAGTTCGTGCCGCAGGTTCCCTACGAAAAAGTTTACGTCGATTGGCTCGAGAACCTTCGTGATTGGACGATCTCGCGGCAACTTTGGTGGGGACATCAGATCCCTGCGTGGTACACGACGGGCGGCGAAGTGATCGTCGCGCGCTCGCGCGCAGACGCCGAAGCAAAAGCGGGGACCAGCGAACTAACGCAGGATGAAGACGTGCTCGACACCTGGTTTTCATCAGCGCTCTGGCCTTTTTCAACGCTGGGTTGGCCGGACGAAACTCAGGACCTGAAGACCTTTTATCCGACCTCGGTGCTGGTGACCGCGCGCGACATCATTTTCCTATGGGTGTCGCGAATGATGATGATGGGTTTGAAGTTCATCGGCGAGGAAGCGTTTCAGGATGTCTATGTTACCGGCACGGTTTTAGACAAGCACGGCCAGCGCATGTCGAAGACTAAAGCGAACGGCGTCGATCCGCTGGAAGTGTTCGACAAGTATGGAGTGGATGCGACGCGGCTGGCGCTGGCGCAGATCGGCTCGACCGATACACGTTGGAACGAAAAGCAGGTTGAGTCCTATCGCAACTTCGCCAACAAGATTTGGAATGCCGCGCGATTCTGTTTGATGAATGCCGAAGGCGCCGAGTCGGTGGCCGAGCCTTTTGCGGCTGAGCGATCGGCTTTGCCATTGCACGATCGGTGGATTCTTTCGCGGCTGAACCGCACTGCCGCGGCGGTGAACAAACAGCTTGAAACTTACGACTTTCACGCGGCGGTGCAGGAGCTCTATCACTTCTTCTGGGACGATTTCTGCGATTGGTATATCGAGCTTTCGAAGACGAGCGTGACGGCGGAAGAACCTTCTGCAGAACGCGACGTGACGCGCGCCCGGCTGATTTCGATTTTGGAACAGGCGCTGCGCTTGTTGCATCCGTTCATGCCGTACCTGACTGAGGAGCTTTGGCAGAAGCTGCCCGTAAATCATGCCCTGCTTCACCATCCGGCGTACGCGGGCGCGGAACCGAGTATCATGCTCGCATCATTTCCGCGCGGTGACGCGTCGCTGATCGAGGAACGTGCGGAAGCCGAAATGCAGGCGGTGATCGATCTTATTTCGCGCGTGCGAAACATCCGTTCCGAGATGAACATCAAGCCGAGCGATCGAATTCAACTGATGATTGCGGCGAAATCAGACTTGAAGACAGTGTTTTCCGACAGTACGGATCAGATTGCGCGGCTGACTCGGGCTAAAGAAATCTCGATTGATGGAAGCTCTGAAATGCCTAAAGCAGCGGCGCGCGCCGTGCTGGCGGGCGGAGCGGAAGTCGCTGTGCCGCTGGAAGGCCTAATCGATTTTGAGCAGGAACGCGCGCGCTTAGCTCGCGAGAAAGAAAAGTTGGACAAGGAATCTTCAAAGCTGGCAACGCAGCTGGGCAACGCGGACTTCGTGCAGCGCGCGCCGGCGGAAAAGGTCGAAGAATTGCGCGCGCGTGTGACCGACATTGCGCAGCGTAACGCGGCGTTGGAGCAGATGCTGGAGGCACTTTCGTGAACTGGCTAGACGAAGGCGCGCTGTATTCCAGCATTGGTCTGTTTCTTCGCGAAGACCTCGGCCGCGGCGACATTACGACGCAGACTGTTTTGTCGCGGAACATGCGCGCCAAAGGACGATTCGTCGCGGGCGAGAAAATGATCGTCGCCGGGCTGGAAGCTGCGGAAGAAGTTTTCATCACGCTCGATCCGCACCAACAGATCGAAGCGTTCGTCGCCGACGGCGAGGAGGTCGAAGCCGGTAAAGTTATCGGCCGCACCAGCGGCTTCGCGGAGGTGCTGCTGGCCGGAGAGCGCGTGGCGCTAAATCTCCTGCAGCATCTTTCAGGTGTCGCGAGCCGCACGCGCGAGTTCGCCAAGGCGGTCGAGGGCACGAAAGCGAAGATTGCGGACACGCGTAAGACGATGCCTGGCCTGCGCATGCTTGAAAAATACGCCGTGCTGTTAGGCGGCGGCGTCAATCATCGTTACGGGCTCGATGACGGCGTGTTCATCAAAGCGAACCACGTCGCGCTGGTCGGAGGAGTTGGAACTGCGGTTAAGTCCACGCGTGAGAAGATTGGGCACTTGCACAAGGTTGAAGTCGAAGTCGCGACCGAGAGCGAAGTGAAAGATGCGGTAGACAATGGCGCTGACGCCGTCACGATCATAGTGTCAGACATTTCTGCGGCGACTGAGTTGATTCGGAAAGCCCGCGAGATGGCATCAGACACGTCGATAGTTGTCTCTGGCGCCGTGACGCTTGAAAACGTTCGCGGGTTTGCTGAAGCGGGCGCCGACCTGATTCGCGTGGACGCTTTAACGCAGTCCGTTCGTGCCATGGACATCAGTTTTCAAATTCAGCCGGGGTGATTTGACGCCAAGGCCGTCGGTGACGGAGTCAGTACCATCCGCGTCAGCGGATGGGATAAGGCGGCGGTTGGGTTGAATCAATGACCCACCTGCTGACGCAGGTGGTACTGACCTCATGGCATCGCCAATTGCAGCGGCTGCATCAATTAGTTCAGAGTAGCGGGCAGGAGGGTTGAGATGATATCGATGCGACGTTTTGTCATGATTGCTGTGGCGGTTCTGCTCCTCGGCGTATTTCTGATCGATTCGACGGCGCAACGTCGCCGCCGCCGTCAGCGGGTCCGCCGGCCAACGACGCCGCAAATAACTAACCCCACGATTTATCAGCCACCGGCTGAAGAAACTAACGCGAACACCTCCACCACCGACCCTGCGACCTCTCCTGAAACAACTGAAGATCCGCAGACGAAGACGATCCGCGATTTGACGTCGCAGGTCGACAGGCTCACGAACAAGATCAGTCAGATGGAAGAGTCACAGCGCACGCTGGTTGATCTCGAGCGGCTGTCGCGAGCCGAGCAGCGATCGGCGGAGCTTTGGAAGCAGTTGCGAGACGTCGAGTCGCAACAAGCAGACCTGCAGTCGCGTTTGGAAGAGATCGATTACGCTTTGAAACCTGAAAACATCGAGCGGTCGGTCGCGGGTTACGGCACCACGCGTCCCGAGGAGCTCCGCGAACAGCGTCGAAAGCAACTGGAAGGCGAAAAGCTGCGCGCTCAGAAACAACAGGAGCAGCTCACCGCCAATCGCGCACGGCTGGAAACAGCGATTGCCGCGGCGGATACGGAAGTTGAACGTCTGCGCAAACGTCTGGATGCGGCGGATCAAGCGGCATTGGAGAACGCCAAAACGAAGACCCAGACCGAAGGCGCAGCTCCAGCTCCGACACCCTCGCCGAGGCCTTGGTAGCACAGACTTCAGTCTGTGTTTGTTGAGGGCGCGAAACTTAATTCACAGACTAAAGTCTGTGCCACTATCATGGGGACTATCACTCAACGCGATCTGTATCGAATGATTAGCGACGTTGGCGCGCGCGGAGAGCGTGTTGTCGTCGCAACGGTCGCCGATACGCGCGGCTCGACGCCACAACGCCGCGGCGCAAAGATGCTGTTTTTCGAAAATGGGGAGACCGCGGGCACAGTCGGCGGCGGGTGCGTCGAAGCCGAAGTTTGGGCCGAGGCGCGTGAGGCCATGCGTTCAGGCCAATCAAAACTTCATCACTTCACTTTGACGGCAGACGAAGCTAGCGAAGAAGGCATGGTCTGCGGCGGTACGATGGATATCTTTATCGAACTGGTAAATGGTTAATCGTAAATAGTAAATAGAAACACCAGGTATTTACCATTCACCATTTACGATTTACGGGGTTTCTTATGGATTCATTCATCGAGAACTACAAAGCCAAACATCGGCATCCGCTGAATAAGCTTTGCCACTCGTTCGGCATTCCGATGATTGTCGTGTCGCTGCCGCTGTTTTTCTTCAGTTGGCGCGCGGCCCTCGCGTTGTTCGTCGTCGGTTGGATTCTTCAGTTTGTCGGACACGCCATCGAAGGCAATCAGCCGGCGTTCTTTCGCAATCCTGTCTACCTTCTCGTCGGTCCGCTGTGGTTGCTTCGTCGTGCGGCGACCGTCATCGGCCTTCTCAAACCTTCCGCTTCGAAATAGACTCTTCGCCGCTAGTTCCCAGTTATGACGAATGACAGCGCTCAAAAGCGCATGAGCCTTGTTTCAAGCGCCGTCGAGCAAGTTCTTGAAAGCGGCTCGCGCGCGGTTATCGCTACGGTAGTAGAGACCGTGGCAGAGGGCCCGGCGGTTGGCGCCAAGATGCTCGTGCGCGAGTCGGGCGAGATAGTCGGAAGTCTGGGCAAAGCTGAATTAGATGACGCCGTCGCCCGTCACGCTCCGGCGTTTATGCGGACGCGCGACGAAGCCCGCGCGATCAAGCTTAGCGACTTCGCACCAGACGCGCCATTGCCCGACACGAAGATTCTTTTCGAACGGGTCGAGGCGGAGCCGCGACTCGTGATTGCCGGCGCGGGACACGTCGGCTCTTCGCTGGCTCGCCTTGGCGCGTTGGCTGGATACCAGGTGACGTTGATCGACGATCGAGCCGAGTTCGTCGATCCAAAAATATTCTCTGCCGGTACGCATGCCTCTGGCATGCAGCATGCCGGAGGCGTGCGTACCGAAACCGGCATGCAGCACGCCGGAGGCGTGCGTACCGTAGCCGCCGACGATTGGCAGCGCGCGGTGCGCGAAGCGATTGGGAATGGTCGCGGCGTATCAGTCGCCATCGTCACGCGCGGTCACAAACAGGACGAGGAATGCCTGCGTGCAGCAATCGAATCAAAGCCGGATTACGTCGGCATGATCGGCAGTAAGCGGCGAACGAATATCGTGCTGGACAAGTTGCGTGAAGAAGGCGCGGACGAAAACGAATTGAAGAGAGTGCGCGCGCCAATTGGGTTGGACATCGGCGCGGTTTCGCCTGAAGAAGTCGCGCTCTCGATCCTTGCGGAAATAGTCGCAGAACGCCGCGGCGGTTTAGGCGCGCCTTTGTCCATCTGGAGACGTGACTAGTTCGCAAATTTGATTACATTGGCAGGTACGTAACACAGGCTTATACTTTCGGTATCGAGTTGCGCGATGAAAGTATTCATTAGTCATGCGGATCAGGACGAAGCGCTCGCTTCAAAGATTGTCTCATCGTTGGAAGATGCGGGTCTGGAGGTCTGGTATGACCGTCGCGAAATTATACCAGGCGACAACTGGTCTGACAGAATTGCCAGGGCGTTGAGAGAAGCCAATGCAATGGTTGTTCTTGTCACACCCAGCTCGTTGGAATCAAATCAAATGCAGCGAGACATTGATTATGCTTTGACTCAAAAGAGGTTCAAGGGCCGTCTGATTCCAGTGCTCGCAGGTGACTCAAGGCAATTTCAGGGCTGGTCAATACCGTGGATTTTTGAGCATCTTCCGATAATAAGTCTTACAGGGAACGGAACTAGTAAAGAAGAACTGAACCAGATTGCCAACGTCCTTAAGAACGCAGCGTGACTTACGCGATATGCCCTCGACTCTCCCTCGCGAAGTATTCTTGTCTCATTCCAATCACGACCGAGATTTTGTTGATGAATTAGCAAATGAAATGCGTCGTCATGAGGTGCCTGTGTGGTACAGCCAGACGAATATCACCGGTGGACAGCAATGGTATGACGAAATCGGATCGGCTCTCCGCCGATGCGATTGGTTTGTAATTGTTCTATCCCCGCAATCGATCCAGTCTGAGTGGGTAAAGTCCGAGCTTATGTATGCCTTTCGGCACAATACGCTAAGAAGGAGGGTTGTGCCGATTTTGTATCAGGACTGCGATTCTGAAGATTTGGCGTGGACCCTTCCTGATTTTTAAATGATTGATTTCAGGAAAAGCCATACCGACGGCTACAGAAATCTTTTCAGAGTTTGGGGACTCGGGTACAAAGAACGAAACGACTAGTTTCTGCTCCTCAAATACTCCGCCGGCAGTTGAGTCTGCAGGTCTTCCGCCTGCCAGAAGACCGTCACAATCCACCACCGCTTCCCATCATTCATCAACTGAATGCTGTTGATGCCGCGCATGAAAGGCTTTTCATCCTCGGCTTTGCGGCGCGCTTCGTACGTGCTGAAGATGTGGGCGATGTTGCCGAACTTCTCGATCCGGCGTGAGACCTCTTTCTCGAAGAACCCATTCTGTTCGAGCTGTGCGCCACCCTGAATGTATTCCTCGGGGGTGCGAATGCGTGAAGCGACTTCTCCCGTAGGGCGACGGCCCGTCGGAATCAGCCGCGCGCCAGGCACAAACAACGAACGAAACCGATCCCAGTTTCTCTTCTGACCAGCCGGCCCGGAGATCACGTCATAAAGCGCGGCGACAATTGAATCCATCGTCGCTACGTCTTTCGGATCGGCAGCCGGCGCTTGCGCCGCGGGCGGAGGTGGCTGCGTTTGCGCGGCTGTCGGAGATGGCGTTGTTGGAGCGAGCGATGGCGTTTGCAACGGCGGTGCCGGCTGGGTCTTTGGTGGCCCACCCATCGGTGCCGGTGGCGGCGGTGGCGACGTCGGCGCTTGAGCGAAGACAGTCATCGCCATCGCGGTGGCAACAATGACAGCAAACGCGAAAACCGTTCTTGATAGGACTTGGAGATTAATCATTTGTAGCTCCCGATTAGACTCTGATTTGAAGTGATTAAAGCATGAGTGGATCGCCACCACAAGACGCTTTCACGACACAGCAGTGTGGCTTTTGCCTTTGCGGTCCTTTGCGACTTGGCGCCTTTGCGTGAATCGTTTCTAACAAACGGGCAGGCTCACGCCAAAGCGCTAAGCCGCAAAGACACGCAAAGTAAAACTATGAAGATCGCGATCAAGCAGCTTTGCGCGGCTCTGGCGGCGATGTTATTAACATAGTTCATGTCCGCAGAGCTTCAGCAGCAGCCAGAACGCCATCGCGGCGTCAGCGAGATGTTTCGCGCGTTACGACATCGCAACTTTCTGCTGTTCTGGTCCGGTGCCTTCCTTTCAAACACGGGCACGTGGATGCAGGCAGTCGCGCAAGGCTGGCTGGTCCTGCAACTTTCGAATTCCGCGTTCTGGTTGGGCGTCGATGCGTTTATGTCCACCGCGCCCGGGTTGGTCTTCACGCTCGTTGGCGGCGTGTTTGCGGACATAGTCGATCGAAGAAAGCTTTTAATTTATTCGCAGATTGTCGCCGGCTTAACGGCGCTGATTCTCGGCACGTTAATCGTTACCGGTGTGGTTAAGGTTTGGATGATCCTGGTTTTGTCGTTCGTGACGGGCTGCTGCATGTCGATCGCGGGCCCTTCATACATGGCGTTGGTTTTCGACCTGGTCGATCGTGAGGACCTGGCGAATGCCGTCGCCCTGAACTCGACGCAGTTTCAATTGGCGCGAGCGCTCGGGCCTGTCGCTGCCGGTATCGCCTTCAAACTCTTTGGTGTAGCGGGATGTTTCTTTGCGAACGGAATCTCGTTCGCCGCTGTCGTTATCGGTTTAGCCCTGGTCCGTTACCGAACCCGCAATGCCGCACGGCCGGCAGAGGAACCGCCGCGAGGAAAATTTCTGGCCAACCTCACTGACGGCTTTCGGTACGTGGCGAGTCGCCCGCGGGTCTCGATGCTGCTAATAATTTCGGCCGTCACCAGTCTGTTCGGCGCGCCCTACATCGCGATGGCGCCGGTGTTCGCGCGTGACGTGCTGCATCTCGGTGAGACCGGGCTGGCGCTGCTGATGGGCATGGCCGGCGCCGGGTCTCTGTTTGGCGCGTTGTTCCTCGCATACCTCGGTGATTTTCGGCGCAAGGGCTGGTTTGTTTTGGGCGGCTGCTTCGGGTTTGCGGTGTGCCTCATCGGATTCTCGCTATCGACCAACGTGGTCGCCTCCGTCATCTTTCTGTTCGCGCTCGGCTTCGCCATCGTCTGTTCCGTTGCCGTCACCAACACGTTGCTGCAGAGCCTGGTAACCGACGAAATGCGCGGCAGGGTACTGAGCCTCTTTATGCTTTCATTCATCGGAGCTATGCCCATCGGCAACCTTATCGCCGGCGCCGCATCTCAGCGCTTCGGAGCGCCCCGGACACTTGCTGTGGGTGGCCTCATTATCATCGTGTTCGTGGCAATGGTAACGTGGCGCAATCCGCGTTTGAGAGAGTTATGAACTGGGCTGCGGCGCTTTGGCGGAACTGCCGTTGTGTGACAAACTCAAATCATCACGCATGAAGAAAGAGTTTATCCCGATTCTCATCGTAGTTTGCCTCGCAGTCTGTGCGACGCTTGTGTCGGAAGCGCAGAGCGGTTGGACTGTAAAGCGCATTCCGTCTGGCGGTCGCGATCTCAACGCTGTCTATTTTAATGATTCCAAACGCGGCTGGATTGGTGGAGACGAAGGCTATCTGGCGCGCACTGAAGACGGTGGCGCCTCGTGGATCGAGCAGCGCTTGCCGACGCGAAACTCAATTAACGACGTGTACTTTGTCACCAAAGAAAAGGGTTTCGTGCTTGCAGGTGAAACGATTTTCAGCACTTCGGAGAGCGGTCACACCTGGCTGCAAGCGCACACTTTCTCTCCGGCTGATTTTGGCGGTGCAGCTCCCGAACTCTACAGCCTGAGGTTTGACGGAAAGAAGAGAGGGTGGGTCGTCGGTTCAGTCAGCCGCGGCGACAACGTGGTAGATAGCATCCTCGCGATCACGCGGGACGGCGGCGCGACATGGCAAGTCCTGCAGGCGCCCAGCCGTCAGGAACTAATTCATATCGACTTCGTCGACGATCAGAACGGATGGATCGTAGGCGCCGGCGGCGCGATTCTTCGGACGACCGATGCCGGCGAGACATGGAAACGGCAGGATTCCGGAACGACTCTGACGCTCTACCACATCGATTTTCGAAATAAGAGACAAGGGCTGGCGGTCGGCGAACGCGGAACGATCCTGGCGACCGAAAACAGTGGCGAGACCTGGTCGAAAGTTAATTCGCCGGCGCGCGCAACTTTGCTGAGCGTTCAGTTTGTTAGTGAAGATGACGCGTGGATTATCGGCCGGGGCGGTGCGGTTCTCCGATCAGGTGATGGCGGGCGCTTGTGGATCGAGCAGGAAAGCAGTGTCAAACAGAATCTGTACGCGATGTTCATGATGAAGAAGGCCGGCTGGGTCGTGGGCAGCGATGGCTTGATGTTGATTTACAAAGAATAGGAAATTGGCTGTTTTGATATGGGCTTTTTTTCGCGGTTGACTACCAGACTTGGACTAACCAAGAGCCACGGCGAGCGCCATCCGATTCGCATCTTTCTGCTTGAGGATGACGAGCGGCGCTGCGACTGGTTTGCTAAGCACTTCAAAGGCGATCACCTTGACGCCGTTTGCGAAATCGACGATGCCAAAGAACTTCTGAAGACGCGAACTTACGATTCGATTTTTCTCGATCACGACCTCAAGCCTGAGCATTACGGCTCGACCAGTAATGACGACGAGCGTACAGGCTATGCGATTGCGCACTTTCTCGCTTCACATCCCGAACTGCAACGCTCGGCCACTATTATGGTGCACAGCTTCAACGCCGACGGCGCTTTGCGCATGGTTGAAGAACTGCGCGGCGCGGGCCGCCACGCCGACTACGTTCCATTTCATTTCCTGGAAGACAGGCTGAAGAATCTTCGGGCGAGATAGCTCGAGCGCCCTGCGTGAGTGGGCGTTTGATCCCGCCAGCTCATGATCACTTGTCGTGACGGTGAAGCCTGCTTTGGGCGCGGAATCGCTTTGGACCGTACCAGAGCCAAAAGCCAGTGATCGTGAAGGTCAATAAAGCGCTTCCCATGATCGTGGTGTAGACAAGCTTGATCTGTCCGTAGTTGGTACCAATAGCGTAGTCGAAGTATGAACCGTCATGAAGGTTTTCTATAAAATCTGAGCGACGACTTTCGAGGTGCAACAGCTCACCGGTGGTGCAGTCCAGCTGAACTCCCCAGTAACCTTCAACAAAAACGAACTTCACCATTCCCTTATCTGGTCTGATGTCGATGCGATCGAGTTCGTGCGAGACGCCGGGGGCGTGCTCTGTCATGACTTCGATCGCTTTCTTATGCAGCTCATTGACCGGCAGCCAGTCTTCTTTGTTTGTCGAAGTACCTTGATAAGACTTGGGCAGGATCACTCCGCCACTATGTTTCTTCCAGCCGAGCAAAAGTCCTGTGCAAGCCGTAAGGAAGAAAAAGACGAACAGCATCGCGCCTGTTGTGCGATGAACTTTCCTCGAAATTCTTAATAGTTTTGCCTGGCGCTTTCGGTGAAACAATGGTTTCAGCCTTTCGCTTCGCGCTTCTAAATGAATGGACGCTCGACGGAAACCGAATTATGCCCTAACGGGAACAACGTGTATCGATAGTTGATCGCAGGGCCGGTGGTTTGGCGCTCGGGTCGCGGCGAAACTGCGTTAGCTTGGAATGGGAGTTAATGAATACGTCGGAGGCAGCATGAGACTTGTTCAATAAAAGCAACCCAGTACGGATGAACGGAGATTGCCGTGCGCGAGGTTATGGCTAGGTTGTTGACAAGAATGGTGGCCAGGGACGGAATCGAACCGCCGACGCCGGCCTTTTCAGGGCCGCGCTCTACCAACTGAGCTACCTGGCCGTCGCGTGATTGAGGACACGGCAGTATAGGAATCGCGCTGATAAGTGTCAAACTACTGCGGTAATTTCGCGGTTTTGAAAATTTCGTTGACGGAATTTCTTCGCAGAGTATAGAATTTTTCTCGTCGGATGGGGCTGGCCCCAAAGTCAGCCGGTTGCAAGAGCTATCCGACGCTTGAACATCGATAGTACCCGCCAGTGCCAGCTCGGCCGCCGAATCGCGCCCCCCGTGATCGCTACCTTCGAGCTGGCACGCGTTTTTATAGCTAAAAAAGCGGCTTCGATCATGTGACCGAAGCCGCTTTTTGCTTTTACGCCAAATTGTTAATTTGGCTGATGCGTTCGCAAGTTAACAACTTGCGCTACATGCCCATACCGCTCATGCCACCCATGCCGCCGGGCATCGGAGCTTTGCCTTCCTCTTCAGGGATCTCCGACACCATAGCTTCAGTGGTGAGCATCAGGCCGGCAATCGACGCCGCGTTCTGCAAAGCAGTACGCGTCACCTTCGCCGGATCGATGACGCCGGCTTTCACCAGGTCCTCGTACTCTTCAGTCGCGGCATTGAAGCCCACGTTTTCGTTCTTCTCGCTGCGAATGCGTTCGACGACGACGGCGCCTTCACGACCAGCGTTCTGAACAATTTGTCGCAAAGGCTCTTCCAGCGCGCGCCGCACGATGCCGACGCCAATCTGTTCGTCAGGGTCACCGCCCTTACCGATCACACTCTTAGCGTCTTCCAGGGCCTTCGCCGCTCTCACAAGCGTTACGCCGCCGCCGGCGACAATACCTTCTTCGACCGCCGCACGCGTCGCGTGCATTGCGTCTTCGACGCGAGCTTTCTTTTCCTTCATCTCGGTCTCAGTCGCCGCGCCGACTTTGATGACGGCCACGCCGCCGACCAACTTCGCCAGACGCTCCTGCAATTTCTCGCGATCGTAGTCAGACGACGTCTCTTCGACCTGAGCGCGAATCTGCTTCACGCGTCCTTCGATGTCCGCGGGCTTGCCGGCGCCTTCGACAATCGTAGTGTTGTCTTTGTCGATGGTGATTTTCTTGGCGCGTCCCAGGTCGGAAAGCTGAACATTCTCGAGTTTGATACCGAGATCCTCGCTGATGACTTTGCCGCCGGTGAGAATCGCGATGTCTTCGAGCATTGCCTTGCGGCGATCGCCAAAGCCAGGGGCCTTCACCGCCGCCACGTTAAGTGTGCCACGCAGTTTGTTGACGACCAGTGTCGCCAGCGCTTCGCCCTCGACGTCTTCGGCGATGATCAGCATTGGCTTGCCCATCTTCGCGACTTGTTCGAGCAAGGGAAGCAGGTCCTTCATCGAGCTAATCTTTTTCTCGTGAATCAGAATGAGCGCGGTTTCGAGTGACACTTCCATGCGTTCCGGATCGGTCACGAAGTACGGGCTGAGATAGCCGCGGTCGAACTGCATACCTTCGACGACTTCGAGCGCGGTTTCCATCGTCTTCGATTCTTCGACGGTGATCACGCCGTCTTTGCCGACTTGATCCATCGCTTCGGCGATGATGGTACCGATGGTTGAATCGCCGTTGGCCGAAACCGTGCCGACTTGCGCAATCATGTCGCCCTTCACGGGTTTCGCCATGCGCTGAATTTCGCCGATTGCTTTTTCGACAGCCTTGTCGATGCCGCGCTTAAGCGCCATCGGGTTCGCGCCGGCTGCAACGGTCTTCACGCCTTCGCGGTAAATCGCTTGCGCCAGAACGGTGGCCGTGGTGGTGCCGTCGCCGGCGACGTCCGACGTCTTCGAAGCGACTTCGCGAACCATCTGCGCGCCCATGTTTTCGAGCGCGTCCTTCAACTCAATCTCTTTGGCGACTGTCACGCCGTCTTTCGTGATTGTCGGCGAGCCAAATTTCTTTTCGATCACGACGTTGCGACCCTTGGGCCCCAGCGTGATTTTCACTGCGTCAGCGAGTTGATTGATGCCGCGCAAAATCGCCGCGCGCGAATCCTCGCCATGAACTACTTGCTTTGCCATTTCGTTTTCTTCTCCTGATTAGATTCGTTGTTAGAGCGGCCTTATTTGCCTTTTTTGCCGGCCGCAGCGCGCTGGATGATCCCCAGGATCTCGTCCTCGCGCATGATTAAAAACTCTTCGTTATCGAGTTTGACTTCTGAACCGCTGTACTTTCCGAACAGCACGCGATCGCCGGGCTGCACGTCCAAAGTTTGGCGCGTACCGTCATCGCGATACTTGCCTTCGCCCACGGCGACGACTTCGCCTTCCTGCGGTTTCTCTTTCGCGGTATCGGGGATGATGATACCCCCGCGCATCTGCTCGCCCTCTTCAATGCGGCGCACAATCACGCGGTCATGAAGCGGTCTGATATTCACTGCCATTGCTGACTAATCTCCTTTTTCTGCTCAGTTTTGAGCACGATCGTGCTCAGAAATTCTTACGTCTTGATTTGCGATTTTGGCAAACCTAACAGATGAGTGCTAAAGAGCAATATAAGAATGGCGACGCCCGTTGTCAACCGGGCTTAGGCAACGGAATGGGGTCTCAGGGAACTAGATTGCCGGGCTAATGGAGCTTCGAACGCTTTTTGCCATTCGTGTAGACGAGTTGATGCTTGCGCTCGGCCGCGCGGTAGGAGTTAACACGCTTGGAAATCGTGTTGCGGTGGATGCCAAGGGCCTCGGCGGTGTTGGAAATGCGCTTCTTGTTACGCACGAAGGCCTTCTGGATATACAGCTTTTCGAATTCTTCGAGGGCCTCATCCAGAAGGATGCGGCCATCGAGCATGTCTTCAATAACGGCTTCTAAACGGGGGCGGATCTGCATTTTCAAGAACCAGAAGTCGGAAATCAGAAGTCAGACGTCAGATCAGACGTCAAGAGCCAATCCAAAGCGCCGCCAAGTCGGCGCACTCCAAATTACAAACTCTCGCCGGTGAGCAACTTGTACGCTTCCAGATACCGCGCGGTCGTTGCGCTGGCGATTTCCGGCGGCAATTCAGGCGCGGGCGGCTGCTTGTCCCAATCGAGTGTTTCTAAGTAGTCGCGCACGTACTGCTTATCGAACGAAGCCTGGCCGCGACCCACTTCATAGTCATCTGCCGGCCAAAAGCGCGACGAATCGGGCGTTAGGACCTCGTCAATTAGAAGCGAGCGACCTTCGCGGTCGCGGCCGAACTCGAACTTCGTATCCGCGATAATAATTCCGCGTTCGCGAGCGTACTCGGCCGCTTGTTTGTACAGCGTCAAAGAGATTTCGCGCAGGCTCGCGGTGACGTCGTCGCCGACGATCTCTGCCATGCGCTGCTCGCTAATGTTCTCATCGTGGCCGGTTTCAGCCTTTGTTGCTGGGGTGAAAATTGGTTCAGACAGTTGTTCCGATTCGCGGAGCCCCGGCGGTAGTTTGTGGCCGCAGACTTCTCCGGTCCTTTTGTAGTCCTTCCAGCCCGAGCCCGTAATGTACCCGCGCACGACACATTCCACCGGAAACACTTCGGTCTTTCGCACTAGCATCGATCGCCCGCGCAGTTCGTCTGCGTGGTTCTGCACGACTGACGGCATCTCTTCGATGCTCGTCGTGCTCAGGTGATTCGGCACGACCTGCGCCAGTTTCGTAAACCAGAATTGCGACAGCGCAGTCAGGACTTCGCCTTTGCGCTCAATCGGCGTCGGAATCACACAATCGAATGCCGAGACGCGATCCGTGGCGACGATCAGCAGACGATCTTCATCGACCTGATAAACGTCTCGAACCTTGCCGCGTCTGATTAGTTTGAGATCGGAAAGAGTAGTTTCAACTACAGGGGCCACTGCTGTCATCGTTGCGCCGCTTTAAATCGAATTGAAATTGAAGCGACGCGATCTTGCTCATTCGTGTTCGCGCTGTCAAGAAAACGATCAAAATAAAACCGATCGATTGCGACGTCATCACAATCGATCGGAAACTGACGAAGACGGGCCACAGATGAGCACGGATTTACGCAGATAAGACTGGATCAAATTCCGTCTCCCATCGGTTTTTAATCTGCGTCAATCTGTGTTCATCTGTGGTTCTTTCTATGCGCTGGCCGCCGAACTGTTTGCGAGTGCTTCCCGCAAGCGACCTATCTGCGCCGCATGATTGTGCGCATGTGCGGCATAGATGCGCAGCCAATCTTCGGTTGAGTACGAACCGCTTTCCGAGTGCGTCCCTTCACGTCGCCAATCTTCTTCCGTCATCAGATGGATAAGTTGCGCCGTCGTTGCGCGCGCGAAGCGGAAGGCTTCCAATGCCGGTGCTATGTCGCGCTCACTGTAATGCAGCTTCGCTGCGTATTGATCCTGATCGTAACCTTGAATCAACGGATGATCTTCGACCAGCAAGCGCCTCAGACGCAAAGCGCTGGTCGTCTCGCTGTCAGCCAAATGATGAACGATTTCGGCGGCGCTCCACTTGCCGGGAATCGGGTGCGCGGTCAAAGATTCAGGTGGAAAACCGGCTAAATTCCTCAAAACTTCGTCATATCCGGCTTCATATTGCGAGATTAACTGTTGTCTTTCGTCGGGGCTCATAAACGGTCCTTTCCTGGTCGTCTTGTGACGTCGCGACGCACTTGATTTTGCGAGCGGAAACTACTCCGTTGCCACCACGACGTCAAGTGAGACGCTTAGTCGAGGGCGTCTGTTTCTAGTGCAATTACATTTGGCTTTGAGAATCGAAGTGATTCGGTCAACGACATTCTCAATCGGTCTCGCCTCCAGTTTCTGTGAAAAAACCGTGATTCAGCGCAGTTTATTACATGAACATTGCGACCGATTGAGTTGGAATAACGTTTGCACCGACACGAGCGAAGGGTTCTCTCCCTGCGATCTGAAATCATTTGTGAGATTGGAGAACGAATATGGCTGAACGAGAAACAGAACACAGACGAATTGTGGTGGAAACGCCAACGACACGCCGCGAGGTGGAACGCACGGAAGCAGTTCATCATCCGGAACGAAGCGGAATGTCCGGAGCAGCACTCGCCGCGATCGTTGTCGGCGTCATTGCACTGGCAACACTAATCATCCTATTCATGATGAATCAACAGCAAACAGCTAACGAGACGGCGGCTACGCAGCAACAACCGACCACGACTATCGTGCAACAGCCGGCGGCGCAACAGCCGCCCGTGATCATCGAGCAACAAGCGCCCGCAACGCAGCCGCCGGTGATCATAAATAATCCAGCCGCAGGCGGTTCAGCGCCGGCTACAGGCAACGGCGATTCGGCCGTTCAACAGGCCGTTGATAAAAAATTAAGAGAAGATCCGACGTTCTCAGGACTGGGTATTACAGCTACAGTACTGGACGGCAAGGTTACGCTGACCGGAATCGTCCAGAACCAGGCTTTGAAAGCCCAAGTCGAACGCGCGATCAAAAACATAAAGGGAGTAGCGGCCGTCGATAACCAAATCAGCGTGGGTTAAGTCCCAAAGTTTCTCGTGTCCCTGGGCGCGACCGGCAGTTTATGCGGTCGCGTCCAGCACCCCAGCCTCTGAAGCGTCGGAGTTTGTGCTCCGGCGCTTTTGCTGTTTTGGCCGCTTGATTGAACGCGGATTCTCGTTAACACTCAAGGGCATGAACGAGCTTCCCCGCACGCAACGCACAACTCTGAAAAGGCTGCCGCAGCGTGGCAGCTTCGAACGGCAGCAAATCAACGAAATTCTTGACGAAGGCTTTATTTGCCACGTCGGCTTCGTCGTTAACGGTGAGCCTATCGTGATTCCGACGGGCTATGCCCGTGTTGGGGACGCGCTGATCATTCATGGCTCGCAAGCCAGTCGCATGCTGCGGGAGCTGGGGCAGGGAATTGACGTCTGCGTCACAGTGACTTTGATTGATGGCCTGGTGCTGGCGCGTTCAGCTTTTCACCATTCCATGAATTATCGGTCGGTTGTCGTCTTTGGGCGGGCAAGGCTGATTGAAGACCGCGGAGAGAAAATGTCTGCTTTGACGGCGCTTTCCGAACACATGATCCCTGGTCGTTGGGACGAGGTTCGCGGACCTAATGATCGGGAACTCCAGCTCACGACGGTGCTTTCAATCCCCTTAAATGAAGCATCCGCAAAGGTTCGCACCGGTCCTCCCGTTGATGACGAAGAGGATTACGATCTGCCTGTTTGGGCGGGCGTCATTCCACTGCGGCTGATTGCCGAAGCACCAGTCGACGATCCGGGGTCGAAGGTTGAGATGGCTGCGCCCGAATACGCGCTCCGATACGGCCGCAAACGATCAGAGCCTGCCAACTAGCCAACTCCAACTGCGGGATATGGAAAGCCAACGGGTATCGGTGCGCCGGGCAAAACATGTTTTCGAATAGCAGCGTCCGTAACTGCGTATCCCCAGTTGATAAGCCGCTCCTGTAGGACAGAGTCCATTTTCTTCAAGCGGGTAGGAGTGTTCGCCAATACCAGCGTTTGATCGAACGGACAGGGCATGGCCGTCGGCAACTTATAATCAAGAATGTTGGTGCGTATGCCCCAGTAAGTTCCGTGCCGCAAATTCATCTGGTACGAGGCGACGACTTGGCGCTTTCGGAGACTGCCAACCTGACTATCAAGCAGGTTGACGACTCGAAAGGCTTGCCTTAACCATTCTGCCGCTGGTTTGGGTTCATCGGCGGTGCCGCCGCCGCCGTCACTGACCAGAATCGTGTCATAACTCTTCCAAACAGTTTCCAGGCCAAGGTTGTCGTACACGCCACCGTCCGTGAGTCTGACGTTTGAAGTGTAGGGCTCGAACTGAAGAGAGTTTCTGGGCGGGGCAGTAGTCGGATCAAAGTCTGCCGGACTTAGGTTCAGTTCGGCCGGCGAAAGGAGGGGCGGGAAGGCCGAAGAGGCAGCAACCGCAGTCGCCAGTTGCAGCGTAGGGTTCCTAATCAAACCTACGCGATAGTCGCCCATGAACGGTTTGCTGAAACGCCAGAGAACTTTCGTTTGTAGGCTGGTCGCGTTGATTACAAATCGCGGACCCTCGCTGTCTGCGGGCAGGTCCTGCAGCGTCGCATCATTGAAAAGGTGCTTCCGGTATGCCGCCGCCACTTCCTTCGCAACGCTCTTCCAGGGCAGAAGCTTGCCCCAGATTATGGCTCCTACGTCGATGGTTGTACTGGCGAGATTCCTGATGGGACGCACTAGCAGCGAATCCAGATTGGTCGCGACATTTGCCGCGTCGAAGGTCAGGGATTTCCAATTTAGGGCCAGTATTCCGGCTGTAATTGAGCCGCCCGAGACACTTGAGACGCGCACCAGGTGTTGAGGTCCCATCGCCTCCGCTTTGGCCACGACAATTTCCTTTCGCAGAAGGCCCAATTCATTGAGGCGCCAAATCGCTCCGATATGAAACAGCATCGCGCGGTAACCGCCACCCGAAAGACAAAGCCCAATTCCGGGTCTTGGCTTATCATCAGGATTGTCAGTCTCAAGGAACCGAACTGGCTGAACATTCTTTGTGACATCCAAGCCACCGGTGGTGTCGTCAGTCATAATGCATTTCCTTTACTTGAATGGTCTCAGGTCTCGTCCTTCACTTCTGTACTGAATCCGCGGATGGGATGCAGCGGCTGGATTTGGCGAGTATGCAAGGACTGGGCAGGCTCGGGAGAATTCAGCCTATTTGAGAACAGCGGGAGAGTATTCCCAACAGAGGAAAGAAGTCAATATACACAAAAATCGACGCATTCTGAGGTTCATCGCTAATAGACTACGTGCGCTGAGGCAAGCTAAGAGTGGAGTACAGGACTATGTCAATTGCCGCTCGCCTTGCAACTGAATGGCCAAATAAGGCATCATATTGCCCGGTTAACCCTTCTCTCGCGCATCAACGGTGATGCGCCCCGCGCACAAGACGATTAGCGCCGGACGTTTTGGATGGTTCGAGAGCAGGCTGATTTCAAACTTCAGAAGCCGCTCTTCTTTCAAAGAGCATCCGAACCTGGTCCTTCGACCGCTACCGTTTCGCCGAAGCCCGTTCCGTTCGTCAGCTTCTTTTCATTCCCGAAAAGGGGAAAGGTAAATTTACATGTCAACGAAACTTTACGTTGGAAACCTCGCTTTCCAAACCACTAGTCAGGAGCTGCAGGAATTGTTCGCAACGGCCGGCACGGTTGAATCAGCGAGTGTCGTGGAAGACCGCGACACCGGACGTTCGCGAGGGTTCGCCTTCGTCGAAATGTCCACCAAGGAAGAAGCCGCAGCAGCCATCGATCAATTCAATGGCAAAGAAGTCGGCGGACGTGCCCTGAAAGTCAACGAAGCCAAGCCACGCGAGAATCGCAGTGGCGGCGGCGGCGGCGGTCGTGGCGGCTTCGGCGGCAACCGCGGAGGCTTTGGCGGTAATCGTGGTGGTGGTGGCGGTCGCAGCGGCGGCGGCTACGGCGGTGGTGGCGGCGGCAGCCGCGAACCGCGCTGGTAACAAACCAGCCAGCGGTTGAGCAGTAAGCAGTTCCTTTGTGTCCCCCGCGGTGTTCCGCGAGAGCGTTAATCATGGCGGACACTAAGGACTGACCTGTTACTTGCACTACATCTCGGCGACCAATCTGTCGCCCCTAACAAAAGGACTCTATGGATTTTTCTCAACTGGGACTTGCGCCTGCGCAACTGAGCGCTTGCGAGTCTCTCGGATATAACGAACCGACACCTATTCAGCGACAGGCGATTCCTGTCATCCTCAGCGGCCGAGACGTAATCGGCTGTGCCGAAACCGGCACCGGTAAGACGGCCGCATTTCTACTTCCCATTCTCCAAAATCTCAGCGAGCGCGCGCGGCCCGGCCTGCGAGTGCTGGTACTGGCGCCCACCCGCGAGCTGGCGCTGCAAATTCAAAAGAATTATGGCGAGCTCAATCTGGCGAAGAACAATCGCAGCGTAATTGCGATCGGTGGCGCGAACATACGAAAACAAATCAGCGAGTTGCGCCGTGGCGCGAGCGTTTTGATCGCCACGCCTGGACGCTTACTTGATCTGACCGAAAGACAAGCCGTCAACCTTTCCACGATCGAAGTATTGGTTTTGGACGAAGCAGATCGCATGCTGGACATGGGATTTCTGCCCGCTATCCGGCGCGTGCTTTCGATGTTGCCTACAAAACGGCAGACGCTTCTGTTTTCCGCGACGATGTCGGCGAACATTGAACAGCTTGCTCGGTCGACGATGAAAGAGCCCAAGCTGATTGAAGTAAATCAACGTGGTCAGGCGGCGACGATGGTCGAGCAGACTGTTTACCACGTCGAGCAGCATTCCAAGACGGCGCTGCTGCTCGAGCTACTGGAAAAAGAGCGTGAACCGTTCGAGCGCGTGCTTGTCTTTACCCGAACGCGGCGCGGAGCAGAGCGCCTGTCACACATTTTGAAAGCTCGCGATCACAGCGTGGATCGCATTCACGCCGATCGTTCGCAGCCGCAACGCGAAGCCGCCTTGCGCGAATTTAGCGACGGTCGCACTCGCGTGTTGGTGGCGACTGACATCGCGGCCCGCGGGCTTGATGTTGATTCCGTCTCTCACGTGATCAATTACGATGTGCCGGCGGCGCCGGAAGACTACGTTCACCGCGTCGGCCGCACCGGCAGAGCGGGAAACCAGGGCAAAGCGATTACGATCGTTGCGCCGGTCGATGAGCTGTCAATGCGAGCAATTGAAAGGCTGACCGGACAAGCGGTAAAGCGCGTCGTGCCCGAAGGATTTGGTGGAGTGCAAACTGTCTCGGTCTTAGCGGCTAAGCCGATTGCCGGCGCCACTCGGCCGCGAAGCAGCACCATGCGGTCGTTTCGACCGCGTCGCGCGAGATAAGTGGGATTAATTAAGCATCAAAACGACTAACAGAGAGCATTACTTAGAAGGAGCACCATGGAAGACAAACAAACTTTCGCAATCGGAGATCGAGTTGAGCAGATGTGCATCACCTGTGGTGAAGAACGCGGCCACATCGTCGCCTCAATGACCAAGAAGGGCAAGATTACGCGGGTTAGTTGTCCGATCTGCGGCTCGCGCGTGCCTTACAAAAGCGGGACCACGCGGCGAACGTCCAGCAAGGTCGGCGCGCCCTATGATCGCGCGCGCACTTATCGCCGGGGACAAGTGTTAATGCATGCGACCTTCGGCGAAGGCGAAGTAACCGCGATCATCGAAACCGGCAAAATGGATGTTCTGTTTGCCGATCGTATGCGGCGGCTGATCCACTCGCAAGTCCAGGCTAGCGTTTAGCTTTCGCTGTACGCGTCGCTCAGTTTGCGAAAGTGATATCCCATCGCTGCCAGGCGCATCGATTCCGCGAATCGATTTCGGTGTTTTAGAAGTGTTTTCGTGAAGAAGCGCCAGAATTCGCGGCGCTCGCGATCGAATACTCCCAGCCTAACTAAAATCCGCGTGAAGGAAGCGAGCGCGTTAAGGGCGTTGTAGTGTGGCCGCTCCACAAACTCGGTCGCTGTCCGCCTCATGGACACGAGAGCGCGCTCGTAATACTCGCGGGGACTGTAAATGGTCTGCATGATTCTCTGGTAACCCTGAATCAATAATGCGGGATCCATTATCGTCTTGAAGTTAAGACTGCACACGGTATTGTTTCCGGTAGCATCGTTTCCCAGCAACCTTCCCTCACGTTCCAGTCTTCTCCACAATTGCGTATCGGGCAACGCGTTGAGCAAGCCAACCATTGCGAGTGGGATAGCGCTCTTCCGAATAAAATCGATTTGGCGCTCAAAGATGTCCAGCGGATCATTATCAAAGCCGACAATGAATCCGGCCATGACTTCCATTCCGTAACTCTGAATCTTCTTCACGGAACCGAGTAGGTCGCCGCGGTTCTGCGGCTTCTGGGCTTCCTGCAAGCTCTCTGCGACCGGGGTTTCGATCCCGATGAACACGCGGTGGAAGCCGGCATCCCGCATGCTGGCGAGCAAGGGCTCATCGTCCGCCAGGTTCAGACTGGCTTCAGTCAGGAGTGAAAACGGATAGTCGCGCTCCTTCTGCCATTTGGCGAGCGCGGGTAACAGTTGTCTGACATTCTTTTTGTTCCCGATGAAATTGTCATCGACGACGAACAAGGTGCCGCGCCAACCCAGATCGTACAGCGCCTGGAATTCGGCCAGCATCTGTTGATTACTCTTCGTGCGCGGCACGCGCCCGTAGATTTCAATGATGTCGCAGAATTCGCACGAGAAGGGACAGCCGCGCGAATACTGTACTGACATCGCGCTGTAGCGCTTCATGTTTGCGAGCTCAAAATGTGCGAGTGGCGTCGCGGAGAGCGGCGGACGTTCGGGCGCCTGGTATGACCGTTTGGCTTCACCGCGCGCCAGGTCCTCGATGAACTGCGGCAAAGTTGTCTCGGCTTCACCAAGAAAAATGTGATCCGCCTCGGGGAGATCGTGAATCGTCGTCGTAATGTAAGGGCCGCCAATTACTACGCGCTTACCGCGAGCTTTCGCGCGCCGGACGACATCTCTGAGCGACTCTTCCTGCACCAGCATAGCGGTCGCCATCACCATGTCGGCCCATTCAATATCGGACGCGCGCAGCTTTTCGATATTAAGATCGACCAGCCGCCGTTCCCACGACGCCGGCAACAAAGCCGAAACCGTTAACAGGCCCAAAGGGGGGAAAGCACAACGCTTACCTTCAAAAGGCAGCGCATGCCGAAAACTCCAATATGTATCCGGAAATTCAGGATTGACGAGCAGAACTTTCATCGTTTTCCTCCAGCCTTACCTAATTGTCTTAACCACCGCATGGTCGAACCATGCCTGCGCCAGGGGAAAACAAAATCCGGTGGGAGTTGCTCGTTAAAGGGCGCGCGGACCTTAGCGACGCTGCTTGATCGATTAGCGACGTTGCTTGTTCGAACCGTTACGGGTGACTTTTAGCACATCACCCGGCTGACATCCTAAGGCTCGGCAAATACTCTCAAGCGTATTGAAGGTGATTCCCTGAGCCTTGTCTTTTTTCAGGCGCCAAAGCGTGGTGTGGCTGACGCCGGTTTCTTTTGCCAGCCAATAAAATGATCGGCCCTGCGCTTTCAATAAGAGATCAATTTGAACTCTGATCATTCCACCTTTTCTTGTCGCGAATGCAGCATACACGTTATATCCCACGACTGTCCAATATCTAATCAGCGGCATATATCTCATGTTTGACATACACAGTGCTCGCGTGTAGTGTTCTTAAGAGATTGGGTCAAGCTAACTCCATCCGCAGCTCTTCTGGAATTCCCCAGATTAACTGAAGTTGACAGCTCAATTTCGCAAACGGAAATCGTTGACGGGTACGTGTGCGTCGCTCACGGGAAAATACTATTGAGCGAACTAGGCATCAGAGAGCGGCAAATCGGAAGCGTTACTATCTTGCACACGGATGCAATGCTGAGAATCAAGCTGCGTTTCGGCGGAAGCAGCGTGCCGTTGGCCGATGCTGCAGCCGCGCTTCTGGCATCCGGACGAAAACATATTTTACTGAGTCTTGACGGGGTCAACTCAATCAGTGCGAAGAACCTGGGAGAGTTGGTGGCGACCTATGTGTCAGTAAAGAACGGTGGTGGCCAGTTCAAATTGTTCAATCTGACGCCCACGGTGCGTCAGTTGATGCAAGCGACGAATCTGTTTGCTGTCTTTCAGCTTCACGACACCGAAGCGAACGCTATCGAAAGCTTTCCGGCTGAGGCTCGCCAGGCGACAGGTAACGTGATCTCGCAAGAAGCTTAAACAAGATGATCGTTTGTGATTTTTGCGTGAACTTTACGCCCGACGGTGATTGCCGACTGGGTATCAAAATTCCGAAAGGCATGAGCTGCCGTGAATTCAACCCGGGGATGCAAAAGTTCTGCGATAATCCCGCGGACTTCGTTAGTCGAAACCAGATTGTCCAGATGGCTACCTATTTTGGTTTCCAGCGGACAGAATTGAAGAAGATCAAAGCAATGGCCGGGGCCGAGGAACTACGTGCGGCGATGGCGGTAGGATTGGGAAACGTTTCAACATGAAGACATCGAGCGAAAAGACAGGACCTCCGAAGAAGGGACTAAATTGGGGCACGGCAGTTTTTCTTATCATTAGTCACGTGGCGGCGATCGGGGCTCTCTTTTTCTGGAGCTGGCCCGCGCTTATCACGGCAGTAATACTTTATTGGGTTGCCGGCATGCTTGGCGTCGGCATGGGCTATCACCGCCTGATCACACACCGCGCGTATAAGGTTCCGAAGCCAGTCGAATATTTCCTGGTCACGTGTGCAACGCTGTCGCTCGAAGGCGGCCCGATTCAGTGGGTCACGACGCATCGGATTCATCATGCGCATACGGATCGCACGGGCGACCCGCACACACCACGCGACGGCGGCTGGTGGGCACATGTCGGTTGGATTCTACGGGGCGCGGCCCAGGACCACGACCAAGCCACTCTCGCCCGCTACGCGCCGGACATGATTAAAGATCGTTACTACGTCTGGCTGACTAAATATTATTACGTTCCCCTCATCATAGTAGGCCTGGGTCTGCTCGCGTTCGGCGGATTCGGCGTAATGCTTTGGGGAGTGTTCCTCCGCGTGACCCTGGGTCTTCATGCGACGTGGTTGGTGAACTCAGCCACGCACATGTGGGGACGAAAGCGTTTCGAAACCGGCGAAGACTCGCGCAACAGTTGGTGGGTGGCGTTACTCACTTTCGGCGAGGGCTGGCATAATAATCATCATGCGCATCCGACTTCAGCGCAACACGGTTTGAAGTGGTACGAGATTGATTTCAACTGGTGGGGCATTCGAGCCTTGCAGTTTCTGGGGCTGGCACGAAGGATCAAGCGGGTTCGATTCAATTCGACGGCGACGATGTGGCAACTGGTGACAGGCGACAAAAAGCGAAAGCCGTCTTATGAAAGAATCTGAAGAACCCAAGCCGCGGACCAGGATCATTTGGTCATGTTCCGATTGCGGCACGGTTCTCCCGCTATGGAAAATGAAATGCACGAATTGCGGCCGATTGGCGTTGAGTTGGTTACACCTGATCGTGGCGACGATAGTGTTGGCGCCGGCGCTCTTCATGCTGCTGAAGTTAATTTAGCTGGTCGAAAGATGAACGGTCTGCGAGTTTACGTTAACATTCTGCCGGAAGAACGCGCCAAAGATTCGGGCGCGTTTTACAGTCGTCGCGAGAATGGTCCATTTTATCGATGGACGCTGGCTGATAGGCAGTGGTCGGCTTCTCGGGTATCATCTGCGAACTTTTCGAGCAAAGACCTGAGCGCGACCAGTTGGAAGCTGGTCCCTACGGCATTGCAACGGAGCATAGTTGACCATTATCAAGATTGAGAGATTTAAGGAGAGAGACTGAATGGCTAAAGACGATCTGGTTCCAGCGGAGGGCGTGATAATCGACAAGCAGCCCAACGCTTTTTTTAAGGTTAAGCTCGATAACAGCTCGCACGTGGTGCTGGCTGCGGTTTCGGGCAAGATGCGCAAGCATCGCATTCGCATCCTGGTTGGCGATCGTGTCAGCGTTGAGATGTCGCCATACGACTTGTCGCGCGGACGCATAACCTATCGTTACAAGTAATTCATCCCGTCGGCAGTTAGTGATCCGGAAAAGGGCCCCACACCCGCATTGGCTCTAAACCTTCCTATTCTTCTTCCTAAAAACTGAATTTGTGGAACTCAAAATGCTCTAAGAGTTCCCGAAGAATGCCAAAAGCTAAGCGAAACCGGCCATGGTGGCTGGAGGAGGACGGCGGAATCTGTCCGGCATGCAGTCAGGCGTACGCATACCAGACGGAGGTTCATTGCGTGGAATGCGATGGGCCGCTGTGCGTAATGTGCGTGGAAACGACGATCGAAATCGAGATTCGTTGTTCAGGCTGTCCGCCGGTTGAGGCGACTAAAACTGCGAGGGCATAATGGCTGCGCGAGCAATCTGGAAAGGGAATCTGAAACTGAGCTCCACGAAGGTGCCGGTAAAGTTGTACTCGGCAGTCAAGGACCAGACTGTGCGCTTTCATATCCTCGATGTTAAGAGCAAAACCCGCGTCAAGCAGCACATGATAAATCCCGAGACCGGTGACGAAGTCTCGAAGGAAGAAATCCAAAAAGGCTTCGAAGTCGAACCGGGCACGTTCGTGATTCTCGCTGAGAAAGAATTGGAGAGTCTCGAGCCGGAAGCTTCGCGCGACATCGAGGTTGAGCAATTTGTGCCGCCGGAAGGGATTCCGCCGGAGTACTACGACCGGCCGTATTATCTCGCGCCTGACGGCGACACGGCGGGGTACTTTGCGCTCGCCGAAGCGTTACAAAACAAGAACCGTGAAGGCGTGGTGCGTTGGGTGATGCGGAAACAACTCTACGTCGGCGCTTTGCGGGCGGAGGGCGATCATTTGATGCTTCTCACGTTGCGAAACGCCGAGGAAGTTTTGTCTGCAAAAGATCTGCCGCGTCCCGCCGGTCGCGCGCCGGAAAAGAAAGAACTGAACATGGCGAAGCAGTTGGTCGAATTGCTGAAAGGGGAATTCGATCCGAAGGACTACAAGGACGAGTATCGCGCGCGCGTCATGGAGTTCGTCGAGAAGAAGGCCAAAGGCCACAAGCCGCGATTGCGATTGGTGAAGTCGAAGAGGAAATCAACGTCGCTCGACAAGGTCCTGTCGAAGAGTATCGAAGCACTGAAGAAGCAAAAGAAAGCAGCGTAGCTAGCAGCAGTGGGCAGTGGGCAGTGGGCAGTGAGCGGTGGGCAGGACATGGGCTGATCGAGTCTGGAAAGATGAGGTCAGTACCGGGAGCGGTAGCGACCGGGTTGCACCCGAGTTTTTAGCTCGCTACGGGCGACAGACAATGGCACGCAAGATGGCTACAACAAAGAAACGGCGGAGCGGTGCTGAAGATGAGTCTCAAGCTCGCTCAGCGCGGCCATTCTGGTCAGGCACACTGACATTTGGTTTGGTCAGCGTTCCAGTCGATCTCTATCCGGGCACGCGCACTAATCGGGCGCCGCTTCGTATGCTCGGGCCGACAGGCGAGCCGCTTTCGCGTCGGTACTTCTCGCAAAAGACCGAGAAGGATCTCGAAGACGACGAAATGATTCGCGGCTACCAGTTCGACAAAGAGAAATACGTTCCGGTTACCGACGAAGAATTGGAACGTCTCGCCCCAGAAAGCAGCCGCGACATCGACTTGCGTCGATTCGTCGATTTGCAGTCTATTCCTCCTTTGTACTTTGACCGTTCGTACTTTCTTGTTCCGTCTGAAGGTTCTGAGAAAGCCTATCGGTTGCTGGCTGAAACGATGGACAAGGAAGGCCTCGCCGGCATCGCAACTTTCGTGATGCGGGGCAAGGAATACCTGGTGACAATATTTCCTGAGGCTGGAATCATGCGCGCTGAGACGATGCGCTTTCCAGACGAAATCCGATCGGTAAAAGAAATTGATCTGCCCGAAAAGAAGAAGGTGCCGGCGGCGACCGTGAAGAAGTTCGAGAGCTTCATTGCTAAACACTCAGACAAGCGCCTATCATTGAAAGAACTTAAAGACGAAAAGACTGCGCAACTACTCAAGCTCGTCGAAAAGAAACGCAAACAGCACAAGGACGTCGTCGAAGTCGAAGTGCCGGAACGGGACGAAGGCAAAGTCGTAGACTTGATGGAAGTGTTGAAGAAGAGCCTCGCCAGAAAACGTAAGGCGGCCTAATAGCAGTAAGTCAGAACCCCGACGCGTCGGGATAACGGACGGGCATACAAAGGAGAATAACCTATGTTGTGGACGATTCTAGTGATCATCCTGATCCTGTGGTTGGTTGGCTTTCTCGGGCATTTTGGCGGCAGCTTAGTTCACCTGCTGCTGGTGATTGCGCTGATCGTGCTCATCATCCAGCTCGTCACCGGCCGGCGCGCGGTTTGAGCGGTCGCAGTTCCCTGAACGACGCCGAATTGTCCCCGTAGCTTTCACAGCGGGCTCGCGCTTGCCTTTGCTAGGCTGGGGCACCGCGCATCAGCCCGCCTTGCGGCCGACACTCCGCAATACCGAAGCACATGGATGAAGACAGGAGATTGCCGGGAGTGAAGCCGCGCCGCGCGCCTGGCAGGTCAATTCAAAGATTGGTTAGAGTCACGCGCTAACCTTGCCCTCTCTCTTGAGTCGGTGCAAGAAAACGTAAGAAATGGCTAACACGAAGAGAAATCCGACTGGAATAGCTCCGACGTAAAATGGATCGCCGACCGCAAGATGAGACCAAAAGGCTCCGATGAGATCGAAAGTGAAGCCCGCATATGCCCACTCCTTAAGCCGCGGCCAGCGACTAAACCAGATAGCCAACACTCCTAAAATCTTGGCGGCCCCCAGTATCTTCAGAAAGTACATCGGATAACCGAGATGCGTCATTGTTGCTACCATCTTGGGAGCCTCGATGAAATACAAAACGGCGCTCCAGGTGAGCGGCACAACGAAGAGAAGAGCTGCCATCCGATAGATCGCTCGGTTACGGTTTTTCAAGCTTAGCCCCTAACCAGATTCACGTGGCCGTTAATAGAGCTGAGAAAAATTCGATTGGCATGTTCCTGATTTGTGGAAGGCCAGGAATTTTTTTGGAGGCGGCGATCGGAATCGAACCGATGAATAAAGGTTTTGCAGTCCTAAAGAGACTGTTCTCGCTCGTTCGGTCGGATACCGAGTTGTGCCCGTTTGTTAGCCTTTCCGCGCGTTCTAATTACGATGCGTTTACCCAGATTCGCCGCTGCAAGCGCCTTGTTGTGTAACCCCAGTGATACAGGTGAAATGGTAGTCCCGCATTAGAGCTGTTCTTTCCAACTCTCGCCCACAGCATAATCCAGCGCTAGCGAACCGTTTGCCGATTATCACAGCTATCACGGCTGCAATTCCAGGTACGACAGGATGCCCGAGCGTTATGGGAAGTTCGCAACTTGGCGGCTCGATGAGTCGCGGTTGCTTTGCGGTTCGCAAAGTACGCGACGTGCTCCGGTCTCCTCACAGTATTGGGTAGTGGCTTCAGTGCTGTTGAAAATGCGTTTTCCCCCCTTCTGTAGTGAAGGCGAAGCACGTGGCGCACAGCGATGGACTTGAAAGGTCGTAACGAAGTGGAGAACTGGAATGGAGGCTGCGTAATAAAAGTTGCCTCGGTGGGCTCCCGCGCCCAGATGAGAACGAAGGAATGGGGAAATAAAGAAAAGAGTCTCTCGGTTAGCGGCCGGTTCGCTTGGTTTTTCTTTCAGCGACTATTCGCTGGTGTACTACAAAGGATCTTCATGTACTATTGGACCGGAACGCGGCTCGCGCGGCTATTAGTTTGACTAATGGACTTCGAGTTGTTTACGCTCGGTCAACTCTGACGTAAGCTTCTACCAGTGTAGCTGAGGTGAGATTTATCGATTGGTTTAGCTCATGAGGTACCCATTAATGAATAAGCGTCTGGTGACTATCTCAATCTTCTTCCTATTCGTCTTAGGCGGTCTGACCATGTGGTTGACTCCGCGTTGGCTCGTTAGCGGTCAATCACAAAAGGATACAAATGCTTCCGCCCAGCTTCTCCAGCCCTACGCGCAAGTTGAGGAGAAGGCTAGTGCCGTAAAAGGAGCAGATGAGGGAGCAATTCGTGAGCTGGCTGATGCTGTCTTGTCGTTCGTTACGGGAAACAAGATGCCAAGCGTGCTTGTCGGCCCATACAAGGAACGGCTGGTGCGCACTGAGATCAATTACAGGAAGGGAGAAAAGGCGGGCATTCCCGAGGGCAAGATTGTTCGTGTTCTCGATGAACTTGCACAAGCGCTTAACGCCCCTGAATATGCAAGAACAGATGAAGATGAGGTGCGGGAGACTCGTTTGGCACTCTCCCAGATGATTCCCCATTTAATTGTTCCTCAATCTCTCGGCGGAGGGGAACAGTCATCGATGGGGCCACCGTACACAGTTAGTCCCACGATGTCGCCGCTAGAGGCTGTGTTTGTCACTCGTTTTCTGATCATGCAGAAACAAAACAATCAGTTTTCCCAGATTACTCGTGCGGAGCGAGCGGATATCAAGATCAGCATCAAGAAGCTTGCGGAGGCAGGGTTTCAGCTGACGTCGCGAGAGCGTGCTGAAGTGATGATGGCTTTGATCGAGCAGACTCTGCACCCTGAAAAGCCTCAACTAAGCGCGCAAGAATTGGCGGAGCGGGCCCAGCAGCAAAGGAACCGGCCGAGAAATCAAGGCGCAGCATATCTGGTTGCCGGCCACTCTTCATCGAGATACAACGAGATGCAGGACGTATTTTTTAGAGCTTACAGAATGAAGGTAAGCGATGCTCTTGCGCTAACGAACAGTTGCCTTGAGCTGCTTGGGATTGAAGACTAAACGCGAGAGAATCTGTTTGGAAGGGAGAGGGGACAAAAGCGCATGCCCAAGATTGCTTACCAATAAGTAAGCCGCCGTTTATGTTCAGTCCACCGAGCGATCCGTCGGCCGGAACTCAAACGTCCCAACTCTCTGAAATCTTTTCAATCCAATTTCCTCTATCATCAAGATAAAATTAATGAAGTGTCTTCCCTGGCAGGGAGGCGTACGAGTCACGTCGGCCATTCGATCAAATTCTCTTTAATGTCATCTGAATATTCTTGTAGCCGCTCGAATTGGAAAAAGAGAGTGTGACGCCGCGGCGACTCTTAGCCGATCCCTTGATCGCATTCCTCACTGTTGGCCACATCGTTCGCGTCCAGAACTCGTAACCAGCATGGGACGGGTGAAATCCGTCTGATGCGAAGAACTCCCGGTGCTTACTGAGTGTCTTTGCGCTCGCTGAGTACAGGTCGACGAAGAAAAGGCCATAGCGTTTAGCAATGGCTTCAATCTGTTTGTTGAAGAGTAATACTTTGACGTGTATTTCTTCACGCATTGAATTCGGCAACCTTGGCGCGAATGAGATGTCGGGTAGATTTGTGATAACAATGGGTACCGCAAGACGCCTGAGTCGGATAACTATCGCTTCGTAGTTCGCGGCAAACTCTTGCTCACTTATTCTTCCAAAGAGATCGTTCATACCAATACTTAGTGTCACAAGAGTCGGCTTGGGGGAGAAGCTTTCCGTTAGTCTCTGACGCAGGCTGGTTGTTGTCTCGCCAAGCGTGCACAGCTTTAGTAAGCGCGATCCTGGGCGTTCGGTTTCTATCCGCGTCATCAGTTGCTCAACATAGCCGTAACCGTTTTTCGCTCCCAGGCCGAGTCCCGTTGAATCACCAAGTGCGAGGTAGGTCACCCGTTTAGCTCGCCTGCTCGAATCTATTGGCGCTCTCTGACTTGTCTTGGACAACTCTATGAATTGTGCCGGTATAGCCCAACCAAGGATGATTAGAATCGCGAAAAGTCCTCTGAGTAGCTGGAAAGCCCTACTGATAAAGCCAAAGGGCCTGCGCCGCGGCCTATGAGAGGAAGGTAGTGCGCTGAGCACTGATGACCGATTGCCAGCCATAATTAATTCGTCCGAGTCGGTTGCCAGAAGCACTTGAAAGAAATTTGGGATCGACAAGCAGTAGCGCCGGCCGATTATGTTCGGCCTTCGCTGGGCGCGGCTTGTCGGGAACTGGAGTAGCAATTAGCGATGAAGAGAGCACAGCCGCGGCCGTTTGGATTAGACTGTGCTCTTCTGCCATCGCGTTTCCTCGAGATCAGACGTCACCCCACAAGCTGCGGTGCATCAATTCTCGAATCGAACATCCGATCAGTAGCCATCTTGGACTGGGCATACCTGGTATTCGCCACAGCTTCCCGGATCAGGCGGCGGCTCCGACGGACTTTCAAAGTAATCGAATATAACCACCACGCCATTTCCGGGACTATTCCCGTCGGCATTTCTTACCAATGCTATGTACGCACCGCTACCAAATAGAGAAAGATTTGGCGCCGGCGCGGTTAGCGAATTGCCACCCGAGGCGACCTCGGAGGCGGTACTTTGAGCAACCAGGGTGCCATTCAGGTCGTAATACTCAACCGTTGGCATGCCACCCTGAGCCGTTATGCCCGTACCATCGATGGTGATGGATGCGGGCGGATAATCACGTTGGATCATTGACGGTAAGAAATTGAAGAACGTGATTGGTATGTCCCTGCAATCCAGGGGTGCGGTATGGCCTCGTACCCTTATCGTGGCGAAGATGTGCTGGCCGGCGCAGGGGCCACTAGTCTCGCCCAATCGCCAAACACCAGGCAATTTCGCGCTGTTGACATCGTAATAGGCGGAGTTGTTAGTGACTCCAGTAAAGCCAGCGACACTTCCCGAAGATGGCGTGGCGTTATCAATGTGGTGTTCAAAATTTCCATTGACGCCAATGTTGGGAGCGTCGATAGTGGTTGGCAACGGAGATCCGTTGACAAACGTCGTTCGAGTTGTGCTGACCCTGAAGCCAGTCGGCGGAGGGTTCGGGGTGCAAGCCCCGGAGATGACTGCCAGGCCCATCGTGAGCAAGAACAGTATTTTATTTTTATTCATTAGTGTTCTCCTTCGCGCGTTTAACACCAAGAGTGTCCAGGGACGTGTCCGCAAGGTTGAGCAGTTCATCGGGCCGCATTGCTGCCGCAGCATTCCTTACCGCGCGCTCCATCTCTTCGGTCTTGGTGTTTGATTTGGCACTCATTGAAGGCGCTTGCGAGTCAACGATGCTTTGTGGGTGGCCATCTCTTTTGGCACGCAACTGTTCCCATTTTTCCGTCTGCTTCTGGTGCAAGTTTTCAAAGAACTCTTTGTGCGAGACTTGATACGCCTCGTTGAGGGTCTTCTGTTGCAACAAGAACATTGTCAGGGCAGTCGCCTCCAGCGGAGACATGAACGGACTGATTGATGAGCCAATCTTCTTCTTCTTATTGTTCTTGTCAGCCGGATTGTTTTGGCCGATAAGGTCAGGCACTTCCAGCATGAGAATTACGCGCGCTGTCCGAACCATGGCAACACTGACTTTCGCATAATCAGGAAGGGCAAACTTGTCAGCGAGTTCATTAACCGTCTTAGCTACCTTCACCTCGGAAATGCCTTTGTCCACACCATGTCGATAACTCAACTCGGCTTGCGCAACGCGTTCTTTCACGCCTTCTTGCATAAAAATCGGCATGTCCTTTGTTGCGAACGTGGTAACGACTTCTCGCGTCAAGTCGTCGACTGCGAATGGATCGGTACCCTTTGAAGCTTTGGCTTTGCGATTAAGTCCTGCCAAAGGGCCTTCCTTTTCAATATTCTGTGCCATTGCCGGAGCACGTCCTTCAACGGACGGACTCTTGGCCAGCCACAGAACGGAGGATGTGAGGCCTACGAGAAGAAACAACCCGAGGCTCACTTTGGTTCTTTTGGTAATCATTAACTATCTCCTTCGTTTAGATTGTGTGAAGCACATCATTTCTCTTCCAAAGAAAACGGATGCACGTTTACCCGTCTTGAGCGTTTTGGTCTATACCGGCCAGATCTTAGATCTGCGCATGGATAGAAGACGGGCGTGAGTTGAACGCTGTTATCCGGAAGCGGCACGACTGATTGTCGGAACCGTTAAACGAATCGTCGATCGAATGTAAAGGCGGAGTGAGGACGGTGATTGAATCCAATGACGGACGAGCTATCACCTGGTCAACTGCTATTTACTTTCATGATTCCGATGAAAGCGTCGCGGTTTTGGTTGCTCACCGCGTGCCAAAATGAACTAAGGCGGGTACGTGTTGATACAAACCATACGAAGCGATACTTTAACGAACCAGTTGTGAAGCGGACGGTTGATATCCAGTCGCCCGTTTTCACGGCCTCTGGCATCTATTGTTCCCTTACCGAGCGCTAAAGCGCTGGGCTATTCTCTGTAGTGAACCCCTAAGTTGAGACAAGTGGCATTGACCCTTGATACATACTCGCATTTCCTACCGACGATGCAGTAGGGACAACCACCCGGCTTGAAACACTGCTCGAGAGCCGAGGTCGCGCAAAAGAGTGACCCAACAGTGACCCAAGTCAAATCTGCGAGCTAATTTTTTGGTTGTAGACTATTGATAAGATTGGAGGCGGCGATCGGAATCGAACCGATGAATAAAGGTTTTGCAGTCTTGGCGAAGCTCTTCGCCCAAGTTCCGCTGTGTTTTCTTGTGTCCATTTTTATTAGGGTTTTCGACATTTCGAGTTTGCGTGTGATCGCCTAAATTCGGGTCTATCGCGACTCGTTGTGATACATGAGTGATACAAGAAAAGAGCCGTACGGTGGTCTTGCCTGATTCTCATTATCCATCTAACTACTCTCGAATTCCAGGTCGCTGCTTCTAGTCAATATGAGTGACGCCCATGTCACGGTCAACTAATTTTAAGTCTTCATTGGTTATTCCTGCCTGATTCTCGTCGTCTCTGACCGTTCCTATTTCTCAGCTTTTCAACTAAGTTTATGAGCGCTCAAATCGCACACCTGAGCCCATACAAACATTTCTGAGCAGCTTCCGATTGGCTTAATCATGCCACTTTTGAAAAGACCGGCAACTCCAACAAAGGTCTGTCCAGTTGTCCGTCGACGCTCGAATACAGGTTGAGGCCAATCAGCCATTCGGAGCCAGTTGTGGCGGGCTGCATCTGCCCGTACCAACTCTGCACTGCCGTGATGATTTGTTGCACGGTCCCGGTGGCGGTGGTTGGGTCATAGGTAAACTTCGGGCGGAACTTGACGGGAAGATAAGGAACGATGCGATCGCCGCTGGGCGAGGTAGCGAGTTCGTAGCCGTAGCGTATACCGCAGCTGATCGTGCGGTTGTTAGTCGCCGCGCCGAAGAGTTGCGTGAAGACTGCTGTCAGGGGGTTCGTCGCGGGATCTGTTGTCCACGCGCCGATCGGGAACGGGTCGCGCCACGTGAGCAGCGGCGAGACGAGATTCGGGAATGCGAACCACTGAGTCTGATAGACGAAGGCGGGTCGCGTCGGCGCCAGGTCCGAGAGGTTTGCGTTGCGAACTACCTGCAGTTGCGAAGATGCGTTCTGATAATTCGCGATCTCCAGTCCGGCGAAACGCATCTCCAGGGTGAGCAGATTGAAGGCTTCCACTCCTTCCGGAAAGTCGTATCGCCGGCCCTGCGGTGTGTCGACACCGTTTCCCATGCTCACTAACTGGTCGCCTACGAAGACACCCATCACCGGCCATCCCAGCAGGCCTTGCGCGACTTCACGGGTGAGGTAGAGATTCGAGTAGAACCATTTTTTCAGGATCGCGTCGTAATTCGTTTTGAGCGTTTGCAGGAACGCGTAGCGCTCCGGTTGTGGGCCGAGTTCGGAGGCTTTGCGTTGCGCGACGGCGGCATCACTCGTCCAGTACGACGACCACGCCGCGGCGATGTCGTCCGCGAGCGACGCGAACGTGGTCATCGCATTTTCGATGGTCGTTTTGTCCGTCGCCTTCGTGTACTCCGGAAGCCGCTTGAGGATGTCCCACAGTTGCGGCGCGACACTGTTGTATTGAGCGAGCGCGGCAAGGAGATCAACCTCGTCGGGTACGCGCTGCGCGGTGAGGAGCGGCGTTTGATTGAGTTCGACCTCGAGGCGGATCTGATCGACTGCCATGCTCTGATGCTGATACGTGAAAGCGTAGTCCCACAACATCGCCTGTGCGTAATCTGACACAGTGGGATGGCTCGCAGCCGCGGTCTGACCGAGGAGCGTTGGGAGCGGTGGGTATGAACGGACGGGGAGCGGGACACTCGGCGTGCCCAGGTTTATCGACACCTGCGACGGGAGATCGTCGGGAAGGACGAGCGTGAGCCAGTCCGAGGCATCGTAACCGTCGACAATCTCCTCAATGTTGAACTCCACTTCGGTGATGGGATATTGAATTTGCAAATCAACCGTGCGGTCACGCCCTTCCTCCGCGACCCCGAGCAGGAAATTTACATACGACGGCTGACCCTGAGGCGTCGTCGCCAACGGCGTCTTCGCGCTCGTTAAAGTGGCGCGCAACTGGTTGAGCAGAGGATCGTCAGCGAGCTTGCCCGGGCCGGACAAGTTCGCGTAGACATTGGCCCAGGGAGAGGACACCGTCGCATCGTATTGCACGACCGCGTCGAGGTTGTATCCCGCAGTAAGATTGACCAGGAGAATTTGTCTAAGCGACTCGACCGCGGCGCTCCAGTCTGGTGGCGCGGGAACCTCACGCGACGGATCGGGCTGATCAAAATTGAGAATGTAGTCGAGACCTTGCGCGATGCCGGCGGCCAGCGAATCTTTCGATTCGAGCACCGATTCAAGCGTCTGTCGTTTCGGTGTCTGATACGCGGACGCCGCGTAGGGCGCGGAGATGAAGAGGTCGAGGTCGCCGAGAAAACGTTGCGCCCACACTTCCAGGTCCACGCCCTGGAAATTAGTAAACTGGACGGCGCCCAGAGTGCCATCGGCAAGCAGCGGCTTAATCTCCACGCCATTACGCGCGACGAGCGCGTTATCGAGTGGCCGCAGCGCGAAGTACTGCGGTATCTTCTCGTTCCCAGCTGTCACGCCGGGCTCGACAGTAACGCTCGCAATGTAATTGCTGCCGAACGCGATTCCCCAAACGTCCGTAGAAGTCTGTTCGCGATCATCCGCGAGCACTTTGCCGGTGGCGATGCGGAGGATTGGAATTGCCGCCTTGACGTCGTGAGCAAATTGCTGAAGTGCGAGATATGCATCCGCGCCCGTGCCATTGTTGCGCGGCACCGCAGGAATCGATGCGACGTTGTGTTCCGCGGCGCTGCCACGGAACGCCGGATCGACGAGTGCGCTCTGGCGCTTGATTTCGACGAATGCGTGGACATTGAAAATCGCCGCTGGGAACCGCCAACCATTCGCGCCGAGAGGAGCGGTAAGCTTCCCCGGCGCAGGGGGGAGAAGCATCGTCGCGTTTCCGGCGATAAAGGCGCGGTCCTTGTTTGCCTCGATCACGTCGGCCACCGTGGTCTGGATGCCAAGTTGTGCAAAGCGCCACACGAAACTTACGAACGTGTCCGAGGCGCTAGTGGTGATCGTGGGGGGAACATCACCGCCGAGTGGCGATACAAGCTGCACGCCGGCGACGACCATGTCCGCGATACCACTGTTCGCCACGGCTAAATCATTTACAGCTATGCCGTATCGCGTTGCGATTTCCTGTGGCGTCTGCGCGCCTGGAGATGCCGCAAGCCGCGCCGGCGTAGTCAGAAGGAGCGCTCCTTTTTGCAAATAGCCGGGCGTTGCTTCGATCACCCCAACTAGCTGGGTAAGCGTTACTGCGGGATCAAATGCGGCGAGCAGCTCGGTGAAGGACTCCCCTTCAGTGGTGGTGACGGTCTGTCCGGCAACGGTAATCGTCTGGTCGCCCGCGAGTACCCCCGGCAGTTCCTCATTCGCCTCCGCGAGCGAGAGCGCGGTCATCTCGAGGAAGAGCGCAGCGATCCCGTCGAGCGTCGCATTTTCGGGAATCTGATACGGAATGCGCAGCCCGGACGGCACAGACGGAAGCGCGGCGTGTCCCGGAATCGCAAGATACAACGAATCGGTCGGCGACGACGGCACGGCCGCGAGCGCGACGTTACGATTGAAGCGCAGAAGTTGATCGGTGGAAAGCGCGTACATAGTCGACGCATCGGTGACTGTCTCGTCGAAAGCGCTACCGGCGGCGAGAAAGCTCACGTAGACTGCAGTGCCGGAAAAGAACAGGTCCGTGACGTTCGTGTTGAGCGGCGCGAGCTGCGTCACCGTCGCTCCGGTGCCATTGTTGCTCAGCGTCTCGTCGGCCTTAATGACGTAGCGATCGATGACCAACACGGCGCCGGCGCGGAACATCCCAGGGAGCAGCGCGTTCGCACCAGCTACCATCACCGCGTCGTAGTTGATGCCTTTGCTCTGGAAGGTCTGCGCCACGTCGGCCAGCGTCACAGCGGGATGCTCGGACGTGACGAACACTTCGACGCCGTCGCAGGTGAAGATGAACCCTTCGCGCAGCAACGACTGCGTCGCCTGGTTCGCAGAGATAAGGCTCGCGATCTCAATATTATTAGTCTCGGCGATCTGTGTTAGCGATTGAGGCAGCTCGGGGGAAGGCGGATCGGCCGGGACGGTGTAGTTGCCGGGCGGGATTACAAGCTCGGTGCCCGCGCGCAACAGGAGCGACGTGTTCTCACTGTCTTTGAGGATCGCGACTGGATCGCCCCCGTCCGGAGTGATCGACACAATCGTGCTGCCGTCATGGAAGACCGCGTACACCGGGATGGTGAAGTCGGTCGCCGGCACAGGCGAAGCCGGTGGGGCGACGAAGATGCGCGATAGCGGTACGTGGGCATTTGCCGTTCCGAGACCTTCGTATCCCACGCCGTATTTCTCTGACCCGGCGGCCAGAGTCGCAGCGAGCGCCGTATCGACGTACAAGTTCATGAGCTTGGTGGCAGTATCCAGCCAGGCGCAGGCGCCGGCGGCAAACTCGATCAACGAGCCGCTCGTCGCGAGCGCGAGCGGATTGCCGCCTGCCGTTTCCAGGGTTGTCGATAGCGAATAGGAGACATCGCTCTGTGAGAGTTGGTAATAAATCTTCGAGAAGTCGGAGAGCTGTTTTCCCGCCGCCTCTGCAGAGTCACTCGTGCGCTGCATGCCGGCGGGCAGATATGTCGAAGCCTGCAGTGAGAAGCTCGTAACCAACGTCGCGCCGTTCGTTCCCTGCGGCGGGGGCAGAACTGTAAAGTGCGCGGTAGTCCCCGGCCACGCGCCGATGCCGATCACCGGATCAGTGTAGCCGACATTCACGTCGATCTGGTCCGGGCCGCCCGATTCCGCATCGCCGGTCAGCTTGCTGTTATTACCGTAGATGTCGCGGAACGAAAGGCTGACGCGCGTACTTGCGAGCGTCCACGTGCCACCGCTCGAAGCGGCGGTGATTCCGGCGTAGGGATCGAGATCGGGCGCCGGCAGACCACCGACATTCGGCAAAGGATGCGTCAGCGCATAGCGCCAGATCGGAACTACCTGAAAAAGATCCCACGTCTCTTCGTCCGACGTTCCCGGAACCTGTGGTCCGACGGGCATGCCTGGGGTGCTTTCTCCGAACGCAGTCGTCAGCAGGAGCTGATACGCGAGCATGCCATAGAGCTGCCGGATCGCGATCTGCTTGTCGATTGGGTCCGTGTTAGGCGGCGGATTTTCCAGCGAAGTGAAGAACGCTACGTTGCCGGGATCGACGGTCGCCTCGCGTGTCTCTTCCGACAAGTCGGCGACGCGCGCAAACAGGTTCGCCGCACTCGCATCGATCGAATTGCCTACGAGCGCCGTGTTATTGAAAGAATGCAATTTGCGGTCCGGCGCGCTCGAATTCATCTGCGATGCGAGCAGCACCAGCAGGCTGAGCGTCGCGGTGCCGTCAGACGAAAAAATCGACTGTGGCAGTCCCGCTCCGCTGGCCGAAGTGTATTGCATCCAGTAGCCGCCGCCTCCGACAACGCTGCATTCCCACATCAGCGTGAGGAAGCGACGCGAGTCCGCCAGGCGGGCATAGTAGTCGCCATAGGTGGGCACTTCGGACACGGCGCGATTGCTCTGGAGGCCGCTCTGCGTCTCAGTCGTCAGGTTCGTCTTGATGATGTAAGTCGCATCGTCGGTGACCGGTACCGAAGTTAAACCGTTCGGGAGGCCAGTGCTCGCGGATTGTTGATAGAGGATGTGCAGCGTAGCCGTGTCGGTTAGTCGATCGAGATACTGCCAGACCTCCAGCATCAATTGACGTCCGGCGGTGTCGGCGCCGAAGACTTCGTAAGTGTTGGGCAAGCCTGGAATCGTGCGGATGCGGATGTCGATTGTCGTCGCCCACGCGTAGAGCGTCAGCTCGTGCGGCTCTGCGGAGGGTCCGAGCTGTGGATCGACGTTGCAGAGCGCAAACGCTTGGGTTGGATAGAGCATCTCTGCGCGCATTAGATCATCGCTGAACGGCCAGAGCGTGGGCATTCCAGTCGCAGGCTCGGTGACGTTTAGCGGGTTTGGGATGGCAATGGTTTCGGTCGTCTGCCAGACGATCTGCTGCTGCAGCGCGTGGCGGACCGGTACCTCGCGGAAGAGCGGACGCGCCGCGGGCGGCGCGATAAAGACCTGCTGTAACACCCGCGCGGGATAGTTAGCGCAAAGATCAACGTCGGTGAGGCTGTAGACAATTTCGTTGACCGGAGCATTCAGCGCGACGAGGCCGCGCGTCTGCTGGTTCGCGCCCGCAAGACCGCGATTGAGAACAAAATGATCTTCTGTGAGACGTTCCTCGCCCGTGAGCGCCAGGGAATCGTAGAGCTTCAGCCACGTGGCCGCCGAGTCGTAGTTCTTCACAGTGATCTGAAGACGCTCGGTCGGCGGAGGTGGAGGATCGCACACGGAAGGCGGATTCGGCCCAGTGAGCTGTTGTCCCGTGAGTTCATACAGGCCGGTCATTGGACCGGTCGCATGATACTTGCCGTCTCCACCAGGGACCGGTGCCGGCATACGCAATCCGGCGATGAGATAGCGCGACGTCTGGCCCGCGATCGATGCGCCGTAGTCGCGCAGAATCACCGGAACGAGATCGGCCGCCGTCGGGGTGCCCGCACCAATGGGCGCGGACGCTGGCGTAACGGTAAGCGGGTGATCGGTCCACACTGCCAGTAAACCGCCAACATTGGCAACGCGCGCGCCGATGTCTTCGAGCGAGAGATCGTAGAACCCGGCGAACGTCGCGATTGTTTGTCCGGTCGTCGTCGTAACATGGCACTGCGGCACGGTGACCGGTGTGAGCGGCGCGAGAATCTCGGCGTCCTTTACGACCAAACGGAACGAGGCCGCGCGATCCAGCCATTCCCCTGGCGTGGACGAAGGCAGTTCAATTGGGAATCGGTTCGCAATCGATTCGAGCACTTCGCCAGGCAAGACGCCCGTGCCCATCTCCGGGATGATTACGCGCGCGAGCACCGAATCGGGATTGGATGAGGGATTGACTGCGATTACCGCCTGCAGCCAGGCGGCAAACTCCAGGTTGCCCGTCTGATTCTCGTAAACAGCGAACGTTGCCGCGATCGTCCAGGCTGTATCGCCCGGCTGCGTGTACCAGGTCACAGGGTCGGCGAGATCGTCAAAGGCCTTGGGCACTACAACTGATTCTGGCAACGGTCCCGAAAAGTCAATGTTGTTCATCGTGCCAATCGTCTGCACGTACCATTCGACGAGCGCCACCTCGTCATTCTCGGTCAGTCCGAGGTCGTCGGTGCCGCTCTGCCGAACGTAAAAGAAAGTGGCCACCAGCGCGAGAGTGAGTGAGCGGGTATTGACGAATGAGCTTTGCGCCACATTGAACCCCGCGCCGGGAAGCAGCAGATTGAGTTGAGCGAGGAGGGCCGGATCCTGTAGCCAGGCGTCAACGTTCGCGCCGAACTTCGACGCGATCGAGTCGAGCGTCTCGCCATCCAGAACCTGATGCCGGACGTCGCCGAGATCGATTGCCGCGTTTGCTTTGAGCGGCCACGACGGATTTTCGCTAGCGATACTTTCTGGCGTGGCTCCGATGTTGACGTTCATCGTTTGGCCGGTGGCTGTATCGCGCAGCTCCTGCTCGAGATTCGGATTGAGCGTGAGGATCTCCGATGACGACATGCCGAATGCGTCCGCTACCTGATCGACTGTATCTCCTTCGCGTTTGACGTATGGCACGGTAACGGTCGGAAAAAGCGCGGCGATCGATTTCAGCGATTCGGTGGTCGCGCCGGTCACGGTGTACGGGAACGCCGCCATCGCGCTCAACGCCGCCTGCACTGATGCCTTGGCGATGAGCAGGAAATAATCGCGGAAGATGAACGTGGCCATCGACTCAGTTGGGTCGCCTTCGGAGACCGCGTGCGCGCCCGCAAGTTGTGAAGCGGCCGGCTGCGGATCGAGATCGGCAAAGTAGTGCTGCACCTCGCGCTCGTACGTCGAGTCGATGGGTTGATAGGTGGCGAATCGCCGTTCGTCCGCTGGCGTTGTGGCGGAGTCCCATCCGAGCGGCGGCGGGATGGGAAAGACTGTGCCGCTGCTCTCGGCGGCGTCACCGTTAGGAATTCCGCTAACGCGCATTTCGAGGTTGAGCGTAAAGAATTGGCTCAGCGTCGTCATGTCGAGACTGGCTTCGGCCTCGGACATGTCGAGTTGCCTGGCGAGCTCTTCCAGTTGACCGAGCGAAACGATGCCTGTCACGGGATTCAGTCCAAGGGCCGCGAGCGACCAGCGGAACATCGCCTCGATGGCCACGTTGAAGGCGATGTCGCTAAGGGAATCCGCGGACGCGAGATGGTCGGTCGTGAGCTTACGTGCCTGGGCGATCGTTCGCGCCTCCGGCGGGACGCCGCTATCGGCCATCAGCATGAAGTTGATGCGGTACGCCGGATTCGCGTTCGCGGGCGGCGGCTCGTTCGGCCACTGCACCGTCACCTGATCGATGGTGTAAGACGGCAACATCTTGATCGCGACGGGATGGATCTGGCCATCCGGGAAGACATTAATGTTCGTCGGCCAGTTGAGGTCGTAGGTTGCGTCGCCGGCGCTGAGGCGCAGGAATGCGCCATCACTCCCGAATCGCTCATGCAGATAAGCTGACCGCGTGAAGGCGGTGACGTGGATCGGACGCCGCCGCCGCGGCACTGATACATTGCCGGGCAGACGACGCGTGGAGCGTCCGCTCTGATCGCTCGCAAGGATCCATGGCGTCGCGCTGTCCGAGCCGATCGTGAATGATGCCTGAAGCTGCAGCGAAAAGCTGAACGAGACCTTGATGAAAAGAATCTTGACTTCGGCATTAACCGAGACGCCAACGTCCAACTCAACGAGCGTCGCCCGATGCGAGGCGAAGGTGAAAGTCACGATGGCATGTGCCTCAACGCTCACCGAGACTTTGATCACCTTGAAGTCGACCGAGCCGTAGAGCTTCCCGACGAGTCCGGCTGAACCCTGTGCCCAGTAGTAGATCGCATTCGGCTGCGATTGATCGGTCGGATGAAACCAACCCAGCACGCCTTCGAAAATGGCTACGGCCTGCACGTAGAGGCCGGCCTTCAGCGGACCTTTCTCGAACGTGCGACCGACCCCGATCGCAAGTCCTACTCCGAGCTCAAGCACCGGCGAGAAGTTACCGTTGGTGATCGCCGGAACGCGCGTCGACGTTGCGCCGTCAAGCAGGCCGAAGTAGATGCCCCCACGGCCGATGAAGATGCCGGCCTCCAGCCCAAAAGAATTGCTGAAATCGCGGTTGTGCGGGAACCCGAAGTCGGCCAGAAAATTTCCGTTCGTGAAAATATCGACCGTGATGATGCCGAGGGTGATCGAGATATAGCCGAGGTTGATCTGACGGAACGCGTCCGGCACCTGCAGCCGGACGCGGAAGACGCCAACGTCATCCGTCACCTTCTTGTAGAGCAGCTCGAAGCTAAGACCCGCAAGGGAGCCTGCGTCGGGGCCGGCGAGCGATAGGACCAGCCCGTAGAGATCCGGATCGTGCAGCACAATGCCGATCGACACCGTGCCCATCACCGTGATGTCGATGCCGAACATCCACTGGCTCGACGGATCGAAACGAAGGTCGCTCTGCTCGAGCGGGTTTTTCTTTGGATCGGTGATCGGCTGCATCTCCTCGCGGAGCTTCGCCAGCACTTCAGTGATTGAGTTAAAGTTCGTGAGTCCGCTGAGCGTGACGTGTTGTCCCGCGCCAAGGTAGCGCAGATCGACCAGCGAGATTCCTTCGCCCGGCACCTCGGGCGGCGGGTCGTTGACCGCATCCCACGTGAGCGGATTGCCGTTGGCCAGGCTGTAAGTCTTCCCCAGAAGCCTGCCCTCGAGGACGAAGTTGACTTTTCCTTCGCCGCTCGAGCGATCGTAGAGGATGCCAACCGTGTCGAGCTGCACGAATGCGAGTGACAGGTTGACGCGATAGGTGAGCGCGATCGTCTGTTCGGTCGGATCGATACGCGCCTCAAACCGGGAAAGGTCTATCGAGTTGAGGAACGACCACGGCGATTCGAGCTGGTAGTTGGCGTTCGGATTAGCCAGGCTGATGAGGTAGGTGACGACGTCACCGAGAGTGAAGCCGCGCAGCGTGATGACGAGAATCTGATGCTTTCCCTCGGGCGGGAGCGACTTAGTGTTCTTCACCCATTCCGTGGCCGCGCGCACGCTGACTTTGTCGAACGTGACCTCAAAAAGATAGACCTCTTCGGTGTCGCTGAACGAGACTGCGATACGAACGGAAAGCCGGTTGATTGTGAAGATTCCGGCGAGCTCGCCGACATAGATCATCTCGGCGTTGCCGGCGTCGCCGCGGCGAGGTGAGTTGAGCAGGATCAGGTCGTCGACCGTAGTTTGCTTCAGACGCCGCTCGACGTACGCGCTCGCCGCGGCCGAGAGCGTGAGACCCAGAACTTGCGGCTGCCATCGAATCTCCAACGTGCCGCGCGCCGCGTACGGATTGTTAGTCGAGGCCGTCGCCGAGTTCTCATACATCATCCAGAGTTCGGTGAGCAACACCTCCGGCAATTCGAATGCCGGCTGGTATCCGAGAAGACCGAAAGCGAAATCGAGCAGCGACAGCACGCCGTCAGCCAGACCGCCCTCGAAATGCCAGACGCCGTCGGCTCGGTACTCGGCACTGATGTTGAAGGTCACCTTCGTCGTCTCAATGCCGTCAACGCTTACGGCGAGCCCAACAAACGCCGTCATGCTTCCGTAGACCTTATTTTGTGTGACCCACACTTCACCGATCACGCGATCGAGGCTGAACTTCACGAGGTTGATCTGCGTGGCCCAGAGTCCCTCCACCATCAGCGATGCCTGGTAAGTCTGCTCCGGCGGGATTGCCTGCAGAAAAATATTCGTGATGCGGAGGTTGTCAGGGATACCGCCACTGCCGCCGAGATACTTCTTCAACACGGCGCCAAGCGGGACACAGATATCATTTTCGTTGCGCGCAGTGATGATCCAGTCGGGAAGGGTCGCATTAACTGCGAGCTCGATCTTATTCGAGCTGCAATCGTCATCGAGCGGCTCGGCGTCAAGCTGGGGATCATCGAAGAAGACGAGCCGGCCCCAGACGTTGCCGGTCACCCAGTTGTTCGTTCCAGTCCAATGAAACGTCCACGCCGTTCCGAGCTCGCGCACGGTGACGAAAGCGAGCGACGGCTGCCATGTCTCGACCGAGGTCAGCGCAATCGAAGCATATTGGAGCGAAAGATCCTGACCATCGAGCGGCGGTTGAATCCCAACGCCCACCGCCTTTACACCGAAGTTGCGAAGCAAACTGTCTACCAGCGGAAAAGGGAAAAGATAGAGGTTCGAGACCGGCTGACCGAAGAAGTCGAGAATGAGCGCAAAGCCGGTCGCGGCGGTGACCGGCTCGGAGAAAACTACGGTCAGTGGCCAGATGAAGTTACCTTGCAGGAGCGGCGTGGTGATCTCTGCCGTGATCGGCACGGCATGGCCGAATGAGATCTTCGCGTACACCTCGGCGACGGAATTGATCGCCCCTTCCTGCAACGAAAAAATGTCGTCGGCATTGCTGCGAAGCTTGATGCCGACCTCGCTAATCGAAATGACTGGAATGTCGAGGTTCGCGCCGGGCGCCGCCGCCCACAACACGAACACCGGCTTTGCGGGATCGATAAAGTCGATCGTGCCCGTCAAGCGCAGCTTCGATGACGCGAAGTAAGCGATGTACTCGGCAAGCGCGCTGCCAGTGAGGACCAGCCATCCCTGAAAAGTTGGCTTAAATCCTCCGGGCGGCTTCGGCGGTTCCGTCGCGACCGAGAGCAAAGGCTGCTCTACGACCAGCGGCAACAGCACAGAATCTACCAACGGCACGGTCAGGCGCTCGGTGATGGTGCGCGATTGCGGCAGGTTCGGGAATGAAGTGCCGAACGTCCAGGACGTCGACGAGTCCTGTCCCTGCATCGCCAAGTTGAAGCGATTGCCGGTCGTGACCGGTTCGCCAGTGAGCGTCGTGCTCCACGCGAAGTTGCGATAACTGCCGTTGCCGATCAGCACGACCGAGCGCGGACCGAGCGTCAGGGTGGCCCCCGTCAGCGTAAGCGTGCCGGCACCGGTGATGCCGATCGCTTCGAGGGTGAGACCAAGGTCGGGAACCGTGGACGCCGAGAGCACGATGACGCCATCGCGCAACGCCGCGTTAAGATCATCATAGATTTCCTGAAGCGACATGCGTCATCTCTGGCGTGGCGTGGCGCCGTAACGGTTCGACCGCTCGTAGGCCGGAATAGTCTCCGCTTGCTCCAAGTCGATGAAGAACAATATCTCTCCCTTGGCCGTGATGGTGAAACTCCATCCGGTCCTTGTCGGCGGATCCGTCAGCGTCGTGATCGTCGTGAAGATGCCGCGTTTCGACTTTGCGACTTGCTCCCAAACTTTTTCGCTGCCGTCGTACCAGACAAAGTCGTGCTTGAGCTGGTCGGTCTGGGCGTTCACCGCGAGCAGTTCCATGACCGCCTTGTACGGATGGTTGAACTTCGAGTACCAGCCGGCGCTGGCCACGACGTTCTCTGCGGAAACGTTGTTCGCAAACGTCGTCGCGATCTCGAGCTTTGCCCTGGTCGTCGAGACGAAGTTGCTGGCGATCGTCCGCAGCGCACCGTGATGCGGGGCACCCATGGCCCGGCAGGGGCTTACCGGATTCCCTTTGCCCGCTTTCTTCCACGGCGCAAAAACATTGTCGTTGATCCAACCGCACGTGTCGGCGGTAGCGTCACCGGGGATAATTACGTTCACGCCGCCAAAGTGGATTGCGATGACGGCTGAAGTTCCGTTCCTTTCGAGGTCCTGGGCCGCGCGAGAAACCGGCACGTTCGCGCAAAGGAGGTGAAAGTTGACGCCGTCGATCACCTTAACCGTACCTGCCTTTCCCGGCTTGCTGAAGTTGGTTTCGCCTTTGCTAAACGCTTCAGCCGTTACTCCGAACTCGTCCTCCCATTCCGCCACGGCCTCACTGGCTTTCTTCCTCCATTTCGTGCCGCCGTAATAGATGTCGTCGACTTGGCAAGCCGGGATCTCGGATTGAATTTTCTCCAGTAGGTTCGGCAGCAGGCTCCAGTGATCGAAGTCCTGATGCGAGATAAGCAGCAGATCGATCTTCGGTTGTAGCTTGTCCGCCTCCATCTGTTTCAGGGCGCGCAGGACGTAATTGATTGCCGAGTCCGAGTACTTTTTCGTTCCCGACTCAGAGCCAAGGTCGAGCAAGGCGAGATGCGCCAGCCGGTCACTTGCGTCATAGATGCGAACCAGCGTTCCCATGCCCTGATCGCAATGCAGAAAGATCACGTCGATTTTGCTCGCTGTCATTACCCATCCCTCCGCTTGAGCAGCGCCGCCGGAAGGCGCCGCGCGTTGACCTGTCGGGAAACAGACGAGAGTTGTTTGTTCTTTTTGTCGTCCTTTTCGGCGGAGTAGGCGGCGTACCAACCGAGCTTCGTCGGCGTCGATTGGCCGGGGTTGCCGAAAAGGTAAATGTCGTTATAGCCGGGCGGAAACGACAGGCTGAGGAACTTCATGCTGAAGTTGCGCAGGCGCAGCATGTACTCGCGCGTGCCCGGATCTTCTGTGTTGTTAACGATCATCTCGATCGTCCGAAACCCGAGCGTGATCACGCCCTGCAGGGGCAGCTCGACGCCGATCGCGTCCTTGACGCCCGGGAGGTGCACCCCGACGTACACCGCGGGCTCGTCGCGCGTGCCACCGTTGCTCCAGCCGAGGAGCACCTTAAGCATGAGACCCGCGCTGCCTGCCAGCGCACCGAGCGTCCCAAGGTCAACGTCGAACACGAGGCCGTACCACGGATCGAGCATTCTGGATTGCTGCACTCCTGCGGTGATACTGACGAAGCCGAGCGACTCCGGCGACTGCGCGGTCGCCTCATTCGGAGGAAGCGGCGGGTTCTGCAGCAGCGGATCGGGCGTGGCGACGAAACCTGACAACTTCAACGGGAAGTTCGCATAGAGGGCCTGCGCTCGCGGTTTGCTGTTCGAGAGATCGAACGACAGGGTTTCAGTGAGGAACGAGAAAACCGGCGTCGGATCCGCCATCTTGAACTCCATCTGCACCACGAGGTTTCCGAAGCGCAAAGCGCTCGACGACAACGACACGTCTCCCGCCGCTTCCACACTCGGGTCGGCTCCAAAGCAGAATAGATCGATGTTCGGCGGTTCGTAGAAATAAAGGTTGCCGCCCATTTGGAACTGCGAGATTACAGTCTGTTCCGGATGCGTAGGATCGGCGGGCCGTGTGGTGACGAGTTGTGTCGACAGGAGAACGATGTTACGCAGTGCCGCGTTCTCAATCGCTAACGTGTTTTGTTCTTCCATCGTGAAAACATACGTGCCGTGCTCGACTCCCTGGCTATCGGTCTGGCGTTGATACACACCGTCGAGAATCACGTTGTTGCCATGTTGCGACGGATAGAGTAGCGCCGGCATGCCGAAGATCCGATTAATCAGCAGCTCGACCTTGCTCGAGAAGTCGGTCATCACTGAATTGCGGAATCCGACCGTCAATTGCAGCACCTTGAAGGCGTAGTAGATGTTCGACTCGAAGTATTGGTCGGCGTTGTCCTGGTAGTCGAGCAGGCCGAACATAGATGTGCGGCCGAAAATGAGTGTTCCCGGATCGGCGCCGTACGGCGTCATGTTAAAGCCGACGTGGTGAGCGTAGAAGCGCGATGGATCAATGCCGGCGGCGAGACTCTGCAGCGGAGCTGGCAACTGATTGAGGGGCACCTCGCAACTGAACGCGATGATGCCGGTCCAGTTTGGGTTGTCGAGAATGTTGATGAAGTTCGCGTACGGCGACACCTTTCCGCTACCGCTCGTCTGCGCGAATGATAGACGCGACTGCTCGTAGATCGATTGGAGCTCTGCCTGCGCGTCCGCCGCCGTGCCGCCGGAAAACGCCCCGGCCTCAGGCCACGTCCAGCTGGGAAGCTCAGCGGTGAGCTCGGCCAGCGAACGGCCCACTGAGAACTTGTAGATCACCATCGCGTGCCGCCGCTGACTGCGCTGTGGGTTGTCCCAGTTGCGCGGCGACATTTGGAAGAACCAATCGCCGATGCGCGCCACGAGGAGTCCCGACTTCCGTTCAAAGATCAATTCGTACGGAGCGGCGTCGGGCGTGGCTGCGATCAACGCGGCGTCGAAGTCGGTCTCATTCTCATAAGTCGGATAGCGGAGGTTCGCGAAGTACGTTTTCACCTGCGCCAGCACGTTCAGGGGAACGGTGCCTTCCGCCTCGATCTCAGCGATTCCTTCAGCGGTGAGTTTATATTGCACCGAGGCGTCGTTCATGAAAACGTCGGCGTTCGCGAGCACCATAAACAGACGATTGGTTTCGAGCGCCTGGCGGAATGCGCCCGCGGCTTTGGTAAAGACCAGATCGGGACGATCAGACGTCGAGTCGCTGTCGTTGGCGATGCCGGTCCACGTCCAGTCCATCCCGTTCGCGGCGACCCCAACTGAAAGTCCTTGCGGCGTCACTCCGATCTTGTCCGTAGATGCCGGTGGTGAATCAGTCTGCTGCATCCACGCCTGCCGATCGGCGGCGAGGATCGCCTGCTTGCGCGCAGGTGCGATCGCCGCAGCCTCGACTTTCTTAGCGTCGCGGATCTCGTCAGGTGCAAGGTGATTGTACGGCGCGAGCGGAAACGCGCGCGTGCCATCCGAGGGAGAAAGGGCGAGCGCGGGCACTTCGAGAAAGTCGAGAAAGACGGTGCCCAGGTTGTCGTCCATTCCACGTGCCTGCGCTTGAGGAGCCTGGTACAGTGGCGCGTCTTCCGGCTGCGCGTAGTAATGCGGCGGCTTTGCTACGTCGGCCGTCGACGTCCACACCCACGCCGTCGTGCCGAGGGTCGTCAGCGGATTGCCACTTTCCTTGGAAGGCAAGAGTGGCGCATAGGCGGCACGGCCGGGGATAAACTCGATCCGGCTGGAAGTACTCGCGGCCAGGCCGACGTACTCGAGTCCGGAAGTACCACAGAGAAGACGATAGACCGACGAGTCAACCGGCGCATCTTCCCACTCAATAGAGAACGCTCCCTGCAAAGTGAGATAGAAATCTTTCGGCACCTGGTCGTCGGCGCCGACGAATCGCGGCTGTATGGCGAACACAAAGCGCGCGTCAGGTGTGGTCCCTGAAGCAGCGAGCGGCGTAAGTTTCAGGCCGTATCCGCGCGCCGTGGCGAACATCGACTCGAACTTCGGCGCGGTGGGATTGAGCGGGATAAGAGAGAAATAAGTGCGATTCGGATCGAGAGGATGCAGCGAGTCAAGCGCGACGTCGAGAATCAGCGGATCGGCTGGCTGAAAGATCGTCGGGAGGTTAATGATTTTGATGTAGACATTGCGCGCGGCGGCGACGGCCTGGTATGGATAGAAATAACGAATGCCAAGGCCAAGAGCCTGAAAGTCAGTGGTTGTTTGCCCGCCTTTCGATAACGTAAGTGCGAGACGCCAACATGCCGTCGTAGCGCCCGCGAGCGGCAGCAGCAGCGAGCTCGCGTTGTATGACGTGTTCGGTCCGAAGAAGGTCGCGACCGGAATGCTGTTGTTAGCGAAGGCGAAGCCCCAGTTTTGAGCCTCAGTTGCGAGAGCGATGGTACTGCCCGACGTGACGGTCAGCGTGTAGTTAATGAAGCGAAAGTCTGTGCGGCGGCTGACTTTCCACGTGGAACCGGACTCCTGCGCATAGAGGATCTGCCCGATCCAGGAGACGACCGGGGCATTTGGGTTCGCGAGCCAAAGGAACTTTTGGCCGGAAGGCCATCCCTGCATTTGCAGGTATGCCAGCAGCGAAGTTTCAAAGTCCTGATCAGAAGCACTCGGGGCTTCTGACAGAAGGAAATATATGCCACCGCTGTCGCCGTTCCAGGTCTGGCTGAGCATCGGACTGTCGCCGATCGAGGCCCCGGGCGTGGCCTGGAATCCAATCGTCCGGCCCGACGACTGCATCCAAAACAATTCTGTTCCGGAGACCCGCTCGAACTGTGGTTCCGCGACGGTCATTCATTGCCTCGAGTGATGACGCGGTCGCCGGGTAGGAGCGGCAGATTGAGCCAATCGGTTGTCGCGCTGTACGCCATCCCCTTATTCCAATCGAGACGGATCGGAATTGCTTTCGAGATCGAATAGTCCTTCTGATCGGTCACGGCATATCCAATCGAGCGCTCGAGTAAGACGCCACTAAGCGGAACGCCGGGATTGCCGGTCTGCGGAATGACTATGGGTGCGCGGCGTCCCATGTTCTCAAGGAGATTGCCAACTGAGGTGCCGACGGGAACTACCAGTGGCTGCTCGTCAAGCCAAACGCGGATGCACGCAGAGATCATGGTTCGCCCGCGGAGATACGTCGCGGCGACGCCGTTCGGAAGCGGCTGCACATCTCGGAGATTCTGCGTCGCGGTTTGCAGAGTTGGGTAATCATTCGCCGCTAGCACTGCGACGTTAAACTCCGTACGCGCCTCGGCCGTGCTGTCGCCGAGGATCTCCGGTGGATAGACCAGCCGAACGTAGGACTTACGGAACTGCAAGTAGTAGAGATCGATAATTCCGCCCCCGCCGCCGGATGTTGAGCCGTCGGTCTGCGGCGCCGGTACTGTCGATCCCGATTGTGTCACCTGCGAAAGGAACGCATCGAAACCGTTGAGCCACTGACCGTTCGAGGTCACGTACGAGCCGACGTCGTAGACGGCGCTGCTGGAACTAACAAAGCCGTCGACGTATTGGCTCACGTTCTGATCAGGCCCGAGGTATTGGTAGCTTTCGAAGTCCGCGCGCAGCAACATGCCTGGCTTGAGATCGATGTAGCCATCTCCCGGCACGAATGCGTAGGCGTAGAAGAGCGTTTCGGCGAACGTCTGCGGCATCGCCCGCGAGATGGCATCCTGCACTATCCTCCAGCCGAGCGGCGTGACGTTGAGCTGAACCAATTTCGTCAACAACGTCTGATACGCGGTGAGGATGCCGGTGCGAATCGAGTAGGCGTTGAAGGTCCAGACTGCACTGCTCTGCGGCATCGTTAGCCTATAGGAGTACGGCGGATCGCTGGTCGTAGAGAAGACGAACGGCGGATCGGCGGGCAGGCCTGTCGAGACATAGGTCGTGAAAATGTTTGGAAGATAGACGACGATGTCGTAGCTGGACATCGCCGCAGTAGTCGCCGGGCTGATGGACGCCGCCGCATTCGTGGCGATCGATGGATACCAGCCTGCCTGGAAGAGTGAAGCCTGCTTCGAAGGCTGTCCCGCACCGGCGCTCGTGAGCGCCTGCACCACAATGTCGTAGTTGTTCGTCGGTGCGTAGGCGACGTCGATCGCTGCGGCTGCGCCGACGGATGGCGTCTCGGCGACCACACTCGCCCCGTTGAGGATCGATGTTACATAGCCGGTGACCGCCGGCGAGGTGATGGGCTCCCACGTGACGCGAGCGGTGCGGCCGTCGTACGCAATCTTGACGTTCGGGGGTGGCAGAATTACTGCCGGCAACGCCGCGGACACAGGACCGGAAACATCGTCGTTCGCGACACTGGCGAATGCCTGCACGGTGACGTCGTAGATGCCGCTGGCCGGAAGTTCGGCGACCGCGAGGGTCAGACTGTTTGTACTGGGGTTCTTTGTGAGCACGACATCGTTTGCCATGCTGAACTTGACTTTGTATCTACCTGAGCCGCTGATCGAGTTCCAGTCGATCTTCAACGATCCCGAGGTGTCAAACGCTATCGAAGTAACGTTCGGGGTTGTCGTAATCGGTGTGAAAGCAGTCGACAACGGACCGCTGGTCGATGGGCCGATAGCGCGGATCTGAATTGTGTCCGCGCTCGCGGCAAACGGGATCGTGGCGCCGGCGCCGCCGCTCGTGTATTCAGCGATCACCTTGCCGCCGCTCATGACGTTGATGATGTACGCGCTCACCGCAGCGTCAGAGACCTGGGACCACGTCAGATTCAGCTGCGAACCATTGAATGAGGCCTGGCTGATTGATGGCTTACCGAGAATCGCGCCGATTACCCCGGTGGCGGGACTCTTCGAAGAACCCGCAATCATCCGTACGGACACCGAAGCTGTCTGGTCCCCGATGGGGGTAAACGCTTTCGACCACGAATTCGTGTACACCGTCTCGTTCACTGGCAACTGATCTTTTACTGTGAAGGTAACCTCGTACGCGTTGACCCGGCTGTCTTTCGACATGCTCCAGGCCGCGCTGATGGTCGTTCCGTCGTATCCGACCACCAGTCCAACTGCCACATCGGCAACATACGGGATGGAGTCGCAGACCGAGCCGGTAGTCTGGCCCTTCACAGCAGCCAGGGTGATCCATGCCCCGTTCGGCACCGCTGACGGAACGGTTAGCGTCGCGTGCGAAAGCGAGCCGGACAGCTTCGTGAGCGCGAGTGAGCCCGCTTCCCAGACCATCACCGGCTGATAGCCGTCGATGCCGCTGGGCGACGCCGGCGCGTCCCAGGTGATATCAACCGAACTGGCCGAAGACGAGGCGGCAGATGTGATCTTCGGTTTTTGGACGATGACCGGGCTGATCTGATTAAACGCGGTCCATGCTGTCCCCATCGCTACATCGATAGTGACTCCGTAAACTGCATCCGTTTCGATCAGCGGCGACGGTAGCTCAATGAAGCCGGTAGTGCCGCTGATGCTTTCGCCCAACGCGATGGTCAGCCAGGACGTCGCCGTCTGCTGTACGAGCCGCAGACGATGCGCAGTGAACGAGGCGCGGTCGACATCGGCCCAACTCACCGTGAGGCGATCGCCCTCGACAACCGAGGTCACCGAGTCGATTGACGTCGGGACGAATGTCGCTGCCGCACTGGCCGGACCGTTACCGTAGTTTCCGTTCGGGGTAACGATGAGATCCAGGGATTTCGAGACGTCGAACGCCGGCGCCTCCTTGCCTAGCGAGTTGCCGCTCACTGTCCACGTTTTCAGCGTCGTTTCCGACTGCTGCAGGATGATGGTGAACTCACCGACGGTGGGATCGCTCTCTGGCAGCGACCACGCCGCCGAGACATGCCATTTTGCGCCGTCGTAGGAAAGCAATGCGTAGTCGATGACCGGTGTTGAAGTGAGTACCGGCACGGGAGACGAGAACGGAGCGGCAATCGTCACGTTACTCTTCGTGCCGGTGATCTGGGCGCGGACGCTCAGGTCCGCGCCGGCGGTGCTACCCGTCGGAATGGTGAACGTTCCGTTCACAGCCGAGACGGGATCGCCAACGACGATTCCGTTTGCATACAAAGATACTTTTAACGTGGTCGAGTCGAGTGCGACGCCGTTCGGCGCGGTGACGTTGCCGGTAACGTGAGCTCCGTCGTACGCGACGCTGCTGATCGACGGCGTGGCGACGATCACCGGTCCCACGGTGGAGCGTGGTCCGATTACTATTCCATCAGGCGATGTTGGACGGACGGCAGCGCCGTAAGTCTCGGCGCGGGAAAGGGCGACGGCCATTGTCGATTGCAGCGCGGTGCTAACTTGAGAGGCGACCACGTCCGAGCCTTCGAGTGTCTCGACAATGTACGCAGTCGCCCCGGTCGCTGCTGCCCACCCGGCCGTCAGCCCCGCGCCATCGTAGCTCGTCGAATTCACTGTCGCTGTCGCCGTCAGCACCGTCGTGCTCGCGGTAGGCCCGGTTGAGGTCGGACCGAGAGCATGGATGGAGATCGTCGGATTGGCGGCCGAGGGAGTGAACGCGAAAGTGAGCGACGTGAGCGAAGTGTTTTTCGTCGTACTGCCGACGGTCACTCTGTAACCGCTCACTCCTTGCTGCCCCACCGCCGACCACTTCGCGGTGAGGTTGGTCCCGTCGAACTCGATCGAGACGAACTGCGGACTAGCAGTGATGATTGGCGAATGCAGACCTATCGGCCCGGTGCTGTTCGTGGCGCCGACAGCCCGCACCGTAACGGTGTGCGTCTTCGCCTGATCGAGGACGTTCTCGAGGTTCACGGTGACATGATCTGTACCGGGGTCCGCCACCGAGACGGGGGTTCCAAGCGGCGCGCCGTTTTCGTAGAGCTGGACGCTGTAGCCGGTCACACCGTGGGCGCTTGAAATGTCGGAGGCGTTCCATCGCACCTCGATGCTGCTGGTGGTGCCAGTCTCCGAATACGTTGCGCCGGTGACGCGCGGCACAACGCTGATCACCGACGCCGCAGTGCCCAGGGGACCGCTGGTGCGATCGCCAACGGTCTGCAACTTAATATCGTACGAGCCGGATCCTGACAGCGCCGCCGCGATCATCGACTTTCGATCACCGCCCGGCTGCTTTTGAACTACGGTGCCTCCGTCCAGCAGTGCGATCAACACGCCCGTCACATCAGAGCCGCCGATCGCGGCCCAGGTCACACCGATGTTTTGTCCGTCATACGACACGCTGGTGGGCGCGGCAACGTAAGTCAGCACGTCCAGCGGCTCGCTCCGCGCACCGAGTGACACGCCGCGCTGAACGTTGACTCTCAGCTTATATGGATTGTTCGCCACCAGCGGCGGTGATGGGATTAGAACGATGTTTGTTCCAAGAGTGTCGCTAGAAGCGATGGTCTCGGAGTCTGTGTAAATTTCAACACTCCCTCCGGTCGGCGGCGGCGAGCCGACCCCGTTGTTCCACGACGCGGAAACAGCCTCTCCGTCGTACGCGACAGTTGTCAAAGTCGCCGGCTCGGTCAACACTGCCAAAGCGTCGCTCAGCGGACCGCGCGTGCTGCCGTCAGCGATCGTGTAGGCGAGATACGCGGCGTAACTGAATTCTGGTGCAAGCGGCTGCGGCAGTGTCAGCCGCACGAAATTGCCCGGCACAGCAGCAATGGCGGATGTGTAGAACTCGCCGTCCGCATAGACATACAAGCCGAGCAAATAGTCAGGATCAACGGTCGAAGAGTTGGCCACGATCGCGGCGTTGCCGTCCGTCAGGTTGTAATTGAGATTAGAGAACGCAGGCGTCGTCTGGATAACAGCAATCAACTGCGAGTAGGGGCCGTAAGAATTCTCGGTGTTAGCGCCGGCGAGCTTGACGCCGTATGAAGTGGCGGGATCAAAGCCCTCGATGGGACTAAAGATACCGGGTGACGAGATGAAGCTTGCGTTATTGACCAGGTTGCCCGTGGCTGAGTTGAATAGCGACACGCTGGCGCCGTACGCGACGGTAGCGCCAGCCGGTGGCGACCACGCCAGGATTAGCGCCGAGTCTTCATAGGTTACGGAAACGTTCTGGGGCGGCCCGACGATCACAGCAATGCGATTGCTGTAATCGCCCACGACACCTCCGATAACCGCGGCGATCGCCACCGACCAAACCGAGATGGTGTTCAGCTGCGGATTGAGCAGGAAGGCCACGAGGGGACCCGACGACGCCACCTGCTTTGGCGTGGCGTCCGTCCCCTCGAAGAGCGCGATCTGAAAATTTTGCTGGGTTGAATTCCCGTAGGTGAAGTTCGCGCGGATCCGCGTACCATCGTAAAAAACCTGCGATAGTACCGGAGCGCTCATCAGAGATGTCCGTAACGCGCTTTATACGAGCGCTTCGCTTCCGGATGAAACTTCTTGGGGATGCGAGCGAGCACGGTAGTCAGGCGTTTCTTGTACGATGCTACGTATCCGATGCAGACTCGGTTGTCGCCGATTAGGATGCCGTTCGCAAAGTAGCAGGTATTGTCATCCGTGAAGCGGCTGATCTCCTCAGCTGTTGTGCCGACACTGAAGCCATACACCATTCCGGAGTACTTGCGCGTCGTGATCGACTTAACGCGCGAAGGGCCCTTGTCGGTCAGCACCTTATCGCGGGCGACAAGATCGCGGGCGGCAACGAGGCCTTTACTGGTCAGCACCGGATGCATGTGCGTGATCAGGAGTTCGTGGCCTCCCTCAGTGGTCAAGACGAGTACTTCGGCCTCTTTATTCGTTCCAAACGTATCGACTACGGTGAAGACTTCGCCGTCAGAACCTATCTTTACTTTCTCGCCGCCCATGACGTCCTCGATCTTCATTGACTTGCCATTTGCCAGCAGAATCTGGGAACCGGCGGCGACGCAGTGCCAAGTGTAGTAGTTGGGATACATCTGGTATTCACCGGGCGCGGGGCTGGTGGCCCAGGGCGGTGTACTGCTGCCATAGAGGTTGACCCAGACAAAATCATTGCTGCTGGTGTCGGTCTTGACACCGAGTGAGATGGTGGCGAGGAGCGTCGTGTCGTTAGCCCAGGCGGCGGCGCCGAACTGGATCGAACCATCCTTCGTCACATCGCTGTTATATGGAAAGTTGAATGTTAGCGTGTCGCCGTTGGCGGTGATCCCAGCCTGTATGGCAGCCATTGAAACCGGCCTGGTGACACCGCCCGTGGAGGGCTTTATCTGATAGATCGTCGGTGGATTGGTGATGTTCGACGGCCAGAGCGGCTGCTTGATGTTGCTTTTGAACTTCTGCGTCACCATCAACGGCAAGCGAATGTTGGGGCTCTGGATATTCGGTTCGTTGTACCAGTAGTCGCAGTCGGCCGGTGGATTCGTACGCCCCAGACCGAACTTAATGTAGTTGTTGGCCGGCGGGGTAGTGTTGGACTTGACGGGCTGCGTAACGTTCGGCGCGCCGACCGGCAGCTCATTAGTCGACACGCGCATCGAGCCATTAACGATCGGTACTGCAGCGACCCCACTCTGCTTGGGCTGATACGACCAGCTGAGGACCATGAGCATGTTTTCTCCCATTGGCAGCGTTCCGGTCAGATCGATCGGCAGGTACTCACCTTCGCCGTAGACCGGGCCGACGTTGGTCTCGCCGAGCACATTGTCGTTGGTGAGGTCGATGAGCTGGGCGTAGAGCGTCGTAAAAACAGTACCGTCAACGATTGCCGAAAACCCGCCACCGATACTGCTGTTCTTAGCGAGGCTGATGCTGAATGAAGAGATAGTGTTGGCGTCCTCCATCTCGGTACCCGCGGCTGCCTGGGCTTGAGGCCGCTGCTGGAGGTTACCGGCTGGCCCACCGCGCTTCTGATCGGCCTTGCGCGCCGCTCGCAAAGCTTTCATGTACTCCGGATGGGTCTTGTCGGAGATGCCTGCGCGTTCGACTTGTCGCATGAAGAAGTACCACTGACGATCATCGGAGAAGTCGAGCTCGTGTTCTTCCCAGGAATCGGAGAGCGAGGCAACGTGTTTGATGTTATCCAGGTCTTGTCGTGTCAAAGCAGACATATCATTGACTCCTTTTTCTTCAACGCCAGAAGTAGCTAATTTGAGGTATGGTCCCGACACCCGGCGCTTCGGATGCATCGCTGGCTATCACCGTGCGTACCGGCGAGTTCGCCTTCTTCGTCATCACGTCAATAGTAAAGACGAGCAGCACGTGCCCCTCTCCCCATGCCGCGCTGCCGAAGTGAAGAGAGCGATCGCGTAAAGAGTCTGCTGACCACGGAAGATTCCAGGACAGCTTATTGCCGGCGACCTTTAGGCTTTTACGCAACGCGTCGGTACTCTTCTTCGTAGCCATCGCCACACCGCCGCGCTGCGGCGCGATCAAATAGGCCGAGATCGCAGGATCAAACGGCTTGGCGATCGGGCTTTCATAACGCTGCGTGCCCACCAGAGGCAGCCGGAGATCGGGCCGCGTAGGATTGACTGAGCGATACCAGTAGTCATACCCGGGCCGCTGCCGCCAAGCGCCGAGTGCGATGCGTAGATCGGGACTTCCTTTCGTCCGCTTCACCGGCTCGCCTACCACCGGAGAGCCGTCGGCTCCATCGCTCACGGTCATGCGCATTGACTGATTGATCGGCTTTCCGCTGCCAACCTGATAGCTGATTGTGAAGATGGCCTCGACATCATTTCCCTCGGGTCGCCCGCCGGTGACATTGATCGGCAAATATTCGCCGAGATCGAATTCCGAGACGTTGGCCGTGCCGAGCACTGTCTCCGTGGATGGATCTACTAGCTCGAGGATGAGTGAGGTAAAGATCGTTCCGCCTGGGATAGCGGAGAACGCACTCGCAAACGTTCCGTCAGCTGAGAAGCCAACGCTTACGATTGCGTTCATTGGAACGAGGACGTCGCCACCCGTCACGGCCTTTGGGGCGGATGACACCCCCTTGTTCCGCGCTGCAGACAGGGCCTTGAACAACTTCGGCGCGTTCTTCTTCGTCACCCCTGCTCGCGTGTACTGGTCGTTGATGAAGTCCCAGTGGGCGCGCTTTGAAAGATCGAGCGTCTGCGGCTTGCCCACCTTTGAACCTCTCTTGAGTGTAAGAGAATTGTGAGGTCTTCTGACCGGCATTTCAGACTCCTTTTGTACGATCGGATCAGCCCGTGCATCGCTATTTGTTCTACTTCAACGGGTCGTCCAGGCATTCCTTCCCCTGCAGAACCGAACTACTGGTTCGCCCGTTACGGAGTGTTTACACTTAATTCAGGCGAGTGTGCGCGAGACCGCAGAGGCTCGGTGAATACTTTTGCTTAATTGACGCGCGCACCATAATGCGCTTTGTTGCTAAAGTCAAGATCTTAGTTTGCTAGCGCAATTAACAGATTCTCTGTCCGGTGTTTATGCCTATCGTTATCTGGTGCAATTAACGTCGCGGAGTCTCGGAGGTGTGCTATGACGACCAAGCCTCGGAGCAAATGCGGCAGATGAGTAGCGCTAGCGATGCAAGAGTCCGTTGCGCGCCCAAAGATTTACGCTCAGGAATTTGTTTCGGCGGCACGATTGAAACGCGAGGTCCCGCATTATAGAGAAGGCACTGAGCGGTCGGAATCGCACCGATGAATAAAGGTTTTTACATCTCAGTAAGAGTTCGATCATCCAAATAAGGTCCGACTTTTCATCAGCATTTTCCAACATTTTCGAGAGTGGCTTGTGTTTCCCAACGCGCATTTTCGCGCACCAGTGACACAACAGTGTCACTGAAGAAAACGTGGCCCTCAGGGCCGTGCCTGCAAACTGTTGAATTTATTGAGGTTTTGGAGGCGGCGATCGGAATCGAACCGATGAATAAAGGTTTTGCAGACCTCTGCCTTACCACTTGGCTACGCCGCCATTAAGCATGAAAAAGCGGAAGGATGAACAATCCCAGTTTTCAGTTTGCAGTCTTCAGCCCTAACCGCAACTTAGCGGTTGCAACACTGAAAACCGAAAACTGAAAACCGATTCTTCATCCTTCCGCCTGTGCTCTCAATATTTGGAGCGGGAGACGAGATTTGAACTCGCGACCCTCGCCTTGGCAAGGCGATGCTCTACCACTGAGCTACTCCCGCTCTATCAAAGAAATTCGATTCTAATGATTGAGGATGTGTTGTCAAGGCAGTGGCACAGACTCTAGTCTGTGATTCGGCGCGATTAATCACAGACTGAAGTCTGTGCCACTAACAGACTATTGCGGCAAAGGCTTGGCCAGCACACCCGCGATTAACTCGTTCAGTCCCGCGTCCGAATTGTTGTTGCGGAACTTGTAGAAGTTCGTGAGCTGGGTCATCCACTGGGCCTTCGCAGCCTGGTTCTGCGGATTCGTGCCCGCCAGCGCAACGGCGCGCGCATAAGCGTCGATCATCTTGTCCACGACCTTGTTGACACCATCCAGCGCCGCCTTACTTTCCGGCGACTCAGGCTGATTTCCAAACCGCCTCGTGAAATCCTCAGACAACCGCTTGTACGGACCGTTCTGGTACGCCAGCGCCAGCAAAGAATATGTTGTCGGCGAGTTCCGTCGATCCGCGTCGACCTGCGCAGCCTTGATGAAGTGGGGAACGGCCGAATCCGGAGTCGGCTTCAACGCGTAAAAGCCAAGCGCATAATGTAATGATCCGAGGACGTCCTCCTTGCTCTTGAAAGGCGCCCACACAGCGCCGCCGCCTTCACCAACCGGAGTCTTACCGGACTCAATCAGCTGAATCGCCTTAGCGGCGTGTATTCCCGCCTCGGCGTTGAAGGCTTCGTTTCGCTCGGCGCTCGCCGCCACCGCGCCATAGCCCAGAGCAATCAAGACCCGTAGGTTATTAGGATTGTCAGTTAGAACCGGAGTCGCCAGACTGTACGCCTTGGCATAGTTCTTTACGGTAAAACTTCCCAGCAGTTGCTGCTCGCGATCGGCCCGCTCGGCATTCAGCCGCATGACGCGCTGATCTTCTTCATAGGCCGCGATCCAGTCCTTCAGGTATTTTGTGTACTGGTCGTCTTCCCGGCTGTACAGCCGCATGTACTCGCGCGCAGCTTCGTACGCCACAGCCGGGTTGGGCACACGGTTGTCCCAAAACCGCTTGTAGACATTGACCTTTGTCTCGTCGTCGGTAACGACGGGTTGTTGGTTGCGCGCCGTTTGGGGTTGAGCAAAAGCAGGAACGGCCATCAAGAATATCGCGAGAATTAGTGCTAGTTTCATTTGATCTGAAGAATCCTCCGAATCGAGTGCCAGAGTTAGATGCCGGAAATCTAACGAGCGTTTGGCGGAAATTTATTGTAGCAGAAAGTCAAAACCCACGGGGGTGGATTGGAGCGCAGGTTTCGCGATATTAGCGTGTTGCTAAAGTTAAGAATAACGCTAGCGCGAGTCTCCGGTTCCAACGATATCGATTTGTTATGTGCTTTCACCATATGTAAAGGCACTCTATATCGCTGATCCCTTCTTTAGCTTTTTTGTTAGTGCCAAGAGGTCTTTTATAGAAGTAAACTTATTGAGCGTGTAGAGGACGTTTCTAGCATGAAGAGATATAGCCTGATTGGTTCTTACGCTGGGGTTCTTGCTACTAAGAGCTAACGGGGCAAAAAGCCTAGTATTGTCGTAGACTGAGCACTTATCGATGAAAGCGTTTATCTCAGATTCCTTCATTGGAACAATCATTCTACCCTTCAGGGTATAAAGTGTCCCCTCAGAACTGGATAGGGAAACATCAAGTAGAGTAAGCGCTTCCAAGACAGCTTCTGGCAAGAAATCATAGTGTTTATAAAAGAGTTTCGAGACTGAATCGCGATACGCCTGTCGACGGCTGTCTTCAAGTGGTTGCCGTACCCTGAGGTTCGCCAAATCAGTAACCACATCAACTATCTCCTGCCTCACTTGGAAGTACTGATCAAGAAGTCGCAATGTAATACCCTGACGTTGCTTGATTGAAGAAATAAAGAGAGTTGAGAGAAGTCCGAAAAGCGTGCCAACTATTACTGACAATAAAGGTAATGTGTAATTATTCATTTGACCGAGCGCGGCGATTATATGCGCGCTAGATTGTTGCTGTCAGCAGATCTTCGATGCTCCAAAATCGTTTTCGTTATTCCGAACAATCTAATATCGCAATAAGGGAGCGCAAACCCCCCTTTGCGTCTTGCTTGAAAGTCTTCAGAACCGGCAAGCGGGACACTTGCGCTCCAGTCTCGGTCAGCCCGCCGTGACCGCAGCGGGCGCCCGAACGGGCAGGTCGACAATCTCCCAGGCCTTTCGATTCCGCAGCAGCGAAGACATCAATGCGGCGTGCAACAAGTGGCCACTCCGTTCGGCCCTGACTCGTCCCTGCAGCGTCATTCCAAGAAGGGCGAAATCGCCAATGATGTCGAGGATCTTGTGCCGGACGAATTCGTCCGAGAATCGCAGCCCGGTCTCGTTCAGCATTCCTGTTTTGGTGAGCACGATCGCATTCTCAAGCGAGCCGCCGCGGATCAGGTTCGCTCGTCGCAGCGCCTCCACCTCCTCGATAAAACCGAACGTTCGTGCCGAAGCGATATCGCGGCCAAATGACCCGTTTTCGAGCACCAGCCGGCGATGCTGGATGCCAATCATGGGGTGCTGAAAATCGATCAAGCAATCGATTTCATAAGTTTCGGCAGGCTCAAGACTGATGCGGCGGTTTCCCGATTCGACGGTTACACGTTCCCTAACCATTAGCGCGCGCCTGGCCGTGGATTGTTCGACCACGCCCGCAGACTCGATCATCTCCGCGAACGTTTCTGCCGAGCCGTCCATGATCGGAATTTCCAGGTTATCGACGTCAACGTAAGCGTTGTCCACGTCGCAGCCACGCAACGCCGACAACAGGTGCTCGACGGTCGAAAGCATCACGCCCGTGCGCATCAGCGTGGTGGCGTAACTGCAATGCGCGACAGATTCGACAGTCGCCGGGATTTCAAAGCCGCCGAGATCAGTCCGCCTGAACACATAACCCGTGTCCGGCGGCGCAGGCAACAAGCTCACCGTGACCGGCACGGCGGTGTGAAGTCCAATCCCTTTAGTTGAAACAGGAGCAGAGAGAGTCGTTTGCTTCATTCGTGGTTGCGTCGCATGGAAGTTAACTACGCCGAGCCATTCTTATGTGCAAAGCTCATGCCTGTATCCACGTGCGATGATCACGCCCCTTCGCCGATCGCGTTGTTGCGTCGCAGCGACGGTGGCTGATCTAAATCGCCGCATTCACGCCACGCGCCTGGCGGGCGGTAGCCCGCCTCTAAACAGAGTGATAGATGTTATGGGTCGCGCAAACAGCCGCTTGCCTTACTCAATACTGAACCCTATGATCGAAATCGATCATGCCGAAAATAGAGTCCCCTGCCGACGCGCAGCCGGCCGAGCGAGTCTTTCTCATCGACTCGATGTCGCACATCTTCCGCGCTTTTTACGCGCCGATGGCGAACCGCGCCGCGCCGCTCATGACTTCGAAAGGGCAGGTGACGCAGGCGGTGTTCATCTTCACGAACATGCTGCGCAAACTCATCCAGGACGAACAGCCGAAATACATTGCGGCGATTTTCGAGTCAAAAGAGAAAACTTTTCGCCACGAAGCATTCGCCGATTACAAAGCGACGCGCACAGAAATGCCTGACGACCTGGCGTCACAACTGCCTTACATCCGCAGGCTATGTGAAGCGTACAACGTGCCGATGATCAGCCTTTCCGGATACGAAGCCGACGACGTGATCGGCACGTTGGCGGTGAAAGCCGCGGAAAAGGGCCTGAAAGCAGTGATCGTTTCGAATGACAAGGACATGTGCCAGCTCGTGCGCGACCCCTGGATTGTCGCGATGCGGCAGAATTCGCAAGTCGTGAAACGCAAAGAGCCGGTGCCGCCGATCGAATGGTGCGACGAAGGCTGGGTGCTCAAGAAATTCGGTGTGCCGGCGGGCAAGCTCGTCGATTTACTCGGGCTGATGGGCGATTCGATCGACAACATTCCCGGCGCGCCCGGCGTTGGTCCGAAGGGCGCGGTGCAAATTATCCAGGACTTTGGATCGATCGAAAGCGCACTTGAACATTGGGAAGACATTAAGAACAAACGTTATCGCGAATCGCTGCGCGACAATGCCGAGCTGATTCGCAAGTCGCGCGAGCTGGCGCAGATTAAGATCGATCTCGACGTTGAATTAGATCTCGAACTGCTGGAACGTCGCCCACCCGATCGCGCCGCTGCGTATGATTTGTTTCGTGAACTTGAGTTCGCAAACCTCACCCAGGAATTTGCCGATGGCGCGGTCGCCAGCGCGCGCGTCACGGCTGAGCGCGATTACCGTCAGATTCGAAACAAAGCCGAGCTTGACGCTCTAGTTCAGAATCTTTGGCAGGCGGAAACTGTCGGCTTCGCGGTATCAAACACCACGCCCGCCGGAGCTGGTCAGCAGCAGAGCACCCGCGACGATCATGGCGCGCGCGGCATCGCGTTTTCGGCGGCGGGAGGCAAGTCAGCTTTCGTGGATTTCGACAGCTTTGCCGAAGGCAAGGACGCCGCGGTGGCTTCAATGCGCGAACTGTTTGCCAACGGTTTGCTCGAGAAGTCCGTCCACGACTACAAGCGCGCGACAGCTTTGTTGACGCCGTTGGGAATTGAACTCGCCGGGGTCGCGGACGACACACTCCTGGCGGCTTACATGATTGATCCGACGCGCAGTCGATACGACCTCGTAGATCTTGCGCGTGACGCAGTCGGCATTGAAGGCGGCGGGCCGCCGCACGACGGTTGGAGTGAAAGTGGTTGGCAGGCAGTCGAAGTTGCGGATTTAACGGCCCAGGTGGCCACCGTTCTGCGGCAGCGAATAGATGAAAAAGAGCTCGGCAGCATCTATCGCGACGTAGAGTTGCCCCTCGCACCGCTGCTGTACCGGATGGAACGCGCGGGCATGCGTATCGACATATCCGTGCTGGCTGAACTATCAGGCAGGCTGGGCGAACAACTAGAAAGCCTGACGGGCAGAATCTGTCAGATGGCTGGTCGCGAGTTCAATATCAATTCGCCGAAGCAAGTCGCAGAGTGCTTCGAAGCTATGAACATCATTTCCGGACGCAAGACATCGACCGGTCGTGTCTCTACGAGCAAAGCCGTGCTCGAAGAACTAGCGCTCACTCATGAGTTGCCGCGTTTGATTATCGAATATCGCGAACTTGAGAAATTGAAGAGCGTTTATACCGACGCGCTGCCGCATCAGGTCGCTGCCGACGGCCGCATTCACGGCCAACTCAACCAGACGGTTGCCGCGACCGGGCGTCTTTCAGCCAGCGATCCCAATTTGCAGAACATTCCGATTCGCACTGAACTCGGCCGTGAGATTCGCCGCGCCTTCGTGCCTGAAAAAGGGAACAAACTGATCTCGGCTGACTACTCGCAACTCGAATTGCGCCTGCTCGCGCATATCACGCGCGACGAAGTGATGCTGGACGCTTTTCAAAAAGGCGACGACATCCACAACCGCACTTCGCGTCTGGTTTTCCGCGCCAGGACTGATGCCGAACTGAAAGAGGCGCGGCGCTTCTCAAAGATCGTGAACTTCGCAATCGCCTACGCGATCGAGCCCTGGGGTTTGTCACAGCGCGTCGGTATCTCGCGCCAGGAAGCGCGGAAAGTGATCGATGATTATTACGCGACGTACAAAGGCGTACGTCGCTACATGGAAGAGATTCCCGGACAGGCGCGCGAACAGGGATATGTCCGCTCGCTGTACGGGCGCATTCGTCCGCTGCAAGGCATTAACGATCGCAACGCCAACATTCGCCGCGCCGCTGAACGTGAGGCCATCAACATGCCGATTCAGGGCACAGCCAGCGATATCGTGAAGATGGCAATGCTGCGGGCCGATGAAGCTTTTCGGCGCGAGAAGTTGAAGGCGGAGATGCTGATGCAGGTTCATGACGAGCTCTTGGTCGAATGCGCCGCCGAGGATGCAGAGCGGGTGGCCGCGACTCTGAAACGGGAAATGGAAAACGCGGTCGAACTCGACGTTCCTCTCATTGTCGAAGCAGGCATTGGCGACGATTGGATGTCGGCTAAGAAATAAGAAATTGAAAATTGAAAAGTGTAAATTGAAAATTGCAAATTGTTCAGAAACCGAAACTGCTGGCGACTTCACATCGGTAAGTAAGGAGGAAGTTTTATGAGCCCCGATGAACTTCGTGAAAAGACTGATCGACTTTGCGGCACGAATCGGCAAAGTCGTTGACGCGCTGCCGGATACACGGATGGGCCGACATATTGCAGGGCAACTCGTTCGAAGCGGAACTTCACCTGCGCCAAATTATGAGGAAGGCTGCGCTGCAGAAAGCCGTGCTGACTTTGTGCATAAACTCAGTATTTGCCTGAAGGAGCTGCGGGAGTCCCGTTGTTGATACGCCTAATCATCAAAACTGAAATGCTTCCCGAGCACCGCATGGGTGACTCACTCGACGAATGCAACCAGCTGTGCAACATCATTGGGCAATCGGTAGTGACAGCAAAGGCGAACAAGAAGAGCAAGGCTGTCACTGCGGCCGGATAGCGCGAGCACGCGTTCAGGCCATCCGAATTTGCAATTTGCATTTTTCAATTTTCAATTCTCAATGTTTTCTCTGGATCACGAACGAAGTAGCTCCTCTCCCGAAGGCGACGTTGTCTATCGTCGCGTGGCGTCCTCTGAAACGAACACGCCACCGCGTGGGCCGCGCGAGCCACGTTTCGATCCGACGCTGATGCCGCTGCTGGTCGGCTGCGCGTTGCTGCTCCTGTTCGTCATCGTTCTCGGAAATCTCAGCATTCGTCGCGTCCAGGATACGAGTCGCGAAGTACTGAACCTTCAACAGCACTTCAATGCGCGCGCCGAGTTGCTACTCCAACTGAGAATCGCGCTGACGCGTCTGGACAACGAAGCGCGTGACAAGATGGAGGCGCAAGCGCGCCGGGAATTGCGCCCACCGTTCGATATGCGGCTCGGCACCGCACGCAACGAGCTGACATCGAAACTGATGCCGTCACTGGGCCGGCCGCCGCTCTCGCAACTGCCGAAATGGCAAGCTTTCCATCGTGACCTTGAGGCCTACGTTGAGACGACGAAGGATGCGGACAACTATTCGTTGAATGGCTTCGCTCAGTTTCAAGCCGTGGATCGGGAGTTGAATGAGCTAATCCTGGACAACGGGGTTGAGCAAAGACAGGTATTCGACAGAAGTGAACAGCTCGCGAACGCTGCCGTCCAATCGATCAAGATCTGGACACTCATCGCGATCCTCGCAGGCCTGTTTGTTACAGCCGCGACCGTTTTGGCGGCGCAGAGACGATATCGCCAAACTCGCGAGAGCGTGGAAGCCGCGCGCCGTGAACGCGAGTTCAGCAACCAGATGCTCGAAGGGATGGTGAGCGCGGTCGCGGCTATCGATCGCCACGATCGGATCCGCAGCGCGAATAGTGCTTTCTTCAAAATCTTTCCACGCGTCGCCATCGGTTCGTCGATTCACGACCAGAATGGGTCAACGGAAGGTATGAAGATGCTTGAAGCCGCCACGGCTTCGCACGTCGTCGCGTCAACTTATCGCGGCCGTTGGAACCTGACTGACAATGCGGCGACGCATACGTTTGACGTCTATTCGTCGCCGATCGAAATCGACAATCAGAATGGTCAAATCCTGACGCTGGTCGATGTCACCGAAGCCGCCAAGGCGGAAGCGGCTTTCCGTCGCACGGAGGCTTTGGCCGCCGTCGGCGAAGCCGCCGCGCAACTGGCGCACGAAATCAAAAATCCTTTGGGCAGTATTCGTCTGGGCGTCGAAATGTTGCGCGAATACACCACGGCTGATGAAGCGCAAAGGACGATCACCCTGGTGGAGCGTGGCATTCAGCACCTGAACAAACTGGTAGTTGACGTCACTCAGTTTTCACGGCGCCGGGAATTGGATCGCACTGAAGTCGATCTTCACGAGACTATCGACTCAAGCATCGACCTGGTCGCCGATCGAATTAAAGAAAAGGAAACGCCGATTGAGAAGCAATACGCATCGACGGAAATTAGCGGCGTCTGGGACCAGGAGCAACTGAGTGAAGTGTTCGTAAACATCTTCGCGAACGCGATTGATGCGAGTGAGTTGCGAGCGCCGGTGAAAATCTCGACTGAAGTGATCGAGCCAGGCCCCAGCCCTACGCTAATCGGCGTTCCCACGACCGACACCAGGCCGCGTGTGCGAATAGAGATTTCCGATCAGGGAGCCGGCATGGACGAGAAAACGGTCAGCCGGCTGTTCGAGCCGTTCTTCACCACCAAGAAGCGCGGTACAGGTCTTGGACTTTCAATCGTGCGTCAAATCATAGACCTGCACGGCGGCAGCATCGACGTGCAGAGTGAGCGCGGGAAGGGAACTACGTTCACGATCGAACTGCCGCTAAACAACTCAGGTTTGGAACCTTCCTAAAGCACTCGTTCTACGGCTTCCGCCGGCTTAACTACAATGTTCTTGAATCTCGACATGCGGACGAGGCCCGCGGCGCTGCCTTTTGGCTTTGAAAGAAACTTGCGCTCCGTGTAGTGCACGTCAACCTTGGCGTCTTTGCTGGTTTGCGAGAAGTAAGCAGCGAGCTGAGCGGCTTCGATGAGCGTGCGATGCGGAATCTCTTTACGCGTGGGGTTGCGGACGATGACGTGCGAGCCCGGATAGTCGGCGGCATGAAGCCAAAGATCGTTTGGCTTGGCGATTTTGAATGTCAGATTGTCGTTGTCACGCGCCGCCCGGCCGACCAGGATCTCGTAACCGTCAGATGAAAGGTAGCGACGCGCGCCCGGGACTCGCGTTTCGCGCGATTTGGCTTTGGTTTTAGTTTCCGAAGCGACTGATGCCGAATCTGCGAACGTACCTGGCGAGGTTTCGAGCTGCGCGCGTTTGACCTCGAATTCCGCAAGTTCCGCTTTCACCTGCTTTAATCGACTGGCTATCTGGACTCGCGCGCGCTTTGACCGGGAGTAGAGCTCGAAGCGGCGTGAAGCTTCTTCGGGCACAGTCAGCTTCTCATCAACTTCGATTTCAATTTCCGGCGCGCCGTCCGCGAAATAGTCAGTAACTTTCAGCCGGCCGCCCACACGCTTCGCCGTGGCGACATTCGCGAGCAACAGATCGCCAATTTGTTTGTGCTGTTCAGCGCCTGAATGATCCTCAAGGTCGCGCTCGAGCTTCTTCAGCAGTTTCCTGCGCCGCGAGATTTCCTTTTGAAGTTCAGCGCGCGCGGACGCGAGTTGTGCCTCTAACCCGCGACTCTCCTCAAGTGAGGTGTAACGCTGATCGAGCACCTCGGACAACGACTCACGGTCACCCAAGTCCAGACTTTTTGCTGGTTTTAGCGCAGCGTGCGCGGCGGCGCTTTTCGGTGGCTGATACTTCTCACCGACGGTTTGCCCGACGCCTTTGGTTTCTTTAAGGCGTCCAGTGATGACGCCTTCGTCGTTCAATAGAAAAAGGTTTGCGGATCGACCCGTCAGTTGTGCAATCAGCATGCGCTCCGTTTGCTGACCTAAGTCATCTGAGCCGCCAACCTTCAGCGTTATGACACGATCGGTGGGCAGCTTCTCGACGCTGGTCACGGTCTTTCGCGCCAACTCCTTGCGCAGGCTCAAGGCGAATTGCGTCGTTGGCACTGAAGCCTTTTCCAAATCTCGGACGCGTCGCTTGATCAGATATAGACGAGGAGCGGCCGGCTCGACGCTGATGAATAGATACCCGTGTTCACGAAGGCCGAGATCAATTGCGAGCGACTGATGCGTAAGTTGGAAGATCTTTCCGGGGGCGCGGCCGATGAGTAGAGGCGCGATCTCAGAAACCAGAGCGGCGATAGTCGCGTCGTCCATCGAGCAGTGAAGGTATCACAAGAGTGGACTACGCTCGTCAGTGCGGAGAGCATTTGGAGTGCGCCGGCAGAGCGTAGCGACGACGGCGCTTTGGATCAGTAACTAATCCAAAGCGGTGTCGCGCTACGACCACCCCCAGCGCGGCTGCCGCCTGGGACCCCGGTGCTCGCCACCGCACTCCATGTTTAATTGCGAATGACGATTGTCTTGGAAAAGCGATCGTGAAGCGGTCGATTGTCGCGGTCGATGAATGCGAACACGAGACCGAGGCCGAATGCGGCCAGTGAGAAAATGTAACCGAGCGCGCGTTTGATCGATTGGCCGCCGGTCGGGATGAGGCCCGTCCGCTCGTCTATCGTCCTGACGCGTAACATCCGCATCGCCAGAGTGCGTCCGGTTAATGCAATTGAGACGGTGAGATAAGCAAACATCGTTACGACTGTGATTCCCGCCACCAGACCGATGATGCGCGGATTTGACCAGTCGGCGGCGGCGGCTCGAAGGGCCGCGACTGCCGGCGAAACCATCAGCGCTATCAGAAGTAGATCGATCAAACCTACAAACGCGCGCCGTGTTAGATCGGGCATGTCTTTGCGCGTGTCAGCTGAGTGGGCCGGCACTGACAGACAGGTTTCGAGATAAGACAACGCCGCGTCCTCGACGCTGGCCGAAATCACTTTCACACGCTTTGGCTTATTAACCACTTCGTCAGTGGTAACAGTCGGAGTTATTTCTTCAGTGACAACTATCGGGGTGATTGCCAACTCATCATCCGCCGCAAGCTCAACGGTTTCAGGCTCGACGGTGGGAGCAACGATTGTCAGTTTAGGTTTCGACTCAATCGGTTCTGCGAGGGGTTCCGGTGTTTCTTCTGCGATAGGCGCAAGCGCGGGCGCTGCTGCTGTCGCTCGATAGCCGGTGGAGAGATGCTCGGCTCGCCGCGCGCGATCCACGCGCTCTAAAGCCTTCGACACAATTGGATTCAATGGCGCTTGCGCGACATCGGGAACCAGTTCAAGTTGCCCGGAGGGCAGTGAGCACAAGACGGTTTCCGACGCGCGCAACTCCGCTTCCACTTCCGCGGCTTCGCGAGCTTTTTGTTCCTGAACCTCGCGCACGCGCTGGCTCAGGCGCTTTCGCCACTCCGGAATGCTTCGCGAGCCGGGGAATTCAATCAAGGTTGAATTGGACTCGGCCTCAGTAGGTTGAGTTGATGGTTGGGCCGTCGTGTGACCCGCGATTGCGACGCCTGCCTGATTCGACGGTTCGGTCAGAGTTTTCTGCATTTTGAGGAACCTGAGACGTTACGGGGCAGGAACCAAAACTCCACTTAGTCGTCCACCATCGCGGCAACACCCGCGACGCAACTCGAAACCGGACGGGCAAAGGTGGGCAGCCCAAACCCGCAACCGTTTTCGCCGCCGATACTAACAGTTGTACTTTAAGTCGTCAATCAGAAAATATAGCAGCGGTTAGAGTTGAGTTACGTGGCCACGAAGGCCTTCAGCGAGCGGAAAAGGAGGGAAAGGGTTCGTTAGAGAGGCTGCCGCCCAGCGAAGCCGGACTCAACATCATGCCACCACTCGATGTTGTCGCCTTCGTCAGCTTTCCAGCACAGCAGAACAACGCGGCCGTCCCGCATCGAGGGAAAATCAATCAATCCGTGGTTGTAGTCTTTTATCTGAATCCCAAGCGACTCAAGTTCACCAGCGCCCACGGACAAGTCAAGCAGGAGTTGCGCGTAGTGTTCGCCGTTAGGCAGACCTCCGCCACCGTGTTCGGCTCCTTCGGCGGCGTGCTTCGCAGCTCTTTGAAAGGTGCCCAGTCGCCGATGCGCCCGCTGAATCTTTTCCACGATCGGCCGCACGTCTCCGAGAAGAGAATTCGCTTCTTGAACTGTAAACAGCTTCATACGATGCTGACCATTCTACTGAGAGGAGGCGGCGGACGCCACCTTCGATTGGGCTGAAGGCTCTTCTGAGGTTGAAACTAGTCCTGTGCGCCAGACAACAATCGTTGAGATGATCAATGCCACGGTGCATGCGACCCCGCCTTCGATTCCGTAAGCTCCGCCCGTCAGCCAGTTAGGTCCTGCATTGATGGCGTGCAGTAGCGGAGCCGATGCAAATCGTTCGTTGCCGCTTACGGGAATACCGAGGAGCGCGGCTTGGATCCAATTCCATGACCAGTGCAACCCCACCGGTAACCACATACTTCGAGTGCGGATAAACGCGACCGCGAACCAAACTCCGGCGATAGCAGTGTTGACGAAAGGCAGGCCTTTGCTGACATTAGGATTCCCGAGGTGCGCCACGGCAAAAGCCAGGGACGTTACCACCACGCCTACCCATGCGAGTTTGGCGCGTGTGAAAGTTTGTAAAGGATAGCCGCGGAAGAGCGCTTCCTCTGCTGCCCCCGCCAAAACAAATACGACGAGCGCCATGAGCGCAGTCTTGCCGATGGCGGTGCCCGGACTCGGGTTAAAACTGAACCGGATTCCGCCTGTCGCCGCGGCAATTCCCGCGGCCAGCAACATGGAAGCTGCGCCTATCAGCGAGCCAAGCGCAAAATTCTTTAGCCATCCATGGTGCAGCACCCAACCAAGAGAGCGAAATGTCAGGCGTTCGAGAATGACAGCGCACGCCCATCCAACTAGTATGGACGCACTGAGGAGCACCATTGCGCCGACCAAAAAAGACAACGCCGTCAGCCACATGCCGCTGAGCACGGGGCGTGTGAGAGACATCGCGACCGCGGCGGCAACTTCAAACAAGTTTTCGCAGACGACAAAGGCCGCGAGAAAGAAAGTCGCGCGCCAGCCGCTGCGAAGACGGCCGTCATCACCGACAAAAAGGCTGCGAACTTCCATGGGTCACGCATTCTAGCATCGGAGTCTTCGGGAAGGGTCGCGGGAACGGCCTGGAAGCGAGGGCTGTGCTAAACTTTGCGCCAGTCACAATCCCTTGGGAAGTCTGTGAACAAATCCGAACAAAATGCGGGCGGCGAACTTGATCGAGCGCGTCAAACGCGGGTTCGCGCGTGGCTGCTCGGCACGATCGTTGTGGTTTTGCTCGCACTGATTGCGGCGCAGGGCCTGTTCAATTTGTGGGCTTTCGTTCCGGCCGAAACCGGAGCTGACACGCTGCTGTTGTACGCGCTGTCGACGCTGAATTTTGTCGCCTTCTTCGTCTTCACCTTCATCCTGCTTCGCAGTCTTTTGCGGCTGCGTCGCGAGCGTCACGCGCGCCAGCCGGGCTCGCGAATTCAAACCCGTCTGCTGGTTTATTTCATCGGTCTGAGCTTGCTTCCGATCACCGCGATGGCCGCATTCTCGTACCTCTTCCTGAATCGCTCTGTCGAAAAGTGGATGGGACGTTTGCCCGAAAATGTGGTTGAGCGCGTGCGCCAGCAACAACGCGAAATATCTGCGGCGCAAAGCCAACGACTGCGCGAAACGGCGACGCTGCTGGCAACGGCGATTCGGCAAAAGCCGCAGGCTGAATGGCAAGCGACTTTGGACGAGTTACGCGACACGGGAGAATTGACGGCAGTTGAAATCGTTTCGAACTCCGGTGAAAGCATCGCGGCCAGCGCCGCGCAGGTTTCGGATTCGCAGCGGGCTGAGCTGGCACGCGTGATGGGAAGCGCGAGACAGGACGCGAACTCAGCTCATTCCGAACTTTCAGACGCAAAAGGTTTCGATGCGGCGTCGGTGCCGCTGACCGATTCGACGCGTTTGATTTTTGTACCGCGCCGGTTCAGTGACGCTGACGTCAACGACACAATCGCGGGCTCGCAGAGCGAGTATCAGCATCTGGTGCAACGGCAGCGCAAGGTTCGTCTGCTGGGGTTGTCAACGCTCGGATTGATGACGCTGTTGCTGGTGTTCGCTTCGACCTGGGTGGCGATCCATCTAGCGCGTGGTCTTGCGGCGCCAATTAGATCGCTGGCTGCTGCGTCAAGAGAAGTCGCGCGCGGCAATCTGTCGCACCGCGTCAACACTCCCGCCGATGACGAGTTGGCGTTGCTCGCGGACTCGTTCAACCAAATGACCGCAGAGTTGGAAGAGAACCGGCGACGGATCGACGCCGGCGCCGCCACCTTGAAAGAAAAGAACCAGGCGATCGAGGAACGCCGCAACTACATCGAGACCGTGTTGAATTCGCTCTCAACGGGAGTCGTGTCCCTTGATCAGAACGATTGCGTCACCACGATCAACGCGGCGGCAACGTCGATTCTCAGGCTAACCGAAGCGCCACCTGCCTGGGCGAAGCTTTCGAGTTTGCTGAGCCACGAAGATCGAACGGTCCTCGAGAGATTGATCAAACGCGCGCGGCGAGCCGGCCGGGCCGCCGAGCAGAGTCAGTTGACTCGTGGCGCCGCGGCGAACTCTCTGCCGGTTGCGCTGACCGCGACTGCGCTCGGCACCTCAGCGGGCCGCAATAGCGGCGTAGTCCTGGTCATCGATGACTTGTCCGAACTTTTAACCGCGCAACGCGCCGCCGCCTGGAGTGAAGTCGCACGCCGCATAGCGCATGAAATCAAGAATCCACTGACGCCTATTCAGCTTTCTGCTGAACGCATCGCTCGTCAGTTCGGAGTGCGTGCGAATGGCAAAGACGGCGCGAATGGCAACGGTCTTTCAACCGGCGTACATGATGAGGAATTGAAGCGCGTGGTTGAAGAATGTACTACGTCGATCACGCGCGAAGTGGCCGGCTTGAAATCACTGGTCGACGAGTTCTCGAGGTTTGCGCGCATGCCGGATGCGCAGAAATCCAACATCGACCTTAACGACGTGGTCCGGCAAGCGGCTTCGTTGTACGAGGATCGTTTGGATCGAGCAGATTTGGAACTGCGACTTGGGTCAGAACTGCCGTCGGCGATGGCCGATGCTGAGCAGATGAAGCGGGTGTTTGTGAATCTGATCGATAACGGCTTGGAAGCGCTTAACGATTCTGGCGAACGGCGCGTGTCGATCGAAACCCGCTATGATGCGGCGCGCGAAACCATCACTGCCGAAGTGGCCGACACCGGCGAAGGAATTCCGGCTGCGGATTTTAAGCGACTTTTTCAGCCGTACTTTTCCACGCGCGGCCGCGGCACGGGTCTCGGGCTGGCGATCGTGCAGCGCATCATCAGCGAACATGGTGGCCGCATCCACGCGGAAAACAACATACCGCGTGGTGCAAGATTCGTGATTGAAATACCGGTTGGTACTTAGTGCTTTGTACTTGGTGCTTAGTACTTGGTACTTAGTACTTTGTCTCAGCGGCGCCGTTAAATTGACATCAAAGCACAAAGCACAAAGTACGAAGTACAAAGTACAAAGCACCAAGTACAAAGCTCGAAGACCCGTCCTGACGAATGTCAGAATCGATTCTCATAGTTGATGACGAGCGCGGCATCCGCGAATCGTTGAGCGCTGTCCTTCGCGACGAAGGATTTGCGCCCGATACTGTCGCGACTGGCGAAGAATGTTTGAAAGCGATCGGCAAGCGAGCTTACGGCTGCGTGCTCCTCGATGTTTGGCTGCCGGGAATCAGCGGGCTCGAGACTTTGCAGAAGATGCGCGACGCCAGCTGTGACGCCGCGGTCGTGATCATTTCAGGTCACGGAAATGTTGAGACCGCGGTGCGCGCAACCAAACTCGGCGCGTTCGATTTCATCGAGAAGCCGCTCTCGATCGAAAAGACGGTGTTAACGGTGCGCAATGCGCTGCGTCAGCGGCAGCTCGAGATCACAAATCAATCGCTGGCTGCTGAACTTAAAGAAGAGTACGCGATGATTGGCGAGTCGGTCGCGATGCGCGCGCTGCGAAAGCAAATTGCGGTGGTCGCGCCGACCGATGGGCGCGTGCTCATCTCAGGCGAATCCGGCGTCGGTAAAGAGTTGGTCGCGCGCGCCGTTCATGCACAGTCGCGTCGCGCCGCGGCGCCCTTCATCGAAATTAACTCGGCCGCGATTCCCGAAGAGTTGATCGAGTCGGAGTTGTTCGGACATGTAAAAGGCGCGTTCACGGGCGCCACCGCGGCGAAGAAGGGGAAGTTCGAACTGGCCGACGGCGCGACTCTCTTTCTGGACGAGGTTTCAGACATGAGCGCGAACGTGCAGGCGAAAGTCCTGCGCGTGCTTGAAGAACAGAGATTTGAGCCCGTCGGCAGCAACACGCCGGTCAGCGTGGACGTGCGAGTGATTGCGGCGACGAACAAGAAACTCGATGAAGAGATCGAAAAAGGCGCTTTCCGCAGTGACTTGTACTTCCGTTTGAACGTAATTCCGTTCGAAGTGCCGCCCTTGCGCGAACGCCTGGAAGATGTGGCGTTGCTCGTGGAGCATTTCAACGAGCGTTTCGCCAAAAGCTACGCGAAGAAGCCGCCGCGTTTTGACCGAGCGGCAATCGAAGCAATGCAGAGCTATTCGTGGCCGGGAAATGTGCGCGAACTACGCAACACCGTCGAACGGATCGTAATCATGCACACGAACCATCGCGTCGGCGTCAAAGACTTGCCGGCGTTCGGCAGCGCTGAGCCACCTGCTTCTTCCTATCGTTTTCCGTCTTTCAAAGAAGCCAGCGACGCCTATCATCGTGAGTTCATTCAGCGGAAACTCGACGAGGCAGACGGCAACGTCTCGCGCGCGGCCGAGCTGATGGGCATCGATCGCAGTCACCTCTACCGGCGAATGCGCGCGCTCGGCATCAACGTTCGCGGATAGTAGTTTGCAGTACTCAACTTTCGTGTTGCACGATGCGAGTGGGGGCGTATAATCGCCTCGCTAGCCAACATCCGCTCTCCTCGACAATTGAAGGTTCTGTCTCGCTAAGCGAGGGAGGTGCACATGAAATCACTCACAGTCAGGCTGAGCTTGTTATCGGCAGTTCTGTTTTGCGTCGCGTTTTTGACGCCGGCAATCGCGTGGGCCCAGGACCCGAAACCACTTCCTGAAAGTCCACCCTCTGAGAGTAAACCTGATCCACCACCAAGTCCTCCGGCGGAGAGTCCGAGGAATGATCCACCACCGAGTCCGCCGGCGGAGAGTCCGAGAAATGATCCTCCTCCCAGTCCGCCACCAGCGGAGTCACCACGATCTGAATCGCCATCAAGTCGTCCGGCGGAAACACCGCGCTCTAATCCGGCACCGAACAGCGGTGGTAGTCGGAACAATGACGGCCCGTCGTCGAGAGGCAATAACGATAATCGACGAAGCGACAACGACCGCCGCACCAGCGAAGACGGTGGCCGCGTACGTGGAACAATGTCGGGCGACGGCAGCGGCAATCGTCGCGATCGCGTGATTGAAACTGAGTCGGGTGACATCGTCGCTCCCGGCCGTACGCGCACATCAACTCCGGACAGCGCTGGCCCGGGCGGCAACAATCCCGGCGGCAGCAATCCCGGCGGGAGTGCCGGCAGTGGCGGCGGTAATCGAGGTGGTGGCCGTTACGGCAGAGACCGTGATCGTGATGGCGATGGGGGCCGTTGGCGGGATCGCCATGGAGATCGACGCGGGCATCGTCACTATCGCGGCGACGAGTGTTACCAGGTGCCGACTTACGATGACACCGTCTCGTATAGGGCGGCTAGTTATCCGGACTACGATCGGGACGATAGTCTGGATGCGTACGAACTTGGATACAACGACGGGCTTTACACTGGCGCAAACGACGGCCGGCGGGGACAGACATTTGATCCCGAGCGTTCTCACTTTCACAAACGGCCGGTCGGCTATCATTCCAGTAAAGGGAGCCGCGCGGACTACGAACAGGCCTACCGGGATGGCTTTTTGCGTGGGTATCGCGAAGGCTACCAAAACTGGCAGAAATATTTTGCAGGAGGAAGATTCAGGCGTAACTGAACACGAACCATGCAGACCAAAAACATCAGGATGCCTCGGCGGATTTCCATTCTTCCCGTGACGCTGTTTGCGGTCGCGTTGGCGGCTTTCTTTGTGGTTGAACGCGCCGCGGCTCAACACATGGACGCGCATCATCACTCGCCTGTGGCGGACGTCGCGAGCGTGCCTGAGATAACTCAGGATTGGGCGAAGGCACAACTCGCAAAATCTCCGCGACACCGCGAATGGGTGAAGGTGAAGTACGGCAATCGTGAAGTCAACAGCCTGGTCATCTTTCCAGAAGTGAAAAAGAAAGCGACGGCCGTCGTCGTGATTCACGAAATATTCGGGCTGAGTGATTGGGTGCAGCAACTCACGGATGAATTGGCTGAGGCAGGTTACATCGCCATCGCGCCCGATCTTTTATCCGGCATGGGGCCGAACGGAGGCGGCACTGCCGACGTTGCCACAAAAGGCGGGAACGCCGTCGGACAGGCGATTCGTGATTTGCCACCGGATCAAATTACCGCTGATCTGAACGCCGTGGCGGACTACGTTGCAAAGTTGCCGGCGGCAAATGGAAAGGTGGCGGTTGCCGGTTACTGTTGGGGCGGCACGCAGGCGTTTCGCTTTGCGATGAATCGGCCCAGCTTGAAAGCCGCGTTCCCCTTCTACGGCACCACGCCGGGCAGTAACGCGCAAGGTCAGCCTTACGCGGTTGACCAGGCCGGGTTGGCGCGCATCACTGCACCGGTGTATGGCTTTTATGCCGAGAATGACATGCGTGTGAACGGGACCATCCAACCGACGGTCGAAGCGATGAAGGCTTTGAAGAAACATTATGACCCCGTGACTTATGCCGGCGCCGGCCACGGATTCATGAGAGCGGGCGAACCGAACGCGCCGGAACCAAAAGCGCCGGCGACGACCGGGGACGAAGCCGCGGACAAGAAAGCGAAGGAAGACTACGACAAGGCAATCGCAATGTATCGTGCCAATCGCAAAGCGCGCGACGACGCCTGGGTCAGGTGGAAAGGAATCCTCGCGAAGCTTTAAGAGCGAATCCGTTGTATCTTAGAGAGGCTCGCCCGCGTGGCGGGCCTTTTGATTCTCAATTTGATCTGCTCCGGATTACTTTAAACTCATGAGTTGGACTGAAGCCGAAACCTCAACCCATCAGGATCACGTCATCAAGCACATTCTTGGCGCGACGGTGCTCGGGTGGACGATTGCCGGTGAGGCCGCGCACTTGTTGCTCGACATGGGATTTTTGTGGACGATCTATCTCGATGGCGAGATGAATCTTCTGCCGCAGGGCGTCGCGATTGCGGAAATGGATGGCGACGATGTGAACAGCGCCGACCGCACGGAGCTGGCGTTCGATGCGGATCTCCTGCTGAGTGAAGGACGTGAGGCTACCGGACTGAAAAGATTTATCAGCGCGCCGGAGGAATGCCTGATTCAATCTGTGGAAGTGTTTGCGGCAGATTCAATGCGGCGAATAGCCGTCCGCGGCGAAACGGCCACGATCAGCGTCGAAACGTCCGCCGAGGCCGGCGAGGTCCGCATTCAGGTTGCCAAAGCGCGCGTTTGACCAAATGGTCTTTACCGATGCCGCCTCGTACTCGACAGGTGGCGGGCAGTCTTCTCTCTTTTCGAAACGATTTCCCGAGACATAAACCTCGATGCTGGATCAAGTTCGCACCTTCCGCTGTCCGAACTGCAACGAGATGATTAGTGATCGAATGAAAGAGTGTCCCTACTGTAAGGTGACGCTCGACGCCGCGATCGTGGAGCTGGTAGCGGAGAGGCAGGAAAAGACTAATCGAGCGTGCAGCGATGCAAGCTTTCTTCGAACATCAGCGATGGCGATGTTCGTGTTTCTCGGGATAAGTTTCATTCCGTTACTTGGGCTGGCGTACTACGGGTTTCTGATCACGTTTGTGGCGGTTCTGGTGATGCTGATTCGTTGGCAGGCAAAGTTTGGAGAATTGATTACCAACGATGAAGACTACAAACTTGCAAAACGATCCCGCAACATCACCCTGATTCTTTGGTTGATCGCCATCCCGGTTGGACTCGTGGCCAGACCGCTTTTCGATCTGTTGCTCGCCGAATTTCTGTAAGTCAGATCAACCGGCGCAGAGGTGACTACCGCTGCGGTCACACTCCAGTTACAATCTGCTCCATGATGAGAACAATCGCTTCCGTTTTCGCGATACTTCTGTTTCTTGTTACCGCGCAAGCGGCGCCGCAAACCATGCGGCTCGACTATTTCCACACCGGCGACGCCAAACACGAAACGTTCAGTTTCGATCGCGCCGTCATCGAGCCTTTGCCCTGGCCCGGCGACATGACGAAAACGATCGACCCGACCGATTACGGCAAATACTTCTTCGAAGTTCGCGACGCCAAGACGAACCGCGTGCTGTATTCGCGCGGCTTCGCGTCGGTTTATGGCGAGTGGGAAACAACCGACGAAGCGAACAAGATCATGCGCACGTTCAGCGAATCGTTGCGCTTTCCCGCGCCGGATGCGCCGGTTGAGATAGTTCTGCGAAAGCGCGACGCAAAGAACAAATGGCACGAGGCCTGGAAATTCTCGCTCGATCCGAAGGACATGTTTATCGATCGATCGAAGCCAAGCGCGCCCGCCCGGCTGATTCCGATTCAGCGGATGGGCGACCCCGCGACGAAAGTCGATCTGCTGTTATTAGGTGACGGTTACACGGCGCGCGAGCAAGGCAAGTTCGTAGCCGACGCGCGACGCATGATTAAGGTGCTGTTTGAGACTTCACCATTCAAAGAGAATCGCACAGCCTTCAACGTTTGGGGCCTTTGCCCGCCCGCCGCGCAGTCAGGGATTTCGCGACCGTCAACCGGCATCTATCGCGACTCGATTTCGACTTACGACGCGTTCGGTTCTGAACGTTACATCCTGGCGTTCGACAATCAGCGGCTGCGCAAAGTCGCGCAGTTTGCGCCATACGAATTCATCGAAATACTCGTGAATGGCCGGACATACGGTGGCGGCGGGATCTTCAATCTCTACAGCACGGTCGCCGTCGATAACGCGTTCGCCGCTTACGTCTTTGTACATGAATTTGGCCATCACTTCGCGGCTCTGGCGGATGAGTACTACACCTCGCCGGTCGCTTACGCGCCGGCATCGGAACGCGTTGAGCCCTGGGAGCCGAACGCGACAGCGCTGCTCGATAAGAAGAACTTGAAGTGGAGAGACCTGGTCGATCCCGACACGCCGCTTCCCACGCCCTGGAGCAAAGAAGAGTTCGAAACTTATTCGCGGCAATACAGTGTTCGGCGCGCGCAGCTTCGCAAAGACAATCGGCCGGAAGCTGAAATGGAAGCGCTATTTCGCGAAGACCGTCGCATAGTCGATGCGATGATGGCGAAAGAGAAGTACAACGGGCGTGTCGGTGCGTTTGAAGGCGCGATGTACGAAGCGAAGGGCTTCTACCGGCCGCAGGTGGACTGCATCATGTTTTCGCGCACGGATTTCTTCTGCAAGGTTTGCAAACGGGCGATTGAGCGGGTGATCCGGTTGTACGCGTGAAGTGTCAGTACCCAGAGCGGTAGCGACGGGGATCAAGATTCAACTCGGTGGGTCGAGTTACTTTGTGTCAGTACCCGGAGCGGTAGCGATGGGATCAGGTACTCAACTTAGTGGGCCGACGAACGTCCTCGCTTCCGATTTGCTCAACATCCGCTACTGGGGACGGTACTGACCTCACATCGCAAGTTGACTCATGATCCGGTCGGTACCGCTCTCGGTACTGACACGCACGTCCGACATGAATCTTTACGAGCAACCTTTTACCAAACATCTGCCAGTCATTTCTACAGCTCGTATGGGAATAAGAAGGTAATCACGCGCAGTCACCCCAAAGTAATACTTGTTAATCCGGCGTACCTTTGTTTTGGAGTCGACGATGGAGACAGGGATCTCGATCTCAATCGATTTCATCGTGTCACAGCCTTGGTCGCTGCATGGCTGATAGGTCAGCTTGCCTCTTATGTAGTACAGGCCCAGAGGCATATCTGCGGCGACTCGGACACTGAACACCAGCATGGTGGGTTTCCCCGGAATAGCACTGTAAACAGAAAGAGGCTGGCTTGAGAATTTGAGTCTGACGTCTCTGCCTTTAGGATATCTGACAGGTGAAATAGTGAAACCTTTGATCTCTTCCAATTTAAGCACTGTCGAAATTAGTTTGGGATCGTAGGGTTGAGCAGAATTGATATGGTAAGTGGCAATCCACTCATGACGATCGCCGAATTCGAACTTGATATCGAGGATAACGGCAGCATCAAAAGTGCTGCCTTGGCGCACGTTATCAACGGAAATCGCCCCTTCACGAACGCGAACTATATCGGTTGGGCCCTGAGCCCTCACTTGAGATGCCAGGAGAAATAAAGCAAGCGCTGACAGGAAACATAGGCCGGCAGGATGTTGGCCTGAGCGTCGACGTTTAATGTCAGATTTAGGGCGCCTCATTTACATCTCGGGTAGGCAACAGATATTCCACTGCCTAAGCCAACGTTTGGCGAGGGCAAACTGTGAGGCAATGCAGCATCTCTCCGACATTCGAAACAGAACGCCGAACGTCAGCCAACTCAGTCTGCGTCAACGTGGATGTTTGGGTCACCGAGCCGCGGAGCGGCGAAAGAGTTTAGCTTGGGTGCGAGCGCAGCGAGCGTAACCCGGGGAGCAGGTGCCTAAAGATTCCGAGCCCGCGAAGCGGGCGACAGAGGTTGCGCGTCCGAAACCGGAATCATTGCGCCCCTACAGAGCGCCGAATGTTTTCTAACGTGATCCAGGGTGGCACGACCTGCGGTCGCTTACCCCTGGCTACCATCTGAAACCGCTACGCAGTTGGTGCGACCCGCGAAGGATTTCTTATTCTCGCTTCCTCAATACAAAAGCTACTTCTCCTGCGTTATTTGCATACCTTCCATTCAATCGAAGCCGTCCCTCAGACATTTCATAGCTTCCATCGAAGAGCGTAGCCCCTTTTTGTAACCAACGCTGCCAAATAGCAATTTTCCGCTCGTTAGGATTTACCTCGAAATGGTGACTATCGTATGAGCCCTGTCTGTCCTTAAAAACGCAGAGATGCGCCCGATTCTTCTCAAAGAAGATTACAGACGGAACATTGGAAGCGCTTTGAAGATTTGGAGTCACCTCCACGACATCCCATGTTCCGTCAACGGGTGTCGGCAGACGGTTATTGTAGTTGGCCACCCAATACGTAAATATCGCCGGCAGCACAATCAACACCGCCCGGGCCGTGTATTTCCCGATGGTTGCGCTGCTCGGTGATGATTTCGCTGGGGGCAAAGGTTTCTGCTTTACCCAGAAGAGATCATAAAGCTCCGTCAGATACGGTGTCAGGATTATTAACAATGCAGCTTCGATAAAAAGCGCGACAAGTAGAGCGCCTAAATCTATGCCGTAGAAAATATCAACCAGAATGATGTTTGCGATGAGGGGGAGCAGGAGACAGGTTCCCAACAATGTCGTGCGGCGAAACATTAACAAGATGCCGCCGAGAACCTGCAGGAGGGCGATGAGATTTCCATAGACCTTCGAGTAGCCGAAGTAGTACCACGTCAGCCAGAACCCGCTGACCTGCCCCATCGGCTTGTCGAGTTCTGAATCAAGAATCGTGAATTGCGAACCGTTAAGTTTCGCAAACCCATAGGTGATGACGAGGAAGGCGACGACGTACCGTAGAATTGCGCGGCTAAGTTTCATTGCACTAAGCCTATTCCAAGTTCAGGGACGCCGCCGAACGTCAGAGTAGACCGAGTCGCGAAGCGACGGCAGATAATAGCCCCGGGTGAGCGAGCGTAGCGAGCGTAACCCGGGGATCACGACCCCTAGAAGATGCAAGCCCGCGAAGCGGGCGACAGAACGAACTGTCTCAGAAGTTTCAAGTTGCACCCTCTACCCATCCGCCACCGCAGACGAAACTGACCTCACATCCCAAGTTGACTCCTGATCCGGTCGCTACCGCTCTCGGTTCTGACAGGAAGCGCAACCGCACATCAGAGTTGAATCGGGCGTCTTGCTCCCGCAGTTCCGGTCCAACCAGTTGTTATACGGCCTCATTGGCACAAGTCGTCAAATTTTCGAATAAAGGCCGTTTGGTAGTCGAGGTTGACTGGCAAAGCACCGCCGTAGTCCGCAACGAATTTCAGAAGCGCGTCCTGAAAATTGTTTCGGTAAAATATCTTTTGCGTCGCGTCGATAATTTTTCCGCCGCAATTTCCAGCCCAAATACGCCAATCTCCCTTAGTACTCGCTTCGTGGAGCAACGCACATCGGACGTTCACGTAAAAATCAACTGCGACCTCGTTGGTAAACTGCGCGGCGAACGGAGCCCTCGTCGTAAGGAAATTTCGAAATAATTCTGAGCTTGAGGAATATTCGTAAGGTTTCAGTGTTTCACCTTTGCGGAGACAATGGTAGGTAACGCCCTGAAGGGTTGATTCGAGAAATTCGATTAGCGAGCATTGAATTGCTGCGATTGAAAAACCCTCACCCTGTAAGGTGCCATGTTCCTGCAATAGTTGAATCGGTTGAAGATAACGCAGTGCGAGTCTCGTTTCGAAGAAGTCCTTGAAGACTTGAGACCAATCGTTAACGGACGGATTAGCTGTTAGCCGTTCCTTTGCGGTCGCCCAATCATCTGCGGTCTTCCAACCTGATACATATTGCGAAGAATCGCTTCTCATGAACAAAAGTCTAACCGTATATCATCAGCGTTGACGGGGTAGCGCGATTCAATTCAGGCTGAGAACTATCGGCTAACAGCGTGTCAGCCATTCTTTCGCCGCTCCGGCCCAATGAGTTGTCCGATGTCCTTTCGGAGTTCAGCTGTCATTGTTTGACCGATCATTAAAGCGTTCGATGCCGTACAACCTAAGTGACCATCTATCCGACGTTCCAAGAAAAACTTCCTTTGCCACCTCATAAGCAGTAGCTAAGCAAACCCAAGCAACGTCAAACGTAATTTGGTTTTCCGAAATTGTATCGAAGTGGCAAGCTATGTTCCCAAGAGAACGAACCCACTGGTCTTCCCAAGCTACACGCTCTGATATGAGTTTTTTATTACCGAGATCGTCGATCTTTTGTTTCAAGTTATTGCCGCGAGCATTCTTGGTGACGACGATTCCCTCAACAATACGGCGACACATTGCCGCGCATCCGTAGTAGGAACCGGCCGCAAAACAGCGGATCGCCTCCTTAATGGTCAGAACGATCTCCTCGGGAATCTTAGCCAAATCGGAAGTTCGGATGGTTCTAACTTCAAATTGCAGCGACAGGTGGGAGTACGTGCCGCCAATACTCCCGCCTTGGGACACCTGCAATTCCAGCAGCCGTTCGCAAGATGGACAAATAACCACAGGAAAAGTTCTTCTCGATGAGAGGACATCGTCCAGTCGAATGCGGGACCTGCATTCAAAGGATGGGCATTCAAACGTTAGATCAAATTCCATTTGTTTAGCACAAGAGGAGCGGCCGAACTAAGTATTATGCCCAACGGTTGGGCATAAGCCTCTTATACTGCGTCTTATGCCGCCTGCCAACCTTTTGCTGATGTTTTGTGGGACGGTTTTTAGCTGTGTGAATTAGCGGGGGACGTTCGCCCTGATCGTAAGATCCGCGCGCACGGGTCCGAGCGGCGTCACCAAGGCAATCCTCAGCGGCAGGTGTCTGTAATCATCACCCACCCAAAGTCGTAGTTGCAGCTTGTCCGCCGTGCCGTCATCGCTGGTTAACGTCAGTAGGAGCGCGGGAACTTTTTGACCGTTAAGCTCAATCGTTTCGCGCTTCTGCGCGGTGACAAATAGAGTGCGCGGTTGATTAATAGCGAGTATAGAAATCGCGTTTCGCTTTGCCTGTGACAAAGCCGTTGAGGGCGGCGACAAATCAAACGTGCGAATCGCGTAGAGCAGAGAAATTAAGTCGTGCGTGCCCACCGGAATATCGATTCGCTTGCGATCGTCGGTTATCACAGTGCCACGATTCTGATCGATGTTGTAACCCCGTGTGTTGCGCCACTGGCCTTCGGCAAAATTCATCTCAGTGCGAAAGGGAAGCAACGTTTCCGGATCGACGTAGGACGAAATCTTGTCGTTCACATAAAACACACGCGCACCCGCGTTCGTCGTTTGCGCAGTCGCGGTCAGCAATAAGCCATCACGATTGAAATAACGCCCGCGCGCGGTGACGGAAAAACTCGCCGACCCAACAGCCTGCTCGGTCGCTCCAAGAAACACCTGATAGTTCAATTGTTCGCCCACACTGAACGGGAGGTTCAAGCGGGTTGCGGACGCCGGTATGGTCGGGCTCGGAACTGGCACCAACGCTCGCCCGTCAGAAGGTGGCACGACTCTCTGTGGTGTGGGCGTCGGGGTTGGCGGCGGCGTCGCCAGGTGCGAGGCGGCTAACTCTGCGCGAATCTCTCCGTCTTTGTGTTTCGCCGTGACCAGCACCGGGACATGCCATTCATCCTCCGTCAGATAAACACGAATGTTTGAAAGCGGTCCCGAACTCACACTCACGCGCGCGACGAGTGTGTTGAATGAACCAACCTTCGACTTGATCAACTGGCGACCGATAATCTTGACGTCGGCCTGATAATCCTGTGTGTCGTTGCGGACATTGATTGAAAACGAAACGCCTTCCGCCAAAGGCATCGCGCGCATGCGGTAAACGGTGGACAGCAAGTCGTACGTGCCGACGACCTCGCCCGCGCGCTTTCCGGGGATTGCTTCGGTGCCGGCAGCCTGGTTGTAGTCGCTTGCCGCTTCAGTCGCACGGCCGGCTTCACGCACGACAATTTGCGAGCGATAAGGCAATCCGGTGAAGGTATCCACGTACGTAATGTAATCGGTGTTGAGCGCGAGCAGCGCCACGTTGACTATGCCGGACGTTTCGACATGCGCGCGGAGTTCGATGCCTTCGCGATCGAAGTAACGGCCACGACCGGCGACAAACATCTCGACATGCGCCGCGCTCACGAACTGCGCGAACGACACGTCGTAGGTCAGTCGTTCACCGACGCGATACACCGCTGAATTGAACGGAGCGACTACCGCTTCCCGCGTTTGCTGCGCATGTACGATCGTGAGCGTCAAGACCACGGCGGCCAGACATGCTGCGATTCGTGAGGTGACTTTTCGGTGCACGTTCGAATGATAAGAGACAGGTGAGGGGCGGCGCAACGTCATTCCTAATCAACGCTTTGCAGCGGACTTTGTTCCAGATGAAAGCCACCGACGAACACAGATCTTCACGGATGAGAAAATGCAACTCAATTTGTGCTGATCCGTGTGTATCTGTGGCTCATAATCAGTCGTTGAGCGCTGCGGTCATATCAACCACGATGCGGCGCGCAGCTTCAACTCGATTAACGGCCGCGGTAATAGGCCTGCCGACGACAAGATAATCAGCTCCGGCACGCACAGCTTCGGCGGCGGTCATGGTCCGCCGCTGATCGTTCGCGGCATCGGTGGCAGACCGGATGCCCGGGGTCACGATTAAGAATTCTTGTTGAGGTACCGACGATCGGATTAGTTCGATTTCCTGCGGCGAGGCGACTACGCCATCGAGGGCGCTGTCGGCAGCGGCGCGGGCGAAGTGGGCCACAAGCTGTTTTGCGGCCCTGTCGATACCAATGTCCCCGAGCGTTGCATCGTCCATGCTGGTTAGTAGCGTCACCGCGATGACCTTCGGTCTTTCGATACCTTCGCGCAAAGCAGTTTCGGCCACTGCATCGGCTGTGCGCTTCATCATTTCCACTCCGCCGCTCGCGTGTACGTTGAAAATTGAAACGCCCAGCCGCGTCGCTTCGACCCCGGCGGCCGCGACTGTGTTCGGAATGTCATGAAATTTTAGATCGAGGAAAATTTTGCCGCCACTCGCCACGATCCCGCGGACGATATCGGGTCCAGCAGCGGTGAAAAGCTGCGAACCGATCTTGAACATGCCGGCGACACTCCGCAATTCTTCGAACATCGCCAACGCGCCGTCGGCAGTCTCAACATCGAGGGCAACGATTAGTTTGTCTTGTACACTCGTCATTACCGGTATTCGGTACGCATGCCTCTGGCATGCACCACGCCGGAGGCGTGCGTACCGTTATGCTCGAGATCCTACCGCTTCATCCAGAGATACGAATCCTTCTTTTGAAACGATCTGACGCAAGCCTTCATTGATCCGCCGCGCAATGCTCGGTCCTTCGTAAATGAAACCCGTATAGATTTGAATCAAACTCGCGCCCGCGCAAATCTTTTCCCACGCGTCTTCCGCCGTGAACACTCCACCAACGCCAACGACGGGCATTGTTCCATTGGTCAGACGATAAATCATTCGAATGACGTCGTTCGAACGATTGCTGAGTGGCGCGCCGCTCAAACCGCCCTCGCCGATCTCAGCGACCCGCGTATTCGAGGTTTGCAATCCTTCACGGTTAACGCTCGTGTTCGTTGCGATGATACCCGAGACTTTGTTTTCCTGCGCGACCGCGATGATAGCCCGGAGTTCGTCTTCGCTCAGGTCGGGCGCGATTTTCAGCAGCAGCGGCCGCGGCGCTGTCAGCGAATATTTTTCCGCAAGTTCGCGATTGCGACGCTGCAACGAAGTCAGCAGGTCGTTGAGCAAGTCCGGTTGCTGCAACTCGCGCAACTGCGGCGTATTGGGCGAACTGACATTAACGGCGATGTAGTCCGCGATTTCGTAAACAATGCCGAATGTCTTCAGATAGTCGGGAATCGCCTTCTCGACGGGAACGCTGCGCGACTTGCCGATGTTGATTCCAAGCACGCAATCCGCTCGGTGCGTCTTCAAGTTCTTTACGACCTGCTTCGCGCCAGAATTGTTGAAACCAAGCCGATTGATCAGCGCGCGATCCTTCGGCAAGCGAAAAATGCGCGGCTTCGGATTGCCGGGTTGGGCTTCGCTTGTCACAGTTCCAACTTCAATAAATCCAAATCCGAGTGCGCAGAGCGCATCCGCCGCCTCACCGTTCTTGTCGAAACCTGCAGCGAGGCCGACCGGGTTCGAAAAAGTCAGCCCGAACCGTTTCAGTTTTCCGAATGGCGCTCTTTTGTACCCCTTTTCCACTGCATTGCGAACAGCTTCCACGCGCAACGCTCCGGACATCGATGATAAAGCGAAGTGGTGCGCCGTCTCTGCCGGCAGGCGAAAGAGAAGTGGACGGACGATTGAACTGTAGAGTGACAAGTGACGAGTGATGAGCCGGAAGCGAAGTTTAGCTTGTCACTTGTAACTTGTCACTGTCGGTATGGTACAGCGCTAATTTGACTGGGCGATCCTTTGCTCCTTTGCGTGAACTAGCTTTTTCGAACGGATAGGTCTCACGCCAAGGCGCAAAGACGCAAAGAAATGCAAAGTAAAGCACGAACCTTGGCTCGTCGCTTGTCACCTGTCGCTTGCCTTGTTAGTATTTGACGCCGGTGGAATTCACTGAAAAGGCCCGCATCATGGACGACGCGCGAATCAATCGCGCGCTTGCCCGACTCGCTTCTGAAATCGTCGAAGAAAATCACGGCTTAACGGATCTGGTTTTGGTCGGAATCCGCCGTCGCGGTGTGCCGCTGGCGAACCGGATCGCCGATAAAATTGAAGATCTCGAAGGCACGCGTCCGCCGGTTGGCATCCTCGACATCACTTTGTATCGCGACGACCTTTCGACAGTCGGGGCAAAACCGATTGTCAGCGGAACTGAATTGCCGGGCGACATCGAGAACCGCACGATCGTTCTGGTAGACGACGTGCTCTACACCGGGCGCACAGTGCGCGCGGCGCTGGATCAGCTGATCGATTTCGGGCGGCCGCGACGCGTGCAACTCGCCGTCCTGGTCGATCGTGGCAACGAACATCGCGAGCTGCCGATTCAGGCAGACTACATCGGCAAACATGTGCCAACGAAAAAGAGTGAGATTATTAAGGTGATGCTGACGGACTTTGACGAGGATGAAGGAGTCCTGATCGTCGAGCGACCCGCAGCCGAAGCGGCAGCGTGAAGCGGCCTTCGAGGCCGCTTTTTTTATATTGGGAGTCAGTTGTTCGTTGTCAGTCGTCAGTTGTTCTCGAACCTCTGGCATTGCAACTGACAACTGACGACTGACCACTGACAACTGACAGGTTTTTCGGATGAAACACCTACTGGGCATTCGCGAACTCTCGGCCGAGCAAATCACACATCTGCTCGATACCGCTGAGTCGTTCCGCGATATCTCAAGGCGAGAAATAAAAAAGGTCCCGGCCTTACGTGGTCGCACCGTGATCAATCTTTTCTTCGAAGCTTCCACGCGCACGCGCACTTCGTTTGAGATTGCCGCGAAACGTTTGTCAGCCGACGCCATCAACATCAGCGTGTCAACGTCGAGTGTCTCAAAAGGCGAGACGCTGCTGGACACGGCCCGCAATCTTCAGGCGATGTCCCCCGACTGCATCGTGATTCGCCATTCTTCCGCCGGCGCGCCTTATCACCTGACGCGCGTGTGCGATGCCGCCATCGTCAATGCGGGCGACGGTTCGCACGAACATCCGACCCAGGCGCTGCTCGACGCGCTCACGATTCGTGAACACAAAAATGGGATTGAAGGTCTGAAGGTCGCGATTATCGGCGACATCCTGCACTCGCGCGTTGCACGCTCGAACGTTTATCTGCTGTCTAAGTTAGGGGCGACGGTCAGCGTCGCCGGGCCCGGGACGCTCGTCCCGCGCGAATTCGCGGAATTGATCGAGCAGGGCGTTCAAGTTGAGCAACGCATTGAAGACGCGGTTGCCGATGCCGACGTCGTGATGGTGCTGCGAATTCAGCGCGAGCGTCAGACCGATGCGTTCTTTCCGTCCATGCGCGAGTACGCGGTGCATTACGGTTTGCACGCGAATCATCTGAAACTCGCCGCCCCCGACGCGATTGTCATGCACCCGGGGCCGATGAATCGCGGCATCGAAGTTTCTTCCGAGATTGCGGACGGCGGGCGGTCGCTGATTCTCGACCAGGTCACAAACGGTGTAGCCGTGCGCATGGCGGTGCTTTACTTGCTGGCAGGATCCGAGGGTGCCGAGACGCCCGCAGGGCATCCGGCTGAAGATGACTCGGATTCGCGCGCCGCGGGCGGCGTGCGCGGCCGAACTCGACACCAAACGCGGGGGACTCGCAATTAAACGATGCGCCTCTTAATCAAAAACGGATACATCGTCGACCCGGGGCAGGGAACCAACACTGGTAAGAGTCTCTTCATCGAGGACGGCCGCGTGGTGGGACTTACAAGCCATAGTGATGCGACACCCGAAGGCGCCGAAGTGATCGACGCCACGGGCTTGATTGTTGCTCCCGGCTTCGTCGACATGCACGTGCACCTGCGCGAGCCGGGCCAGGAATACAAAGAGACGATTGCCAGCGGCGCCGCAGCGGCCGTGGCCGGCGGCTTTACCACGGTTTGTGCGATGCCGAACACGCAGCCCGTCAACGACAACGCCGCGGTGACGCGATTTGTGATCGAACAAGCTGAGCGAGCGAATCTGGCCAGCGTGCTTCCGATCGGAGCGGTCACGAAGAACTCCGACGGGTCGGAGCTCGCCGAGATGGGTGAGATGAAAGACGCCGGGATCGTCGCGGTGTCTGACGATGGGCGTTCCGTGCCGACTTCGGCGATGATGCGCCGCGCGATGGAATACGCGCGCGGATTCGATTTACCGATCATCGATCATTGTGAAGACAAGTCGCTCGCGCGCGGCGGTGTAATGCACGAAGGCCACTGGTCGCTTGTACTCGGTTTGCGCGGTGTGCCCGCGACGGCTGAAGAAGTTGACGCTTTGCGTGATTGCGCGCTGGCTGAACTCAGCGGCGCTCGCGTTCACCTGGCGCATCTTTCGACGCGCGGCGCGATTGCGGCCGTGCGGCGGGCGAGAGAAAGAGGGCTGTCGGTCACCTGCGAAGTTGCGCCGCATCATTGGACCTTGACCGACGACGCGGTGGCGGGAGAGCGGGGAGCTCGGGCTTACGACACGAACACCAAGATGAACCCGCCGCTGCGCAGTCGCGATCATGTCGAAGCAATTCTCGAAGGCCTGGGTGACGGGACGATCGACGCGATCGCGAGTGACCATGCGCCGCATCACGCCGATGAGAAAGAACTCGAATTCGATCAAGCTCCATTCGGAATTATCGGTCTGGAAACTTCTGTTGGTTTAGCGATGGACGGTCTGGTGAAGCAGGGTGTGATCTCGCTCGAGCGCTTCGTGGAACTGTGCGCGACAAACCCCGCGCGCATTCTGAAGCTTGAGGACCGGGGCGCGTTCCGGCCCGGCTCGCGAGCCGATGTGACGATTCTCGATCCGGAGATGACGTGGACGTTTGATGTTTCGCGCTCGGCATCGAGAAGCCGCAACACGCCATTCAACGGACGGACGATGACGGGCGCGGCGGTCGCGACAATCGTCGCCGGGCGCGTGGTTTTCCTTCACCCGGATTTCAGCCGCCTCAACACCTCGCCGCGGGAAACCCTCGCCAGCGCGGCTAACACCCGAAAGTGACGCGCCGAGTGGCACAGACTTCAGTCTGTGATTCAACTCGCGTTTTCTGTAACTTGAAACCACAGACTGAAGTCTGTGCCACGTCCTATTCTGAAACAGCCGCCAAAAATGCTAATCTGTTTGGCGTTACAAACAACTCAGTACGCGCAATTAGTCTTTTCCCCCAACGGACTGAGGGATTGGCGTCGCATCGGTTGCCGATCGAAATTTACAGATTGAGGGGATATCCGTGTTAAGAAAATCGTCTCGCATATTTATCGCATTCGTCGTCGTCCTGGTAGGAATCGCTTTCGCGAATAGCGCGGCAGCGCAACAAGTGTGCTTCTCGCAAGAGGAGCGCGAACGCGCCGAGCGCTCTGCGTCAGTTTGGCGTGCGCCCCATCCGGGTTATGACCCGGTCCTGGGCTTCAACGTGGCCGCTGGCCCGCGCCGCGGTTCGCCACCGGTTGATGCGAACGGGATCGCGCGACCAATTCAATGCGTCGCCAACAAGGATGAAAGTCCCGGGGCGGGGACGACTCCGAAATTTCATTGTTCGGTGCCGGGCAATGTCGACGGTGATGGCGAGTTGGTTCGCTACAAAGTAAAGCCGCATTTCAAAGGGCAAGCGAAGGACCGCCGCAACGGAGAAATTCAGGGAGAGTTCCTGTCGTCAAGATTCTCACAAGCGCTCGGCTTCTTTGCCGATGATGAATGGGTTGCGGATGTAAATTGTCCTGATTGTCAGAAGAGCCTGACGAAAGGTTTTCAGGGCGCTCAGTGGACTCCGTTTCAACCCGCTGCCGGAATCGAGATGTCACTCGGCCGCGGCATCGATGTGAACTGCAACAACAAAGATTCAGCCGGGTTGTCTGAGACTCTCGCGAAGCTTTCGAACGGTGGCGCGCCGCGTGCCCACATTGATGCGTTCAAACTCTGGCTGGGGTTCATCGATCACGGTGATACCAAGACCGACAATCACAAGATCGCGTGTCTCGATTCAAGCAGGGACGGCAACCGGCGCACGTGCAAACCCGGCGAGGCGGTGTTCTATGTCGGCGATATGGGATCAACGTTCGGTTACTCAAGCGCCAGCGAGAATAAAGCAAAGCTCGATGGTTGGAAGAAAAAAGATCCAATCAAACTCAGCGGCGGACAGTGCACGACGGCCGCGAAGAGTGTCGGCGACGCGAAAATCAGCGAAGCCGGCCGTCAGCTTCTCGCCGACGGTTTACAAAGGCTGCTGGATGCCGAAAAAACCAACGGCACGATCACGAAGGTCTTTCGCGCTTCACGCAACGATGAACGCGATCGCCCGGCCGAGGAATGGACGGCCGAGTTCACCCGCAAAGCAAACATGATCATTACCGCGCGCTGCTCGAACTAAGGGCGTTTGCCCCTCTCCGCAAGCGGAGAGGGGTTAGGGGAGAGGTTAGGCCGACGGCGTCAACCCCCTCCGCCCCTCCCCGCCAGCGGGGAGGGGAACCGTAAAGCCAGTATGACATCTAAAAGAAAACAAACCCTGTTCGATCCTGAGCGAAAAGCGAACCTCACGAAGCGAGCGAGCACGGACCAATTTCTCGCCTGGTCGGTTTTTAACCGCGACCTGATGCAACTGGAGTTCTTCCGGAGGCTGCTCGAAGAGGCGGCAGACACTTCCGTGCCCCTGCTCGAGCGGCTTAAGTTTCTCGCTGTCTTCTCCAGCAATCTCGACGAGTTCTTTATGGTTCGGGTTTCGGGCTTGAAGGAAATGCTCGAGGCCGATGAACTCGAACCAATGCCCGGCGAATTAACGCCTATCGATCAGTTGAGAATGATTCGCGAGCGTGTCGTGCCGATGGTCAAGGAACACAACCGTTTATTGCGCGACAAAGTGCTCCCCGGGCTGAAAGAGGCGGGCGTCGAGATCGTTTCGTACTCTTCCTTGAATAAGACAGATAAGCGGCGGCTTGCGGAGTACTTTAAGAGGAATGTTTTTCTGATGCTCACGCCGCAGGCGGTCGATCCGTCCCGCCCGTTTCCATACATGTCCAATTTGAGCTTGAACATCGGACTGACGGCCGAGCGTCACGCTGATCATGCTCATACCGGCGCCCTCATCAGCGGCGAGTTTGCATCCGAGGACACCGTCCGGTTTGTCCGCATTAAGGTCCCACCCCTGTGCCAAAGACTTGTGCCGGTGACGCAAACCGAAAATAGGTTTGTGCTGTTGGAAGAATTGATCGAAGCGAACATTCAGGAACTGTTTGTCAGCGCCCAGCTAAGCAACGGATACCTGTTTCGTGTCACCCGCGACGCGGATGTGGAAATCAGGGAAGACAAGGCCGCAGACCTTTTGGGCATGATCAAAGAGTCACTGCGCGAGCGGCGGTTCGGGCTGCCGGTCAGACTGGAAGTCTCATCGAAGATGCCCCGCCAAATGGTCGAGTATTTGACCCATTCTCTCGAGATCAAGCCGGATGATGTTTATGAAGTTGACTCGGTGCTAAGCGCAGGCGGCCTGATGCAACTTTACGATCTCGATCTGCCTGCCCTCAAAGATAAGCCGATCCAGATGACCGTGCCGGCCCCGTTGCGCCGGAAGATATCGCCATTCGAAGCGCTTAAGAAACAGGACGTCCTGCTGCATCATCCGTACACGTCTTACACGACCGTGATTGAGTTCATTCAGGCGGCCGCTCGTGATCCGCAAGTGGTCGCGATTAAGATTTGTCTCTATCGAACCGGAAAGAACTCGCCAATTCCAAAGGCCCTGATCGAGGCCAGCGAGCGCGGCAAGCAAGTGACCGCAGTCGTAGAAATCAAGGCGCGTTTCGACGAAGAGAACAATATCGAATGGGCCACGCGCCTGGCGGAAGCCGGCGTGCACGTTGTTTATGGTCTGGTTAATCTAAAGACGCACAGTAAGGTTGCGCTGGTCGTGCGGCGCGAAGAAGACGGTCTAAAGACATACACGCACGTCTCGACCGGGAATTACAATCCAACCACATCGCGGCTTTACACCGACCTGGGTGTGCTGACCAGCGACCCAGAGATTGGCGAGGACGCAACCGACCTCTTCAATTTTCTGACGGGTTTTTCGCTGCAGAAAGAATACAAGCGCCTCATGATCGCGCCGGTTAACTTGCGCGCTCGGATGCTCAAGCTAATCGAGCGTGAGACGAGCAATGCCGAAGCGGGGCGTCCGGCGGGCATTACCGCCAAAATTAATCGCCTCACCGATCTCGACACGATCGATGCGCTTTACCGTGCGTCGCAAGCGGGCGTAAAAATCGATCTGATTGTGCGTGGCTCGTGCATGTTGCGGCCGGGAGTTAGCGGTCTTTCCCAAACCGTCAATGTCCGCAGCATCGTCGGCCGCTTTCTTGAACATAGCCGCATCTTCCACTTTGCCAACGGCGGAGAAGACGAGGTCTACATCGGCTCGGCTGACTGGATGGCGCGAAACATGGATCGTCGCGTCGAGGTCGTGACGCCGATCCTCGATCCGCAGCACCGGGCCTATTTGAAAGATGTCGTGCTCTCCGCGTACCTGCGCGACAACGTCACGGCGCGTATCTTGACTGCCGACGGAGAGTACAAGAAACCGCCAATTGGCGTTGGCGAAGAACCATTCAACAGCCAACTGTTTTTTGAAGGTCGCAACAGCTCGCCCGCGGGCGGGAGTGTTCATCCGCTGAAGCGGCGCTTGTGGGCGAGGCATGCGCAGTGATTTTGTCTTCAGCGCGCCATCGCTCGAAACGAAGGGATTAAGACATGAACAAGCTGACGGTGGTAGTGCTGGGGACGTTCACCGCGATCTTGCTGATTAGCGGCGCGCTGTCTTACGTCTTGCGCCATGAAACAAAGCTCGATAACGCAGCGGTGACGTCCGACGCTGGCGTTGGCTCAGGTTCGACGGCAAGACCGTCTCCTGGCGCACCGAACACCTCGCCCCAAACTCAAAAGCCAACCGGCGGTGGCACGCTGTTCGGCGACTTGTTTGGGCAGGACAATCCCGATGTACATCCGGCCACCTCCGGCAGCTGGCAATCGACCGCGGCGACGGTAGCACTGCGGTTCTCGCTGGCCGCGCTGCTGGCAGCCATTCTCGCGTTCAGGCCGCGTCGCGGCGTGGCCAACAGCCGTCGCAATCCTTATGTCGGGCAGACACAGATTCTGATGGCCGTTGTTGCCGCGGCGATGATGATGGTCGTCGGCGACAGCGCCGCGCGCGCGTTCGGAATTTTCGCGGCGGCGTCGCTCGTGCGTTTTCGCACGAACATACGCGACCCGAAAGAAATTACCGTCCTGCTGGTATGTCTCGGAGTCGGTTTGGCCGCAGGCGTAGGCCGCTGGGACATGGCAGTTATTCTGAGCCTTTTTGTGATGCTCTCGCTGGGGATTCTGGAGTGGTTTGAGCAGTCACAGGTCTTTCGCTCGATGGAAATTAGCGTCGCCACTAAGAACGTCGAGAGCACGCACGACGTGCTGAAAGCATTGTTCAAGCGGCATCGGTTCGATATGGAACTTCGCGAGTTGAATCGTCCCGATGAAGACAAACCGATGGGCAAGATTGTCTATTTGGTGAACATGAAAGCGAATGTCAGCACTGACCGCCTGAGTGAAGAGATTCTGGCATCAGACCGCGACAATATCGACAGCGTTGAATGGTCGCAAAAGGATAGCCAGACCTACATCTACAAATAACCAGCTAGGCCGCCCGAGATTGCGAAGTCGATGTTGCGGTTGGTTGGGACTCGACCGGCATGCCCATCTTCTGAAGTAGCAAGTCGATCTTCTCAGTAAACTTCTCCGCCTGCCACTGGTCCCACAACACGAGCGCATCTTTGTAATGTTCCATGCGTTCGGTGGCGAAATGTTCCAGTAACCAGGTGGCGCCCGCCCGCAATTTCTCGTCGTTTGGTTCGACTGCATCCTTGCGCGACAGACGCTTCAATCGCGCGCCAAGATCGCGGATCCAAACGTCGCAATCATGTAATTCGCCAAGGGCTGTCTGCATTTCAGCGACAGCCTTGGCCATCACCTCCAGCTCCTTGGCTCCGCAGCGGGCGAACAATTCCATTGAATAGCGCAGACGCTTCGCCAAAATCCGCAACTTGTGAAGCTTGTTAATCTTGTAAGGATGATAAAGACAGGGACTCGCCGCGATGAAGTCCACAACCCGCTCTTTGATTACCAGAACGCCCAGCTCGCGAAAGGAAATGGGGCTTTCAGCAGTTTCCGGCCCAGTGCTTTTCGTTGGGATCGCCATCGTCATCGTTAGCAACTTCGCGAGAAAGTCATAGCGAAGACTATCAATGGCAGAATCCTCAATCGCGGCTTTGAGTGCAGCGCGTGACCCCTTCCTCTGGTCCTGACGTTCTCTGATCAAAAGCTTGACGCCCTCAGCTGCTACGCCATTCGCTTGCGACTTCAATTCCTGAAGCGCCATGAGCGCGACATCTTCATCGCGCACTGCTCCCAGGACGTCGGCGACCACGCTCAGTTTCGGGCGTGGCAAACTTCCTTTCCGGTAATACGGTTTGAAATCGTTAATCGCACTCCGCAACCGCCGCGAGAGCACGCGCATGTCGTGCACGCCTTCGGGATCTTTCCAGTTGATCGCCTTATCGCGATGGCGGCACATGCTGTTAACTTGCGCGCGTAACACCAGCCGGATCATTTGATCGGCCGGCGCCGCACAGTCCAGTCCACGAATTTTCGCTTTAGCCATAAATTGATGTGGTGCGATGGTCTGGTATCAGGCCCGTTTGATCGCTTGACGCCGGCTGAAGGTCAGTTGGCAGTCAAACACCTGCTCAAACAGCGTGCACTTCTGCTCCGCCGCGAAAATCTCGCGGTCGCAATTTGTCGAAGACTGCAATTCGATCTGCACTACGCGGCCGTTGCGCACGCACCGCAAATCAGTCACGCGAGAATCATGGCGGCGATCGAGCGCGTCCGCGATGCGCAGAATGGCCGCGAGCGAGTCGACGGTTTCGCGATCCGTTTCGTCCAGCGCCGCATAGTCTTCGTGGCGCTCCTTGGGCTCAGGGCCGCGATGGTAGCGCGCCACGTTAGCGATCACCTCACGCTCCGCCTCAGAGAATCCCGTCAATTCAGAGTGCCTGATCAGGTAGAGGGCATGCTTGTGATGAGACTCGTGCGCGATGTGATAACCGGCATCGTGCAAGAGCGCCGCCGCTGACAGAAGGGTCCGGTGATGCCGGTTCAGTACCGCCAGGTCTGATCGCATCAAGTAGTCGAAGACTCTCTCCGCGAGTCGCGCTACCTGGTGCGCATGCGCTTCTTCATAACCAAACCGCCGGCCGACGGCGTGTACACCTCGCAGACGATAATCTGAAAAATCCGGCAGCGGCGGGCGCGATTCAGCCTCAATCTCCCGCAGCCGATCGATAATTACCCCTTCGCGTAAGGCCCAACTGCAGGTGCGCAGCGATTCAATCTTCAGGGCGAGCATTACGCCTTCGAGAATCTGGCCGCCGGCGACAATAATCTCCGACCTTTGGTTGCTGATCCCCGGAACGGCGCGGCGTTCGGAAAAGCTCATCGCCTGCATTCTCGAATTGAAAGCCACCAACTTCCCGATTTTGATTTCATCGCCGGCCGGCTGGGCGCCTTCAGGTTCGCGACCCTGGCTCAGAGCGCGCAGGCGCAGCGCATTGCCAATTGCCAAAATCGTACCTGAGGTTCCGGTGGTAAGCTGCCAACGGTCACCTCTCAATTCGCGGGCGGGCATTTCAAGCGCTGCCTGAACTTCCTCTCGCAAAGCTTTCAATTGTTTCTGTTTCGGTGGGTCAGAATGGATGTAGCTTTCCGCCAACCCAACCGCGCCCAGCTTTACCGATAACAGACGCTCAGGCGCACCGTCGCGCATCAGTGAAATCTCAGTCGAGCCGCCCCCGATGTCGATGTTCAGAATTACCGCGCCCGGGCGACCACAGTTTTGGGCGGCGGCCAAGCCAATCAAGCGTGCTTCTTCGATGGCCGAGAGGACCTCGACTTCAACGCCGGCCTTGCGCTCGATGTCACTGATGAATTGAGCTGAGTTTGCGGCCTCGCGGACAGATGCGGTCGCCACCGCAAAGATTCTTTCAGCGCCGCGAGTCTCGGCAATGGCGCGAAAGCGCTTGATGCAGTCGGCGGCGCGGCCGATTGCATCCGGCGAAAGACGTCCCTTGAGCAAAGTGTCGTGACCGAGGCGAATCGTTTCTTTCTCGCGCGCGAGGACCGCGAACGAATCGCTGGCGGCCGCATCGACCACGACCAGCTTGATCGAGTTCGACCCCACATCGATAGCGGCAATCTTCATGCAGACTTCTTCTCGCGCAACTCGCCGCTTGGTACTGGCCGCTCTGGCGTGGCTGCTGCGATCGGGGGAACGGACGCGAGTTTGGTGGGTGGCACGGCCTTCAGACTCTGGGCGGTTGTCATTATCGGCTCGTCTTCGATTAGCCGCGCGATCGAACGTCGCAGCGCAGTCGAAGTTCGCTTCAGCGGCCGCGACGCGTCCATGACGTGAAAACCGTACTCGCCGCTCATGCGGTCGAATTCCTTCAGCAATAGTTTCTGATAGGCGATGAAACTGTCGTAGTAGTCGTTTGCCAGTCCGAGGTCCATCCCTGATTCCCAGTAGTCAAAGCCGCGTCCTGACCCCAACACGCGGCGCGCGAGCGGTTCCGCCGAAGGCATTCGCAGATAGAACACGGCGTCGGGCACCAAAGCAATCCCGTAAATGCTGCGAATCCATTCTGGATCGGCGCCCCGCACGACTGCGCGCGCAATCGCGGAATAGATGTAGCGGTCAGTGAGCACGACGAAGCCGGCGCGCAGGGCCGGGATGATTTCATTCTCTAAACGGTCCGCGAAATCTGTTGCGTAAAATAGCTGTAGAGTCAGGCGGCCCAGGGTGTGCCCCGTGCGGGCATTCTTAATGCCGCGGCCCGCCAGCACTGATCGAGTCATGCCGGTATCGAGCACTGCATATCCCGCGGACTCCAACCAGGTCCGCAGCAACGCGACATGCGTCGAACGCCCAACGCCGTCGGTGCCCTCAATGACAATCAGCTTGCCGCTGTATGGCTCGACATCGATACCCGGCAACGCCGTACCGTAGAATTTAACTTCCTTCATTTGGCGGGGCCTGCCTTTTCTTTGAGCGTCTCCTTCAAATGGCGGCTCACAATGTCGCGCATCTGGCGCTGTTGCGTGTGAATCGGTTGGGTGGCGTCGATTACCGTCAAGCCAAATTCGCTCCGCATTCGTTCGTACTCATCCAGAATCTTTCCTTGAAAGACTTTGAAGCTGTCTTCTTCGTCGTCCGCCCAGCCCATGTCCATGCCCGCCTCGTAGTACTTCAACTGCGGTCGCGCGGAGGCGATACGCTCGATCGCCACGTCGAGCGGCGCGCGGAAGAAGAACGCCGCGGTGGGCCTGACGGCAAACTTGTAAAGCTCGCGCACCCAGGCAGCGTCGCAGCCACGCGCGACGTCGCGGGCGAATGCGGTGTAGATATAACGGTCCGCCAAAACGATCGCGCCGGCTTTTAGCGGCGGAATAATGTCGCGCTCAGTTCGATCGGCAAAGTCTGTGGCGTGCAAAAGAGAAAAAGTTGTGGGCGTGAAAAGGCGCCGCTTCTTGGCTCGCCTGGTTGTGTCTTTAACCAGTGGAGACGAATTCCACTCAGAAAAGAAGACTGAATAGCCTTCCGACTTTAACCATTGATAGAGCAGTGCAAGTTGCGTTGACTTCCCGCTGCCGTCGGTACCTTCAACGACGAATAACCGCCCGGGGTAGCGGTGGTGTCCGTATGAAATCATTCGCCTGGATTGTGGCATACGCGTGTTAAATGTAAATGAATCCAGCTCCGCGCGCTGAGCGTCTGAAACCCTCCTGTTTGATAAGCTCGGACTAACTAGGGTATTTTACTTAACCATTTTCCGCCAGGAAACAAGATGAAGACCTTATTACTTCTGCGACATGGAAAGTCGAGCTGGGACGACCCCGCCCTGAAAGATTTTGACCGGCCCTTGAGCGAGCGGGGTGTCAACGATTCCAAGCTAATCGGAAAATATGCGTTAAGGAAAAGGGTTAAAGCGGATCTCGTTCTGAGCTCGCCCGCAACCAGGGCCACGGATACGGCCAAGTTGTTTGTGGCGGCCGCGGCCATGAAGAAAGCCCCTGCGTATGACGAGCGAATTTACGAATCCAGCGTTCGGCGGCTGCTCCAGGTCATCTCAGGACTGGATGATGGTAATAAAACGATTGTGCTGGTCGGCCATAATCCTGGATTTGAAGACCTTTGCGAGCGCCTGACCGGTGAGGCGTGCAAAGTTCCGACGGCGTCGTTGACGTGTATCGGCCTCAGTATCGACAAATGGAGCGAACCAAAAGGCGGCAAGGGAAAGCTGAAATGGCGTATGACGCCAAAGAAACTTAAGAAAGATGGATTCGTCGGGCGGACTCAGAGTCTGCGCGAGACGGCGTAATTAACAGCTCAACTGTTTTACTGATCAATAAAAGCAATGGCACAATCCGAAGGACGCACCATCGTAGTTGGCGACATCCACGGCTGCTACGATGAACTCACCGACCTGATCGACAAGGTCAAACTCAAAAAAAGCGATCGCGTAATTTCAGTTGGCGACCTCATCACCAAAGGCCCAAAGAGTCGCGAAGTGCTGGAACTCTTCATGACCGATAAGAGATTCTCAACCGTGATCGGGAATCATGACTTGCTGCTTCGACGACACTGGTACGGCGAAGACGTCGAGTTGAAAAGCGCCCAGAAGGAAGCGCACAAAGAGCTGAAAGGCGAGAAGGACGCTTACATGACTTTTCTGAGCTCTTTGCCGTTTGTGATCGACCTGAATACGCATCTCGTCGTTCATGCCGGATTGCGGCCGAACGTCGCGTTGCATTCGCAGACCACCGGCGATTTAACTCGAATGCGCACGCTGGGGTCGGACCGCGAAAGCGACGAGGGCACGCCCTGGTATTACGTTTACAATGGCGAAAAGATAGTGTTGTTTGGGCATTGGCCGGCCAAAGAACCGCGCCGCGGTCCTAAAGCCATTGGGCTGGACACGGGCTGCGTTTATGGACATCAGCTTACCGCGTACATAATCGAGACTGACGAGTTTGTGAGCGTTGATGCCAAAGAAAAGTACGACGAAAGCTGATCGCATTTAGAATTGTTATCCGGCTCAATTGAAAAGGCCGCCGTGATCAAATCACAGCGGCCTAATTCTTTCATGAACTGAATAGTTCTTACTTCTTGTCGTCCTTCTGTGGCGCTTCAGCGGCGTTCGCGTTGTTCGCTTGCTTCTTCGCGTGGTAGTCCTTCACGAAGTCTTTGAACGCGCCGTGACCCCAGCTCGTGTAGAAGTCGTATTGCTTCATTTCCTGGTAAACCTTTTCGAAGTCCCAGTTGTAGAACTCGTAACGATAGACCGCACCCATCGCGCCTGTGCGATGCCGGCCGCCGGCGCAGTGCAGGTAGAACTTTCCGGTGCTTGGGTCGTTTACGGTTTTTAAGAACGCTTCAGTGGCTGCTGGAGTGGGATACTTTTTCGCAATCATGGGAATGTGTACGTACTTCATTCCCAAAGACTCGACCAATGGCTTCTCGTACTCTTTTGGATCGTCGGTTAAGTCGATGATCGTCTTGATTCCCAGGGCGGCCAACGCCTTGTAATCCTCTTCAGTCTTGGGCTGCGCGCCGCGGAAAAAGCGATCGTCCATCTGCCCGAAGTTCTTAATCTTTACGTAGGCGGCTCTCTGCGGAGTCTCCTGGGCAACGGCAAAAGTTGTGATGGCAAGAACGGTAGCTAAAACACCAATAAAGCGACGAACTAACATCGGTTGCAGTTTCTGCATGTCGGATCCTCAGTTAAAGAAAACGGTCAATGGGTGACAACGGCCAGCGCGGCCGCCATGAAGATAACATTGAGGCGCGGAAAAGCTCAAGAATTTCAAAAGTCTTTCAAGTTTTAGACGCAGCAACATCGCTCGCGTTGCCTAATTCCTGGTTGTAATACGCTGTTTTGTGATAAATAGTTCCACCATGAAAAAGTTCAATTGGCCAATCTGGGCGGGTTTTCTGCTGACTCTATTTGCGTTCCTTAGCTATTCGTTCCTCTTCATTGAGTGGCCAATTACGCGGGATTTTCCATGGGTCAATCTGATCCTGTTCGCAATTGCGATGGTGCTCTTGTTTGTCGGCCTGCGCCGTGCCTTCAAACCTGACAAGAGAATCGTCTCAAAAATTTTCAGCTCGTTGGCGGGAGCGCTTGGAGTATTACTTCTCGCCGGTTTTCTTTTCTTGTTCTTTGTCGAGGGCAAGCGGCTGCCTGCATCGGCTGCCGCGCCACAAGTCGGACAGAAGGCGCCCGACTTCACTCTCACTGATCCGAACAATAAGCCGGTCACGCTGGCTCAATTGTTGACTGAGCCAATTAACAATAAGCCGCCAAAAGGCGTGCTGCTGGTTTTTTACCGGGGCTATTGGTGAGGGATCTGTCACTCCGAGTTGCGGAGCATCCAAAAGAATCTGAGTAAGTTTAACGAAGCCGGAATCCGTCCCGTGGCGATCAGCATCGATGCGCCTGAGATTAATCGCGACATGATGGTTAACAAAACCGGATACACTTTTACTTTTCTGTCCGATCCAAAACTAGAGGTGATTCGCCGCTATGATCTGGTTCATGAGGGACAGGGAGAAAACGGCGCAGGCGTTGCGCGTCCGGCAGAGTTCTTAATCGACCCGTCCGGAACAATTCGCTGGCGAATGGTGACAGAAAATCTATTTGTGAGGGCCCGGCCCGAAGAGGTTCTCGAAGCCGCGAAGGTGCTGCAGTAATTAGTCGGCGCTTCCGGATTTGGCGGCGGCGACTTCCTTTGCCGGAACGGTCTGAGCCAAACCGGCGGCAGTCGCGCGCTCCTGCTTCACGTATTTATCAAGTCCGAATCCCAGGAAGATCGTCGCGGCGATGATCGCGCTCGAGAAGAAGTAAGGCGACGACACTCCCAACGAGTCAAACGCCCAGCCGTAGAATAACGGCGCGATGATGCGCGCGACCCCGCCGTAAGTCTGCTGCATGCCCATGTACAGTCCGCGCTCGCGTTGATTTATCACGCGGGACAATAGGGCTGTTACGCATGGGAAGGTGAAGGCGGTGCCAAGAGGAATTAATGCGGTCGCGATCGCCAGCATCCCGAGATTCTGGGAGAGTGGCATGCCGACAACACCAGCCGCGAGCAAAATCAAACCAAGCCGGGACAACTTTGCTTCACCAAGCCAGTCAACCATGCGTCCAAGCAAAAGCACGCGCGCGAAGACCGAGATGGCGCCGGTGTACATGAAGAAGTACCCGATCGTTTGCTCGTTTACCTGAAAACGCGCGTTGAGAAACAACGCGAGGACCGAGAAACTTCCTTGAAACGCGCCGATGCTGATCGCGTAAATCAGAATCAAACGTGACGAAGGTTCGCTCGGCTGGGCCAGGATGCTCCAGGCCGCTTCACGTGACTTCCGCGGCGCGACATCCGATGAAGTTTGCGCCGACGCTTCGCGGGATTCAGTGAGGTAGCGCCACGCGAAAATCATGTTCAGCCCGCACAGCGCCGCGGCCAGGATGCCCGGCATCGCGTGGCCCATCTGAAGCGTCGCCGCTCCGGGCATCAAATCTCGTTTGCCAAGCGTGATCGCGAACGATCCCAACACCGGACCTAATGCAACACCCAGGTTTGTCGTTGCGGACAACCAACCCAGAGCACGTGCGCGATCCTTGGGATCGGTTGAGTCCGCGACGTAAGCCTGAATCACGCCGACCGTGCCGCCGCCGGCGCCCTGCACGATGCGCGAAAGGAAGAGAACCCAAAGCGACGTCGCAAAGCCAAAGACCAGATACGAGATTCCCGCCGCGCCGAGGGCGATTAACAACGTAGGCCGCCGTCCGACGCGATCAGAGAATCTTCCCCACATCGGCGCACTCAGAAGCTGCGCCACAGTGAACGCGGCGACGATGATTCCGGAAATAGTGCCGATGCCGAGATTAAACCCGAGTACATCGATGCCGTTGCCGCCCAAACTCTTTACGTAAAAAGGCAGCAGCGGAATGATCATCAGCAGTCCGACCATGTCGACGAACGCCGTGATCATGAGCGTGAAGAGCTTTGCGGGAATCTTTCTTACTTCGCGGTAAAAGACGTAGAGCAACGCCACCGCGATCGCCCCCAGCAGCACACGCACAAACGGGGATTGAAAAGACTGGGCGAGATTGGACTGAAGGAAGAGCATCGCGGCCTTTGTGCCGGACATCATACACGATAATCCGTGCCGTTCTTGCGGCTGGCGGCGCACTTCACAACTCTTGACATCTTTTTACTTGACCTTGACACGCCGGTGGCCCATGCGTCTTATACTGAGCGCGATTTGGTCAGAGGTCCCGATATGAAGAAACGAAAATTCCTGGGCGGCTTCAATCGATTTCGGTTGATCCTGACCCTCGGCGTTGCCGTGCTTCTGCCGGCGGCGGCCCTTATCGTCGTCAACTTCTATCAACTGAAAACGTTCGAGCGCGGCAAAGTGCTAGAGGGCGCGATCCACCGCGATTTCAGTGAGTACCTCGCGATTACGGAAAAGGCGATCGTCAAAAAGGCCATCTCCATGACGGAGGACACGCGCAACAGTTTTCCTTCACCTAATACCACTGCCCAGGAGAAGGAGAAGGCGCTCGACGCGCTGTTGATAAGCAATCCATCGCTCGCTCATGCCTTCATGTGGGACGAAAAAGGAATTGTTTTCCGGACTCAGCCGTCCCAACTTGCAGACGAGTATGTAAGTAAAGAGCGCCACCGCTTTTTAGAGATGTCCCGCAGTTGGCTCGGTGAGACGCGGCAGATGGTCGAGGGCCTGAATAAGAAAGCGCGACCCTTCAGCTTCTATAGCGAGCAAACGAAGCGTAAGGAAGGCCAGGCATTTCTCGTCACCGCGTACTTCACCTTACCTGATGTGCCCAAGGATCGTGCGGTGGTAGCCGGCGCGTGTTTTGATCCGCACTACCTTAAGCAGACGTTCTTTCCCGGAATGCTGAAAGAAGCCGTTGACGCGAAGTCCCGCGACCAGAGTGGAAATCAGATCGAGATGATGATCTATCCCACAGACTACGAAGGAAAGGGCGAGATGAAACCGCTGGCCATGACGGCCGGGTGGGCAGGGAAGCCGGAGGTGGGGCGCAGGTTCGAGCAAGTGTTCGGCGGCCTTTCAATGGGAATTAGATACCAGGGCACGAGCATAAAAGAGATCGGTCAAACCTGGATGCGTCGCAACTTCATTATTCTCGGGATTCTCACCGGGTTGATTGTGATCGGACTCATCCTCACCAAACGCGTCGTGAGCAAAGAGATGGCGCTGGCAAAGCTTAAGTCCGATTTCGTCTCGAACGTCTCGCACGAACTGCGCACACCGCTGGCTTTGATTCGTTTGTATGCTGAGACGCTGGAGCTGGGCCGCATCACGACCAAGGAAAAGAAGCAGGAGTACTACCGCATCGTTCGCAAAGAGAGTGAGCGGCTCACCGGTCTCATCAACAACATTCTGGATTTCTCGCGCATCGAGGCCGGCGCCAAGGAATACGAATTTCGCGAGACTGACATCGCCGATCTCGTGCGCAACACTCTCGATTCGTATCGTTATCAAATCGAGCAGCAGGGATTTACCTTGAAAGAGGAAATCGACGAAACCCTGCCGGCCGTCTACGTCGATCGCGAGGCGATGGCGCGGGCGCTGCTCAATCTGGTGAATAATGCATTGAAGTACTCGCCGGAAGAGAAGTTTCTCGGCGTCAGACTCTATCGCGAGAACGGCGCCGTGAAATTGGAGGTCGAGGATCGCGGCATCGGTATCACGCGACGCGAGCAGACAAAGATTTTCGACAAGTTCTATCGCACCGGCGACCCGCTCGTGCATAACACAAAAGGAAGCGGCCTCGGCCTGTCGCTGGTTCGGCACATCACCAACGCGCACGGCGGCAATGTTACGGTCGAGAGCACGCCGGGCAAGGGAAGTAAGTTCATTCTGTCGCTGCCGCTGAACGGAAAGAAATTGACAGAAGCGCAGAGCAACAGAATTTTCGAGGAGCCAACATGAGCAGCAAAGTGAAATCTAACGGACACTCAAATGGCGACGCTGCCGTCGTCGAAGTGTTGAACGGCAAGAAGACGCGCATTTTGATTGTCGAGGACGAGCCGGCAATGGTTGCCGGTCTGCGCGACAACTTTGAGTACGAAGGCTACGAAGTCATTAGCGCGAGCGATGGAGTGGAAGGGCTGGAGCGCGCGTTGGCTGAGGAACCGGATTTGATTGTGCTCGACGTGATGATGCCGCGCATGAGTGGTTTGGATGTATGCAAGCAACTCAAAGCGAAGAAGCCTTCGCTGCCGATCATCATGCTGACGGCGCGTGGTCAGGAAGTCGACAAAGTTGTCGGCCTGGAACTTGGCGCCGATGATTATGTGACGAAGCCATTTTCGATTCGCGAGCTGATGGCGCGCGTCAAAGCCGTCTTGCGTCGCGCTTCACCGCAATCGCCTGAGCCCGAGATATATCGATTCAGCGACGTCGAAGTGAATGTTCGGCGCAACGAAGTAATGCGAAACGGCTCGCGCGTAGAACTTTCCGCGAAAGAATTTGCGTTGCTTGCATACTTCGTCGCGCATCCGGCGGAGACTTTGAGTCGCGATCGGCTGTTGGACGCCGTTTGGGGTTACGAGAATTATCCGAACACGCGAACCGTGGACACACACATTGTGCACCTGCGGCAGAAGTTGGAACCGAATCCGGAAGAGCCACGTTTCATTCTTACCGTGCACGGAACCGGATATAAGTTCGTTGGCTGAGTAGCGCAAGTTGCTAACTTGCGACGCCGCGGATACGCGCAAGATAACATCTTGCGTTACTAACACCGGAGCTTTCATGACGAACTCTCTCAATAATCGCTTAGCGACCAAACCCGCTCTCGATGTCCGTACTTACGCGCCACGCCGAACGGTTTCCCGGAAGCCGGGCCGTCAGGAACTCGAGTCGAAACTGGCAGAATTGCAGCGAGACTACGCTGAGCTGCACACGTCGATCTTTGAAGCGGCGCAGGTGCACCGGCGACTGTGTGCGCCGCGTTTGGTCCGGTTCGGTGACTTTGAGATCGCGAGCGAGATTTTCGCGGTGCGCCAACTGCCCGGTGATTTCTTCACCGTCGAGCAATCAGCGAATGACATCGTGATGGCGTTAGGTGACGTTTGCGGTAAAGGCCTCGCCGCGGGCATGTGGACGCCGCACCTGGTCGGCCTTGTGCGCGCGCACACCACGCCGGTCGCGGCGCCCCACACGATCGTTACGGATGTGAATCGCGATGCGTGTCGCACGTCGCCGCTCGGCCCACTGGCGAGTTTGTTTCTGGCGCGACTGGATCCGCTCACGGGCCTGCTCAGCTATTGCAGTGCCGGACATCCGCCGGTGATGCTTCTGCGCGCAAATGGAGAACTCGAGTTGCTGACCGAAGGTGGGCTGTTGCTCGGAGTGGTGCACGACGCGGAATATGCATGCGGGTCGTGCGTGCTCGGCAAGGGCGACACGTTGCTGATCTATTCCGACGGCATCACTGAATCACATAACAGCACCGCGGAAGAATTCGGCAATGCTCGTCTGGAAAAGCATCTCCGCGAGTCGCAGGCCCGTTCGGCTGACGCGGCTCTGTTTTCAGTCCTGGGCGCCGTACAGGATTTCGCTGCGACGCGAGCACTCGAGGATGACGTGTCGCTCGCGATCATTCGCCGGAATTGAGATCGGTTGGTACGCCCGCCTCCGGCGTGCAGCATGTCAGATGCATGCACCGGCGAATTACTTCTTCAGCAGGCCATTCTTGTTCAACCATGCAATCACTGCGGCGTTGAACTCATTCGGCTTTTCCATCATCAGAAAATGTCCGACACCGTCCCACATGTGAAAATCCATCTTCGGGGCGATGCCGCGGAATGATTCTTCGACGTTAGGCGGGAAGAACGGGTTCTTTGCCATGATCGCCAGCACCTGCAGATTGATTTTGTCTTCGCCCCAAATCCCCGAGTCAGCCATGCCTTCGAACGCGCCCACCAGGACATGCTGGGGAGTGTTTGCAGTTGAGGCTTTGATGCGCTGCTGAGCTTCGGCCGACAGCCCAGCACCAAACATCATTCCAAACATTTGATCGATCGCGGTGTTGTAGTTTGGACTGCGCAAGTTTGCGATCAACTGATCTACTATCGCCGCGTTGCCGAAGGGCCTAAGCGATCCGTCAACGATAATAATTGCCAGCGTCTTCTCCGGATACCTGCGATAAAACTGACGCGCGACTGGCGTTCCCATGCTGTGACCGACGAGCACCGCGCGCTTCACTTTTGCGTCGCGCATCACGGTCTCAACCGCGCGCGCGAAGTGATCCATCGAGTAAACAAAGGGCTTTCTTGGCTGATCCTTTGGCACCGGTTCCTTTGAGAACTGGGGTTTGTCGCTCTGGCCGTGGCCGGGAAGGTCGAGCGCAATCACGCGGTAGTGCTTCGCGAATTCCGGAATCTGATCGCGCCACGCGGCGTCGATGCTTTGCGTCCATCCATGAATCAGCACCAGCGCGTCGTCACCTTTGCCGTAACTCACGTAATGAACGCGCGCGCCATCGAGTTTTGCGAAACGCGACTCAGGTTGCTGGGTCTTTGGTTGGGCCGCTGCCGTTTGCGTCAACGTCGCCACTGCCAGCACCACAGCGCTGGTAAGCAAAAACAGCCGATGTCGAATGTTCATAATCCTTCTCCTCGATGCGCCAGTCGTTTTTGGGGATTACAGTTTACGCCGAACAGTTGGTACGGCACCACGCGAGCCGTAGGCCTGTTTTGTTTTTCTCCGTGACTCCGTGTGATCTCCGTGACTCTGTGGTGGAATTTTACTTAGAAATTTCACCACTGAGGCACAGAGCACCCACAGAGTCACAGAGAGGGCAAAGGATTTTGACTCACTCGACGTCTCGAAGTGCGCAAGAAAAGCCACTCGCTCACCAACGCAGCGACAGACAACTCAAGCCGCCATCCATCTTCTGAAACTCGCTCATGTCGAGCGCCAGAGTTTTAAACCCCTGTGTCCGCAGATGCTCTGCAAACTGTTCGTGGCCCGCCGCGACCAGAACGTAATCGTTTACCTTGAAGCAGTTCGCGGCATACTCTGCGCCCGGTGGCACCGGCACGACTTCATAGTCAGCGAACTCTTTCAGCCCAGCCAGTGCCTCAGTCACGACTAGACGGTTGTCACCGAGATAAGCTAAGCCACTCTTCAGATGGAGCAGCTCTGGCAGAATCCCGACGTGTTGTGCGGACTGCGGGCGCGCGCGTATATCGACAAAGCCAGCCGTGTAGCCGTGCGCGGTGACGAACTGCGCCAGTTGCTCCGCGCCCGATTCGTTTGTTCGCTCCGATAGGCCGATAAAATAGTGTTCGCCCGCTTCACAAATGTCGCCGCCGTCCAGCGTGCCCGGCGGTTGAATTTGTTCGATGGCAAACTCAGGCGCAGTCTGCTCGAAAGCTGCTCGCATACTTTCGACCTCACCTGCGCGACTGGCGGCGCCTGGCCGGGTGAGAACCACGCGCGTCGCCATTGGAACGCGGGCACACTGGAACGCAAATTCCGGGATCACGATCGCCGCATCTTCAACGAAACATGAATCCGGGTAATTCGGCTCTGCGTCCAGACGAATCACCGTCAATCCGCACCGCTCTAACGCCGCGCAGTATGCCTCGTGCTGTTTGAGCGCGCGTTGGTAATCCGGCGGGCCCAATCCTGCCGTCGTCAAACCTTCCGCAAAGTTCGGAGCCGGTGGGCGCACGATGGCTTTGGAAAACATTGCGCGATGGTAACGCCGCATACTCAGGCGTACAATGTCGCCCAGCCGAACGGACTTGCAGGAGATTTAAACCGATGGCGGATTTTAGTAGATCGGAAGCGAAGACTGAGCAGTTGGTGATGCCGGAAGAGCTGCGCGAGAAACTCGGCGGCGGTGGCGTTTCGGATGAAGACGCCCTACGCGACGGAGAGAAAAAGGTTGAGGAAATGATCGCCGCGAACGTGCCGCTTACCGACATCCTTTCGACGCTCGTCCAGATGATCGAAGCTCAATCACCCGAAATGATCTGCTCGGTCCTGCTACTCAGTCCTGATGGCAACCACATCCTCCATGGAGCTGCGCCAAGTCTTCCGGATCACTACGTTAAAGCCGTCGATGGTGCGCCGATTGGTCCAAAGCATGGTTCTTGCGGGACGGCCATGTATCGCGGCGAGCGTGTCATAGTCACCGACATCCGGACCGATCCGCTTTGGGACGATTTTCGCGGACTAACGGAAGGCACCGTTTTGCGCGCGTGCTGGTCAACGCCAATTCTGTCGCGGCGGGGGAAAGTGCTCGGCTCGTTCGCGATGTACTACACGGAGCCGCAGGCGCCGAGCGGCGAAGAAGCGCGATTGACTGAGGTTGCGACGCGTCTGGCCGCTAAAGCGATAGAGAATCAGGCCGCTCGATGACTACAACTCGTCGTTGACCCCGTTGTCGCACCAACTTATCATCACCCCATGCCGCACACTGTTAACATCGACGATGCAAAGAATCAATTCAGTGACCTCATTGCCACAGCCGCAGAGGGTAACGAAGTACTAATTGTTGAGAATGGCAAACCCTTGGCGCGCCTTGTTCCGGCTAACGATTCAACGGCCTACAGCGCGCGTCCCGTAACTCCGTCGGAGTTTGGTAAAGATGAAGATTTGCTCGCCTGGGATAGCGAGGGTTTGGAGAACGTCGCGTGATTCGCGGCGAAATTCGTTGGTACACCTTTCGATTACCTGACAAGCGTAGGTCTGTCCTCATTATGACTCGCAATGAAGTTGTCGATCGGCTGAACGAAATTATAGTTGTTCCAGTTACGCGTACTGTTCGAGGTCTCACTACGGAAGTTGTTCTTACGTCGGAGGATGGAATGCCTGTGACGTGTGCGCTGAACTTCGATCATGTTTCGCTCGCCCAAAGGGATCGTATTGGCAGCGTGATCTGTAACTTGCCGCAGCTGCGATGGCCCGACGTGCAACGCGCACTTAACATCGCTTGCGGGTTCGGGACTGGACAAGAATAAACTGGACGTTGCATGTCGACCGTTACCAACAACTCACCTCACTACCGCAACTGCAATCTTACGGAAGCGATCTGCGGCATCGTGATCACGCAGAACACTGACGGCACCCTAGACATCCGCGGTGACAAAGACGATCCATTTAGTCGCGGCTTCATTTGTCCAAAGGCGGTTGCCTTACAAGACCTTCATTACGACAAGAACCGTTTGAAACATCCGGTGCGACGCACGTCGCAGGGTTGGCAACGCATCGGGTGGGACGAAGCCTTCGATGAAGTTGCGCAGAACCTCAAACGGATTCAAGCGCAGCATGGCCGGCACGCGGTCGCAAGTTATCTTGGCAATCCGACGGTGCACAGTTACGGCGCGCTGCTGTTCGCGCCACCGTTCCTTCGCAGCCTGCACACGCGCAATAAATTCTCGGCCACCTCAGTCGATCAACTGGCGCATCATTTCGCGGGTTACCTGATGTTTGGCCATCAACTGCTTATTCCGATTCCGGATCTGGATCGGACAAAGTTTCTGCTAATGATTGGCGCGAATCCCGCTGCGTCAAACGGGAGCTTGATGACGGCTCCCGGCATGCCGCAAAGGCTGAAAGACATTCGCGCGCGTGGTGGGAAAGTCATTCTCATCGACCCGCGCCGAAATGAAACTGCCGCGCTGGTTGACGAGCATCGGTTCATACGGCCCGGGACAGATGCGCTCTTTTTGCTGGCTGTGCTCCATGTGGTTTTTGCAGAAGGACTCACGCGGCTCGGTTCGTTAGCTTCGTGTACGGATGGCGTCGAGACAATACGTGAAATCGTGAGCGACTTTTCTCCTGAACACGTCGCGCCGATTACCGGAATCGAAGCAGATCAGATACGAAAGCTGGCGAGAGAATTCGCGGCCGCCGAATCCGCCGTCTGCTATGGACGAATCGGTGTCAGCACGCAGGAGTTCGGCGGCGTTTGTCAGTGGCTGATCAATTGTCTGAACGCGTTGACGGGCAATTTAGATAATCCGGGCGGCGCCATGTTTGCGCTGCCTGCGTTTGATCCCGTCAATGTGCCTGAGTCGCTTGCGCCGCGCGGTAGCTTTGGTCGCTACCACAGCCGCGTGCGCAAACTCCCCGAGTTCGGCGGCGAATTACCGGTGGCCGCGCTCGCGGAAGAAATCCTGACGGAAGGCGAAGGGCAGATTAAAGCGCTGGTGACGCATGCCGGCAATCCGGTGCTTTCGACGCCCGACGGACGCGAGTTGGACCGCGCGCTCGCCAGTCTCGAATTCATGGCTTCGATTGATTTCTACATCAACGAAACGACTCGGCACGCGCACATCATTCTGCCGCCGACAGGGCCGCTTGAGCGTGGACACTACGACATCGCCTTTCATCTTTTTGGAGTGCGCAACATAGCGAAGTTTTCGCCACCGATGTTTGAAACAAATGGGGAGACACGGCACGAGTGGCAAATCTTTCTTGAGCTGCAAACGCGCATGGAAAACGCCGGCGTCGTCGGGAAACTGAAACGCACGTTTGGCAAACGTTTCTTGGGACCCGAAAGACAACTCGATTTAGGACTCCGGTTCGGACCTTACGGCGACAAGCTCAATCCGTTTTCGAAGGGTTTGAATCTGCGCAGGCTGAAGAAGGAAGTCCACGGAATCGATCTCGGACCGCTGCGGCCATGTCTCCCGCAACGTTTGCGCACTTCTGACAAACGCGTCCAGCTGGCGCCCAAAGTCTTGGTTGAAGATATCGAGCGCGTCAAAACCAGGCTACTCGATGGCGCAGCGCGGGCCGTTTCAAGTAATGGCCATCTGCTTTTGATTGGCCGGCGCGCACTACGCAGTAATAATTCCTGGATGCATAACAGCGAACGGCTCGTGAAAGGGAAGTCCCGCTGCACGATGCTGATTCATCCGGAAGATGCTGCTGAACGCGCACTGGAGCAGGGACAAAGAGTGGTGGTGAAGTCGAACGCTGGGTCAATCGAGATTCCCATCGAGATATCTGAAGAGATGATGCCCGGTGTGGTAAGCATTCCTCACGGCTGGGGACATGACCGAAAAGGGATTCAGTTAGAAGTCGCTCAACAGAACGCCGGCGCGAGCATCAACGACCTCACCGACAATTTAGCCATTGATGCTCTTTGCGGCACCGCGGCTTTTAACGGGACTCCGGTGACCGTGGAGGCCAGTGAGCGGTGAGCGGGGAGCAGTGGGCAGTGGGCGTGAAGAGTGGGCAGTGAGCGGTGTGCGGTGGGCAGTGAGCTGTGAGTGCGCGGAGCGCACGAAAGCATAAAGCCCGGGGCGTAAGCCCCGGGTAACGTGCGAATAAAAAAACCAGCCCGCTACGCGGGCTCTAGATTCTTTCACCCGGGACCCTGGGGTTTGCTCGCTACGCTCGCTGCACCCCAGGCTTTACGCTTTCGTGCGCTCCGCGC
>JBASRE010000025.1:0-50016 GCA_049273695.1 Pyrinomonadaceae bacterium
ACTTCCATCGCGCTCAGCGTCACTCCCGCCAGTTCCAGCGCTGCACTCGGAGCGTTTTGCAAAATGAACATCACCTGAAAGATTGGCGAGCGGCTTAAGTCACGCTTTGGTTGTAACTCTTCCACCAGTCTCTCAAACGGCAAATCCTGATGCTCATATGCGCCGAGTGTCATCTCACGTACTGCCTTGAGCATTTCACTAAAGCGCGGATTCCCCCCTAACTTTGTTCGCATCACCAGAGTGTTCACAAAAAACCCGATCAACTGTTCAGTCTCGGCTCGGTTGCGATTAGCAATCGGAGAGCCGACAACTATGTCTTGTTGTCCTGTGTAGCGATAAAGAAGCGTTTGAAATGCGGCGAGCAGGGTCATAAAGAGAGTAACACCCTCAACTTGGCTCAGCGCTTTGAGTATTGTTGTCAGACGTGTGGAGAGAACGAACGGATAGCGCTTGCCTTTGAAGGATTCGACCGCCGGCCGGGGTCGATCCGCCGGTAACTCCAGAACGGGCGGAGCTCCTTCCAACTGCTGTCGCCAATATGAAAGGTGACTCTCTAGTACTTCGCCACTCAGCAATTCCTCCTGCCAAAGAGCGAAGTCAGCATACTGAAGAGGTAATTCTACCAACGGGGAAGACTGTCCCAGGGCGAACGCCTTGTAGACTGCCGCCAGTTCGCGGATAAACACGCCGGTAGACCAGCCATCTCCGATGATGTGGTGCATTGACAACAACAACACATGTTCTGTTTCGGTGAGGCGCAGCAACTTCACCCGGATCAGCGGCCACTGCGATAGGTCGAATGGTACTTGCGCATGTTCCGTCGCCAACTGGCCGACGCGCAGTGCGCGTTCCTCTTCGGGCAACTGTCCAAGCTCTACAGACGCGACTCGCAACAGCTGCAGCGGATAGACGACTTGCACCAGGCGTTCTTCAATCATTCCCACGGTCGTCCGCAGAACCTCGTGCCGTCTTACGATTTCATTTAGACTCCGCTCCAACACATCCACATCAAGTGCTCCTGCCAAACGGAAGGCCGCAGCGATGTTGTAAGCAGCACTGTGCGGCTGGAACCGACTCATCAACCAAAGCCCTTTTTGTGCGGACGAAACCGGAAAGATGAAGACGCCTTCGGTCGAAGGCGGGAGATCATCCTCTGCGCTTTCTTGTCGCTTTAGATCCAAGACTTCCATGTTCTTAACTTCCATGACCAATCTGGGTATTGGAAAGATTTCCGGAATGTCGATACCGCTTGCAGCCAGGCGAAGACCCTGGGTACTCAGTGACGGCCCAACGTAGACTTATTGATTTCTGGCGAGCCTGCCGGAAGAGATCCTTCATCAACTGTGACTGGCGCACTGACAGCCGATCAAAGCTAATAAAAGATTGAGAGCATTTGTTAGTGTCTGGCTTTGACCGGCATGAAAAAGGCTGAGGATATCGCGCGCTAGGTAGCTCGTGTTACCATGCTACCCGCCGAAGCTACGCCGGAAGAGGTAGGACATCTTGATGAAGAAGGTCCGACCGTTGCGGCGGAAGCCCGGCTCAAACTGTCCGTTGATGGGGCTGAAGCCATTACGGTTCACATCGTCGTTGTAGCCAATGTAGAACGCCGTCCCTGGATTAGGCGTCCAGGCGAAAAGAAACTGTGCGCGAGCCCGCGCTGAAAGGGTGGAGTAATCGACGCGTGCACGCGCGGCGATAAAACGCGTGAACTGGTAGGTCCCGCGCAGGGAATAAATATTATCGTCAAAGGCGACGAGCCCCGTGTCATCCCTAACAAGCCTGTTCTTGGTGAAATCAAGTGTGAAACGCAAGGAGGTCGTCGGCTGATAGTAAGCGCTGCCCGTGATGTCCAACAGCTTACCCGGTCCAGGGTCAATCGGCACATTCGGGTTGGTTGGATCCGCCAGCGCAGGCGGGCTGACGCGCGGAAATTTTGGACCGCCGCCGAAATCAAAATCGAAAGTGCCCGTCCTAAAAGCCACCTTGATATTACCCCCGTACTTCTTCTGTTGCGTCGAGACATATCCGACGAAGTGTTGTTTATCCGTCGAGCGTTCGCTGCTTGGGCCGAAGAATGCGCCCTGCTGGGTAGCTGATCGCTTGGGTCCGAACTCTTCTTCGATTAGGCGCTCATGGCCGCGCCGGTAAGCGAGGTAGAAGCTTCGGTTGTGCTGCAGATTCCATATCACCGTCGCGTCGCTTTCCCAAATTTGGAGGCGACCCTGGAAATCATAATCGACATGATGAAAGCTGATTACGTTCCATGAGACCACCGCGTTCTTTTCGTTTCGATCCGACTGGTAGCGCAGTTCGGCTGAATTAAAATTACTGTTTGTCCGTTGTACGAAGCCCAGATCGGCACGATAGTCCCTGGTGTATCCTTCGCCGTAAAGCGTCCAACCCCAGTGGCGGCCTGACATGTCGTAGGTGACAGAGTAACCGACGCCGTTGCCGGTGCGGTAGATATTGTTATCCAATTCCGGCTCGTAAAAGAACCGCCTGGAGGTCGTGCCGACGATTTGAAAACTAAGAGTTGTAATCTTGTTCAGCCGAAATCGCCCGTCAAAGCCGGCCACTTCGTTGTGTTTTTCCACAAAATTATAACTAGTCACCATCAATCCGAGGGTGTTCTCCTTGCCCACATCACGCTTCAGACGCAGTATGCCGATAGTGGCGTTGTGATCCAGAAAACGTAGGTTGTTAGGATTGAGCAGGTCGTCGCCGACAATATTTCCCGGACCGTTATCCGAGGCGAACAACAGGCCAAAGCTATTGCGTCCGAGTTTGCCCGAAAGCTTGACGGCCACATCCGGATCCACGATGGAACGCGTGTGGAGAACGGTGATAGGGGTCAGAAAAATCTCTTTGCCCTCGAGAAAGAAGGGACGCCGCTCCGGGTAGAAGATGGGGAAGCGCTGGTTGGTTGTGACGACGAGTTGATCCGCCTCGACTTGCGCGAAGTCCGGATTGATTGCGAGGTCGAGTGTGACGGTAGGTGTGATGCTGTACTTCGCAGTTAGGCCAAGGTCGAATTTGATCGGCTCGTTGACGAAACGGCCCGGATCTACCAATCCCGGCGTTCTTTGTAGGGTGAACGGCGGAATTGAACGTACTCGCTTTCCCGTCTCAGAGACGGTAAGGCTCGGAATCAATTCCAGCGTGCGTTCGGTCGAGATGCCTTCAAGGTCCGTAATGTGGCCCGCCTGATTAAGACGGCCAGTGGTGCTGCGCGAAATTGGCATCCACGAGTCCTCTTCGTTGTTGAGCCGCTGGATGATGCGAAAGACCTGGACACCCCAAAGCTTGCCTTTGCCGCTCACGTAACGCAACGACTTGAAGGGAATGGCAACCTCGACTGTGTATCCATCTTGAGTCAAAAGGCCCTTCGACTCCATTACGATGTCCACGCTGTAATCCTCGCCCGATCCTTCCGTGCGGATCCCGTCCTGCTGGACTCCGAACGGATTGAAGATCAGAACGTACCCTCTGCGCTTGTCGTTGTAAGTGTCCAGGAGAATACGGACGCTGTCATCCGTGCCCAGTACGTTGTCGCGCTTGGGGACGGTCGCGCGCACCTTTGCGGGATCATCATGCGCATGGAATGCGATGTAGAGAAACCTCGAGTCGTAACCGATTAAGGTTTCGGTCGGATAGGACGGAGCGGTATTGTCGCCCGGATTGATCTGGTAAAAATCTTTGAGGACGGCGGCCCGCTTCCAAACCTCTTCGTCGAGCTTGCCGTCAATCACAGGCGCCTCGTCAAAGCGTGGTATGCGCACAGGCTGCTTCTTGTCCATCGGCACTTCAAGCGCTGATTCTGAAGCCCCGCCGGCCGCCGATACTTTCTTATCATCCGTGATCGGCGTTGCTGTAGGGGCCGCAGTTTGGGCGCGTGCAATAGCACAACAGAAGAGCACAAGAACGGCCGACCAGAGTTTGTAATTCATACAGATCCTAACAACACTACTGCTCATTGGTTTAATCATCGGGACGAACGAGGTAGGTCACTTCAGGTATTAATTATTGAGACGCTACTGTCTTTCGGGGGTTCTGAAGACAAAGCTTCGCGCTTCACGATCGCCTCGTCAAGCAACATTGGATGCGAGAGGTTTGCTGTAAATGGTGCAACTTTCGTTATCCAGCTTTCCATAGTCCAGTTTGATTATTCGGTCGGCCAGATAGTAATAGTGGTCGTCGTGGCTAATCACCAGCACGGTCTTACCCCTCGCTTTCAACTCTGGTAGTAACTCGAGGTAGAAAATCTCTTTGAAGTGGGGATCCTGGTCGGCGGCCCATTCATCGAAGACAAAGAAAGGACGGTCTTCAAGAAACGCGGTCAATAGGGCCAGTCGTTTACGTTGTCCCTGTGACAGATCGATGGTAGAGAGTTTTCTATCTACTACCTGTACTTTGTGATCAAGCTGTAGATCAACCAGATAGCGGCGCGATCGCTCATCCAGATCCGAGCGGCCCAGGCCGAGCAAAGTGTCAAACAGATGGAAGTCAGAGAATACCGTCGAGAAGAGCTGGCGATAATTCTCCCGAGTTTCGTCAGTGATCGTGGCCCCGTTGAGACGCACCTGTCCCGCTTCCGGAATGTAGAGTCCGGTAAGCAGTTTAGCCAGTGTGGTTTTGCCGCTCCCGTTTCCGCCGACCAGAAACACGAGTTCAGCGGGACGGAACTTCAAGTCAATAGGCCCTAAGATAAAGGATTCTTCCACGCCTTCCCGCCGGTATGCGTGCGTCAAATTCTTCAGCTCCAAGCTGTCATATGTGGTGATGGGCGCGATGGGCGCATCGATATTCTCCTTCGCGCTCGATTGAAGCGACAGCCCCAAATCCTCCACTTTTCGCATGGCAACACCGGCGCGACTCAGAGTGGGTGTCAGATTCAGAAGAACCTCGAGGGGCGTCATCATGTACAGCACGATCAGGGTGTAACCAATCATAATCGGGCGATTAATCTCCCCAAAGGCGGGCGCCACAAAGAGCAGCACACCTATCAAGACGAAGACCAGGAGTTGTCCCCAACCGGAAGTAATGGCGAAAATGCTATCGGCCTTTATGCTTGCGCGCCGGACAGAATCAGCGGTTGCTTCAAGTGACTCAGTGAAGAAAGCCTGGCGCCGTTGCTGATGAAGTTTTAATTCCTTCGTGCCAAGCGTCAACGCTTGTAAGTGCTTGAATAGCAGATCTCCACTCTGACGGCTGGCCTTCAAATAACCGAAAGCCCTATTAAAGGGTATGTAGTAAGTTACAACGCCAAACACCATGAAGCCGGCTACGCCCAGAAAAACCGTCCACGAGAGCCACGCTAAATAGATCAAGCATGTAACGATGACCGCGAAGTGCATACATATTAGCGGGATTACGGTGAGCGCATTGGATATCGCGGGCACATCATCAGTCAGAGTGGCTAGCAAGCGTGGCGCGCCCAATTCTTCGAGATGTCGCAGCGGTGCAGCGATGATGCGGCGCGAGAGCTGCATTCGCAGGTTGAGAATTGCTCCGCGCGCCAAGTGCACTAGCGAGATCGAAGAAGTGCACCGGCTAATGAGCATCACGGCGCACAGTGCAGCAAAGATCCACGCTGAACGCCTGGTTGAGCTTCCGGTCTGGGTCAAGCTCGTATTAATCAGAGCCAGGAGACCGGTATTACTGATGCCGGCGACCAAGCCCGCAATCATTGCGGCGATGACCACCCGCGGCGATGAACGTAGAAGAAATAAGATGAGTTTCATGGATGTTTAAGAGCCTCGCATCACTTTACTCTGCTTGAGCATTCGTGGAACTTACGCGTCGAGAGGCAATCAACCGCTGACGGCGAGGGCCTTTGCAGGTTCCAGGAATTTGATTCTGTTATTCAGCCAGAAAGCGCTTCTGCGACTATCGCCGATCGCGCCGTACATGCGCGAGACCAGGTCGTACGCGTCGCCTTCACCGAGGCTGTACTCATGGAACATTTTGAGGATGTGATGTTCGGCTGATGTGTGGTCGCCGGCGACGGCCAGCCTTTGCGCCGTACTGACTGCTTCCTCAATTTCGAGTGCTGAAGGAAGCGGCAGGCCGTAGACGCAGATCGGATCGAGTGTCTGACGCTGGACGAGCGCGTCGAGCGCGTCATCGACATAGCAATCGAGGATGATATGGATGCGAGCCTCTTTCCCGAAGTTCCCTGCCGCGTGCCGGTAGATTGGGTTCAACTTCCAGATGTAGCCAAGGGCGAGATGAATTCTTGTCCTGTCGATCACGATTGATGAAAAAGGGTTGGTGATGATTGGAATGTGCAGACGCAGCCGGCGCACATTTTTCAACTCCTGATAATCGCGGTGCTCGTGCAAGAACGCGTTCACTTCCAGTTTCGCGAGCCGCGCCCACATGTACCTGAAGCCCAGCCCCTTCAAGAGAGAGCGCGTGTCGGGCATCCTTTCGAGCAATGAGGTCTCAACCGGCTCGCAGTCTTCGATAAGAGTATCGGTCGGACTACTCGTGCTGTTCAGCAACGAGACTGTCTGCCACCCACCCGTATGGTAGTCGGAATAGACGTTCGTCCATTGCGCTTCGACCTTTGAGACTTCCCGCTGGACGGCCCGCAGAGTCTCATCTTCGAGGCGGACTAATTGTGAGACCTGCTCGGTCAAATCAATCATCTCTAGAGACTCCTTTGTTGGACGTCGGCTTTTTTTTCGATTAGCAGCATCTTGTAAGATGGCCAGAGCTAATTCATGCGGCGTCCTGGATTCAGAAGGCATTCTGACACCAGTTCTAGTGTCTAGCTTTATCTCTTTTTGTTGTCACTGAGGGTCACTGAGGACGTCGCTTTGGGGATGCTCGATCTATAGATAACCATTTCTACGTAACTCGTTCCCTTTGAATGCAACTCGTTACTTGTGTTCGACCTGAGCGACTCTTGTAGTGGGCAATGAATCTGCAACGAGCAGATTTAACCAGCTTTCGTTGAGATCACGCGAAAGGGAACGTTTGCGGGATTCAGGCAGTCGCATCCATCATTCTCAGCCTTAGGCTGAGCGGCCTCATATCGGTCCATACTTCTTTAATATGGTCCAGGCATTCCGACTTAGACCCGGTCTTACCTGCATCGTTCCAACCGAGAGGGTTGGTCCGATCAACGGGATAGATCGAATACTGCTCTTCGTGATTGACAACGACCTTATAGATCGTCAGATCTTCTTGTTCATCATTCATGTCCGGCTCCTTGTGGGTTAATCATTATTGCTGAGATGGAGAAAACTTGTTCTTCCCTTCAACCTCAAGCAACTTTGATGTGGTTAACGTTTATTAACTCGTTACTTGCGACGTAGTTTTCGGGAAGGATAATTATGTGGGCGCAGCTACCGCAGGTTACGCCCCGGGGCGTTTCCCATTTTCAAGAACGAATTTCTGAGACGGCCTTTTCTCGTGCTGCATAAAAGGCGACATCAGTGAGCCATAAAGAACGACTCGCGCTCACATCTAAACTAACTACTACAAAAATAACTGACTTGCTCTTTGAACCATTTCTTTTTCAACGACAATAACGGCCTGATAGTTGATGGCCGTCAGGAGTATCTCAACGCGCCCGGTATCGTTGGTGGCTCGATCAAACATGCCACTAATCCCTTTGAATAAACCTCCATTAACCGTCACTTCATCCCCATGTTTCAGTTGATCAACGAGTCGCACAAAGCCATCTTTGCCTACTTGCGTTTGAAGAACAGCGATGATCTCGCTTTCTACCTGAAGTGGTCTGCCATTGAAACTCACCACGCTCTTTACACCTCTGGTGTAATAAACCTTATGCAGCATCTTGCTCACATCGAACCGGGCGAAGATGTAACGTGGGAAGAAAGACCGAGAGAGATAGATCGGGTGATCGCGGTATTGGGTATGACGACTTGTCTTGATTCTCGGGGCGAAGGTTTCTACGCCCCATGCCGTTAGATTTTGGTCAACTCGGTCCTCTTCTCTGAGCTTGGTATTGATAGCGTACCACCGCGGACTATCAAGCCCTTTTGCGTTATCCAGCTGTAAATGTGTGTTGCTAATAGCGATAAGCTTGCTCCCAACGAAAAAGTGCAATACACTGCGCTTGTAACGTATCTTGCAGTATGAGGTATTCCTCATTACCTTAGGTTCATATCCCCCAAGCTAAACGATTGGACGGCGCGATATTACTTGAGCTGTGAGGAGGAAGTCCTCAAGAAAGCACTCAACTTTTCTTCAATAATTTCTTAGCACACTATCAACGCACTTTCGGCACGACAATGCGCAGGCATTCTTATGAATTTGGTTCCTTCCGGCTAGACCTGAAAGAGCGGGCACTTTCGTGCGAAGGAGAGTCCGTACCGTTAGCGCCCAAGTTATTCGAAACGCTTCTTCTTCTGGTCGAGCGCAGCGGCCACATCGTCGAGAAAGAGGAGATGATGACTATCCTTTGGCCCGATAGATATGTAGAGGAGGCGAATCTTAGTCAAAATATTTTCACGCTGAGGAGGCTATTAGACAAGGGTCAGAGCAAGGAACGATATATCGAGACTATTCCCAAGCGCGGGTACCGCTTTGTAGCACACGTCAGAGAAGTGGTAGATGAGATTGACTCACCGAGGGATCAGGAGCGGGCTCACGCGCGATATAGTACCGCGGACGAGAAGATTGCTACTGCTCGAGGCCAGGCTATCGCCTCCCTTGCCGTCTTACCGCTGGTTAATGAAACCGGCGACACTAATGTGGAATATCTCTCGGATGGGATCACCGAAAGCATCATCAACATTCTATCGGGACTATCGAAGCTGCACATCGTAGCGCGTAGCATCGTCTTCTCTTACAAAGGACAAGAACAGGAGCCACGAAAGATCGGAGTCGCGCTGGGAGTTGACGCGGTACTAATCGGTAGAATTCTTCTATTTGGTGACCATCTAACGATCAAAGCAGAATTGATTGAGGTCGCGAGCGGCTGGCAACTTTGGGGGGAACAGTATGATCGACCTCTATCCGATGTCTTGACAGTGGAAAACGAGCTCTCAACAACTATTTCTGAGAAACTGATGTCAAGCATGACGGAGCAGGAGAAGAAGCGCCTCAACAATCGCCATAGGCAGAACCCGAAAGCATATCAACTCTATTTAAAAGGGCGATACTACCGGAACAAGCGGACGCTAGAGGGATTAAAGAAAGCCATAGAGAGCTTTGAGGAGGCAATCGAAATCGACTCGGGTGAGTCACTGGCTTACTCGGCGTTGGCCGATTCATACGTCGCATTTGACTTCTATGGTGTACTACCTCCATGGGAGACCAGCCCGAAAGCCAAGAGTGCAGCACTGAAGGCTCTGTCGATCGATGACGCACTCGCCGAAGCTCATACTTCGCTGGCCTGCATAAAAATGTTGTTTGAACGCGACTGGGCGGGTGCCGATAGAGAATTCCGTAGAGCGATTGAATTAGAACCGAACTATGCTCACGCGCATAACTGGTACTCGCATTTTTTGATGGCCATGGGTCGAATTGAAGAGTCTTTTGTCGAGAACAAGATTGCTTTGGAGTTGGATCCCCTGGATGGTGAGGTCAATCAGTATTTAGGATGGCATCACATTTATGCAAGACAGTTTGACCGGGCGATTAACCAGCTTGAGAAAACCCTTGAGAACAATCCTGAGTTCTTTCTTGCGCGCGTGACGCTGGGAATGGCTTATGTGAATCGGGCAGAATTCACTAAAGGTATTGCAGAGTTTCAAAAAGCGACCCTTTTGGAAAAGCCCAACCTGCTCTTAGCATTTCTGGGACATGCTTATGCGTTGTCGGGGAACACCGAAGAAGCGCTGAAACTGCTTGAAGAGTTGAAGGAACTGTCGAAGCAAGTATACGTTCCGCCTTACGGCATTGGGTTGATCTACACCGCTCTGGGCGATAGCTTTGGAGCGTTCGAGTGGTTTGAAAAAGCCAATACAGCTCAGCGGGCATGGCTGCATTTGATCAAAGTCGCGCCAGAGCTTGATTCTTTGCGCTCTGACCCGAGATTCACAGAGCTCCTGCTTAACCTCAATCTTGCGCCCCCGGATAATGACAACCGAACTATGAAGGCCTGAAAATACGAGGGTTTGGCTGCAATTGCTCCTTTCTCATCAAGGGCAACCCGTAATGAGACCTGAACTCTTCGGCTGGACGAAAGGCGACGATTGGCGCTTCTACTTCAAATCTTCGGCGCCACCCCGTCGGTTCGTAAGCAAGCCCGTGGTCGACTCGCAGACCAAACCTGAAGCGGGCGTACCATTTCAACTCTAGAATCCGAAAAACCCCACAGCTCGAGAGCCGGCGGTACACGCTTCCGTTAGTGAACAGGAGTGTGTTCTAAGTCTACGCGGAAGAAACCAAACTCATAAAACGCCCAAACTTGCTCACTCATTTTTGCATTCCAGACTCGCTTGATAACCTGCTGAGAAATTATTGAAGAAAAGTTGAGTTCCGTCTTGAGGACTTTTCGCTGACCGTTCAAGTAGAGTCCCGCGGATAGACAAAATTAGAACAGGACGCGCGGCTAAGTCAAAGAAGAAAAATGAGGTGTTCCGCGCAGCAGCGCGGGTAATCAAATGCCGTGTCACAAGTGCCCCCAATCAAACATCTCAACGTGAACCACGGTTTCGCCGACCAGGTCAATCCGTCTTTGTAATCCATTTTTCATCGAGGCCGGATGAAAACCTGCAAGCTGGGAATTGCAACTCGGGTTAATCAACGACTATGCCTATTCGGCTCAACCATCTGGCAATATCGCGCCGAGCAGAATCAGACGCGAACTGAACGTCAGCGACTTCTTAAAGAAGCGCCAGCCAAGCCCACTGCTGGAAGTGACTGAAGAGATCAAAAGATGAGCGAATTATCCAAACGCCTTGACGCTCTCTCGCCGGAAAAGCTCGCGCTTCTTTCGCAACGGCTTAAGGCAAAGATGGAGAGCGGGCCGGAGAAACAGAGCATCCCGCGCCGGAACCAGTCCCGTTCGAGTCCCCTCTCCCTGGCCCAGCAGCGATTATGGTTTCTTAACCAGTTGCACCCGGAAAGTTCGTTTTACAACATGGCCGGTGCGATGAGGCTGACGGGCAATCTCAACGTGGAAGCGCTCGAGAAAACCCTGAGCGAAATCGTACGCCGCCATGAAGTGCTACGGGCAAGTTTTCCCATAGCGAACGGAAAGCCCAGTCAAATCATTGCCCCGGCTGAGTCGTTGAAGCTGGACGTCGCAGACATCAGCGACTTACCAGCGACGGAGCGGGAGAAAGTTGCCACGCAACTTATTAATGAGGAGTCGGAGCGGCCTTTTGATCTCGGGCGCGGTCCGCTACAGCGCACAATGCTGGTGCGCTTGACGGATGATGAACATGTACTGCTGGTGAACATGCATCATATCGTCGGCGACGGATGGTCCATCGGTGTCTTTCTTCGCGAGCTGGCCGTGCTCTACCAGGCTTTCTCGGAAGAACTTGCGTCGCCGTTGCCTGAACTTTCATTACAGTACGCGGATTACGCCGCATGGCAGGAGCAATGGCTTAACGAAGCAGCTCTCAACCAGCAACTCGCTTACTGGAAGCGCCAGTTGAAAGGTAGCAACTCTGCGCTGGATTTTGCGTTTGACTACGAGCGTCCCGCCAACTCAACCCACCGGGCTGAAATCGAGACCTTCAACCTATCCCCGGCTACCGTAAATTCGCTGGATGAATTCAGTCGTCAGGAAAATGTCACGCCTTTCATGACGCTGCTGGCCGCTTTCTACGTCCTTCTTTATCGCTACACACGGCAGGAGGATATCAATCTAGGGTCTCCTATCGTCGGGCGCAATCAGGTCGAGACGGAGGAACTGATTGGATTCTTTATCAACAGCCTCGTACTGCGCGGGGATCTTTCCGGTAATCCGAGTTTTCAAGAACTACTGCAAAGAGTCCGCGAGATGACCCTTGATGCACAAAGCAATCAGGACATACCCTTCGAAAAGATCGTTGAAGCGCTTCAGCCGGAGCGAAGTCTCGTCCAGGCGCCACTGTTTCAAGTCGTGTTCAGGAGCGAAAACATACCGACTGGAGGGACCTTTGAACTTCCCCAATTGACCATCGCCCCGTTCGCCGTTCCTAACCGGACGACAGAGTTCGATCTGATTTTTTCGACGGCTAAACATGGGGATCAGATGACCGGGACCATGATCTACAGCGCCGACTTGTTCGATGCTGTCACGATCAAACGCATGCTGGTCGATTTTCAAAACCTGCTTGAAGCCGTCCTTAAAGATCCCCGGCAATCTATTCGTGAGTTGAATGCGGACGTGAACGATAGGCCCACGGTTCCGGCCATGCCTGTTCTCGCGGCAGCGGATCGACATCAGGTGCTGGTTGAATGGAACAATACGCGAACAGACAGCTCGCCCGAACACTGTTTCCACGAAATCTTCGAGGCGCAGGCCGAGCGTTTTCCCAACCACGTCGCGGCGATCTTTGAAGATCAACAACTGACCTACCGCGAGTTGAACGCGCGCGCCAATCAACTAGCGAGACACCTGCACAACCTGGGTGTCGGCCCCGATGTTTGCGTCGGCATCTGCGTCGAACGCTCGTTACTAATGCTCATCGGTCTACTTGGAATCATGAAGGCCGGAGGTGCTTATCTGCCGCTCGATCCATCCTACCCGCTGGAGCGCCTTTCGTTCATGCTCGAAGACGCCCAGACACCGATTCTATTGAGCGAGTCGCAGATACTGGAAGCCCTTCCAGTTTCCTGGGCGCAGGTGATCTGTCTGGATGATGAGTGGGCGACGATTGCGCTCGAGAGCGAAGAGAATTTCGCCAGCGGTGTCGGACTTGGCAATCTGGCCTACACCATCTATACCTCTGGCTCGACGGGCAAGCCGAAGGGCGTCATGGTCGAGCACCGCGGTTTGCGCAACCTGGCCGAAGCGCAAGTCAGAGCCTTCGGCGAGCCGCCCGAAGGCCGGGTGCTGCAATTTGCCTCCCTGAGTTTTGACGCTTCAATTTTTGAAATTGTCATGGCGTTGCGCGCCGGAGCGACTATCTGTCTCGGCACGCGCGAGTCCCTGCTGCCAGGTGCATCCCTGCTGCGGCTGTTACATGAGCGCGAGATTACCAACGTGACGATTCCTCCGTCGATTCTCTCGTTGCTGCCAGCTGACGAACTGCCCGCGCTAAGAACCATTATTGTTGCCGGAGAAGCTTGCTCGGCTGAAAATGTCGCGCGCTGGTCTAAGGGACGCAGGTTCTTCAATGCGTATGGACCGACGGAAACGACTGTCTGGGCGACGGTCGCGCAGTGCGCTGACCCCGCACGCAAACCTTCTATCGGCCACCCTATCATCAATACGGAGATCTACTTGCTCGACCAGGGTCAACAGCCGGTGCCGATCGGCGCGTCGGGCGAACTCTACATCGGTGGTGACGGCTTGGCACGGGGCTATCTGAACCGCCCGGCGCTCACCGCTGAGTACTTCATCCCTCATCCGTACACGGACGAACGCGGGGCGCGGCTCTATCGAACGGGTGATCTCGCTCGCTACTTGGCAGATGGCCAAATTGAATTCCTCGGGCGGGTCGATCATCAAGTGAAAATGCGCGGGCTACGCATCGAGTTGGGTGAGATTGAATTCCGGCTGGCCGAACATCCCGAACTGCGTGAGAGCGTGGTGCTGCTCCGCGACGGCGGGGCAACAAACAGTCAACTGGTCGCGTACATTGTGCCTCGAAATGAGCCTCCTTCCCAAATTGAACTCCGCGACTTCCTGGCGGAGAAACTCCCCGAGTACATGATCCCCTCGATCTTTGTCCCACTCGACCTGTTGCCTCTGACGCCGAACGGCAAGATAGACCATCGCGCTTTGCCTTCGCCTGACACGGTTAAGATGGCGGCAGAAAGTGTTTTCGTAGCTCCGCGCAATGAGATCGAAGAGATTCTCGTGGGCAGTTGGTCGCAGGTTCTTGGCGTTGATCGGATAGGCATTGACGATAACTTCTTTGTGCTCGGCGGTGACTCGATACGCAGCGTCCAAGTTCTGTCGAAGGCGCAAGAGCGTGGACTCGCAGTGACGCTGCAAGAACTGTTCAAGTACCAAACGATTCGCAAACTCGCGGAACACCTCCGCACCGCTCCAGCGTTCACGGAAGTCGCCTCGAAAGTTAAGGCCTTTGGCATGATCTCCGACGAAGATCGTCGGAAGATGTCAGCAGACGTGGAGGACGCTTACCCTCTGACCCTGATGCAGGCGGGTATGCTCTTCCAAAGCGATCTTCAGCACGATGACGCTTTGTATCACGCCGTCAACGGCCTTCATCTAAGAGTTCCTTTCGATCAGGAGGCGCTGCAGGCCACCCTGCAACATTTCGCCGCTCTTCACTCGGTGATGCGCACTTCCTTCGATCTGGTTACTTTTAGTGAACCGTTACAACTGGTTCACCGGACAGTACAAATCCCCTTGCAGGTCGACGACCTGCGCGCGCTTTCCCCAGCCGAACAGGAGCGGGCAATAACCGACTGGCTAAATGTCGACAAGTATCGCCGCTTCGATTTGAACAACGCCCCGTTGCTGCGCTTTCAGATTCATCGCCGCACCGACGAGAGTTTACAGTTCACGTTTACCGCCCACCACGCGATTTTCGACGGCTGGAGCGATGCTGTTTTCCTGACCGAGCTACTCAAGGTCTATTTGGCGATCTTAGGTGGAGGGACTCTTTCGCCCGCACAGCCTCTGGCGGTCTCGTTCCGAGATTACGTGGCACTCGAAAAAGACGCCCGAACTTCGGAAGAGTCCCGCCGTTTTTGGTCCGAAACATTAATGGACGCTGACACCGCGAAAGTATCCGGTTCGTCTTCTTACACGCCGGATGATCCGAGGCAAGTGCGTTTTGAGACGTTTCAGCTCAGAGTCTCCGGCGATTTGGCCGAGAGGTTGAGCAAGCTGGCGCGCTCCGCCGCGGTGCCGCTGAAGAGTGTCCTGCTCGCCGCACACCTGCGCGTGATGGCGGTGTTGAGTGGCCGAACCGATGTCCTGACGGGTCTGGTCTCAAACGGACGTCCGGAAGCAGCCGACGGAGATCGTGTCATCGGGTTATTCCTGAACACGCTGCCCTTCCGCGCACGATTAAACGGTGGCACGTGGGAAGACCTCATCCGCGAATCATTCGAAGGTGAGTTGCAGCTCGTGGCCCACCGCCGTTACCCACTGGCACAAATTCAACGCGACATGGGAGGTCAGCCTCTCTTCGACACGTGCTTCAACTACACGCACTTTCATGTGTATCAGAGCCTCGAAGAGATCGGTGAGATGGAGGTCTTGGGTAGTAATGGCGCGGCCGAAACGGAGTTTGCCGTAATGGCCAATTTCAATGTCGATCTGCCTCACGCCATCATAGATCTGCTCCTGATCTGTGACGCCGCCCAATTGCCCGTGGACCAGATTAAGCTGCTCCCGGACTATTACAAGTCAGTGCTCGAAGCGATGGCGAGCGACCCGCGCGAACGCTACGAGTCCCATTCTCCGATCGCGCCTCCCGAACGCCGCCTGCTGCTGATCGAATGGAACGACACTGCCGTAAATTACTCCAAAGCCAAAACCGTCCATCAACTTTTCGAAACGCAAGTCGAACGCTCTCCCGACGCCGTGGCTCTGGTCTACGAAGGTGAGCAGTTGTCTTACCAGGAATTGAACGGGCGTGCTAACCAACTTGCGCACCACTTGTGCGAGATTGGCGTTGGGGTTGACGCACGTGTCGGAGTCTGCGTTGGGCGGTCCTTTGAGATGGTCGTGGCGGTACTCGGCGTCCTCAAGGCCGGTGCGGCATATGTACCGCTCGACCCAGCTTATCCGGAAGAGCGCCTCGCTCTTATGCTGGACGACTCTCAGGTCGAAGTCTTACTGACGCAGCAACACCTCGCGTCAAGATTTCCGGCGCACCGATTGCGCGTGGTCTGTCTCGATTTCGATTGGGAAGCCATCTCGCGCCAGAGGGATCAACTCCCTGCGCCGGTGGCCACAGCGGACAACCTTGCCTACGTTATCTACACCTCAGGCTCCACGGGCAGGCCCAAGGGCGTGGCGATGCCGCATGGACCGCTCGTCAATCTTGTCCAGTGGCAAATCGCACGTTCGGCAGACGGCCCGCCACCGCGGACACTGCAATTCGCATCACTCAGCTTTGACGTTTCGTTTCAGGAAATTTTCTCAACATTGTGCGCCGGCGGAAGCCTCGTGCTTATCAGCGAAGAGGCGCGCCGCGACGGGCGCGAACTGCTGCGCACTCTGACGGATGAAAAGGTCGAGAGGCTCTGTTTGCCCTTCGTCGCTCTCAGCTATCTGGCGGAGGCGGCTGAAGCTGATGGCATCTGGCCGCAGAGTCTGCGCCAGATAATGTCGGCGGGCGAGCAACTCAAGACGACTATGCCCGTGCGCCGCTTGTTCGAGAATTTGCCGGGCTGCACTCTCGACAATCAGTGCGGGCCGAGTGAGACGCACGCTGTTGCCGCCTTCATGCTACCGACTGCGACTTCGGAATGGCCTGCGCTGCCGCCCATCGGGCGGCCTCTGGCAAACGCTCAGCTCTACATACTCGACGCGCACATGCAGCCCACGCCGGTGGGAGTTCCCGGAGAGTTATACATCGGCGGCGATTGCCTTTCGCGCGGCTACCTCAACCGTGCTGACCTAACGGCGGAGAGATTCGTGCCCAACCCGTTCTCGAACAAGGGCAAGATACTCTACCGATCGGGAGACGTGGTGCGTTACCTGCCGACCGGTGACGTCGAATACCTGGGACGCAAAGACGCTCAGGTAAAGGTCAGAGGGTTCCGCATCGAGTTGGGCGAGATCGAAATAGCGCTCGGTAGTCATGGTTCGGTGCGCGAGGTAGCGGTGATAGTCAGAGAGGACGTGCCGGGCGACAAGCGGCTAGTGGCCTACATCGTCCCGGAGCCGGAGCAGTCGCCGGAGCTTGAAGAGTTGCGCGGCTATCTGCAAGAGAGACTGCCCGACTACATGGTGCCGTCTGCTTTCGTGTTGCTGGCCGAGTTGCCGCTCACACCCAGCGGCAAGGTAAACCGCCGGGCGCTGCCGGCGCCGGAAGCCGGCGGAGAGCTAACCGGCAGTGGCCGTTATGAGATGCCGCGCACGGCGATCGAAGAGTTAGTGAGCGGCATTTGGGCAGACGTGTTAAAGGTCCGGGAGGTGGGCGTCACTGAGAACTTCTTCGCTCTGGGCGGCCACTCGCTGTTAGCGATTCAGCTGATCTCGCGGGTGCGGAAAGCGCTGCAGGTAGAGATGAGCTTGCAAATGCTGTTCGACCGGCCGACGGTGCGAGCTATGGCCGCAGAGGTCGCGGAAGCATTGCGCGGCGGCGCGGGGACAGCGGTCGAACTGATAGAAAGAATCAATCGGGAGGATGCCTTGCCGGTGTCGTTTGCGCAGCAACGGCTATGGTTCATCGACCAGTTGGAGCCGGCCAGCGCAACTTATAACCTGCCGGCGACGGTGCGGCTCATCGGTCAACTGGATGTGTCGGCCCTGGAGCAGACCCTGAGCGAAATTGTGCGGCGCCATGAAGTCCTGCGCACCACCTTCAGCACCGCCGCCGAAGACGCGGTCCAGATCATCCATCCGGCTGCGGCCATAAGACTCGACCGGCAAGACCTCAGCCTGCTGCCTGAAGCTGAGCGAGCCACAGCAGCTCGCCGGCTGGTCCAGGCCCAAGCGCAGCAACCTTTCGACCTCGCTGCCGGCCCCCTGCTGCGGGCCAGCTTAATCAAGCTGAGTGAAGTCGAGCACATCGTCCAGTTTACGATGCATCACATCATCACCGACGGCTGGTCGATGGGAGTCTTGATTCGGGAAATGGCTGCCCTTTACCAGGCATTCAGCGCGGGTCAGCCGTCACCCTTGCCGGAGCTGGAGATACAGTATGCAGACTTCGCTGCCTGGCAGAGGCAGTGGCTGCAAGGTGAGACCTTAGCGAAACAGTTGAGCTACTGGCGTAAGCAGTTAGCGGGAGCGCCGGCAGTCCTCGAGTTACCGACTGATCAGCCCCGCCCCGCAGTCCAGAGTCATCGTGGCGCGACCCATTCTGTCACCATCCCGGCAGAGGTGCTGCGCTCCCTCAAGCAGTTAAGCCGCCAGGAGGGAGTGACTTTGTTTATGACGCTGCTGGCCGCCTGGCAGACTCTGCTCTCCAAGTACTCAGGTCAGGAAGACATTGTCGTCGGCTCACCTATCGCCGGCCGCAATCGCGCCGAGATTGAATCGCTCATCGGGTTCTTCGTGAACACTCTCGTGCTGCGCTGCAACCTCAGCGGCGATCCCAGTTTCCGCGACTTGTTGCAGCAGGTGCGGGAAGTGACCCTCGGAGCTTACGCCCATCAGGACCTGCCCTTTGAGAAGCTGGTCGAAGAGTTGCAGCCGGAGCGCAGCCTCAGCCACTCGCCCCTCTTCCAGGTGCTCTTCTCACTGCAGAATATCGCAGCCGAAACCCTGGAGTTGCCCGGGCTGGAATTGAGCTCGTGGGAGACCGGTCAACAGACGGCTAAGTTTGACATGACCCTGGCGGTGCAGGAAGCCGCGGACGTGCTCAACTGCACCCTGGAATACAACACCGACTTGTTTGCGCCCACGACCATTGAGCAAATGCTGCGACACTTCGCGCGCCTGCTCGAAAGCATCTCTACCGACGCTCAGCAGCCGCTCTCAGAGCTGCAGATGATGAGCATCCCCGAGCTTCGTCAACTACTCGTCGAGTTCAACCACTCGGCCCGCGCCTTCCCCACGGGACAGTCCCTCCATCATCTCTTCGAACAACAGGTCGAGCGTTTCCCGCAAGCCATTGCCCTGGTCTGCGCAGACCAGCAGTTGACCTATCGTCAACTCAACTCTCGCGCTAATCAACTTGCTCATCACCTGCTCAACCTCGGAGTTGGTCCCGATGTCCTGGTCGGCATCATGATGCAACGCTCCCTCGAGATGGTCGTGGCCATCCTCGCTGTCCTTAAAGCCGGCGGCGCTTACCTCCCCCTTGACCCCGATTACCCTCAGCAACGCCACTCCTTTATGTTCCAGGACTCGGGCCTGGCCGTACTTATCACGCAGGAGGGAATCCTCCAAGTCCCGCCGCCAAAGCCGCTGCATGTGATCTGTCTGGACGCGGATAAAAAAGAGATTGCCCTTAATCCAGACATCAACCCAACCGTTGCATTCCTCCTTCCGGGGCAGTTAGCTTACGTGATCTATACCTCCGGTTCGACCGGCCAGCCAAAGGGAGTACAGGTCACTCATCGGAATGTCGTGCGACTGTTTCAGGCGACCCAAGAGGATTTCAGTTTCAACGAGCATGATGTGTGGACTCTGTTTCACTCCTACGCCTTCGATTTTTCCGTCTGGGAGATATGGGGCGCCCTGCTTTACGGGGGGCGTTTGGTCATCGTGCCATATCTGCTAAGCCGGGCGCCGGAAGCTTTCTACGAGTTGCTCTTGAGTGAAGGCGTCACAGTGCTAAATCAAACGCCCTCAGCCTTTCGACAGTTGATGAAGGTAGATGAGGTCGTTGACGCCGACAAACGCAAAGGCCTGAAACTGCGGGCCGTAATCTTCGGCGGAGAGGCGCTTGACGTAAGCGGTCTTGAAGGTTGGTTCGAGCGGCATGGTGATGAGAGTCCCGCGATAGTGAACATGTACGGCATTACCGAGACAACTGTCCATGTAACTCTACGGCGGCTCGCTAAGACCGATGCAATGAGAATACATTCGAGTCCTATCGGCAGACCGATTTCCGATCTAGAGCTCTACATACTAGACGGGCACCAGCAGCCGGCACCGGTGGGAGTAGCTGGGGAGTTATACGTGGGGGGCGAAGGATTGGCGCGCGGTTATCTGAACCGGGCAGATTTGACGGCGGAGAGGTTTGTGCCTAACCCGTTTTCGGAGAGAGGTGAGCGACTCTACCGGTCGGGAGACATGGTGCGTTACCTGGCGAGCGGCGACATCGAATATCTGGGCCGCAAGGACGCGCAAGTGAAGGTCAGAGGATTCCGCATCGAGCCGGGAGAGATTGAAGCTGCGCTCGCCAGTCATGATTCTGTTCGAGACGTATCAGTGATAGTAAGAGAGCACATGCCCGGTGACAGGCGACTGGTGGCGTACGTCGTGCAGGCACAGGGACAGTCAGCCTCTCATGACGAGTTTCGCAAGTACCTAGAAGACAGACTGCCTGACTACATGATTCCTTCCGCTTTCGTGCTGATCGATGAAGTGCCGGTGACGCCTAACGGCAAGGTGGATCGACGCGCATTACTCGCGCTCCCGCAGGACTCGCCGGACACAAGCGCGTACTTCATTGGCCCCCGGGACACTCTGGAACTCCACTTGGCGCAAATCTGGCAGGAGATTCTAAACGTGCCCCTCGCCGGAGTGCGAGACAACTTCTTCGAGCATGGAGGCCACTCGCTGCTCGCCGTGCGGCTATTGGCTCGTATTCGGCGGACGCTCCACGTAGACCTCCCGCTGGCACTGCTCTTTCAAAAACCGACCATTGAGCACTTGGCCGCCCATATCCGGAGGCAATCAGGCACCGCGTGGCAGCAGTTTTCGCCGCTGGTCGAGATTCAGCGCGGTCCGTCCGGCCCCGCCTTCTTCTGCGTCCACCCGTCCGGCGGTAACGTTCTGTGCTACGCCGATCTGGCGAAACACCTCGGGGCGGATCAAACCTTCTACGGACTTCAGGCGCAGGGGTTGGACGGTGCACAAGTCGCTTTGACCAGTATTGAGCAGATGGCTGAATCCTATGTCGAAGCCATTCGAGCGATTCAAGCTATTGGCCCATATTTCCTGGGCGGCTGGTCAATGGGCGGTCTCGTCGCCTTCGAAATGGCGCAACAACTTCAGGCGCAGGGACAGCAGGTGTCATTGCTCGCGTTGATTGATACCAATGTGCCGACGCTTGAAGCACAACTCGCCAAGCCGGACGAGATTTCGTTAATGCTGAGCTTCGCGCGGGACATGGGGCTTGCGTGGGAGCAATTGCAGGTTTCAGCCAATGACCTGGTGGGACTGGATTCTCGTCAGCAACTGGCCTACGTGCTCGAACTCGCGATGAAGGCGAACGTGCTGTCCCGCGACGTGGATCAGGCTCAAGTCGAACGGCTCTACAATGTCTTCAAGACGAACGTCAGGGCGATGCTCGATTACGCGCCGAAACCCCTGGCGGCACAAATCACCCTCTTCAAGGCTGAAGAAGCGCTAGTGTCTGGCGACTCGCAAGCGGGTTGGCAGCACTTCGCCCTCGAAGGCGTAGAAGTGCTCGCTGTTCCCGGCAACCACTACACAATGGTTCGTGAGCCGAACGTTGAGATCCTGGCAAGATATCTTGCCCGCTGCATGGCCAAAGAACTGATATCCGCATGAGATTGGGTTCTTTCCAGGCAGCAGCATGAAGTCGAGAAAATAGGCCGCGAAAGATGGTTGTAATGGCGCACCTTCTATCACAAGTATTCCGACGGAGGAAATGATGTACAAGATTTCGCTAATCAATATGCCCTTTGCGGGTTTACAGATGCCCTCGTTGGCACTCACCCAGTTGAAGTCCGTTGTTGATGCTGAATTCAAAAACCGCGTCTCGGTAGAAATTCTCTACCTGAACCACGACTTTGCTCGCTACCTTGAAATTGAATTGGCTCAACTCCTGGCCTTCTCCTCCGAGGCGCACAATGCGGGCGTGGGTGACTGGTTCTTTCGCCAGGCGGCCTTTCCCGAGCTTCCGGACAACACCGAAACTTATTTCCGGCGCTTCTTCCCGATCCGAACGCCGCAGATTGAGGGCATGAAACAGGTGGTGCTGCAGAAACGTGTTGGATTGGACGCCTTTCTGGATGAACTGATCGCCAAATACAAGCTCGAGGAAGCGGACATAGTGGGGTTCACCTCCATGTTCTCGCAAAACGTCGCCAGCTTTGCACTCGCCAGGAAACTCAAAGAGCGCAATCCAAAAATCATCATGGTGATCGGCGGGGCAAACTGTGAGGCTCCGATGGGCCAGGAGATCGCCAAGCACGTCAAGACCATGGACTTTGTCTTCTCCGGGCCGGGCCTCAAGAGCTTCCCCGAGTTCGTTCAGCACTGCCTGGATCGGGACGTCGCCAAGTGTCACGGCATTCGCGGCGTCCTTTCAAGGAGGAACTGCGGGCTCAGTATGCTGACGCCCCTCGCGGTCGTTGGTGAGGAACTGGACATCGAAGTGCCGATCAAACTCGATTACGAAGAATTTCTCGAAACTCACCGGAAGCACTTTGCGCACACGGAAATTAAGCCTGTCCTGTTGTTTGAGACCTCTCGCGGCTGCTGGTGGGGTGAAAAGGCACACTGCACATTCTGCGGTCTGAACGGGCAAACCATGAACTACCGGGCGATGAGTCCCGAGAATGCCTTAGAGCAGTTCGATCGGCTCTTCAGCTATTCCGAGTCCGTTGATCGGTTCGAATCGGTTGATAACATCATGCCCAAAATCTACATGCAAGATGTCTTCGCCAAATTGAAGCCACCGGCGAACGTCAGTCTCTTCTATGAGGTGAAGGCGGATTTGAGCGAAGAAGATGTCCGAATTCTCTCAGGTGCTCATGTTAGGTCGGTGCAGCCCGGCATCGAGGCCCTCAACACTTCCACCCTGAAATTGATGAAAAAGGGGACATCAGCTTTTCAGAATTTGAGTCTCTTGAAGAACTGCATCGCTTACGACGTACACCCCTCCTGGAATCTTCTAATCGGTTTTCCCGGTGAACATGAGGAGGTCTACAAAAAATACCTGGCGGACATTCCGCTGCTGACACATTTCCCTCCGCCGAGCGGTGTCTATCCGGTGCGCTTTGATCGCTACAGCCCCTACTTTGTCAAAGCAGTGGAGTACGGACTCGACTTGCACCCGGTGGATTACTACGAGTTGATCTACCCCTTCGGCAAAGAGTCGCTGGCGAATATGGCCTACTACTTCACGGATAGAAACTTCGGGGCGGACTACATCAAATGGGCCACGAAGTGGATCGGCGAACTCCAGGAAAAAATAGCGCAGTGGCAGGCGATCTGGGCTCAAAATGCGGACACTCAACCCCAGCTCTTCTTCATGCAGAACGGACGTTCCACGGTCGTGCACGACTCCCGGAGTGGCAAAGCCGTTGAATACGATATCGGTGAGGTGGGAAGACAGGTCCTTGAATATATGAATGACAAGCCGAAGGAGTTAGCCGACCTGGCGAGAAAGCTGGACCATCTCGAAGGCTTTGACGCTGCCACCGAAGTAGCCGCGCTTCAGGCCAAAGGTCTCATTTTCCAGGAAAGTGGCAGATATCTCAATTTGGTGCTTGGCAAAAAGGCACCGAAGATGACTAACGGACTATGAGCGTCCAACAGAGTGCGTGAATCTTTCGAGGTTAGATTCTGCTCACAGGCTAGAATCATCTACGCCTCACGAATAAGAAGGCCGCCACAATGGCGGCCTTTTTTTGTACATATATCGGTTTCGCACACTGGACTCGAACCTACAATCCCGACTCGTCGGGATTAACAGCCGAAGCGTCGGCCAAACAAAAGAGAAATGGCTCCGCACAGTGGACACTCTTCGCAACTTTGTTCTGCTGCCGAGGGGCAGAAATGTTCCGTTCGTTGAGGGTTTTGTTAAAGCTGTCCACCTTAAAAGTCTAAAGCGAGTGGAGCCATTTCGTTAGCGAGCCTGCTGACTGATTTGCAGCGACTGCCGCCCGAACTAGATAAGGCTGTGGCGCTGACGGCGGTGGCACTGAAGCTCGCATCCCTGCTCGCACTGAAGTGATGCGTCGTCCGTTGGGAGGCGTCTTTGGCGCATAGCCGTTGATGCGGAAGAAACAGAAGATGCGATGATCGTTCTGCGGTTTCCCGCCGATGCGTTTGATGCGAACCTCACCATCGGTTGACGTGATGTTGAACTTCAAAGCGATTTCTTGCTGTGCCTCGTTCGGATCGTAAATATACAGCGTCACGTCCTGGCCGCTCTTTTCGTAGGCGTAGGCCAGCACTTGATGGTTTGCACCGATGTCCAGATTGTCTGTTTGAATCAGTCCGACTGGCGAGAGACGGCCCGCGTCAATGTCTGCTTGAATCTCTGGAAACGCTTCGCGATACGTTACCCATGATCGGCCTCTGGTTAGTCCGACTGTTTGAAGCACTCCTTCGTCGCCGTTCGGATAGAGCGGCGACGAGTAGCCGAGAAAGCGATGCCCTTGCCCGCCGACATCGAAACTGTCAAACAAACGATCCCTGATGTACTGGAACAAAATGTCGTCGCGCGAGGTAGGGCTGGTTGTTTGGTCTGGCGGGAGTCTGTGCTGCGCGTAATAGTCCATCAGGGTATAGACCATGCCGCCGCACATGCCCGCATCGGCGTGCGTAATCGGGATGGAGTTTTCATCTATAAGGTCAATGCCCAACTCGCTTAAAGGGCCTGGCAATGATTCAAAGAGCCTGTTCGATAGAAATCCGAGGGAGATCACGGGCAGGTCGCGCTCCCAACGGTTTGTGAAAGCGAAGCCGCGCCCGCGCGCGTGAAAGTTGGGAACGCTGCGCCGTGCTGTGCGGCGCAGACGCACAGCAATTTCGGCATTGTGACCTTGTCCGCCCACAGACGTGACCTCCCAATTAGGCGGCGCAAAGATGTGAAACGTGTTGCCGAACTGCGATTCAATCAACGGACTATTCCAATGAATGAATAGTTCCCCACCGTCGGGCGCGGCAATCTGGTAACGCACGCGGCCTTCCGTGCCGGTGATGGCCTGATTGATTGGCACAATGTTGCCTTCGCCCTGGAAACCTTTGCGCTCGCCGGGATTTATTGTGGGCGGCGGGTTCAAGTCAGGCGTGAAATCGCCATGCACAAGTTCACTGTTAATGAAGGTCAGCGCAGCGTCCGTTTCGTTGCTGACGAGAACTTTCACCGTGATTCGGCTCATAAGCTTTCCTCCGCAGCCTTACTGTAACGCGATTAATATCGGAATTAAGCCCTGTCCGTCTTTGAGCGGCCGCAAAGCCTTTCCAATTACCGCGCCGAAGGCCTTGAAGGGATCGTTTGTCTTCATCGCATGACCGGGAGTAGGGGATGTCGTGAGCAGATCGCCTACTTCAATCGCGCCAAACTGCGCGTCCACCTTGCAAAAGACCTTACCCATGAGCGCGACGGGCTGCCTGTTTCCAGAAGTCTCTTGCTTGTCCATCACGATGCCCGGTTTGTAATTGCCCGCGCCAGAAATGACGCCCGCGACGCGCTTGTCGTAGGGGTGATGACTCTCAGATAGAGCGCCCTGATTACCCAGGACCATCACCGTTCCGGGTTCCACTCTGACTGCGCCAACCACATCGAAGTCTTCGGCGCAGTCAGCATTGGCCAGACGAATGTCGCCGGTCACTTCCACGTCGCCTTCAAAAAGTCCGGCAAGACGGCCGCCTTTGCCATGTATGCCAACCCCAGTCTTACTTTCACCCGCTACGCCAGTTCCCCCCGCATCGCTAGCGCCAAAGACGCCGGCAAAGACGGAATGCGTGATGCCGAATACTCCGTGCATCCTATCGCTTTCGCCAACGACTCCGGCGTTGTCTCCGCTTTTTCCGAAAACCCCTTGAAAAGTTGGGCTCACACCCACTACACCCCTTCTGCCAGTACCGAAAACGCCGTCGCCGGATTCACTAAGGCCATTAACCCCCACACCCTTTTTGCTCTCGCCCTGCACTCCTACGAGTTCTGGGCCCACGCCAACGACACCTCGGCCTAAACGGCTCTCGCCATGAACACCGTGGTTCGCCTCAGAGATCCCTTTAACCCCGAAGCTGGAAGTACTCTTCCCTAAAACGCCAACTTCTTTGGAGCTTTCGCCACTAACTCCCACACCATCAGTGCTCACGCCGCTAACCCCAAAGAACTTTTGGCTGATGCCATGGACGCCTCGCCCCGTAATGCTCTCGCCATGAACACCGTGGTTTGCCGTGCTGTCGCCACGAACACCGTTTCCATCTGATGAGAAGCCTTCAACTCCAGGGCCGCCGCCCTTACCCTTGAATTCACCTTTGACGCCGGCCACTGCTACCTGGTCAGAATCACCGAATAGATTTGCCATTAGAAATTCTCCTTGAGACCAATGAGGTTACAAATCCCGCTTGAACCCGCCGCCCACAATTAATCCCGGCGAGCGCAAAGGTTTCCACGGCGAAGGCAACATTGTGCCAATCAAGTTCAGTTGGTGGACGAAACGAACGCGATGTTTTTGCCTAAACTGCGGTTATTCCGTGAAGCTGGATGCAGTAAAGACTAAAGGGAGGGTGAACCCTCCCCTTACGTTGATGTTTTGGCTCCGCAGGTAGGACTCGAACCTACAACCCTTCGGTTAACAGCCGAATGCTCTGCCATTGAGCTACTGCGGAATACTGTTGCGCACGGCCCAAACTCAGCCGTGCGCGAAGGAGTTTTATAACAAAACGTCACTCGTCAGGCAAGGCGGCCACCAACCGGTTCAGTTTGATCTCTACAATTCACACCGCGGCTTTAGCCCGGTGTCCCACGAGCAAAAAAACTGGAAACCATTTTAAACGGTTTCCCGATCTTAGGTGAGCGCTGTGACGCCGCGCTAAAGCGGCGGCGTGACCGAGAAGTTTTGGCTCAAGCTGAACCAGCATCCGACAGCTACAGATCCAAAAAATGTTGTAGTATGCGCATCCGTTCGTTAGCTCGCCTAGAGGCCAAATATGACTCATTCAAATAGCGGACTATGCCATTTAAGAAGAGCTGCAATGCTGATGCTGGTCGTTTTGATGTGTGCTGCCAGTTCAGCCCCGCAGCGAGCGACTCAATCGCAGGCAGCCTTTGCCGAGCCGGCGCTTTCACCTGATGGTGTAGAAATCGCTTTCGTTTCCGGCGGCGATATTTGGACGGTCGCCGCGGCTGGTGGCGAAGCTCAATTGCTCGTATCGCATGCCGCAACGGAATCGCGACCGCTGTACTCACCGGAAGGACGGAGGCTCGCGTTCGGTTCGACGCGGACGGGTAACGGCGACGTCTACATCCTCGCGATCGATACCGGCGAACTCCGGCGGCTGACGTTCGATGACAGCAACGACCAGCTTGACGGATGGTCGTCCGACGGCCGCTGGGTCTATTTCAGCTCAACCAGTCGCGATACCGGCGGCGCGGATGTGTATCGCGTCAGCAGTGACGGCGGCACGCCGATGCAGGTCAGCGCCAACGCCTACACGAACGAGTATTTCAGCACGCCAAAGCGCGACGGCACCGGCCTTGCTTTTGTGGGTCACGGCTTTGGCGGTGCGCAATGGTGGCGCAAAGGACACAGCCACATCGATGAAAGCGAAATCTGGTTGATGCGATTCGGCGCGCAGCCGGCTTATGAACAGCTCAGCGAGGGCGGCGCCAAGGAAGTCTGGCCCATGTGGAGCAAAGATGACCGCACGGTTTTCTACATGTCCGATCGCAGCGGCGCGCAAAACATCTGGGCCAGGGAAATTGGTGGCCGCGCTCGTCAAATCACTCAATTCAAAGACGGCCGAGTCCTTTGGCCCAGCATCAGTTACGACGGCCGCACGATCGTTTTCGAGCGCAACTTCCAAATCTGGAAACTTGACGTTGCGAATGGCCGTGCGAGCGCGGTGAACATCAATCGCCGCGGCGCCTCAGCCGGTCCGGCGGTTGAGCATTTACGCCTAAGCGATCAGATTGCGGAAATGTCCCTGGCGCCGGACGGAAAGAAAGTTGCTTTCATTGTGCGCGGCGAGATTTTCGCAGCCTCCAGCACCGATGGCGGCGATGCCGCCCGCGTTACGTCCACGACCGCGGAAGAGTCGCAGGTTAAGTGGTCAACCGACAGCCGACGGCTCGTCTATGTTTCTGATCGCGACGGCGCAACCCACCTTTTCCTTTACGACTTTGCGACCAACACCGAAACTCAAATCACGCGCGATCAGGCAAGCGACGATACCCCGCAATTCTCTCCCGACGGAAAGCTCATTGCATTCCAACGCGGTGGCGCGGAAATTCGTGTTTATGACATCGACTCGAAGACTGAGCGCGCCATCGTCAAAGCTCATCTGCAACGGCCACCCCTGAACCCCGATAGACCGTACGTCTGGTCGCCAGACAGCAAGTGGATTGCTTACGCACCGGTCGGCGAAAGACTGTTCAAAAACGTGTTTGTCGCGCCGTCGGCCGGTGGCGAGGGCCGGCAGATCAGTTTTGTCGCGAACGGTGGCAGCAACACAATCTCCTGGAGTCCGGACGGGACGTTCATTCTGTTCGACACCGGCCAGCGCACCGAGACAGCGCAACTCGCGCGAATTGATCTGCTCCCGCGCACGCCCCGGTTTCGCGAAGATCTATTCCGCGATCTTTTCAAAGAAGAACAACCGCGAACGCCGCTGAGACAACAACCTACCGAGCCGCAGCCGACACCGGGTCCGACGCCCGCCGCCACGCCCAGCCCGGCGGCTTCTCCTGCCGGAGGACGGCCCGCGCCAAAGCCGGTACAAATCGATTTCGACGAGATTCGCCGGCGGCTCAGCGTGCTTCCCGTCGGAATCGATGTGCGTCACCAGACAATCAGCCCGGACGGAAAACTGGTGTTGATGATTGCGTCGGTCGCGAATCAACTGAATCTTTATGTGTATCCGCTGGATGAGCTTTCGCGCGATCCACTGGTCTCGCGGCAACTGACCTCCACTGCCTGGTTCAAAGGAACGGCGCAATTTTCTCCCGACAACAAAGAGGTCTATTACCTTGAAGCAGGGCGCATCAACATTATCAATGTGGAAAATCGTCAGACGCGCCCGCTTAACGTAACCGCGGAAATGGACGTCGATTTTGCGCGCGAAAAGATCGAAGTGTTTCGGCAGGCTTGGAGCTACATGCGGGACATTTTTTATGACCCTAAGTATCACGGCGCCAACTGGAACGCCATTCGAGAGGAGTACGCCCCGGTCGCGGCCGGCGCGCGCACCAGCGATGAGCTGCGACGGATCATTTCGATCATGCTCGGCGAATTGAATGCGTCACACTTGGGTATTTCAGCGCCCCCGGGAGCAACGCAACCGGCCGTGATTGGCCGGCTCGGCTTAAGATTCGATCGCGAAGAGTTCGAAAGCCGCGGCGCTCTCAGGATTTCAGATGTGATTCCGCTCAGTCCCGCGGTAATCAGCAACCTCAAGACAGGCGAGTACCTGATTGCTGTGGACGGAGTTTCAATCGGCGCACGAACGAATCTTGATGAACTGCTCGCGTACAAGATCGGAAAAAGAGTTGTCTTGACGGTGGCCGCGTCGGCCGGTGGCGCGTCGAAACGTGAAGTTGTGATCCGGCCGGTCAACGGTGCGACGGAACGCAATCTGATCTATCGGAGATGGATCGAAGACAATCGCGCGTACGTCGCAAAGCTGAGCAACGGGCGGCTGGGCTATGTGCACATGCCCGACATGTCTTCGGGCGCGCTGACGCAGCTCTATATCGATCTTGACGCCGAGAACCAAAAACGGGACGGCGTGCTGGTTGACATTCGAAACAACAATGGCGGCTTTGTTAATGTCTACGCCATCGACGTATTCACGCGTCGGAGTTATTTCAACATGACGCCGCGCGGGTTTGCGACGTCGCCATCCCGGATCGTTCTGGGCCAACGCGCACTGGAATTGCCGACGATTCTACTCACCAATCGCCATACGCTGTCGGACGGCGAAGACTTCACCGAAGGCTATCGGACTTTGGGTCTCGGGAAAGTTGTAGGCGAACCCACCGCCGGCTGGATCATTTATACCTCGGGCGTGCAGTTAATCGACGGTTCAAACCTTCGCTTGCCGTTTAATCGAATTACAGCAAACGATGGCACGCTGATGGAGATGAATCCCCGCCCGGTCGACATCCCCGTCAGCAAAGCGATCGGTGAAAGCCTTGTCGGTCGCGACAGTCAACTTGAGGCCGCGGTCAGTGAATTACTGAAGCAGCTAGGAACACGCTAAGTGAAGCTGGGAACGCGGACGTCCTCGTCGGCAATAATCTGATGGTGCAAATTCCAAACGAAAGAGCGGACGGGGACGTCCGCACTCCCAGCGTTAGGCAAAAAGCCTTGTATCGTTTCGTCCACCAATTGAACAAAGCTTGCAGTCGCCAAAGCGACGGGCTTGCTTTGCGACAGTTCTTTGCCAATATAATACGCTCATCTTGATCGAGTGCCCCTTCTCCGCGTGACCAATTCGTCTGCTGCACAAGTCCTGGCCGGCTGCGGCGATCAAATCGACGCGATTTATCAGGAGTGCGTTACCGCGAACCCCTCGTTTGGTGTCGCACCAGATGACTTCTCAGCAGCTCTTGCGGGCGCGGTGGAGAAATATGCGGACTGCCTCGGTCCCGGCGGCCGCACTTCAGTGCGCAAGGTTCGACAATTTATCAAGGAGCTTCAACACGCGGATCTGTATCTCGCTCTGGCTTGCGCACGCGGCAACGAGAGCGCCTGGTGGGAATTCGATCGGCGCTACCGTCCGTTTGTCGAGCGGCTGGCGCGGCACTTACTGAACACGCGCGCCAACGCCGACGAAGTAATCGATCACATTTATGCGGAATTATTCGGAACGAAGATCGTCGATGGAAACAGGCAGTCGAAATTCAGAACGTACACGGGCCGCGGAACTTTGCAGGGATGGCTGCGCGCGGTTGTTTCGCATGCGGTGATCGATTTTTACCGGCGACGGCAGGACGAGGTCTCGTTGGACAACCTGGAAGAGATCGGCGAGGAACCAAGGATGCGGCATTCCCGTGCGTCGCATGCGCATCGGGCTGAGGAATCAATGTTGGCGAGTGTGGTGCGCGAGCGTTATCGAACGGCGACGGTGACCGCGCTGGATCAGGCGCTGGCGACGCTCGACGATCACGAGAAACTCCTGCTGCTGTATTACCACGTGGATGGTTTGAAGCTGCGCGAAATCGCCAAGCTCGTACAGGAACCGATGTCCCCGATTCGCCGCTGGTTTCAGCGCCGTGCGCGCTCCGGGCGGGTGCACGAATCGACGGTGATGCGCTGGCTCGAGAAAGCTTACGAGAAGGTCGCTGATCGGTTTGCGGAGGAACTCGCTCACAAGCATCAATTGAGCGCCGAGGAGATCGACATCTGCATGTCAATCGCGACAGAAGATCTCGGTCATGGACTCAACTTAAAGGCAATGACATCGGGTGAAACCGATTTTGGCAAAGTAAAAGCTGCCGAAGGAACTTCATAGAGTGACGGCCGAATTGAACAAAAAGGACCGCATGCGGGACATCGTCGCGCAACGTTTGAAGTCCGTCGCGGCGTCCGAACTGTCGAATTTGCCGGCCGGCTCGCACGTTGATGAAGACTTGATTGCCGCGTTCGTCGAAGGCCGTCTCACCGACCTCGAATGCAAACCGGTCCTGTCACACCTGGCCGCGTGCGGCTTGTGCCGCCGCACGTCGGCGCAGTTTGTGCAGCTCGAAAACCAAATTGACGATGAAGTCTCGCCAGCGGGTGATGAAGAACCAGGTAGATTAGAAGCGTTGCTCGCGCGATTGCGTTCGGCGGTTCCATCGGCAAACGATGAAGTTGTGTTTGCGTATGAGAATCCGCCTAGTGAAGGGGAGAAACAACCTGAGAACCCAGACGATGAAGAGTTGCTGACTTAGCTAGTTACCCGTTTTAAACCACTCGACCTTCATAAATTCATAGTTTCCAATTCTTTGCGACGCGTAGCGGCGTAATGAATTTAGGCCGGCCTTTCAAGGCCGGCACAGCCGATGGTTACGAGATTGCGTCGCGTCAGCGACGCTTGAATCATCCCCACAAATATCGCTCATCGTAATCCACGCCGTGTTTCTGTAACAACTCCAAATACTCCTGTTGAAATGTCTTTTTCCGATGATGTTCACGTGGGTTCTTCACGTAATGAACGACGTCAGGAAGCTGGGATTTACTGACCGTGAATCCGCCATACCCATCCTGCCATTCGAACAGGCGTAGCCTCGGAAACTCTTCGTGAATCCACTTTGAAGAATCGCCCTTCAAGTACTGAGCGATTTGGCTCGGGCTCAAAGTCGGTGGCGCCATTACGACGGCATGAATATGATCGTCAACGCCGCCGACCTGAAGCGCTGTCATCTTGTGAGCCCGTGCGATGCCTCCGATGTATGCCCAAACGCGACCTTCAATTGCCGTTGTAATCCATGGTTCCCGGTTCTTCGTGCTGAAGGTGAAATGATAGTGAAGCGAGGTGTAGGTGTTAGCCATGGGAGCCTCCTACGTATAGGTCAGTCGTCGCTACGCGACGAATTGGTTGGTTGAATCCTGTCCCCGGCCTTGAAAGGCCGGGCTAAATTCACACGTCGCTACGCGACGGTATGTTGTCTGACGAGAACGGAGAAACAGAGGGATCGCAATAACGCAACGCGTAGCGGCGTAAACGAATTTAGGCCGGCCTTTCAAGGCCGGCTAAGACGCCGAACGGTGACTAATAGCCGCGCAAGGTGACATCACGTGTCGACAGCTTGATGACGACATCAACCAGCTTCTCTTCTTCATTAGTTCGATAATCAACGTCTTTGTCTTTGTCGACGCGATTGAACCATCCCGTCTCGTTGATTCGCCGGATGCTCTCTTCAAACGATTTCTGACTGTAGACATCGCCTTCGCGCACCAGTAGTAACTGCCTCACTTCGCTTTCGGGCAGATTGTCACCTTTAAAAGAAATTTTCCTCAGCTTGAACCGGTCCCCCTCTTCGACGATGATCTTGAAGTCGACGACACCTTCTGCGGCGCCCGGCTCCGACCGAAACGCCGGATCAATTTCGGCGGTGTATTGAATGAAACCTTTATCGCCATAGACAGCCTTTAGGTCTTCAAACAATGTCCTGGCGATCTTCTCTGCGCTCGCAATGTCGCCGCGATTCATGCCGAGCATTTCGCGAATCTCTGCTTCGGGCACATGATCGGCACCCTCAACTGTCACATTCCCAACCCGGTAAAGAATGCCCTCCGTAGATTCGATGGTGACAACTAGCGCTTGTCCGACTTCTTGAAGTTTCGGTTCACCAAACCTCGCCTGAAGATAACCCTGCGATCTTTCGTAATTAGCCAGGCCATTTAGGCAATATTCAAACACTTCTGACCGATAGACGCTTGGCTCGTCCTTTTGGAAACCCGCGATGCATTGCTTGATTCTCGCCGTCAGCAACGATCCGCTGAACAGGCGATTCCCTTCAAATCGTATCTCGGCTATCTGAAGACGAGGGGCTGATGCGGTTGGCGATGTCGATTGCGCGCTAACTCTGGATGCGCCGGCCAGAACTAACCCAAGTACCAGAAGGAAGGTGGCGTTTTTCATCGAACACTCCTTTACCGGGCAGAATATTTCGATAATCAGCTTGTTAGAGGGCTGACGCCCCGGAAACGGTTGGCTTCAATCTCTTCGCGTACAACGGGAATTTTGCGGTCAGTTCCGCCACGTCGCGGCGCACTTTCTCGGCAACCTGTTCGGATTGCGGTTCGCGAACGATGGCCGCGATCATGCGGCCGATTTCATGCATCTCGGGTTCTTTCATCCCACGCGTGGTCACGGCCGGCGTGCCGATGCGCAATCCCGACGCGACGAAAGGCTTGTTCTGATCGAAGGGGATCGTGTTCTTGTTGACGGTGATGTGCGCGGCTTCGAGAGCCTTCTCGGCGTCTTTGCCGGTAATTCCCTTCCCGTCCATCCACACATCAACGAGCATCAGGTGATTGTCCGTGCCGCCTGAGACGATGCGCAATCCCTGCTCCTGCAATTCCGCCGCTAACACTTTTGCGTTTGCAAGAATCTGTCGCTGATATTCTTTGAAGTCGTCGCGTAGAGCTTCGCCGAATGCGACTGCTTTTGCGGCGATGATGTGCACCAACGGGCCGCCCTGGACTCCGGGAAACAAACGCCGATCGATCTCTTTCGCGTGTTCGGCTTTGCAGAGAATCAATCCACCGCGCGGACCGCGCAACGTCTTGTGCGTTGTCGTGGTCACGTAATCCGCGTGGGGGACGGGTGAAGGATGCAGCCCGGCGACGACCGGGCCGGCGATGTGCGCGATATCCGCGAACATCCGCGCGCCGACGCTTTTCGCAATCTCACCGATACGTTTGAAGTCGATTATGCGCGGATACGCTGAAGCGCCACAGACAAGCAACTTCGGTTTGTGTTCTTCGGCGAGTCGCTGCAATTCGTCGTAGTCAATGGTCTCAGTTTCGCGAGAAACGCCATAGTCGGCGACCTTGTAACTCAAGCCGGAAAAGTTCAAAGGGTGTCCGTGTGTCAGGTGTCCGCCGTGCGACAGATTCATTCCCAAAATCTGATCGCCGTACTGGATCGCCGCGAGATACACAGACATGTTCGCCTGCGCGCCGCTATGCGGCTGCACATTCGCATGATCCGCGCCGAACAACTCCTTCGCGCGATCGATCGCCGCCTGCTCGATCACGTCGGTGTATTCACAGCCCCCGTAGTAACGCTTGCCCGGATAGCCTTCAGCGTACTTGTTGGTGAAGACTGAGCCGGCCGCTTCGAGCACGGCTTCACTGACAAAGTTTTCGCTGGCAATCAGTTCCAGGCCATTCGCCTGGCGCGCGACTTCATTGTCGATTGCGGTAGCGATCAACGGATCGGTTTCAGCCAGCGGTAGATTATGCAGATTGTTCGATTGATTCATTGATTCATTGATTCATTGCCGGATCGCGAAACGAATGAACCAATGAGTCAATGGATCAATGACACAGTTCCTTTTCAATGTCGCGAATCTTGTCCACACGTCGCGAATGCCGGCCGCCGTCGAACTTCGCGGCAAACCACGCGCGCACGATCTTCGTTATTTCCTCGAAGGGCGTGCAACGGGCGGCCAGCGATAAAACGTTCGCGTCGTTGTGCTCACGCGCGAGCCGCGCCACCTCCTCGTTCCAGGCGACGGCCGCGCGCACGCCCGGAACTTTGTTCGCGGCGATGGCCATGCCGGTCCCTGAACCGCAAACCAGCAAGCCTTGATCGGCCTCGCCGCGTGCGACCTTTTCTGCGACTTTGCGCGCATAGTCGGGATAATCGACGGACTCAGGCGAAACCGTGCCGAGATCCTCAAACTGGATTCCCAGTTCAGTCAGCAGCGGCTTAAGCTGCTCCTTCTCCTGATAACCCGCGTGATCAGCTGCAATCGCGATCTTCATTGTGCTTGTCTCAGTTGTTGAATTTGTAGCGATGGTACATCAGCGGTTGCTGCGCGGCAAAGCAGATCCTTTGGAGTGCGCCGGCAGAGCAAAGCGGCGACGGCGCTTTGGATCGCTGCCTTGCAGAATTCTTGACGGTAAACCAAAGCGGCGTCGCGCAACGACCACCCCAGCGCGGCTGACGCGTTGGGGACCCCGGTACTTGCCGCCGCACTCCAAATTGCTGGAGAATGCTTCATCTATGCGCTGGTCACAATATTTCATTCCTACTCTGCGCGAAGATCCGGCTGACGCCGAGGTCGTTTCGCACAAGCTTCTCCTGCGCGCCGGTATCATTCGGCAATTGTCCGCGGGAATCTATTCGTATCTGCCGCTCGGGCAACGCGTTGTTTTGAAAGTGATGGAGATCCTGCGCGAAGAGATGAATCGCGTTGGCGGGCAGGAGTTCTATCTGCCGGCGCTGCATCCGGCGGAACTCTGGCAGGAATCGGGCCGGTGGAACGCGATCGGCGACGACATGTTCCGGCTGAAGGATCGTAAAAATACGGACATGTGCCTCGGCATGACGCATGAAGAAGTGTTTACCGCGATCGCGCGCAACGAAATTCGTTCGTACAAGCAACTGCCGCAAGTTTGGTATCAGATTCAAATCAAGTTTCGCGACGAAGCGCGGCCAAAGTCAGGTCTGATGCGTCTGCGCAGCTTCATCATGAAGGATGCGTACACGTTCGACGTTGATTGGGAAGGGCTCGACAAGTCATTCACAGATCAACGTGAGGCCTACAAGAAGATTTTCACGCGCTCGGGAATTCAGTTTTCAATCGTCGAAGCGTCGTCAGGTTCGATGGGCGGCGCCGAATCGAACGAGTTCGTCGCGCGCACGGACGCGGGCGAGGATTTTATCGCCAGTTGCTCAAATTGCGGATACGCGGCAAATCTCGAGAAAGCAACGTCGCGTTTGGCGACTATCGAAGACGAACCGGGCCCCGCTGCTCCCGAAGAATTTCCGACCCCGGGCGTACGTACAATCGAAGACTTAACTACATTTCCAGGTGGGGCTCCGGCTGAGCGGCAGATTAAGTCGCTGGTCTACTACGCAACTCTGAACGATAAACCAACGCCGGTGCTTGCGCTGCTGCGCGGCGATCATCAACTACACGAAGTGAAGTTGAACGACGCGCTCGGATCGACGGCTGCGCGACCGGCGCAGCCGGAAGAGATTCGTGAATTGCTCGGTGCCAGCGCCGGCAGCCTCGGCGGCGTTCGCGTGCAGCAGATTGGCGGCGGTAATCGGGACCTTTTGATCATCGCTGATGAAGGACTGAAAGGCCGCCGCAACATGACCACCGGCGCGAACAAAGACGACCATCACATGCGCGGTGTCGACATTCAACGTGACATCAACGTTGATAAGTGGGCCGACCTGCGGACCGTGAATTCCGAAGAGTCATGTCCGCGCTGCGAAACCGGCACTCTCGAAGTCTTTAAAGCCATGGAAATCGGCCACATCTTCAAACTAGGAACAAAGTATTCCGAGTCGATGGGCGCAAGCGTCCTGACCGCTGACGGCAAGGAAGTTCCAATCGTCATGGGCAGCTACGGCATCGGCGTTGAGCGCATCATCACCGCGGCCATCGAACAAAACCATGACGCTGACGGGATCATCTGGCCAAAGTCGCTCACCCCATTCGACGTAGTCGTCACGATCACAAACATGAAAGACGAGACGCTGCGCGCGGCTGGCGAAAAGCTTTACCAGGAATTTAACGACGCCGGTTTGCAGGTACTGCTGGACGATCGCGCTGAGCGCGCGGGGGTAAAATTCAAAGACGCCGACCTGATCGGTATTCCTTATCGCGTAACCGTTGGCAGAAAGATCGCGGATGGGGCGGTCGAGTTGTTTGACCGTCGCGCGAAGCAAAGTGAAGACGTTAAGCTGGATGAGATCGTGTCGCAAATCCAAAAGCTCGCGTTGTCAGGGTCATAGTGCGGCGTGAGGGAACGCTCCGCAGGAGCGTAATGTTTATAGAATCGCGTACACCCACAAGTTCATGAGACGACGCGAAGGGAGTTTTCGCTTCGCGTCGTCTCCCATTTGATCGAATAGCGGTCCTCTATAAACATTTCATCCCTACGAGACGAGGAAACCAATGGACAGCGATACCGCAGGAGCCATTGTCGCGATCATCGTCATTGTTGCGTTCATCCTTCTGGCAGTGACTCCCGTAATTGCCATTTGGATCTACGTCTTCTATCAAAACAGCAAGCGCAAAAAGATCGTGCAACGAATTCTTGCCAGCCGAGCCGATGTCATCGGCAACAAGCGCTGGTTTCCCGCGCGCTACGCTTCGCAGCAGAAGTTCGATGCGCTCCTCAAATTTCTCCCCTGGGACGGAGTAGGCGTCGTCATTGTGGTACCTGGCAGTGTGTTGTTTCTCGGCGAGACCTTTTCCGGCGCTCCCTTGACCTTGCAATTCGCGCCTGGCAATTCGCGAATTAACTGGCTGGGGAAATGTCCCTGGCCGAACGGTATGCTCTCGTGGCTTCGCTTTGACACCGCCGATCAAAAGCACTACTTCAGCTCAGAAACCGGGGTGATGATTTTCGGCTCGCATGAGACGACAAAGGCAATCTACGACGAGGCCAACCGCAACTTTGGCGCTCCCGCCGCGCAAAACCTCTGAGTGCGCGATATACTAAGCGCGAATGAAAGCAGTAACCCGCGTGCGCTTTTCCCTTTTTTCCATTTTCGTCGTGGTCGCCGGCCTGTGGTCGGCCAGTGAACTCCGCGCGCAGGACCAACTCCCCGAACTCGTGCGCCGCATCAAGCCTTCCGCAGTGGCCATTGAGACATTCGACGCGCGCGGCGAAAAACTTTCGCGCGGCAGCGGATTCTTCATCGATTACGACCGCGTCGTTACCAATCGACATCTGATCGACGGCGCTCACCGGGCGGAAGTTCATTTAACCTCCGGTAGCAATTTTCCCGTCCGAAGTGTCCTCGCCATCGATGCCGAAGGAGACGTGGCGCTGTTGAAAGTCGATGCGCCGCGACAGCTCGTGCGGCCGTTGCCACTCGATCGCACCTCGCCTCAGGAAGGCGAAAGCATAGTCGTCATCGGCAATCCATTTGGCCTGGAAGGCAGTGTGACAAACGGGATCGTTTCAGCGGTGCGCGACATTCCCGGTTTTGGCCGCATCATTCAGATCACCGCACCGATTTCTCCCGGCTCAAGCGGCAGTCCCGTCGTCAACATGCACGGTCAGGTGATCGGCGTCGCTACTCTGCAAGTCACCGGCGGCCAAAGCGTCAACTTCGCTATTCCTTCGGATCGAATAGCGCAACTGGATCGCTCGGCCAGCTCGCAACCTGGACAGAGTTTGTCGCTCGGCGAATTGGTTGCCGCGACCAGCCGCAACAAACGCGCGCGCGCCGTTGAGTTCTTCCGCAACGGTCTGACCTTTCTATCTAAAGACGATTGCCAGGGCGCGCTGCCTTATTTTCAGAAAGCCACCGATGCCGACAGCGCCTACGCAGAGGCTTGGGCGCAAACCGGTTTCTGCCACGAGAAACTGCTGCGTCACGCCGAGGCTATCGAAGCGTCGAAAAAAGCCGTCAGCATTCGACCGACGGCTGAGTCTTACTTCAACATTGGCCTCGCCAATTATTACCTAAAGCAATATCGCGAAGCGGAAACAGCTTATCGTCAGGCGATAAAACTCGATCCTTACAACGCAGCGGATGCGTACTACGCGCTCGGTCTTACGTATCGTGATTCGAGCCAGTTCGATGATGAGGTGGCGGCTTACAAGAACGCGATTCGTCTGCGGCCCGATTACGCGAGCGCGTACGACCGCCTCGCGCAGCGGTACTTGCAGATGAAGAAGTACACCGAAGCCATCGAAGCGTTCAAGCAACTCGCGATGCTTAAGCCGGGTGATGCGAACGCCCAGAACAGTCTCGGAGAAGCCTACGCCGCTGCGGCGAAAAATGAAGAAGCCACCGAAACCTTTCGCCAGGCAATTCGTCTCAAGCCTGACTTTGGCAAGGCTTATTACAATCTAGGCAAGATTCTGTTGGCGAGCGGCGCGCGCGATGCGGCCATCGAGCAGTATGTCGTGCTGCAAGGTCTGGATGATGACTGGGCAGAGAAACTCCGCAGCTTGATCTATCCCTGAATCAGCGCTGGTTAAGGCGGAAGAAGCTCATCCAGCGACTTCAACAAATCGGCTCCTCGCAACCCGGGCTGATTTTTCTTCTCCTGACCCAGCGAGACGATCTTTCCATCCGGCCCCAGCAAGAGCGTCGTGGGAAACAGATGAATCCGGTAACGCACCTCCACGTTGCGAATGCTTTCCATCTGGGCCTGCGGCCAGGTTAGGCCGTTGCGCCGCAGCCATATCTTAATCGTCTCAAATTCGGGATCGTTGTTCATCCCCAATATCTCGAGACAAGCTCAGTTTCAAGGGATCCGGTAAATTCGACATCATCGGCGTTCGCAACCGTCAAAGCGGCCAGCGCCAGGAGAAGCAGAATAGTTACGGTGGTTGGGACTAATCTGAATTGGTGGGACATTGGGGGAAAATCAAAAACTTCAAAATCGCAAATCGTCGCGGATTCTAGAGGAGTTCTGGCGGGACTGTCAAAAGAATTTTGGTTTGACTATGAGGGCGGGATAAAAAATCGAGGCCGGATTGCGCTCTCCCCTTCACAACCCGGCCTCAACCCACGGTCGTCTTGCGACAACCGAATTCAATTTGTTTTCAAACCAGCCTAACTTTTTTGGTTAAGCGAGGCCGGATTGCGCTCTCCCCTTCACAATCCGGCCTCAACCCACGGTTGTCTCGCGACAACCGAACTCAATCTGCACTCGTTAGCGGCGATAACCGCGATTACGAATCTTGTATGTGTACAGAGCCGAACCGCCTGCTCCCAGAAGCGCTCCAATGAGGGAACCCTTCTTGCCGCCGGTCATTGCGCCAATCGCGGCGCCGGCGCCCGTTCCCGCAACCACGGTCAGCTTGTCGCGGTGTCTGCTCCAGAAGCTTCGGTTCCGGTTGTTGTAATCGTAGTAACTGCGGTTGTCATAAGCGGCGCGATTATCGTAGTACGCGCGATTGCTGCTATATGTCCGCGAGCTCTGGGTCCGCGAAGTGCAGCTCTGGCTCTCAACCCGCCGCCGGCGTTGCGCGAATGTCGGCGCTGCCATGGTCGCCAAAATTGCTGTCGTGATGATGAATGCGAATAACTTCCTCATGAAACGCCCTCCGGCTAAGGCGAATGGCAATGGTTGTGCCATGGCCGGCTGGAGACGTGCCAAGACGGAAGCGGCTTAAATTTAAGGAAAAACTGTGATGTTACGGCGTGTGGACGACGGGTGAGCGGGAGGACTTACGATATCGTTTCAGGTGGTACCGCAAATGGAATAGAGATGCGGCAGCTAAGCGACGATCATCGTCCCCGTGCCTTCATCGGTGAAGACTTCTGCCAACAACGCATTGCGATAGTTGCCGTTGATTATGTGGGCGCTGCCGACGCCCCGGCGCAGCACGTCGATGATGTTTTGGAGCTTGGGCACCATTCCGCCCGTCGCCGCGCCGTTCTTGATGAGTTCCTCGGCCTCATCGGCGGTCATCCGCGACAGCTTGGTTTTGGCCGCGCCCGCCGGCAGATAGATTCCATCGACGTCTGAGAGGAGAACCAGCTTTTCGGCATTAAGTTGAATGGCAATTTCAGAAGCGATCGTGTCGGCATTGATGTTGAAGACCTTGCCTTCAGCATCTGCGCCGAGCGAAGAAATTACCGGCAGGTAGTCGTGATCGAGCAGGACCTTCAGGAGCTTGGAATCGATTTCCAGAATGTCGCCGACGTGACCGAAATCAACGTGGGCGCTTTCCCCAGTCGCTCGATCCACAATTTCCTTTGGTGGACGTCGTTCGGCATGGACGATGTTTCCGTCTACTCCGGAAAGCCCGACGGCGTGCGTGCCCCGATGCCGTAACGCTGCCAGGATGTCGGTATTAATTGTGCCGGCGAAAACCATCTTCGCCATCTCCAGCGTCTCGTCGTCAGTGACGCGACGGCCTTCGATTATCGTCTGCTCGACACCCATCTTCTCAGCCAGCTGGGTGAGTTGCTTCCCGCCGCCGTGGACCACGCAGATGCGAATTCCCACCTGATGGAGCAGCGCCAGCTCTTCCGCCAGCGAGATAAGCTGATCGCGATCTTCGGTGACTTTGCCTGAGAACTTCACCACAAATGTTTTGCCTTTGAAGCGCCGGATGTACGGCAGCGCTTCGCGCAGCAGATCGAGTCGCAGTTGGCTGTCAACGAATTGGTTCATTTGTTCATCGGTTCACTGAATCAATGAGTCAATGGCTCACTGAATCAATCTCTTCAAGATCGCTTTTTGCACGTGTAAACGATTTTCGGCCTCGTCAATGACTACGGACGCCGGAGAATCAATCACGCCATCCGTCACAATCACATTCCGCCGCACCGGCAGACAATGCATGAAGATCGCGTCGTTCGTGCGCGCCATCTTCGCTTCATCGACAATCCACTTGGCGCGACACTGCTCACGCTCGGCGATGTCTTTGTCCGGCGCGCCGTAAAACTTCTTGCTGCCCCAACTTTTTGCGTAAACAACTTCGGCATCTTCGAATGACGCGTCGATGTCGCTTGAAATCGTGATCCCGCCTCCCGCTGCTGCCGCCTGCTGTCTGATTTGCTCCATCAGTTCATCATCAAGCTCGTAGCCTTCCGGGTGTGCGATCGTCAGATCGTGTCCCATCTGCGCCGCTGCCAACGCAAAACTGTTCGGCACGGCCATCGGCAGAGGCTTCGGATGCCACGCCCAGGTCAGCAAAACCTTCTTGCGCTCGGCGCCGAGCTTTTCGCGAATCGTCATCATGTCGGCCAAAGCCTGACACGGGTGATGCATCGCGGATTCGAGATTGATGACCGGCACGTCAGAATACTTCGCGAACGCATTCAGAATCGGATCAGTCCGCTCCTCTTCCCAATTCTTCAGCGCGGCGAAAGTCCGCACGCCGATGGCGACGCAGTAACGACCAAGCACGCGCACAAACTCCGCCACGTGCTCAGTCTTGTCCGAATCCATCACCACGCCTTCGCGATGTTCCAACGTCCAACTGGTGCCGCCCGGCTCAAGCACCACCGCGTTACCGCCCAGTTCGTAAATCCCAACTTGCATCGACGCGCGCGTCCGCAGACTGGGATTGAAAAAGACGAGCGCGACCGAGCGACCGGCCAGGGTCTGGTTCGGGTCTTTGCCGGCTTTTAATCGAACGGCAGATTCGATCAGCGCTTCAAGTTCCGCGGCCGGCCAGTCGCTGGTTTTTAAATAATCGCGAGGCATCTGTCAGCGACTCTCCTTCGCACGCGGCCGTGCGGCAAACTTGATCAGGCCGTAAATACTGATGAGCAGCCAAAACGCCTCGACCAGAAACGCCGACAGGTTGAAGCGGTAAAGCAGCGAAATCAGAACCAGCAAAGCTCCGACGCCGTTCATCAGCGAATAGCTGAGATCGCTGCTGCGAATCTTTTCGGCTTGCAGCAAGAGATAACCCAGGACCATCAGCGCGACGCCGATGTTTCCGGCCAAGTCATACCAGGCGTATTGCATATCAGCGCGTGACCTCCGTGAGAGTGCTCACAAAAAGGTCAACTTCAGATTTCGCCAAACACAGCGGCGGTAAGAGCCGCAACACTTTCGGATCGCTCGACGTGCCAGTGATGATTCTTCGATCGAGCAAAGCTTCGTGAACGGCTTTCGCGTTTTCTTTAAATTCGAGGCCCAGCAGGAATCCCAAACCGCGAACCGTCACAACCTGCTTAACATCTTCAAGCCGCTCGCGCAGATACGCTTCGACCTTGCGAACGTTCTCCAACATCCGATCGCTTTCGATCGCTTCAAGCGTCGCGGTGACCGCGGCCATTGCCATCATTCCGCCACCGAATGTTGTTCCGAGATCGTTTTCTTTAATGTGCGAAGCGATTTTGTCAGTGACGAGACAGGCGCCCACCGGGATACCGCTGCCGAGCGCCTTCGCCAACGTGATGATATCCGGCGTCACTCCAGCGCCCGCGGAGCCGCCCGCAAAAAACCACCCGCCTGTGCGACCCACGCCCGTCTGCACTTCGTCGTAAATCAGAACGACGCCGCGTTGGTCACAGAGATCACGCAGTTCCTGATAAAACGACCCTTCGGCCATCCGCACGCCGGCCATCGACTGAATCGGTTCCAGCATGATTGCGGCGACGGAATCATCGGCGTGCGTTCGAACCGAATCGATGTCTCCAAATTCAGCTTTCAAGTGTCCCGGCACGTTTGGCTTTCCCAACTCGCGATACTTGCCGAGAAAGGTCGCGCTGATCGCGTCAGCCGTGCGCCCATGAAATCCACCGCCGAAAGTAATTATGTTTTCGCGGCCCGTCGCCATGCGCGCCATGCGCATCGCGTTCTCGTTGGCTTCAGTTCCGGAGTTGCAGAAGAATGCTTTGGTAAGCGCGTACGGCGCAATTGAAACCAACTTCTCTGCCGCACGCGCACGTGCTTCCGAATAGACGAGATTCGAATAAAAGAGCAGGTCGTCTGCCTGTTGTTTAATTGCGCCTACGACATGCGGATGGCAATGCCCTGTCCCCGCGACCGCGTGCCCGCCGTACAGATCGAGATACCGCTCGCCGTTACTCGCGTAGATCCAGCAGCCCTCGCCCCGCTCCGCGACGATCGGCATTTTCTTGTACGTCGCAAGCTGATACTGCTCTTCCAGCGACGGCACGTCCTTCAAGTTGATGGTTTTCTGTGCCTTCATCCCGCTCTCGCTCCGTTCGGCACGTGCCTTTCTGGAATCGCCAATGCCGGGATCAGTCCATCCGCAAAGCCGATATCGAACAACATTCCTTCGGACACTTCACCCAGCATTTTCTTCGGCGCAAGGTTCACCACAAATAAGGCCTGGCGTCCTTCAATTTCCCGCGGGTTGTCGCGCTCCTGCTTCATTCCGGCGAGTATCGAACGCCGATGATCACCAAAATCGACCGTCAGCTTTACAAGTTTGGCCGACCCTTCAATATCGGTAACCGAGACAATCGTGCCCACGCGGACATCGATTCGTTCGAGATCGGCAAACGCGATCTGCGGCTTAATCGCAGCGGTCTTCAACTCGTCACTCATGGATTCGTTCCAATCAGCATCAATCCGGTTTTCTCGTCCAGGCCGAACATCAGATTCATGTTCTGCACAGCTTGCCCCGCAGCGCCTTTCACGAGGTTGTCGAGGGCGCTGAACACGACGAGCTGTCGGCCGCGTGTGGCGAATCCAATGTCGCAAAAGTTCGTCGTCTTTACCCAATTGATGTCCGGCGAGCCGTCCACGAACCGAACGAAGAACGAGTCGCGATAGAACTCAGCAAACAGAGCGCGCGCTTCGGTGGTCGAGACTTCCTTTTCTAGTTCGCAGTAGATCGACGTGAAAATTCCGCGCGCAACCGGCAGCGAGTGCGTCATGAAGATTAGTTCGTTGTTCCAATCACCGATTGATTTCAGTTCCTGCTCGATCTCCGGTACGTGTTGATGCGTGAACGGCTTATAGGCGTAGAACGAATTGCTCCGCTGCGGATGGTGCGTGTTCGCCGCCGCCTTGGCTCCGGAACCCGACGAACCTGTCTTTGCATCGACGATCACTCGACAAGCCAGGAGGTTGTTCGCCACCAGCGGCGCCAGTCCCAGCAACGTCGCAGTCGCGAAACAACCCGGGTTGGCGATGCGGTTCGCGGTCTTGATTCTTTCGCGATTCGTCTCGGTCAGGCCGTAAACAAACTCTGACTGCGCCTTCATCGCGCTGTGTTCGAGGCCATAGTGTTTGGCGAAGACTTCCGAGTCGCTCAGACGGAAATCACCTGACAAATCGATCACCTTCACATTAGCAGGAAGCCCCGGCGCGATTTCCATCGCCTGACCGTGAGGTAGCGCCAGGAAGACGCAGTCGAGTCCCTTGAGATCGCCGGCTTCACCGGCTTTCAGAAATTTTAAGTCCGTCAGGCCAAGCAAGTTCTTGTGCACTTCACTGACAGCTTTGCCCGCGTGTTCGTTTGCCGTGACGAAACGAATGTCAGCGTTCGGATGCTGAAGCAGAATGCGCAGCAGTTCCGATCCGCCGTAGCCTGAGCCGCCGAAGATTGCGATCTTGAGTTTCATGTTAGTAATTTGGAGTGCGCCGGCAGAACGTAGTGGCGACGGCGCTTTGGCTTCGTGCCCGCAACCCACGCTCGTTACGTTCAGCCGAAGACCTTCGTCTCACTCAATCAATGCCGTCTACACGGAAACCAAAGCGCCGTCGCCGCTCCGCTCTGCCGGCGCACTCCAAACTTTGCTCCTGACCACATCCCAAAGCTTCGCGCCATTGCGCCTCACATTCGCCGCCGGCACACCAAACTCGAGCTCGATGTAATCTTCACCCATTTGCGAATCGGTGACTGAGCCGGCCACCAGATCGACGTTCATGCCGCGCCGGCGCAATAACTCGATTCCACCCCACGCAGCCACGTAGTCGGACGCGCAAAACACCAGCGCCGCAATCGCGTCACGCAGCTCGTCGTCTTCGAAAATCGACTCGACTGAGTAGCCCCCAAGTATTCCGTCACCGAGTTCGATCACAATCAAATCCGGCGCGCTTTCGTTCAACCGCGCGATGATCGACTTCGCGACGGGCGCCAAATCGCCCGCGCCCACAGTTGATGGCAAACCACAATCGAGAAAGCTTGCCGTCGCAATCGCGCCGTGGTCCTGCATGTTAAGCGTGTCGCGGAGACAAGCCACGCCCGAGAGTTTTGCGGCGGCTATCCGTAGCCCGGCACGCGTACCCAGCTGAATAATTTCCGTCGCCGCATAAGTCTTCCCGCTGTTCATGCATGCGCCGGCAATGACAACGAGAGGCGCGGTGGTCCCCAGAGTGCCTCGGACAGGCAGCGCAACATCAGCGATGTTTTGGATCGAGCCGCCGGCATTCACCGCCAGGCCAAGCACCTCAACTTTGATCGCGTCATTCAGACTTGAGTGATGGCCGCTGCATTTCCCAATGACTCCGCCAAGATTGAGAAGATGAAGTTCGTCTCCGGCTTTCACCGTCTCAGGCACATCTCCGACGAACCCTTTCAGCGCGCGGCGGCGACCCAGCACGCCGGCGACAACATCGCCTGGATTGACCTTCGCCAACCTCCCAGTCGGCAGCTCCAGCATGTTGTACGTCGCGTTGTCAGTGAGCGCACGCACGACGACTACATCACCGGCCCGTGCCGTACCATTCGACGGAACGATGGTCACGGTTCGGGCCAAATTGAGCGGCGATGTCACCGAACCTATCTTGTCTATTTCGATTTGCTTCATTTCGTTGTCACTCCGTGTCTCTGTGTTATCTCCGCGCCTCTGTGGTAAAAAGACGCCTCGACACCACAGAGACACAGAAAGCCACAGAGTCACTGAGAATGGCCCCCTAGTCTTAGCCGCAGCGCGTTCAGTTTGATGAACCCTTCGGCGTCGCGCTGGTTGTAAACCGTGTCCGCTTCAAACGTCGCAATCCGCTCGTCGTAAAGTGAATTCGGCGAGCGGCGACCGGCGACAATTACGTTTCCGCGATATAGCTTCAGCCTTACATCACCGGTTACGGCAACTTGCGTCTCGTCGATCATCTTCCGCATCAAGTCGAATTCGGGCGCAAACCAAAAGCCGTAATAGACGTTTTCGGCGAACTTAACTCCGAGCGAATCGCGCAAGTGCATCACCTCACGATCCATCGTGATGGATTCCAAGGCGCGATGAGCGGCCTGCAGGATCGTCACGCCCGGAGTCTCATAAACGCCGCGTGACTTCATGCCTACGAAACGATTCTCGACCAGATCGACGCGGCCGATCCCGTGCGCCCCGCCGATCTCATTCAGTTTTGAAAGCAGCGAAACGGGGTCTAACTGCTCACCATCCACAGAGACCGGATCGCCTTTTTCAAATCCAACCTCAATGTACTCGGCTTCATTTTTGGCGCGTTCCGGCGACACAGTCATCTGAAAGATGTTCTCGGGCGGTTCGGCCCAGGGGTCTTCAAGAATGCCGCCTTCATAGGAAACATGCATCAGATTCCTATCGGTCGAGTAGGGTTTATCAATCGTCGCCGTCACCGGAATTCCAAAGCTCTCGGCGTAAGCAATCAGATCTGTGCGCCCGCCAAACTCCCACTCGCGCCAGGGCGCGATCACCTTGATGTCAGGCTGCAAAGCGTAGTAAGTGAGTTCGAACCGCACCTGATCGTTTCCCTTACCGGTGGCGCCATGTGCCACGGCGTCGGCATTTTCCTGCCGGGCGATCTCAATCTGCCGCTTCGCGATCACGGGTCGCGCCAACGAAGTGCCCATCAAATACACGCCTTCATAAACGGCGTTCGCTTTGACAGATGTCCACACGTAATCGCGCACGAACTCTTCGCGCAGGTCCTCGATGTACAACTTCGACGCGCCGGTCGCCTTCGCCTTCTCTTCCAGACCGTCCATCTCCGCGCCTTGTCCAACATCTGCGCAGTAGCAGACGATCTCGCACTGATACTTCTCTTTCAGCCAGTGCAGCATGACCGACGTGTCGAGCCCGCCCGAATAAGCCAAAACGATCTTGTTTATTTTTCCGTTACTCATCCGCTTGTTCCTGAGCTATTGATCCATCGGTTCATTGATTCAATGAATCAATGAATAAAATGAATCAATCGCGTTCATCCAAACATCTCCCAAATCTTTTTCATGACGGCGCGCTGTGACTTCTGATCGTGCGTCGCAATGAAGATTGTGTCTTCACCGGCGAGCGTGCCGACGATCTCCGTAATCGCGGCATCGTCAATCTCGACGGCCACCGCCGAAGCCCGGCCGGGCAAACACTTGGCAATCACCAGCACGTCACCGGCTATGTCCAGACTGACCAACCCGCGCGCCGCGTCACCATTCGCCTGTGGCAGCGCGTAGAATCCGTGGTGCTTAACCACGCCCAGCTCATCCAAATCGCGCGAAACGCTGGACTGCGTTGCCGGCACGCCCGACCGCTCGAGCTCAGCGCGAAGCTCCTCCTGGGTACCAATGCGCTTCGCCCGAATAAGATTTAGAATGCGCTTCTGTCGTTCTCGCTTTATCATCCGACGCGTAGCCGTTTCTTCAGACGCTTACTAATGCATAATAGTTGCATTTTATCCGCATAGCTGCATAAACTACAGGAATTATGCAAGACAGTCAATCGCAGAAACTGTGGGGAGGCCGCTTCACCGAGCAAGCGGATCGCGGATTTGCTGAATTCAATCAGTCGTTTTCGTTCGACCGCCGGCTATTCGAAGCGGACGTGCGGGCCAGCATTGCGCATTGCGACGGCCTATTCAGCGCGGGAGTCCTGACGGCCGCTGAAGCCGAACAGATCAAATCCGCTCTCGACCGAATCGCCGAAGCCGGAAAAACGAATCCGAACTATTTCGATGAGCTACCGTCGGAAGATGTGCATTCGTTTGTTGAAGCTCGGCTGGTGCAGATGATTGGCGACGGCGGGCGCAAGCTGCACACGGGTCGCAGCCGGAACGATCAAGTGGCCACTGATCTACGTCTCTGGCTGCGCGACGAAATCGATGGGCTGCATGATTCGCTGCGCGACACGCAACGGGCCCTGCTCGGATTCGCGGAAGCCAATCAAGAGGTCGTGCTTCCCGGTTACACTCATCTGCAACGAGCGCAACCGATACTGCTGGCGCATTGGTGTCTGGCTTATTTCGAAATGCTGGCGCGCGATCGCGAACGGCTTGCCGAGGTTCGTAAACGGGTTAATGTGATGCCGCTCGGCTCCGCCGCCTTAGCGGGGACGTCTTATGCGATCGATCGCGAAGCGGTGGCGCGCTCGCTTGGATTCGACTCAGTTTCACGGAACAGCCTGGATGCGGTCAGCGATCGCGACTTCGTCATTGAGTTCGTCAGCCTGGCGTCGCTCGTCATGGTGCATCTCTCGCGCATGGCGGAAGACATCATTCTCTACTCAACCGCTGAATTCGGATTCTTCGAATTAGATGATGCGGTGGCGACTGGTTCAAGCCTGATGCCGCAAAAGAAGAATCCGGATTCGATGGAACTGGTGCGCGGAAAAGCGGGACGTGTCTTTGGCCACCTCACCTCTTTGTTGACGACGATGAAAGGTTTGCCGCTCGCCTATAACAAAGACATGCAGGAAGACAAAGAAGCGCTGTTCGACACAACCGATACGACAAGCGCTTGCCTGGCAGTAACCGCGACGGTGCTGCGGAACATCACCGTGAATGAGGCACGCGCGCGCGAAGCGGCGACGCATGGTTACCTCAATGCCACCGAGCTGGCGGATTATCTCGTGGGCAAAGGCTTGCCGTTTCGCGAAGCGCATGAAACCGTCGGAAGAATGGTGATGCACGCGATGGCGCGCGGAGCAGAGCTGGATCAACTGACGCGCGAAGAGATGAAGTCCTTTGCGCCCATAATTGAAGATGACGTCCTCGAGTCGTTGTCCCTTGAACGAACGCTCGCTACCAAAGCGCAAACTGGTGGAACTGCGCCTGAGAACGTGGCGAGAGAATTACAAAACGCGAAGTTACGGCTTTAGACGGGCCACCATCCGACCGCGCCGTAGGCGCAGAATATTTATAGAACCAAAGGCAATGCTCTTGTTGGCGCGAGATGAAATGGCCGTCG
>JBASRE010000027.1:0-2719 GCA_049273695.1 Pyrinomonadaceae bacterium
ACTTCCATCGCGCTCAGCGTCACTCCCGCCAGTTCCAGCGCTGCACTCGGAGCGTTTTGCAAAATGAACATCACCTGAAAGATTGGCGAGCGGCTTAAGTCACGCTTTGGTTGTAACTCTTCCACCAATTGTTCAAATGGCGCGTTCTGATGTGCGTAAGCATTCAGACACACTTCACGCACGCGTTGTAGAACGCTACTAAAGCTCGGATTGCCAGACAGATCTGTCCGCAAGACGAGCATATTCGAAAAGAAGCCGACGAGATCTTCCGTTTCACTGCGATTGCGGTTGGCGACATCTGTCCCAATCACCAGATCTTTCTGGTTGGTGTAGCGACTCAGCAATACCTGCCAGGCGGCGAGCAGCGTCATGAAGAGCGTTACACCTTCACGGCGGCTTAGTTCGTTTAAGGCCTTCGTCAAGTCCGTGGACAGCCACATAGACTTTTGTGCGCCGCGTTGCGTCTGGACTGCAGGACGAGGTCGATCGGTTGGCAAATCAAGCGCTGCCGGAGCGCCTGCCAGTTGTTTCTTCCAGTAGCCTAACTGGGCGTCCAGTGTTTGGCCCTGAAGCCATTGTTTTTGCCACCCGGCAAAATCCACGTACTGAATTGACAACTCCGGCAACGGCGAAGAGCGGCCTTGAGCATAAGCGGCATATAGCGCGACCACCTCATGTTTCAGCAGGCCCAACGACCACGCATCGATCGCGATGTGATGCACAGTCAAAACTGCCACGTGCTCTTGCTCAGTCAACCGCAGCAGGCACGCACTGAGTATCGGCCCTTGGCGAAGGTCGAAGGATCGCCGAGCCTCGACAGTGATCATTCGTTTAGCTTCTGCTTCGCGTTTGTCCTCCTGTAGATGAGTCAAATCAATAATTGACAAGGCTACCTGCCCTGGCGCGGGATTGATGACCTGAACCGGTTGTCCGTCAACCTCAGTGAAAGTTGTTCGCAGGACTTCATGGCGGCGAACGATCTCCGTCAGTGTTCGCTCAAACGCGGTCACCTCCAAAGGTCCACTCAGGCGCACTGCCATTGGCACGTTGTAGGCGGCATCCTCCGATTGCAATTGATGAAGAAACCAGAGCCGCTGCTGTGCAAACGATAGGGCGAACTTGTTTCCATCTCGCGACACCTTCGTGATCGGAGCAATCTGTTCTGCCGGCTCTTCCTCGTTTGCTGCCGCTATCTTCTCAGACAGCCCCGCCACCGTCGGCGACTCGAATAAGCTGCGCAACGGCAATTCCACCCCGAAAGTTTTGTGTAACCTCGAGATTACCTGCGTAGCTCGCAAAGAGTGCCCGCCCAGCTCGAAGAAGTTTGACTGCACCCCGACCTTTTGCAGGCCTAAGATCTCGGCCCAGATGGCGGCGATGACTTCTTCAATCTGATTGCGTGGAGCAACATAGGACTCCTCGACCAAGGGAATACCGACTTCTAGTTGAGCCAGTTGCTGACGGTCAACTTTGCCGTTGGGCGTGAGGGGCATCTCCTGAAGTAGGATGAAGGCCGAAGGGATCATGTAACTCGGCAACTCCTCTTCGAGATAGCTGCGCAGTTGCGGCACAAGTCTGGATGCAAACTTACTCTGAAGCGGATTGTTGACATAGCTGCTCCAGGGCTTCAATTCACTTCTTTTCGTCTGGTCCAGAGCGGTAGCTGAATCAATCCGTTGACGTGAGCTCGAGGCGCGTAGTTTGAAAACTACGTCATACCAGCCACCGTTACTTGATTGGTTCCAGATAACTTCGACCGCGTAAGGCAGTGAATCATTCAAAGCCCAGAAGTCTTCGGGATCAACTCCGCCGCCCTCCGGTGATTGAGGCAAGGCCGCTCGCAGGTCGGCTGCCGTTGCGTCTGCGGACAAAGTCGCCAGTAATGCAACCAACTTTTGTTCCGCTTGGCAACGGGCGTTAGGCACATTTGTGAGATGCAACACCTCCGGTTTGTTTCTCGCAAGAAGTGCTTGCACGGCGGGCAGTGAAAGGTTTTGTTGCTCCCAGTCAAGAGTTGGATAGTTATCACGCCCAGGGACTTCTTCACCTTTTATAGTCAGCAGCACGTCGTAGCGAAATCGCGAGAGTTCATTATGGTAGCGTCCTCGTTTATGTTGAACCTGGACCTCAGTAATATTCGGCAGATGATGCTGCAGCGCATGAAAGAAGGCGGGAGCAACTACCAGTTCCTCTTCTTGAAGGATGCTTCTTTGTATCTGCTGCCGCAGTTGTGAGATCGACAGCGTGGGCGCGGCGTTATGAATTTGGATGGAGGTGTGAAGGGCCTCGAGCGAGGGAAGGCTGCGAACGTCGCCGAGAAAAATATGCCCGCCCGCATTCATCGTCTTGACGACGCCTTCGAGGACCTTCAATAAGTAATTAACGTCAGGGAAATACTGGATTACTGAATTCAGTACGACGGTGTCGAAGCCATCCGCCTGAAGACCCGTGAAATTGTCGGCGGATCGTTCGAGCAGAGTTACCTGCGACAGATTCTGCGTGACCAGAAGTTGGTTAACATAGCGCAGCACATTGGCTGAGAAGTCGGTGGCACAATACTGCTGACAGTGGGGAGCTACTCGCGTCAGTAAGAGGCCAGTGCCGCAGCCGATTTCGAGGAGGCGATGGGGGTGAAGTTTGAGAATGCGAGCGACGGTCTGCTCGACCCATTCGCGCATTTCATCCGCCGGGATGGGCTGGCCGGTGTAGCTGCTGTTCC
>JBASRE010000030.1:0-85982 GCA_049273695.1 Pyrinomonadaceae bacterium
GACTTTGACGCTGCCGCCACGGCCAGAGTCGGTGGAGGTTGCGCTGCCCGAAGTCGACCCGCCCCCAACCTCGTGTTGTGCGACTGCGACTCCGCATGTCAATAGAACCATCAAAGTTGAGGAAAGAACGCGAAGGCTAAACATGGCGATGATCTCCTGTGCTATAAGTAGCGCGATCTGGAAACGTTTGGAAACAACGTGCAGTGATTATAAATTGAAGTTCTGCTCATGCAAGAGCGTCGTCAAGCTGAACGCATTCGACTGAACCTGCCGGCGCGCTGGCAAAGTCTATTGACGCAAGATCGGGGTGGAATTTGCGATCTGAGCGCGAGCGGCTGCTTCGTGCTAACCGCCGGTGAAGTTAAGGCGGCCGAGCTGGTGCGCCTGGAAATAGACTTCGGCAATCATTTGGTCTTCGCCTGGGGGAAAGTCGTCTACCGCGTCGCGGACATGGGCTTTGCTTTGCGATTCGTTTTCAGCGAAGAGAATGAACGACGCGCGCTGACAAAACTGATCGAGAAGCTTCAAAGCGAGTCGTTTGACAGTGCCTCGGCGGTCAGCTAACTTATCGGTTTCGTTCTCTCACGAAAATCAATTCTGTGCGTCCCGTTCGTCTAGTGGCCTAGGACACCGCCCTTTCACGGCGGCGACACGGGTTCGACTCCCGTACGGGACGCCATAATCATGCCCTTCATTCCCTGCTCTCCGTGTCCCAGCAGTCCTATACGCTGAACTCACGACAGCCCGTGTGACCAATAACTTGGCAGGCTTCCGCGTCGCCTCCCGTTGTCCGGTAGATAGTCAAGAAATTTGCTGAGCATCACCTAGTATGAGTAAACTTGTATGGTGTTAACGGGCGGTTCGTCGATAGTCTTGACCATAGCTCCGTCCAAATGGATCGCCGCTCGGAATACGGCATTTTAGGAAGAACGCAATGAGTGTTCGAAAAGCGACTTCAAATATTGACCAGATTGAGTCTGACTTTGGTCGGCTGCTCAAAGGCGTTTTAGCGAATCGAGTACCGGTGGATGTGCTGTTTGAAAACGAGATCTTCAGAAATAGACTTCGACTGATCACGATGGCTCATGCCCGAACTGAGCAGGACGCCGAGGACTTGGCAAGTGATGTGAGCCTCAAAGTGTTACAGAAATTGGGACAATTTAAGCCGGACTTTAGACATCCTTACGGTGGGTTCTTTTCATGGTTACGCTCCTTGACCCGAAATACTTTCTTTGATACTCGCCGACGGAGCGAAGTGGAGTTCGATAAGCGACCGGTAGAAAACCTGGACATCGCAGATCCCCATACGGATATTGAGTCGAGCCTCTTGTACAAGGAGGTATTGGCCGAGTTCGAAAAAAGCATAAATGCACTGCCTTTGCAGCAACAACTAGCTATTGCCTATTATCTAAAAGGCTTCACCTTTAGAGAGATCTCCGACAAAATGCGTCAAGCAGGCTATCGCTCCACACACGTCACGGTCGCCTACTGGATTAAGGAGGGACTCACCGCCTTTTTTCCTGAGTCTGACCAGCTTCAAAACATTAGGTCCAAGAATGTCAGCGTAACAAGACTAAGAGCAACACGGGCGAAAAGAGAGTTCTACACGATACTCGAAGAAGCGATTAACTCGGGCACTGCTGCTATCACGTTGAACATTTCCAGAAGGCTTGCCGCCCCAGCTATAAAACGCAAGCCGCTTAAACCGGCGCAACTAACATCACGCGCAGGTTGGCGAGCTGCTAATGACCTGTTAAGAAACATGCAGAGCCCTGAATCGAAGCAGGGAATACAAGCTGCGTTCGACGCGTCTCCCGAGGCACTTGGCGAAGCAGCCGTCGAGCAGGCTAACAAGAGACGCAAAGTCCCAGTCGGGTCGTTGACCACCTTCCTTATGGCGGCCTCAACCGCAAACGTCGTGGAAAGGGTAATGAACCTCTCCGAGGATGCCGCCTAAAAAGCCACCCCTAATATATGTAATCGCTGAAGTAAATGGCGCCGGAAAAAGCAGCATACAGGGAGCGGCCATACTCAAAGCCAATGCGCATTATTACAATCCAGACGAGGCCGCTGCCAGACTCATGGCCGATGACCCCTACCTTAGTCGGGTAGCCGCGAATAGTAAGGCCTGGCATAACGGTGTTGAGTTGTTGAGAACGGCCATCAAAGAAAGGTTGGATTTTTCCTTCGAGTCTACGCTTGGGGCCACGACCATTCCCGGATTACTTCGCGATGCGGCAAATGAAGGATTTCACGTTCGCATCTGGTATGTTGGGCTTTCCAGTCCAGAGTTACACATTGCTCGGGTGCGGCAACGAGTTAGCCGCGGTGGTCACCCAATTCCAGAGGCTGATATTCAACGCCGGTATGAACGAAGCCGCCTCAATCTGATTGAGCTTATGCCACACCTGACTGGCTTGAAAGTCTTTGACAATAGCGTTGAAGCTGACCCTGAAGAAGGCCAACCGCCAACACCTGAACTCCTGTTGCATATTGAAAACCGCCGGATCGTAGCACGATCAGATTTGAACATGACGCCAGCGTGGGCCGAACCTATTGTGGCTGCCGCAATTAAGCACGCGCGTATCCCAAGTTGATTTGTGTCGCGTGAAAAAATGACCGCACACTTGAGACGAGGTGGGCTTGCTTCAGGTCAGTATGATCCTTCCCTTGACTTCGACTGAGCGTGTTTGAAGCCAACCGGGAGCAGCGAGCTCCGGTGAGTCTTTTAAGCAGTGCTATCCATACCGCTAAGTCCCGTTGAATTACAACAGGTCGCTTCCCTTTCACGGCGGCGACACGGGTTCGACTCCCGTACGGGACGCCATCTCAAATTATTCCACCTTCAACCGCTCTCTCTGCCTGCCGGCCGCAAGCCTTGACCAAGCTTCCCAGCCCGGCGAAGCGTGAATCCCTCGTAAGGCCTTGCCTATATCGAAAATAAATCTGTTGCACGATCGTGGCAATCTTCAATAATCCGTAAGCGTAGTAGAAAGAAGCATCGCCTATTTGGCGACCACTCTTCTCGGCGTAGTAGTCAACCACCTCTTTGCGACTGAGGTTTCCAGCTAGTTTCGTCAGGACAAATCCAGATCGTTGCCACTCTTCAGAATCCGTCGACTCTACCCAATAACCAAGTGTGGTCCCAAGATCCATCAATGGATCACCAACCGTAGCCATCTCCCAATCAAGGACCGCGATGACCCTGGCAATGTCGTGTGATGAGAGCACGAGATTGTCGTACTTGTAATCGTTGTGAATCAGAGCTCCGGGCGAGTCGTGGGTAAGGTTTGCGCGCAACCAATCAGCAAGTTGATCGACTTCGCGAACATCGTCAGTTTGGGCATTGTAATATCGCTTGGTCCACCCTTCGATCTGGCGATGCACATACCCTTGTGGAGATCCTAAATCGCCCAATCCCGCTCCGCGATAATCGATTGCGTGAATTTCAACCAGGTTTTCAACAAATGCGGACGAAAGGCGGCGCATCGTCTCAGGCGTCAGTTGGGAGCCTTCTGGAGACTGAGCCCGCAGGATGATTCCGCTTACGCGCTCCATCACATAAAACGGTGCACCGATAACCGCCTCATCCTCACAAAACAACAACGGCTCTGGAACCTTTCGATAAACCGGATGCAGGTGTGAAAGTATACGAAACTCTCGCCCCATGTCGTGGGCCGTCTTGATTCTTGCCCCGATAGGCGGGCGCCGAAGTACGAGTTGACGATCGCCAAACTGCAAGAGATAAGTGAGATTCGAAAAGCCCGCGGGAAATTGCTTTACAGTAAGCGCGGCGTGCAGGTTGGGAAGATGCGCGCGCAAATACGATGCAAGTTTCTGTTCGTTTAGTTCTTCTCCGGCGCGAACACCGCGCGGCTGATCAATGAACGAGGACTCTTCCATGACTGCTACAACTTCATGCCGTACTGCCGCAAAGCCTCTCGAGCGACCACCGTTTTGTGAACTTCATCCGGCCCGTCGTAGATTCGCGCTCCTCGTTCGTGTCGGTACCAGTATGAAAGCAGCGTGGCGTCGGTTAAGCCAAGCGCTCCATGGACTTGAATGGCGCGGTCAAGCACCTGCTGCAGGATCCCGGCGACGTAGAATTTGATTAACGAAATTTCCGAGCGCGACGCGCTGGCGCCCAGCTGATCAATTTTTGAGGCAACATCAAGAACCAGGAGCCGGGCAGAGTTTATTTCAGCTCGGCTCTCGGCGATCCACTCCTGCACGTTCTGCTTTGTCCCAAGCAACACGCCTGGCGCCAATTCCCTTTTCGCTGCATAGTGACACATGAGATCAAACGCACGCTCACAGATCCCAATCCAACGCATGCAGTGGTGAATTCTACCGGGTCCGAGTCGCTCTTGAGCGATCTGAAATCCTTTACCTGCTTCGCCGAGCAAGTTCGTCCGAGGCACGCGACAATTCGTGTATCGAACCTCTGCGTGACTTGCGTAGTCGCTGCCTTCCTCGCCCATGACATTGATGTTTCGCACGATCTCGAAACCCGGTGTAGGTATGGGAACGATTATTTGACTCGCCTTCCCGTAGCTACTGGTCGAATCCGGATTGGTAATGGCCATCACGATCGCAAAGCTCGCACCTTCAGCGGAGGAGGTGAACCACTTGTGACCGTTGATGACGAAGTCGTCGCCATCCGTAATGGCTGTGGTACTCATCCAGGTCGGATTCGAACCTGGATGTTCAGGTTCAGTCATGGAAAAGCAGCTGCGAATCTCTCCTTGTATCAGCGGCCGAAGATAGAGATCCTTCTGTGAAGCCGTGCCATGAGTTATCAATATTTCGGTGTTGCCGATGTCGGGCGCCTGACAGTTGAATAAATAGTGACCCAGCGGCGTGCGACCGAGTTCCTCACTTACCCGCGCAAATTCAGAGAGAGTTAGGCCGAGACCTCCATGTTCTTCCGGAAGGTGTGGGGTCCACATCCCGGCGGCTTTAACTTGAGCTCGCTTGGATTGCAGCGCGGGCAGGAGTTCACGGAAAGGCTGGCGCAAGAAAGATTGTTCGAGCGGGTAGATCTCGTCCCGCACAAAGGACTTTATCCGCGAAAGAAGTTGATCAAGTTCGGTTGTGGATAACTCAGGCATCGACGAGGCAGTGAAGCACAGCCGCGGTATCACTGGCAACTGAAATGCAGACACCATGCTTACCAGGATTGGTGTTGGCTGCAAGTCTTGCCGAGATTGCAAAACACCAAGCGCGTCTTTCCGAAATTACAAAGTTGTTTGACTGACACTTCATGCGGCTGTGCCGATGCTTTCGATAGTGAGATTGTCCTCTACCGAATCTCAAATCCCGCGGGTAAGGCGACCTTGCCGATCTCAATGAAACAAGACACCTAAAGAGAGCCGGACAAAATCACGCGTGCCACTGGTTGAGTCGCGAACGAATACTGGGTTGTAATCCATCAAGGCGCGAAAACTTACTCGCTTCGAAGCGCGGATATCAAAGCCGCCGCCTAACGCCATCGCAAAGCTGTTGTCGCTCTTTTTCAAAAGCAAATTGAAAGTTGGACCTGGGGTCGTAAAAGTTGCGTTGGTGTGCGCGACTCCGGCGAGCACGTGCGCGAATGGCGTGAAGCGGGTTCGGTTGCGCGCCTTAAACTCTGGGCCAGCCAGAACATTGTAAACGCGCGTCTTGAGTTGAAAGGCCTGAGTTACGGTTGTGCATGCAGGCGTGCAAGCGGTAATCGGGCCCGAGCCTGACTCATTGTTGAAATGGGCCGAAAAGTCTCCCTTAATGCCGAAACGCTTACTGAAGTTCCCGATTATCGAAGTTTGAAATCCGGGCTCGGCGGAATAGTTTGCTCCCACACTTGCGTTCGGGCCAAAGCTGATGCCACGACTATTGGCTTCACCAAGAGCCGAGTAACCTGCGAAAACTTCAACCTTGGGATATTCATCCGGCTTCGGGCTTTGCGCCGAACCCAGTAAGGCCGAGCACAGCACAAGTGCAGTACAGAATGCCGGGCGAATGAGCAGGTCCTTATTAATTCGTTTCATTGAATGGTCTCCTTATGTTTACAGTTAACCGCGGATCTGAGCGACTTGAGTTGCTTCAGTTCTGAAGGGGAGTAGACATACGGGAAGAGATTGTTCATTCGCGGTCGATGCTTCAGACACGACGACCGTCAGACCGAAAGCTCGACAGATCGACTTGCTGTTGGTAATAACCGTGCACAGTTCGCGGTTATTAGTATTCGAAGGAAGATTATTTTGAGTTAGACTGCCGACCGATGTTTCGCATCAAACCTCCATTCGTTACATCTTTGAATTTTGAAGTGCGGCGACTTGTCGCCGCTCTTAACGCGGAAAGCTAAAGCGCTGACAAGTCAGCGCACTCCAAATCGGAGCGCACTCGCTCGGACGAATCGACTCAAGGCCCACGAGAGCGAAGGCTGAAAAACTATGATCGCGATTGGCCCACGTCATCATTCCTGGCTGGTAAAGGCGAGCCTCGTGTTTTTCTTCGCCTGCGGCGCCCTTATCCCTGTGCGAGCACAGACGGCTGATGAGGTCATCGCAAAACTGTCGCCATCGCTGAGTCCTGATGATGCCGAGATCCAAAAGTTAGTAATCAGAGGCTACGAAGCTTACGCAACGAAAGCTACTCCGGTACTGTTATCGATGTTCAGCCAGCAGTCGCCTTACCTTGATCAGTTCAAGGCTTTCCTCGCAGAAGAGAATGCCGGTAACGAAAACATCCGGCTTGGGATCAGAATCAATCGGCTCTCCAATGCGTTGATCGATGGCGATAAGGCGACCGCCCATCTAGACGTCGAGATTCACGCGGTTAATAAGGACACCGGCAAGGGAGCAGAAGGCCCTGGCCGGTTGGCCCACACTTTTCGCTTCGTCAAAGAAAACGGAGTTTGGAAAATCTGGCAGTTCATAGACACAGCCGAAGAACTCACCGTTGAGTTGTTGGCGGCCCGGACCGATGAAGAGCGCGCGCTGGTGATCAAACGCAGCGAGCCTTTTACGGATGGTTTGCTCAAGGGCTTGTCGAATGTGGCTGCAGAACTCTTGCACAAGAAAGGCAACGACGCTCAGGCATCGATGATCCTCAACATCGTTCTGACGATAGCCAGGCGCGACAATTCAACGCTGGGAACGGCCAATGCGCTTATTGGTCTGGGGGATGTTTACGCGGCCCAAGGTGACTACCGGCGTGCCGCGGACAACTACCAGCAGATTATGAAACTTGTAGAAAGCCTCGGCAGCAAAGAGGGTATCGCTGTCGTCTCCGTAAGATTGGGAGACATTCATTACTATCAGGGTAACTTTCCGCAAGCGTTGGACTACTACCAAAGAAGCGTCAATCTTTATGAAAAACTTGGAAGCAGGCAGGATATTGCCCACCCATTGCTCAGCATTGGGAATGCCTACGTTGCGCAGAACGACAACACGCGGGCGCTGGAGTATTACCAGCGAAGCCTGAAGATTTGTGAACAGACCTTTGATAAGGGTGGTCAGGCTTTTCTCCTGAACCGAATTGCCGAGGTTTATGCCGCACAAGGTCGCTACGAAGAGGCTGATGATTTCTACCGGCGCAGTCTAAAGCTTCAGGAGGAGCTGGGCATCAAGTCGATCACAGCAACCACCTTGAACGGTATCGGCAGTATCCGTTACCGGCAGGGTAACCACGCCGAAGCCGCAAAGCTTTCAGCTCGCGCCGCTGAACTCGCCAAAGAAGGCAATGCACCAGAGGTCTTGTGGAAGACGTTGACCGCGTTGGGTCAAGCCTATCGCGCGCTTAATCAAGTGGATCGGGCGCAGCAGTCGTTCGACGAAGCGATTGCGATTCTGGAGAGAATGCGCGGGCAACTGGTGGGGAGCGAGCGAGACCAACAGCTCTTTTTTGAGAACAAGACTGTGCCTTACGTTGAGATGGTCGGGCTGTTGATCGATCAGAACAAGGTAACCGAGGCGTTTCATTACGCGGAGATGGCCAAAGGCCGCATGCTGCTAGACGTGCTGCGACACGGCCGGTCAGACATCTCCAAAACGATGACCGCTGAAGAGCGCGATCACGAGAAGCAGTTGAAGGCCACCGTAACGGCGCTCAGCTCTCAACAGCGCAAAGAGATTTCGCTGCGTCAGCCGAATAAATCCCGGCTCGCCTTCATCGATGCGCAGCTACAGAAGGCGCGGCTTGAATACGAAGCATACGAAACGCGCATCTATGCCGCACATCCGGATTTAAGGGCGGGGCGGGGCGGGTCTGAACCGTTGTCTTTGAACCAGGCGGGAGCGCTGATAAACGATTCGCAAACCGCGCTGTTGGAGTACGTCGTTACACAGAATCGAACCTACCTGTTTGTTCTCACAAAACCCAACAGCACAGATCCAGTGAGGTTGAAGGTCTATCCAATAGAAGTTAGCGCTCGCGAACTGGCCACACGAGTTGCGGACTTTCGCCAAAGATTGGCCGGCAACTCAGCTGATTTCAAAGAGCCGGCCAGGAGCTTGTATGACCTCTTACTGCAACCGGCGCGGGAGGAGTTAAAGGGTAAGCGCGCTATTTGTATTGTCCCCGCCGAAGTGCTCTGGGAATTGCCGTTTCAGGCTTTGCTGTCGAAATCCGATAAGTATGTGCTCGAGGATCATGCGCTGGCTTATGCGCCTTCGCTCAGCGTCTTGAGCGAAATGAAAAAGAAGGCCCTGGCTCGCCGCCGGACACCTGACGATTCACCCTCTAATGGTTTCTTGACGAAGATCAGCGCCACAACGACTCCGGCGTTACCTCGTCTGTTGGCGATGGGCAATCCAGCATTGAGCAACAGGTTAGTGTCGCAATTGAGATCCGCTCCGCGAGACGGTTCTCTGGATTCTCTGCCCCACGCTGAGCAGGAAGTGAAAGCACTCCGCGAGATTTACGGCACGCAAGAGAGCACGATCCTGATTGGCACTGCGGCGCGGGAAGAAACTTTCAAGGCCACGGCTTCGAAATATCCCGTACTACACTTTGCGGCGCACGGTGTTCTCGACGATGTTAATCCGCTCTACTCTCGGCTCTTGTTGGCGACTGACAGCGGGAGCGAAGATGGTTTTTTGGAAGCGCGGGAAATCATGAAGCTCGATCTTCACGCCGACCTGGCGGTCTTGTCAGCTTGTCAGACAGCCCGCGGGCAGGTCGGTTCGGGTGAAGGATTGATCGGAATGTCCTGGGCCTTGTTCATAGCCGGCACTTCCACCACGGTAGCGAGCCAGTGGAAGGTCGACTCTGCCAGCACGGCTCGGATGATGATAGATTTTCACCGCAACCTTGAGTCCGAAAGGGGCCCATCGCAAACCAGCGCCGCCGAAGCTCTGCGAAAGGCGGCAATAAAACTAATGGCCGATCCCAAATATCGCCACCCGTTTTACTGGTCTGGATTCGTGGTCGTGGGTAATGGGATCTAACGGCTTTGCACAAAAAGCCCAAGCAGTGGTTGACGCGGAGCGTTCTCATTCACACCGTGGCTTTAGCCCGGTGCCAGGAAGGGCTTCGACTCTTCTTAACCGTTTTAACGGTTTAGATGTGAAACCGTTGAAATGGCATTCAAATAGTTGACTCACCCCCAACGCAACCCGAAGGGTTGCCAGAAAGTAGCCGGTGGTCGGAGTCCGCGGAGACCACCGGAAAAAGGCGTCATCATGACTCGCACCCCGAAGGGGTGCCAGACCTTACAATAGATACTTCTCGTCAAATTCGATACCGGCCACGTTGAGAAGCTCTCTCAGTTCATCAACAAAGGAATGTTTACGATGATGCGCCTCCTGCGTGGCAATGTAGCGCCGCACTGAGTCGGTCGCCGTGGGGCTTACGGTGAACGCCGCATAACCCTCTTGCCATGTAAATCTGCGATTAAAATTCTCTTTAGCCCACGAGGACGATTCCTTCTTCAAGTCGCGAAGTACATCCGCAATGCAATGCACTGGCCTGAGACTCGCCAGGATATGGACATGCTCCTCAACTCCGCCGACAATCTCCGGCACTCCGTTCATGCCTTTAATGACCCGCCGAGGTAAGCATGAAGACGTGGTTGCCATTCGGGCTTAATGAAGGGTCGCCGCTCTTTGGTCGAGAAGACGATGTGATAGTGCAGGCTGAAGAAGGTTGAACCCATAATCTGAAGTCTAGACTACAGGTCAACGTAAAAGATCGTTACCTCGAGAGTTCTGGCACCCCTCTGGGGTGCGACCTAATTAATTTCGCATTCCCGGTGGTCTCCGCGGACTCCGACCACCGGCTACTTTCTTTGCAACCCTTCGGGTTGGCGAGGTGAGCGTTCGTGCTCCTCCCAAACACTAGTGCGCCACCCAGAGGACGGCCAGCTCCCTTTATCTTAATAGCCGAATTCTGCAGCGTAACTTTGTTGTATCCAGTAATTAACGTTTGCGCCACTCCTGAACAGTTCGCAACAGCTTCGTCACCACAGGGGAATTCTGATTCTGTCTCGCTAGTATTTGCAGCTGTTCCTCGGCCTCAGCCAACAATCCAAAGCGCGCGTATGTTAGACCCAGGGTGAGATGCGAGATCGGGCTATGCTTTTTCAAGTTCGTTAACTCGCGCAGCTTCTCTGCTTCCAATATCTTGAATTGCGCCCTGGGCGCGGGGGCAACCGGCGACCTCACCTCTTGCCCATTTCTGACGGCTACAACTTCCCACGAATAAATCATCCCCCGTCGAAGTCTGGGCGACGTCCACTGGGTTGCCGCTTGGGGCGCGCTGCGCGTTACCAGATTGAAGTCGGCGTCAAACACAGAGACTGTATAAGTTGTTGCTCCCGCCAGGGCTTGCCAGCGCAGGTTAGCATGATCCGTCGCGATCACTGTCCCAGATGGACCAAGCAATCCAAACGTGTCTTCTCGGGCAGTGGGGTCCATGAGCGTAATCGAAGGTGCGGTCAACTTGTCCAGCACTTCTGGCTTTGAAAAGTTCCTGGTCGTGAGCACACTTCGCACGAGCAAGCGGCTCGCTTCGGGAAGTTCCTCCAGCCCGATTAGTTTGCCGCTGTTGTCCAACTGGATCTTACGGCCGTTGTCTTCCAAACTCGCCACGACCGCGAACTGATCACTGTTTGAGTCTTTCGTCGCTTGCGTCTCTGTAGGTGTGGGCGAACTGCCTCCTGGAGTGTTCGAGGTAGTTTGGCTGCTGGTCTGTTGAGCAGTCTGATCCGCGACGCGCGCACGCCAACGCTGCCACAAAACAAAAGCCAAAACCATACATGCAGCAACTAACACCCCGGCTACTGCGCGGGCTGGCGTAAACTGGAAAGCCCCACTCCATGACGGAGAGAATTGTTGCGCCGGAATTTCTGCAGGCCGGGCCGCGGCTGAAACGCCCTCAACCAGCGAGCTTTCGAGCGATTGCACCGCCTCGCTGCAGCGATCACAGATGTCGAAGTGACTTTCAAAGATTACTCTGTCGGCCTGGTCGATTAACCCGTTCGCGTATCGCTTCGCGTCTTCATTCGACAAATGAAAAGCTTCGTCCGTGCTGTCGGACAGCAGAGCTTCCGTTAACTCGCTGTAAACCAGCGCTGCATCTTCGGATGGCAGAATTCGACGTAGGCACGATTCACATTCAGCAACGTGCGCATCAATTCTTTCCCGTTCCGTCGGCCTTAAGGTCCGTTCGCGGAAAAGACTAACTTCTGTTTCGGTTAAATGATCGGTCATTCGTCGTGCGGTTTTACGCGCCGCTGTTTATCTTAAACCGTATTTCACTTCTAATTCTTACCATCCGCGTTTGAAATTTCTCACTTCTCTTCGACCTTTCTCATCCTTCGTGCCAGCCGTTCTCGAGCCGTTTTGCGCAGGTTAATGACTTGCTGCCGGGTGATGCCAAACCTTTGCGCAATGCGGGAATCATCAAGCGGTAACTCGTTCCATAGATTCTCAAAGTCTTCGTATGGCATTTCCAGTAGTCGGGCGAGCTCCTCTTTAGAAGCGACACCCAGAAAAGGAAGAAACGAAATCACTCCCCCGTCCCGCGAATCTCTGAGGTTAAGCAACAGTGCCGCCCGTTGGAGTACCGGTAATTGGCAGACCTCGCGCCAAACTTGTTCAAAGAACAACCGCTGCTCCAGCGCCAAGTCAACTCTGGGTTCCGAACTCGCAAATGAGTTATCCCTCTCCAAGCCACCGGTATCAATCGATTCGGTCGGCGGATCGTCGATGTGCCACGATTCAGCGGCGATTCTTACGACTTCATCGAAACCTATTGGTCCACCGGAGCGCTCAAACAAGGCGCCCAGGAACTCATCAGACTTAATCTGGGCATCACTTAGCTTCCCGTCCGGCGGATGCGAAACGGAATGAGCGGCGTCGATTTTTCCCGCCTGGGTTCCGGTATCCTGCTGTTCGCTGAAGCTTGCATACCATCGCTTATCTTCAGCTTGCCACAAGACAAATCGCGGGTTCTGTCTCAGGCGCCGTCGTAGTAAGCTTTTTAGCCTCCACCGCTGCGGATGCTTTTCGCGAAAATAGTCAGCGCAAGCGGAGTAGGTTTTGATCGCGACGAAGTCCGGGAAACTGGCGATTGCTGATTGATTTGGATCCTGTCTTAGGGCTCGCAATGCTGAGACGATCGTGGCTCGCAGATCGCCGGCAATCTCGAGCGCGTCCTGGTTTTGCGGAGTGCCGCGTTCATTGAGCGGCACTCGCAGCTTGCTTCTCAGTATTTTCTTGATGATTGGCTCGGCGTGTTCTTCGATAATCGCGCGCAGCAAGTGATCAGAGGTTGATTCCGACGTAGCAGCCAGGAAGGCAGCCAGCATCGAATCTGAACTGTCGTCCTTGGGTTCATGCTGCATAAGGAATGGCGGGCAGCAGGTATTTAGACGGATCAGACGCCAAAGTCAAAGAAGCAGTATTGAGAAACGGTCTGGTCGGAAGGCTGTAGATTACGATTTGAAGGAATGAAATGAAGAGCCTCTGCCGGATATGCGTGCTATCGATCGTACTCGGGACTTCCCTGTTTCTTTCCAGTGCCTCAGGTCAGGAGAATACTCCAGGGCCGAGGAAGTTTGATGATTTTGGGTACATGAGTCATGAGAATTACTCGGCACGTCTGGACAATATCGCCATCGCTTTGCAGCAAGAGCCCAACGCGCAGGGTTATTTCATCTTCTATAACGGGGCGAAATCGCTTCCGGGCGCACCGCTTAGATACATAAAAAGACTGCAGAACTATTTGGTAGACACCAGAGGCATTGACCACTCGCGCATAGCCCTGTTAGCAGGCGGGCGGCGGGAAGAGATAACGGTCGAATTTTGGATCTCCCCACCGGGAAGCCCCGCGCCCATTCCCGACCCAGCGGTTTCGGCGGAACCCACAATGAAGTCATACCTGTATGACAGCTACAGTTTTGACTGCACTCGCTTGTTTCAACCAAAGGTGAAGGCTCCACACTATTTCGACGATTGTGGTTATGCAGGCATGAGTTATGAGGACCAGTCCGCGCGCCTTGACGGTTTTATTAAGGCCATCAGCCAAACGCCTGGAGCGAAGGCGCGCCTCGTTGTCTATTCGCTGCCACGAGACGCGCGCCGAAAGGTGCAGACGGTCATGCAAGAGGAGAAGAACTATCTAATGAGAAAAGGCGGACTGCAGGGCTCCAGTATTGAAGTCACGTCTCGAAAAGCGCCCAAGTATCGATCAGTGGAGTTGTGGGTTGCCCTCCCCAAGACTCCAGGCAATTAACCCAGTGAAGCAAATGGAAGTTTAATCGCACCCAACCACGAGCCTTTAACCAACCTCATTATCTTATTTATTGCGCCCGAACAGCATCTGACCTATATCAAACCATAACAACGCGAGCGACGGATTCTGCCGAGAGTCAGTACCGAGAGCGTTAGCGACCGGTTCGTTCGAAGGTGATTGACTTATGAATTCATCACGCCAAATCGAAGAATCGAAGGCCTGACCCCATTTTTTCTTAATCAGGGACCACAAACATTGGATTGGCGGCGCGGGGCGTTTCCAACGAGAAGGTCTGCAATGGCTTGAGAAATGGGTAGGCCCGGAGTGCGTTCTAGCCAGAAGAATTCGCCGGACGGGTTGAGTTCGAGGAAGACGTGCCTCCCATCGGGCGTGACGACGATGTCGATGGCGCCGTAGTTTAGGACGAAGTAATCCATAAGGCGCAGGATTCTTTCTTCGACCTCGCAAGGGAGTTGATAAGGCCGCCACTCGTTAACCATGCGGAGGCCGTCGCGCCGCCAGTCGTGTGAGGCGAGCACGGAAGTCTGCGAGTCGATAGAGGCCGACATGACGCGGTGGCCAACGACCGTGACGCGAAGCTCCAACGCTTTCGGAATCATCTCCTGAAAAGTTACAGGGCAAAGGCTCAGTCCCGAGAGATCAGCGAGGTCTTCGGGCTTCACAGGGTTAGTGAAGACGACGAGTTCTTTCCCCTCATCGTGCACCGCGAAGGAGGAGAGCATCTTTGTCACTAACCCGCCCTCGCACCTCTTTGCGAAATCGCGGACAGCGTTGGGATCATTGGTAGTAACCGTGCGCGGTGTGTCCAGTCCGAGTTCGCGCGCCACTTGTAACTGTAACTGCTTATTCTCGGCGTGACGGATGTGACGCACGTCATCTACGCGGAAGGCATTAAGGCTGGCGAGCATACCGTGAGCGGCGGCCCTCGCCTCGCCGAGGGACGCGTGACGCAGTTGCCTGTCGAGGGTCGCCGGGACTTCGGCACCCAAGTTCAGGCGCCGGTGCCAGATGGCTGTTACCTCTCGCAGATTGAACTCGCCCTCTTCGTTCGTAAGGGTCAGCCGCTCGTCGGCCCCTGAGCTTGATGCGCCATAGTAAGCGGTAAGACGCACTTCGGTCGGATAGCGGTCGGTGTCGAAGCGGATCGTGTGGCCGCCTTTGCGGGCGATGGCCTCAGCGACCAACGCGACGCTTTCGTTGTCGTCGCTGTGTGTGATGATGAGAATGGACATAGTAAAGATGTCAGAAGTCAGTGGTCAGTGGTCAGTGCGCTACCCGTCAATGAAATTCTTTTTGAGACGGGTATTTTCGCCTGACTTCTGATTTCTAACTTCTGTTCGTCGGAAGCGCTTCGGCGATGGCTTCGGAGATAGGAAGGCCGAGGTCGCGTTCGAGCATACCCCATTCGCCGGAGGGGTTAACTTCGAGGAAGACGTGCTCGCCCGAAGGAGTACAGATGAGATCAACGGCCCCGAAGACGAGACCGAGTTCCGACATCAATGCCAACAGGCCGCTTAAGACTTCGGCGGGAAGCTGGGCCTTCTCCCATCGACATTCACCGGCTGCGGCGCGCCGCCAGTCGGTATGCCCGCGCGACGTACCACTCGCGTCGAGCGCGCCTGCGAAGGCTTCGCCCGCAACCCACGCGACGCGCAATTCGCGCGCTTTCGGAATCAACTCTTGAAAGACCATCGGGCTATGCCGAAGTGACTCCGCGGAGGCCAGGTCTTCTTCGCGGATGCGGCTCGTGTAAACGAAGGCCTCGACGGCGTCCATGCTGACGGTGAGCGGGCGAAGGAGCTTCGCCACCGTTTGGCCTTCAGTCTCTGCGAAGAACTGTCGAGCCGCGACGGGGTCGTTGGTGACGAGAGTACGCGGGACGCGCAGACCGGCGCGCGCGGCCAGCCGGAGCTGTCGTTGCTTGTTCTCGGCGGCGCGCTCGCGCTGGAGATCGTTGACCCAGCGCACATCGTGGAGCGCGTCGAGAAAGCCTTCAAGCGCCGCGGTGGACTCCCGTATGCACATTTCGCGATAACGCTCATCGAGGTCGTCGGCCATACGCGGCGACCAAAGCTTACGCGCCCACACGGCGCGCACCTCCGTAGTGGAAATCTGCTCGCCCACGTCCGTGTAAAGGTACGCGGCGCGTTCATCGCCCGCGCGAGCCGAAAGTCTGACGGACGACGGGAAGAAGTCTGTGTTGAAGCGAATAGGGCGGGCGCCCCTGCGCGCAAGAGCCTGCGAGACGAGATCGATGGTGTAGAAATCCCCGCCGTGCGTCAGCATTAGAACGGCGTCGCGCGCTGTTGGATTCATGCGTCGGAGGTGAGTAGTTAGAAGGTGCGGCCCCCGTCTGACGAGCCTCGCGCGACGATGGAATGCTTAGCCGCGAATGCTTCGAACGAGGGCCGGATCCTTCTGCGTTAAGAGCGCCGGCCGTACGCGAGATGAAGGCGCTCGACACGACCGGCTTTTCGGCGACCGTTTGGAACGGACTTTTTATTTATTCGTTGTTGCCTGACGTCAATTCAAGTCGTTGGTCGATCTCATCCCTGTCGGACGGGTACTTGAGCGTCATTTTGCTAACCTCGGGGGTGGCTTGGCCTTCGAGGAAGCGCGCGAAAAACGGCAGACTCTGTTCGGAGTCTTCGGGGGTGCGTACTTCTGTCTTATCTCGCATTGAGTGATCTCCTTAACGGGTTGAAGTGTGCATTGCGGGTACGAACTCTTAGACGACACCTGTGATGCGTCGAAAGCGCTTGGGGTTACTCGGGGATTTGTTAAATTCTCGAAGACCATATTCTCGTAAAGATTCCATTTACTGAAGTCTTGTAGGACTCATTAGCTGGCGATCCCGACCAGTCGGGGTCCGACTCCCGTACGGCACGGCCACCTTCGATTACCTACAGCCGCATTCTTAAGTTGATTGAGGATTCGTCTCATCGCCAGCCTTACTCATTGCGATCAGACAGCATCTGAGCTATATCACCCGTAACAACGCGAGCGACGGATTCTGCCGATACTCGAAAGTGATTGATGCTTATGGATTCATCACGTCAAGCCGCCGACCATTTCGGAGTGCAGAGATGTTTCGAGCTGCCGGCGGTCACGCTCGCAGTCGTCAACATAGACGACGACTTAGGAACGCGGGTCGGCTGGCACTATCACGAGAATCCGCACCTGACCTTCATCTTGCGCGGCGCCGTGATCGAAGGCACGAAGAAAACCGTCTACCAATGTTCCCCGGGTGAGCTGCTTTTTCATGGCGCTTTCGAGCCGCATTACAACGCGAAGTTAGCCGGAAGCGCCCGCTGCTTGCACGTTGATTTTCATCAGGACTATCTGAAGACCATTGGCGCGACGAGCAGCAAACTGGACGGCATCTTCAGCATTCGGAATCCGCAAGCCAAAGTTTCCTGCTATAAACTCTTTAGCGAAGCTGTCATTTCAGACGATCTTTCCGCGGCATCAGTTCAGGGCCTTTCGTTAGAGATTCTCGGGCAATTACTTTTCAACGACCACACGGAACAGTTAACGCGACCATCGTGGGTCAACAGGTTGGAAGAAATTCTGCGCTCCGACTATGCAGAAAAACTTTCGCTGGAAGCGCTGTCGCGTGAGCTGGCGGTCCATCCGGTACATCTCTCGAGAAGTTTTTCTCGATATTTTCGCTGCACGCTCGGCGAGTATGTGCGGAACATTCGCGTCGAACGTTCCCTCGAACTGATGCCGGGCAAAAATCTGACGCTCACGGAAATCGCGACGACCTGCGGCTTCGCCGATCAGAGTCATTTCACGCGATCCTTCAAACAGATCATGGGCGTCAGCCCATCAACCTACCGAAGACTCCTCGCCGGCTAAAAGTTAATTTCGTTCTATTTTTTGCGCTTCTGTTGGTGATAGCTTCTCGGCTAATTCCCCAGCGCAATACTCTGACGAATGGATACACATCATGCGTTTAAGAAAACTCATTAACCTGATTTGCGCCTTCTCTCTGCTTTTGTCAGCCGGCATCCCGGCTCAAAGCCAGGCCATTGAAGCTGAGTCAGCCGCGCAAACCGATTCGGCTCGTGCGTCCCGGAGTGCGTTGACGCTCGCCGACAATTCCGTTTCCGCTGACACTCCACAGACGGTGCTGAAACAGTATCCAGCGATCAGCCGAACCCATGTTGCGTTCGTGTTTGCGAATGATGTCTGGTGCGCGCCCAGAGCAGGCGGCGTCGCGGTCCCGCTGACCGACGCCCCCGGAATGAAGAACAATGTGGTGTTCAGCCCTGACGGAAATAGCATCGCCTTCGGTGGCAACCTTGAGGGCAATTTTGAGATTTACACGATGCCCATTGCCGGCGGCGCCCCGACCAGAGTGACTCACCTGCCCACGGGAGAAGCGGTCACCCAGTGGACTGCCGACGGAAAACTTCTCTTTTATACGAACAGTCTTTCCTTCGTTAACCTTGCGATGCAGTTGTTCACCGTGCCCGCCACCGGCGGACTGCCGAAGCGGCTGGCCCTGCCGTACGGAGCGGAAGCAGCGATCAGCGCCGATGGCGAAATGGTCGCCTATACGCCTAACTGGCCTAACACTCTGAACGACACCTGGAAACACTATCGCGGCGGAATGGCCCTCGATATTTGGTTGTTCAATCTGCGAACAAACGAATCGCGCCAAATCACGAATTGGGAAGGCACCGACACGAAGCCGATGTGGCGCGGGGACGTCCTCTATTATGTGTCCGATGCCGGTCCGGAAAGCCGCCTGAATATTTGGGAATACAACATCAAGTCAGGCGCGCGAAGTCAGGTCACGCGTTTTGACGAATACGACGTCAGGAATCCTTCTATCGGCCCGGGTCAAAACGATCAAGGCGAAATAGTTTTCCAGTATGGCCCGGAGCTTTATCTCCTGGACCTCGATACGCGTCAATCACGTGTATTGGAAGTGCAGATTCCTGAAGAGCATCGTCGGGTCAAGCCGGCGAATGTCGATGCGAGCAAGCTCCTCAATGGCGGCAGCATCTCTCCCAACGGCGATCGAGTCGCACTCAATGCGAGGGGTGACGTTTGGGTCGTGCCCGTGGAGAACGGTCCGCCGCGCAATCTGACCGCGACAAGTGGCGTGTTTGAGCGCGACCCGGTGTGGAGTCCCGACGGAAAATGGATCGCGTATTTCTCGGACGCGACGGGGGAATACGAACTCTACGCCATCAACGCGGACGGATCTTCAGGCCCACGCCAACTGTCGCGAACCGGGTTAGGCTTCAAATCGAATCCAGTCTGGTCGCCGGATTCGAATCGCATCGCGTTTATCGATTACACCAACACGATCTTTATTCATACGATCGCAAGCAATGAAACTCGCCGAGTGGATACGGACGAATGGGGTTCCGAACCGCAGGTCAACTGGTCTCCCGACTCATCCTGGCTGGTCTATAACAAGCTGGGTGAAAACCCGCTTCGCTCGATTTGGCTTTACGACGTAAACGGGCGCTCGACCCATCAGGTGACTAAAGGGGCGTTTGACGACAACACACCAAGGTTCGACCGGACAGGTAAATATCTCTTCTTCTTGAGCACGCGGAATTACTCCGGGCCGACCTTCAGCTTCGCAATGCGTCAGTTCATTTATCCGAATGAAGACACCCTGGTTGCAGTTCCGCTTCGAAAGACGATTCCTTCGCCCCTCCTCCCTGCCAGCGCAGACAACCAGACTTCTGCGAAGCCGCTCATTGACCTTGAAGGAATTGAAGCACGCGCCATCAAGTTACCGGTCGAAGGCTGGGGCCTGGACGGTCTGGCGATTACCAGCGAAGGAAATCCGCTCTACATCCAGATCAAGGTCGGGTCTACGCGTGCGCTCAAGACATTTGATCTGAAAACGCAGAAGGAAAAAGTGTTCGCGGAAGGGGCCAACAGTTTCAAGCTCGCTCAGGATGGCCGCCACGCTCTGGTTTTCACGGGCGGAACGGTGAGCGTCGCCGACACCGGTTCAGATCCGATATCGCTTAAACAAGTTTCTTTGGCGGGAATGAACACCGAGATCGACCGCCGGGCCGAATGGCGACAGATATTCAACGATCATTGGCGACTGATTCGCGACTTCTTCTACGACGAGAAGATGCACGGGATCGACTGGCCGCTGATGCGCCGGCGATATTTGGCCATGGTGGATGCTTCCCTGACGCGCGAAGACGTTAACTTTGTGTTGAGCGAGATGATCGGCGAACTGAGTGTTAGTCACGCCTACGGAGGTGGCGGCGACGTCGAACAAACGCCGAGAGTTTCTCCGGGCATGCTGGCCGCGGATTTCGAGCTTGACCGCGGCGCCTACAGAATTACCAGGATTCACGAAGGCGCGGCATGGGATGCAAATACGCGCGGACCACTTAGCCAACCGGGCGTAATGATCAAGCCCGGGGACTACTTACTCGCGGTTAACAATAAGCCCATTGATACGGCGAAAGATCCGTGGGCGGCACTTGTCGGACTGGGCGGCACTGACACGACGCTAACGATAAGTGACAAGCCGGTAATGGACTCAACCGTGAGACAAGTTGTCGTAAAGCCCTCGCCGGCCGAGATTTCGTTTCGCTATCAAGCCTGGATCGAAGCGAATCGAACGTACATCGCAAAAAAGACCGGCGGCCGTGTTGGGTACATGCATCTGCCGGCTTTCGACGCGATTGGATTGAATTCGTTTGTCACGCAGTACTACTCACAGATCGATAAAGAAGCGCTCATCATCGACATTCGATGGAGCCACGGCGGCTGGCTGCCCGACATGCTTAACAAACTAATGGATCCGCGCCTTTTTAGTTACCTGGGAGGACGCTTCAGTAAGGATCGCCCGGTTCCCGGTCGCGTCCATCACGGTCCCAAGTGCGTGCTGGCGAGCGGCATGTCCGTGTCAGCGGGCGAGAATTTTGCGTACATATTTCGTAAGTTCGGCGTCGGGAAAATCATTGGCACCAGAACCGGAGGGTTATTCGTCGGTCTGAATGGAAACCCGAGCCTGATCGATGGAGGCTACTTCAATATTCCAAACGCTCCGTTTTATGAAGAGGATGGTACCTGGTTGATTGAAGGCCACGGCCTCGACCCTGACATCACCGTCATTAACGACCCATCGAAATTGATCGCGGGAGTTGAGCCGCAATTGGACGCCGCGATCAAACAGATGATGGATGAACTCAAAACGAAGCCGTTCGTTAAAGCGCCCAAACCGCCGCCACGCGATCGGCGGCGCGGTGTAGTGGGCCAGTCAGAAAAGTAGGGTTGGCCATCCCATTCTTCACAACATTTAACATCCTCAACTCCGATTATCGGAGTAACATTACGTCGTGCGTAATAGGTTGTTGCTGCTCTTCGCGTTTGGCGCCTTCACCATAGGCGTGTTTCTCATGGTGAAAGGATCCCACCCACGCACTTCCGCATTTACGTCGTCGACTATTTCAACCGCAGAAGATTCGACTGCCAATTTTGACAAGACGATTAAGCCAATTCTCCAAGCGCGGTGTCAGCCCTGTCACTTTCAGGGCGGACAAATGCATGACAAATTACCTTTTGACAAGCCGGAGACTATTACCCGACTTGGAACGAAACTCTTCGGGCGGATTAAAGACAAGAAGGAGCAACAAGTGATTCGCGAGTTTCTCGACGCCTCAACTCCGAATCCAAGTAAGCTAGATCTTCGCGGCGACTCGATTAACAACCGCCATCAACAGCAAGATCAAGAACGGCACTGAGTTGTACAGCGGACTCTTCCACGACAAATGTCCGTTGAAAAAATCCAACCAATGAATCGCTGCCAGCAGGAAAGCGAACAGCGTGATGAAGTAGTGCACCGCTGTGCGGCGATCTTCATTGAAGATGCACCACACAGACATCAGACCCAGGAACACTCCTAAGGCGCCCTGCTCTCGCACAAGGTGAGAAATCGGAAACTGACCGGCTTCCGGGACTATCGCTTGCGGGCGAATTAAAGCGCCTAAGCCGTAGACTATCGCCAGCACCCCGAAAACCCCGTAGATAATGCTGTTCAGCTTTCGCACGGGACGGATTCTATTCCGGTACCGGCGCTAACTCAACCGGATCTATCGGAGTGGTGCACCCTGAATATTCATGCACGCCGTGGCTTTAATCCGGCGCTAAGTGCCGCGATAGAACAGAACCCGTTTAAAAGGGTTTCGGAACACCCCGCTCCCACCTGATCGCCGCGCTAAAGGGACGGCGAGAATGGAGAATCATTTCAAACTCGACATCCCCGTCTAATCTGCGAAATTGACAATCATTTTCAATTTGAGCAATACTGCTGAGGCGGTTGCGAGAGCTCGCAGCCGATCTGCATCACGTAAAGGGATTCTGTCGTGCTTCAGTCATTCATCATCGTTCTTCGGGAAGGGTTCGAGTCGTTCCTGCTGGTCGCCGTCATTTTCTCTTATCTGAAAAAGTCTGGTCGCCCACAACTTTCGCCAGCCGTTTACTCGGCCATCGGGGTGGGGCTAGCCATCAGCGCGACGCTCGGTTACCTACTCTTCCGAATGCAGACCGGAGACCCTGAGTTAATGGAGCGATGGCTCGGACCGTCAGTCGCGGGTTTCTTCGCGAACGAAGCTTTGCGTGAAGGCGTGCTCGGACTTGCCGCGATCCTGATGGTGCTGTCGCTTGTCATTTACATGTGGAGAACGGGCGCCAACTTGAAAGAGCGAATGGAGCATCGCCTGGGTAAGGTTTCTGTTCGACCGGGATGGATGGCTTTCGCGGGAATTTTCCTGTTCACCGTGCTGATGATCGCCCGCGAAGGAATGGAAACTGCGCTGATGCTTTTACAGGTGCGCAGCCCGCGTCTCATTTGGGGAGCCGCGCTCGGACTCGTCGCCACGATCGCGATGGCTTTGGCGTGGGCCCGGTTCGGACATCTGATTAACGTGCGCCGGTTCTTTCAGGTCACCGCAATCTTCCTCGTGCTTTTCATGATTCAGGTCGGCATCTATACCTTCCACGAATTCTCCGAAGCCGGCGTCCTACCAAACAGCGAAGCGATTCATACCGCCACCGAAAAGTTCTCGCCGGACGGGCTGTACGGCCAATGGTTTTCAATTGTGATGGTGGGCGTGTGCGGGGTGTGGCTGTTGGGCGCCTGGATTATCGATCGGTTCAGCAACCTGCGTAACAGCGGGATAACTTTGCATTCGGCAAAAACCTAAGCCGACCAATTCCTTTTCTGCGTTCCACGAGAGCTCGCTTCTGATTTTTCAGAGGCGAGTTTCTTCATTCTAAAGATCTAAGCTTCAAAAGTATTGACGCACTCCATCGCTGGAGGTATAAGGTCTCGTTAGCAATCCGACCCGGCCTCAAAATGATTGATCTATCGTCTTCATAATCGTTCTAACGCTGCAGGAGTAAAACATGAAGATACGTTGCATCGCGATTCTAACCATCGTGTGCGCTTTCTGTCTGGTTACGGCGGGACAGAACCGTAAACGCCGGGACCGTCCATCCCCTACGCCTGAGCCAACGGTCGACGACTACAACGTGAAATGGCAGAAGGGTCCTTCCGTTGGAACGCTCGGCGAGGTAGCTGAAGTCAAAGTCCCTGCCGATTACGTTTTCGCCGGCGCTAACGACACGCGCACGATCATGGAGGCGAATCAGAATCCGGTCTCCGGCAAGGAAGTGGGATTTGTTTCTCCGCCTGAGCGAGAGTGGTTTGCGGTTTTTGAATTCGATGACGTGGGTTACGTCCGAGATGATGAAAAGGGCGAGTTGGATGCGCCGGCTCTTCTGCAATCAATCAGGGCCGCTACTGAGACGGCGAACCAGGAACGGCAGCGTCGAGGCTGGTCAATAATGACGATCACCGGTTGGGAGCAACCGCCTCGCTACAATGAATCAACCCATAATCTTGAATGGGCCATCAGAGGCGAAAGCGACGGCGCTACCGTCATCAACCACAACACCAGGCTGCTGGGCCGCCGGGGCGTGATCGAAGTAACTCTGGTAACGCGTCCGGAGAACTTTGCCGAAAGCCTGGCACAATTCAAGTCGATGCTTACCGGATTCGGTTTCACCCAGGGGCAAACTTACGGAGAGTTCCGTCAGGGTGACAGGATTGCGGAGTACGGACTGAAAGGACTGATCGTTGGCGGTGGCACTGCGGTCCTGGTCAAGAGCGGTATTCTGAAATGGTTATGGAAACTAATTCTCGTGGCTGTCATTGCCGGCGCCGCCTTCTTCAAAAAAATCATTGCGTTTGTTAAGAATCTGTTTTCGCCGCAGAAATCCGGAATGGAATCTTAGCGCATGGGCGATGGCGAAATACTCCTCCTCGTCCTCGCGCTGCTCTATGTCTCGGATTGTGTGATTTGGCTCAGGAACCGGTCAGTCGCGTTTGTTTCGCCCTGGGGCGGCCGATGGCACGTCTCACATGCCGATTCATTTTTCGGAAATGACTACGGCAGCCTGCTTTTTCTGAATCCCTTACCTCCGCTTGGTCGCGTATTTCTGTCTCACTTATCGCCCGTTTCCATTTCGCCCGCCGGCGTGTGTGCCTTTAACCCGCAAGCATTGTTTCGTTTGGGAGCAGGCAGGCAATCAGGCCTCACGATACGCTTTGATGAGATCGCCGCAGCCGGCATCGACGGTGCGAATCTGCTGATTAACAACCGGAAATTCACGAAGTGCGCGACCAGCCAACAGGCATCGCGAATTTCTAAGTTAATCAATCAGGTGATTGACGCCAACGTCGTCGAACGTGAGCTCTTAATCTCAAGATCCATCGCGCAACAATTTGCCGCGGATGAAGCCAACGCGTTGCTGCGCAAAACTCAGGGCGTGGTTAGGCCGATCCATTTCGTCTGCCAGACGTTTTTTGTATTCCTTTTCGTGGCCACTCCGGCACTGTTGATTACCTTCGGATTGCTGCGACTAATAATTCCGGTTGCGATAGTTCTGGTGCTGTTCGCGATTGCGATCGCGATCATGTTTTTTCGCGCCCACAGATCTCTCTACGGCGACGACTCTCAAGGACGAATTGAGAATCTAATCAAGATGGTTTTGTGTCCGCCGGTATCGATTAGAGCAACTGACCTGCTGACGAGAAATGTACTCTCGGAGTTTAGCCCGGTCGTGCTCGCTGGTTTGCTCTTAGGTTCCAGGGCTTCGGGGTTCGTGCAGGCATACGTACGGGACTTACAACATCCGCTGACATATGAAACAAGAGACAAAATCTCCGCCGAGATTATTTCGTGGGCAATGGCCAGTCACTTGAAGGTCTGTATTGATTACCTAAGCCGCGGTGATCTCACACCAACCGTCCTGTTTGCTCCGCCACAACCAGAGGGCGACTCAGTCTCGTATTGCCCACGATGCAGATTTCAATTTGTCGTCTCTTCAGGGCCATGTCCTGATTGTCCCGGCGTGAACCTTCTCGTTTTTCCAAGTTCGACAGAAACCAAGGTCGGAGGTGCGGCGTGGCCATTGAGGCAAGTTTCACCACAGTAGCCATTATGATTGTCGCCTTCATCGCGGGTTTCTCAATCGTCAGCTTTATTATCCGGAAGTTGAGAGAGGGGCCGTTCAACCCCGATCTGATCGGACCCCATCCGAAGGATCCCGACCCAACCAGCGAAGCCCGCGATCAATCGAAAGACCAAAGCAAACCTTAAGGCCGCCCCACTTGTGTGGGATCGTCGAGAAAGAGAATCTCAGCTTTTCGAACGAGTGGCCCGCGAAGGTTGGCGATCCAAATCGATTTACCGTTCGTTGGCAAATTCTTTTGCTAGTTCGCGCTTAAGCAGCTTGCCGGTAGGTCCTTTGGGAATATCTGTCACGAATCGGACTGTCTTCGGGCACTTGTAGTCCGCGAGTTTGGATTTGCAGTAATTGATTACTTGCTCTTCGGTAACTTCCGTTCCGTTCTTGAGCACGACAAAAGCCGCAACCTCTTCACCGTAGAGCGGGTCGGGCACGCCAATCGTGGCAGCGGCCGCGACTGCGGGATGTTCGTAGAGCACTTCGTCAATCTCGCGCGGATAGATGTTCTCGCCGCCGCGAATGATCATGTCTGACTTGCGATCAACGATAAAGAAGAATCCTTCCTTGTCCCGATAGCCGATATCTCCGGTGTGAAACCAGCCGCCACGAAAGGCGCGTTCGTTGGCTTCCGGGTTCTTGAAGTACCCCTTCAGAATGTTTTCACCGCGCAGCGCGATTTCGCCAAGTTCGCCATCGGGAACTTCGTTGTCGTCATCGTCAACGACTTTCATGTCATTTCCGATTGTCATCCCACACGAGCCGGCGCGACGGCGCTCATCCGGTGGATTGAACGTCGATCGGCAGGTCGATTCAGACAGGCCATAGCCTTCGATCACGGGACAGTTGAACGTCTCTTCGAATTTCTTCATCACTTCGGCGGGCACCGGCGCCGAGCCGCACATCGCAAACCGAAGTTGATCCGTTTTCAATCCCGCAGGCACGCCCTCAGGATAGGTGTTCAGTAACATGGACAGCATCGTCGCGACTGAACCGAACGAAGTGATCTGGTAATCCGAAATGACATTCCAGAATTTCGACGCAGAGAATTTCGGACTGATTACACTCGAGCCGCCGGCGTACAGCGCCGACATGGTCGTCACCGATACGGCATTCATGTGAAAGAGCGGCATGATCGTCAGCAGTCGATCGCTTTCGGTGAAACTTAACCATTCGCCGATTTGCCGCGCGTTTGCGATCAGGTTGCCGTGAGTTAATAAACAGCCTTTTGGTTTTCCGGTGGTGCCCGAGGTGTAAATGATTATGGCGTCGTCGCTGGATACGCACGCCTCCGGCGTCGTCGGTACGCACGCCTCCGGCGTGCTGGCAGGCCAGCGGCCTGCGTACCCACGCGTCACCTCTTCCTCATCATCAAACACGATCACCGATTTCAAATGCGGAAGCCCGCCTTTGATGTTCTCAATTCGCTCGCGAAACTCTGCAGCCACGAGCACCGCTTTTGCCTCAGAGTTGTGCATCACAAACTGCGTCTCTTCATCTTTCAAAAGCGAGTTTACCGGCCCGGCGAGTGCGCCGAGTCTCCAACATGCAAAGTACGCGATGATGTATTCGGCGCTGTTCGGCATCAAGAGACTGACCACGTCACCCTTCTTGATGCCGTGCGATTGCAGCATCGCGGCGACACGCTCAACCGCCTCAGCGAATCGCGCGTAACTAAACTGGCGGCCGTCGGCCTCCGAAAACAGAAACACTTTTTCCGGCGCGTTTCTCACGCGATCGGCGAGCAGAGCGTCAATGTTCTCCGGCTCATTTATGGGCCTTTGCCCGATGCTTGGCCTGCTGTCATTCATGCGGGTGCGATGATATATTAGCGCGCGCTTTCAGGCATAACTTACGGCCGTGAATGGTAAATAGTAAATCGTAAATAGAGACTGAGCGGCGCTCTTCTATTCACGATTTACGATTCACTATTCACTATTTACGAGCACTCATGGAAACTTATCGCAACTTTATAAACGGAAAATGGGTCGAGTCGGCTTCATCGAAATCAGTTGACAATATCAATCCGGCAAACACAGACGACGTCATCGGCACCATCAAACAGGCGACCCGCGAAGAAGCCCGCGCCGCTGTCGAAGCCGCCGCCGACGCCTTTAAATCATGGCGCAGCACGCCGGCTCCGGCGCGGGGAAAGATCGTCGCGAAAGCCGCGCGGTTGATGGAAGAAGCGAAGGAAGAACTGGCACAAATCCTGACTCGCGAAGAAGGTAAGACAATTGGCGAGTCGCGCGGCGAGTTACAGCGCTCGATCAACGTCGCGGAATTCTGCGCCGGCGAGTCGCGCCGGATGAATGGCGAAACAATCTTTTCCGAACTGCCGTCGAACTTCGTTTACACAGTTAAGCAGCCATTGGGCGTGGTCGCCTGCGTGACGCCGTGGAATTTTCCGGTGGCTATTCCCACCTGGAAAATTGCACCGGCACTCGTCGCCGGCAACTCGGTCGTGTTCAAGCCGGCAACCCTGACACCCGCCACCGCCGTTCGCATCGTGCAGATATTCCAAGAAGCAGGAATTCCGCCGGGCGTCCTGAATCTGATACTCGGGTCAGGCTCGGAAGCCGGCGACGAGATCATCGGCCATCCGGCCGTAAAAGCCGTTTCGTTCACCGGCTCGAACGGGGTCGGAATTCGTATGTACGAACAGGTGTCGCGGCGCGGCGCGAAATGCCAGTGCGAGATGGGCGGCAAAAATCCAGTGGTGATTCTTGAAGATGCCGATATGGATCTGGCCGTTGAGAACACGGCCCAGGGCGCGTTCGGCTCAACCGGTCAGCGTTGCACGGCAACCAGCCGCGCGGTCGTCGTCAATCAAGTAGCGGACGAGTTCGTCGAGCGCGTTACGAAACGTGCACAGTCGATGCGTATCGGTCACGGCAATGATCCGCAGACTGAGATGGGGCCGAGTGTTGATGAGAGTCAGTTCAAGACGGTGCTCGATTACATCAACATTGGACGTGAAGACGGCGCGACGATGACCTGCGGCGGCGAACCCGCGACCGGCAACGGCCTCGACAAAGGTTACTTTGTTCAGCCGACGGTCTTCGATCACGTCACGCCGGACATGCGCATCGCTCGCGAAGAAATCTTCGGACCCGTGCTGAGCGTGCTGCGCGTTAAAGATTTCGAAGAAGCCATGCAGGTCGCAAACGACACTGAATTCGGCCTCTCGTCATCGATTTTCACAAACGATGCTGCGCGCATCTTTCGTTTTGTTGATGAGATTGAAACCGGTATGACGCATATCAACTCGCCGACCACCGGTGGCGAAGCTCACGTCCCATTTGGCGGCATCAAAGGCACCGGCATCGGCGACCGCGAGCAGGGATCGACAGCTCTGGACTTCTATACCGAACTGAAAGTAGTTTACGTGGATTACACCGGGCGAAAACGCGAGGGTAATTTGTATTGATGCGAACACTGAAATACACGTTCTGGCAAGACGGCGAGTTTTTTCTCGGTTACCTGAACGACTATCCGGATTATCGAACGCAGGCGCATTCAAAAGATGAACTTCTTGAAAACCTGAAAGACTTGCTCGCTGACATAGAGTCCGGGGAGGTGCCGTTCATTCGAAAGGTTGAAGAACTGGCGATAGCGTCATGAAAAGACGCGATTTGGTGCGTACGCTCGAGGAGATGGGTTGTGTCCTAACGAGACACGGTGGAAAACATGACTGGTACACGAACCGAAGACAAAGCAGTCCCAACCTGTTCCGCGGCACAACGAAATCAACGAGCAGCTGGCTAAATCTATTATTAAGAAACTGAAGAGTCAGTCATAGGCCTAAATCAATGGAATCTACCCAACTCTTCAATTTGCTCCAAAGTTACCTCGAGCAATTGCCGTCGTTTCTGGCGTTGATAGCGGGTATCGTTTTCGCGATTACGCGTTGGAAACACCACCCGAGAGTCGCGATGGTCGTTGTCATTGCGCTGGTGTACTTGATCGCGCACTTCGTTGTCTTCACGATTGTGTACAACGTAGTTCCCCGCTGGGTTATTAGCTCCTCGGGAAGCTACCAGAACTTTCGCACAGTTCTCGATCGCGTCTATCTGATGCTTGGCCTGATTTCGAATGGCGCTGCCGCCATTGGGTTTGGCCTGTTGCTGGCCGCTATTTTCATGCGCCGCGGGCCGGAACCTGTCGCCGAAACTAATCCGTGATTCCAGGTACGCAGGCCTCTGGCCTGCTGGCACGCCAGAGGCGTGCGTACCAACAACGAGACGAACCATACCGAAGTGAGCCAATGTCCCACATGCAGTCGAGTCTACGATGACGTTGGGCTGAAGTTTTGTCTCGACGACGGGACGGAACTTGTCTCAAAGGCGGCAGAATCCGAGGCGCCAACGACCGCAGTCATGTCTGGATCCGAAAACGACCTGCCTGAAACGATCGAGGCCTCAACCCCCGTAATTCCTTCAGCTGAACGCGAGATTCCGTCGACGCTCCCGGCGCCCAGCACACCTAACCGCGGGCTCGTTCCCCTGCTTATCACTATCGTCGTTTTGCTGTTGATGGGCGCAGTTATTCTCGTCGCCTACATGGTCTTACCGGCGGGCGAAAACATCTTCTCGTACTTTTTCACGAGGATAGCGCGCCGATTGCCGATGCTCCTGTTGGCACTCGGGGGAATTGTCTTCGCCTTGATGCGGTGGAAATTACATCCGCGCGCATCGTTGATGACCGTGGTCGCGTTGGGTATCTATCTTGTGGACATGGTGGTCTACACCTTGATCCTGTATTGGCTGCCGAGCATCGTTGAGCCGATGCAGATGTCGACATCAGGATCACGTTTCTTCTATTCAGTCGTTTACTTCATTGAAGACATTGTCATGGCCGTGACAATCATTTTGCTTGTCGCCGCGGCATTCGCCAGCCGCAAGTCAAGACCAAGTTCGAAGGACATCAGTTGATAGGAGACAAGGTAGTTAGGGCAACAAACATGAAAATCATGAATCTGGGACGAGTTGTTTTTTGCATTCTAGTCTGCGCAGTCTTCGCCTATGCGCAATCGAATCGAAGCGTCTACACAAACCTGGGCGTGAAAAGCTGCCGCACGATCAAAGCTGACTCATCCGAAGCCGACTCGTACGTTGGCATTTGCGGCGGCGTCGGTGGTTACAAGCTTCAAGTTGAAGAGGGTGACCTCCGCCAGAACATTCAAGTCATTACACCGGCCGGCCAAAAACATTCGCTCGACCTTTGGACAGTCGTCGGATCTAATTTTTCGAGTCTCGGTGAAAAGGCTGAGTGGCGCGTCAGGACCCAGCGAGGCAAGGTAGTGCCGGTTGCGCTAATCGTTCGATACAACCTAAGCAGTCCCGAAGACTCCACAAAGATCACGTCCTATCTGGCGGTCGCCAAGATTTCGGCTTCCAAAATTTGCGTGACGGACAAAATCGCACCCGGCGCGGACGCGAACGTGGCCGCGCGTACCGCCGCTGATAATTCTGCTGATAAGCCCTGTCTCGAAAGCAGTAACTAGCCGGGGAATAATATGGGCACTCCAGAGCTAAAATCGTCACGGTCTGACACCGTTAGCAAACATAAAGAGTTTATCTTTCCGGCAGTCGCGACTTATTACGAGGAGCCGCTGGCGCTGGTGAAAGGCGAAGGGGCCCACGTTTGGGACGACAAGGGCGACAAATACCTCGACTGTTTCGGCGGCGTGCTCACGGTGAGCGTTGGTCACGCGAATCCGCGGGTGAACGAAGCCATCATCAATCAAGTAAACACCATCTCGCACACGTCAACGCTTTACTGCAACCAGCCGCAGTCGGATTTGGCTGAGAAGCTTGCGCAGATTACGCCCGGCCGTCTGAAGAAATCTTTCTTCACCAACAGCGGCACCGAAGCCGACGACACGGCAGTGCATGCAGCTAAGCTCGCCACCGGCCGTCATGAGATAGTCGTGCTGCGTCACGCTTACAGCGGGCGTTCCGCAACTTCGCTATCGGCTATGGGACAGTCGACCTGGCGGCCTTTGCCGCCGCAGGTCAGCGGTTTCGTGCACGCACGCGCGCCGTATTGCTATCGCTGTCCGTTCAAGCTTACGTATCCGGAATGCGGACTCGCCTGCGCCAATGACATTGAAGAGCTGATCATGACGACGACGACCGGCGAGATTGCCGCATTCATGGCCGAGCCGATTCTCGGCGTCGGCGGGTTCATCGTGCCGCCACCGGGTTATTTCGAACGCGCGGTTGAAATCACGCGCAAGCATGGCGGGCTCTTCATCGCTGACGAAGTGCAAACGGCCTGGGGCCGCACGGGCGACAAATGGTTTGGCATTGAGAACTGGAATGTTGAGCCGGACATCCTCACGTCTGCTAAAGGTCTGGGCAACGGAACTCCGATCGGAATCACAGTCGCGACGCCGGAAGTCGCCGACAAATTCCCTGGCCTGACGTTCTCGACTTTCGGCGGCAATCCCGTTTCGTCCGCGGCTGCGCTGGCCGTGATCAAAGTGATCGAAGACGACAATCTGAAAAAGAATTCAGCCGTGGTCGGCGGTTACTTCCGCGAGAAGCTTGAAGTTTTGAAGGAAAAGTATCCCGTCATCGGGGACGTGCGCGGCCTGGGGCTGATGCAGGCCGTTGAACTGGTGAAAGATCGAGAAACTAAGGAGCCCGATCCGCAATCGGTCGCGCGCGTTTTCGAAGAGACTAAGAAACGTCGTGTGCTGGTCGGCAAAGGCGGCCTTTACGGTAATGTAATTCGCACCGGCATGATGCTGAACTCGACGAAAGATCATGTCGATGAATTGATCGAGGCATTGGATGGAGCTTTCGCCGCTGCCTAGTGCGCGGTGAGACCTTGCTAGTAAAGGAGAACGAAAATGAGAAAAGCGAGATTGCTTGCGGTTGTGCTGGGACTTTCACTGCTCGTGCCGGGTTTGGCTGCTGCTCAATCAAAGAGTGGCGGTAACCTGCCGGCGGTCAAGTATGAGCAATTCACTCTGCCCAATGGGCTGAACGTGATTATGCACATTGATAAGTCGACTCCGATTGTCGCAGTTGACCTCTGGTATCACGTGGGCTCTAAGAACGAAGTGCGCGGGCGCACGGGTTTCGCACATCTGTTTGAACACATGATGTTTCAGGGCTCAAAAAACTACAACGATGATTATTTCACGCCGTTGCAGGAAGCAGGCGCGAACATTAACGGGTCAACCAATGCCGACCGCACGAACTATTACGAGATTGTCCCGTCGAACTTTCTCGAGCTGGCGTTATTTATGGAAGCCGATCGGATGGGTGGCCTGCTCGACGCCATGACGATGGAAAAGCTCAACAACCAGCGCGACGTAGTGAAGAATGAAAGACGTCAGAGCTATGAGAATCAGCCCTACGGAACGGCCGGCGAGAAGATCGCCGCGATCATGTACCCGCCTGATCACCCCTACCATTGGACTACGATTGGCTCGCTCGACGATCTCACGGCCGCCTCACTGGACGACGTGAAGGCCTTCTTCCGTCAATACTACGTTCCAAACAATGCCTCGTTGGTGATCGCCGGAGATTTTGACACGAAGAAGGCGCGAGCCTGGGTGGAAAAATATTTTGGTCCTATTCCGCGCGGCGCCGCTGTCGTTCGCCCCAAGCCACCGGCGCCGAAATTCGACGCTGAGATTCGCAAGAGTTTCGAGGACAGCGTGCCACTGCCGCGTCTCTATATGATTTGGCACACCGTTCCTCGGTTTGCCGGAGACGATAGCGCGCTTTCGATGCTGGGTTCGGTGCTGTCTTCAGGGCGCAACTCGCGGCTGCAAAGCAATCTGATTTATGGCAAGAAACTGGCCCAGGATGTGGGAGCCTTCCAACAATCGCGCGAAATCGCGGGAGCGTTTCAGGTGACCTCAACTGCGAGTCCGGGAAAATCGCCCGATGAAATTGAAAAAGAAGTACTGGCTGAAATTGAGCGAATCAAGAAAGACCCGCCGACCGCCGAAGAGATGAATCGGGCCTTGAATCAGATCGAGTCTCAGGCCGTCTACGCTTTGCAGACCGTTTTTGGACGGGCCGACCAGATGAATAATTACTTCACCATGCGCGGCCGTCCCGACTATTTCCAGCAGAATCTGGATGAGTTTCGCAAAGTTACGGCCGCCGATGTGCAACGAGTCGCACAAACGTATCTGACAGACAAGAAACTCGTCTTAAGTTTCGTTCGCAGACAAGGTGCGGCGCAATCCGTGGCGCAAAACTCTGCCAACACTCCAACGTCAACCGCTGCAAAACAGAAAACGGAGCCGGACACTTCAAAACTGCCAAAGGCGGGTCCGGATCCGAAACTGGTTCTGCCGAAGATCGAGAAGAACAAACTCTCAAACGGTTTGGAGGTGTGGCTGGTCCATCAGAATGAGCTCCCCATTGTGTCGATGAACCTGGTGGTTAAGACCGGTGGTACCGCTGACCCCAAGGCCGGCGTCGCCAATTTTACGGCCAATCTCCTGGATGACGGAACGAAGACGCGTTCCGTGACCGACATTTCAAAGCAGCTTCAATCAATCGGCGCGCAGCTCAACACCGGATCAGATTGGGATTCGTCGAATGTCAGCTTGCTGACTTTGACTAAAAATCTGGACCAGGCTTTGGAAGTCTTCTCGGACGTTGTGGTTAATCCCACGTTTCCGGAAGCCGAGTTTGACGTCCAGCGCCGCCGGGCTGCGGTCGCGTTTCTGCAACGCAAGAATAATGCGAACCAAATTGCGAATGTAGCTTACAGTTCACTCCTTTACGGGAAGGATCATCCCTATGGCAGGCCTCTGGCGGGCGATGAAGAGTCGCTTAAGGCGCTCACCAGAGACGACCTGCAAAAGTTTTATGACAGTTACTATCGGCCAAACAACTCAGTCCTGGTTGTGGCTGGCGAAGCCGATGCGAAGGTGTTAATGCCGAAGCTTGAGAAGGCTTTTGCGAACTGGAAAGCCGGTAGTGTGACTGCAACCACGGTTCCACCACCGCCGCGGTTTGAGCAACCCGGTATCTACATTGTCGACAGGCCAGGCGCCGCACAGTCAGTGGTAACGATCGGTCAGATCGGAGTGGACCGGAGCAATCCCGATTACTTTTCTCTGTTGGTGATGAACTCCATCCTGGGCGGACAATTTACGTCTCGCGTAAACCTGAATCTGCGGGAAGATAAAGGTTACACCTACGGCGCCCGAACCGGCTGGAGTTTCCGCAGAGGCGCGGGGCCGTTTTCCGCCTCGGCCGACGTTCAGACCGCTGTAACGAGGGAATCCATCCAGGAGTTCATGAAAGAACTCAATGGGATTCGCGGGTCAATTCCGGTGACGCAGAAAGAGCTCGAATACAGCAAGCAGAGTATTATTCGGCGTTATCCCGGTGCTTTTGAAACGGTGGGCCAAATCTCGAATCAGTTGTCCAATCTGGTTGTGTTCGGACTGCCGGATAGTTACTTCAACGACTACATCTCTAAGGTCAATGCCGTAACAGTCGCCGACATCAACCGGGTAGCGAACAAGTATCTCGACCCGTCCAAGATGGCGATTCTGATTGTGGGCGACCGGAAAGCAATCGAACCGAAGTTGAAAGAACTGAACGGATTTACGATCGCCTACCTGGATGTTGACGGCAGACGCGTAGCCGAATAGGCAACGGTTCGGCTGAAGTAACGCGCGTAATGTAGTTTCGCTCCGTAGGAGCGACATGTTTATAGAAAACGAGGCCTTGCCGAATCGTCGCTCTGTAGGAGCGAGATGTTCGGTAGGCCCCAACTTCGACGACCGCGGAAGTCACAATTCCGCTCCTAAAGGAGCTTCGCGTTACTGAGAAGGAATTCTATAGACATTTCGCTCCTAACGGAGCGAAGTCAGTCAGCCGGATTCCCTGAAACCGTTCTCCCCAACTGTGCGTATTAGTTTTTCTTCGCTCAGTCTGGACATCTCAACCACCACCAACGAAAGAGGTAAGTAATGAAGTTTTTGAAGTTCCGCACCGCCTTTTTGGCGCTGGCCGTGGCCCTCGTTTGCCTCGGCTTCTCAACCGCATCCCGTGTTCTGGCGCAGCCGGCGTCCGGCCCGCCGCCGCTAATCGATCGCGAACTATTCTTCGGCGACCCCGAAATCTCGGGCGCGCAAATCTCACCCGACGGCAAGTTCGTCGCCTTTATCAAACCGCTCAAAGGCACGCGCAACATCTGGGTCAAGCGCACCGACGAGTCTTTCGATAAAGCGAAGCCGATTACGGCCGATACTCAGCGGCCAATTCCGCAGTACTTCTGGAGCCGCGACGGCAAATACATTCTGTTCGTCCAGGACAAAGGCGGCGACGAGAACTATCTCGTGTACGCCGTGAATCCTGCCGACGCACCAGCCGCCGGTCAGGAGGTTCCGGTGGCGCGGAACATCACGGATCTCAAGGGCGTTCGCGCGCAAATCGTTGGTGTGCCGCGCACCGATCCGGACGCGCTCTACGTCTCTATCAACGATCGAGACAAGGCCTGGCACGATCTCTACAAAGTGAAGATATCGACCGGCGAGAAAACTCTGGTCCGGGAAAACAAGGATCGAATCGTAGGCTGGACGTTCGATCTGAAAGATCAACTACGCCTGGCTTTGCGTGTCGCAGACAACGGCGACACTGAGGTGCTGCGCCTCGACGAAAAGGCCTTCACTAAAGTTTATTCCTGCAACGTGTTTGAGAGCTGTGGGCCCATTCGCTATCACAAGGATGGTAAACGCGTCTATTTCACCACCAATAAAGGCGCGACTCAGGACCTGGCGAAACTGGTCCTGTTGGATCCGGCTAGCGGCAAAGAAGAATTCGTAGAGCAGGACCCACTTAATCGAGTGGATTTCGGCAACGCGGCCTTCTCGGAAGTCACGGACGAGATGATTCTGACTTCTTATGAAGACGAACGCGAACGTTTGTACTGGAAAGACAAGGCCTTCGAAGCCGATTACAAACTGTTGCAGAAGCAATTGCCGGGCAAAGACATCGGTCTCGGCTCTTCAACCAAAGACGAGCGTCTTTTCCTGATCACCGCGTACAGCGACACCGAACCCGGCGAGCGTTACCTGTTCGACCGGAACACGAAAAAACTGACGCTGCAATATCGCAGTCGCGAAAAGCTGAATCGCGATCATCTCGCCCCGATGAAAGCCGTTCGTTATAAATCTTCGGACGGTCTTGAGATTCCGGCGTTCTTGACTCTACCGAAAGGCGCTCCCGCGAAAAACCTTCCGGTCGTCATCATGCCGCACGGTGGGCCGTGGGCGCGCGACTCGTGGGGCTACGACACTTTCGCGCAGTTCTACGCGAACCGCGGGTATGCCGTGTTGCAACCCAACTTCCGTGGCTCGACTGGTTACGGGAAGAAGTTCATCGACGCCGGCAATAAACAGTGGGGCGACAAGATGCAGGACGACATCACCTGGGGCGCAAAATACCTGGTCGCCGAAGGCATCGCCGATCCAAAGCGTATCGGCATCATGGGTGGTTCGTACGGCGGTTACGCGACGCTCGCGGGCGTCACTTTCACACCTGACCTGTACGCAGCCGCAGTTGATTACGTGGGCCCTTCAAGCCTGATCACGCTGCTTGAATCGATTCCCGCTTATTGGGAAGCCTTTCGGCAAATTTTCTACCAGCGGATGGGCGATCCGAACACGCCGGAGGGCAGAGCCCAGCTTGAGCGGCAATCGCCGATTAACCACGCGACCAAGATCAAGACGCCGCTGCTGGTTGTGCAGGGACAGAACGATCCGCGTGTGACTAAGCGCGAAGCGGATGCAATCGTGATCGCTCTGCGCGATCGAGGGTTCCCGGTCGAATACATCAACGCGCCTGACGAAGGCCACGGATTCGCGAAGCCAGTTAACAACATGGCGATGATCGCCACGACTGAAAAGTTCCTGGCGAAGTACCTCGGCGGTCGTTTTCAGGAAGATGTGAAGCCGGAAGTGGCGGCGCGTCTGAAGGAGATCACGGTTGACGTGAAGACCGTGACGCTGCCGAAGAAGGTTGAAGCGACTGCGAGTGCGCCGAAACCCGCACGCGACCTGAAAGCCGGCACGGCCAACTACAAAGCCTCGCTCGAATTCGGCGGGCAGACGATTCCCCTGACCACCACAACGGTCATTAAGGAAGACGGTAACAACTGGGTTGTGACTGAGACTGCCGACACACCGCAGGGCCCGCTCTTCGACTCGACAGTGGTCGAAAAAGGCACGTTGATCGTCAAGCGTCGCACAATTAAGCAGGGACCGGTTGAAGTCGAGCTGGAATATAAAGACAACAAGGCAACCGGCACGATGACGATGAGCGGCCAGTCAAAGCCAATCTCCGTGGATGTCGGCGGGGTAATCTTCGCTGACGGCGCCGGCGCATTCGACGTCATCGGGCGGCTGCCCCTGGCCGATGGTTACACGGTGACGTTCCGAAACTTCGACGTGATGAAGCAGAAACTGCAGATGAAGCAGGTGAAGTTTCTGGGCAGCGAATCAGTAACGGTTCCGGCCGGGACTTTCGATGCTTACAAAGTCGAGGTCACCTCGGCCGATGATGAAGCCGACAAGCAGATCATCTGGATTGCCAAGGACACAAACAGAGTCCTGAAGATCAACGCAAACCTGGTGGCTCTCGGCGGCGCAAAGCTGACGAGTGAGTTGACGCAGTAGGATTGGTATTTCAGAACCCAATGGGCGGCGGAGCGTATTTGCGGCTTCGTCGCTCAAGGTTTTGCGGACTTGCGGGTCGTGTCCCATTAGGGACGAGATATTAGTAGAAACGCGGTCCTATCCCGCATAAGTTGGACCCCGCGAGGGGTGCAAATTAGACCGGGCCACGGCTCACCTTCGACGATCGCCGGCTTTGGAAAGGCCACGAGCGGACCTAATTTCGGAGACGGCGATAGCAGCCAACGCTCGAATGCGATTCGGTCCCTCCGCTAAATCATGAGCCAGCTCTTCTGCGGTAGCGGCATCGGTGTCTGCCATTTTTACGAGAGTGGCAATCAGATCGACGCGGCCGAGGTTGTCCGAAGATCCATACCACGCGCCGCCCTTCTTATCACAAGCTAAATCCAGACGACGCACAATCGATATCTGATCAATCCTGACGTCCTTGTTATTATTCAAGAGGCGGATCGCGTCTTTCATCTTCGTGATAGCCTGGCTAAGTCCCGGATCTAATTCAGTCAAATCGTAGGCTGTGGCGAAAAGAAGTCCAGCGCGAATCGCTGGCTGCGCAATATGCTCAGCTGACTCGGCGGCTTTAAGGAGCAACGCGTACGCACGGTCTTTATCGCCTTTGGCGCGCCAGGAGGCCGCTATTTTCAGGTAGAGAATTCCACGTTGTTCAGGTGATGCGAGCCGCTCGGCATTTCTCAACGACTCGTCAAGATCCACTCCAGACTTCTTCGCGAGGGACGCTGCTGACATATCGTAATAAATGAACTGAAGAGTTCCGTCACGCAAAGCAAGATCATAAATCCTGTCCGTTATTGAGATAGCTCGCTTGAAGTCCCTGGTGTGAGCCACTTGCATGGACGCTGTCGCAAACGCCATATCCCTGCCACAGGACGTAGGTGATTTTTCCGCCCGTGCGAGCAGGTCTTCGATATCGGTTTCAGTTTCGGCATTGGCGCGAGACGTCCGCGATCGTGACGCGACAATACTGTTCAACTTGTTCACGATCTCCTCGCGCCGGCTTGAGGTAAGGGATGCCCCGGCTGTCTGCTGAATGACCCGCCATTGATTGACCAGATCCGGGCGGTACTTTCCAAACTCCGCGCTCAGGTACATAGAAATGAAATAGACCAATCCATTCAAAGCCTGGGCTTGATCGGGCGTGATGTCGGTGGCGGACTGCAGTGTTTGGGTGACAACTCTGTGAGTCGTCGTCAGAAATGCGTTTGCCAGCGTCGGATTGGGCGTCATGCCAGTGTTGTCCAAACCGAAGACACCAGTGAATTGAAGCGGGTCAGTGGCTCCGCCGAATGCCTCTCGATAGCCAAAGGGATAACCTGCCAACCAAAGCAACTGACTGGGACGACCTGGATTGACGTTATTAAGGTAGGCCGAATAAACGCGATTGGCGGCGGCCGGGTCGCGCTTCTGCAGTTCGAAGATAAGCCATGCCGCATCGAACGAGGGTCCAAACCGGCTGCTGGCTAAGGCTATGCTTTCCGCCGCCGATGCGTCGGTTTGCAAAAGATCCAAAGCAGCCGATATGGCCTGACTGCGAGATTCACGATCTTTTTCGGACTCCAGGCGCTCGATAAGTCGCTTCGTCAACTTGGAGTCATGCTTTCCGGCAGCGGCAATGACAGTGCGGATCGCCGACTGGCGCTCTTTTTCAGATGGATCGATTGCCAGCGCCAGATCGAGAGCCGCAAGAAAGAGCTCCTGCGCCTTGCCTTGATCCAACTCCCAGTATGCGTCCGCGACGGCGACTAGCGCTTCTGGACGAGCGTTCTGATCGCTTAAGGTGCGGGCTGCGAGCGCAAGTTGTGGTAGAGCCGCCTCCCAACGCATTAGTTTGGCATTCGCCTTGTCGCTGGGAATCCGGGCATCACGATCCGGGGCGCCTTGTCCGAAAGCACCAACCGCTGCAATAAAAACAAAAATGACGGCTTTAGGTAAACGCATGCGAAGCTAACTCTATGAAAATCCGGGGCGGATGCCGTGATCTCGGTCCGCCGGTTCAATCATCGGGAAAATTCGTCCGGGATGGCGCAGTCAGATAATACCGTAACTGCGCCATCGGTATCCTTCAATGATTTTGGAACAACCTGGCGATAGGTGGTGCCTTAATAGTCGCCACCGTCGACTGGTACGAACTGATTAACGCACTTGTCGCCGACCTTTTTCGCGCAGGTCGCACTTCCACCACCGGCACAAGTTATAGTGCACCCGTTGACCGTACCGGGTCCGGAACAGCCCGCGGCTCCACAGCAGTCAGAAAGATCCTGACAAGTAAGAGCCACGGCTTTCCTCTCCACTGCTCCCCAAACAAGAAATACCAAGAGCAAAGACATAACCGCTATAGCAAAGTTGATTTTTTTCATCTGGGCTCCTCCATTTAGCTTAAGTTAGTTGTTATCTCCGCAACACTAGGACTTAGAGCTGGATCAATCAGTCCTAGGGCTATTGTCACGCTATTACCCCTTGCTCGCACATCGAAACCAAAAATATCTAAAGCGGACGAGGGACACTCGACCTGAAATTGACGCAGTCGTTGTCCATCGTCTCGCATTTCCCATATCTCCGGTTTTGGAAGATAAAGGCATAAAAAGATGCGTCCATCGATAACCTTTATGCCTGCCAGATATCGTGGCAGCCGACCGCGTTCGCTCCCTTCAGATCCAGCCGACATTTGCGCGGCCAATTGCGGGAAGATCGAATGCGAAACATCTATCGTCCTGCTCAACCGGCCAGAGGCGATGTCATAAACTTCCACTACGGGCCGGTACTTGAAAGCGACAAAAAGTTGGTTCTTCTCAACGCTAAGAAATGCCTGAGCGTCGAGACTCTCGTGGGTGTTTGGCCGCCGACCAAATCCTCTGATTAGCTTACCGTGGCTGTCCAACTCCACGATCAGAGGGCTTTGAGCCTCAGGCTTTCGAATCAGGGGACTTATCAAAAACGTTTCTTTGTCGGTGATTGCGAAAGAAAAGACGCCAAAGTAAACGCGGATCAGCCTTTCGAATTCGCCCTTGGTTGAAAACACTTTGATTCCGTCATTGTCCGAAATGTAGAGTCTTTGATTCGCTATCTGACCGGCGTAAGGAAAATTAAGGGCGCCGACATGTTGCATCAGGAAAACGTTTGCCTTGGTTTCGCCACCTGACCAGCGATGCACGGCGTGACCGTTATTGTCCAAAATGTACAAATCACCGTTGTTCGCATATGTCAGTGCCGTGGGTAAAGCGAACTCAGCATTCCCGCGGTTTTCCAGTAGACGCGATGGACGCAGAGATTGTGATCCGCCGGCAGACTCAGCCTGGAGCTTTTGCTTGATTGTGAGTTCCGGAAAGTGGGGCTTCGCTTTGGTCGAAGCGGATTTACTGCGTTCGGCGCACGCCGCAGTCACAGAAAGCACTGCGAAGGCGAAAAGAAAACAGGCGTTGTAAGATGCGGGTCTCATTATAGTTTAGCGAGCTTTGGATCAACTTCATCGCTGTTCTCAACGACTGACACTGAGTCGCGATCAATTAACAGGAGTATTCCATTGAGGCGGTTCTGCCCGTACGTACTTACCAACTTAGAAAACTCGCGTGAGAATGCGCTATCGGCCTTTTCAACCTGGAACTTAACCTGCAGGTTCGACTTGAAATTCTCTACGTCAACATTAGTGTAATCGACGGGAAGTAATGCGATGAACCGAATGTCCGGGCGTTTCACGACGTATTGGTTCAGCACCTGGACGAGCTCGCCAGATTGGCAACTCGTGCATACCGAAGTAAAAACAGCCACCGCCGCTTTGCCAGACTTTGTGTGTTGTGCTCTCTGCCTAAGTGAGTCAAAGGCTGTACCGGGAAGCTGACTAAGGGTCTGCAGCACGGCGTCTGAGAGTGGGGGCAGCTGTCTATGGAGCAGAACATTTATTCGAGCAGTCAAATCGGCCTCGTAGTAATAGTCGTTATAACTTAGTTTGCCCGCCTCGTTGAAAACAAATCTCCTTTCGCAACAATCCGGCACATTAAAAATGCGCTTTAGCTGAGTAAAATCCTGCTGAACGACAATCACGTTATTCGACAGGGCGGGAAGACGTTCGCGCAGCACGTGCGCATCGCGAGTAATTAAAACAAACCAAATGTCAGCGCCGAATTTAGTTAACATCTGCGAGACGGAATCCAACTGACTCTGCACATCGGGATTAACAAACTGGACAAGGATAACCTTCCCGATAAGAGTGGCCAGAGGTTTATTAGCGCCGGTGTCGGCGAGGATATTTACCGCGGGGATTTCTTTCAGGTCCTGATCTACTGCTACGACCGGCTCCGGCGTTCTACGAAGGATCAAATACGCAATGACTGAAAGGTTGACGAGAACTAGTATGACTAAGACCAGCAGTCTTCGCCTGCGGCTAGCATTGGATTTTGGGAGAATGGGATTGCTCAAGATTCGCTCTCCTCATGGGGGCTCAGGCGCGAAACGTTTGTCAAAAACCTTGAAACAAATCTCTCAAAAACTCGATCAATTTCGTGAAGCGCGCGCACTATAGAAGAGTCGGAAAAAGCTGTCAAGCATTAATTTACCGCGCACTGCATGAAATCTTGGAGACAATGCAGACCGCAGATCTCGTTTGATTTATTTTGGGCAGGGTTTTATAAACTTCTCGCTCCTAGCGGAGCGAAAAACCATTTCGTAGCCAGGAGATTGGAGGCTTTCCGCACATCAGGCGGCAAAGCCTCTGCTACAATTTTCCTTAGTCCGAACAACCATGAAAACTCTAATCAAAAACGGCCAAATCGTAACCGCAACTGACAACTACAAAGCCGACATCTTGATCGAAGGCGAAATCGTTTCCGTCATCGGCGCGAAGCTCGACATGGAAGCTGACTTGACCATCGACGCGGCGGGCCGGCTCGTCATTCCCGGCGGCATCGATCCGCACACGCACATGGAACTGCCGTTTGGCGGCACGACTGCCTCGGACGACTTCACCACCGGCACGATCGCTGCTGCGCATGGCGGCACAACGACCATTGTCGACTTCGCTGTGCAGTACAAAGGCGAGTCGCTGCTTCAGGGCGTGGACAACTGGCACAAGAAAGCCGAGGGCAAGTGCGCGATCGATTACGGCTTTCACCTGATCACGACTGAACTCGAGGACCGGCAGATTGAAGAAATGTACACGGTCATGGACGAAGGCGTGACCAGCTTCAAAATGTTCATGGCTTATCCCGGCGTGTTCCTGGTCGATGACGCGACGATCTTTCGCGCGATGTCCGCCGCCGGTCAACGCGGCGGCTTGATTTGCATGCACGCTGAGAACGGCATCGTCATCAACGAGATCATCAAGCATGCGCTGGCCAAAGGTCATACCGCGCCGAAGTACCACGCGCTGACTCGTCCGACAGTCGCCGAAGCCGAAGGCGTCCATCGAGCGATTGCGATTGCTGAAATGGCCGAGGCGCCCGTGTACATCGTGCACTTGTCGTGCGCCGACGCTTTGAATCAGGTGCGCCAGGCACGCGATCGCGGCATTCCCGCATTTGCCGAAACCTGTCCGCAGTATCTTTTCCTTTCCATCGAAGATTACGGCGACGGCTGGGACGGCGCGAAGTACGTGATGACGCCGCCGCTGCGCGAGAAATCAAATCAGGACGAGCTTTGGAAAGGTTTGAAGATGGATGATCTGCAAGTCATCTCAACCGATCACTGCCCATTCTGCATGAAAGAGCAGAAGGAACTCGGCAAGGATGACTTCACCAAGATTCCTAACGGAGCGCCCGGCGTCGAACACCGCGTGCCGCTGATTTACACCGGCGTGGTTGAGAATCGCATCTCGCTGAATCGATTTGTTGAGCTGACTTCAACCGCGGCCGCCAAAATGTTCGGACTCTTTCCGAAGAAAGGCACAATCGCGGTGGGCTCGGACGCCGACATCGTCGTCTTTGACCCAAACAAAGAACAGACCATCAGCGTGAAGACCCATCACATGAACGTCGATTACAGCGCCTACGAAGGCCGGACAATCAAAGGCGTCGTTGAGACAGTTCTTTCGCGCGGCTCAGTCGTGATCGACAAAGGCGATTTCAAAGGCAAGGCGGGCGCAGGACAGTTTCTGAAACGCGGCGAGTGTGTGGCAATCTAAAGGTACGCACGCTTCCAGCGTGCTAAAACCGTTGAGAGCAAGCACGCTGGAAGCGTACGTACCCCATCGCGGATGCACGACACTCCTCACAACACACGAAACAAGTGCGCGCAATGCGGGTTAGTCAACGCTGCCTCTGACAGTGTCTGTCGACGGTGCGGCGAAGAACTCGATGTTGAGCCAGTAGCTGTTCAGCAGACATATGACGCCCCTCCAAAAAAGTCCCGCGGCTTCCTGAAACGAGTTGCCTGGATCGTGGGCGCGACCATGATCCTTCTAATAGTTTTTTACCTCTCACTTCTGTTCTCATCAGACGGCCTGCAATCGGAACAGCGCGATCAGGTTCAGCGCTCGATTACTATCCTGGAACAAAAGGGATTCAGCACCGAGGCTTTTGTTCTTCGGCGCCTGACTTCGTTTCGCACGTCCGACAATTGGCTCAACGCATACGTCGGGCACCGTGATGCTTATGCGGCCACGAACTTCCCTTTCGAAGTCGTGACTCTTTACTCGGACTTCTTCAGCCTGCCGATTGACGACACGGAACGCGCGGCGGTGCTTTTGCATGAAGCGCGCCATCTCTTGGGTGACGATGAGGACGAGGCGCTCGAGCTGACGTGGAAGAACAAACGACAGCTGGGTTGGACTGAAGACAAATATGGTCATACCCGCGTTTGGGATGCGACGGAAGACTTGACGCGCCCGCGGTTTGGTTACATGTTTTCGTGCGGCGCCGATGGGCAGACCGATTGTTACCGGTAAGCTGTCGTTTATCTGTAATTGCACGAAACATCAAGAGCGATGTGACTTATTCCCCTCCCCGCAAGCGGGGAGGGGCTGGGGGTGGGGTTTGTCGCGTTCGTCACCTCTCCCCCAACCCCTCTCCGCTTGCGGAGAGGGGAGAACGAGAACGGACGACTTCTGCGCAAGTCTTGTTCAAATAAACACGTGAGAAAGAGGAAATGTATGGGACACCTCGTGGCTCTTACCGCTCTCGTCACCGCAGTCGTCTTACCGCCTGCGGCTCTGGCGCAGAACCCTAAGATAGTCACCGCCTCCCAAGCCAACGGTGTCTACTCTTCGTACGACAACGAGATTCGCATTCTCGCGCTCGGGAAAAACAAACTGAAGGTCCAGTTCGATGGCGTCTATCACACGATCTCGAAGAGCGTGAACACCGGCTACGCGAGCGGTGAAGCGACGATCGAAGGCAATGTCGCGGTGCTTGAGCTGCGCGAGTGGGGCCCGTGCAAGATCACGATGGTCTGGCTGCGTGGCAACAGATTAAAGGTGACGCAGGAAGGTGACTCTCCCGACTGCGGTTTCGGACATAACGTGCGGGCGGACGGGACCTATCGAAAGATTCGCGGCGGCAAGCCGAAGTTTGAACCGCCACCGGAATGAGGTCATGGTCTCAGTTACACCGCGCTTCAGCGCGGTGAACACCTTCAGCATCACTTGCGGTCAACCGTTTTAACGGTTTAATGGATAAGCTGTCCGCCATCACCTCGCTAAAGCGAGGTGAGAATGAGACCTGCGCGTCGCCGTCCGTGATCGCCGACAATTTACTTGTCCTCTCGCTTACGTTTCCCTTACTATGCACGCCTTGCTGTTGCCTTCAAATCAGTCTTACCGAGGTTAGTCGCGGATGCTGGCAGCTCTCTTCTTCTGTTTCGCCCTGCTCACTGTCGGACAAGCTCCACCCGGACAACAGCCGGCAGCAACTCCGCAACCCGGAGCGTCGCCATCCGCTTCGCCGGGAGGTTCGGTCCCCGGACAACAGCGCGGCGCGCCGGAACGCCCGGCACCTTCACCGGAAGAACCCCCGGTCGTAACAAAACACGAAATTCGCGTCGGCGGCCGTACGCTGCGTTACACCGCGACGACCGGCATGATGCCGATCAAGAACCGTGACGGCGACACCGAGGCGCGCCTGTTCTTCATGGCTTATACGCTGGACGATCCTGCCAATCGCGCGCGACGGCCGCTGACATTTTCTTTCAACGGTGGGCCCGGCTCTTCATCGGTGTGGCTGCATCTCGGCACGGTCGGTCCAAAGCGCGTCCGGATGAACTCAGATGGCGGAATGCCTGCGCCGCCGTTTGAATTGGTCGACAACGAACACACCTGGCTGACGCAGAGTGATTTGGTCTTCATCGACCCAGTCGGGACCGGTTACAGCCGCGCCGCACGTCCCGACCTCAACGCAAAGTTTCTTGGACTCCAGGGTGACATCGAATCCGTCGGCGAGTTCATTCGCATCTATCTGACGCGATACGAGCGCTGGGCTTCGCCTCTGTTCCTGGTCGGTGAAAGTTACGGCACGACGCGCGCGTCGGCCTTGTCAGGTTATCTGATCGACCGGGGCATCGCCTTTAACGGCATCATGCTGGTGTCGGCGATCATGAGTTTCCAAACGGCACGGTTCGACCCGGGAAACGATCTGCCTTACGCGCTATATCTACCTGCGTACGCGGCAACGGCGTGGTATCACAAGCGGCTTCCGTCTGATCTTCAGTCACGCCCGTTGACCGAGGTTGTTCAGGAAGTTGAAGACTGGTCCCTCAATCAATATACGGTGGCTTTGGCGCGGGGCGATCGCATGTCGCCGCAACAACGGCAGGAAGTCGCGGCGCGTCTGTCTCGCTACACGGGTCTCGGACAAAGCTTCTTCGAGAATGCCAATCTGCGCGTCAACCTGAATCTGTTCCGCAAAGAACTGCTGCGGTCCGAGCGCCGATCGATCGGACGTCTCGACAGTAGATTCAAAGGCTACGATTCAAATTATTCGACCGACAGTCCGGAGTACGACGCAAGTGAAGCGATAATTCGCTCGCCTTATACTGCGACTTTCAACAACTACGTGCGACGGGAGCTCGGATACAAGACGGACCTCGAGTATCACATTCTCGGCGGCGGCTTCACCAGTCCGTGGAATTGGGGCACGAACAACAACTACGTCGACACCAGCGTGGCGCTGCGGAATGCGCTGGCGAAGAATCCTTATCTGAAAATTTTCGTGGCGTGCGGCTACTACGATATGGCGACGCCATTCTCAGCTGCCGAATACACGATTCATCACATCAGCATCGATCCGTCGCTGCTGCGAAATTTCTCGACGGGCTATTACGAAGCCGGCCACATGATGTACATCGATGAAAAGTCGCACGCGAAGCTGCGCGCGGACATCGGCAAGTTCATCGACGATTCGCTGAGGCGCTAGGAGTAACGAATGAAGATTCTCGGTGCGGTACTACTTGTCCTGGCGTTTTGTTGCGCGGTCATTCCGCAGTCGAGAATTGTCACGGCAGCGCAAGCAAATGGGACCTATCGTTCCGGCCCTAACGAAATCAAGATTCTCGCGCTGGGTAAAAACAAACTGCGAATCCAGATGGCCCTGGCGTGGGAATACAAAACGCCTGACGGCCCGATGGCCAATGTGGGCGAGGCTCATGGCGAGGCGACAATCCAAAACGACGTTGCGACATTTCGGCCGGAAGGAACCGAGGACTGCACCATCACTGTCAAGTTTCTCCCCGGAAACAGAATCAAGGTCGGTGAGGACCAGATGCTCAACTGCGGCTGGGGTTTTAACGTAAGTTCAACCGGCACTTACCGGAAAATTCGCGGAGGGAAACCTAAGTTCGATGAAGATCGATAGCTACATTCCGACCGGAGGCTCCATATAGATGAGGATTTTAATTGTTTTAATCATTCTTCTAAGCGCGTTTTCGGTGAGCGTCAGGGCGCAAAGCGCGGTTGAGCCTCCACTGATTACCGTTACCGGCCAGGCCGAAGTGCGCGTGCCGCCCGATGAAGTTCTCTTCACCCTCGCGGTCGAAAATGTCGATAAGGACATGCTCGTCGCCAATAAGAAAACCGATGACAGCGTAAAGCAGATCCTCGCGATTGCCCGCAAGTATGACGTCAAACCTGAGGACGTGCAGACCAGTCAAATCAGCGTCCAGCCGAAGTACAACACCGACGACATGGAGTACGAGGCACGTCGCGGCATAAAGCGCGTGCTCATCGGTTACCAGGTGGCGAAAACTGTGGCCGTCAGACTTCGCGACATCTCGCGGTTTGATGAAATGCTCGCGGATATCCTGAAGGCGGGCATTACTCGTCTCAGCAATCTCGAGTTCCGTGATTCACAAATTCGGAAACACCGCGACGAGGCGCGCCGGATGGCTATGCGCGCGGCCAAAGAGAAAGCGACGTTACTCGCTAACGAGATTGGCCAATCAATTGGCCCGGCGTATTCGATTGCGGAAACAACCCGTGATTACGATCCGCGTCCCATGCAAAACGTCTCGTCAGATGCCGGTAGGGCCGGTGAGAGCGAATCAGCGCTTGCTCCAGGAACTTTGTCGGTTACCGCGCAGGTCACCGTCCGTTTCCGACTGAATCAGTAAAACCTTGGCCGACAAGAACGAAACAATTCAACACCCCGACGGCCGCGTCGAGCTAAAGCCCGAGGCGTTCGCCGAAATCAGCCGGAGCCCTCTGTTCAATCACGACCTGGCGCCCGTCAAGATTTCCGAACGCAACTGGACGACGTACAACTACGCCGCGCTGTGGATCAGCATGGCGCACTGCATCCCGACTTACATGCTTTCGTCGGGATTGATCAGCGCCGGCATGAACTGGTGGCAAGCGCTGATCACGATCCTGCTCGGCAACACGATCGTTCTCGCTCCGATTCTGCTGAACTCGCATCCGGGAACGAAGTATGGAATTCCCTTCCCGGTCTTCGCGCGCGCGTCCTATGGAACGTACGGATCAAATTTGCCGGCGCTGATGCGCGCGATTGTCGCCTGCGGCTGGTTTGGAATTCAGGCGTGGATTGGCGGCGAAGCGCTGCATGTGTTCTTCCGCGCGATCATCCCCGGCTGGCAGACGCTGCTCGGCGGGCCGATCGGCGGTCACATGACGACCGAGTGGATTTCATTTCTGCTGTTTTGGGGAATGAACATCTTCATTATTTATCGCGGCATGGACTTGCTGCGAAAGGTCGAAAACTGGGCGGCGCCGTTTGTCTTAATCATGACGGCGCTGCTGCTGGGCTGGGCGATTTGGAAAGCGGACGGCCTCGGTTATTTGCTGACGCAACAAAGCAAGTTTCAGACGGTCGGAGAATTTTGGAAGATTTTCATTCCCTCATTGACTGCGATGATCGGGTTCTGGGCGACGCTCAGTTTGAACATGCCGGATTTCACCCGTTTCGGTCGCAGCCAGAAAGAACAGGCCGTCGGCCAGGTCGTCGCCCTGCCGACAACGATGACCGTGTTCGCGGCGATGGGCGTCATGATTACTTCGGCGGCGGTCGTGATCTATCCCCACATGAGGCCCGAAGATCTCTGGGATCCGATGAAGCTCGTCAGCCAGTTTCAGAATGTCGTTGTCATCGCGATCTCAATGTTCACGGTTGTCGTGGCCACTCTCGCGGTTAACATCGCGGCGAATGTTGTCTCGCCGGCGAATGATTTCGCTAATGCATTTCCGCGCTGGATTTCCTTTCGTACCGGCGGCTTAATTACCGGCATCATCGGCATCCTGATGCAGCCGTGGCGTCTGCTGGCGGATCCTTCCGGCTACATTTTTAGTTGGCTGGGAGGCTATTCCGGCGGTCTCGCTTCGATTGCCGGTGTCCTGATCATCGACTACTGGCTTGTGCGGAAGAAGCGTTTGGAGCTCGGCGACTTGTATCGCACTCGCGGTCTCTACAAGTACACGGGCGGCTGGAATTGGCGGGCGGTGGTGGCCACGCTCATCGGCTGCGCGGTCGCCTGGATTGGGCTGCTTATACCGAAGCTACGAGTGCTGTACGACTACGCATGGTTCGTTGGCTTTGGCGCGTCAGCACTCGTGTACTGGGCACTGATGACGCTGATCCCACCGCCTCAGATTGTGCCGCAAAGCGAACCGGCCTAATATTCAACCCCAAAATCAAACGGAGTCTTATATGCCAAGAACAGTAAAATGCGGATTGATTCAGGCACACAATGCGGGGCCGACTGATGCGTCGATTGAAGAGATCATACGGCTCAACGTTGAAAAGCATGTCGCGATGATCGAGGACGCCGCGAAGCAGGGCGTGCAGATTCTTTGCATGCAGGAAGTCTTCACGACACCCTACTTTTGTGCCGAGCAGCAGACGCGCTGGTACGACGCGGTCGAGAAAATTCCCGACGGGCCGACGACGAAGTTGATGCAGGAGATCGCTCGCAAGCACAACATGGTGATCGTCGTCCCGATTTACGAGGAAGAGATTACCGGTATTTACTACAACACCGCGGCGGTGATTGATGCTGACGGCAAGTACCTGGGCAAGTACCGCAAGAACCACATCCCGCACGTTAATCCCGGCTTCTGGGAAAAGTTCTATTTCCGGCCGGGTAATCTCGGGTATCCGACGTTCGACACGGCCTACGCGCGCATCGGCGTTTACATCTGCTACGACCGGCACTTCCCCGAAGGCGCGCGCGCGTTGGGATTGAACGGCGCCGAGATTGTCTTCAATCCTTCGGCCACCGTCGCGGGCTTGTCGGAATATCTTTGGAAGCTGGAACAACCCGCGCATGCCGTCGCGAACGGATATTTCGTTGGCGCAATTAATCGAGTCGGGCACGAGCAGCCTTGGGACATCGGCGAGTTCTATGGCCAGAGTTACTTCTGCGATCCGCGCGGGCAAATCATCGCGCAAGCGCCGCGCGACGAAGACGCGCTCGTCGTCGCGGATTTGGATCTCGACCTGATTCGTGAGGTCCGCAACACCTGGCAGTTCTTCCGTGACCGCCGGCCGGATTCGTACGGGCAATTGGTGGCTGATTAACTGTCCAGACAATAAGAGCAACCATGATTGAACGAAAGACAGACTTGTTTGCCCTGCTGGCTGAACATCAAGAGGAACTCAGGCGGTTTGGCGTAAGACGTTGGGGCTTATTTGGATCCTTCAGAAGCGGTAAGCAGACCGACAGGAGTGACGTCGATATTCTGGTTGAGTTCGAACAAGGGAAAAAGTCTTTCGACAACTTCATGCGGCTGGCAGCCTTTCTCGAGCAAAAGATTGGGCGACGCGTGGAACTTGTTACACCTGAATCGTTAAGCCCGCACATTGGCCCGCATATTTTGCGCGAGGTGGAGTATGCCTCCAGTAGTAGCTGAGTTCCTTGAGCTCAATTGATTCCGCGTTTTCTTGAAATTCTAGCGGCGGAACGAAACCAGGAATGACTGACCGAGAGCGAATCTCTTCCGGCGCGAAATGGGAACCGATTGTTGGCTATTCACGCGCGGTGAAAGTTGGTAATCGAATTTACGTCACCGGCACAACCGCAATCGATGACCACGGTGAACTCGTTGCGCTCGACGACGCTTACGGACAAGCACGGCAATGTCTGGTCAACATTGAAAAGGCTTTGCAGCGCCTCGGGGCCGGCTTCGAACACGTCGTGCGCACGCGCATGTTCGTCACTGACATTTCGCGTTGGGAAGAATACGGTCGCGCGCATGGAGAAGTCTTTAGCAGCATCATGCCGGCAACATCGATGGTTGAAGTGAGCGCGCTAATCGATCCGCGGATGCTGATTGAAATCGAAGCCGATGCGGAAATTTAAAAGTCTCAGGTCTCAAGTCTCAGGGGTCTCAGGTTTATGAGTAGTATCCAGAAATTTGAAGATATTGAAGCTTGGAAGTTGGCGCGTGCGCTTGCGAATCGCATCTACGATGTAACGAGCAAATCTGACTTCAGCCGCGATTACGGCCTGCGAGATCAAATCCGCCGAGCTTCGATTTCAATAGTGTCAAACATTGCCGAAGGCTTTGAACGCGATGGAGACAGAGAGTTTCTTCAGTTCCTGTTCGTTGCGAAAGGTTCGTGCGGCGAAGTTCGCGCGCAACTCTACCTCGCCTATGATCGGAAGTATTTAACCGAAGACGAGTTTGGCGAACTTACTCAAAAGACACTGCAACTTAGCCGAATGATCGCTGGTTTGACTAAGTATCTCCGCCAATCACAGATAACAGGAAAGAAATACAAGGTGGCCAGTCAGCTGTCTTAAGTTTTTTGAGACTTGAGACCTGAGATCTGAGACCTTTGTCAGGAGCAAATCATGGACCTTTCAATTACAGTTAACGGAATCAAATTCCCCAACCCTTTCCTTTTAGGTTCTGGCCCGCCGGGAACTAATGCGCGCGTGCTTGCGAAGGCGTACGACGCCGGCTGGGGCGGCGCGGTCGCCAAGACCGTCAGCCTCGAGTCGAGCAAAGTCGTCAACGTGGTGCCGCGGTACGGCAAGCTCCGCTCGCGCAACAACGGCGAAGTGATCGGATTTGAAAACATCGAACTGATTTCTGATCGACCGATCGACGTTTGGCTGGAAGAGTTCCGGCAAGTGAAAAAGGACTATCCCAACAACATCCTGATCGCCTCGATCATGGAGGAGTACACCAAAGAGCGTTGGCAAGAGTTGACAAAGAAGGTTCAGGACACCGGCGTTGACGCTTTCGAACTGAACTTCTCATGTCCGCACGGCATGACCGAACGCAAGATGGGTTCTGAGATGGGTGAACATCCCGATCTCACTGAAGAAGTCACCAGTTGGGTGAAGGAAGTCGCCACGATTCCAGTTTGGGCGAAGATGACGCCAAATATTACTAACATCCGTGAACCCGCGCTGGCGGCAGTGCGCGGCGGCGCCGATGGAATCTCAGCCATCAACACGATCCTTTCCGTCATCGGCGTAAATCTTGACACGCTGCGGCCGATGCCCACGGTTGAGGGCTACACAGTTCCCGGCGGTTACTCGGCGCAAGCTGTGAAGCCAATCGCGCTTCGGATGGTCAGCCAACTCGCGCTCGGTCTCTCGAAAGAAACTTCGATCAGCGGCATAGGCGGCGTGGAAACCGCTCACGATGCGATCGAGTTCATGCTGCTCGGGGCTTCGACCGTACAAATCTGCACCGGCGTCATGCTTCAGGGCGTGAAGATGGTCGATGAGCTGCAGGATGGCCTGGCGAAATTCATGACCGACAAAGGCTTCAACTCGGTCGAGGAAATTGTCGGCAAGAGCCTGCCGTACTTCTCAACGCACATGGAGCTTGTCGCGCGCATGAAGGAAGCGAAGCGCCATAAAGCCGGTGAAGCCGCGCGCGACAACGAGTGGGCGCAGAAAGATATTACCGAAAAGACCGCGGAGCTTACGTCGAATTGAGCTTTTTCGGTCAGATGGCGCGCCTGCACAAATAACGCAAGAAAATATCTAGTGATTACGGGCGACCCGCTATACAATGCCGCCCGCGATGTTGCCTCAAACTGCCCTCTCGCCGATAGCGACGCTATTGCGTGATCGCAGGTTTGGATTGTTACTGACTGGAGCTTTGACGCTCAACGTCGCGGCTATCGCGCTGCACCTCCCAAGTTGGCAATGCGCGTTTCTACAAGTGACAGGTCTTCCCTGTCCGGGATGCGGCTTGACGCGAGCCTGCTTGCTGTTGCTTAAGGGTGACGTTGGAAAATCGGTTCAGTTTCATGCATTTGCGCCAATCTTTGTCCTGTTCGTCGCTATCCTGATTATTTGCACGCTTCTTCCGAGGACCGTAACCGAGCCGTTCATCGATAAAGCAGAGTCACTGGAACGGCAGACTCGCATAACGCTAATAATTCTGGTTGGTCTAATTCTCTACTGGCTCACTCGATTGCTTTTGTTTCCGACAGCGTTCTCGCAGCTAGTCCGAGGTTAAGACGTTTTTCACTAATCGCCTGACTTAAGGAGAAACGAAATGGGAATACTCGTTTGGATAGTGCTTTTAGGATGTATCATCTGCCAGATTATCGTTGCCATCAAGATTTTCCAGAATGACGGCGCACTCAAAGGAATAATCGCGCTGATCTGCGGACTGTTTGGTCTCATCTGGGGATGGATGAATGCGGCGAGGCTCGGCGTCAAGAACATCATGATCATCTGGACGCTGCTGATCGTTGTCTACGTTATTCTCGGCGCAATAGGCGGATTTAACTTCAGTGTTGGGACACCTACTACTCCGTAATTCGAAAACAGAGTTGTCGTTGTGGGCCGCTCTGAATCGTCACTGAGCGGCCACCTCTCAATCAAATTTGGCGACACTGCCGCGCGATCTGAAGGGGCTTCCAAAGCCTGTATCAGTCTAGCGGTGATTCATGTTCGTGCGATGGACTTGGTGCGCACGAGACGACCGAACATCCTCAAAGAGGTTAAGTGACCTACACGCAATTCCAACAGCCACCATCCGCACCCCACCAATACAAGCCCTTCGTGTCGGCGCACAACCTCGCGCGGCTCGTTAATGTTCTGTTAATCGTCGGCGCGGTGATCAGTCTGCTGACGATACCGTCGCACGTGCTGGATCTATATGTGCAGCCCTTCGGAGAAGATCAGGAGATATCGGATAACCCTTCCGGGTTTCTCGCGCTCGCTTTGACGGGCGTGCTCGGCCTGACGGCGGTCGCCGTTTACATCGCCACCGTTGTTGTTTTCCTCATGTGGCTTTATCGCGTGAGCAACAACGTCGTGGCGTTTGGTGCGCCGCGCCAGACTTCGGCCGGGTGGGCCGTTGGCAGTTTCTTTGTGCCGATCGCAAATCTCTTCATACCCTACCAGGCTATTAGGGAGATCTGGCAAAAGAGCGACCCAACCCCAACCGATGCATTCTCCTACGTAATGTCTCCACCCGGTTTCTTTCCGGCCTGGTGGGGATTCTGGCTGGCCTCGAACGTTACCAGCAATATCTACTTCCGCATGACAATGGCCGAGGCGCCAGTTGAAGCCTCAGGTATGGTAGGAATTCTGAGTGAGGTCCTCTCGATTGCTGCCGCCTTCTTCGCGATTCAAGTCGTTAAAGCGATTGATCGACGACAGGACGAGCGCGCTCGGAACCTGCAACAAGTTTTTCCCGCACCGCCGCCGCCGCCGGTTTTTGAGAATCGCGAGTCGCGGCCGGCGGCAGGTGAAACGATGCCGGCCGCAGGTAGTGCTACGACACCCTCCGAAACGTCAGGTTTACAGTCATCCAGCAACACCACAGATCTGAAACCACCGAACGACAGTTAAGGTCTGCGGAATTAGCTGAACTGCGCGTTACGACCAGCGCTGAGTCTTTTCAGGAGCCGGAACGAACTGAAAATCCTGTCGGTCAATGGTGACAAAGGTTTGCCAGTGGGAGCGATTGACATTATCTGGATCAGTCTGCCCTCGACAAAAAAGAGGCGACACCGCATGTGGTAAGGTTGCCCCTCGGCTTCGAACTCCAGACCCTCATAACCCTCGAGCACGATCTTTTTTCCGACACCAGTCTGGACTTAGTCCTGGTCAAACCTCCGTTCTTCGCAGCATGCAAAACATCGCGAAGCGGCACGGTTGGCTCTTCATGAAAATCGGTAATCGCAAACATCACGCCTGAACTGCCACCGAGATCAACTGAATAAAAATGGATTTCCTCAATGGGCTTCTCACCTGGTTCTTTTTCGAAGACGGGTTTTGTAGGCGCTGTAACTGCAAATCCATCTTCCGGATATTCGTAGGTCTTCCAGGTTGATGTCTGACAGAAAACCACGGCCGTCCCAATCAGAACAATCATGAAGCTTCGACACAGAGTTTTCATCGCTGCTCCTTTTTGTTACTCGAATTCAGCCACAACCGGCGCGTGATCCGACGGACGCTCCCAACCGCGCGGCTCTTTATCAATCCAGGTGTTCACACTTCGCGAGGCTAACGGCGCCGAAACCCAAACGTGATCGATCCGCAGGCCGAGGTTGCGCCGGAACGCCCCCGCGCGATAGTCCCACCACGAATAATGCCCGGCCGCTTCGGTGTGCATGCGAAAAGTGTCGGTGAAGCCCCAGTCTTTGATGTGCTGAAGCGCTTCTCTTTCCGGTGGGCTGAATAGGATCCGGTTTTGCCACAGACGCGGGTCATGCACGTCGCACTCTTCCGGCGCGACATTAAAGTCTCCGCAAAGCAGAACCGGAGTGGACCTATCGTAACTTTGATCGAGCAACTCGCGCAGACGCTGCATCCACTTCAGTTTGAATTGAAACTTCTCCGAGCCGACGACCTGCCCGTTCGGGATGTACACATCGACGACGCGAATCCCCGCGACGTCGGCCGCCAACAAACGCGAATGACTGGTGGCATCGTCTTCGGGATAGCCGCGCTGAACTGAGGCGCATCCGGCTTGCGAAAGGATCGCGACCCCGTTGTAGCTCTGCTGCCCAAACAGCACGCAGTCATAACCGGCTGCTTTGATTTCGAGCCGTGGAAACTTATCGTCAGAACACTTTGTTTCCTGCAGGCAAAGAACGTCCGGCTTCTCTTTTTCCAGCCAGCGGGTGACGTGCGGCAAGCGCGCGAGGATTGAGTTGACGTTCCAGGTAGCGATCTTCATGCAGATCAATGCACCGTTTCTATTTCGTCCAGCAGGGTCTGCGCCCACGCATCGTCGATCTCCAGTAACCTCTCGTACTGTTTTATCGCCAGCTCGCGCTGGCCGGCGCGGAGGTAGGCGGTGCCCAGATCGAAGTTGGCATGCAAGTCCTCGGGCTTAGCTTCGCGCGCTTCTTCAAGCAAGCGAATGGCATCTTCATGCCGGCCACGAAAGCTGAAGTTTGAGCCGAGACTGTGCAGATTCCGCAGTCGATTCTCTGCAGAAATGTCTTCGCGACAGATTCGCTCAGCTTCGGCGAAGTTACTCATGGCCGCCTGCGTGAGGGCGAGACTGTAGTAAGCCCAATCCCGTTCCGAATCATTGTCAGCTACGGCCAACCAGCGTTTGACCAACGCGATCGCTTTGTCGTACTCACCGAAATCGCGATAGGCGTTGGCGAGATTCATGAAGGGCAACGTATTGTCGGGAGCTATTTCAATGGCGCGTTCGAAAGCGTCGATAGCTTCGCGATGTTCCTTCTGATGTGCATGAAAATTACCAAGTTCAAAGAAGATTGAAGCATCATCAGGGAAGATTCGTCCCGCCTCCTTAAGAATCACCAAACCCTTGTCATATCGATTGCGAGTCCAACCAAAATACTTTGCCCGCTGAATGTAGTCCTCGGGCATTTCCAGTTTCGGCTCTTCTTCCGGCTCGGGCTGGCGCATCGATTCGCTGCTGACTAAACGCGGAAGGCGGCCAGACAACCAGAAGAGTCCGGACACAATGTCGCCGGCGACCACGGGGCGAGAAAGCATCGCCGGGTCAACAACCATGTCAACTTCGCCGCAGTAAGTTTCCAGTTTCGCCCAACAAAACGAATTAGGCGTGCGTTGATTTTCGATAACCTTCGTCTCGATCACACGTCCGGAAATTCGCGCGTAGGCCACGCTTGGGTCGCCTTGTCTCAAAGTGAGATTGTGGAGCGGAACAAACGATTTCACCGCGTAAGGTAAGCTATCGACATTTGCGTTACTAAACTCCGTTTCATCGGAAAAGATTTCGAGCGTTTCGGCGAAAGCGGCAAGCTGCACCTGCTCAATAACCGGCAATTCAACATGGTCGTACAAATGGAAGTCGGGTGAATCAAAAACGATGGGAAACCCATCACTCCCGTCACGCTCTTCACCGTCGCCATCACTCAGGGCCCAACCTCGAAGGGCGTTATTTGTGCCGTTCCCTCTTGGTGTCTGAACCCGACCTTCAATACGCACGCGCATTCGCGCCGGGCCAAAAAAGTGTGGGTTCATCTGCATTAGAGACTCGTCCGGAGAAGTCTCCAGCCACAATTCGACGCCGCCCCCAGCCGGCAGGCGATGATAATTACCAAACGCATGCGGTATGGCGTCGCCGCTCAATTGGGTAATGACGGCGTAATGCTCGAACACGGCGTTGCTGGTTACGGGAAAGCCGACTGCCGTCATGTGATTAGCCATTATCTAAACCGGTGGTGTTTCCGCGCGCGATGATTGAGTTGACGTTCCAGGTAGCGCTCCTCAGGAGTTTCGCGTTCCGAGTTTCGAGTTACAAGATTAGAAAAACCGACGTAGCGAACTTGATTCGAGTGAACTCTAAACCCGAAACCCGAAACTCGAAACTCGAAACTAAAGCGAAGCTATCATTCCCGCCAACATCGTCCCACGCGCCGCGATGTTATCGACGATGATGTGCTCGTGAGCGGCGTGGGCCCCGTCGCCTTCAATCCCTAATCCGTCCAGCACCGGAACACCCAACGCGCCCACGAAATTTCCATCTGAGCCGCCACCAACGCTGGTCTCGCCCAGCTCGAAGTCCAATTTTGCGGCGATGCCGCGGGCAAGTTCATAAAGCTCGACAACCTTCGGCGTTCGTTCCAGCGGGGGCCGGTTGATTCCGCCCGTGACCACGATTTGTGCACGCGGATCGAAGGGCTTGAGATTAAGGACGTCGTGCTCAACCGCGACGCCCAGGTCGACAGACGTAAACCGCATGTCTACTTCCGCAGTCGCGAGCGCGGGCACGACATTCGAAGCCGTCCCGCCGTTAAGAATCGTGACGGTAACGTTCGTGCCGTTCGCCGGATCGTTCAATTCGTGCAAGCGGACAGTTTGCCGTGCGAGTTCCAGCACTGCGTTGACGCCTTTTTCCGGATCGAGTCCGGCGTGAGCCGCGCGCCCGTGGACTTCAACGGTGAACATCCCGGTGCCCTTTCGGCCCGTCTTCACGCGACCGCCGCCCGCCGAAGGTTCGAGCACAAATACGGCGTGCGCCTTCCGCGCTTCAACTTCAACGACCGCGCGACCATGGACGCTGCCGCTCTCCTCGTCACACATCAGGAGTAAAGTGATTGGCCGAGCGGGCTGCGTACCGGTTGCTTCAAACGCGCGCAGCAGTTCGAGTGCGAGTGCGCAATTCGATTTCATGTCAAAAATGCCGGGGCCGTAGATGCGATTCTCTTCGACGCGCCAGGGTCGCTCGGTGATTGATCCGCGCGGATGAACCGTGTCGGTGTGGCCGAGAATGACAATCGGCTGCTCCTGATCGCCATCAGAGAACGCTGTGATGCGAACATGCTCGCCGAAACCGCGAGACGCAATTCGTTCAACTGAATTTACTGCGGCGATGGTCTTCGCTTGATCGATAAGGAGGGAGACCACGTCTCGGCTGCCTGCTTCGTCGCCCGAAGGAGATTCTGTTTCAACCAGCGCGCGAGTAAACGCCAGCAGATCGTCCTGGCGAGAGACGAAGTACTCGCGTAACGCTCGCAGTTTGTCTTCAGGAAGGTTCATGGCCGAACGCGTCATGCGGAAACCGTTTCTGAACGGACCGTCAGGCGATCGATGCGCGCTTGATTCACTTCGAACCCGATGCCCGGTTTGTCCGGCGCTTTAATCGTGCCGCCCGGCGTGACTGTCACCGGAGGATCGATCACGTCTTCGTGCCAATAGCGCGCGCTCGCCGAAACGTCGCCCGGCAGAGTGAACCCGGCCAGCGTCGACATGGCGATGTTGTGCGCGCGTCCGATGCCTGACTCGAGCATGCCGCCGCACCACACGGGAATCCTTTTCTCACGCGCGATAGCTTCGACTCGCTTTGCCTCGGCATGTCCGCCAACGCGCCCGAGTTTCACATTGATGATGCGACACGCGCCCACGGCAATCGCCTGCTCGGCATCCGCGGGTGTCTTGATCGATTCATCGAGGCAAATCGCCGTGTTGATTCGTTTCTGCAACTCCGCGTGATCGACCATGTCATCGTGCGCCAAAGGCTGTTCCAGCATCATCAGGTCGAATTCGTCCAGCCTTCTGAACAGGTCAACATCATTCAGCGAATACGCCGAATTCGCGTCACCCGAAAGGCGAATTTGCGGAAAGCGCTCACGCACCTTGCGCACGATGTCGATGTCCCAACCCGGCTTGATCTTGATCTTAATTCGCTGGTAACCGGCCGACACTTCCTCGTCGATTTTTTCAAGCAGCGCGTCCGGTGACTCCTGAATTCCAATCGAGACTCCGCAGGCAATCTCTTCCTGTACACCGCCGATATGTCGCCACAGCGGCTGGCCCACGCGTCTCGCTTCCAAGTCCCAGCACGCGGTTTCGATGGCGGCTTTGGCCATTCGATGACCGCGCACACTCTTCATCAGATCGAAAACGGTGGCGGCTCCATCAATTTGCTTACCCGCAACCATGGGCGCAAGAAACTCTTTCAGCGTAGGCCAGGCAGTTTCCGTCCATTCTTCGGAATAGAAAGGGCCTTCACCGGCGGTGCATTCGCCCCAACCCTCCGCGCCGTCGCGGTCAGCAACCCGCACGAGAATTATTCTTCGCGTGGTCGTGCGGCCAAAACTGGTCTCGAAAAAGTGAATGAGTGGAAGGTTTATTTCGCGAAGTTCGATTCGTGAAATCAGCACTGAGGGATATTAGACGGAGAGTTAGTATTTGTCATCAGACCAGCGCGATTGTTATTGAGCCATTGAGCCATTGAACCATTGAACCAATGAACCAATGAACCAATGAAACAATAAAGCTCTAATTCGGCTCGCCGACCGCCCACACGGCAAACGTGCGGCCAACTTTAACGTCCTGGCCGTAATGCGTCGCCGGATACTGCCACATCTCGTCGAGCATGCCCTGCACATCAGCGCGCGTCGAATTCCGCATCACCTGAAGCAAAGTCTTGTCCTTAAAGCGGCCTTTCTTGATCACGGTCTTCATCAGGTCGATCGTGGAAAGACGCTCCGCTGTGCTCTTGATCTCCGCCACCATTTCGTCAAGCACGCGATTGAACGTTTCGGCACTGGCGTCCCGGTAAAGCATGCGATAGTCCGCGAACACTTTCTTCCCATCTTCGCTGGTCAGGGCAATATGGAACTTCGTTAAGCCCCAGAGATTTGGCCGATCACCAAGCGGCGGAACCCGCATGCTCACTTCGACCATATCGCCAACGCGCACCAGTTTGTCGCCGGTCGGATCTTCCATCGTTACCTGCACCGCGGCTGAATCACGGTCGACGCTAAGGACTTTGGACGTGCCAATCTTTTGCACCTTGCGCTCTTTGTCATCGACCTTGCTGTAGATTGTCCACAGCGTTCCTTCTTCGCCGGCGACAACGCCGTCATCTGTGCCACGGTCGATGGTTACTTCGCGAGTCTTTCCCTCACCTTCCTTAATGGTCAGAATCCGGCCGCTGATTTTTTCGCGATTTGCGTCGAGCACGCGCGTGATCTTTGAATTGACCACCGCTTGATCGTTGGTGACTGCGCCGGATTTATCTGAATTGGCAACGGTCGACAGCGTGCGGAGAGCTTTTTGATACGCCTGATAAGCTTCAGCCTTCTTGTCCTGCTTTAACTGCCAATCGCCGATGTGACTGTAGCCCTCCGCGAGATGCCGCGTGCGTTCAAGGGCGCTGACGCCCAACCCCGACTCTGCGCGCTCGCGTTCTTCGTAGTACGAAGCATTGTCACTTTCAAGCGCAATTGCGAGGTTGATCGACTTAAGAGCGTCGCCATGCTTTCCGGCTTTGTTTTGAAGAATTCCGAGCCGGTGATAGGTGCTCGCCGAAGGATCGATCGCGACGCTGCGACGCAACAGCTCGATGGCTTTTTCAGGCTCCGATTCGGCGATCATGTCACTGAGCCCTGTCATCGCACCTGAATTTGCCGGGCCAAGTTCAATTGATTTCTCGTAATAGAACTTCCGTTCCACATCGGTCATCCCGCCGAGATCCGTGCCGAGAAAACTCCACCACAAATAAACGATTGGCTTGTACGCCGTGTCTTGCTCGACCAGCTTCAGCAGTTTCGCGAAATCGTCGCGCGCTCCGGCATAGAATCGCTTGTGGTCTTCCTCCTCTTTCCAATAACCCGCCCAGTAACCCGCTCGTTGCCGGTACCGCGCGCGCAGCAGTAACAATTCGATGTTGTTCGGATCGCGTTCAATCTCTGGATCAAGGAGCGCCACCGCCTCTCGGTACTTACCAATACTCGCCAGGCGGTCAGCCTTAAGCGGCTTCAAGCGCGGGTCAGAAAGTGTCTTAGGCAGCGCGATATTCCCACAGTCAAAACGTGGGTTGTCGAAAGTTCGCAGTTGAGACTCGACCCAACGGCCCAAACTCTGATAACGAGCATCCTGAGTTTCGCGATGCTGGCACTGAAACTTCACGAAGTAATACTGCGCCCAATCGCGATAACCGGCGCGTCGCCAAAGGTGCGCCTGCATCGCCAGCGAGCCATAGTCATTCGGCTCTTTTCTGAGTTGCATCCACGCCCAGTTCAGCGCCGTCAGGTAGCCATCGACTGAAGGGTTGGCTTTGTCGGCATGTTCATCCGCCGCCCTGACCAACGCGGCGAAGTTGTCGCCTCCGCGAAAGGCTTCAATGTTGGCCAGTTCGTAATAAAGCGCGGCGTTGAAGGACTTGCCGTCGGCATAGATCACGTTACGATTCGTGGCGGCTGTAATGTCGTCCGAAACTTCGCTGTCAAACACGCCGTCGAAGTAGCCCGGGCGATACCATTCGATCGCTTTCTGGACTGAATTTGATGCCGCCGCGTAGTTCTTCAGGTTCGCCTGCGTGACGCCGAGGTTCAGATAATTCAGAGAGTACTGCGGATCAATTTGCCGGATGCGTTCGAAATCGGCTAGCGCGTCCTGCGTCTCGAAGCGAATCAAACTCATGTAGCCACGATTCGTCAGCGCATTAATATTGTCACCGAAAACGTTTAGAACTTTCGTCGATTCATTTTTTGACAAGTCGGATCGGCCAATTTCCGCCAGCGCTGTCGCGTAATAGTTGCGCCAATAAGCGGCTTCTTCCGGCGAAGCAACCTGAATTAGTCGCTCAGCCAGGGTGTTAATGTTTGACTTGTCGCTGACCGCACGATAAGTCGCGCGGGCAGACTCCATCTCGGCGCGCACGGCCCGCTCCGCTTCTTCTCTGGCCTCGCGCCGCCTTTGTTCGGCGACGGCTTGCGCTTGTTGCGCGCGGTGGCTGGCTGCTTCGGCTGCGGCGCGTTGCTCCTCAGCAACCTTCGCAGCTTCTTCCGCTCGTTCTTTTTCTTCCTGCGCGGTGTGCTCGCTCGCGACGGCGCGCTTTTCGCTCGCGACCGCGTTGTTCTTTTCTTTGACCGCGTCAGCGCGCGCTGTATCCGCGCGTTTCTTTTCCTCCAGCGCTTCGTTGCGCGCGGCTAAGGCTTCGTTGCGCGCGGCGTAAGCTTCGTTACGCGCCATAAAGGCGAACGCGCCGAATGCAGTTGCGACGAGAAATAGGATCCCAAACACGGTGGCAACAATGCCCGTCTGACGCGCTTTCCGTTTCCGCGCGCGTTCGCGTTCCGCGATTTCGGCTTCATTCGCACTCTTACTAGCGTCGATGAACGCCATCGCCGTTTCGAACTCCGGATGATAGTGCTGGGCCCAGGTCGCGTTCGGCCGGTTTTCTTCGCGCCAGCGCAGTGCCAAAGCCAAATCCGGATCGCGCCAAAGTCCCGCGCGGCCTTCGCGATGCAGCAAAGCCGTGTCAGCGATGCGGCGATAAATGTTGGCGGAGCGGGCTTCCTGGTCCACCCACGTGCGCAGGCGCGTCCAGCCACGAATCAAACTCTCGTGCGAGATGTCGATCAGTGAATTTTCGTCAAGCGCGACGCTCGCCGGCGGCATCAGAAACGAACGGCCCGACTGCCGGAAAGGCTCAATGACGGCGATGATTTCGGCCGGCGTGGCTTCTGCAATCGCCGCAAGTTCGCTGACACGAGTCGGACGGCGGATCTCGCGATTGTCAGATCCTTTTTCAGTCAAACTCTTGAAAAGTTTTTCCGCTAAAGCACGGCTGCGATCGTTTGGCAGCTCGGCGTACGCTTCATCGGCATGACGCGACAAAGCTTCGGCCATCGTGCCGACGGCTTCGTAATGACGCAGGTCGAGCGGTTCGCCATTTCGCCGATCGTCCATCCAGAGATCCCAGGTGCGCATCAGCGCGTGCTGCAGGATCGGCAAATGATCCGGATCGTCTCCGACGTCGTTTAGCAAACGATTGACCAGGCGCCCGGCGATCTCGCCGCCACCGACGGCGACCGGGCCGGTGATCGCCTCGCGCCGCTGATCGCGCGTCATGCGCGGGATCAAATATTGTCCGTCGTTGATTGCTTCCGGCAGATCGCGGAACTGCGCACAGTCGCCGAGAAAATCCGAACGCATCGTGATGACGACGTAAACCGGAACGTCTATCCGTTTCTTTGCCTCCAAAAGCAGTTTGATGAATGCCGCTGACTCGTCTTCGGGACCGGTGCCTTTCGACATCCGGCGGAAACGGAAAATTTCTTCAAACTGATCGACCACTACCAAAAGGTTCTCGTTCGCAGGCATCCGTGCCTGCCGCGTAGCTTCAACCAATCCAAGCGCGCTACGACGCAAGGTCGCTTCAACAATTGTTCTCTGCAACGCGGCGTCATCATCATCATCGCCGCTTCCAAGCACCTGAGGGTTCGATAGAGCTTTCGCCAAATTACCAATCGGATTGTGGCCGGGACGGAACAACGCAACGCGCCAACTGGAGCCGGCGTCGGTCATCAACCCGCCGTACAACGACGGCAACATGCCGGCGCGCACCAGCGAAGACTTGCCGCTGCCCGACGTGCCGAGCACGGCGAGAAAGCGACTGCGCCTGAGCCGGCGCAAAAGTTCATCAGACTGGCCGTCGCGCCCAAAGAAGAGATGGTCTTCCGTGGACTCAAACGGGCGCAATCCGGGAAAGGGATTAGTAAAACGCTCGTTGGTCATTGCTTCTACCTTTTTGCCCTTTGGATTTCCTCTATGAATGGCTGAAGAGACTCGGGAGTGAAGTTGCCAAAGTTTCTGAGCAGCAGCGCTTCGCGTGTGCGATAACGCTGCTTCGCCGGATTTTCAGGTGGCCCGGCGTAAATTGCCTGCGCCAGCATCGGCTTCGTGCGTCCGTAGCCCGGACTCTTTTGCAGGTCGCGGAGTTTTGTGCGCAGCCAACCTTCGCTCGCGTTGCCGTAAAAGATCACGACCGCATCGCAGATCAACAGACTCTCCTTGTGATCTTCGCGGACTTCTGCCTCGTCACCTTCGAACAGCGGAAGCGTGACCTCAAAGCCCTGGTTGTAGAGATGTTCTTCGACCGGTGCGATCGCGTCGTAATCCTGCTTGTCGCAGACAAGGTAAACGCGCAGCGGCCCTTCCTGGGTCTTGTGGCCGTTGCCGTTCCCGTTTCCATTTGCGGCAACCGACTTTGGTTTCGGCCGCAGCTTGTCCTGAATGTAAGTCTTTAGTTCTTCGATCGAGGTTTGCAGCACGTCCGCGCCCTTTTGGGCCGTCGCGTCGTATTTGAGGAATTCAATAAACTCGCGCTGGCGCTCTTCACGCGTTTCCAAACCTTCCGGCAGCCAAATCAGACGCGCGAATCCGTTGCCCGCGGAGCCATTATCTTGGCTTCGCTCGGCGGCGAGATCGTTTTGCAAGCAGACGACTGAACGATCGGCGGCCTCTGGAATCACGCCATAGTTCGCACCAATCAGATGAATCGAAAGCTTCGACGCTTCGAGATAATGGCGAACGTCTTCCTCCAGTTCCGGCCCATTCAACGGCAACGGCCGGTCGGGAATAACGACATGACCGCGCTCCTGAAGCTCGCGCTTGATGTTGTCGCGCTGCGGCGAAAGATCAGATGAAGTCTCGGCCAGATAAATCGTTTCGCCCGACGTCTCCTGGAAAACCTGCACGTCGGGACTGGCTTCACGCGCTTTCAGCGATTGCAAAAGAGTGGCGATGTCCTGCGCCACGTCATCGATCCTCTGCCAATACTCGACGGCATGCGGGCCGCTTTCGGCGGACAGCTCGCGCGCGCGATGATCGTCCATGTAGTAGAACTCATAGCCCGTCATCCCCTGCAGTTCAGGCGGATGTTTTTCGAGCGGCACGTAAATCTTTTCGACTTTGAAGATGCGCGCTTTGTTTCCAAGCCGCACGCCGCCCGTTTCAGTCGCGATGCCCGAGAACATCTGCATCTCGCGCCGGCACCATTCAGAATTGATGTAGCTGGGTGAAAGAACCGAGATCAGGATGGCGACTTTGGGAATCTGCTCGACCAGCGTATCGGCAAAATACTCGTTGCCTTGCAGACGCGGGTCGCGCCAGATCGCTGCCTTGGCGCCGAGATGGACCTGCAGCCGCCGCTCGAGCGCCTGGTGAAACACATCGACCCACCCGCGCTGACCCTCCATGAGCGCCTGGTTATCGTTATGAGCGTAGCTGATGAAAATGTCGTCTTCGTAATCCGGGAGAAAGCTCATGGCAGCCTCCGTAACGGCAGACGCGAAGGCGTTGCAGATTTTGCGATTTTATACCACAAGTTCGCGTTGCTGTGGAGGCTGGTGGGTGAAACTGTAACTGGACCGAGATCACGACGTAGCCGTGGAATCGTGTCCAGACTCTTATCCACCTCGCGCTAGCGAAGGACAGAGATGCCCGAAAAGATCACAGCCGCGCTAACGTTTCCCTCACTGGGAAGCCGTTAGGCGGCTGTAGGTCGATTCGATGTTGAGGTGTCTTAAACGTTAACAGGTCATTCTTCTATGGCCTGTGAACGGCGGGACGCCGAGCGATTCGCAGGATGATTGCGCTCAAAGTTTACCGGCGGATCGTATTTTGTTGCCTCCATTCCATGACTATCCGCGGCGCGAATAACGCCGGTTTCGTCCACAAAGAATGACCGTTTGCCAGTGGACCCATAATCGGTTGGGACGGCGACGGCGATAAAACCGGGCAGGCCTTCACCTGTGTCTTTCACGACTTCGACTTTAAACCGGTAACCGTGTCGCGTGCCGCTCGCCAGATCAGCGGCAATCAAATTCTCTCTGTGAAGGTCTTCGATGTTTCCGAAGTCGCCGCGACCCGCTGTTGACTGATACGTGGATTCAGCAGCGTGGATCCTTCTTAACGAGTTCATAGCTGAACCTTCGTTCGCTGCTCGTCGTGAGGCGTAAAGGTTAGGCAGCGCGATTGAGAGAATAACTATGACCGGAATCAGAAGCACACCCGAAGCTATATTCATGATCAACCCGGTGAGCGCAAACGATTTGCCGCCGTACAGGTGCGGGTAGCGCTTGATCTGCTTCATCGCGATCGCTGAGATCACGATTCCGGCAATAGTCGTAATGCCGAAGATACCCAGAAACAGGAAATTCAGAATCCCGACTACCATCGCGGTTACCGCCAGCCCCTGTTTTAGGTCCGGCTGAAATCCACCCGAGGGAGGCGCATAGTAAACGGTCTCACTGGATCCTGACTCATCCGAAGCGTAATTCGGTTGCGGTGCAAGCTCGGCGCCGCATTTCTTGCAGGACTCAGCGTCCGCCCAACCGACAAAACCACACTGTGGACATTTCGCGCTTTTCATAATCCAAAACTCCTTTGGAAGATCGTTGGCGATGGCTATCGCACTGAGGAACGGGGAAGAAGGATGTTCGCAGGCTGGTTAGAGCTGATTTGGGTTGAGTTATTTCCAGTGGATCTGGAAATTGTTCCCGGCCGCGTGTTTGACCGGACCAGGTTTTATGATAATTGGCGCGCTCGAAAGGGGTCAACAAAAATCTGCTAAAGAGGGCAAATTGGCCCCCTTATGCACCGCGACGTGCGGGCGCTGGCAGCGTGCATCACATCGGCTATACTAGCCCGTCACTTCGCCGTCGATCATGCACACGCCGGAACGCGATCTTCCAAAAAACCTGCACGAACTGATCGAAAGTCTCGCTGAGAATACTTACAACATTCACGCGCGGCAGCGGCTGGCGAATGCCAAGTCGACGGCGGCTCGTTCGGCGACGGCGTTCCCGCCTTACGAAGAACTCCCGGACGCCGAAAAGCAGGACCACCGCAATACCGCTGTCGAGACGCTGAAGCTGATCCTTAATCGGGGCTTCAAGCTCGAGCCGCCGAAACTGGCATCACCAAGTGAAGAGGGTAAAGGCCCGAAAGCGGCAGAGACGGCAACGCTGGGTTTAGTCGCTGCCATGAACCTGCCGAATGCGATCGCTTTGTGGCTGTCGCGCGATCCGGAAGAGTGGGCGCACACACCGGACATTTATCGCCGACTGGGACGACGCGTGCTAAAGCTGGGCGAACCGCTTCTGGCGTACGACATTCTGACCGAAGGTTTGAAGAACGAGCCGGCCGATGTCGAAATGCGGCAGCAAGTCGCGCTGGCGTTGGCCCGGAGCGGCGCAACGCAACGGAGCAACGCGATTCTGACGCAGCTGCGCACGGAAGGTCACCGCGATGAAGAGACGCTCGCGATTTTGGCACGCACGCACAAGGATTTGTGGACGCTCGCGACGATGAAGAGTGAACGCGCGCGCCAACTGAAGCTCGCGCATAAGTTCTATAACGAATCCTACAAGCTGAATCGTGGTTACTACTCGGGTATCAACGCGGCCACGCTGGCGCTCCTGCTCGGCAAGAAAGAGGAAGCGCATGCGCTGGCAAAGAAGGTACGCGAGGCGTGTCTCGCGGAGTTGCAGACGCTGCCCAAAACCTCCGACCATCGCTATTGGCCGCTCGCGACCCTCGGCGAGGCGTGTTTGATTCTAGGGCGCTGGAGCGAAGCCGAAGATTGGTATGCGCAGGCAGCCAAAACCGGACGCGGAAACTATGCCGAGCTGAGTTCTACGCGCCGCAACGCGCGCCTCCTGTTGGATCACCTGCGGCGCGATTCAACTGCAATTGAAACCGCCTTCGCGATTCCCGGCATCGTCGTGTTCGCTGGACACTTGATTGACCGGCCTGAGCGCGCCTCACCGCGATTCCCGGCTGAACTTGAACCGGCAGTGCGCGCGGCGATTCAAAAACAAGTTAAGAAAATCGCACCCGGCTTTGGCTACGCCTCGGGAGCTTGTGGTGCGGATATTCTGTTTCTCGAAGCGATGCTTGAACGCGGCGGCGAAGCGAACGTCGTGCTTCCTTTCGCGAAGGAACAATTCATTCAGGACAGCGTGGCGTTCGCCGGTGGCGACTGGTTGAAGCGGTTCGAAAGTGTGCTCGAAAATGCTACGACCGTGACAACCGCCTCCAGCGAACGAATTGAGGAAGGCAGCATGTCCTTTGAATACGCCAACCTGCTGCTGTACGGGCTGGCCGACATTCGCGCACGGCAATTGGAGACTAATCTGGTGCCGCTCGCGATCTGGGATCAGAAACCGGGTGATGGGCCAGGCGGCACAGCCAGCGCGATCGCGCATTGGAGGAACTTAGGAAGGGACGTTCAGGTAATCGACCTGGCGAAGATGCTTAAGCGCGAACCGGTCGCCAGCCCGGTGGTAAAGCGGGGCAGGCGCGCGAAAAAGTCAGAACTGCCCGCGCGCAAGGCCACAACGACCTCCGCTGCACTTCCAACACGCATCATGGCGATGCTCTTTGCCGACGCGGTGAACTTCAGCAAACTCACTGAACAACAAATCCCTCTCTTCCTGAATCACTTCCTCGGCGCCATCGGACAATTGATTTCGACTTCACCGCATGCGCCATCGATAAAGAACACCTGGGGCGACGGTCTCTACTTCGTCTTCTCGGACGTGCGCGACGCCGGTCTGTTCGCGTTGGACCTCTGTGAGCTAATGGTCAGCACGGACTGGAGCAAGAAAGGACTGCCCAAGGCGATCAATCTGCGCATCGCGCTTCATGCCGGGCCCGTTTATTCATGCGTCGATCCGGTGACAGGCCTTGCGAGTTTTACCGGCACGCACGTCAGCCGCGCCGCGCGCATCGAACCCATCACGCCGCCGGGACAGGTTTACGCGAGTCAGGCGTTCGCCGCCCTGTCCGCCGCACAAGGCGTTACCGAATTCACTTGCGACTACGTCGGCCAAACTCCCCTGGCCAAAGGCTATGGGACCTTTGCCACCTATCACGTGCGCGATGCAAACGCGCGCTAACCGACAGTGGGGCGCACGCTAAGCAACTTAACGATGCAATTGAAACCACCTTTTTTTCTCATTAACACCGCCGCTTTAGCGCGGTGGTGGGACTGGCTCGAATGATTGGAAACCGTTTAAACGGTTTAATTTTTTATTCAGGTTCGCGAAATCACCGGGCTGAAGCCCGGTTTGAAAGAGACTCCAGCCTTGGACAATCAAACCAATCATTCATCGAAGGACAATTTCAAATACTGGGCCTTCATCAGCTATAGCCACGCCGATGAAGAATGGGCGAAGTGGCTGCACAAATCGATCGAGACGTATCGCGTGCCGCGCAAGATCGTCGGTCGCGAAACCGTCCAGGGTCAAGTTTCAAAACGTCTTTTCCCAGTGTTTCGCGATCGTGAAGAGCTGCCGGGCGCGTCCGATCTGGGCGGCAAGCTTCAGGATGCGCTTACAACATCGCGTGCGTTAATAGTTATCTGTTCGCCAAAGTCCGCAGTTTCAAAATGGGTGAATGAAGAAGTGAAGACCTACAAATCATTCGGTCACACGGGCCGGGTCTTCTGTTTGATTACTGACGGCGAACCGAACGCCGCGCCCGACAGTGGGCTGCTTGAGTGTTTCCCGCCGGCCGTACGGTTTCAGGTAACGCCCCACGGCCAGGTCACCACGGAACCGGCCGAGCCGATCGCGGCGGACGCGCGTCCCGGCAAAGATGGAAAAACAAATGCGCTGCTGAAACTTCTCTCCGGCGTGATGGGTGTCGGGTACGATGAACTGCGTCAGCGTGAACGCCAACGCCAGCGTCAGCGGCGCATGCGTTTTGCGGCTCTCGGTGTCGTGGCGATGTTTTTGATGGCCGTCGTTTACGTCGCCGCGGCTGATGCCGGTCTGAATCTTCCCGCCAGCGCGCGCATCCGCACAACTTTGGATCGAAACAACGCTTCCGTATGGCGACCCGCGAGGAGCAATGCCGAGATTCGCCAGGCGGCCTCCACAATGCGTCACGAGTTGGTTCAGGCTTTGAAGCGCAGCCAAACTCAAAAAGGCGGAATACCTTCCAGTCTCAATCCCGCGGCAAAGCCATCATTCGAATCCTGGTCCAACGGCCAGGCGCTGACTGCGGCATTCTCTGCTGCGGAACTTTCTGACGCGGACGCTCGCCAACTCCTGAAAGGCTTCGAGGAACAGTTCGAAGCCGGCTCAACCATCGAAGGGGCTGACGGGCGGAAGTACGGTTGGAGAGCACATCCAAAGGAAAAGAGGACGCAGGCTGAACCTGCCATCTGGACGGTTTCCGCTCTGGCCACCGCGCTTGGGCGTCCCGGGTTGTTGATGGGGGAGGATCGCGAGCGTGCGTTGAGGCGGCTCGCGTATGCGCAGGAGGCGCTGAGAATTTATCGCCCCGTCGAAAATGGCGGGTGGAACATGTTTCCGAATCAGGAAGAGCCGGCACTCAATAACGTTTACACAACCACGCTTGCCTTGCTGGCTTTGCTGGAGACGCGAAAAGCGAATCTCCCGTGGGAAGGCAGTGTCGAAAAACGAGATCAGTTACTGAAGGCGACGGCGCAATGGCTCGCGGATCAATACGACGACAAAGCCAGTCCGCCTGGTTGGCATGCGGCGAGTGAAACTCACACTGCCGCGATTGATGGTTTGACTCTGCAAATCTATGGAGAGCTTTTACGCGCCGAAGCTGAAGCCGGGTTTACCCTTCCCGCTCGAATAACCAACCAAATACCTGACTATCTGGCGAGGTGCGTCGAACGCGACCTGAACTTTCCGGCCGACAGCGGCGAATTCGCCGCTTTCTTCACCGACCATCTTGGGCAGCAATATATGGCGCGCGAAGCTTTAGGATTTCTCTGGTATCCATGGGCGATGAACTCAGCCCAGCTTTGGCTGCTGCGTGCGGAGAAGTTCGGAGCCCCGATGGAAGACCAGGTGCGTGTCCGGCGAGCGCTCGGTCATCTGGTCAACGGTTTAGGAGGAGAAGCGGTTACCAAATACAAATCTGAATGGACGTTTCAGGCCGCGGAAACTTTGTATGGATTAGCGGCGATCCCGCAGTAGCGCAAGAATTAGTTCGAGAAGCCTTCCTCATCGGCGTAAGGCAAACGCTACGCAGCACGGATTTCGACGAATTCAACGCTCGAAGAGGGATGCGGAATGGGAAGACCGTCTTGGCGGAGGCCTTCAATGTGGAATTCTATGGCTTCCTCGATGAGTTTAAGGACTTCATCGCGAGTTTCCCCACTGCGACGCACCCGGGCAGATCTGGTACGTGTGCACCAAAACTCGTTTCGCCTTTTTCGATGACGACGGCGTATCTCATAGCCTAATTCTATTTCAATCCTGCCTGTTTGAGAATGCTGTTAAGAGTGCCTGGCGGTATGTCGATGTTTGGTTTTCCGGCCACGGTTGCTGTCCCACGTTTCCGCGGATGCTTGACTGACGGTGACTCCCTTTAGTTCGCGCCAAGTACCAGCCGTCCTCTTCGAGCAACCTGATGAGGTCCTTTACCTTCACGCCCGCATCATAAGAGCTTTTTCAGACCGCTGGAAGCCGCATCTTTATTCGGTCGTCGCGGTGTGCTCGCCTTCCAGCGCCGCGTGCATCGTGTGCCAGGAAAGCGTCGCGCACTTAACGCGGGCCGGATAATCACGAACGCCGGAAAAAATCTTCAACTTGCCGAGCTGGTTCGGCTCGGTTTCCTCGTCCAGTTCGCCCATCGCCATGCGATGAAATTCATTGAAGAGAGCTTCCACTTCAACTTTCGTCTTTCCCTTCACCGCCTGCGTCATCATGCTGGCCGAAGCTTTCGAAATCGCGCAGCCTGAGCCTTCGAAGCTGACGTCCTTTACCTGGTCGTCTTCAATGTGGAGATAAACATCCAGTTGATCACCGCAAAGCGGGTTGAAGCCCTGCGCCGAGCGGTTCGCATTTTCGAGTTTACGAAAATTGCGCGGCTTCTTGTTGTGATCGAGGATGACTTCCTGGTAAAGGTCGGACAGTTCAGACATGATTCGTCAGGCGTTATTCCCAATAAGCGAATGAATCGAAGAAGCGTCGTACGTCGGTTGGGATATTGGCTGTGGTTGAAGCATCAACTTCTTTGCGATGCGCCGCTAGCGTATATAACCGTCGACCGACAACAAATGCTCGCATGTAACTCGTTAGCCCTGCCCCCTCTATTACAAATTCGGTGCCCAACCTGCCGTTGAGGTAAACGTCTTTTTGGCTGAGCAGCGTTCTTCCTTCGCCGGTTAAGCCGTTGAGGCCGGCACGATAGGCCTTTCTGAAAGCAGCCTCATTGTTTGGCACGACGCGCCCAAGATCGCTGTAAAAGACTGTCCAGCTCGTATTAGACTCAATAACCTTCAGACCGACGGCGGTTACGACATCGTTATCGACTTGAGCCGGGCCGGGAAAAAGAATTCTAAAACGCCCAGCATCCGAGATGGTTTCCCGCCAGTCGGGAATCGCACCTACGGGAGCTTTCTTGATCGCCTCGGATTTTGCGAGGGGGACTCTTTTCTGTCCGCACACGAGCGGCGAAACAATCAGCACGGTCAGCGCGGCTGTAAATACTCGTCGCTTTCTGCTCTCCTCGTACATCAACCAAATATCTCGATCACCTTTTCAATGGCGAGCACTAACTGATCCGCCTCTTCTTTCGTGTTGTAGAACGCGAACGAGGCGCGCGCCGTGGCCGGCAGATTGAATCGCTTCATCACCGGTTGCGCGCAGTGATGGCCGGCGCGTATGGCAATGCCCTGCTGATCCAGAATCGTGCCAATGTCGTGCGGATGGACGTTCTCAATCGTGAATGACAGCACCCCGAGTTTTTCGCGCGCCGTGCCGATGATGCGTACGCCTTCGATCGCGGACAGACGCTTGGTCGCGTACTCCAGCAGACCGTGTTCGTACGCGGCGGCCTTTTCCTGGCCAATGATGTGCAGATAATCGATGGCCGCGCCGAGGCCGATTTGCGACGCAATTGCCGGCGTACCGGCTTCGAATTTATTCGGCAGTCCGGCGTAAAGTGTCTTTTCAAACGTGACGCTCTTGATCATGTCGCCGCCGCCCTGAAAAGGATTCATTTTTTCGAGCAGATGCTCTTTGCCATAGACGACGCCGCTGCCCGTCGGCGCAAACATCTTGTGACCGGAAAACACGTAGAAATCACAATCAAGGTCTTGCACATCGACGCGCATGTGCGGCACCCACTGCGCGCCATCGATTAAAACCGGCACCCCGTACTTGTGCGCGCTGTCGATCATCTGCTTGACGGGATTGACGGTGCCCAGCGCGTTCGACACATGGCCGATCGCCACCAGCTTTGTCTTGTCGTTCAGCAGCGCTTCGTACTCATCGATCAGTAACTCGCCCGCATCATTCATCGGGATGACGCGCAGCTTTGCGCCTTTCTCTTCGCACAGCATCTGCCACGGGACAATGTTGGCGTGGTGCTCCATCGCCGAGATGATGATTTCATCGCCCGCGCCGATGAATTTCCGGCCATAACCCTGCATCACCAGGTTGATGCCTTCGGTCGCACCGCGCACAAAGATGCATTCCTTCACGTCGCGCGCGTTGATGAAGCGCTTGACCTTTTCGCGCGCGCCTTCGTACGCGTTCGTCGCCTTCATGCTGAGGTAATGAACGCCGCGATGAATATTTGAGTGTTCGTATTTCAGGTACTGACTGCCGCGCTCAACCACTAACTGGGGGACCTGAGAGGAGGCGGCGTTGTCGAGATACACGAGCGGCCTGCCGTTCACGCTCGTGCTCAGGACGGGAAAATCTTTCCGGACACGTTCAACGTTCCACTCGTCGCGCGGCTTTGGCTTTATTGGAATGAGTTCTTCAACAGCAGCCATTAGTTTTGTTTTTGAAGTGTCTCTGCGGCAGGCGCCGGTATGATCCGCCACGAGATCGTGCAGCCATCGCCTTTCGATAGCGCTTCCACGCGGAACAGCGCATAAAAGTCGCGCGTGTCATCGACCACATGAATTACGTAAATGTGACCCACGACCGCGCGTAAAAACATTGGATCGATTTTTGGCTTGCCATCGCGCTTCGGGCCTCGCGGAGCAGACGAAGAGTCTGGTCTGGGGCGCACCACGCCATCAGCGTCCGAACCGGGAGCGCCATCTCGACCATCGGCTCCTGAGGTGTCGACGACAATCTCTCTTCGTTCACCGGGTTTGAGTTTAGCCAGCGGCTCGACAACCGGAACTGGAAACGCATCAGTCCAGGCATATTCCCCCAAGTCCCTGACTACGCTGCGACGACCCTGACTGGAAGAGGTTTCGAACCAATCAAAATCTTCACCAACTCCCAGGTTGCCGTACGCGACATCCCAACTCCCTCGCCGGGGCCCGCGCACACGACTCTCGAAATCAAAGGCCGAACGGCTGTCATTTCCATGCTTAAACCGCGAGTAAAGCGTGACCGTTTCCTGCGCCGATACGGGAATTGCAAGAACGAGAGCGACAAACGCCGCCCCTAATATCGCGGAAATAAATCTCATCAATCGCTCCTCCTCTCAGTCGTCAAGCGACGTGCCCAGCCGGTTCAGCACAAAGCGGTTGAGTTCACCCCTGACCGAGGCAATCTTTATCCGCTCGATCACTTCCTCGGCAAAGCCATACGTCAACAGGTTGCGCGCCAACGCCGGATTGATGCCGCGGCTCTCTAGATAAAAGAGTTCATCCTCGCTCAGTTGTCCGACGGCGGCGCCGTGCGCGCACTTGACGTCGTCGGCAAAGATTTCGAGTTGCGGCTTTGTATCGACATGCGCTTCCTCGGACAGCAAAAGATTCTTGTTCGTTTGTTGCGCGTCCGTCTGCTGCGCGCCATGGCGGACAAACACCTTCCCGTTAAAGACCGCGCGCGACTTGCCATCGAGCACGCCTTTGTAAAGTTGCCGGCTGGTCCCATGCGGGTGGCGATGATCGATCAATGAATGTGTATCGCTGTGCTGATCTGCGCCAATCAGATAGAGGCCATCGACGGCGCAATGACTGCCCTCATCGTCGAGTGTTACTTCGATGTCATGCCGCGCCAGCAATCCGCCGAGATTGATGCTGGTGGTTTCATAAGCTGAATCGCGGCCGGTTTTGGCTTTCGTCGTGGCAATATGAAAAGCGTCTGCGCTCTCGCGTTGAATGCGATAGTGATTGATGCGCGCGCCGGGTTTGACGGTCACGTCAACGACAGCGTCGGTCAAATAACGTCCTTCAGTAAGGCCGGCATAAGATTCAACAATCGTGGCCGAGCTATTTTCCTCAGCAAGAATATGCACGCGCGGAAAAGATGCCGGCGTATTACCGTTCGTCGTTTCGGAAATAAAAAGCAGGTGAATCGGAACTGCCACTTCGACGCCGCGCGGTATCAGAAGGAAAGCCCCACTTACAAATAGCGCGGCGTTGAGAGCCGTAAACCCGTTGTCATGACTCTCGAAATTTGGAATCAATCGGGACTCGTACTCAGGTCGAGTTACGGCTTCGGCTAAATCCACTACCACGACCCCAGCCGGCAGGTTTGAAACTGAAGAAATCTCACGCTGGAAGACGCCGTTCACAAAAACAAGTCGACTGTCGCGCGCTTCTTCGAAGGTGAACTTGCGCAGCTCGCCGTTCAGCGAACGCGTAGATCCAAACGACGGAGTAAATGTAGCCCGCGCTATCGGCGCGGTGTTGGTGTACTTCCAATCCTCTTCACGTACGGTGGGGAAGCCGGTGCGATCGAACTCTGCGAATGCGTCTTCGCGAGCGCGACGCAGCCAGGCCGGCTCGCCGCATTGCTGTCGAAGCAACTCGCGGAACGCCGCGTCGTAAGCGTTTGTGTGTGCGATTTCGGCAACCATCTTATCTTGCGGCGGGCGCGCTAACGGCGGGTTTACCATTGCTGCTCTTCAGCCAGTCGTAGCCCTTCTCTTCCAATTCGAGCGCCAATTCCTTGCCGCCCTCTTTCACAATGCGTCCGCCCGACAGGACGTGCACGAAATCCGGCGTGATGTAGTTCAGCAAACGCTGATAGTGCGTCACCAGGATTACGGCCTTGTCCGGGCTATGAAGTTTATTGACGCCGCCTGCGACGATACGCAACGCGTCGATGTCCAAGCCCGAGTCCGTTTCATCAAGCACGGAAAGTTTAGGATCCAGGACGGCCATCTGAAGAATTTCGTTGCGCTTCTTCTCGCCGCCGGAGAACCCTTCGTTCACCGAACGCGTCATGAAGCTTGCATCCATTTCCACGATTTTCGCTTTTTCCTTCAGCAGATCCTTGAACTCCAACGGATCCAGTTCTTCCTGGCCGTGATGCTTCTGTTTCTCGTTATAGGCGAGTCGCAGGAATTGCGCGTTCGAAACGCCTGGCACTTCAATCGGATATTGAAACGCCATGAAGACGCCTTCGCGCGCGCGTTCATCGGGCGTCATGTCGAGTAAGTTCCTGCCGTTGTAAATAACTTCTCCGGCGGTCACTTCGTATTGCGGATGGCCGGCGAGCACTTTCGCCAGAGTCGATTTGCCCGAACCGTTCGGGCCCATAATGGCGTGCACCTCGCCTGGTTTGATGGTCAGGTTGATGCCTTTCAGAATCTCGTTGCCATCAACCGATGCATGTAAGTTTCGAATTTCTAACACTTAGTCTCCTCGAATATTCTTTCTCTGTGGATCTCTGTGCAATCTCCGTGTCTCTGTGGTGAGTCTGGCGGTAAGAATTGTTCACCACAGAGACACCGAGAATCACTGAGACACACAGAGGCTTGAGCTAAACCCACCTATCCAACCGCGCCCTCGAGCTTCAGTCCCAACAACCGTGTCGCTTCGACGGCGAACTCCATCGGAAGCTGCAGGAACACGTCTTTACAAAAGCCATTGATAATCAAGCTGACGGCGTCTTCCTGCGAGATGCCACGCTGCATCAGGTAGAACAATTGCTCTTCACTGATACGCGAAGTCGAGGCTTCGTGCTCGACCTGCGAGCTGTTGTTCATCACTTCGATATACGGGAAAGTATTCGCGCCCGCGTTCGATCCTATAAGCATCGAATCACACTGCGTGTAGTTTCGCGCGTTCGAAGCCTTCGGCATGATCTTCACCAGCCCGCGATAGCTATTGTTCGCGTGACCGGCCGAGATGCCTTTCGAGATAATCGTCGAGCGCGTGTTCTTTCCGAGGTGAATCATCTTCGTCCCGGTGTCGGCCTGTTGCGCGTGGTTCGTCAGCGCCACTGAATAGAACTCGCCGATCGAGTTGTCGCCGAGCAGAATGCACGAAGGATACTTCCAGGTGATTGCCGAACCAGTCTCAACTTGAGTCCACGAAATCTTTGAATTAACGCCGGCGCACTTGCCGCGCTTCGTCACGAAGTTGTAGATGCCGCCAACTCCATTCTCATCTCCGGCGTACCAATTCTGCACGGTCGAATATTTGATTTCCGCGTTGTCGAGCGCCACCAGTTCAACTACCGCGGCGTGCAACTGGTTCTTATCGAATTGCGGCGCGGTACAGCCCTCAAGATACGAGACGTAAGCGCCCTCTTCGGCGACGATCAGCGTGCGTTCGAATTGGCCGGATTCAGAGTTATTGATGCGGAAGTACGTCGAAAGCTCCATCGGGCAGCGCACGCCTTTGGGAATGAAGCAGAAAGATCCGTCCGAGAACACCGCACTGTTCAGCGCCGCGTAGAAATTGTCGTTCGTCGGCACGACCGAGCCGAGGTACTTCTTTACAATCTCCGGATGTTCAGTCACGGCCTCGCTGAACGAGCAGAAGATCACGCCGTGCTTTCTCAGTTTTTCTTTGTAAGTGGTCGCGACCGAAACGGAATCAAAGACCGCATCAACCGCCACGCCGGCAAGCTGCTTCTGTTCGGACAAAGGAATGCCAAGCTTCTCGAAGGTGCGCAGCAATTCCGGATCGACTTCATCGAGACTCGCCTTCGTCGCTTTCTGCTTCGGCGCGCTGTAATAGATCATGTCCTGGTAATCGACCTCAGGAAAACTAAGGTTCGGCCAGCGTCGCGGTTCTTCCATCTTGAGCCAGTTACGATAAGCTTTCAGACGAAAATCGAGCATCCACTCGGGCTCGTTCTTCTTTGCCGAGATCACACGAACGGTGTCTTCGCTGAGGCCGCGCGGAATCGTTTCGGATTCAATGTCGGTGACCCAGCCGTATTTGTATTCTCTGTTTGCGAGTATTTCAGCAGTGCTCATCTATTTATCTCGATCCGCATCGGTCCTAGTCTTGTTTGCAAACTCTGAATCTGGTGCAGCGTTGCATCGACGGTCGCTTCGGTGCCAATCAGTTGTGCCAGAGTAATTTCCGACAGAGCGCTCTGGACGATCTCATGCAGCCCGACGATGACCGGCCGGATGCCGCAGTCGCTCGTGTGAATGCAGGTGTCTAACACGCCGCTGTGCTGCTGGCAGAAACGATCGACCGTGTCCTCATCCAGCACGCGAATCACTTCGTGCAAGCGAATCTCAGAAGCAGGTCGCGCCAGGGTGTAGCCGCCGTTCGCTCCGCGCTGCGACTGGACGAGGCCAGCCTTAACCAAAATCCACATCAGCTTGCCGGCATTCGCGGCCGACAAACCCTCGCGTTCGGCGATCTGATTCAGCGTGAGCGAACCGCCCGACACCTCTTCCCGCGCCAACTGCACCAGGCAGCGCAAACCATATTCTTCGTGAGCGGAAATCTTCATTTTTGCCAATTTATTTAAATTTCGGCCTGATTATAGCATTCTTTACTTTTTAATCAAGTATCGCAGGGCTCGGTCCCCGGTGGCTTGATTGATTCTTATGACCGCCAGTTATCAAACGGATATAGAATCTGCTCGCTCGAAGCTAATTGTGGTTGAACTTCCGATGTTGCGGTCACAAAATTCCTTTTCGTCCGCGGAATCAATCCGGCCTCGTAAGCCTTCGTCGCGGTATTTAGGTGAGGAGTCGCAGCGGCGTTACCAAACCATTGCGACTAATCGGAAGTACAGACACTTTACGAGAATTCCCCCGCGCATCATTCGTTGCCTCGACTATTTCGGCGTGAGCTGTGATTCGGTCGCCGTCGAAAGGCGTTTGCGCGCGTATTACCTTTTCATCGGAGTCATTGATAATGCGATTGATTCCGGACAGTGGCAGGTCAGCCAGATAGTGCTGCGCCAGTTTGAATCCAGGCCGGCGCGCTTCGACCAACCAAGCAACATTTCAGAAGTTGTGCTGGTTACCGAAAGACTGCTGAATGAAGTCTCGGACGAGATATACCCCGAGGTGCTCAGCGCACTTCACGCGCTGAGTGCCGCAGTTGAGCACGAGCGGACGGCAGCTTCGATGGCGGAGTACATCGAAGCGCGCAAACGTGTCGGACAATTAACCGCGAAATCATCGTTCTTGTTGATTCGCCCTTTATTGAGCACTGAGAGCAGCCAGATCTGTCACTTCATGGAAAGAGTCGGTGAGATAGGTTGCCTGGTTGATAGCGTCATCGATCTAAATGGCGACCAACGCAGCGGTTTGCTTAACTTTCAAAGCACCCGATGGGAATTTATTCGCCTGCTCACGTGCGCAGTCAAAAGCGGCGCTCAATTCTCAATCAGGCATCCTCGCTTATTCGGTTTGTTCCTTGAAGCTGTGATCGATAACCTGCGCGATAGGCCACGCGCTCGCGACCGCGTCAAACAACGGCAGATCCCCACTAAGAGTGCGGCGATCACGACTCCGTAACCAAACAGACTGCGAACGCTCTTTCTGTAAACCTTCCGGCTTGCAGTAAGATAGTTTTCCTCCAAAACGCTTTAACAAGAAATCACGTCCGAGGAGTCGCATCCTGCCCACGACTGTTCACGCGCGCTTAGATCGACCCAGACGCCCATTGAGCGCGTTCAAGCGATGGCTATTCAACGGCTGGGTCAAGGAGATCGAAGGGCCGTTTGAACGCGAGAAGGAACATCATCGTCATCACCCCTGGTACAAGGTGATGTGCCTGACGGGCGTAGATTATTTTTCGACGCTCGGCTACCAACCCGGCATTGCGTTTCTTGCGGCCGGCGCGCTCTCGCCCATCGCGACAATCATTTTGGTTCTGTTGTCACTCCTGGGTGCGCTGCCGATTTACCGGCGCGTCGCGAGTGAGAGTCCCCACGGCGAAGGCTCAATCTCGATGCTGGCCAACTTGCTTTCATGGTGGAAGGGCAAGTTTTTCATTTTGATTCTGCTGGGATTCGTCGCCACTGACTTCATTATTACGATCACGTTGTCAGCGGCTGACGCCACTGCACACATCGTCGAAAATCCACTCGTCCACGACACGCTGCAAAGCTTCAATCACACGGCAGTAAACGTCGGCCTGACTATCGCCCTGATTGCGTTTCTTTCAGCAGTCTTCCTGAAGGGCTTCAAAGAAGCTATCGGAATCGCCGTCGTTTTGGTGGTCGCGTATTTGTTACTCAACCTCGTTGTCATCAGCGTGGGGCTGATTCACATCGCGCAGAATCCTTCGGTGATTCCGAATTGGGAGCGTATGTTGCTGGGTCATCCCCGAGTCGGTGGAAACTGGTTGATGATCATTGGCATTGGCCTGATTGTGTTTCCAAAATTGGCTCTGGGCCTCTCCGGCTTTGAGACCGGCGTCGCCGTCATGCCGCTGGTAAAAGGTGACCCGGGCGATACCGACGAGAATCCGCGTGGCCGAATTCGAAATACGAAAAAGTTGCTGATTACCGCGGCGTTGATTATGAGTTTCATGCTGATCACCAGCAGTTTTGTGACGACATTGCTGATACCGGCTGAAGAATTTCGGCCCGCGACTGCCGATCTGCCTGCCGGTGAAGCATCCGGCCGTGCACTGGCTTATCTTGCGCACGAATATCTCGGCAGTGTCTTTGGCACTATTTACGACGTCAGCACAATTCTGATTCTTTGGTTTGCAGGCGCGTCGGCGATGGCTGGCTTGCTGAACATCGTCCCGCGTTATCTGCCACGTTATGGCATGGCGCCCGAGTGGACGCGCGCGATGCGGCCGCTGGTCATTGTCTTTACGATCATCGCCTTTGCCATCACCGTGATCTTCAAGGCAGACGTAAACGCGCAGGGCGGCGCGTATGCAACCGGCGTTTTGGTCTTGATGACTTCGGCCGCCGTCGCCGTTACGATCTCCGCGCTCCGCCGCAAGCAAGGGCTTTGGGGCTTCGTCTTCGGTCTGATCACTCTGGTATTCGCCTACACTACGATCGTGAACGTGATCGAACGTCCCGACGGAATCAAGATCGCAAGTTTCTTTATCGGGCTGGTACTGCTGGTTTCCCTGCTCTCGCGAATCTTGCGGACAACCGAATTGCGAGTCGATCAATTCGAGATCGACGACACGGCTAATCGCTTCATCGACGAAGCGGCCGCCAAAGGCACTATTCGCATCATCACTAATCGCCCCGAGGAAAGTGACGAAGAGGAATACCGGCGAGAGATAGCTGAGCATCGTGAAGATCACCGGCTGCCGAGGCGTGATCCCATTCTGTTCCTCGAGGTGGTCGTGGGGGACGCATCGGAGTTTGCTCGGACCATGAAAGTTGAGGGCAAGGACATCGGCGGGTATCGCGTGTTGCGGGCTGAGAGTGCCGCCGTGCCGAACGCGATCGCAGCGTTTCTGCTTTACCTGCGCGATCGCACTGGCAAAATCCCGCACGCGTACTTCCACTGGGGCTCGGGAAATCCAATCGCGTATTTGTTCGATTACGTGGTATTTGGACGGGGCGATACCGCGCCGGTCACACGCGAAGTGCTTCGGCAGGCCGAGCCCGACGAGGAAAACCGTCCTGCCATACACGTTGGCGGATACTAACGCAATAGGTTTTCAAAGCAATGAAGCGGCACACGTCCGAAAGAGTTAGTCCGACGGAAGCGCCCTCTTCCGGCCGGCGTGCACGTCTGCACGAAATTGTTTTTGAGCCGAGACCAGAGCCGGTCGCCTCTTCGACCTCGCGCTTATCTGGCTGATTCTTCTCAGCGTTGCAACTGTCATCCTGGAGAGCGTCCGTAGCGTCCGCGTCCAGTATGGAGATCTCCTTTACACACTTGAATGGGTCTTCACGCTCGTGTTCACCATTGAATACGTGCTGCGCCTGCTGAGTGTGCGTCGTCCATTGCGCTACGCGACAAGTTTCTTTGGCATCGTTGATTTGCTCGCTATCATTCCCACCTATCTCAGCATCTTCCTGCCTGGCAGCCAGTACCTACTGGTGATTCGAATCCTGCGTCTGCTCCGCGTTTTCCGCCTGCTCAAACTTTCCGAATACGTCATGGAAGCGGACACGCTTCGTACCGCACTACACGCGAGCCGGCGCAAAATCAGCGTCTTTCTCTCGGTCGTGGTCCTGCTGGTCGTGGTGATTGGTGCATTAATGTACGTGGTAGAAGGCGAGGCAAACGGCTTCACAAGCATCCCCGTGAGTATCTATTGGGCCATTGTGACGCTGACGACTGTAGGTTACGGTGATTTATCCCCGCGCACCCCGTTAGGCCAAATCCTGGCATCAATCGTGATGGTGATTGGTTACGGCATCATTGCTGTTCCCACGGGCATCGTCTCGGTCGAGCTCGCACACGCAACGCGCCAACAAAGAATAACGAGGAAGTTGTGCCCCGCCTGCGGAGCGGAGGGGCATGACCCCGACGCGGTCTACTGCAAGTACTGCGGTGCAAGTTTATGAGGTGTTCGATCCTCAACGAGCAGACGCATCCCCGAAAAAGGCCAGGCGAATGAGAAGAACTATGCGTGAAAGATGACGCGCGAAGTGCTTTGCCAAGCCGGCCGGACGAGGAAAACAGGCCCGCAATTCACATCGGCGGATACTGAATCAACCGCATGCAGTCCCGCAATCGGAGCAGTCCACGGCGAGCTTACCGACCCTGCAAAGAGATAACGCGAATGTCCTGTTCGACGAGCCGCGGAATAGCGGCAGATGGTAGCTCGGGGTGAGCGAGTCCCGATACATCGGGGTCACCCGGAAATCACAGTCGCGCTCGAATTCAAGAACCTTATTTTGGTTCAGGGTAAAGTTTCGATTCAAAGTCTTTAAGTGCTTGAGCTGTTCTTAATTGAAATATGGCACAAGAAAAACAAATTGCCAGAGTCAAACCGCCTAAAAAAAGAGCTACGCGATTCTCCCAAAAAAACTGACGAAATGCCTCTTGTGTTATCACGTCCTTTAATGCCCTACTTTCCTCTCTGAAAGGAGAGATTAAGTTTAGTGAATAATAATCAGCCCATATTGATAGAAAAATTGTGATAGCAGGTGAAAATATTAGAAGCAGTATTAGTTTCCTGATAACTTTGGTCAGGATTACCACGAATTTATCAATTACTCCTACTGATTCATTTTCCTTACCCTCCACCCTATCCCTCTTAAAGATGTTATGACCAGACATAGGTTTGTCGTCTGTTCCGGTGTTTACAAAAATGAGGCTTTGGGCAACACCGTGAAAAGCAAGATTAGCAATGTCCCACTTGTCGTCATCCCGGTTGATATTCCATGTAGGAGCCTTTCCTTCTTCAGACTTAATAGGAATATTTAAGTCATCTGTCACATCTCTTAATAGGGAAACTATTGCCCTGTTTTCTCGCCGCAGACTGAAAAAGTACCACACAGAAATTATTGTTAATCCAAAACTACCTAAGAGAGAAAACTCGTTGACATTAATATCAATGCCTAATAAACCGATTGATACATTTAAATTTCGCGCCCACTCATCTACCACAATCCTGCGATTGAATTCGTAGAGCGGCAATTGTCTTTGCTGCGTGATGGGACCAGGGTTGGGAGTCAGTACTGGCTGGTTTTCGATGACCGGTGATTGTCTTTGCTGCGTAATGGAACCAGGGTTAGCAATTAGTACTGGCTGGTTTACGGCGATGGTGGCGGCGGTAACCGCGGCGGGTACGATGGCAGTGGCGATTGACGCTTTTTTATCGAATGCCATAGTCCTCGTGTAAGAAAAATAAGCGTTCCATAGGGTAATAAGAATGGCGCAGGAAGCTACAGTTATTACAAGAAATGCTAAACGTCCGCGTTTGGTAGCATCGCTAACACCACTAAGACGAACTTCAATGGTTTTAATAATCATCTCTTTTTTTTCTTTGGTTAGCTCCACATGCTTCCTCCTTGGACAAGTTCTGAACTAAAGGTCGAAAATAGAAATGCGTTGCGCCGTATCCTTAGACGCTTGCGTCAGCGTCTCCGCCACGTCACAAATGGAATTGGACAGTGGATGCAAGTCGAAAGACTGAACGGACTGGGCGGATCATTTTGATCTTCACGTTCGCGAATCACATCACCTATCACGAAGTCGGACGCCTCTCGTGACCTACTACGAGGCGGGGTTGAGGGTGGCGTTGGTATGTTGCCCCCAGCCGCTGAAGCGGCGTGACGTGGAGCGTCTTTTTGCTTTCGTTATCGTTCATGGTCGGAGATCTCCTCTGAGGAAAGAGTAGTTAAAGGTTTTCACTCGCGATCTGCGGGAGATCGGAGAGTGACAAGTTATTCGACCCGGCTTGTTGAGAGGTTCTCAAGGCAATTTGGAACTGGGATGTCGAGAACCGTTTGAACGGCGCGGATTCTAGCACGGTTCTTGGCTAGATGGGGCAAGATTCATGGCTTTTGCCAGTTTTTGACAAATTCACTCACAAACTTGATGTTTTTTGAGGACACGCACGACGGTTTGCGCTTGCACACATGAACCAATCGTTCGGTCATTCGTAGCCTCAGGTTAGCTTCCCATAATTTATGGCACCGCAGTTGCTGTTACCGTCGCGACTAGATCAATCTGTCCTAAATTCAGGCAAGCGATACGTACTCGACGGATGCGTCTAGAAGTTGTGCATTAAAGAAGCCCTCTCGAATTACTTTCACAATCTCAGGAGGAACTTATGGGCGACGAACGAAAAGAAAATGAAGGCGGCGGCGGTCAGCAAGGTGGCGGCGGCGGCCAAGGTGGCGGCGGCGGTCAGCAAGGTGGCGGCGGC
>JBASRE010000038.1:0-11963 GCA_049273695.1 Pyrinomonadaceae bacterium
CTGCGGCTTCCTTCAGATTCCACCTCGCGATGGACACCCTTGCCGTCTAGCTAACGATTCCCCCTGTCGGGTTCGTAGGAGACTTTCACTCCCAAGTGGGTGCGCCCTGCCGGGCGCACCAAAAAAAGGCGAACATCAGAACGATGTTCGCCCTTCGCAGAAAAGATCCGCAATTACGGACAGCTACTCAGCTTGAATGAGTAGATGTAAGTGGTCCAGTTGAAGTTACCATCCGCCGGCTGATACTGGGATGTAAACACCATCGTGCAACCGTCTACTGGGTCGACGCTGATGGTGCTGTAGTCTCCCCAGCGAGATAGGCTCGGTGTCTGAACGCCGGGACCGGCCTTTGCTTCTGTTTCGTTACCCAGCGTGCCGAGAGGATCGAGAGGGGAACGGTACGCATAGCGGATGCTGGGTTTGATTGACGAACTCGAGATGTTATACCCGACGGCAATTCCGCCCGTCTGATCAATTGCGGCGCTGCCCATCCAGCGATGGTCGGAGCTCGGCGAGAACGTTCCCTGTTGCCGAACCACAGGGGTGGCGCTGTTTATCGTTTGACCCGTTGCGTTGGTCAACTCGTACCACCGAATGGCGCTCACGCCGCCCGTCGCAACCGAGTGATTAATCACGAGCGCTTCGCGCGTGCCGAGGTTGCGATAGCTCAAGCGGTACATCAAACGATCGGCGAGTGAGTCCAGTTGCTGTGACGTGCCCGGTTGCGGAATACAGGCGCCGCCGCCGCAGGCCCTGGAGAACGATACGCCGGCGATGGTTGTTGGTCCCGTTAACGTTCCTGTTCCAGCACCCCAGTTGACGGCGAATCGCCAAAACTGGAGAGCGCTGGTTGTAATACTCAGCAGGAAGTTCCGCGAACCGGCGGGTGGTAACGTCGAGCCCTCAAGGTCAGCCGGTTCCAAACTATGTCCCGCAGTCGTTTTAGCGCAAGCTTGTCGCGCGGCGCCTCCGGTCAACATTTGACTACGCTCAAAAGCGCAGACCTGACCGCCGGAGAAGCTGCGGCCATTTTTGAACATGTTATAGCTGATGTAGTACGCATCCGGCCACACGCCCAACTTGGGATAATCCGGAAAATCGCGGTTGTACGAGAAGGCGTAGCGATGATAGGTGCCGGTGGGATCTGGTCCGGTCGAAACGGCAACGCATTGTGTATAGGGCGTGGCCGAAACCGCAAACTGCGTCAGGACCCAGCGATCAGCCAATTGGTCGTACTGGACGATGGGATCGCCGTCGTTGTCCGATTGGCACCGGCCACCGAAACCTTGCCATACGACGTTGCCATTTTTCGGAAAGCCCGGCACGGGTGTGAAACCTGTTATTTCATTCAAAATGTTACGCGTCAGCGTGTAGATCGAGTAGCGTAGGTTGACCCATTGAACGTAATGATTCGGACCAACATCGCCAGTAGTGTCGGGAGGTGCCACGCGAGCACTTGGATCGACCGGCGTGCCGTCCGTTGCAGCTTTCGGCTGCGCGAATGCAGATGGGGCCCCGACGCCTCTTTCGGCTAGCGGATCAATGCCAGGAGGATTTGCTTTGCCAACTGGCGCTGGCCGTCCGGGTTCAAAGTCCCGGCCTCCTCGAGCTGGGCCTGGGCGGTCTCCTCGTTCAAACATCTCACGCAACGGCACCGTCGTTGTGTCGTGATGAGTCGCGCGGCTGAATTCAGCGCGCTCGTTTTGAGCTTGCGGTGGTGGCGAGTTTTTACCTTGAGCAAATGCGACATTTAATGGCGTCAGCGCGTTAAGGCACAGCGCGACGAATACAAGAACGGCAAACACTTTCTTCATACTTCCTCCTGATTGCGGGTTGAGTGCACGTGAGTGGGCGAACTTCCAAGCACCTCGTCTTTCGGGATGATGAGACCAAGCGAGCCACCTACTCCCAAACTGTTTAAGCAACGGCGCATGATAGTAGTCGTGAGCGGCCAAGTCAATAGTTTTCATGTCGATGGAGGGACGTAAAACCTTCAACAGCACACGCATTCGCCCCTTAGCAATCTCTTGTACTTCGGTTTTGGGCGGCTTATATCGATGCGCCACACAATTTTGCGAAATATCTTGTCACCTCTCGACCGCTGTGGTACTTTTTGTGCGCATTTTCTGCTTTTCCCCAAGCTAAAACTAGTGACCGCGTCAGGCCTTCGTACCTCATGCCCGACTCGCCACGGTTATCGCGGCTGGTGCATTTGTGACATTTAGGAGGAACTGAATGAAATTCGTGAAATTGTTTGCCGCGCTAGGCGGCTGTTTATTGCTTGTCACCCTTTTGGTTTTGCCACAGGTGATGGAAGCCGCACGCGCTCGCTGGGCGGCACAGCCGGTACAAGGCCAGGGCAAGAACGTCAGCGTTGTTGCTTCAGAGCACAATGACACGTCGCCGCCGCTGCGCGAGATGCCGCAGCACCCGGTGAAGTTCAAGGAAAAGAAGGAAGCGAACAAGAATCCGAAGGTCATCCCGCACCGGCACGTCGACCGCGCGGATCCGGTCGTTCAGACTTCCGAATCCGGTCCGGGTGCGCCTACTGTTGGAATGCCCGGAACCTCGCTTAACTTCGACGGCGTTCCGTTTCCAGGTGTCGCCTGCAACTGCGCACCGCCGGACACAAATGGTGAAGTGGGCGACACTCAATACGTCCAGATCGTCAACGAGGGCTACCAGGTTTTCAACAAGACAACTGGGGCGTCGGAGCTGGGGCCATCTGGCATCGCGACGCTGTGGAACGGCTTCGGGGGCGTTTGCCAAGACAACGGCAGCGGCGATCCGGTCGTGCTTTACGATCAACTCGCCAATCGTTGGGTCATCACTCAGTTTGCGGGCGTTAGCATTCCGACGCATGAGTGCATCGCTGTTTCCACCACCAGCAATGCAACCGGGTCGTACCACCGTTACGCTTTTCAACTCGGCACGAATTTCTTTGACTATCCGAAGCTGAGCGTGTGGCCCGATGCCTACTACATGAGCATGAACGTGTTCAACTCTTCCGCGACGGCGTACCTTGGCCCTCAGCCATTCGCCTTTGATCGCGACAAGATGCTCCAGGGATTGCCGGCGACTTTCATCACGACGGGCATCACGGGCGGTGCGTTTGAAGAAACTTATCTGCCGGCGGATCTCGACGGTTCGAACCTGCCGCCACCGGGCGCCCCGGCTACTTTCGTTCAATGGCCGGGCACAGGGTCGTATCGCTTGTTCCACTTCGATGTGGACTTTGTGACGCCGGCGAACTCGACCTTCACTCTGTTCGCGAGTCCGCCCGCGGCCGGCTTCTCAGTGTTATGTGCCACGACGCGATCGTGTGTGCCGCAAGGTGGTACGACGTCAAGACTGGACGCCATCGGCGATCGGTTGATGTTCAGGCTGGCGTATCGAAACTTTGGCACGCATGAAGCAGTAGTCGGGAATTACACGGTCGCATCAGGCGGCGTTGCCGGCGTGCGGTGGTTCGAATTGCGAAACGTCACCGCCGGCCCCGTGACGGTTGCACAAGAGAGCACCTATCAACCCGACACGATATGGCGTTGGATGGGTAGCGCAGCGATGGACGGTGACGGCAATCTTGCGATTGGTTACAGTGCTTCGAGCGCGTCGATCAATCCGCAGATTCGCTACGCCGGGCGTCTGGCAACCGATCCGGTGAACACTCTGGCCCAGGGCGAGACGCTCATGTTCGCGGGCACCGGCAGTCAAACAGGAACGAGCAGTCGTTGGGGCGACTACAGTGCGATGACGATCGATCCGGTTGATGACTGCACCTTCTGGTACACGCAGGAGTACTACTCGACGACGACCAGTTTCAATTGGCGCACGCGCATCGGCTCATTCAAGTTCCCGGGCTGTGGTGGCGCGCCAACTCCGACGCCAACACCAACGGCCACCCCAACAGCAACCGCGACGCCCACTCCAACACCGACACCTACGCCGGTGCCGGCCGCGCCTAGCAACCTAACTGCAACGCCTGTCTCATCCACCCAAGTCAATCTGGCGTGGACCGACAACTCGAACAACGAGCTGGGCTTCAGGATCGAGCGTTGCACGGGCAACAACTGCACGAACTTTTTGCAGATTGCTCAGGTAGGGCCGAACGTCACCACTTTCCCGAACACCGGGCTATCCCCGAACACGCGCTATCGCTATCGCGTGCGGGCATTCAACGGAGGCGGCAATTCAGCCTACTCGAATATCGCGCAGGCTAAGACACCGCGAAATTGAATCAACCTGCTTGATTTAGTTGCGGCGGACTCGGGCAACCGGGTCCGCCCTTTTTTTTGGGGGGGTCTTCAGAACAGCGAGGGATGATACAACTCAATGCAAGCGCGTCGCGGTTGCTTATTTCTGTGGCAGCCGAAGAGTGAAGATCGCCCCGCCGTCCAACGTGTTCGCTGCGCTGAGCGTGCCGCCGTGCTGAGTTACGATTCGATGCGCGAGCGGCAGGCCCACCCCGTGGCCGGAGGCTTTGGTCGTGAAGAAGGGAATGAAGACCTTCGGAAGATCGGTTGCGGAAACGCCCGAGCCAGTGTCGCGGACGGTCGCGGTTACCCAGCCGTTTCCATCAACCACGTCGTTTGCGGCCTCGACAATGACGCGGCGGTCGCTCTGCTCATCCGAAATCGCTTCGGCTGCGTTGCGTATGAGATTCAGAAGCGCCTGCCGCAGCAGCCTTGGATCGGCGCGCACTTCCAGCTTCGGACTCGAATAGTTCGTCGCAAAGTCCACACGTCGTTGCTCGAACAGCGGCCGCAGTTCGCGCGCGCAATCATCGATTAGTTCGTCCAGTGAAATCTCCTCAAGCTGCAGCGGCTGTGGTTTCGCAAAATTCAAAAACGCGGTAGTCATCTCGGAAAGATTCCGCACTTCCTGAAGCAGCGCATCCGCCGCGCTCCTGGTGCGCTCGTCCGTATCGATGCTTTGCAGAAACTGCGCGTAGCCGTGCAGCGCCGCCATCGCATTCTTGAATTCATGCGCCAGCCCGGCGGACATCTCGCCCAGGCTTTCCAGGTTCCGCTTCAACGTCACCTGCTCGCGCAGTTGGGTGACTTCAGTGATGTCGGTGATCAGGCACAGTGCGCCTTTCGAACCGGTGGCCGAAGGATCTATGGGCGCAACAGTGGCGCCGAGGCGCTTCGGTTGCGTTGCAGAGTTAGTCTCGATTTCTTCCCGCCGAAAAATCTGGCCGCTGCTAAGGCACGAATCCACCAGGTCTGCGAGGGCGGGCACGTCGCGGAAGATAGTTCGAAAATGTTCGCCCTCAAGTTTCGTCCCCGCGTCGAACAGCACATGCGCCGGTGCGTTGGCGACCGTTGCTTTCCCCGACAAGTCGAAGGCAAGCAGACCCGTCGGCATGCTCGCGACGATCCGTTCGCTGAAAAGCTCAGCTGAATCTGCGCGCTGGCTCGCTTCTGCGGTCAATCGCTCCAGCTCCTGCTGTTGCGACTGAAGTTGCGCGACGACGGACTGGAACGTCTCGAGCACGAACGCCGCTTCATTTTGCGTTTTGCCTGAGTGCGCGCCCGGGACGCGCTCGGCCTCGCTAATCAACTGGTTGTAAGGCCGGAGAATTCCGCGTAGAAGCCAGGCAATCGCGACCAGGCTAACAAAGAGTGCGACGATGAAACTCGTGAGCAGGAACGGTTGGTAAACGCCCGCGACCTCAGGAGCGAAAGCGAAGACTGCGAAGATGAAGGTCGCGGCGAGCAGGAATGCTGCCGCAAGTATGGTGAGCGAAAGTTGCCGCCCGCTAATTCGCATGAGCTATCAAAACTGCGAGGCGTACCATTCGATTATGCGGTGGCCGACGAACAGGCAGAAGATGGCGCCGATACCGAGAAAGATTCCGAACGGCAACATCATCTGCATGTTTCGTCCGCGCTTTGCCATCACGGCGATGCCCGCGAGCGAGCCGGTAAAAACGCCGAAGAAAATTGTAAGTACCGCGAGGCGCCATCCGAGATAGGCGCCGACCATGAACATCATCTTGACGTCGCCGAGCCCCATCGCTTCAACCCCGCGCAACTTCTCCCAAAGAAATCCCATCAGCCACAGCGAGCCGCCACCAACCAGCGCGCCGATCCCTGAACCGATCAGCGACACGCCCCACACCGGAAGCTGCGGCATCCGCGCTAAAAGCCCGGGCAAATCATCGAACTGTTCCGGTCCGACGAGATAAGGCAGCGCAATGCGCGTCAGCACGGCGAAGATGATCCCGGGATAGGTGATCACGTTCGGCAGAATCATGCGCTCTGCATCAATGAATATCAGCGCGACAAGGGCCGCCACGAAGGCCAGGTCGAATGGCAGCGCGTACGAAATGCCATCACGCAGGGCGACGGCTACGAAGAGCAGGGCGGTCAACGCCTCGACGATTGGATAACGGATCGAAATCGGATTGCGGCACGAGCGACAGCGGCCCCGCAGGATTAAGAAGCTCAGAATCGGAATGTTGTCGTAGGCGCGCAAAGCCGTGCCACAAGACGGGCAGGCAGAATTCGGGAAGACTATCGATTGTTCAAGCGGAATACGATGAATGACGACGTTGAGAAAGCTGCCGATGATAGCGCCGAGAATTCCCGTGAACGCAGCCACGATTGGCAGCGGCACGTCAAAGACGTTCTCGATCGCCAACAGGCTCATTCGTCTGCGATTGTAACCCGACCGGTCGGGGCTGCCTACTTCTTTTCTTCGTTGGAGTCCTGGAGTTCGCGGAGCAGCTTATGCTTCAGTGACGCATGACGCGCAGCAAACTTTGCAATCATGAGTCCCGCTGAGCCGTCGCGAAAGCCCGACTTCAAGATGTAGCTGCGCACGAACGCTGACGGACCGGCGACGGCGGCTTGCAGCGAAGACGTACGCTTGCCTTCGCGAAACATCTGTTGCGCGCCGAGCGGGGCGTAGCGTTCTTCAATCATCTGCTGATGATGCGCTGCGTCGCGCACCGTGTAATGAAGCAAGTCCCCGGAAAGAGTTTCAACGCGCGATCCCGGGTTCATAGCGAAGGATTCATGAATCAATCGGTCGCCCCAGCTTCCGTGCCGCCGATCAAAAAGGCGCAATTGAAAATCCGGGTACCATCCACCGCCGCGAATCCAGCGACCCAGGTAGAACGTTCGCCGCGCGAGCCGATAGCCGTCCGCCAATGCCGTCTCGGGCCGGCGGCGCAAAGCTGCGATTGAGGATTCGAGTTCCGGCGAGACTCGCTCGTCAGCATCAAGGCTGAGGACCCAATCGTGCGCGGCCGCGTCGGTTGCGAACTGCTTTTGCTTCGCAAATCCGGGCCATTTGTTGATGAGGACCCTGGCGCCGCACGTTCGGGCGATTTCGGCCGTCGCATCGGTGGATTCCGAATCGACGACAACAACCTCGTCCGCCCACGAAACCGATTCACAAGCGGCGTGAATGTTTTCTTCTTCGTTGAAAGTGATGATGCAGGCGGAGATCTTCATTGCCAATCGCGATTTACGATTGCCGATTAGTATACATTTCACTAATCGGCAATCGGCAATCGGCAATCTTCAATCGGCAATGATTCTATTCCTTGGTAGGCTCAACCGAAATATTATTGATGCGGAGCGTCGAGCCGGTCGCCCGCTGAAGATCCGCGAGCGCCTTGTTGTAATCAGTCTGCGCCTGGAGTTCGTTGGTTCGTGCGAAAGTCAGTTCGTTCTGACGCGATAGCAGCAGGAACGTGGTCGAGCGGCCGACTTCGTACAGTTTCTCTTCGCCGGCGAGCTGTTGCTCAGCGCTCTCTCTCGCCATACGCGAAGTCAAGACGCGACGACGAGCAGTGTCCACCGCCTGCGCCGCATTGCGAACGTCCATCTCGATTGCCTGATCCTGAGAGCGGAACGAAGCTTCCAGCTGGTCGCGTTGAATGCGCGCGCCGGCGAGATTGGCTTCCGCAGTTCGATTCTTGAACGGGAAGGAGATCGTCACCCCAACCGTCAGGTTGCGCGTGTCGCCGCTGAACAGATTGCGGATGTCCTTTCCGTAACCGCCGACCAGGTTCGTCGGAGGCGGCGAACAGCGCGGGTTCGTAACGATATCGCACGGCGTCCCCGCCAGACCGGTCAGCGCGAACGTCCCCGTAAGATCGACTTGTGGCTTCGTCTGGTTCTTGTAGAAGTCGAGGTCGATTGCATTGATTTCCTTTTGCAAGTTCAGCCGCCGAATCTCGGGCCGATTCTTGTGCGCTTCGTCGAGCGCGAGTTGCAGATTCACCGGCGACAAATCGAGCACCGGCGTATCAGTCGGCGTTATCTGTGCGGTCCATTCGGGCGCGGCCGGGTCACGCAGCATCAACTGCTTCAAAGAGTTCTCGGAAATAGAAACGTTTTGCGTGGCGGTGAAAAGTAGCGACTCGCGCAGCGAAATGTCGGTCTGTACCTGAGCGCGATCGAGCGGAGCTTTCGCGCCGGCTTCGATCTGCGCTTCGATGTTGCGCATGTTCTGACGCGCGACGTTCAAACTCTCGAGCTGGTTCTGCTGATTGCGCAGCGCAAACACCAGATTCCAGTAAGCGGCCTGCACCTGCGAAATAATCTGAATCGTCCGTTGCCGAAAATCCGAGTCGGTTTGCTGGATGAACTTTTTCTGAATTTTGATCGAGCGGCGATTGAGATCGATGCTGCGGTTCCGAAACAGCGGCTGATTGAATTGCAGCGACAAGTTCGACGAGTAGAAGGGACTCAGCGAGCTGAACGAATTATTTGTCGTCTGCCGCGAATTCGCGAAGCTCAGAGTGTAGTTGCCTCCGCCTCGCTCGAAATACTTAGTGACCTGCGGGCTGAAGTTGAAAATCGTCGTGGTCGTCGTACCTGCCGCGCCGCCGCCGCCCAGGCTGCTTTGCTGCGGCGTAATGTTGTGAATTATCTGCGGCGTGATGCTGAACAGCGGATCGTACACGCCGTAAAGTCCGTTCAGTTGCGTCTCAGCAAAGCGAACGTCGTCGCGGGCGATTTCGATCTCGTTGTTGTTCTGGAGCGCCTTACGAATCGCATCGTTCAGCGACAGGCTCAGAATGTTGCTGCTGATGATTCCGACCCGCGAGAGATCCGGCATCGGCATCACCGGCTGCGCCTGCTGCACCGGGAAGTTCGGCTCGCGCGGCTCCGGCAAAGTCGGATCCGGAGGCGAGGGAACCGGCGTTGGCTGCACGAGAACTCCCGGTGGTGACTGTGGCGAGATTGGCTGCGTTCCCGGCGGCGCATTCGGCGCGGGCGTCGGCAAAGGCTCCTGCCCGGGCGGTTGCGTGGCAGGGTTAACGGGCGTCGGTCGCGGAGTCGGCGTTTGCGCGACCACGCTGCCGGCGGCCAAAACCGAAACTGTCAGCACGAGGGCAAACGTTGCGATCTTTAAAGAGACTTTCATACGGGTGCTCCTGAAACTTTGAAACCTGATACCTGAAGCTGAAACCTGAAACTGCGCCAATCGTACGCGATTCAAACACAGATCGGCACCAAAAGGTCAAATTTCTACTACGTTAACAATTAACGAGCGGTTTCAAGAAGCTGCGAAAGCCAGGGCGAATTAGCTCTCGGTCGGTGCCGTACATCTTTTCGAGTGCCGACCATCGGAGTGGCGACAGCGCTTGGATTGATCGTATCTTGAAACTTAATTGTCGAGCGGGCTTCTCACCCCTCTCCCGCCTTTATTCAACACGTGCGTATAAATCATCGTCGTTCTGACGTCCTTGTGGCCAAGAAGTTCCTGGACCGTTCTTATGTCATATCCATCCTCCAGCAGGTGAGTGGCGAAGCTGTGCCGAAACGCGTGGCACGTCCCGTTCTTTTTCACCCCCGCTTTACGGAGAGCCGTCTTGACTGCGCGCTGGACGTTCTGCTCATTAAAATGATGCCGGCGCGTCTTGCCAGAGCGCGGATCAATTGAAAGCTTGTCTGTCGGAAAGACGTACTGCCAGATAAAATCTTTCGCCGCCTTCGGGTACTTCCGTTCCAGCGCGTAAGGCAAATACACTTCGCCAAATCCGGCCACCAGATCGTGTTCGTGAAGACGCCGAACTGATTCAATTTGGACTTGCAGCGCTGCTGCCAGTGATCTTGGCAACATGGTTAGCCGATCTTTCTCACCCTTTCCGTCTCGAACCGTGATTTCATACCGCGAGAAGTCCAGGTCCTTCACGCGCAATCTCACCGCCTCCATTATTCGCAGGCCAGCCCCGTACAACAGGCTCACAAGTAATTTATCTTCGCTTCTCAAGTGCGCAATGACCGCGTTGGCTTCACCTTTGGTGAAAACGACCGGCAGATTGCGCGAGTTCTTGGCGCGCTCAACGCCGGTTATCTCGGGCAAGTCCATTTTCAGCACTTGGCGATAGAGGAATAAGAGAGCATGAAAGGCCTGATTCTGCGTTGGCGCCGCCACGCGTTCTTTTACGGCTAAATTGGTTAGAAACGAGCGCACTTCGGGCACACCCAGTTCGCTCGGGTGTCGTTTATCGTGAAAAAGAATGTAACGTTTAATCCAGTTGCGATACGCTTGCTCGGTCCGCAGGCTCAGGTGACGCAGGCGCGCCACGTCACTGACTTGATCAAGTAGTTTGCGATCCGGCATGAATGACGCATTATACCGGGCACTGCGGACTTATGGTAGGATTTGCCACATATTAAATAGTTATGCGTTTTCTTCTTTCCAATTAAAATGACCGACCAAGAACGAGCCGCCAAATTCATCATCTTTGCCGTCAATCAGGCGAACGATGCGCAGGCCTTTGGTTTTACCCGTAACGAATGCTGTCGCAACCTAAAGATTGCTATCCATCAATACTGGCAAAACAAGATCCTTGGACGTCACGGCCAAGCGCACAAGGCGCGGATTCCGCGATCTAAGGCTGCCCTGAATAAACCAGACAGCGAGTGCATGGTTGAACACGTGATGCCCCAAATGGAAATTGTGAACCGTCTCATGGACATGCGCCCACTCACCGAAGCGGGCGTAATTGAACTCTTAACCAACTGTCTTAGGGTCGTCGTTGTAACGCGCGACGAGCACGCGCTGCTCAACAGGTTTGGCCTCCGCTCGAAGATGCCTCCCACCTGGGACGGCAAAGATGTTTTCGACCGGTACGCCGAAATCGGAATCGAAGTCGCTCCAACAGAAATCGGCAATGGGCGGAACGCATAACAAATCGTTGGACCGGAGCCACGGGAAGCGTCTTTCGCATCAAGCGTGATCAGGCTAAGCTGCTCGGTAGCGCCGTGGCCCGGTCAACTCCGCCGTTGGGCCGCATCACAAAGATGAACGTTGATCTTTCTTGGCTTGTTGGACGTCAATGCACCGCGGTTCATCGCGATGAGTTTTCATGGAACTTTATCTTCGACGCGGGAGCAGTAACCACCCCGTGCCTCTGGCGGCTGATTGACGCCGGCCGGATTCGGGTGACTAGCGAGGATCATGGACAACAATTCGGCCTACCTGCTGCGGTTGATGCTCGAGCCGAAGTCGAATCGCGCCTCGTCCATCATGTCATTCAGTCTGCAAAGGTGCGCGCCGATACCGGCGACCTTATCTTGGAGTTTGGAGGCGAGCTGGTACTTGAACTTCTCCAGACCTCCAGTGGCTACGAAGCGTGGCAGTTGACGTCGCCGGGCGGTGAACACGTCATTGCCATGGGCGGCGGCGACCTGGCCATCTGGCAGGGTTGATGCGGCCCAACAAATCGTTGGACGCGAGCGGCGGGGGCGTGAACTCATTGCCCATTTCCAATTGCCGATTGTCGATTTGAATCGCGCCGCCGCGTCAACTCAACCGTTATCGCGCCGCCAACTCAACAGTTAAATCCGCTGGTTACGGCGCGAGCTGAATGTTTTCTTTTTCAGCGCGAGACTTGGCCGTAGCGCCGGTTGGGTGGTGGAGGCGGCGCGTTAACAAGTCATTGAACCGGAGCTCGAATAAGCGAGCTTTGCATCGACAACGGGCTTGGCAAC
>JBASRE010000046.1:0-16406 GCA_049273695.1 Pyrinomonadaceae bacterium
GACTTCAGTCTGTGAATTCAAGAGTCGGAATCACAGACTGAAGTCTGTGCCACTCTCTATCGAACATTAAAGAACACCGCCTGCACAATGTGCGCAATCATAAGTACCAGCATTACTGAAGTCGAAACAACATGCGGCGCGACCCAAATTTTCAAAAGGCGGTGCAGGTAGATCAACGTGTCCACGCGCCGCAACGTCGCCATGCGTTCTAGTGCTTTCAAAGCCGCCGTGCGTTGCGCTTTGTCTTCGATAGCCGCCAATTCATTTCGAAATTTCAGACGGCCCTGAGCCAATGATGCGGTCAGCGCCTCGCGTCGCGTGTATTGCCTCAACAGATAACCGAGCGAAAAGAAATGCCCGCGCATCTTGTTCTCGATCAACTCGCGCGCAGTGCCCTCGGTTTTGCTGGTGATCTCGGTAATCTCCTGACTCAATTCCGCGCGGCGCGCTTCGAGATCCTCGATCAGGAGCGGCTCGCCTTCGATACTTGTCAGAATTCGCGGCGCGATCAGGTAAGCAGCCAGGCCGAACAAGCCGGTGAGAATCACTACGTCGAACGCGATCATCAGCGTCATCGTCAGTATTCCGCCGCCGTGACTGCCCCCGTGCATCAACAGAACGATGCCGGCAAGCGCGCCGAAGTAGAGATGCGCCAGCAACCAATATCGCAAAGCGCCGGCGCGGCGGCGATAGATCGTTTTGCGTAGCGGATATGTCATCACGATGGCGATGCCACCCAAGCCGACCAGACCCGTCAGCCAGCGCATCGTCAACCATCCACCACGCAAAGACTCGTTAAAGCCGTAACGCCACGCCATCCAACCCATCAGCGCCGACAAGGCAAGCACCAATAATCCACCGACGATGTGCCACGCTTTGGCGATCGGATCGCTCTTGTGAATGTTGCGACCGATGGCGTGCGTCTGATCGCGAAAAACCAGGCCGAGAGTTTTCTCAACCTCGTCGAAGTACTCTTGCGGGTTTACTCGCACCAGCGCGCCGGTCGGACAATTCTCTTCGCATGAATACGCGGGCCTCTTGGCGCCTTCGGGATTCAGTGGCGTGTGCTCGCAGAGATTGCACTTGATCGCCACCATGTCATCGTCCGGTTTGGCCGCCGGTTTGGGTGCGGCTTTGGTTTCAACCGCAGACCCTGCTCCTGATTCGGGTTTTGCTTCAACTTCGGCGACTGCGACTGATGGAGCGCTCGATCCGAACAGCATGCGAAGACGCGTCATCAGCCCGCCCGCCACGACGGGCTCACCGTCGCGCGGCACCATCGAGATCGCGTTGTAAGGGCACTGCGTCGCGCAGTCGAAGCAGCCGATGCAGGTGACCGGATTGATGTCCACCTGGCCGCCAAGGTCCCGAAAGATCGCGCCGGTCGGACAACCGGTCAGGCATTCCGGATCTTTGCAGTGCATGCAAACCGACGGCACGAGCACGTGTTGCTCATGGCTGCTGCGCAGATCAACCGGCCGCTGAATGTGAATGCCGCGCCGCAGCAGCCGCGACTGGCCGTGGACTTTGTGGCAGGCGAGCGAGCAATTGCCGCAGCGCACGCACAGGTCCATGTCCATCACCAGCAGGTTCACGCCATCAACGATTCCCGTTGCGATTTCCTTCTCTGCGGCCGCCAACTGTCGCTCATTCTGCTGTGCTGTCAGTCCGGTATCGTCGTCAGCCTGCGACAACGCGCCGAACGCTTTACCCAGTCGCTGCCACAACTCAGGCTCAGCCTGCAAACTCGTCAACGGAATCTCTAACAATTCCGTGCGCTGCATCAGCGCCGCGGAATACGCCCAGTTCTTTTGTCCCTGCAGCGCTTCGAGACCGAGGCAATTTCCGGAGCCGAGAAAATCTTCAGGCACCAGGCTTCCGGGTCCGGTGCTCTCCGTAATGTCCACGTAAATCGGCACGCCGCGCACGCGTCGCACCCACCCGCTGCGAATCAGAAAGATGCGATCGATCGGCATGCCTTCCTGCACCAGCAGGTGATGCTTGCCGTACGCCATGAAATGACTGATGTTGCCGAGCGAGACCAGATCCAAAGGCGTGAACGCACCGCCGGTTTCTTCCTGAAGCTTGCCAATCGCATTCGCCAGACCGTGATTGCGATAGCTGTCATCGACTTTTTCCGCGAACTTCTTGAGTGAACGCAGCAGCCGCAACGCCGGCCGGACCATTTCGAGGACGGTTGCAGCCCCGCCATCCTGCGGAACTTGGATTGTCGCGTTGCGTGGAATGCCGGCGAGCACGGAACGCTCGCCGAGGCAGGCGCCGGGCGGAATGCGCGCAACTTTCTTGTGCGTGCCCGATTCGTCTTTGACGTAGACGTCGAGATCGCCGGTGACGGAGAGATAGAAAGTGTTTCCACCCCAATCGCCTTCCGCCATGATCACCTCGCCGGCGTCGTAAGTGAGCAGGCGCGCGTAGGGGCCAATCTGTTTGCCGCCGGACACCTTGCCCTCGACAATCATTTTCAGATTGTTCTTGTTTTTTTCGTCGAGCAGCTCCGAAACGATGTCGATCTTCTTTACCGCTTCGAGAATCGCTTCAGGGGTGGTGTCGACTTTCGGCATGACAAAAATTTTTCGATCTGTTTAGAGTCGGGCTACTGCCCGACGACTGGCGGGCGGTAGCCCGCCTCTAAACAAGAATGGGACGCGTCGCGCAGCTTAACATGCGCCGACAAACTGAGGGTAACCACACTTTCGCGCGCCGTACCCAACGCAACGATGATAGTGGTTGACCTGAACGATCCGTGATAGCATCCGGCTGCAAATGGAATCAAGTCCCGCGTCATAGTAGGCGGCAATGTTAGTCCCCAGGAAATTGCGCAGCCTTTCCAGACGGTCAGTGATGACGGCGAGCGTCCTCGTTATCCTGCTCGCGACTTTCATTTGGATTTTCAGCAAGTCTTCAGACACCCGGCCAGCAGGAATGGCCTCCGCGTCGGAAACTCAACCGTCAGCGGGAGTGCCTGAGTCAATCTCAGATTCGAACGCAACCACGGAGACCGCCGATTCCGACAATGATGGAATTCCGGATTTCGCCGAGCTGCGCACTTTCGACGACCGTGAAAGCTTTCGCCGCTGGTTTACCGCGATTGCCGAGATCCAGTTTTATCAATTGAGTGAGCAGTGGAAGCGCGAGCAACGGGACTGTGCCGGTCTGGTGCGGTTCGCGATGCGCGAAGCATTGCGCAAACACGACCGCGCGTGGTTTCAGCGTATGGGCCCGGCGTATGAGCCGGTGGCGCGCGACGTGCGCAGCTTTAATCTCGACGCAAATCGGCTTGGCGAAAAGATCTTTCGGGCTGACTTCGGTGCCTATCGCGATGACGACCAGCGCTCGGGCAAGTTTTCGGAATTCGCCGACGCACGCACTTTAAAAAACTTCAACGTCGAATTTGTCAGCCGCGACCGTCGCGAAGCCCAACCCGGCGACCTGCTGTTTTACTACCAACCCTGGGTCCAGAAATTTCCCTATCACGTGATGGTCTTTCTTGGCTCGGCGCGCACGGCGCCAAATGGGCAAAGCGACTGGGTCGTGTATCACACCGGTTCGACTGCAACCGACGATGGAACCGTGAAGAAGGTCCAGCTTTCAGTGCTCGATCAACATCCCGATCCGCGTTGGCGGCCGGTGGAGCGCAACAAGAATTTCTTAGGGTTCTATCGATTGAAGAACTTGCAATGAACTCTCTCGATTTCATATTCCGTCCGTTTGCCGTGGAGGCAATCCATGTCTGACACAAGTTCCCATGTCCGTCGCTATGTCGCGACCGGAGTCATCTACTTAGCGCTGGTCGCTTCAGTGCTCGGCTTCAACGTGATTCGCGCGCGCACCGCGCCGCCGGCCGAGCCGAACGCCGCGCCCGAGGCTCCAACCGTTTCCAGCACCAAGCCATACTTTTCGCTGACGACGAACCGCACGTATTCGCCGAACGAACCGGCGCGGATGTGGGCGAGCTATCAGAACGTCGATCATCTCGATTTCCGAATCTATCGCGTGAAAGACCCCAACAAGTTTTTCAAGCAGCTCGACAATCCGCACCAGATGGGTGATGAGGAAAAGGAAGAGTTGGCGAAAGGTTTCGGCGCGCGGATTTCGCTGCTCGAGCGGACGCGGCGTTTGAAGCTCTCGTTTTTTTCAGCGATGAAGAATTATGTGCGCAGCCATCTGCGGAAAGAGCATCGCGCGACCTTCAATGAAAAGTTTCGCACCGACAAACAGCTGACCACCCAGACGCCTCTGAACGTGGCCGACTACGCACGGGTGCCGCTGCTGAACCCGGACCAGAAGGTAAAGGACTGGCGCGAGAGGCTGCCGGCGCTGGAAAACGAATACGACAGCCGGACGATTCAGATCGGCAAAATGGATCCCGGCGTTTACCTCATCGAAGCCGTCAACAATGATTTGCGCGCGTACTCAATCGCGATCGTTACGAACCTGACGATGGTGCAGAAAACCACCAGCGATGGTCAGGTAGTCGTCTTTGTAGTCGATCGGAAAACGGGCGCGCCGCGCGCCGGCGCGAACGTCGAAATCACGAACGCGAAGAAGACCCTCGCGACCGGCACTACCGATAACAGTGGCGTCTTCAAGACTGAAATCAAACCACCCGAGAACACTGAAGAGACGCCTGCTGAGGACGTCGATCCGGAGGAATCTGAGGCAAACGCGTATCTAATCATGGCGCGTGACCGCGACAACTTTGTCATCTCGGACGTGGATTCTTTCTATTTCAGCGGTGAAGGCGGCGACATGGACCTGCTTTCGAGCGAGGACCTGACCAGCTACATCTACACCGACCGGCCCATCTATCGACCGGCGCAGAAGGTTTACTTCAAAGGCATTCTCCGGCAGTGGGGACGCGAAGGTTACAAGCTGCTTGATGAGAAAACGGTCAGTGTCACGATCGAAGATCCGAACAGCGGAAAGATCTTCGAAAAGGAGTTGCCGTTGTCTACGCGCGGCACGTTCAGCGGCGAAGTTGATATCGCCGAGGAAGCGCCGCTGGGCGGCTACAACATCACGGCGAAGATCGGAGAAGCAACGTCGAGCGGCTACTTCGAAGTTCAGGAATACAAAAAGCCCGAGTACAAGGTGACGGTCAAGGGACCGAAAGAGTTTGCCGCGATTGGCGAAAAGGTTCGCTTCACTGTTAATGCGAATTACTTCTTTGGCGCGCCCGTGACGAACGCCGATGTGCAGTACTACGTCTACAAACAACGCTATTACCACTGGTGGTGGGACGCCGATGAGAGCGATGAGTTCGACGACGAAGCCGGCCCTGACAACGAAGGCGGCGACGAAGAAGACTACGGCTATTACGGCACCGACTTGGTGACCCAGGGCGAGGGCGAACTGAATTCGCGCGGCGAACTGGTCGTCGATTTCGAAGTGCCCGCGCCGGGCGAAAAAGAAGAGTGGGACTATTCCTATCGCCTCGAAGCGCAAGTCACCGACGCGTCACGTCGCGAAATGTCCGGCGCCGCATCGTTCATCGGCACGCGCGGCAAGAGCGTCGCGGACGCTTATCCGGAACGCTATCTCTACTACCAGGGCGACGCAGCGAAGATTCGCGTGAAGACCGCGACTTATTCGGGCCAACCTGTCTCGGAGAAAGTGACGCTTCAGTTCATCGAACAGAAGTGGGAGAAGATCGAGAAGCAGGAAGAGTACAACGGCTACAAGTACACGACGTACGATTACAAGCTGCATGAACGTCAACTGGGGTCGGCGGATGTAAACACCGACAGCCAGGGCAACGCGACATATGACTTCACGGTGCCTTCGCCCGGTAGCGTCTACGTAAAGGCGATCGTTTACGACAACGGCAAGCAGATTGTGAATCGCGGCGGATCGTTCTGGGCGCCTGACAAGCAGGGCCAGTGGTCGGATTTTCAGTATCGCGACTACGAAGAGAATGCGATCAAGCTGGTGCCCGATAAGAAATCTTATCGCCCCGGCGAGACGGCGCACGTCCTGGCGATGCTGCCGAAAGACAACGCGCACCTGCTTGTGACGACCGAATTGTCGGAAGTCTTGACGGTGCGGCAGATCGATTCACCCGGTCGCAGCATCGTGATCGACGTGCCGATCGAGAAAAGATACGCGCCGAATGTTTATCTCAACGTTTCGTTTGTGCAGGACAGCGACATGTTCGAGCAAAGCCAAATCCTGGCGGTGCCCGCGCGCGATCGGATGCTGAAGCTCGACATCGTGCCGAACAAGAAAGAGTTCAAGCCGCGCGACGTCGCGTCCTACACGATCATGGCGCGCAACGAAGACGGCTCGCCCGCGGCGAATGCCGAAGTAAGCCTGGGCATCGTCGATGAAGCGATCTACAGCATTGCGGCTGAGACCGCCGGCAACATCAAACGCGACTTTTACGGACGGCGCTACAACGAAGTGCAGACGAGTCTCGCGGTGAACTACACGTTCACCGGTTATGCGGGAGAGAACCCGGCGGATTTAGCGAAGAACAAATCGGCTTATCAACTCGCGGATTTCAAAAATGAGAGTTCGTTTGCCGAGCCGACGGTGCGAAAGGAATTCAAGGACACCGCGTTCTGGCAACCCGACGTGGTCACAGGCGGCGACGGGAAAGCGACCGTCGAATTCAAACTGCCGGACAACCTGACAACGTGGCGCGCGACGGCGCGTGCCGTCACAGCGGACACGCGCGTCGGATCAGCAGTGCAGAAAACCATCGCGCGCAAAGACGTGATCATGCGGCTCGAGATGCCGCGCTTCCTGACCGAAGGCGACACGGTCACGATTTCCGGGGTCGTGCACAACTTCCTGAAGACCGACAAGTCCACAAAGATTTCGCTCGAACTGAACGGCGCGCAGTTGCTGGATGCGCCTTCACAGACGGTGACGATTCGGCAGAACGGCGAACATCGCGTCGATTGGCGCGTGCAGGCGCACACGGTCGGCAAACTGACGCTGCTGGCGAAAGCTTTGACGGACAAGGAATCCGACGCGGTCGAAATGTCGATGGAAATTGTGCCGCACGGATTGAAGCAGACGGTCGGCAACACGACCACGCTGATGCAGAACGAGGCCGATCAAACTTTCAACCTCGATCTGCCCGTTCGTGCCGATGAGCAGGCGCGTACGCTGCGTATTGAAGCGTCGCCTTCGATAGCCGGCGCTCTATTCGGCGCACTCGACTACTTAACGAGCTATCCATACGGCTGCACCGAACAAACGATGTCGAGTTTCCTGCCGAACGTCGTCGTCGCGCAGGCTTTAAAGGACATCCCGTCGGCGAAGATTCGCGCCACCAACGATCTGGATAAGAAAGTTCAGCGCGGTCTCGATCGCCTGTACGCGTATCAGCACGGCGACGGCGGCTGGGGTTGGTGGAAAGACGATAAGTCTGATCCGTTCATGACGGCGTATGTCGTGGATGGTCTGACGATGGCGAGTCGCGCCGGCTATCAGATCGATACCTGGCGACGCGATCAGGGCAAACAGAAGCTTGGATCGCTGCTCGCCGCCGGCAAGAACGATAACGGCAATCCAATTGACGACGAAACGCGCGCTTACATGATTTACGCCTACACCGAAAGCGGCGAAGGCGACACACGTTTCCTCGAAGAGCTTTACGGCAAGCGCGGCAGTCTCGGGCCGTACGGTCGTGCTTTGCTCGCGCTCGCTTTGCAGGAGCGCAAGGACGGGCGCGCCCGTGAAATCGCAAGCCTGCTCGAAAGCTCAGTGCGACAGGATGAGTTCGAAGCCCATTGGCAGACGGCGCGCATCAACGACTACGGCCGCGATGTTTATCTTGACGCGGAAGCGACCGCGTTGTCGTTGAAAGCGCTGGCGCAAATCAATCCGGGCTCGCCGCTACTGCCGAAGGTTGCGCGTTGGCTGGTGAAGAACCGGCGCAATGGTCACTACTGGCTGTCGACTAAGGAAACGGCGTTCGCGATTTACGGCCTGACGGATTACTTGAAGGTCAGTAAAGAACTGTCGCCGGATTATTCGTTCGAAGTTTATTTGAACGGCGTGAAGATCGCCGGCCAGCACGTCGGCGCCGGTGAAGCTTCGAATGCTCAGTCGATTGTTATCACGAAGAAGGCTGGTGAAGTCGGCGGCTCGAACCAGATTCGCGTGGTGAAGAAAGGCCGCGGCGCGCTTTATGTTTCGTCCGCGCTTGAGTACTTCACCGCCGATGAAAACGTGGCGCCGCAATCCGCGAACGGCTTAAAGATCACACGCGAGTATCTGCGTCTGCGTGTCGCTGAAAATGAAGGCGGCGAGGCAAGTTGGCGTGTCGAGCCGCTCTCAGGCGAGCTGCGTTCCGGTGACATGATCGTTGTGCGGCTGCGGCTTACCGGCCCACGCGCGCAGTACCTGATGATCGAAGATCCGATTCCGGCGGGGGCCGAACAGGTCGCGCGTGTCAGCGGTATTAACCTGAACTACTCGACCGGCCAGTGGGGCGACTGGTATAGCAACCGTGAATTCCGCGACAACCGCACGGCGATTTTCATGAACTACTTCGACGGCGACGCCACGCTGCAGTACGCGATGCGCGTCGAAGTACCGGGCGAATTCAAGATCGCACCGGCGCGCGCCGAGCTGATGTATCAGCCGACCGTGCAGGCGAATACGGCGAACGATCGGTTGAGGATTTTGGACAAGAAGTAATTTGGAGTGCGGCGGCAGAGCGAAGCGGCGACGCCGCTTTGGATTGTCGCTGCGTATCCAAAGCGCCGCCGTTGGCGGCGCACTCCAAATGCGGCGAAGCCGCAAAGGGGCTTAATTATGATTACAACATTGAGACTCTGGTTCGAGAGCTTACGGAGCACGCTGACGAATTTGCGCGCGCTCGGGATCTTCATCGCTCTCTACGCGCTGCTGCTCGTCAGCTTTTACTTCTTTATCTCGACGCGCGAGGCGACCGTCTGGCAGGTGTTGGTGACTTACGCTTTGCTCCTGCTCCTGCCGACCGAGTTCTTTGTGTTTCAGGCGGCGATTCTCGAGTTTGCGCGCGCGCGAAAGCTCGCGATCAAGAAGGTTTTTGGCGACGCGCTCAAACTGGCAATCGTCACGATTCCGATTGTCATCATTGGGGCGTTGCTCTGGTGGCTGATGAACAAACTGCAGCTTCGCTACCCTGCTCCACCCCCGACGCTTGTGTTTCCGCCGGCACCACCAAAGGCGCCGCCGGCTCATTGGCCGACGTTGCTAATCACCACGCTTCGCTTCGTCCTGTTCGGCGTCGCGCTTCCGCTCGCGACGATTCACTTGTGGATTGAAGCGACCGCGCGTGATGCGCGCGCGTCACTCGCCGGCGGCGCGAAAGCAATCTTCGGCACCATCGGCCGGGCGCTGGCGCGCGCATTCAGCTCGGAATCAGTCTTCGTTTACGGGCTGGGACTGATTCTCTTCGTCCTGGGTCCTTACTTGATTCTTCTGCCGCGTCTGACCTTTACCGGTACGAAGACAGCCTTCACGCTTTTCGTTGTGCAGGTGATCGTGGCCCTCCTGTTGATGCTGATCGGCTGGGTGGTTACCCTCGTGACGCTCGCGCGCGCAAGTGCGCGCGAAGCGCCCATTGAAATGAACGCACCGGCAACGGTCGCTGAGTCACCGGCGTAATGGTTCGCGCAATCGATTTCCTGGGGAGGCTGACGCGCACTCATGCGCTGCTGTTAACCTGCACGTGCGCGCTCCTCCTGCTGATCAATTTCTCGCAGTCAACGGCGTTTCTGCCCGCGCTCAACTGGTCTCACAACGCAAACTTAAACGAAGACGAAATCGATTCGGCGCTGCAGCAATCTGCCGAAGACGCTTTGGGCAATCGCCAGGGTTCAATCATCGTGATGGACGCGCAAACCGGACGCGTGCGGGCCGCGGTAAATCCGGAAGGTGCGTACGCGCAGGCGATGATGCCCGGTTCTTCAATCAAGCCGTTCACGACGCTCGCGGCTTTGCGCGCTGGGTTGATTGAAGAGGACTCGCGGACGGTTTGTCCCGGCCGCTTCACCGGTCTCAGTTTTTCTCTGCCGTGTGTGCATGCCAACCACCTGCCGCCATTCAATCCCTCACAAGCTATCGCCCACTCATGCAATTACTACTTCGCGACGCTCGGGCAACGGCTCGGCCCGGACAAGTTGACCCAAACACTTCGTCAATTCGGTTTTGGACAACCGAGCGGTTTGAATTCACGTGAAGCGAATGGCGTCGTGAAGCCGTGCGAGGCCGGTGATGTCGCGCGCATGCGATCGAATGAAACCAATCGCGCGTCTCAGCAAGCGGATTGCGCGGCGCGCGAAGCTCTGGGGGAAAGCGATCACATCCAGGTCACGCCGATTCAACTCCTGACGGCGTATGCGGCGTTGCTCAACGACGGTCATTTGTTCCAGCCGCAAACCGTCAACGCTGATGGCTTACAGCTTGTCGAACGCAGTCGAATAAACATTTCGCCGGAAGAGCGTCGCGTCGTGGTGGAGGGCATGGCCGGAGCGATTCGCTATGGCACGGCGCGGAGTGCGAGGCTGGATGTCGTGCCGCTCACAATTGTCGGTAAGACCGGCACTGCGATGCCACCGAAAGGGTTTCGCTTGAACGGATGGTTTGTCGGGCTGGCTGGTCCGACAACCGTGTCACGTGATCTTGAGCCGTCGCAGGTTCAACTCGCAGTCATCGTTTTCCTGCCGCGTGCGAATGGCGCGGAAGCGGCCAAAGTCTCGCGCCCGATCTTCCAGGCGTTTGCGAACGAGCTGGGCGACGCAGGCGCAGAGATCCAGAGTCAATCGCGACCTGGTTCGAACGAATTCTCCCCGTCTCCCCGTCTCCCCGGCTCCGGATCCGCAGTCCGTGTCCGTTCGGTAAGCGAAAACGTGACGCGCGAGTTGCCGCTGGAGCATTACGTGCTCGGCGTCATGCGGGCGGAAGGTTCGATGGAATCCGAGCCTGAGGCGCTGAAGGCTTTGGCGATCACCGTGCGCACTTATGCATTGAAGAATCTGGCTCGGCATGCGAAGGACGGTTACGACTTCTGTTCGACCACGCACTGTCAACGATTCAGCGTCGGAAACCCAACCGGCGATCGGGCTCCTGACAGGCTGGTGGCAGCCGTGCGTGCGACTGAAGGCCAGGTTCTGCAAGACGTTGGCGGAAGAACGATCGATTCTTATTTCGGCGCGTCGTGCGGCGGAGAGACCGCCGACATTGCAACGCTGTGGGGAACTGCGCCGGCGACACATCTGCCCGGCGTGCGCGATGAGTTCTGCGAGTCCGGGCCGCATGCGCATTGGACTGACATGATTACGCGCAACGATCTATTGCGCGCCGTGCAAAGCGATTCACGAACCGACGTCGGCCACCGCCTGGACAAAGTCTTCGTCAGCAAGCGAGACGACACCGGCCGCGCCGAATTCATCACGCTCGAAGGAGAACAGCGGAAGGTCGTTCGCGGTTGGGATTTCAAGATTATCGTTGGCCGCGTGCTCGGTTGGAATATCTTGAAGAGTTCGCGATTCGAGATTTCGCGTAGCGGCGCGAATTTTGTTTTTCGGGGCAGCGGTTTCGGTCACGGCCTCGGTCTCTGTCAGGAAGGGGCGCACGTGATGGCCGCCCGGGGCGTGAGTTATCAAAGGATTTTGGAGAAGTATTTTCCGGGGACCAGGGTGGGGAGAGACACGGAGACACGGGGACGCGGAGACACGGAGAGTAAGAATCCGCAGTTGCGCTGGAAGTCGAATGTTCTCCTGAACTCTCATCATCGTTCCTTCCCCGCGTCTCCGCGTCTCCGCGTCTCCGTGTCTGCCTTTTCGCCCTTTTCACAGCCCACACGCTTAATAACCATCTCGTCAGAACATTTCCGCGTCACTTATCCCGCCGACAACGATCGCCGCGACGTAAACCGGATCTTGACGATTCTCGAAAACGCGCGTGCCGACTATTTGCGCCGCGCTAACAACGCTTCGATTTCAATCAGCGGTCTGCCATTTCTCGACATTCGCATAAACGATTCGACCGGCACCTTCACCGGTCGCACCGGTCAACCGCCGTGGGCAGCGGCTGCCACCAAAGGAAACCGGATCGAAACACAGCCGCTCGCGATTTTGAAACGTCGAGGCGTACTGCACACGACGCTGAAGCATGAGTTGGCGCACGTGATTATCAACGGCATCAGCCGCGGACGCGCGCCGCGTTGGCTGGAAGAAGGATTCGCCATCTATCTCGCCGGGGAAGGCGAAATGTTTTCACGTTACGTACGTCGCGGAACACTCACCACGGAAGAATTGGAGAAAAGGCTGCAACGTCCCAGCACACAGTCCGACATGCGCGCGTTGTACGCTGAGGCTTATCTGAAAGTCAGTGAATTGGCACGCAATGAAGGCGAAGCAAGCGTGTGGAAGAAAGTTGCCGGAAGCTGAGCTATCTCCTCCTCTCGAAGTGGGCGAATCGATTTCAAGGGATCCTCGAAACTGATAACCCCGAACTACCAGAAAATCACCTTGCAATGGTGAGTGCCTTCATGATGTAAGGGTGAAGCCCTCCCGTCCTACAGCGACGCGCTGTTTTCCAAGTCTTTGCGTGATCATTTGCTATTGACTCGAATCCCAAACCGGAGTAGATTCCCGCGCACAAACAGGGCTTCGTCTTCGGCCTGTCTATCCTGCGTCAGGCACGCCCAAACGCTCAACACCGCGACGATGTCTTTCACTACCATAATTTGGTTTATCCGCCTGGAGGTATTCGTGTTCCTGGGCGGCTTGGCTGCAATCATCGCTTACAGAATTCTCACCGGCGGGATTAACACGAAATACTTACTCTATGGAACGCAGAAAGACGGCACGAAATACTTCAGTCCGGAACGAGTTCAATTACTTCTGTTTACGCTGGGAACCGCTCTCTTCTATATCTCGGACGTCGCGAAGCACCGCAACGCGGGGGTGCTTCCAGATATTCCCGTAGAGACCCTGGCCTTACTCGGGGGTAGTCACGCGATCTACCTCGGCGGCAAGGCCTACACCATGTTGCTCAAGAAGTTCGCGAAGGAGAATGACAATGTTACTAATGATGCAGGCGGCTGAAAGTGTCGCATGGAATCCAACCTGGGTGAGCGCGTTGGCCGCCTGGGTCGCTTTGGGCTTCCTTGGACTCATTGGAGTCGCAATTCTTTATTATGTATTCACCGGCAGGATCGATCTGAGCGGGCTGATCAGCGAACCGAGTGGCGAAGCCAGTATGTCCCGTTTTCAACTACTGATTTTCACATTCGTAATTGCTGCGTGTTTGTTTCTAATCGTCGCCTCCAAGGACCCCCGGCCTGGTTTTCCCGATATCATACCGCAGGGGATACTGGTACTGCTGGGAATTAGTTCTAGTTCCTATCTGGTTAGCAAGGGCATTCAGGCTAGTTCAAAGCAGGGGCTCGGTCCTCACGACCCGACTGTGACCATATCGGGATCACACGCCACCACCACTCTCGGCGGTGACAATATCCAATTCCAGGCTGATGTCTTTGGATTGAGTGACAATAGCGTAATTTGGTCGCTCGATCCGATAGAAGGTCGGGGGAAAATTGATCAAACAGGGCTCTACACTCCACCGCCCAAAGAGGAAAAAGACGCTCGAGGTAAAAAAGTAGTCATTCAAGCCGTAGCAAAAGAGGACGTAAGCGTAAAAGACACTGAAACGATCGAGCTAATGTAGGGAGGGGCACAGTGAAAAAGAAACCTGTAGCAAAACCCTCGGGAAGACGGTTGAACGGGGGCGCAGCGGTAGCCGCAATGGTGCCGCTTGCCCTCGCTACCATGCTTCCGGCCGCCTTAAACAGAACGACTGGGGGCGGAGCTGATACCAAAACCTCCACCTCCACCTCCACCTCCAAAACGACCGTGGCCTTTCAGCCGGGCTGCAAACTACCGTTTGACAGCATCAAGACGGTTGGCCTTGAGGTGGACGCAAAATGCTCAGTGGACGGCAATGCCGGAGACAACCTCGCCAAGCGGCTTGAAATCAACGCAAAGAACAACTTTTGTGCTGGTGGTAAGCCAACACCCATCGTCTTCGAAGATTTTACGAATCTCGAGGCCGCATCAGACAAGATACCCGACCTCAGAAAACTGCTGAAGACAAGCAGGGACCGTGTCTCGAATATGATCACCTCAGCCGGAGGTGCGCCAATCGGCGAAGGCACCTTGGTGCAATTCGTATCGTTTCTTTTCCATGCTGACTTCTCCAATGTCGGAAAGGGCAAGGGCGAAGCTGTCAACTGCAAACTAACCCAAAGAGAGGACAACGATATTCATATTCAGATGATGATCGATCCGGACGAAGACGATTCGTGTAAAGGCGTCACCGCTGAGATGTCACCGCACTTCCGTCCGGAAGCATGGAGCCGTTTGGCAAAGCTGGAACTGAAGAGGCCGATCCGAATTACCGGGCCACTTTTCTTTGACGGCAGCCATCACGCCTGCCACGATGATGTCCGTCCAACTCCAAACCGGATTTCTGTCTGGGAGATTCATCCGGTCTATCAATTTGAGGTATGTAAAGCTAAGACTCTGGCTGCTTGCGACGTGAAAAATAATTCGCAGTGGATTCCTTTCGATAAATGGTTGAGCATTGATGAGGAAAATGAACCCTGAACTCCAGAGCATCGTCCGCGTCTCTTTGCCGAAGGACGTCAGACGACACCTAAGTGGAAAGCTTTCAACTTACCGCGCCTTACTCACAAACGGATTTTCGCGCACCCAAAATCGCCACGGCTTCATCACCCACCTTTCGGCATAATCGATCCCAATCCGCGGCCCGCGGGCGATCTGGCGCGGCGAAATCGAAATGCCCTCTTCCAGCCACACCCGGTCGCCAAGCAACTCCGCTTTATCTAACCGCCGATCGATGCCGAGCGCGATGCACAAACGACCGGGTCCACTTGTCCATTCGTATTCGGATCGACCAGGACGCCGCCGGCGAATGATTTCGAGGCCTTCAGCCGGTTCCAGCGCGCGCACTAGGACCGCGTGCGGAACATTTTCGACGTTCGTTACGACATTGAATTGGTTGTACATGCCGTAAACGAAATAGACGTAAGCGGTGCCGCCAGGGCCGTACATTGTTTCCGTTCGATTTGTGCGCCGGCCGCCGTAAGCATGCGACGCGCGATCTTCCGGACCGCGATAGGCTTCGGTTTCCACGATGATTCCGGCGACGCGCGTGCCGTTTCGGTTCGGCACCACAAGTTTTTTGCCGAGCAGATCGCGGGCAACTTCGAGGACGTCAGAACGTGTGTAGAATTCGTGAGGAAGCTTCTTATCCACAGATTACGCAGATTACACAGATGGAGTCAGTACCGGGAGCGGTAGCGACCAGGTGACCCCACAAATCAAGATGATAAATCATACCCGGTCGCTACCGCTCCCGGTACTGACCTCATGATAATTATCTTCTTCACCTCATCCGCCACAGCATCACGATCGTAATCACAAATCCAATCACGACAATCGCGCGGCGAATGACTACAGGACCAACGCGGCGGGCCGTTCGTGCGCCCACGTAGCCACCCAGTAATGCCGCGACTGCCATCAGGAGAGATATTCGCCACTCGACCAAATGGGAAATCGCGAAAGCGATCACCGCGACGCTGTTGATACAGATGCCCAGAAAATTCTTGATGCCGTTCGCGCGGTGAATGTCGTGCAGACCAAGCAGCCCCATCGCCGCCAGCATCCAGATGCCATTGCCCGCCCCGAAATAGCCGCCGTACATCGCGGAAAAAAACTGGACGATGATCGCGATTGTCCACCAACTTCTCTGTGAACCTGACGTCGGTGACGGCACATGCAGCCAGCGATTGACCGGCCCCTGCAGCATGAACAAAACCGTCGCGAACAAAATCAGAAACGGCACCAGGCGCGCGAATGTCGGTGATGGCGTCACGATCAGAAGCCAGGCGCCCACGCCGCCACCAACCATACTGATTGCGCCCAAGCGCATAAGAATCAAAGAGCTGTCGCTCATCTCGCGCCGATAACCGAACAGACCACCGAACAACCCCGGCCAGAGCGCGACGGTGCTGGTCGCGTTTGCAACCTTCGGATCGAGTCCCAACCAAATCAGGAGCGGAAACGTCAGCAGCGTTCCCCCGCCCGCGATCGAATTCACAAAGCCAGCGATGAACGCAGCCGCGAACATCAATCCGATTTCGAGGAGAGACATAGCGGCTAAGTGTAAGGGGCAAAGTGGAAAGGGGAAAGTGAAACTCGCAGCAGCGTGTGCAGTCTTTGCTTTGCGTTCCTTTGATGGGATGAAGCAGGTGCCCCTGGTTTTTCCGTCAGTGGATTAGACTGGCGGGTGACATAAAACCGAAAGGAGACACCTGCTATGGACTACAGAGTATATTGCGGCGTCGACTTTCATGC
>JBASRE010000003.1:0-44111 GCA_049273695.1 Pyrinomonadaceae bacterium
TAAACGTACGGCCTCGAGTTTAAACTCCCGCGTGAACTGCCTGCGCGTTCCTCCCATTGAACACCTCCTTCCCCGAAGAGTATCCTTCGGGTCTTTCAAGGTGTCCACGAAATCAGATCAAGTCCAAACGTTCATTAACCACAGAGACACAGAGAAATACTTCACGCCGCGAGTCTGGCGTGGCCGGTGGCGCACGACATCACTGCTTCGGGCGTAGCTTCGCTTCGTGTGAACTCGCCCGTCACGCGGCCTTCGTGCAGAACGATTATTCGATCTGAAAGACCCAGCACTTCAGGCAGCTCAGATGAAACCAGAACGATCGCCAGTCCACTCTCAGCCAACCGATTAATCTGAGCGTAGATTTCCTGTTTTGCCCCGACATCAATCCCACGAGTTGGTTCATCAAGAAACAACATGCGGGGATTTGTCAGCAGCCATTTCGCCAGTACCACTTTCTGTTGATTGCCGCCCGAGAGCGTGCCGGCGATGGTGAAAATCGAGCTCGCTTTGATTCGCAGATCGCCGGCCGCGCGCTCGCCCGCCGCGGCCTCGGCATCTTCGTCGGTAAAGAATCGCCCGGAAAGCCTATCCAGCCCGGCCAGCGTCATGTTTCTGAGAATTGTTTGGTCGAGGACCAATCCATATCGCTTGCGATCTTCCGTGACAAAACCGATGCCGCGTTCAATAGCATCACACGGGCTGTTGATCTGAACTCGCTTACCCTGGACGAACACGTCCGCGGACTTGCGACCCGCGTGCGCGCCAAATATGGCCATCAGCAATTCGCTGCGGCCCGAACCCATCAAGCCGGCGATGCCGAGCACCTCGCCTTTGCGAACGCCAAAGCTGACGCTGTTCACCAGGCGCTTGCCGGGAACGGAAGGATCCTCGACCGTGACATTGCGCACTTCGAACACTACTTCGCCGCGTTCGTGGGTAGCTTCCGGAAAGATTTGATCGACCGCGCGGCCGACCATTTGTGCGATCACGCGCGGCTCGTTCAAATTGGGCGTGGCATTCGTTTCGATCGTTTTTCCATCACGCAGCACCGTAATCCGGTCGCTGATGCGAAACACCTCGTCGAGTTTGTGCGAGATGTAGATCATTGCCACGCCGCGCGCGCGCAGACGTTTCAGAATTCCGAACAGCGTCTCGACTTCGGTGTCGGTCAATGCCGCGGTCGGTTCGTCGAGGATTAGAATACGCGCGTCCTGCGAAAGGGCTTTTGCTATTTCAACGAGCTGTTGTTGTCCGATACCGAGATTAATAACCGGCGTGCGTGGATCAAGCGCCAGATGTAGTTCGTCCAGAAGTTTTTGCGCGCGGCTGTAAAGCTCTTCCCAGTTGATTACGCCAAATCGGCGAGGGGCGCGGCCGAGAAAAATGTTTTCCGCGACGCTGAGGTCGCGGACCAGCGACATTTCCTGATAGATAACCGCGATGCCGGCCTGCTCAGATTCGCGCACGCTGGCAAAGCGTCGTTCCGCGCCATCGAGAACGATTTCACCGCCGTACTCCGGATGCGGATACACGCCGGCGAGAATCTTAATTAGCGTCGATTTGCCGGCCCCGTTTTCGCCGACGAGCGCATGAATTTCACCCTGCTTGAGATCGAAACTAACGCCATCCAAGGCCCTGACGCCCGGGAAGGCTTTCGTGATTGATCGCATGCTTAAGGCAGTTTCGAGTTTCGAGTTTCGAGTTTCGAGTTCTTCTAACATGCGGAGCCTATTGTGCTGATGTGGTCTTGTACTTTGTGCCTTTTAGACCTGATCGTCGCAAATAGTTGATCAGACCGCCAATCATGTTGCCAGTTTCAGCCGCGAGACTCGTTAACTCAACGAACGTATGTTCGTCGATGTAGCTTTGATCGAGGGCTACATAAAGCTGACATTTGACCTCGGCAGCAGATCCTTTTGCGGTGGCAAGAAATTGAATGAATTCTCCGGTCCCGCTTCTGTCATATCCTTCGGCGATATTTGACATGATCGAGACTGATGCTCGCCGGATTTGATCTTTTAAACCAAAGTCTCTGGCGAACGACGTGGTGCGGGAGATCTTGTAGATCCGCTTTGTGAGCTCTCGCGCCTTTCGCCAAGCCTCAATCTCTTCGAATTTCTTGAAAGTAGCCATGTGGGATTCTCCTTCTGTTGAGGTTGAATAGCTTTTAACTCGAAACCCGAAACTCGGAACTCGAAACTGTCTTTATTGTTTCGGCCATTGCTCCCGTGGCACGTTCTTATAAACGTCCTCAAGTTTGTGATAGCCGTCTTTAATCACGGTCTGCATCACGTTGTTCTTGTCGAGGATCATCGGTTCAAAGAGCAAGGCCGGTACATCGATCTTTCCGTTGTTAATCTTGTCCTTGGCATCGACCTTTTCGCGTCGCGCCAGTTTGACTGCTGCATCAACAGCGGCGAACGCAAGCGGCTGAATTGGTTTGTAGATCGTCATCGTCTGTTTGCCTTCGACGACGCGTTGCACAGCATCGAGCGCCGCGTCCTGACCCGTCACCAAAACTTTGCCGACAAGCTGCGGCGGCAGAGCCGAGACTGCACCGCCTGCCGTGCCATCGTTCGAAGCGACGATTGCCTGAATGTCGTTGTTGTTCTTTGTGAGCGCGTCTTCCGTGATGCGCAGAGCTTCGCTCGCCAACCATTCGCGGGCGTATTGCTGGGTCACGATCTTGATCTGTCCGCTATCGACCGCCGGCTTCAACACTTGCATCTGGCCTTCAATCAATAGCAGCGCGTTGTTGTCGGTTTGCGATCCGCCAATCAGAACGTAGTTGCCCTTCGGAGCGTGATCGAGCGCGTATTGCGCCTGCATCTGTCCGATCTTCACGACCTGATGCGACACGTACAGGTCCACATCTGAATTACGAATCAGCCGATCGTAACTGATGACCGGCACGCCTTGCTTATGAGCCGCTTCGACGATCGACGCGGCGATTTGGCCGTTGTGAGGCGCGACGATCAGAACGTCCACGCCCTTCGTCAGGAAGTTCTCGCACTGCTTGATTTGGTCGGCATCGACGCCATTAGCAACCTGAACCTCACATTGCGCACCAACTTCTTTGCAGCGTTGCTCGACCAAAGCCTTGTCGCGTTGCCATCGCTCTTCCTTTAGAGTGTCCATCGAAAAGCCGATGCGCACCGGGCCGCCGGATTTGGCGCCGCCGCCAGTGTTGGTTGACTCCGGGCCTTTCACACACGCCGAGAATAGAATCACGGCCGTCAAAGCAAACGGAGTTGTCCGCGCAATGATTTTCATTGTCTGTCCCTTTCTTGGTTGCCGCGTGCCGGTAGTTTACGATTGCTGCGCGAAAAGCGCCGCCACATAATACCTACGAACATGGAAACTGTCAGCAGAGGAACTGCGCGTGCCGGAAGCTTCGCGCTGCACGGCTACTTTGGTCTGTTTGTGATTGCCGCGGCCGAGGTGCTGCTGTTTTCCGGCAACCGCCTGGTCGGACACTGGTTCACCCCGATTGTCTGGACCGGCTTCATCCTTTTCGTTGATGCGTTGATGTACAAGTTCAGGGGTCGTTCGCCCTTGATGACTGATCGGCTTGAGTTCCTGGTCGTTGCGTTGATTTCAGTCGGCGGTTGGTGGTTGTTTGAGTTCTACAACGCGCCACGATTTTGGAATTCCGACCTGGAGCTTTGGTGGCATTACCACAATCTCGAACCGAATCTTTGGGTGCGGCGGATTGGCTACGATTGGGCTTTCGCCACGATTTTCCCGGCGATGTTCCTGACGGCAGAAGTTTTCAGAAGCACGATTTTCGCGCGTGACAGACTGACGGTGCGTCTTTCAGTTTCGAAGTCAGCCAAAGTTCTCCTCATCATCATCGGGGCAGTTGGAGCTGTGGTCCCGCTGATCATTCTTTCCGGCTGGTTCGCACCGATCATTTGGCTTAGCTTCATTCTTTTGCTTGACCCGTTGAATGCGCTTCGTGGCTGGCCGTCGATCAGCGGCGATTTGGCTCGCGGGGATTGGCGACGGATGCTCTCGCTGCTGGCGAGCGGCTTCGTCTGTGGCTTGCTTTGGGAGTCCTGGAACTACTGGGCGCTTACCAAATGGACGTACACGGTTCCATATTTCGGCGAAATCAAGATCTTCGAAATGCCGGTGCTTGGGTATCTGGGCTTCCCGCCATTTGCAATCGAGTGCTGGGCGATGTACATCTTTGTGCGTTCGCTGCTCAATCCCGGCGCGCGTACGGCCGTAAACGATGACGATATCTTTTTGAGGTCGCAGTGAATTCCGCAAAGCTTAAAACCTGGGTAAAGCGCCTCGGCTTCTGGGGCTTCATGTTCTTCCTTGTTAAGGGACTGCTGTGGCTACTTATCCCCGCAGTGCTAGCCGTGCTCGCGTGGAATTAAAGTCTGAGATGCGACATTTCAGAACCGTTCTCGCGTCCCTCACTTTCTTCGTTCTCGTTCTCGCCTTTGTAGGCAACCATACAGATGCTCAAGACGACCGGCGCCCCCGCGCGCGTGAAGCGGGCATCGTCGTCGGCGTGCTGTCGCCGGGTTCGCTGAACGCCATCACGGACGTCGGTGGAGTTACAGTCGGCCATTCAACGATTGTTCGCGGCGACGATGTGCGAACCGGCGTGACGGTGATTCTGCCGCACGGCGGAAATCTTTTTCGTGAGAAGGTTCCCGGCGCCGTATTCATCGGCAACGCGTTTGGAAAGCTCGCAGGCTCGACGCAGGTGAACGAACTGGGCGAGATCGAGACACCAATCGCGTTGACGTCTACTCTGAGCGTGCCGCGCGTGGCCGACGCCGTGATTGATTACATGCTCGCGTTCCCCGGCAATGAAGATGTCCACTCGATCAATCCATTGGTTGGGGAGACAAACGACGGGTATCTAAATGACATCCGTGGACGGCACATGAATCGCGACGGTGTCTTCGGGGCGATTAAAAGCGCGCGCGGCGGACCGGTCGAAGAAGGCGCGGTCGGCGCGGGCATGGGAACGGTTGCCTTCGGCTGGAAAGGTGGTATCGGTACGGCTTCGCGAAAGCTCCCGCAGAACCTTGGTGGTTATACCGTTGGTGTGCTGGTGCAGTCGAATTACGGGGGAATTCTAACGATAAACGGCGCGCCGGTCGGTCGGGAACTCGGGAAGTTTTATCTGAAAGATGAGTTGGAGAAAACTGCCTCGCAACAGGCGAACACGGCGGACGGTTCAATAATTATCGTGATCGCCACTGACGCGCCAATCGATCATCGGAATCTGAATCGGCTCGCGGCGCGATCGATGCTGGGTCTGGCGCGCACGGGCGCGGCGGGAACAAACGGCAGCGGCGATTATGCGATCGCGTTCTCGACCGCGCCTGAGCTTCGCATTCGCAATCTGCCTAACATGCGGCTCAAACCAACCGCAGCGCAATTGGCCAACGAAGCGATGTCCCCGCTGTTTCTTGCGGTGATCGAAGCTACAGAAGAAGCAATCTACAACTCGCTTTTTCGCGCCACGACGACTACTGGGCGCGGCCGGACAGTCGAGGCATTGCCCATCAATCGCACGCTCGAAATTCTACGGAAATACAACGCGCTGAAGAACCGCGAGCGGTAGCGAGCTTTGAAGTGCGGTGGCAAGCGTAGCGCGACACCGCTTTGGATCACAACGGGCACTCTGCGCATCCACGTCCCAAAGCGCCGTCGCCGCTTGGCACTGCCGGCGCACTCCAAATTCGTTGACACTCTCTCAGCTACTCTCTAGAATACGCGCCCCACATTAATCACTGCAGGAGGAGACGGACGTGACTCTCAAAATTCGTGTCAACAGAAAGAGTGTCGAATCGATGACGCGACAAATCGCGAATCAACTCACTACCCTCATCGGCACCGGCGCGGTCGCGGTTGGAAACATGCTTCCCAGTGAACGCACTCTCGCCGACTCGCTTGGAGTAGCCCGGAACGTGGTGCGCGGCAGCTACGACTATTTGGAAAAGGCTGGACTGGTGAAGCGCGAAGGCCGCGCCGGCCGTCGTGTACGTTCCAAGACAAGTCGCGCCAAGGCCACCCCGAAACGCGCAAAGAAAGCGGCCAGGAAGTGGTAACGGCGATCAGGCCTTGGTGGGAGGTGTTTCGTCACGGAGCGCCAGGATTTCTTTTCGAATAGCCGCGCGCTCGGCCAACAACCTCAGGAACCAACGACGGCGAAGCAGGAAAAGCATTAAAGCCTGAAAACCGCCGCTTAATCGATCGAGTTCCTCTGCGAAGCGAATGGCCACATAGCCGCAAACAGGAACCATTACCAGCGCTCCCAGTGCCGCAAACAAACCCACGTAGGCCCAGATAACAAAGGCCGTCACGATCCACGTTAGGGGAAAGAACAGCAGCGCAGCAACGATTTTGAATGTGGAGACGACGTCCTGCTCGCCGCGTGAAAGGGTTCGCGCCAGATAACCGGCCAGCCGATATGCCGGGTAATGCAGCAGCGTGCCGACAATGGCGAACGGCGCCAGCAACAGGGAAAGCGCGAGCTGCGCAATCAGCCAGGTGATCGTATGAGCCGCCGATGCCGGCAGCGAGAGATCGAAAGGATCGATGCCGGCCTGCTGCAGTTCTGAGTGCAAGCGATTGACTCGCATGTCAATCGCCGCTATGCGTTTCGGTGAGTAGGTTCGGAGAATGCCATAGCCTTCGAGCAGACGTTGCCGCAACTGAAGCGACCTTGCCAGGCTTTGCTCCTCGTCGTGCTCGCTCAGCTCGTCGGCCGAAAAGATTTGTTCTACACGATCGACCAACGCCAGAGCTTCGTCGTGTTCGGCATGCAGAATCACATCGCGCAGCGCGTCCTCGATTTGTCTGCGCAGCGCATGGACCGCGTCGCGTGGCGGTGCCCCATCAGGTTGCAACTCAACCGGTTCAACGTTAATTGGTTCGCCAAAGCGCAACAGCGCGGAGCTGCGAAACGTCGTCTTTTCTGTGTAATACAATCCAACCGGCACAATCTTCACGTCGAGCTGAGCACCGCTGGACGCTGCGCCTAAGGCGATCCGTGCTGCGCCGGTCTTCAATGGTTTTAAGCGCGGCTCGTTGTGCGAAACCCCTTCGGGACAAATCCCAATCGTTCCACCGCGCGAAAGGAGCTTCCAGGCGGCCTCGAACGTTTCGCGATTCCGCGTCACGTCTTCGCCTGCATCCTGTTGCCGGTATGCCGGCAAAGAATCGAGCGCGCGCACAAGAGAACCAACCACAGGCATTCGGAACAGAGGCGCCTTCGCGAGAAACGAAACCCGTCGTGGCGCGAGGCACAAAAGGAAAACTGGATCCACCAGCGCGTTCGGATGATTCAGGACAAAGATGACGGGCTTGTCAGCGGGGACGTTCTCAAGGCCGATGATTTCCACGCGCCGGAAGTAGATGCGCAGGGCAAGTCTTAGGACAGCACAGAGAATTCGCCTGAACATTGCGTTGGTTTATGGCGAGGACGGAGAAAGCCTGTCGACCAGACTTGCCTTAACCTCGAACCATTCAGAATCGATGATGCTGAAAACGACTGAGTCGCGGACGCGTTCGCTGGGCAGAATGAGATGCTGGCGCAGAATGCCTTCCTGTTTAGCGCCCAGGCGCAGAATCGCCGCGCGTGACTGCTCGTTCAGTACGTCGGTAATCAGTTCAACTCGGACACACTTCCAGGCTTCGAATGCGTGCGTGAGCAACAGCAGCTTGGCTTCTGTATTTACAGGAGTGCGTTGAGCGCTCCTGGCTAGCCAGGTGTAGCCGATTGCAGCTTTTCGATCGGCGGAAAAGATCTCATAGAAGCGGGTCGTGCCCACGACCTGAGTCGCTGAACCTGCTTTTCGGACAATGGCAAATGGCAGCTCGAAGCCTAGCGCGAACCCCTTCAGTGCGCCTTCAATGTAAGCCTCCATGCCGTCGGGTTTCGGAATTATCGTTACGTCGCTGTTCCAGAGTTCTCCGTCCGCCGCGGCGCGCGCGAGATCCTCTGCATGCGCCATCGTCAACGGCTCGAGTCGCACGTGTTTGCCTTCCAGAACGACTGGCTCAACCTTCAGCGTAGCGGTCACGTCGTGGTTATAACGGCTGATGCGTCGCGTGACAAGCGTGGACCCAAACAAAAGCGGCTCCCGAAAATTCAGGAGCCGCTTTGTTACCAAACTGGAGAGTCCAACTATTTCTGTTCTTCCGGGAACTTCAGCGAGTTCAGGAAATCGAATGCGGACTCGTCGCCAGTACGACTGAATACTGCCAGCGCGAATACTTCGTGCTGATCGCCTACTCGTCGCGAGATAATGCGCGCATAACCGGCCATGAACGCGTCCGCGGATATCGAATATTGTTTTCCGGAATAGGTGCCAATCTTAATATTTCGTCCGGCACTGTATTTGGCGGTATAAGGCAGCCTTTCGCTCTCAAAGTAATGATTGATGCCTTTCACCCATTCATCCATCATCGCGTCAGCCACCGTCTTGTCAGGAGCATGAACGAGGCTTGAGCCTTTGAGCCACGTCAGCGTGTAGATCGCGCCGTCGTTGTACCCGACCACGTAGTTAAGGTTAACAATCTTCAAGTCGTCGGTGAGGAGCGGAAACTCGAAAGCGTAGCTGTTCCAGGGCACCCGGATCGAAAACCGCGGCGACTCAGAGCGGTGCGGTATCCAAGTTCCCGGAGCTGCGTTTGGGTTCAAAAGTCTGATCGTCGGATTACCGGCGATATCGCCCGGTTGCGTATCTCCGCGACCGAAGGCCTTGTTGGTAAGCACCCGATTGGCAGCGACTTTTCTGGCCTCTTTTTCCTGATGTGCCGTGAAGTTAAGGCGTTTGGACTTTCTCGCCGTCTCTTCTTGTTTCGCGGCTTCGGTTTTTTTCGCTTTGACGAAGTCCCAGGGCGCAACCGCGGCCGCATCGCTCCACAGCCCGCGCTTTTCGTCGCGCGCTGCTTTTTCGCAGGTCACGTAGAGTTCGCGGTCGGCTTCGGTCAGTCCGTGAGCTTTGTTGGGATCGTACCAGGCGGCGCCGTCACGCAGCATCTGCGAACCGACATCGATTCCATTGATCGAAATCTTCGCTTCGAAATAGCCATCCGAAAGATTCGTGTAGTCGAGCGCCACCGCTTTGTCCAGCACAAGCATCTTCAAGTGCTCGCGCGCGACGTCGCTGAACGGCTGGCCGGCTTCCGGTGGCGCAATCCCCTTGAGGCGGACCTTCAAAGCCCGGCTCGTATTGCTTACTACCAGGGTGTTCCCCGACTGAACTTCAGTGACTTTCACGTGAAGTGTCGTCGCGACGGCGGCAGTCGCAACCAAAATGAACGCGCAGCTGGTGAGCAAAAGGCGAGTGATCTTCATTGAATCACCTCCACGAGAGAATGTGGGTGGGTAGTTTAGAGAGCGAATTCCGTAGCTAGTTGTAGTTCGGCCTTCCGCAATTCATAACGGGCGCGGCCGAGATTGCCTTCGGTCTTCATCGCGAGACAGACGAAATAATCGCGATTGAAGAGGCGCATCAGGAAAGTGACTTTGCCAAGGGCGACGACCATCTCGTGAAGCTCGCCGAGACCGAGATCGTTCCCCGATCGCATCGCGTTGCGCACCAGGGAAGTGAACTCAGCGGCCGCGACGTCAAGGTTCGCGGCGTTACCTTCTTCCGTGAAAAACTTCTCCACCGACAAACCATCAGCGCCCATGATCAACGCGCCGAGGCTGCCATCGGTCTTTTCCACGATCGTTTGAAGGGCTTCTTTGAACATCGCGTTTGGCTGTTTTAATGAATCTACTTGAAAAAATTCCGGTGGTCTATGCTTGCGCTTCGACCACCGGCGGAATTGGCAGCTTCAAACAGCTTCAAAGTTCATGGCTGTCACGCTGGACGATTGGTTAAGCCGTTACTTCTGTTCGCTCGGCCGGGCCGGACTGTTAGAAAGGGCCGGCGCCGGGCCCGTCGGCTGATTCCCCGACGGGTTCGAAGTGGGCTTGGGTTGCTGCAACTCGGTCGGCGTCGGGGTGTTCGTACCCGGATTGCCTAGCGGCACGGGCTGCGGCACGGTTGTCGTGCGCGGACCACGATCTTGGGTCGGGGTGTTCGACGTCGGGCGACCAAAGTAGTCAGGCCGATAAATCTTCGGTGTGATGAAGAAGAGAATCTCGAGCGAGCTCTTGATCACGGACTTGCGCTTGAAGAGATTGCCGAGAATTGGAATCGAAGCCGCGCCAGGCGTGCGGTGCCGGCTGGTGCTGTCGATGTCGGCCAGCACGCCGCCCATGACGGTGGTGCCGCCGTCGGGCACGAGCACTTCAGACTGCATGCGCTGCGTATCGATACCCGGAACACCGCCAACCGCGATTGCCGGGTTGAGCGTGTTGTTTTCGATGGTGACGCGCAGCACAACTGTGCCGGCATCGGTGATCTGAGGAGTGATTGACAGACGCAACGGAACCGACACGAAGGTGGTGGTCACCGTGGTGCCGCCGCCGGTAGCCTGTGTCGTCTGCACCGGAATCTGGGTACCGCTTTCGATCTGGGCCGGACGGTTGTTCAGAGCAGTCACGCGCGGCGTCGCCACAGTTTTGGCCTCACCGCGATTTTCCGCGGCGCTAATCAACAGACCAATTTGGGCTGTCCCGAACATGCCGGTGGTCAAGCCAATCACGGTGTTAGGACTGGCTGCCGAGAGGTTTCCGTTCGGTTGGAACGGTCCCATGAATCTCGACGTCGCATCGCGAATCGGATCCTGTACGCGAGGCGCGACGCCGTCCTGATTGCCTGAGTTGCCGCCGCCCAGGCTGGGCTGGGGCAGCGTGCTGAACGAACCGACTGCGCCGCTGAGCGGATTGGCAAGCGTCATCGACATTTGCGCACCGAGGTCGCGGCTGAAGTTGCGTTGCGCAATGACCACGCGCGTTTCAATCTCAACCTGCGGTTCCGGCTGGTCGAGAATCGCGACGAGCTGGCGCACGGCTTCAATATTTTCTTTGACGTCGGTGATGATCAGCGTATTGCTGCGGCCGTCGACTTCGACTGCGCCACGACGGGAGAGACGGCGTTTGATGATCGGCAGCAAGCCTTGATCACCGCTGCCGCCGGTCGAGTCGCCGCCCTGGCCGCCGCTGAAACTCATGCTCGTCGTGCCACCGGCGTAGGCCGCGGTGGAGCCCGCTGCCTGGGCCAACGTGCCCGAAGCGCGCGCATAGTTCAACCGCACGAATTCAGTAACCAAAGGCGAATTATCGAGCCGCGCGTCACTGATGATCTTCTGAACTTCGGCTTCCTTTGCGAGTATGTCGGAAGTCGCCACCCGCAGGATGTTGCCGTTAACTTCGACACCAAGTCGGTTCGCTCGCAGCAGAGCGTCGAGCGCGAAGTTCCACGGCACGTCTTGCACGTTCACCGTCACGGGCACGGCGCCGACTGAGCTGTCGATGACAAAGTTGATGCCATACTGCTCAGTGATGTAGTTCAGGATGTCGCGAATGTCCGCGTTGACGACGTTCAGATTGATCGGCTCGCCCATAAAGCCCGGCGCGCCGTAGCGGCGGCCTTCCTCGGACTGCCTGGTCTGATTCTGCGCCGCAGGAGTATCTGCAGGCGGCGTCGGCTGCGGCGCTGGACTAAAATCAGTCCGCGCGACCGCGGCGGTTTCGCTTTTGATAGCGATAGATTTGCCGGCAACGACGAACGTGTTACCCGACATTCCGACGATGCACGCGATGGCGCATGCTTTCGCGACTTTAAGTTTCAGAGACTGCTTAGGCATTATTCCCTCCTCAGGGATTCGACTGCGCTCGCCGCTACACATTGGGTTCGAAATGCCTGTACGAACATTCGAACGCGCCGCACTAAAGCGGTAGCTCAGTCATTTAGTTGTCAATATCGAACCATTGGCCAGGACGGCTTAATCATTCGACGGATTACGACAGTCGAAGGTGACTGCCGGAACTTGCTATTGCTTTTCCGGCGCGGCGGGCTTGGGGGTCTCAGTCTTGGGGGCCTCAGTCGCCGGTGCGTTGGCGGGAGCTGCTTTAGCCGTCATGTCTTCGACCGGACTCGGCTTGCGCAGCGGTTTTACTTCGGTGCTCTTTTCACGACGGCCGTCGAGCCAAACGACTTCTCGTCGGAAGGTGAGGCTGCCTTCTTCAATCGCGACGAGCTGTCCGTCAAAGAAGGCCTCGCCGGGATAGATTACGTAGGAGAGTTTGATGGGAGTCGCTTCGATCATCGCCGCCCAACCGCGCGGCGTGCGGAAGATTCCGGTAACTTGCATCTCGCTGATAAGCAGCGCCGTCGTCGGCTTTGGCGGTGGCACATGCGCAGCCGCGGCAGCTAATTTCTGCGCGCGATAACGCTCGATGCGAACTTGAATCGGCGGCGCCTCAAGTTTCGTTGCGGCCTTAACCAGCTTCACTGGGGGCTCGTATTTCTTGAATGGATCGCGGCCGCCCTTCCTTGCCTGCTTCACGGGAGCCTCAGGTTTCGCAGCTTCCTGTGCGCTGACCAACACTGCCGAGGCAGTCATTGTCGTGGCAGCGATGACGAGGGCCAAACTCAGTCTGATTATGCGTTCGTAGTTCATTTCTATTTTTTCCTAATCAGTTGAACTGCTGACTATTTTGCGGGAGCCGGCGGCGCGGGCTGGGTGCCTTGCGGCGGTGGTGGCGGCGGCGCCTTCTGAAGTTTCTCGCTCGAGACGTAGTAGGCAGTCAGATCAAAGCGGGCTTCCACTGTTTTGTTCGCCATCTGCTTGTCCATCTGCTTGATTTCGAAATTGGTGATCGAGACGATGCGCTGATACTTGGCCATCTGATCAAAGAACTGGCGCAGACCCGAGAACGAGCTCTGCACGGCAACTTCGATCTTCTTGCCGCTATAGAAATCCTGCTGCACGTCGTCTTTCGGCGTGAACTTGCGAACTTGCAGGCTCGACGCCTTCGCGCGATCCTGAATGCCTTGCAGCACGTTCGTCAGCTCGCGCTGTTCCGGCAATAACGCCCGCAACTCATCCAGCTCCTGCTGCTTGTTCTTGTACTGTGTGCGGAACTCGTTCAAGCGCTGCGACGCAATCTGCGCTTCGACATTCTGCTTCTTAAGCACTTCGATTTTGCCGGTTAGTTCTTTGATTTCCTGGCGCGTCCCGCGGGTCACGAAGTACCAGAATCCGGCGTAGAGACCGAGCGCAAGCGCGACGAAAATGCCAAGTCTGGCGTACCAGGGAATGTTGTTTAGGCTTCCGATTTTCATGTTTGGTTCCTCGGCGGTGCGTTACTTCTTGACGACTGCACCGTTTGGCGCCGGAGTCGAATTCTGCTGTTTATTGTTGCGGCCGTAGTTGGCCTTTATCGTGAAGGCCACGACTTCGGGTTGCGGCAAGGCCGAATCGGTCGCTGCCGCTGCCGCCGCATTGGAAGAGCCGCCACTGGCACTCTTCAACACAAAGGTCTCTCGGACTGTTTCAATGTTCAGGTTTGAGAACAGGCCGGACGAGAATTCCATGCTTTGACCAAAGCGCGTCACCGCGGCTTCGTTCGGAGACTCACCCTTGATGATGATCTCGTTCTCTTTCTGTTCGACGCTCCTCAAATACAGCGCGGGAACGCTGTCAAAGCGGAGTTTAATTTCTTCGAGCACGGTGCTGGGACCTTGCTGCGAGGCGCGCAGTGTCTGAATCGCCTGCACGCGAAGATTGATGTCGGCGATCTTCTTTTCAAGTTCGCCTTGCTCTTTCTTCACTGCGTTCATCTGGTTGTTGATGCGCGTCTGACGATCGAGCTCCTGCACCGCGTCCCGATGCTTGCGGTTCGTGCTCACATAGTCATAGCCGACACCGAGTATCAGCAACGCCATCACGGTTAGTGCCACCAGAAACGTCTGTGTGCGCGCGTTCGAAACCTTGTCTTCGACGAAGGCTACGCCCACGGAACGATCTGTAATCGAATCTAAAAGGTTAACTTTGATCACCGCGCGTCAACTCCTCTCAGCGCCAGGCCGACTGCAATGGCCATTTCCGGAACAATCTCGCGCATGTAGTCGGGATCGAAACCGCGAGCATCAACTTTAATTTTGCGGAACGGGTCGAACATCTCGACCGAGACCTCAAACCGCCGCGCGAGAAAATCCGCCAGGCCGGTCAGCTTTGAACCACCGCCCGAAATGAGAATCTTCTGAACCGCGGACTCGCCGTCTTCGACCGTCGCGCGATAAAAGTCCATCGTCTTCTGAATTTCGAGGGCGAGGATGTCCGAGACCGTGTCCATGATTGGGCCAACGTCGCGGACTTCAGCGCCTTCGGGTAAAGGCATGCCCCGCTTCACGCTTTCGGCTTGATCGAACGTGAGCCCTAATTCTTTCTGGAGCAGGGAAGTGTACTGATTACCCCCAAAAGTAGCGTCACGCGTAAATGCTGAGCGCACACCGTTCAGAATGTTAATGTTCGTCGTCGAAGCGCCAATGTTGAGCAACGCGACTACTTGTCCCGGTTGCGGGTCATAGTTCAGTTCGTAGCAATTCTGAAGCGCGAACGCATCAACATCGACAACCGTAGGCTGCTTGCCGGCGAGTTGAATCGTTTGCTTCAGGTTCGCAACCTTATCGCGTTTGCAAGCGGCCATCAGGACGTGAATCGCATCGCCTGATCGATCCATGACGTGATAGTCAAGATTGACGTCCGAGATATCGAAAGGGATGTGCTCTTCGGCATGCCACGCGAACGATTCTTGAAGTTCGCCTTCGCTCATCTGCGGCAGCACAATATTCTTCACGATGACTGAGTGACCGTTGACGCCGGCCGCAACCTGCATCGTCTTGATCTTGTGCTCGTTGAAGATGCTGCTGATGGCGTTCGAGACGGCATTCAACTCGATGATTTGTCCGTCGACGACTGAGTCGGACTCAAGGGCCTCGAAACCGAGGCTGAGCAGTTGAAGGTCATTACCTCTACCTTGCAGCTCGACGGCTTTCACCGAACTTGAGCCGATGTCAACGCCCACCATACTTTTCTTTCCACGTTTGAACATCATGCGTGACTCCTTACGAGTTTGACTGTCAAAAGGCGTTGACGCCGCAAGCGGAGGCGTGCGCGACGGGCGCGCGACAAGCGTGCGCGCACTAACCGGATTCGGCAGGAATAGCTTGCTTTCTTCATTGGTTGTTTCAGCAAATGCTTTGTTTTTTGAGGCTTCGCTGTGCGAAGGCGGGGCGCTCGGTTTGGCGGGTGTTCCCGCGAGAGTTGGCGGAGGTGAATGATCAGAGCAACACAGTCGAAAGACTCGGCGCTCAACCGCCATAGCGAGACTACAATACGGGTCGAAACATTGTCAACAGCATTTTGCCATGTTTAACCAATCTTAATGTAACGAGGCCGGCGGAGGTTAATCGTGGCGCAATCGGTTTGTCGGCGCAGTGCGGAGAGGTTACGATGCGCGCTTGCTAAAACGATACCGCAAAGCGCTGATATTGCTGTTGGTTTTAGTGGCGCTCGGGGCTGCCTGGCTGTTCTGGAACCGCACCGCAAGAGCGGAGATGAGCGCTTATGTTCCCGCCGAATCGCTCGCTTTCATCGAAGTCAACGACCTGGTCGGCGTTGCGAACGGGATCACGGGCACCGAAGCATGGCGAGTACTGGCGCCGCCTTTGGGAGCGCCATCACAACTAATTCCTTACAGTTGGTCGATCAAACTTGCGCGCTGGACGGGAATTGGATCGGCAGAGGCTGTGCTGCTTGCCAGGTCGCAGTTCGGTCTTTTCTTCACCCAAGCGCAGGCGACTGAAAGTGCCAACACCCTCACCATCAAACCGCTCGCGGCCTTAGTCATTGAAACGCACACGTCCTCGGGCCGGATGAAAGCGGTGGTTGAGAAACACGTAGGTCAGTTCGCGCAACGGTCGTTCGGAGAAGCAAGCATCGCACGCAAACAGATTGACGGCGTCGAGCTCGTAGAGTGGAAGTCGCCGGATAACACTCGGCAGCTCATTCTCGCGGTCGTCGATACAGTTGCGATTGTGGGCAATGACGAATCGGTGGTGCTGCGGTGTATTGAAATTCGCCGCGGGCGGCAGCCCTCACTGGCGACCAACCAGCAGCTTCAAACCATGAAAGAGCAAATGCGAGGCTCGGAAGCGCCGTTGTTTGGCTTCGTGCCGAAGGCAGGGATCAAAGCGGTAATTCAAGCCTGGGCGTTTGCTCGTGCAGGAAACGCGGCCGATGCCGCCGCGATCGCACCGCTTATCTCAAATGCGTTCGGCAACCTGATTGACGGGTTTGCGTGGACGTCCCGCCTGGATCAATCAGCGGCTGAAGATCATTGTCGAGTCGCGTTTGCCCAAGGCGTAAGTCAGCAACTCTCTGACGATCTCACACCTGAGCCGCCAGGTGACAAGCTGGACTTTTCATTTGTTCCAGCCGAGGCGATTTCCGTGACGTCATATCAGCTGCGAAACCCGGCGAGTTTCTGGCGGGAATTGAATGCGGTTGTATCGTCGCGTTCGGATGTCCTTACGGCGGTGGCTTCACGCCCGTTGCTAAAAGCGCTGCTTGAGCCGTACGGCATCAGCGATCCGGATAATTTCTTTCCCGCCATTGGGCCACGTCTCCAGCTGGTTCGCCTCGATGCCGGCAAACCTGCTGTGTTAATTGGGCAAACCTTCGACAAACCGTCGCTGCGCAAGCTTGCGGAACAGCGTTTGGGACGTCAGCCGAAAACCGAGAAATTCGATGACACAGAGATGTTGGTCGGTTCCGACGGCTGGAGTTTCGCATTTGCCGGCGAGTACTTCGTGACGGGTCCCGCTGATGCGGTGCGACGTTGTCTGGATGCAAAAGCGCGCGGGCAATCGATCGCGACTAACGGTTCTTTCACGCGCGCGCGTGCGACAGTAGATGTGTCACTTCCCGTTGTTTCGCTCACCCTCAGCCCGGAGGGACCGCCAGCCATTTCGTTTGTTGAAATGTTTTCATCCCAGGAGCGATCCGCGTTTTCGACAAACGCCGCTCTCATTCAACAGGGGGCCGCGTCGTTGCCTTACTCCGTCAGCGTAACCATGATGAAAGGTGACGCGATTGAGTGGTCGTCGCGATCGTCGTTCGGATTGTTGGGGTCTCTCCTTACAGCGTTCGCTCCGGAGAAAGTTCGTTGAAGCCTATAGAGCTGTTGGTGGCTACCGGGAACGCCGGCAAGCTGCGAGAGATTCGTACGTTGCTTAGCGACTTGCCCATCACTTTGGTTAGCCTGGCCGACTTTCCAAACATCGAAGAGGTCGCTGAAACCGGATCTACTTTCGCTGAGAATGCCGCGCTCAAAGCTTTCGGCTACGCTCAACAAGCTGGGGTTCTCTCGCTCGCGGACGATTCCGGGTTAGTAGTTGATGCGCTTGGGGGCGCCCCTGGAGTTCACTCCGCGCGCTATCTTGGCGACGAGGCTTCTTACGCAGATCGTATGAACGCTTTGCTGATGGGCCTGAAAACTGCAAGCGATAATGCACGAACCGCACGATTCGTTTGCGCGCTTGCTATCGCGTCGGACAAGCAAGAGATGCTCTATACAACTGAAGGAAGGTGCGAGGGACGTATTGCCGAAGCGCCGCGAGGATCCGGTGGGTTCGGTTACGATCCAGTTTTCGTCCCTGAAGGTTTCACGCAAACATTCGGCGAGTTGTCAGCCGGCATCAAGAACAGAATCAGCCATCGCGGCCGCGCGTTGTCGGAAGCTCATGAATTCCTCGCTTCCTTGACCGCTACTTCTGCGGCTGGCTAGAATGGCGGGTCGGTTACGCAGTTCTGGACAAGTATTTGCCGAACAAGACGGGGCGTAGCACAGCCTGGTAGTGCGCTCGGTTTGGGACCGAGAGGTCGGAGGTTCGAATCCTCTCGCCCCGACCAACACTTAGAAACCACCTCACGCAAGGTTTCGGGCCTCCCTCTCCTCCACAACTTGCCGTGCAAAAAAGGCCGGAAATTTGCGCTTTTTTGCAGACTTTATCGACGGTCTGTGGTATATCTTGCAGGCAGTTTTTCAATTTTGCTGAAGTTTTGGAGGTGGGAAACCACAAATGGCGACCACGGCAACTGGTAAGAAACGCATGACCCAGTCCGATGTGATTAATTACTTTGCTGAGCGGACTGGCATGAAAAGGGCGCAGGTTAAGCAGCTATTCGAAGACCTCGCAAACCTTGCGACCACTGAAGTTAAGACGAACGGAGAATTCGTTCTTCCGGGATTCGGAAAGCTCGTCCGCTCAGAGCGAAAGGCCCGCGAAGGCCGTAATCCGGCGACCGGCGAGACGATTCAAATCCCCGCAAAAACCACGCTGAAATTCCGCGTCGGCAAAGCGATGAAGGATTCCGTTCTGCCACGTAAGTAACTCGTTTTTCGCCGAATCTCAGTATCGCGGCGAGCAGTTCTGCACCGGCGTAAGTGTCCCTAAGCGGGCGCTTCGCCGGTGTTTTCTTTAGCGTAGCCTCAGAAACCCACCGTTTTAGGCCGATTGGGCCTCTTTCGTTTTGTGACAAAGAATTTACAATTCCCGCGTAGAAAGATCTTTTCGTAAGCGCCCCACCATGCTATAGTTTCGGGTTTCAAAGTCACAGTTTTAAGCGTTCTGTGGCCCCTCTTTTTGGGTTCGACTGGGTTCTTACTGTGCAAACTAACCGAAACGGCAAGGATTTTGCATCCTGCGAGGTTTCGGCGGCATCTATAGTTTTACAAATCAACAAGCTGATTGTGGCTGTTTAGAAAGAGAGAATATTTAATCGTGAATCTTGACAAGGGCCTGCCGCTGGCTGAGCGGCTTCAGAGACTGGATCACATTCAGGCACGGCGCTTTTTAAAGCTTGCCGGCACGGTGTTGGAGATTGCGACTGAGGGTATCCTGCGACATCTCGCCGCGTGCGATCGGATGGATGTAAATCCGGATATTTCTGCAGTGCGAGAGATCATCGACGACGCGCTCAACGGACGACGTGTGTACGCTGAGGCGGCGGAAATCACGCGCGCAGCTTAACCAAAACCTGCAGTTCAATTCGAACCGAGGCTGCCCCAATGGGGCGGCCTCTTGTTTTGCTCAGTCAGTTCTCGCGAGCAACGGTGCGTGCTAACATCTCGACGCAACTCGGGCTCCCGTAGCTCAGCGGATAGAGCATCTGCCTTCTAAGCAGAGGGCCGCAGGTTCGAGTCCTGCCGGGAGCACCACTTGTGAAGATATCCACGCTCGCTTGTCGAAACCACGCGAGTGTTGTAAACAAGAGTTGATTCCAATTCCAAGCCCGATTATTTGTGGCGGCTATAGTTCAGTTGGTTAGAACGCCTGATTGTGGATCAGGAGGTCGTGGGTTCAAGTCCCACTAGCCGCCCCACCACGAAAATCCCACGGGAGACTAAATGCCAGAATCTCAAAGAACAGCTACTCATTCGCAAACTTTTGTTGCGGACGCCGAGACTTTCGAATTTGAAACCGTCGAACAGGAAAATGGACAGGCCACCGTGATTCGGTTCAGTCTGGATGATCCTCGCTACCATGCGGGGGACGTCGTTCTGGTGTTATCCGGCACCGACATTCATTTTCACGGAATGATTGGGCAGATTGCGGACGGGACGGCGATTGCTAGTGATCGTCGCGGCTCGTTGCTGCCTGCAACAACTCAGTAAGCCTCAACGCGCGTAGCCGGCGGGGTGACGAACCTCTACGTCACGGTCGAGCGGCTTCACTTCCAGTCGATGAAATCCCTTGTTCGGATGCGTTGACAGATATGTCAGCGCAATCTGCCGATCAAGTGTTGAAGAAATCTCTCTCAAGAATGGTTGAAAGCTGACGGGGGCTGATGTGCCCTGAAAAAAAGCTCTTCCGCCTGTCTCATCAGAAAGTTTTTGTAAGGAACTCTGTCCATTCCCGACCAGGAGCCGGTTACCCGAAACCGCGGGTGGAGCGAAGATTGAGTAGATAGCGACGCCGCGACGTTGGGCCTCGCGGATCGCCCGGGCGAGATCGATGCTTTGGGACGGAGAAGAGCTGTCGAGTCCGCGCGAAACATCCAGGCCGTCGGAGACCACCAGGATCGCTCGGCGTCCAAGCGGCTGCGAATCAAACCGGCGCAGGGCCTCGATTATCTCAACGTAAGGATTGAAAGGGCTGGCACTCGCACTGCTAAGGGGCGGGCGCACACTGGCCGCCGCGCGATCAAGATCGGTGGTGAACCTGCGCCGCACTTGCAAGCTGCCACTGCGAATGTAGCCAACCATCACGCGTGATCCGGCAGGTAAGTCGCGGATGAAATTAGCTACGCCCCGCGCTTCGCTGGCAATCGACGACACCAAATCGTCCTGTAACAACACCGCCAGCGTCACGGGATTGTCGGCCGGCCGGCGGATGGAAAGCAGGCTCTGGACCTCGCCGTCTTCGCGGACCATCAGATCGACGACACGGATCTCGGTCTCGGGCTTATTAACTTTGATGGTTACCGGAATCGTGACGGGACGTGGAGCGCCCCGCGACCGGCGCGAACCGCCCTGGCCAACGGAGAGCTGCGCCGCCAGCAGGAGAAGCAGCAGCAAAGGGGCGAACACTTTTGGAAACCGGGGCATGCGTTTGAATCGTATGCTAACGGGCAGGAATCATATTACAAGGGTCTGATTCAACCAAAACGCGGTTCGTTGGCCTGAAATGTCAGGCAGGGTATGATTTTACAATTATTGGTCGATGGAACTCATAGAGCAAACAGGCAAACTAACCCAAGCTGACCGCCGCGCCGGGCGGATGTGGAATGCAGCACCTTGGCTGGCGCTGATGTCGATCACGCTGGTGCCGCCGGTCGTGCTCTCTCTCATTGCGCTACTGTTTGGCGGCGCCCCCCTCTGGTTGCTGGCGATTGCCTCGTTGCCCGTCTCGTTTCTAATAGCGGTGATTGTCGCGGTCGCTCTGCTCTTCTTTCGTCGCAATTGGGCCAACACCGTTCGCGAACGGTTAGCGTCTGACGGCATTACAGCCGACGAGGTTGACTGGTTCCGGTCTGAGCTGACGAAAAACGAAAAGCGCGCTTTGAAATCCATGGAGCAGCAACAACCACTTCTGGCCGACGCCTATCGCGAGACGATTGCGCTGCGACTTAACGCGACGCGTCTGGCGTCAAATGCGCGGCGTGAGTTGTTATTGGTTGAGCGCCGCATCAGTCGCGCACGGTATCTCAATTCGCCTGATACGAAAGTGCTGATGGAAGAGTTGAATCGCGATCGCGCGCGGCTGGAACAACTGAAGCAGGAAGGTTCGGCACGCCGCGCGGAGGCCGAAGCGCGTTTACAGATGATTGAAGCGGCGGCGAGTCGCGGCGCCAGTTGGGACGAAACGAATTTTATGCTTCAGCGTTTGGACGAGGGCCGTAAGAATATTCCGCTTGGTCTCGAGAATGAACGAGCGAGACAGCAGCTGCGCGAAGACACGCAACGCGAACTCCGAAAAGAACTAGCCCCATAAAAAAGAGGCGAGACCGATCGCTCGATCTCGCCTTCCTGAAACAATCAATCAAAAGTTACCGAGGAGCCGTGTTTGGCGCCCCAGCTCTCAGAGTAATCTCGGTTCCGGGCTGAAGCTCGAGATCGTTTCGCCCTTCGACGTACACCGAACCGGCTCCGCCGCCTGCGCCGATGATTGCGCCAATCGCCGCACCCTTACCCCCACCGGCAATTGCGCCGATGATTGCACCTACCGCCGTGCCGATTGCGGTGCGCGTGGTGGTTCGCGACGTCTGGCTGTCGTCGCGCACAGTCCCTTCAGTATCGACGCGCACGATATCACCGTCAGTCTCCCGCACCTCCTCAACGATGCCTCCGAACTGATAGCTGCGACCGTCGCGCAATCGAATGGTGTCAAAGTCCAACGTCAGGACTGACCTTCCCGTCAGCCGTCCGCTGCGTTCAACCTGGGACACATGACCCTCGATGATCGCCCCTTCGAACTCTCGGGGGCCGGTGACGCGCATGGTGAACCGATCACCAACGCGACTGGCCCGCGTGGAAAGAGTGTTTTCGAGGGTTCCAATGATCCGCGTACCGTCGGGCACGACGAAACCGCCGCCCGCAGTTGAGCCCGGAACGTTGCGGGGATCGTGCATGTCAAAGCGTGCGACATCGGATGTCTTGTCGTACGAGCTCTGGACCACGACAGGGGAAGTTAGACCCTGCACGTGAACTCGGCGCGTGACGCTCAGTCGCCGGCCGTTATCAACCGAGTCAAACGTGACACTGAAGTCACTGCCACTGTCGCCGGTGGTGCTGACCATCAACTGATCACCGCTCAGTGTGGCGCGCGATCGAATGGTCCGACCGGTTGAGCTGGTTTCGATCCGATCGCGGCCGTCAGCCACGAATGAAATCTGCGGCGCCCGGGTCGAGGCAATCGTCACGTTGCGTCCGCGTACATCAAGTGCCAGCTCGTTCGGCGCTTCGAGACGCTGCGTCACCGCATCCAGAACGCGACGGCGCTCGCTCGGCGCTAAATTCCGCGTCGCTCTTTCTGCCGCGTCACGCGCATTATCACTGCGCGAGACATCGACGCGATACGTCCCGGTCAGACCGGTGCGGAACTGACCCTGCGTGTTGTCGTATGGCGGATACGTGTTGTTGTTGGGCGGATAGGTCGTGCCCACCTGCGGCCAGCGCACGTTGAAAGCGGTCGCGAGCTGATTTAGATCAGTTCGCAGCAGTGACCACTGGTTCCGCGTCTGCGCATTGAGTGTTTGGCGACCCAGGAAAACATCAATCCGAGCCGCTCGGTTCAGCACGTCCTGAACATCCAAGCTCGTTGCCTGGCGCGCATCGAACCGGTCGCGTAAAGCGCGCACGCTCTCATCAAAGTCACGCACGAAAAGGTTAATGTCTTCACCGGCTCCCCGCGAGTATGCCGCGTTTGGGTTCCGGGTGGACCAATTTTGCAGGCTATTGCTGAAAGTGGCGGACCGATTTTCAATCCGGACAATCAGGCGCCGCACCGTCTGGAATGTTCCTCTGTAAGTTCTTGTTTGCGCCTGCGCTGCGAAAGGTATCAGCAGCAGGCAGGTCACCGATAAAGCGGTTGCAATCAGGCGTCGTCTCATCTTACTTCCTCCTCATTAATCGCGTATTGAATCGGGGAGGGCCCTGGGCCAGTTATTAGTCATTCAAATGCCGTACCACCTGGCGAGGGAACATGAGAGAGAGTTAGAAAGCATGGATGCCTCTGATGCGATTTGGGGCGGCGCTATCGAAAGGTTTGTTACAAAGCTCGTGCAGATCATGTTTGCCTTGCGGAATTCAGTACGATCATCGGTCATCAGGCGTTTTAAAAACAGCCGTGTTATTCTTTCGTTGAAATTGCTTTTGGCGATTAATTAATGCCTGAGACGCGGAATAAAGCGACGATTCAGTTCGCCGGTGACGACGTTTTCGTCGCTGTCAGCCCGTCAGGCCATGCTCAGGTGGTCGAGACAAATTCGCAACGGAGCATCGCCGCCACACCAATGGAGTTGCTGTTGCTCGCGTTGGGAAGCTGCACCGGCGTCGACGTGGTTTCAATTCTCAAAAAGAAGAGACAGCGCGTGACAGATTACCGCATCGAAGTAAGCGGCGAGCGCCGCGAAGATCATCCGCGCGCTTACACCAGGATGTTTGTAAAGCACATCGTGCACGGTCGCGGCGTATCGCCACAGGCGGTCGCGCAGGCGATTGAACTTTCTGGTACGAAATACTGTAGCGTTGCCGCGACCCTGCGCGGGGCCGCTGAAATAGTGACGACTTACGAAATAATCGAAGATGAATTACCGGAATAATCTTTTCGCTTTTGCTGTAATCGCGGCTCTTGCCGCAAACGCTCCGGGTCAGTCCACGGGCGATGCGGCGTTGAGTGCAATTCGCTCGAGCGATCGCGCCGAGCGCGCCTCGAAGAACAAGGTCGCGTTGCCGCCCGCGGAACATCTGCGGCGCGCGGGCATTTATCTGGCGAACCGCCTTTTTTCTGATGCGCGTGCGCACTGGGAAGCGCTGGTCGAAAATTATCCGAGCGACCCGGGCGTGCCGTCAGCGCTGCTCGGTATGGGCCGGTCGTACTACGTCGAGCGCCGTTACGAGGATGCGCGCAAGGTTTACGAGCGGCTCGCGAGGACCTATCCCGATACGAAAGAGGGCAGGGAAGGCCTTAACTTTTCGGCGTCGTCGTTGCTGCGCATGGGCCGCGGCGCGCAAGCTGCTGAACGATACGCTGAATACATCGAAAAATATCCCAACGGCGAACGCATCGACACGGCGCATCTGAACGCGATCGATGGATATCGCGAATCCGGCCGATTGCAGGACGCGATCACCTGGGTCGAACGTACGCGACAGAGATTTGCGGGCACGGCAATTGAACGAAACGCCACATTCGCGCGACTGCGGGTGGACATCGGCGCCAAAGATTGGCCGAACGCAATCTCGACTGCAGACGACTTGTTGCGGTCGAGGTTGGCTGGATCCAACACCACCACTGACGAGGTGCTCTATCTGAAAGCTCACGCTCTGGAAAGCGCCGGGCGTCGAGACGATGCCATCCGCACCTATTTGCTGATTCCCGACGGCCCGAACTCGTACTACGGCGGATTGGCGACGACGCGGTTGCGGGCGTCAGGCGATGCCACGGCGAACCAGATGGCACAGGAGCGCGCGGCAAAAGTGAACGCTGCGATTGCCAGGGTTGCGAATGATTTTCCTGCGCCCTATCGTTTCCAACTGGTGAAGGAAGCAAGCAAGCGCGGTCTCGATCCGCGTCTAATGCTCGCAATCATGAAGCAGGAGAGTCAGTTTAAAGCGGGCGCGCGTTCGCCGGCGGCCGCTCGCGGCTTGTTGCAACTAACGATTGACGCTGCGAACAAGTACGGCAAGCGAGCTGGCTTTGCGCACGTGACTGAGGACATGCTTTACCGACCTGATTTTTCGATCGCAGTTGGTGCGGAATACCTGAATGAGCTTTCCCGCATGTTCGCGGGGCTACCGGAAGCAATGGCGGCGGCTTATAACGGCGGCGAAGACAATGTGGCCCGCTGGCTGGCACGCTCAAACCGAAACGACGACGGCGTGTTCGCTTCGGAAGTCGGCTTCACGGAGTCGAAGAACTACGTCTTTAAAGTCATGAGTAACTATCGCGCGTACAAACAGCTGTACGACGCGAAGCTGAATCCCCGCTCGACTGCAAAGGGCTAAGCGGTAAGAGCAAAGAGCAAAGAGCAAAGAGCAAAGAGCAAAGAGCTAAGAGCTAAGAGCTAAGAGCTAAGAGCTAAGGGCTAAGAGCTTAGCTAAACGTCCACGCACATCTGCAATTATTGGTTTCGCTTTTACCCTCTGCACCTTGCTCTTCGCCGCCTAAGGCTGCGGACAGTATCTCGGCTCGAAACCTTCCGCTCTCTCGCGACGATTCAAAACATCCGGTCGAGGATAATCACGCGGGAAAATTCCCAAGCGCACCAGCGCCTCACGGTACTCATAACGAATTGTGACTTCGGCCACCGGCCTCTGATCTAGATCCATTTTGATCCAGGTCACTCCGTTCTGAACGTTGCGGCCAATTCCAGTCGCCGCGGACTCGTCGTCAGGCGGCGGATACGGTGTCGTGCTGCGCGGCTTGGCTGCGTCGCGATTCGCGCCGGCTGAAGGCGACGACTCGTCAGGCGCGTTCTGAGTTCGGTCCGCATCGCCTCGTTTGTAGGTCGGCCTATCTTCGCGACCGCCGGGTGTCACCGGCATGATGGTTACCGGGCGCCGTTCGCGGAAGAACACTGCCGATATCACGCCGAGGTTCTGCGTCTGGCCAATCTTTGCCCCATACGAATCGCGTTCAGTCGTGAAATAGAACCGGCGCGCGTTATCCGCGCTCATTTGCCATCCGCGCACGTGAATCGTTCGGTACGGCTCAATCACCCACTTGCGCGCTTCCCACGCGCTCGAGTGCCGCGCGTCAATTGTGTTCATGCCGTCAACCGCCAGCGCGACCGCCACTCGACTCCCCGTCGGGTTGTGAATGCGCAGTTCGTATTCAGCTCTTTCCAGCGCCTCAATGTAACGGCGACCGCGCGCCGCGTACTCAGTTGCCCGGCGGCCGTCGATCAGCACTTCAACCGAAAAACCATTCACTTCCGCGACCGGCTCGACAGCTGCTTCAGGTCGAGCGGTCGTAATGTAACCAGCCAGAACACTGCGGGAACCGTATTCGATGGCTGCACCAGCCAAAAGAAACAGACAGCTCAAGCCCACTGCCAGGCCAATCAAAACTCTCTTTCGCATGTTTTTCTTCTCCTTAGCGGCGAGAAATTGGAGTTACCCATGGTCAGAACGGGCCGAACTTCGCCCGCTTGCGCGGAAATTGCGTCGGGAGAAGCAGAATGTTGGGAAATCGTGTTGGAAAATCAGCGGCAGCAGGCTAGAATGACGCGGTTCTCATACCAGCCGGCCGCGCGCAGATTGATTGCGCGTCAGCAATGAGGGTTCATAATGGCGGAATACGTTCTTACTGCGACCAAAACCGAAGCGCGTGCCGGATCGTTTTACGATCGCATCGCGCGCTTGTATGACTTTACCTTCAAGATTAATGGCTACGGCCGGTCACTCGATCAGTATTTCGATGAACATCCGCTGCCGGTGTTTCCGGGCTCGCGCGTTCTGGACGCGGGATGCGGCACCGGGACGCTGACGCTGGCAATGCTCCGGAACCTCCAAGTTCCAGTTAAGCTGACTGCGCTCGACCTTTCGGCTTCATCGATGGCGACCGCGAAGAAGTACGTCAGCAAGCAAAAGCATCGCGAACAGAAAGTGGAGTTCATGCAAGGCAACATTCTGTCGCTGCCTTTTCCGGATGAATCGTTTGACTTGATTGTGACGAGTGGCGTCCTGGAATACGTGCCGCTCGATGAAGGCTTTGGCGAACTCGCGCGCGTGCTCACACCAGGCGGTTATTTTTTGAACCTGCCGATGCGCCCGTCAATCGCGACCCGCTTCCTCGAACTACTGTTCAGATTCAAAGCACACCCGCCCGCAGAACTTTCTGAGACGACTAATCGACACTTCAAAGTCGTCAGCCATTATCGTTTTCCAAGATTTCAGATTATTGGCTGGAGTAAGACCGCCGTTTTGGGAAAGAAGATCTAAAGGTACGCACGCCTCTGGCGTGCTTCATTTTGAAAGTCGGCACGCCAGAGGCGCGCGTACCGAGCACTGCTACTTAACCGGTATCAGCCGCATGATTCGGTCATCATCACTTGCCGGCCTTCCCCGCCCATCACGATTAGAAGTCGAGAAGTAAATGAATCCGTCCGGTCCCTCCGCGATATCGCGGATGCGGCCATACTTTGCATCAAGCAGATTCTCTTCGCTAACAACGCGCCGGCCGTCAAGCACGACGCGGATGATCTTGGTTCCGCGCAAACAGCCAAAAAAGAAATTTCCTTTGAACTGCGGCAGCTGTGAGCCGCGATAAAACATGCCGCTGGCAGGCGCGCATGCCGGCGTGTACTCGAGCAAAGGCGCTTCCATTCCGGCGCGCGTCTGTCGATGATGAATCGCCGGCCAGCCGTAGTTTTTGCCGCGATCGATAATATTTACTTCGTCACCGCCGCCCGGACCGTCGAAGCCACTCGGGCCGTGTTCAGTTTCAAACAAAAGGTTCGTGCCGGGCTGAAAATCAATGCCCTGCGCGTTGCGACTTCCATAGGCAAAGATTTCGGGGCGCGCATCGTTGCGACCCACAAAAGGATTGTCGGACGGAATCGTGCCGTCATCATTCAAACGCAGAATCTTCCGGCTACTGAATTCAGTTGCTGCGCCAGATTGCGATCGGTTGCGTCACCCGTCGTGATGTACAACTTTCCGTCGGGCCCGAAACGTAAACGACAGCCGGCGTGAAATTGTGCCGACGGAATGTTCTCGATGATGACCTTGCGATCGGTGAAGCCGTTTGGAGTTTCGCGATAGCGAACCACGCGCACAAGCTCGCCCTGGCCGGTATAGCCGTACGAAAGGTAAACAAACCGGTTCGTTTGAAACTGAGGATGCAGCGCGACGCTCATCAACCCTGTTTCGCCGCCCGTGTCCACGTCCGGCACCACGAACAACGGCTGCGACTGCAACTTTCCGTTTTGAAAAACACGCACGCGCCCGGGTCGTTCGGTGAAGATCATTCGGCCGTCCGGCGCCCAGACGATCGACCACGGCACTTCCAAATTACCGACGACGGTTTCGACTTTGAAGCTGGTTTGTGACTGCGGCGAGTTCTCAACTTCGCCGGCGCCGCGTCCGGGAGGCGGACGGCTGCATGATGCGGCGAGGAGGGACAAGGCGATTGGTAATAACGCTGAAAAAATCATTTTCCATTTGCCATCTATCATTTCCCATCTATCATTTTCTGCCCACTGCCCACTGCCCACTGCCCACTGCCCACTGCCCACTGCTCACAGACTAATGTACTCGTGCAGCAGCTTAATCTCGTCGCCTTGCTCGCTCAGTTCAACGCGCAGCAAGTCACGCATCGAAAGCATCCCCACCCACTTCTCGCCATCGACGACTGGCAGATGGCGTGTGCCAATCAATTCCATGCGTTCCAAAGCCTGATGGGGCGTCTCATCACAACGAATCACGGCGCGCAGCGGACTTGTGACATCGCCGAGCTTCAGCGTCGTCGGGTCGTGCTTTAGCACTACGACTCGGTTCAGCAAGTCGCGTTCAGAGAAAACGCCGATCAGCGTTCCTTCCTCATCCAGCACGCACACTGCACCGATTTTGCGCCCCGCCATAAACTCAGCCGTTTCCATGACGGTCGCCGACGCTTTCATGGAATAAGGCTCACGGTCGCGAATGACATCTTTGATCAGCATCGCCGCGCCCTCCTGTTGGGAAACTATTTGTCAGGCTTGGCGGCATTATAAGAGATGTGCGCCGCGCTGTCTCTAGCAAATTTCGAACAAATTAGTGAGGATTAGTCGCTCGCTGCGTGAAGCAGTTCACAAGCGACTAATGAAACAGAGAACCTTGGGCCGTCGGTCTGCGGAAGGTGTTAGCGTTCGCGTGGCTATCGCTGCCGACACGATGCTCGTTGAAGCCGAGCTTTCGGCAATAAACCTCGAAGAGTTTTTCCTGCGCGTTCCAGTATTGCCCTTTGCCGCGCATGCGATCGTGGAAGACGCTCGAGTTGATTTTGCCGCCGCGCGCTTCGCGGATCCGATTCAGGACCCGATCAGCTTTCGTCGGAAGTTGTTCGCGCAGACGTTGTTCGAAGTAGGGAGCAACACCGCCCGGCAGGCGAAGCATGTTGATGAAGGCTTTCGTCGCGCCACAGTCTTTCGCGCGTTTGAGAAGGCCGGGAATGTCAGTGGACAAGCCGGGAATTGTGGGTGCGATCCCGATCCCGACCTGGATGCCGGCCTCGGCGAGAATCTTCATCGCTTCGAAACGCGCGTTCGGTGAAGGCGCAAACGGCTCGACCGCGCGAGCGGTGCCGTAGTCCGCAAATGGAATCGAAAAGTACACCCCGACGCTCGCATCACGGGCGAGCGTCTGTAACACATCAACGTCACGTCGAATCAAAGCGGACTTGGTAACGATGCCCACTGGATTCCGAAACTCAGCGCACACTTCCAGACACTGGCGCGTCAATCTGTAGTTGGCCTCGAGGGGAATGTAAGGATCGGACGTGAACGAGAAAACGATCTGCTCACCTTTCCACGAAGGCTTCATCAATTCTTTCCGGAGAAGAACCGGCGCGTTTACTTTCACAACTATCTTCCGCTCAAAATCAGTGCCGGCGCCGAAATCGAGATATTCATGTGTGGGCCGGCTGAAGCAGTATGTGCAGCCGTGAATGCAGCCCCGGTAGCAGTTGATTGAATGATCGAACGCCACGTCGGGACTGTCGTTGTGGCTGATGATCGAACGGGTCTCGGTCTCTTCGTAAACTTCTATCTTCGCGGGCGGAGGTTCGCCAATCCATTCGACTGAGTGACTTAGCCAGGGATTCGGTGGGTTTGCTATGAAACGCATGTCTGCAATCGTGTCCTATCGGTGAAACGCAGCATAAACGTTCGGACTGAAACTTTCAAGGGTCGGCGACCGTTGACAAAGGTGCTCGAACTGGATAGAAGGGCACAAATCTCGAGGGGTTCGCGAGACCGGGAGAGGGACACGGACATGCGAGACGACGAAGTTGTTGCTCTAATTGCGGTGTTAGTAATTTCGGCGGTTGCCCTGACCGTTTACGTCGGGCTTATCGTTTTGGGAGTGAACATGGCGAAGCGCAAGAATCGTTCGCCGCATTGGTTTTGGTTTGCCGTTCATCCGGTCGGCTTATTGATTACCTTGATCGTGATGGCTTGCCTACCGCCGTTGCAACGCTGTCCGAATTGTCAGCAAGCGTCTCATGCCCACGCACGCCTCTGCGGTTTTTGCGGATTTGATTTTGCTACTCAGGGATACTTCGCCCCTCAGCAACCTCCGGCGTATTTGCCGCCCCGATATTAATTCCTTCCCAAAAAAAGTCCGACAAGCTTTTCAGCCTGTCGGACTTGGAAAGCATCTTCAGAAGAGAGTTACGCCCGCGGCCTCACCGTCACGTAGGCCGGGTTGCCTCGCCGATTGATGAGCAGCAGGGCTGGTCTGTTTCCGGCTTTGTCGATGGCGCCGCTCAAATCTGCTGCGGAACGAATCGGCTGCCGGTTTACCTCCTGAATTACATCGCCGCGCGCCAATCCTGCCGCGGCCGCTGGCCCCGCCGGATCAACTGTCTCGATGACGACACCTTGGGTGCCCGCACCCAGACTCAGTTCCGACGCGATTTCCGGTGTAAGAGGCATCACAGTTAGTCCGAGTTTTCCTTGATTCGTTGAGCCAGGCCGGGTCGACTCTTCTTGTTCATTACGCGCGGTTTCGGGTTTGAACTCTCCCAGGCTCGCAGTGATCTTTTGTTCGCGATTATCGCGGAGCAGCGTCAAGGTAACCTGAGTGCCCGGCGCCATACTCGCGATTTGATTGCGAAAGGCGTTCGTTTCATTCACCGGCGAACCATTCAGCGCGATGATCACGTCCCCCTGACGGATGCCGGCGCGTTCCGCCGCGCTGGCTTTAAAGATCTCATTGACGATGATGCCTTTAGTCTCCGACATGCCGAGGCTTTGCGCCATGTCCGAATCAACTCGCTTGACACTAATGCCTAACTGGCCGCGACGCACTGCCCCGGTCTTGACTAGCTGATCCATGACCGAGCGCACCATGTTCGAAGGAATCGCAAAACCAATCCCGATGTTTCCGCCGGACAGACCGCCGATGATTTGGGAATTGATGCCAATTAAATCGCCGTTAGTGTTCACCAGCGCGCCACCAGAGTTTCCGCGATTAATCGGGGCGTCAGTTTGGAGAAAGTCTTCGAAGTTGCCGCTGCCTGTTCCCGGCGTCGAGCGCCCCTTCGCGCTGATAATGCCCATCGTCACCGTCTGCCCGACGTCCAGCGGATTTCCAATCGCCAGCGCTACGTCTCCGACGCGAACTTTGTCGGAATCGCCCGGCATTAAGAACGGAAGGCTCGCCTGCGTCACCTTAAGCACAGCGAGATCGCTCGGCTGATCTAACCCGACCAGTTTCGCATCAAGGGTGCGACCGTCAGTCAGGTCCACTTTGATGTCTTCCGCGCCGTCGACGACGTGATGGTTTGTAATGATGTAGCCGTCCGCGCTGACGATCACACCCGAGCCGAGGGCGCGCTCGAGCGACTCGCGTGGTTGCTGCGGCTGCTGGTCACGACGCCGATCGTTGAACCAATCACGCAGCGACGGATCATCGAGAAACGGGAATTGCTGTGATCGCCGCACGCGCTTGTTCGCCTTAATCGTCACCACCGCGGGCGCCACGCGCGCGACTACGTCGGCATAGGAGTTCTGCGGCGGCGCGTCCGCCACGGGCGCCGAGTTTGCGGCTGGCGCGCCCTGCGAACCTTTGCAAGCCACCGAAGAAACCGAGAAACACAAGGCAACGACTCCGACCGCGAACTTGGTCGCAATCGGCCGGCGAAGTAGATGGACTGGCTGCGAAATCCCTAATGGTGTCATGACACGTCCCCCCAGAATCCTCTGGTATGAACTCAGAAGTAAGTTTCTTCGCGATTCTAGCAGATGGAGTTTAGTGGGAGTAGTAAGGTCGAGCTGGGCCCGTCGGCAGCTAATTCAGTTCGTCTATCTGCAAACCAACCGGCGTAGCGCCGGCGCCTTTAATCGCGTCAAGCACTCGCATTACGTCGGAATAGAGAATCGCGCGCGGCGCCTTAATGAAAACGGTCTTCTCTATGCGAGCGTGGTCGGGCATATCAACTCGGTCGCGCACTTCGTAACGGAAAGCGCGATTACGCAGACGCTCTTCGAAAACATCGTGGAGCGCCTCACTCAGCTTCGCTGTGTCAAAAACCGAACCCATGTTAGGCGTGTGGTTGAGCATGAGCGTCCCGTCGCGGTTAATCGTCACCACTAGTCCCAGGGGCGGCGCTTCGACGGGCGTTTCGTCAGGCTTCGAAGCCGTCTTCGTTAAAAACCGTGAGGGCTTCAGCGGCGATACCACCATAAAGATGATCAGCATCACCAGCAGAACATCGATTAGCGGTGTGACATTGATGTTGGGTTTGGCAGAGTTATCCCTCTCGCCTGTCGAGGCGTTCGTTCGCATTCGGTGTGTCCTCCTGTCTTCTACTTAGACACGAGCCCGACAGAGAGGTTCCCGTTTTCAAGGGGTGGCGGGATCGAACAGCAGCGGAAAAAATTGACCGCGCATCTCTTCGCCGGACGGGATCGGCGGCACGCCAGCGAGCAGCGAATCGTTGGACGCTGAACGCACACCATCGCGAAACACGTTGATAACGGCGCCTCGGCGCGGGCGGTTGCTGCGGTTCTCGAACGAGCCGTGCACCATCAGCGGATGATGAAAAGAACACTCGCCGGCTTTCAGTTCAATCGCGACCGGCTTGAATTGTGACTTCTGCTCAGCACTCAACACGGACTGAATCGCGTCCATGTCGTTCGCCAGCCCGGTGACTGGCAAAAGATTCCAACGATGACTGCCGGGAACGTAGTGAACACAGCCGTTTTCAACAGTTGAATCGTCGAGGCCGATCCAACACGACAAGTGCGCCATCGGCTGCGTCCGCGTCCAATACGAGTAGTCCTGATGCCACGCCACCACGCCGCCATGAGCGGCGGGTTTGCAGAAAAGCTGGTCGTGCCAAAATCTGACTGCGCCGTCGATCAGTTGCGACGCAGCCATCAGGATCGCTGGGTTCCAAAGCAGATCGTGAAAGCCGAGCGAGATTCGCCACGCACCCAAAGCGTGAAAAAGCACCGTCGAAGGATCAGTCGATTCGTTTGAATGAAATTCGTAAAAGAGATGATGGCCCGGATGGCCCGGATCGATCAGCTTTGTTAGTTCGCTCCGTAGCCCTTCGATCCGTTCGTCGTTGAGAGCACGGATCCCGGCGAGATAGCCGTTTGTGTGAAAGAACTGAACTTGATCGTCAGTGAGGCGATACTCATTCCAATCATCCCGTGCATGCGGTAGCGCGAAAAGCTTCGTGATTGGCTCGTGACGGGTTGATAGGTCTTCAAGCATGTGTTCGCATACGCCGTCAGGCGCGCAATGTTTATAGTCGTCAATCAATCTTCAGACAAAAGCGAATCAGCGAAACGCGGCGGCGTTTCGCTGATTCGCGAATCTAATTGTTAGCCAGGTTCTATAAACATTCCGTGCCTGACAGGCACTGTGATCGCCGCCGTCAGAGGACGTTGTTCTACTTCAACGCTCCCATTCCATCGATCACGACTCGCGCGACGGTCGGAATGATCTCGCGCTCGTTCGCGTGGCCTTCGGTGAACACCGCGAGCACGAACTTCGCTCCGTTGGGCAACTCGATGTAAGCGACGTCGTGACGGGTCGTGCTCGTCCAGCCCGCTTTTGACCAGAGTTTCGCCCCAGCGATGTCCTTCAAAGCAATGCCGGTGAACCCGTGCCCTTGGTCATCCTGGTATTTCGTCGTGCCGGCGTAATCGCGCTTCAGAAGTTCCATCATCTGTGCGCTGCGTGCCGGGTTGACGGCACGGCCGGTCACGATCTCCGCGAGCAGACGCGCGGTCGCATCGGTCGTCAGCTTGTTTCGGTTCTCACCCTTGGGCCCGCGCGAGACTTTGTCGCGCCCATACGCGTCTTCGCAGAAGGTTTTTTGATTGATGTTGATGTTCGTGTATCCGAGCGAAGTGAAGTAACGGTTCACCGCATTCCGTTTCTGCTGCCACTCTTCCATTTCCTTCGCGGGCAATTCGTAACCACTCGTCGTTTGCGTGAGGACGTCGAGGACGTACTGCGTCGCTTCGTTGCCCGAATCTACAACCATGTCGCGTACCGCGCGCTTGAGTTCGTCGGAATCCTGAATCTTCTTCTCCTCAAGCCACCGATGCACGGCGGCAAAGTAAAAGAGTTTGACGACGCTGGCGGGATAGATTCGCTCGTTGCCGCGATAGCTCGCGGTCACGGGTTTCTGCGGATTGCGCAGGTCGATCAACGTGATCGAAAGCTGAGTCTCTGTAAGCTTCTTGTCCGCGAACCTAGCCAGCGTCACCCGCGCCGCTTCATCGACCAGGCCCTGCTGTGTCTGGGGTTTTTGCGGCGTCTGCGCCCGAGTGTTCTGAGGCACTGCGAGCAAAGAGGCAAAGAGAAGTGACAAAACAGCCGTAGTTTTGATGCGATTCATTGTCGTTACCTGTTTGGGGACGCTATTCGTTCTGGCCGCGTTGAGCCAGACGAGTCCACAGCCAGTACACGGGAAGTCCGGCAGCTATCAAGACGACTCCTGAGATCGCCGGATTACGCGCTAGTACACCGAGGCCGGAGAGCACATTGCCGCTCCCGATCGAACTTAACCCACTCACAAAGTCACCACGGGCGCCCAGAAGCGTGCTCGCCAGGATCAAAGTAGCTGACAAGATGAAGAGGATCGGCACAACGGGATAACCCAGCACGCGATAAGGCCGCTCGGCGTCCGGCATCTTGCGGCGCAGCACAAACACGCCGGCAGTGCAGAGCACGTAAAAGATCATCAGGCCGAAGATCGCGTAGTCCGTAAGTGTGTCGAACGACGATGAAAAGACGATGACGAGGATGCAAGCCCAAACCGCCTGAACGATCAGCGCGCCGGTCGGCACATGCGTGCGCGGCGAAACGTGTGAAAGGCTGCGTGGGAACAATCCGTCGCGCGCCATCGCATACGGCACGCGCGCGCCGGTCAGGATCGATGTGTGCAAAGTGCCGAATGATGAAGATAGCAACGCCGCCGCAATGAACGTAATCGCGACCGGCCCGAGGAATCTGCGCGCAACTTCGGTAGCGACAGATGAACTGGTCGAGACGCTGGCGACATCAGTCGGAGACATGACGTAGAAGTACGCAAGATTAACAAACAGGTACAGCGCCATGATCAGAAGCGTGCCGCCAATCAGCGCGCGCGGAAGATTACGGCTCGGGTTCTGCACTTCGCCGGAAACGAGCGTGACATTGTTCCACCCGTCGTAAGACCAAAGCGCGCCGAGCATCGCCGCCATGAATCCGCCAAACCCAATCTGAGCGGCGGCGCTCACGTTTTGGCACGTGCCGCCGACATTCGCCATTGTCAGATGCGACCAGTCTGCGCCGTCCGCCAACAGGAATGCTCCAATGCCGATGACCAGGACGAGCGCGACTTTGACTGCTGAGAGAATCGAAGCCACGCCGCCGCTGACTTTCACGGCCAAACAATTGATTCCGGTGACGATCAGGATCGAGGCGAGCGCGATGATCTGGACCTTGCCGAAGGGAATGGCGAAGCCGAACACATTCGCGGAAAAGAAGTCGCCACCGAGGCGTCCGCCGATCATCGTGTTGAGAAAGAGCGCGAGTTGCACACCAAGCGCTGCCTGCGAACCGGCCTTGCCGATGAAGAATGACATCCAGCCGTAGAGGAACGCCCATGGCCGGCCGTAGGCTTCGCGCATGAAGACGTACTCACCGCCGGCGCGCGGCATCATCGCGGAGAGTTCTGCGTAACTGAGCGCTCCCGCGAGCGAAAGCAGTCCGGCGACTACGTACACTCCGAGGACTCGCCCCGGCGTGCCGACGTTGCAAGTCATCACGCGCGCCTTGAGAAAGACGCCGGTGCCGATGACGTTGCCGACGACGACTGACATCGCCGCGATCAGCGTCAAGCCGCGAACGAGTTGTCCGTTAGTAGGTTTCAAGTTTGGAGTTTGGAGTTTCGAATTCATTTGCTCGCTCGCGCCGATGCGGCCGTAAATTGTTTCCGATTCTGCGTTACTCGTTCTGATTTGTGGCGGCTTTAGCCTTCGCGCGAATCTCGGCTAGTTCATTTAGGAATTCTTCGCGCTCCTTCGTAGCTTGCGCCGCGCGTTTCATCTTCGCGTTAACGTGGCGCTCGCCTTTGAAATCGGAATCCTGAAGGGATTTCGCCCAGGCCTTCAACTGTCTCGAGCAGCTTTCGGCCTTGGACTTCACTTTTCTGAGCTCGCCCGCAAGCTCGCTCAGAGCAGGCAGTCGTTCGATTAGGCAGAGCATCGAGCGCACTTCGCCTGCCGAGCCGCGCGCGATGTAGAGGAAGGACAGGAGTTCATTGTTAGTGCCGCGTTCAAAACCTTCGGCAATATTATTTGAAACGGAAACCCCCGCACGCTCAATCTGATCTCTGAGGCTACGGCGGCGTCTGAACTCAGTGCGGTCCGTCAGGCTGTAAACGGCCACGGCTAGCTCGATCGCATTGTTCCAAACTGGCAAGTCTTCAAAACGGGTGTAACGCATGGGTATTGCTCCTTCAAGGGAGTTGATAAAGCCGAAGGAATGCGTATCGGTCGTAATCCTGCCCTGTACGCTGAACATGTCGGATTCCAAATTCCAAATTCCAGATTCCAGATTCCAGATTCCAGATTTCAAATTCAGACTCCAGATTCCAGACTCCAGATTTCAAGTTCCAGATGTCGGATCCCAGACTCCAGATTCCAAATTCAGACTCCAGAAACGCAGAATTTGAGCACTCGGGATTCCGCTGATCTTGATCGTGATCGTGATCGTGATCGTGATTGTGATCTTGATCCTGATCGTGATCGTGATCGTGACCTTGGAATTTGGAATCTTGAATTTGGAATCTGATCCCGGCCCTCACTTGAATTACATTTACCACACCTCATTGAACAAAAGATCTTCGTACGAGTCGCGCTTTCGAATCACGTCCGCTTTGCCGCCCGCGCGCACCATCACCGCCGCGGGCAGCGGCCGGCCGTTGTACGGAAACATTTGCGAGAACGAGTACGCGCCGGCATTCAATAGACCGAGCACTTCGCCGGGTTTTACTTCGAGCGGCAGCCGACGGTAGTCAGGCAGACGGCCGTGTCGTTCGATGTCGAAATAAACGTCGCCGGAATCGCACAGCGGTCCCGCGACTTTGTATTGGGCATCCAGCGAATCACACGCGCGCGACGCCGAAACCAGGTGGTAATACCACTTGTAATTGTTCATCGACAAAAGCAGGTTGTAGCCGGCATCAGTCAGCAACCAGACGTCGCCCGTTTCCGGACGCTGTTTGATGTTGCGCACTTTCGTCAACAAAACGCCTGTGTCCGCAATGATACTGCGGCCAGGTTCCAGCAGAATCGTGACTTTATCGAGCAGATGTTCCGCTTCGACATCGCGGGCTGATTCGCGCGCGACCCGCAGCGCCTCAGACAAAACTTCCGATGGCTCCAGCGATGCACCGAGCATGTCGCGCTCGTGCTCAGGGAGTTCATCCGCTTGTGAACGGTCGCGTAAGTAATTGACCGGAATGCCGCCGCCGAGATTTATGTGCTCGAGCGTGTGGCCGGTCTCGCGATAAATCGTCATCAAGTGGTTCCACATGCTCTTGAACGCTTCGGCGAACGGCTCAACGTCCGGCGTCTGCGAGCCAACGTGAATGTGAATGCCACAGACGTGAACTAAATCAGGGTGCTGTAAGCCGCGTCGAAATGCGTCGAGCACTTCTGATGACGAGATGCCAAACTTTGAAGTCAGCAACGCGGTCTGCAAACCGAGATGCGAGCGCGTGCCGATCTCCGGCACCAGACGCAGCGCGACTCGCGCCGGCGGTAAACCTGAGTTCAATTCTGAGCGCGCGCGGCGCACGGCGTCTTCTACCAACTCGATTTCGTAAATCGAATCAACGTTGATGGCGTAGATGCCGGCACGCACTGCTTCGTCCAACTCTTCATCCGTCTTGCTCGTGCCGTTGAAAATGATTTGATCGGGACGAAAGCCGGCGCGCAGGGCCTTAAAGAGCTCGCCGCCGCTATTAACTTCGATGTCGATGCCCGCGTCGCGCACGGCGCCGAGCACGGACATGTTGGAATTTGCTTTTGAGGCGTAGCAAAACTTAATCGGCCGATCGACGGTTTTTGCCGCCGCTTGCAGACGCGCGATGTTGGCGCGAATGCGCGGTTCAGAAAAGACGAATAAAGGCGAGCCGTATTTGTGTGTGAGCGCAGTTGCGTCAACGCCGCTGATGAAAAGGTGATTGTTTTCGCGCGCTTCGAGAAATCCCGGAATTGTCCAGGCAGGCGCTGTGATTACTGGTGTCATAAAAGTTCAATTTCAAGTTTAAAGTTTCAGGTTTCAACTTCGCGGGCCAAACTTGAAACTTGAAACCTGAAACTTGAAACTTCGCATCTCACAACTGCGCGATCATTTCAGCGGGATTCCAATAGGCGCGAATCGTTCGAATCTTTCCGTCCGCGTTTACCTCAAACACGTCGATGCCTTCGAAGTTCACGTTCTTGCCGTTGGCGCTCGTCCCTTTTCCGGTCCACTTAACCGCAGCGCCATCGCCGGCTACGAAAATCGAATCTTCGGTCAAAGCAACACTCTTGAAGTTTTTATAGATGGAACTGAAGAATTCGCGAATCGCATCCCGTCCGGTGACTCCTGCCGAGCCCACCGGATCATAAGTCGTGCCGTCTTCGGCGAAAGTGTTGGCAATCGCCTCCGGGTCCATGGCACGAATCGCCAAAAAGTATGCGCGCACGGCGCGTGAAATTCTTTCCGGGTCAACCTGTTCTGTCATTTTATTCTCTGGTTTAGAAGCGGCCTACCGGCCGGCCGGGCCGGGCAGTAGCCCGACTCTAAACGAACTGTGAAAACTAAACGGACCCGGCCTGTGTTTTTGCGCGCTCTTTTTCCACCAGCACGCGCCGGAGGATTTTTCCTGAGAGCGATTTAGGAATCTGATCGATGAACTCAATCTCACGAATCTTCTTGTACGGCGCGACGCGAGCGGCGACGTACTCCTTTATTACTTCAGGCGACGCTTCGCTCTTGAGCACGATAAACGCTTTGGGGACTTCGCCCGCTTCATCGTCCGGGAAGGGGATTACAGCAGCGTCAGCGACAGCCGGGTGCGTGACAAGCACGGCCTCGAGTTCCGCAGGCGCGATCTGGAATCCTTTGTATTTGATCAGTTCCTTGACGCGATCGACGATGTAAAAGTGTCCGTCGTCATCCGCGTAACCGATGTCGCCCGTGTGCAGCCAACCATCGGCGTCGATGGTGCGCGCGGTCGCCTCGGGATTGTTGAGATAGCCGGTCATCACCTGCGGCCCGCGCACGCAGACTTCGCCTTCCTGATTCGGACCAAGTTCAGCGCCGGTGGCCGGATCGACGAGTTTGCATTCAGTGTTGGGGGCGGGCGGACCAATCGACCCCAGCTTCATCTTTGACGAATCAACCGGACTGCTGTGCGTCACGGGACTGGTTTCAGTCATGCCGTAGCCTTGCCGAATGCCGCAGCCGATTCGTTCGATGCATTCGCGCGTCAACTCCGCCCCCAGCGGCGCGGCTCCGGAAAAAATCGTCTTCAAAGTTGAGAAGTCGTAGTCGTCAACGACCGGATCCTTAGCCAACTTCAGCACAATCGGCGGCACGATGTGCGAAAGCGTCACGCGATACTTCTGAATGGTGCCCAGGAACTGTTCGAGATCGAAGCGCGGCATCGTCACGATCGTCGCGCCCAGGTGGAGACCCATGTTGAGCACAACGACGAGACCATAGATGTGAAAGAGCGGCAGCACGCAAAGCAGGATGTCGTCCTGATGGAAGTATTCGAGCCCGTCCATCTGACGCATGTTGGCGACCAGGTTGTAGTGCGTGAGCATCACGCCTTTCGGCAAACCGGTTGTGCCGCTGGAATAAGGCAACGCTACCAGGTCTTCGCGTGGATTGATTTCGACTTTCGGCGGATTGCCGTCGCTTTCAAGCAGCGACGCGAACGGTTTCGCGCCTTCGGCTTCGCCAAACACGAACAGCTCTTCGATGTTTGCTGCTTCGGCTGCCTCGCGCGCTTTCTCAATGAATGGCGGCGCGGTAACCAGGATCTTCGCGCCCGCATTTTTCAGTTGGGCCGCCGCCTCTTCAGCGGTGTAGAGCGGATTCAGCGTCGTGTTGATGCCGCCGAGCATGGCTACCGCATGAAACAGGACGCCGTATTCGGGGCAGTTAACGCTGAAGATTCCCAGCACGTCACCTTTCTTGAATCCTCGCTGCGCCAGGCTGGCGGCGACGCGCCGGACTGCGTCCTCTAGTTGTCCGTACGTGAGCACGCGGCCGCTCGGGCCGTCGATGAGTGCCGGCTTGTCCTTAATCTGCTGCGTCGAGCTGAAGATGAAATCGGTGAGGGAAACTTCAGGGATCGTGACGTCAGGGTATGGCCCGCGAAAAATCATATTTGGTGGATTTGGAGTGCGGCGGCTTCGACGCCGCTTTGGATTGGTCCGCAGAAAAGTGATCCAAAGCGCCGTCGTCGCTGCGCTTTGCCGGCGCACTCCAAAAAGAGCCGCCACTATACACGATTCTGCTGACCAAACGGCAGCAAAGATGTATAGTTGCGCAGCTCAAATCATGACCCCCGCTGACCGACCACTTAACATCATTTGTTTCGCGACGTTTTTCAAAGGCGGCGACTTCATGCGCGAGTGCAAAGCGCAGGGCTGCAACGTCATCCTCGTCACGAAAGAGAAGATGCTGAATGAGGATTGGCCGCGCGACGTGCTGGATGAAGTGTTTGCCCTGCCGAACGACGCGCCGGTCGAGTTGTTTCTCGATCTGGTTGCGCACATCGCGAAGACGCGTCCGGCCAATCGCATTGTCGCGCTGGAAGAGTTTGACGTCGTCGTTGCGGCCCTGGCGCGCGAACACTTGTGCCTGCCGGGCATGGGTAGCTCAACCGCGAAAACGTTTCGCGACAAGTATTCGATGGCCGTTAAAGCGCGCGATGCAGGATTGACGGTTCCCGAGTTCGTGCCGGCCATCAACAACGATGAGATTGCCGAGTACCTGAAGCGCGTGCCTCCGCCGTGGGTTTTGAAACCGCGTTCGGATGTTTCCGCGATTGGCATTCGCAAACTGGAGAACGCTGACGATGCCTGGAAGGCCATCGACGAACTGAACCAGCGCGAAGCATTGCGCGAGCGGGCTTCGTATCACGTGCTCGCGCGCTTTATCCCCGGCGAAGTCTTTCACGTGGATTCGCTGGTCAGTAATGGACGCGTCGCGTTCGCCGGCGTGAACAAGTATGGCCGGCCGCCTTTGCAAGTCGCCCACGGCGGCGGCGCATACATCTCGCAGACTATTCCGCATGACTCGCGCGAAAAGAAAAAGCTTTTAGAGATCAATCGACGCTTGATCAAAGCAATGCGCATGGAAATCGGAGCTACCCACGCCGAATTCATCAAGAGCGAAGCTGATGGCGAGTTCTATTTTCTCGAGATCGCTTCGCGCGTGGGCGGCGCTTACATCGCTGACGTTCTCGAGGCGGCTTCGGGAATAAATCTGTGGCGCGAATGGGCCAAGCTCGAGGTGAGAGGTGTCGGTCACGGACCACGCTTGCGCCCGCGCCGGGAACACGCCGGGATCGTTTTGTCGCTGGCGAAGCAGGAGTTTCCCGACACGTCGGCCTATGACGATCCGGAGATCGCCTATCGGGTAAAGAAAAAGCACCACGCGGGATTGATCGTGCGATCGAAGACTCAGGGGCGCGTGACTGAGCTACTCAACGATTACGCGCTTCGTTTCGAAAACGATTTCATCGCCGTGCTGCCGCCGCTTGAAAGGCCCGAGTGATTTTGGAGTGCGCCGGGCGGCGGGGTCCCCGCGCGAGCAGCGACCGGGGTCCCCGGCCGAGCATCTCGGCTGGGGTGATCAAGTGGGGTGCTCATGACGGCGCTTTTGTACGCCGCTTAATGAAACTTCAAGATGAGAAAGCGGCGACAAGTCGCCGCACTCCAAAATGACCATCGCGCACAACTGGTTCGAAACCTTTTTCCACGGCGTCACGCTTGACCTTTGGCGCCGGGCGATCCCGCCGGAACAAACAACGGCAGAAGCCGACTTCCTGATTCAAAACCTGAATTGTGACCCGGGCGCGCGCTTGCTCGACGTTCCGTGCGGCAACGGCCGGCTGGCGTTTGAGTTGGCCAATCGTGGATATCGAGTCACCGGAATTGATCTCGCGGAGGAGTTCATAGAAGAGGCGCGTGCGGCGGCAGCTAGCGCCCTGGGCCCGCCCGCTACCCCGACGAGTCGGGGTTCTGACGCGACCGAGTTCATCCTGGGCGATATGCGCTTTATCGAAGGTCTTGGTGTGTATGACGGCGCGTTCTGCTTTGGAAACAGCTTCGGGTTTCTCGAGTACGCGGACATGGAGAAGTTTCTGAAAGGCGTCGCGCGCGCTCTAAAACCTGGTGCACGGTTCCTAATCAACACAGCAATGGCGGCCGAATCCGTTTTGCCGGATTTTGAAGAGCAGAGTTGTCACGAAATGGGCGACATCGTCATGACGATTCGAGAACGATATCTCGCGGAAGAGAGTTGTGTTGACAGCGAATACATCTTTGAACGGAACGGCGAGACCGACTCGCGCAAGGCCAAGCATTGGATTTACACGGTTGCGGAAATTCGCAGGATGCTGGAGCGCGCAGGATTCGAGATTGTAAATTGCTTCGGCTCGCTAAAGAGTGAGCCTTTCAAGCTTGGCTCGCGCGAGTTGTTTGTCGTGTCGGCGGTACGCACGCCTCTGGCGTGCTAGCAGGCCAGCGGCCTGCGTACCCCATGCAGCAGGCCAGAGGCCTGCGTACCTTACACGCGATGAATTGGCCAGATGTTCACATCGATCTCTTCCGCGTAATTCAACACCGGTTCTCCCGACGGTGAAGGCAATCCCAACGATTCGATCATCGTAGATGAATAGGCGTTCATGGTGGCTTTCTGCAAAGGCCACGGCGGATGATGAATGCGGGCGCGGTAGAGCTCGCCGTCATCTTCCGCGTACAGGCAATAGCGCTCCGTCAAAAAGAACTCGAGCGAGCCGGGATGCGAGTAGGGAACTGTCTTGCCGACATTCCACGAGCCTTTGAAACGTGCGCGCGGTTCGTCCGTTCGCTTGAGCGCGTAATTAATCTTCTCACCGCGCTGCTTGAGATCGATGTCGGCGTTGAAGTACGGCAGATGATAAAACGCGCGCGCAGCCAGCACCGCGGCGACGCTGTTACAGTCGAGCGAGAAGAACCAGACGCCGGGTACGCGATCGTAGTGAACGTAAGTGCGCACGTTCAGCTCGTGGGCCGAGCTCAAACCCGGCACGGGCGGCACGAAGGGCGGCAACGCTCGAATGTCCCACATCGTGAACGGAATGATTCCGATCCAGGCGGTGCCGTCGAAAGTGTCGATTTCAAGTTGCTCCGGAATCAGCGGGCGTAGCAGTTTTTCTTCAATGCGCCAATGCATGAAGAGGAGCTTGCCCCAGGTCTGATGCATTAGCGGCTGGCCCTGGGGCCGCTCGCGAATGGCGAGGCGTTCAAGATCGGTGAGATGTCTTCGATCAGTCATGAATCTAACTTTGCGTTCCTTTGCGACTTGGCGCCTTTGCGTGAACTTTTCTCACGCCAAGACGCATCTATGAAGCAGACGTTGCTGTCAAACGGACACTACTAGCATCCCGCCGGATGCAGTTGAGCAAGTTTCGATTTGTCCGCTTGTTCGTTGACACAAAACCGAGTTAGTTGTCGTTAGC